>JAJFKC010000001.1 GCA_021773435.1 Porticoccaceae bacterium
GAAATAGAAAACAACTCAAAGCAAAGGTGTTATCGCATATGCGCATGTTGCAAAAGCAACCGAACAGAGTAAAGAAATATTTTCAGCATCCCAAAATAACCTATGCAGCATAACCAGCCTATTAGGAAGCCGGGTTAATAATTGTCAGGAACCCAATGATTATCCGGTAAATTGCCACACCGGCTATCGCCGGACAAGCTACTTTCAACCCCCCATCGAAATAGGCCGCAATCGCATTGTTAAGGCCAAATTCGATAATACCCTTAGGTTTTTGCAGACAGCTGTTGCACTTTTATCAGCAAAAATGAGCAGTTGCAGTAACACAAGCAAAGCAGTACCTTTTGTGGCCCGGCATGACGCATATCCAATAACGACTGTAGTGGCTGTGAGACTTCCCGGAAAACCAATCCTGCTTTGAATGCTCAGACACGCACTTGCAAACACCGTAAAACTCCAAAATTAAAGGCTAACCGTATAAACAGATAAGCCAAATACAGGAGAAAGAACCATGGCAACTTACGATACGATTATCAAAAACGGCACCATTTTCGATGGCACGCGCATTCCTCGCTTTAAAGGCGATATCGGCATTAAAGACGGTAATATTGCAAAAATCGGCCGGCTCGACGCCACTGAAGGCGACAAAATCATCGACGCCGAAGGCAAGCACGTCTGTCCCGGCTTTATCGATTTACACACTCACTACGATGCCCAATTATTCTGGGACCCCTACTGCTCGTTATCGAGCTGGCACGGCATTACTTCCGTCGTTATCGGTAACTGCGGTTTTGGTTTCGCCCCGGTAGCACCGGAATTGCGCGAACGGGCCATGCTGTCGATGACCCGCATCGAGGCCATTCCTTTTGACTCCATGAAAGAAGGTATGCCCTGGGACTGGGAGACTTTTCCGGAATACCTCGACAGTGTTGAGCGCACCCCCAAGGCAATTAACATACTTCCCTATGTGCCGCTGGTACCCATGCTCATTACGGTGCTGGGTTTCGACCGCGCCAAAGCAGGCGATATGCCAACACCGGAAGAAGAAGCAGAATTATGCGCCATGCTGGAAGAGTCCATGGATGCGGGTGGCTGCGGTTGGTCGGCACAACGTTTGGCGCCGGGTTGTGGTGCCGATATCCAACGAGACTTCGATGGTACGCCTATGCCGACCGATGTTATGCACGATGAAACCGCTCTCGCATTGGCAGCGGTCCTCGCTAAGCGTAACGAAGGCTTTATGCAGGTCACTATGATCAGCGGCAAGGATGCCGATCACGATCGCGCCCACCTCGAAGAACTGGCGGAAGTCAGCGGCCGTCCGATTCTTTACAACGTGGTACAGGCCGTCGCTAACGATCCCACCATACACAGGGAATGCCTACAGTGGTTAAGCGAGTGTCACGCCCGTGGTAACAAGGTTTACGGTCAGGGTCTGACCACCGACTGCGGCTTCACCTTTGCCCTCGACGAGTGGAACATGTGGGATGATTCCGAAGCCTGGCGTGAAGCCACTACCGGCACTTTTGAAGAACGACTACAGAAACTCGGCGATCCTGCCAGGCGGCAGGGGCTCAAGGATAATCCTCCCGGCATCCTGGTCACAGGTCCTGTGGAAGATGTGGTCATGGTGCGTCCTAACTCGGACGATTTCACTGATTTTAAAGATCACACCATCGGTTTGATCGCTGAGAAAACCGGCAAGGATCCCGTCGATGCCATGCTCGATATCGCCGTCGGCACCAACCTCAAGGCCGAATTTTACGCAATGCTACCCAACGCCGGTAATATCGAATATATGAAAGAGATCATCGACGACCCCTTTGTTACCTTCGGGGTTTCTGATGGTGGTGCCCATACGCGCTTTCTGACGGCTGGACGCTTCCCTACCGAGGCCATCGCCCGTTATGTTCGGGAGCACAACATGCTCTCGTTAGAAGATGTTCACTGGCGCTTAAGTGCGCTGCCAGCCGCAATGGCAGGCTTCAAAAGTCGAGGCACATTAGTAGAAGGCGCACCTGCAGACATCGTCGTTTACGACTACGAAAACCTCGAAATACTGGATGGCGAAGTGGTTCACGACATGCCCGGCAATGAGTGGCGTCGTGTCCAACGGGCTAAAGGCTATGACTACATCCTGGTGAACGGCGAAGTGACTATTGATCACGATGAGGAAACTCATAACTATTCCGGGAAATTACTGCGTCACGGAATCGCATAATACTCCGCTTTTAAGCACCTTCATCGAAAAAGTCGGCAATAGCAATATTGCCGACTTTTTTAGTTTTTGCTTACGATTTGTGTCAGGGGCCTGCACATTTAATTATTAAAAATAAGCACTTGCAGGAAAGAAAACAAAGCAGTACCTTTGGTATCCCAAAATTATCAACGCTCAGTCACAGCTGTAATAGTTATAAAAATTCCCGGATAACTTACCTATTCATTAGCCATACAAAAACACCGGATATGGCAGGCAAGCAACTTATCAATTACCACCAAGCCAGATACAGGAGAGAAATTTATGGCGACGTACGATACGATTATCAAAAATGGTACCATTTTCGATGGCACGCGCATCCCGCGCTTTAAAGGTGACATCGGTATTAAAGACGGCAATATTGCAAAAATCGGCCGTCTCGACACCGCGGAAGGCGACAAAATTATCGACGCTGAGGGCAAGCACGTCTGCCCCGGCTTTATCGACCTACACACCCACTACGATGCCCAGTTGTTCTGGGATCCCTATTGCTCGCTATCGAGCTGGCACGGCATTACCTCAGTCGTGATCGGTAACTGCGGTTTTGGCTTCGCCCCAGTGGCTCCTGAACTTCGCGAACGCTCAATGCTGTCAATGACCCGAATCGAAGCCATCCCTTACGATTCAATGAAAGAAGGTATGCCCTGGGACTGGGAAACCTTCCCTGAATACCTCGACAGTATCGATCGCACGCCTTTGGCAATGAATATTCTCCCCTACGTGCCCCTGGTGCCAATGCTGATCACCGTGATGGGGTTTGATCGCGCCAAAGCTGGCGCCAAACCAACCCCGGAAGAAGAAGCACAGTTATGCGCCATGCTCGAAGAGTCTATGGACGCAGGCGGTTGCGGTTGGTCGGCACAACGCCTGGCGCCTGGCTGCGGCGCTGATGTACAACGAGACTTCGACGGTACGCCCATGCCCACCGACGTGATGCACGATGAAACCGCACTCGCCCTGGCCGCAGTATTGGCCAAGCGTAACGAAGGTTTTATGCAGGTCACCATGCTCAGCGGCAACGATCCGGAAAAAGATCGCGCCCATATGGAAGAGCTGGCCCAGGTCAGTGGTCGGCCTTTGTTATACAACGTCGTTCAAGCGGTAGCGAGCGACCCCAGTATCCACAGAGAGACCCTGAAATGGTTGAGCGAGTGTCACGCTCGCGGTAATAAGGTTTACGGTCAGGGCTTGACCACTGACTGCGGCTTCACCTTTGCCCTCGACGAGTGGAATCTGTGGGACGACTCCGATGCCTGGCGCGAAGCCACTACCGGTAGCCAAGAAGACAAAATGCGTAAGATGGCCGATCCGGAAATGCGTGAGAAACTGAAAAATAATCCCCCCGGCTTCGCTGCCACCGGCCCCATTGAAGAAGTGGTCATGGTACGGCCTAACTCAGACGACTTTACCGAGTACAAAGACCACAAAATCAGTCTGATCGCTGAGAAAATGGGCGTTGATCCTATCGATGCCATGCTCGATATCGCCGTCGGCACCAATCTGAAGGCCGAATTTTTCGCCATGCTGCCTAACGCTGGCAATCTCGAATACATGAAAGAGATTATCGATGACCCCTTTGTTACTTTCGGGGTTTCCGACGGTGGTGCCCATACGCGCTTCCTGACCGCCGGACGCTTCCCTACCGAGGCCATCGCGAAATATGTCCGTGAGCACAACATGCTCTCGCTGGAAGAAGTTCACTGGCGCTTAAGTGCCTTGCCTGCGGCATTAGCCGGTTTTAAAGCCCGCGGCACGCTGGTCGAGGGTGCCCCTGCTGATATCGTGGTTTACGACTACGAAAACCTTGAAATACTCGATGGTGAAATTGTTCACGATATGCCTGCTAACGAATGGCGTCGTATCCAACGCGCCAAAGGCTATGACTACATTCTCGTCAACGGTGAAGTGACTATTGATCACGATGAGGAAACTCATAACTATTCAGGAAAACTGCTGCGTCATGGCATCGCCTGATTCCGATCAATAAAAAGTAAGACATAAGCAATAAAAAAAGCCGGCTTCAACGCTGGCTTTTTTGTGCATAAAATTCACTTCAAATTTAGCTGATTCTGAACTTATCGATAAAAAACCTGGCCCTGATATAGCTGATTCGTAACCAGGCTCCAATCAAAGTTACTTAGCCAGTCACAAGGCCAAAAACTCAACTACACTGTTCTATAATCTTTATAAATTTAATAAGAAAATCATAGATACAGGAGAAAGACTAATGACCAGCTACGATACGATTATTCAGAACGGAACGATATTCGATGGCACACGTATCCCCCGTTATAAGGGTGATATCGGTATCAAGGATGGTGTAATCGCTAAAATTGGACGGCTTGATGCAAGAGATGCTGATCAAGTATTAGACGCTGAAGGCAAACACGTATGTCCCGGTTTTATTGATCTGCACACTCACTACGACGCTCAGTTATTCTGGGATCCCTATTGCTCCCTGTCGAGCTGGCACGGCATCACCTCGGTGGTTATCGGCAACTGTGGTTTTGGCTTTGCCCCGGTCGCACCAGAATTGCGTGAACGCTCTATGCTGTCGATGACTCGGGTAGAAGCGATCCCCTTTGATTCCATGAAAGAGGGTATGCCCTGGGACTGGGTGACTTTCCCTGACTACCTCGACAGTGTCGAACGCACCCCCAAGGCCATCAATATTTTGCCCTATGTGCCATTAACGCCCCTGTTGATCTGGGTGATGGGTTTTGAACGCGCCAAAGCGGGAGAAATGCCAACCGCAGAGGAAGAAGCAGAAATTATCCGCCTGCTGGAAGAATCCATGGACGCAGGTGGTTGCGGCTGGTCTGCGCAGCGTTTAACACCTGGTTGCGGTGCCGATGTGCAGCGGGATTTCGATGGCACACCCATGCCCACCGACGTCATGCACAACGAAACCGCTATCGCGCTGGCAAAAGTTCTGGCGAGGCGCAACGAAGGTTTTATGCAGGTGACCATGCTCGGCGACGACCACGACAGTGACCGCGCCCATTTGGAAATGCTGGCCGAGGTCAGTGGTCGACCCTTGCTATACAACGTTGTTCAAGTCATCGCCGACGATCCCAGTCAACATCGCGAGACACTGAAGTGGCTGAGCGATTGTCACGCCCGCGGCAACAAGGTTTACGGCCAGGGCCTGACCACTGATTGCGGCTTTACCTTTGCCCTCGACGAATGGAACCTGTGGGACGACTCCGAGGCCTGGCGTGAAGCGACCACAGGTAGCTTCGAAGAGAGACTGGCTAAAATGGCCGATCCTGCTATTCGCGATGCGATAAAAAAAGACCCCCACAACAATTTAGCCACCGGCCCCGTTGAGGAGATCGTACTGGTACGGCCTAATTCCGATGACTTTGCAGAATTCAAAGACCACAAAATCAGTCTGATCGCTGAGAAAATGGGGATTGACCCACTTGATGCCATGTTGGATATCGCGGTGGGCACTAATCTCAAGGCGGAATTCTTCGGCATGCTGCCCAATGAAGGCAACCTGGAGTATATGCAGGAAATTATCGACGATCCCTTTGTTACGTTTGGAGTATCCGATGGCGGTGCCCACACTCGATTCCTCACGGCGGGGCGCTACCCCACCGAAGCGATCGCCAAATACGTCCGCGAGCACAACATGCTGTCACTGGAAGACGTCCACTGGCGATTAAGCGCACTGCCCGCCGCATTGGCAGGGTTTAATAATCGCGGTGTGTTGCGGGAAGGCTCGCCCGCCGATATTGTCGTTTATGACTACGAAAACCTTGAGATACTCGACGGCGAAGTGGTTCACGATATGCCGGGTAACGAATGGCGTCGTATCCAGCGAGCCAAAGGCTATAACTACATTCTCGTTAACGGCGAAGTCACCATTGATCACGATGAGGAAACTCATAATTATTCAGGGAAATTACTCCGCCACGGCGATGGTTAATAAGCGACAAACCCAGCTCAATAAAAAGCCGACAATATAAAGCCGACAATATAAAGTCGGCTTTATATTTCCCCAATTTTTATACGGTAACGACGCTAGCCTTTAATAATAGTCATTTGCTGCTGTAAGAGCTCCGTTGGTAAATTATTTTCCAGGGTTATTCGATCAACCAGTTTGCCGTAGCGCTTGTTAATCTGCTCGGCTACCTGCAGGGGCTCACCCACCACGGCGAAGGTTTCGAGCATTTCATCACTGATCAACTCGGGCATTTTATCCCAGCCATTATTTTTGGATAAATGATTGAGCTTCGGCTGTAGATCCTGCCAGTCGTGACATTCGAGCACGGGCCTATAAGCGGGTGTTGAAGCGTAAAACGCGATTCGGTAACGCACCTGGGCTTTAGCAGCTTCAAACTCTTCTTCATTTTGGCCGGTAATCACAAAGGGTGGAAAAGAGACATCAAAGTCGGCTCGGCTTCTACCCTTATCCGACAGAGTTTTATCGATACCAGGCAGAATCCGTTCTTCAATATATTTTTGCGTACCAAAAGTGTGGATAATAATACCGTCGGCCACTTCCGCTGCGGTGTTAATCATCTTTGGACCCACTGCGGCCATCACCACTTTAGGGCGGCCGTACTCGGTATTTTTCGGGCTAAAATCCGGCGTCATCAAGGTGTGCTTATAACAATCACCGCGAAAATTCAGCGGCTCACCGTCATACCAGCAATCCCAAATTGCGTGGAGTGCGCGAATAAATTCGCCCATTTGTTTGGCCGGGCCATGCCAGGGCATAGAAAACCGCTTGGTAATGTGAGCCTGTATCTGAGAGCCTAGCCCCAGCGTAAATCGGCCTTTAGAAAAGGCATTGAGATCATGGGCCGTATAGGCGGTGATCATTGGACTGCGAGCGAAAGCAACGGCAATTCCGGTGCGCAATTCCACTTCATTAGTGGCGTCGGCCCCCATGCCAACCACCAGGAAGGGGTCATTCTGAATTTCTGCGGTGACCACACCGTCAAAGCCCTGGTTTTCAAATTCCACATAGCGGCGCTTAATGTCATCGATGTCGTCAAGCTGATCGCCAAAACTAAAACTACTATCAATTTTCACGCAATATCCTCTCTTGGTTTTTAAAACTTATATTAGCTAATAAATCCTAACACACCCCCAATATCCAGCCTTCTAAACGCGCCTGCTTTTGCTCAGGTAAAGTCAGTGGTGGCTGAAAATATTTATTCAAAATGCCACGCTGATCCGCATCTTTCAGCCAGGCGGCTATCGACCAGGCATCATGCTCATCGGCAGACCGGCCCTCTTTGTCATAACGCCTTTTATAAAGTGCTGGGTAAGCCTCTGCAATCACCGAATGACCTTCGGGGACATCAAAGCCGTCAAAGGGCCAAAAGTGTACCCGTGCTGTGCTTACCTGTCGCAGCCACAATAGCCAGGGCAATCCCGCGTGGGTCGATTTCGCCACTGAACCCTGCATATCAAACTGAAAAGCGCTTTTTGCTGTAGCAGTCCACTTTTCGCACAATCTGAACTCCGAGGAGTTGCCGGTGCGTGGATTATCCTCGCGAAGAAATTCAACATAGTTATAGTCTTCATGGGTCGGCCAGTGGTGCATAAAATCGCGCAGAAATACATCCCAGTTATTCAGGTCGTAGCGCGCCATGTAGCTGAGCGGCAAAGAAAAACAATGATCGATACCGATAATTACCGGCTCATCGGCCCGCAAGGCTTCCTGACAGAACTGCGTTACTTCACACCGTGACCAATTCTTTGCGCGTTTCACTGGTGGTGACATACGCTCCGGAACGCCATCGGGTCGAGCCTGATACACCTGCAAGCCTGGTAGCCGACTTTCCGGCCCCTGCGCACCGGAATAGTCAATGCCAATGAAGCGCTCAAAACCCATACACAATGCCGTCGGAAAAACTGAGTAAGCGCTTGCTGGTACTACCGAGAGGGAAAGCCCATTGGCGGCGTAGCAAAGGTCTCACTATTCTATATATTCCTGCATTAAAACCTTACGAGATATTTCTGTTATCAAGCCCCCTGCTTTCGTTTCTGCCAACACGATAGACAGATTGCCAGCTAACTTTTCATGCTTCTTATTGAGGTACACATAGAGCTGCATGGTCTCGATAACACCTGCTCGGTAAAGCCCCTTGTATTCAGGATTATTCAGATAAGCGCCGATAATCTCATCAGACCCGACGTAAACATCGACTTCCGCCCTGGCAAGGCGCTTCAGACCCAGTGTCCAGTGCCTGACTTTGGTCACTTTCGTTGCAGAACTTGCCGCTGCCAACTTGCGCTCCAGATAGGGTATGCCGACCAGGTGATGGACGCCAAAGACCCTTCGAGTCTCAACAAATTGGGTATCAAACTCTGATACATGGCCGCGCGCATTAACTCACCATCGACTTCACCCCGCCTGGCCAGCTCTGTACACAAGCGTGGCTCGCACCGCTGCACCACCAGTGTATAACCCAATTGACCCAGCGCCTTGCCGTATACCTCGGTCACCCACTGCACATACCAGTTCCCTGCCGGAAGAGGGGTCACTAAGACCAGGCGCTTTTTGTCATCTTGCTCAGCTACCGGGGCCATGCAGAAAAACAAGATCAAAAGTGGCGTTAACAACCACTGCCAATGCGCACGACCCTTACGTACCTGTCTCCCCATCGGTAATATCCGCATTACTTGTCGTTATTGATTAACTATAGCTAATGTCCCGCTAAGTACAATATAGGGCAAATAACGCAACAGTTTGTATGACTAAGGATAACTACCCAATATTTATATCGTGACAATTTTTGGCCATTAAGCCCGCCAACGCCCATAAGAAAGCCGTTCGTGACCTGGTAAGTCTGAGCAGGTATTGATATCCACAAAGCCAGCCGTAGACAACAGCTCTCTAACCCGGTCAGCCTGCTGGTAACCGTGTTCAAGCAACAGCCAGGCCCCCGCGGCTAAATATTTGTGTGCGTCAACGATAATCGTATCGAGGTCGGCAAGCCCTTGCTTATAGGCCACCAAAGCCCTACGAGGCTCGAAACGCACATCACCCTGACCTAGATGCGCATCGTCAGCGGCAATATAAGGGGGGTTAGCGATAATCAGATCAAATGTCATACCGCTAAGATTGGAGAACCAGTCGCTCTCCCTGACCGTGACATTGTTAAAACCGAGTCGCGTACAGTTTTTCCCCGCGAGCAGAACGGCTTCGGCCACCACATCGACAGCCAGAATCTGCCAGTCTGGGCGTTCGCTAGCCAAGGCCAATGCAATAGCGCCAGTTCCTGTACCCAGGTCAAGCACGCGAACTCTGGGCTTATCGATTAACTGTAACGCTGTTTCAATCAGCAATTCAGTTTCTGGCCGGGGAATTAAGGTGCTGGCATTGACCTCCAGCTCCAATGACCAGAACTCTTTTTTTTCCACCAGATGGGCGATAGGTTCGCCCATCTGTCGGCGCTGCAACAAACCCTGGAATTTCTGACTGATATCAGGCGCAAGTTGCGTTTCGGGCCAGGTATAAAGATAACTGCGGGGCTTTCCAAGGACATGGCCTAGCAGTACTTCGATATCCAGACGAGGACTATCGCTAACAGGCTCCAGGCTGGAAGCTAGTTTGAGTAAATCTGCAATGGTCACCCCGTGCTTAGACATCCATCTGGCCAGTGCACTTATTCGGCCAGCGCCGCCAACTGCTCGGTTTGATATTCATTGATCAACGGTTCGATCACCTGATTGAGATCACCTTCGGTAATTTCATCAATCTTATATAACGTCAGGTTGATTCGATGGTCAGTGATCCGGCCCTGGGGATAGTTATAGGTACGAATACGCTCTGAACGGTCGCCACTGCCGACCAGACTGCGGCGCAGATCAGACTGCTCCTGAGATTGTTGCTCCTGCATGCCACTGAGAATACGGGCCTGTAACAGGGACATCGCCCTGGCTTTATTTTTATGTTGCGAGCGCTCATCCTGGCATTCCACCACAATACCCGTGGGTAAATGGGTGAGGCGCACAGCGGAGTCGGTTTTGTTGACGTGCTGACCACCGGCACCGGAAGCCCGGTAGGTATCGACACGCAAATCGGCTTTGTTGATTTCGACAGCTTCCAACTCATCCACTTCAGGCAGAATCGCCACCGTGCAGGCAGAGGTATGCACTCGTCCCTGAGACTCGGTTTCTGGCACTCGCTGCACCCGATGGGCACCGGATTCAAACTTAAGCCGAGAGAAAACCTGTTTACCGACAATGCGGGCAATGATTTCTTTGTAGCCGCCATGGTCGCCGAAACGTTCGTTGACGATCTCGACCTGCCAATTCTGGGAGTCGGCATAGCGCGAATACATACGGAATAAATCGCCGGTAAATATCGCGGCCTCATCACCACCCGTGCCAGCCCGAATTTCCAGAAAAACATTGCACTTATCATTGGGGTCTTTCGGTAATAACAGCGTTTGGAGGGATTGCTCTAGCTCGGGCAACTGAGCCTGCCCTCCACTGATTTCCTGCTCTGCCAATTCGCGCATGTCGGCATCGTCATCCTTGAGCATATGACGCGCACTTTCGATATCACCAGAGAGTTGGGCGAAGCGCTGATAGACTTTAACCACCGGCTCCAGCTCGGCGTACTCGATTGACAGCGTACGAAATCGATTCTGCTCGCCGATGACCTCTGGATCGCTCAGCAAGTGACCCACTTCATCATAGCGTTCGGCAAGGCTATCGAGTTTTTCCAGCAACGTTGCTTTCATGGTTGTTCCTGCTCGTCTATCTCGCCTTCATTGTCATTGCCGCTAATGTGCTCAGCGGCTTTATTGGCGGTCTGCTCAACTGGCTCCTGCAGGCCAAACAATTCCTGGGTCCAGCGAATATGCTCATGATGACCCAGCTCACCGGCCCGCTTTAAATTGGCAGTCGGCGTGTGCAGCAATTTGTTGGTCAGTCCGTGAGCCAGTTGCCGCAGCACCTGCTCAGGTGCCTGGCCCTGATTCAGCGCTGATAGCGCTTTGTCGAGTTCGCTATCCCGCACTGCGCCGACGGTACCGCGAAAGGCGCGAATCGTACTCGCTACACCCTGACCCCGCAATTGCTTTTGCCAGCTGGCAACACCCTCACTAATAATCACTTCGGCCTGGTCTGCGGCATCTTCGCGCTGACGCAGATTGACTTCGATCACTGATTTGAGGTCGTCCACGGTATAGAGATAAATATCGTCGAGCTGCCCGACTTCTGGCTCGATATCTCTGGGTACGGCAATATCCACCATGAATATGGGTTTGTGCTTGCGCTTTTTTAAGGCCGATTCCACCGCACCTTTACCCAGTACCGGCAACTGACTGGCAGTAGACGAAATCACCACATCGGCTTCGTGCAGCTTATCGTGTATGTCGGTGAGCAAAATAGCATCAGCTGAGAATTTCTCGGCCATCTCCTGAGCATGAGATAAGGTCCGATTAGCGACAGTGATCTGACCAACGCCCTGCTCGCGAAGGTGGCGAGCCAGCAGCTCTACCGTTTCACCCGCACCGATCAACAGTGCATGGACATCTTTCATGCGAGAGAATATCTGCTGGGCCAGACTCACTGCAGCATAGGCCACCGATACCGGGTTCTCACCAATTGCAGTCTCTGTGCGCACTCGTTTTGCGGTCGCAAAGACTTGTTGAAACACTTGATGCAAAGGGCCTGTGACGGTGCCCGCCGCTTCCGCCACCGCAAAGGCCGATTTCATCTGGCCTAAAATTTGTGGCTCACCCAGCACCATGGAATCAAGGCCGCTCGCGACCTTCATCATATGCGCTACCGCTGCGTCATCGCGATATTCATAACAGGCCGGTTCGAGGTCGTTGGCCTGTAAGTTGCGGTCTTTAGCCAGCCATTCAAGCATCGCTCCTGTTGAAGACAGCTCACCACTGACATAAAGTTCAGTTCGGTTACAGGTGGACAGGATGGCGAAATCGTCACCATCGATATCTACCAGACCATCATGCAAGGCTTTAATCATCAACTCCGGGGCAAAGGCTACCCGCTCACGGGTTTCCAGCGCGGCGGTACGATGATTAATACCTAATATGACTAACGCCATAAATAACCATTATCAGCGGTATTCAAGCGCTTGAATCGAACTAAAGAAGACAAAACTGTCATAGTCATAGTTGTTATAATAGGCCGAAGAGTGATTCCTGTGAGAGGCTTATTTGACAAGTAGGTTTGGCAAGCAGGTTTGGCAAATAAGGCTATTGCAGATTGCTGCTTGGGATATCTATTTGATGAATATACAAACAACTGGCTAACCAACTATATAATCTAACAATTAATCAACGACATTTATTTAATCGAGCATTTTATCATGCGACTGGACACTAAACTTCCAAGACTGCTGCAAGCGAGTTTTCTCGCCCTCGTACTGGCGACGCTGTCTGGCTGTGGCTCGCAACAATTAAGTGATCTGGGAACTTCGCATAATGAAGACCGTGCTACTGCCCAAAAAGGTGCTGATAACGACGAGAGCAACACGAATACTGTGGCACCTAGTCTGGCTGAAAAAAAACTCGCTACGCAGGATTATCCCGTTCGAGCCTTTCCAACTCAAACATTTTACGAGCTACTAGTCGCTGAATTCGCGGGTATTCGCGGTGATTTACCTCTGGCAGCCAACAAATATATCGAGCAGGCAAATATAACCCGCGACCCCAATGTCGTTGAAAGGGCGATTCGCACTGCGTCATTTGCCAATAATGAAGCTAAGGTCGAGCCTTTGGTTGATTTGTGGGTTGAAGTTGACCCGAATAATTACGAAGCTCGAAAACTGGCTTTTTTCTATCTGGCTCGTCGCGGCAAGATCGATACGGCTTTTGAGTATGCCGCGATGTTGCTCGACCAGGGCGATGGCGAACCCCTGGTGGCTCTGCCCAGCTTCACAACAAAATTGAGCCATGACAGTCGCGCCCGCTTAATAGACAGTTATATAGCGCTAGAGAAAACTAACTCCCTTGATCGAAATATATTACTCGGACAAATTCGCCTGCGAGGTCAGCAGGGCGAGATGGAACAGGCCTTGCTAACCAGCAATATCCTGCTGGAGCTAGAGCCAGATAATGAAGAAGCCCGTCTGGCCATCGCCCAGCTACTGCATAGCCATAAGGAGTCAGCAAAGGCGGTAGCAACAATTAACGCAGGCATAGAGCGCAACCCAGATAGCAAAAAACTCAATTTGCAATTAATTCGGTTTTTGGCTTCAGACGATTTGTCTGCCGCTCAAACGAAGATGGTCGAGCTTGTCACGCGCCATCCCGACGATTTTGATCTGCAATTTTCTCTCGGCCTGCTTAACAAACAGCTGGGCTTACGGGAGCAGGCACGTGGTGCCTTTACGAAGATGATTAGCCACAATCGCCGTGTCACTGATGCCCATTTCCAGCTCGCCCTCATGGCTGAGGATGACCACCAGACAGATGAAGCCATGCTCCACTACGCCAAGGTCGGCGAGGGTAATAAATTTCTACCCGCTGTCGCTCGACTCGCCCAGCTCATGGGTGAAAACGGGCAACTTGATGAGGCGCGGCTGTACTTACATCGACTGCGCCTCAAAAAACCCGGGATGGTCGTGGCGCTTTACCGGCTTGAATCAGAAATACTCATTGGTGCAGAACGATATGACAGTGCCCTGTCATTGCTCACCGATGGATTAGAGCAACATCCAGAAAATTTCGACCTTCTGTACAGCCGCTCGCTAGTCAGCGAAAAACTCAACGATATTGCCAGCATGGAGCAGGACCTACGCACCATACTAGACCACGACACAAACAACGCCTCAGCTTTGAACGCGCTGGGCTATTCACTCGCTAACCATACCAAGCGCTACGACGAAGCACTCTCCCTAATTCGTCAGGCCATAGCGATCACTCCGGGTGACCCAGCCGTCATTGATAGCCTGGGCTGGGTGTTATATCGCCTGGGCAATAGTGAAGAAGCGCTGGTTCATCTACGGCAAGCTCTAGCCAGCATTCCAGACGCTGAAGTGGCCGCCCACCTCGGCGAAGTTCTGTGGATGAGCGGAGAAAAAGACGAGGCTCTTAGCATATGGCACAAAGCCCTTGAAAGTGAGCCAGACAGCAAGTATTTGCTCGATACCATAGAACGATTCGAGGTGGAATTCTGAGTGTTGAATTCCGGGTTTTCTGTCTCCAACTCCCCGGTTAAAGCGGTCCCGATTAACAAGGCCCCGACTCAGCCAGCTCATTTTTCGCAAACCTGTAAAACTCAAAACCTCAATCGTTATTTCGTGGCGGGATTAATCGGAATTCAGTTATTGGCACTAAGCGCATGTAATCACCAAACGATGCGCCCAAGTAACGCTCAGCCCTCGGGTTCGTGGGCAGCCCATCAAGCTCAAATGCGCGCCGTAGATCAATGGCATATAAAAGGCAAACTCGGCTACAAAAGCCCATCCGACGCTGGTAGCGTCTGGCTCGACTGGCGCCAGCAAGCAGCACAATTCACGCTATTACTGGGCGGTCCATTTGGCGCGGGCACCGTGCAAATCTTCAGCAATGAAAATAGTGTGACGCTACGCCGTGCTGACAAGCCCGATATCTCAGCGTCATCGACAAAGGCTTTATCCGGTCACCTGTTGGGACTCGACTTGCCGGTCGACGAATTATCCTACTGGATGCGCGGTATTCCAGCGCCCGATGTGCCCGTAAACGAACAAACTTTCAACGAGCAAAATCTAGCAGCAAGTTTCGCGCAGGTCGGCTGGCAGCTCGAATTATCCAAATACCGCTCCACTGAAGCTGGAGATTTACCCGGCAAATTAACCGCTACACGGGGTCAATCGAAGTTTACGTTGCTGATTAAAGAACATTTACTCAATAGCAATAAGCTGCGAACTAACATTAGGCCCCGGCCAACTATCTATTAAGTCATGTTCCAGCTTCTCGCCCCCGCCAAACTAAACCTTTTCCTGCACATTACCGGTCGACGACCGGATGGTTACCACCAACTCCAAACACTGTTTCAATTACTCGACTATGGCGATGAACTGAGCTTTGAATCGCGCACTGATGGAGTTATTGAGCTATCCATTGAACCGGCTACACTGAACTTGCGCGGCACTGAACTGCTCGATGTACAAACCAATCTGGTGATGCTCGCCGCACAAAAATTACAACAACAGTCATCCTGCCCATTGGGCGCCAACATTCAGCTGCTTAAACGCCTACCTGTCGGTGGAGGTCTGGGCGGTGGCAGTAGTAATGCTGCCACCACGTTGATCGGCCTGAATAAACTTTGGAACCTGAAATTCAGCAAGGATTATCTAGCCGACATCGGCCTGGCACTGGGTGCGGATGTGCCTGTATTCAACCATGGTCACACCGCCTGGGCCGAAGGCATCGGCGAGCAATTAACCAGGGTCGATATGCCGCCGCAGTGGTATCTGGTCGTGATACCCGATTGCTCGGTATCAACCGCTGAGATATTCGCTGACCCGCAATTGACAAGGAACACCTCGCCGATCACAATACGCGCCTTTCGCGAGCACGGGGCTGGAAACGACTGTCAGAATGTGGTGGAAAATCGCTATCCTGAAGTCAAAGCAGCGAGGCTCTGGCTGAATCAATACGCTGCTGCGCAGATGACCGGAACCGGGGCCTGCGTCTACGCCAGCTTTAGCAACCGGGCGCAGGCGGAGATCGCATTTGGGGGAAAACCAGAACAGTGGCAGGGCTTTATCGCTCGCGGTATTAACGAATCGCCAGCCATTGTCAGTTAAGAATTAACCGGCTACAGAATCAAGCTAACTGTAACTTTAGACCCTAGCCTTGGACTATAGCTTTAGAAGCTTTAGACCATAAGTAAAGCACCGTAACTACAGTACGTAACTACAAATTATTGGGGCGTCGCCAAGTGGCTAAGGCAACGGGTTTTGATCCCGTCATTCGGAGGTTCGAGTCCTCCCGCCCCAGCCAATTCTGAAAACCACCAGCAGCAGCGTTCAAGTCAGGTTCACGGCAAGCCCAACATATCAACTAGAAGCTCAATCATAAGCTAAACCGCAAGCTCACTATACGCAGGAATATTTCATGGCCAACCTTATGCTCTTCTCCGGAAATTCCAATCCGGCGCTGGCCTCAGAAATCGCTGAAAATTTGGGCGTGCCCGTCGGCAGATCCGTGGTCTCACAATTTTCGGATGGCGAAATAAATGTCGAGATTAACGACAACGTGCGCGGTCGCGATGTCTTTATCATCCAGTCTACCTGCGCCCCGACCAACAACAATCTCATGGAACTGGTGCTGATGATTGACGCTCTGCGCCGTGCGTCAGCGGGCAGAATCACAGCGGTGGTTCCCTACTTTGGCTACGCTCGGCAGGATCGAAGAGTGCGCTCGGTGCGAGTACCGATCAGCGCCAAAGTGGTCGCCGATATGATTAACAACGTAGGCATATCGCGGGTAGTCACTGTCGATTTACACTCTGAACAAATCCAGGGCTTCTTTGATTGCGCCGTTGAAAATGTTTACGGTGCGCCGGTCTTGCTCAGCGATATCGAAAAACAAAATTATCAGAACCTCATCGTCGTCTCGCCGGATATTGGTGGCGTAGTGAGGGCGCGCGCGGTGGCCAAGCAACTTAATACCGACCTGGCCATCATCGACAAACGTCGTCCCGAGGCCAATCAGGCTCAGGTGATGAATATTATCGGCGATGTCAAAGATCGCACCTGCGTGTTAGTGGACGATATTGTCGATACCGCCGGCACACTCTGTAAGGCCGCGGATGCCTTAAAACAACAGGGTGCAAAAAAGGTTGTAGCCTATTGCACGCACCCGGTATTGTCCGGTTCGGCGATGAAAAATCTCGCCGACTCCAAGCTGGATACCCTGGTTGTTACCAATAGCATTCCACTTAATGAAAATGCACAGAGCAGCGGCAAAATACGCCATCTTTCACTGGGCCAAATGCTCGCCGAAACCATTCGCCGAGTCAGTAATGAAGAATCCATCAGTGCCATGTTTGACTAATCGACGTTTAACTAATCAACGTGATTAACTAAAACACAGCATGGATAAACCAGTCACGGCAGTTTGCCCTGACTAAACATCAACACCACGGTAATTTGGTCGCAAAAATTATCGCGGTTTCAGCCTGCAAGGTTACAACCAGAGAGGCTACAACAAAGGAGTTAAGGCAATGGTCGATTTTGTACTCAATGCCAAAGATCGGAACGAAGTAGGGAAAGGTGCGAGCCGCCGCCTACGTCGTCTGTCGAACGAAATACCCGCGATTGTATATGGCGGTAAAAATGCGCCGCAAAAGATATCGCTAACGCACAAAGACATGGCCCACGCGCTGGAAAATGAGGCCTTCTACTCACATATTCTGGCGCTTAATATCGATGATAAAAGCGAAGATGTGATCCTCAAAGATGTGCAACGTCACCCGGCCAAATCCATCATTCTCCATGTGGATTTTTTGCGGGTTAGCAAAACCCAGAAACTCACTACTCGGGTACCTCTGCACTTTCTCAACGAAGAGGCCTGTGTGGGCGTGAAAATAGAGGGTGGTATTATTGCGCGCAGCATGACGGATCTCGAAATTGAATGTCTGCCCGGCGATCTACCAGAATATATCGAAGTCGATTTACTTGAAATTTCTATCGGCCAAATCGTCCATATCTCTGATCTGCCAATTCCTACCGGCGTAGAGAGCGTGGCCTTACAGCATGGCGAAGACCATGACTTGCCTGTCGCGACGGTCACTAAGAGGAAAGAGGAAGAGGTTGAAGAAGTTATTGTGGATGAAGCCGATGCTGATACCGAAGCTGAAGGCGACTCCGAGACGCCAGCAGATGATGGTGCCGAAGATTCCGGCGAAGGGGAATAATCTGCCGCTTTAGACTTCTAGGTATTCTGCTTGGACACGGCAGTAAAACTCATTGTGGGGCTGGGTAATCCCGGCCCCAAATATGAACATAGCCGACACAATGCAGGGGCAAATTTCGTCGCCGAAGTGGCGCGCAAATACAACGCCAGCTTGCAAATCCAGGACAAATTTTTCGGCGCTACCGCTCGGATAGCAGTCGATGGCCTGGATACCAGGCTGTTGATTCCCAACACTTTCATGAATTTAAGCGGCAAGGCGGTTGGTGCCATTGCAGGGTTTTATGATATCGCCCCAGGCGCAATACTGGTCGCCCACGACGAGCTCGATCTCAACCCCGGCATCAGTCGCCTGAAGTTAGGCGGCGGTCACGGTGGTCACAACGGGCTAAAAGACATCATCAAAGCCCTGGCCAACAGCCGCGATTTCGCCCGTCTGCGCATCGGCATTGGTCACCCCGGCCACGCTGGTGACGTGGTCGATTACGTGCTCCGGCGCGCGCCACAAGCAGAACAGGCCCTGATTCAGAATGGCATCGATGCAGCGTTGGAAGTCTTGCCACTGGCAGTTAATGGTCGCTGGAACGAGGCCATGAAGCAGCTTCACTCCGCCTGACAAACACACGAGGATGTAATGGGTTTTAAATGCGGTATCGTCGGCTTACCCAATGTCGGCAAATCAACACTCTTTAACGCACTGACCAAAGCGGGTATAGACGCCGAGAATTTTCCCTTTTGCACCATTGAGCCAAACACTGGCGTTGTACCAGTGCCCGACCCACGGCAGGAAGCCCTCGCAGCTATTGTCCAGCCTGAAAACATCATTCCCACCACCATGGAATTTGTCGATATTGCTGGGCTTGTAGCGGGCGCGTCCAAAGGTGAAGGCCTGGGCAATCAATTTCTGGCAACAATCAGAGAAACAGACGCCATCGCCCACGTGGTGCGTTGTTTCGAAGATGACAATGTGATCCATGTCGCGAACCAGATCGACCCCATTGCCGATATTGAAATCATCAATACCGAACTGGCTTTGGCCGACCTCGACACCGTCGAAAAAGCCCACCAAAAATCGGTGCGTGCCGCTAAAGGCAATGATAAAACCGCGCTTGCCCTGATCGCCGTGCTCGGCAAAATCCTGCCTCACCTTAACGAGGCGAAACCAGTCCGGTCAATGGCGTTGGATTACGACGACCTGGTTCTGTTAAGCGAACTAAGCTTACTGACCCTGAAGCCCACGCTATACATCGCCAATGTTGCCGAGGATGGTTTTAGAGATAATCCGCATCTCAGCGCCATTGAACAGCTGGCAGAAATAGAAGGTGCTCAGGTCGTGCCCATCTGCAACAAGCTTGAAGCTGAAATTGCCGAGTTAGACGATGTCGATAAAGCCGAATTCCTGGCCGATATGGACATGGATGAACCCGGTCTCAATCGGGTAATCTGGGCCGGTTATAACCTGTTAAGTTTACACACCTATTTTACCGCAGGCGTTAAAGAAGTCCGCGCCTGGACGATTCCGATCGGTGCCACTGCCCCCCAGGCAGCGGGCAAGATTCACACTGATTTTGAAAAGGGTTTCATCCGCGCCGAAGTCGTCAGCTACGCCGATTTTATCGCCAACCAGGGCGAGGCCGGGGCCAAAGATGCGGGCAAATGGAGGCTGGAGGGCAAAGACTATGTGGTCGCCGATGGCGATGTGATCCATTTCCGCTTTAATGTATAAGGACCCGCCCGTAGTTTCCCGATGCAAAACGCCAATGCCACAGCCAATGCCACAGCCAATGCCACAATCACAGCGCCAGATTGAGAACGACAAAAACCAGCTATGATCACGCCTTATCGCCCGCCAGAGAATCACTAATCTGAGGTTTCAGCCGCGCCGTCGGCACTTGAAGACGAAACAGACCCAGCGTCAACAGCCTGACTACTTTGCTGCTGTTTCGCCAGATCTTTGGTCGCCTCGTTGAACCCTTTAAAAAAATCACCCAATGCTTTTCCAGCTTGTTCTGGCGATAAGCTATCACCGTCATAGCCATCGTTGTCGGATGAGGCTGGTTCCGAAAGTGAGTTAACAGAACTTTCTGCGTCAGCGTCTTTGTTAGCATCTTGCACAGCACTCTCGATTCCCTTCAGAAAATCACCCACAGCCTTACCCGCCTCTTCAGGCGTTCTATCGCCCGGTTGTCCGATCTGTTTTCCGAAAGTTTCAAACTGCTGTTGCCAGCCTTCAACCTGGGAAGCCATTCTTCGTGTTGCGATTTCGGTACCGATATTCATGACAATAATAATTGCACCGAGAGTACCAAACACAGTGTAAGCAGATCTCCGTTGTAACTGGTGGACTTCGCTACTGGCAACGATTATCAAATACATGCCCCAGGCAATACCGACAATGGTCCCGATATAGGGAATCAGTCCCAATACCGCCGTGATCGGATAAATAGCCGCCGCATAGGCCACACAACGATAGGCAGTTTCATAAGATTGCTCCGAACCCATCAGCTTCCAGATAACAAACAAAATTGCTGCGCCGATAAAGGAACCGATCAGAGCAAAAATCGGCATAAAAATAATGGCGCCAAAACCCGCTGCCATCGCCCCGATTACGCCCGCACCAAATAGAGAGAACACAGCGATTAACAAACCCATGATCGCTGCCATCACCAGTAAAAAAATAACCGGGTCAGCAAAACCGCCCGTTTTCAGCATGTCTCGGTAAAATCCTACCGGGTTGGTAATAACCTTAGTCGCATCTTCAAAAATGATATTCATTTTGGCTTTACTTTCCATATTTAACTTTCTCCTGAATTTTTTAATTACTATCTGCGATAATGCGATATATCGTCGCTGTGCTTTATGTTAAATAGCGTTCTTGTTTTGGTAACATCCTCCGAATTTCTTTTATACTTAATCTCCCTCCTGAAAACAATCTATTAAGGAATTCACATTGACTACAGTCAATCGGTTACTAGGCGCGCTGACATGCCTGGCTATCAAGCCCGTATCATCGACTAACCCCGAGCAGAAAATACCCGTTGAGGAAAGCACGCCCCACCAATCAACAATGGCATTTGCCATCGCTGTACGCGATGTAGTTCAGATTCGGTTCCATGTGTGACCACAAAAACCACGCTTAGCGGTCGTTCTCTATACGGCTTTACGTTGACCATCACAGTCTGCGTATTGTGGGGCATCTTCCCCATTGCCGCCAAAACCGTATTGATGGAAGCCGACCCTTACACGCTGAATTTTTATCGGTTTTCCCTGCCGGTTGCTGTACTTTATTTTTATCTTCGCGGTCGCGGACAGCTGCCAACGCTATGGCGTGGTCCACAGCGGCATCTGCGAGCGCGCGTACTGATCGCCGCTATTTTGCTGATTGGCAATTATCTATTTTTCGCCTATGCTCTGGGCCGCATCACGCCCGGGGCGGCCCAGGTATTGATTCAGGTTGGCACCATGACCCTGTTGTTATCGGGCATCTTCCTGTTCGGCGAACCTTTCTCCCGCCTGCAGTGGCTCGGTTGTGCGATCTTTTTCGGCGGCCTGGTGACCTTCTTTTTTTATCGCATACTCACCATGTTTAACGGCATAGATAGCTACGCTATCGGCATGGGCCTAATGCTGATAGCCGCGCTCATGTGGGCCACCTATGCCATATTGCAAAAACCCCTGCTTCGCGAAATTAATCCCGCCCAAATTCTGCTCGTCGTATTCACGCTGGGCGTAGTCGTATTCTTACCCATGGCTGACCTGACTCTGGTGCTGACATTTTCACCGCTAGCGTTGACTGGCCTGACCTTTTGCATCATCAGCACCCTTGTTGGCACCGCCTTTTTCGCCGAGGCGCTGGCCCATTGGGAGGCATCAAAAATATCTGCCACCCTCACCACCATTCCCCTGTTCACGCTCTTATTTATGCAGGCACTGAGCGAGTACCCAAATTTTAATATCGACGCTGAACCCATAACAACACTGACCATCATCGGCGCATTGCTAGTGGTTTTTGGCGCCAGCCTGGTGGCGTTGAGTAAGCGACCTGATACCGCTACAAACGCCATCAGCACGACCGACTCATCTTGACAAAAAGCCCGAAAATCGCCAGAATTCGCGCCCCTCATAGATCGCTCAGATCAACACTCTGTGGCTACGTAGCTCAGCTGGTTAGAGCACAGCATTCATAATGCTGGGGTCGGCGGTTCAAGTCCGCCCGTAGCTACCATTTAAATCAATAGGTTATAAACCTCCCTGCTTTTCAGTATTGTCGGTTGCGTGAATTTTGCGTGAGGCTCCCGGGCGCAGTAAAGTCAGGGTCGGCGTATTACCCCCGGCGTTGCTGACTTTGTCCACGGCTTCGATCAATTCTCCGATCTCTGCCTGCGAATAATGAGAGGTGATCTGTTGGTTGGTGTGACCCAACAACACCATCCGCGTTTCCAAACTCACCCCGGCCGCACGCAAGCGCCTTCCCAGGGTGTGCTTGAGATCATGCACCCTCACTTCAGGCAAGGCCGCCAGCTCTCTGGCCCGCCGCCAGGCTTTGGTATTCATCCGCGCAACGGCTTTGCCCCGGTAGGTAAAAACATAGTCCGGATGTGTGTCCCGTTGGCGATTGACCACAGCTCTGGCTACGGCGTTCATCACGATCAAACGATCCTCTCCATTTTTAACTCGGTCCCCCGGTACCAGAAAGACGCTGGTCTTGAGTTCCGGTAGGGGAATCTCCCACTCCCACCTTAAACCGCAGACCTCACCATCCCTTGTCCCGGTGTTGACCTTAAACAAAGCCATTTCCCGTAGATGATCGGGCAG
>JAJFKC010000002.1 GCA_021773435.1 Porticoccaceae bacterium
CTAACACATATGAGGCCCCAGGCTGTCAACAGGCACTAAAAAGCCCTACCGATAAAAAATGATCAGTAGCATTGTTCGTCCAGTTACAACAGATCGCTGTCTTTCGATTCAAAGGTAGGTTCTGCCCTAAACACATATAGAGAGTCTGGCCGGTGATGAATGCCGGCACAGCTCTAGAATCAATTCAAGCTCTCCTGTTACCGACTCATTCATTGGTTAACAAAGGCTTGATCACATGCATGATCATCCAGTTAGTGCCGAGTTCGGGTCAGGCGCAGTCCCTGTTAAACTGGGTATAAGGCGGGAGCGGATACCGCGGCTAATCAAGGCGCGGGGCTATCACGCAACGCAGATGGATGGGTTCAGGTAGTCAATGCTACAGATGTTGCAATCCAGAACCTGCTTATGCGTATTGATGCCAGTTAGGCGAAGAGCTACACGGCATCCCTCCCTTAACTGTTCAAAAACTTCTCCTGATCAAAAATCGTTTTACGTTTCAGCATAAAGTAAACGGCTCGGCCAATCTTATGTGCGAGGATGGTTAAGGCCCTGGCCTTGTTGTGCTGATTGGCCTTTTTCTCCAGCCATGCTTGCGCCTCAGGGTTGTTCCGTAGAAATAGCACGGCAGCTTCAGAAAAGGCCCACTTCAAATAGGCATTGCCGATCTTGGCGCCCGCTGTGCCATAGGATTTGCCCGCTGACTCTCGCTTGCACTTGATGAGTCGGCAATAAGAAGCAAAGTTTTGCACCGTGGGGAAGCGCTCAATGGTGTGGATTTCATACAGGATGACCAAAGATAGGATCTTACCGATGCCAGGTACAGTACGTAAGAGGATCAGGCTATGCTGATCACAATCAATGGCATGTTTGTGGATATGCCATTCCACCTTGGAAAGCTGTTTATCGTAGAAATCGATCAGGTTTAGGTCCAGCTCAATACTTTTACTGACGCTGTCATCTGGAAACCGTTCCGCAATGCCCTCCCGGTTAAAGGCATAGCGCAGATTCTTTTTAATCTCAGGCAGGTTGTACTGGCTATTGGTATTGTGGACGTGGGCCAATAACTCTGATCGCTTACGCATCAGATGCATACGGCGGCGCATGAGGTCGCGGGTACCACGCATCTCGCGGGGATAGACATAGGCTTCAGGAAACATGCCACCCCGCATCAAGGTGGCGATCTTGTGAGAATCGATCTTGTCATTTTTGGCTTTGCCGCCGTGGATGGCCCGCATATACAGCGCATGCCCCAGGATGAACGCAATCTTCTGCTCCCGGCAAAAGTCGGCGACCCAGTACCAGGAGAACATGCATTCCACCCCGATGACCAGATCATCCTGATAGGGAGCAATTAGCTTGATAAGCGCCTGGGGCGTTGCCTTGATATTCTTGTGAACCAAGGGATTGCCTGACTGGTCCAGGATACAGACATAAAGGCATCGGGCATGCAGATCGATACCACAGTAATGTTTATGTGTTTGGGTGTAGAATTTCATCGAGGTCTCCTCCTTTGTCGTAGTGTGAATGTCACTAGTAGGATGGTAGGTTATGCCTCCCAAGCCTGAAATCGCGGGGGGAGGCCTCAATGAGTATCAAATCGTTGCAAGGGACGTTAAGCAACCGGGGTTTGGCTATGACACTAGAAGATTTTGCTCGTATTGGCGAGGCGCTTGGCGGGCTAGCGGTGCTGATTTCTCTGATCTATGTAATAGTAGAGCTTCGTCGAAATACACGTTCTATTCAAACTGCAGCAGCGTGGAACGCCGATATTTCTCTTGCCGAACTCAATGAGGGTCTTTCTCACAGCCCACAGTTGTCAGAATTAGCCATGCGAGCTTTGGATCCAGAAACTCAGCCGGAGGATCTTACGCCTGCAGAGTTCGCACAGTTTATGCTGGTGAGCAGATCGGTCTTACAGAAATATCAGGCCCAGTGGTGGTTGTGGAATCGAGGAAGCCTGTCTGAAGAGATGTGGCAGCTAAGGCGCTCCTGGGCGAAAGCCTTCGTTTCGCTGCCAGTTCCGGGCAGGATTTGGGAGCTCGAAAGCGACCAACATCAGTTTGCTCAAGGCTTTGTCTCCTCCATAAACTCCATGGAGATTTCCGCAGATCTTCGGTTTAAATCATGAAACATAATTTGGTTCGGACTATAGTTTTGCTAGATAACCATTAATAATCGATTTTTGATCATACCAGTCAATACTGGAGACCAAGAGAAGCTCGTAAACTTAATTCTGGGAACAATTAACAAGTGAAAGACCATCTAGCAATAACCGAACTAAACCGACTGTTAGCCTAAAATTACAATATTAATCAGGAGAATAACATGAGGGCAGAACAAGTAGACCAGGTAACGATTAACGTTAAAAATCTGGGAGAGAGCGTCAAGCTATTTTCGGAAGTTCTTGGCGTCAAATTTGGTGATGTGATAGAGGCGAAGGTCGCGGGCCATGACGTACGTTTTTCTTTTAGCACCATGGGTATTGGCCTGGCGCAACAGGATCCGCCCGAGGAGGGCTTTCGGGCCCTGGGTATCAAGGTGGATGACGTGGACGAAATGAAAAAACAAATGGACGCCCTTGGTTATGAACCGCTAAGTCATATTCAGGAGCCGATAAAAGAACTACAGTACATTATCGGTGGCGTGCGCTTTAATTTTGGTGAATATTCCAGTGCGCCTGTCCCCAACCGGCCGCTTGCGTTGCTACTGGGACGTCAGGGTGTCATCTAGGCGCTTTGAGATTTCGAGGGAGATGAATGGCAGACAATTAGCTTACGAGGGTTATTCGTCAGCGTCGCAACATTGCGCCCTGTTTTTGGCTAACAACCGCTAAGGTTGCACGGCAAGAAGCGGCAAGAAGGGTCACGGCAAGAAGGGTCAGGTCTACAGCAAGAAGCACAGCAAGAAGGGTCACACAGCAAGAAGGGTCAGGTCTAGATTTGATGCCTACAGGGCCAAGCTTACTATAAAACCCACATGTCTAGCTCAGATAAGGCCTCCTTTGTAGACCTGACCGCGCTGTTGCCCAGTACCAACACATAAAATCCTAGTTTAGAATTACATGAATGAAAAAATACCTAGGCAGTTTAATTGTCACAGTGATGGTATTGCATGTCCAATCCGTCTCTGCGGAATGGGGTGGAAGCATTACACTGGTTAACGACTACCGCGCACGGGGTATTTCTCAATCGGGAGAAAAACCTGCTGTACAGGGCTGGATTGAATATTTTCATGATTCAGGATTTTATGCAGGCTGGTGGGGAAGTAATCTCGATTATTATCACTCGAGTGATCCGTTTGACAACGAAGAACGCGTTGAGCATGACCTTTATATTGGCTATTTCAAGCAGCTTAGTGAAAACCTGTCGTACGACTTCACCTACTATGGATACTTCCTTCCCGATACTAAATCGGATGTCGATTTTAATGAAATTGCGCTAGGTGTCGATTATCACAACCTCCGGGTGGTTTACTGGTATACGAACGATTCATTTAATACGGGAGAAGACTATAGTTACGTCGAAGCCAACTTTAAGGTGGCTTTACCAATGGATTATGGCCTCACGTTTCATGCCGGTTATTCATTTGGAAACGTCCTGAATTTGAGCCTTTTTGGTTTTGAAGAATATCTCGATTACTCCCTAACTGTGGATAAAAGCATTGCCGGACTGGATTTATCAGTAGGCTATTCTGATACTAATATTGATGGCAACTCTGTGGTAAACAATAACTACAATGCTAATCAGAATGCACTGATATTCTCTATATCAAAAAAAATCTAACGTGTCTTTAAATAATTAGTATTGATGAAATTACCTGAATTCAAGTCAAGCCACCCCTGTTCATTCAGTGTGTTGTGACTACCTTATACAGACTTACAGGTATGTGTGACCTTTTGCTGAACATGGCAGTACACTCCAGAATTTTTCAAGTTCGGCAACATCAGTTGAAACAAGCGAAATCCGGCTCTACATTTAAAATCATTAAATACTCATTAAAGGCCTTTCTGATCGCTAAGCTCTGTCATGCTTACTTCTCTGAATCTTCGCCATCTGTGTTATCAGCAGTAAGATAAAGCCAGACAAATCCCGATACTCCTGCGATCACCGAGGCGATCAGCACCCCCGTTTTCGCCATCAATAAATCTTCAGGATGCTGAGCAAAACCCAGTTCGGCAATAAATATCGACATCGTGAAACCAATGCCGCCCATCAACGCAACGCCAATAATATGCTTAAAATTCAAGTCATGGGGCAGCGTGCTCAAGCCCAGCTTGACCGTAAGCCAACAGAAACCGGCGATGCCGATCAATTTACCGGCGACCAGGCCTGCGGTAATACCCACCGACACTGGATGGGTAATGATGCTCCCTAATGAGGACCAATCGATGGGAATACCCGCATTGGCAAGAGAAAAGATGGGAATCACCAAATAGGCAGATGGCAGGTGCATCTTACGCTCCAATACCTGGGCGGGCGCCTGAACCAGCAGGATGCCATCGCTAAGCGCCCTAATCTGAGCCCGCAATTGATCATTCCTGACGATGTTTTCTTCACGCTGATGGGTGGTTTTAATCTGCTCGATCAATCCACTTATCTGCGTCAAAAAGCGGGCGGGATCATATTTTGGCCGCATGGGAATGGTGAATGCTAAAAAGATTCCCGCCAAAGTGGCGTGGATTCCACTCTTGAGCATCGCTACCCACAGCACCACGCCCAGTAAGACATAGAGCAGTGGCCGTCGTATGCCGCCCAGGTTCAGGGCGATTAGAAAAAACAAAGTGATCGCCGCTATCGTTAAGGCAGACAAATTTATCGTTTCTGTATAAAACAGTGCAATCACCAGGACTGCACCTAAATCATCAACAATCGCCAGGGCTACCAGAAAGGTCAACAAACTTTTAGGTATTCGATTACCCAGTAAGGCGAGTGCGCCCAGCGCGAAGGCAATATCGGTTGCCATGGGCACTCCCCAGCCATCGAAAGCTTGGCCTTGAGGGTTGATCGCCATATAGAAAAGAACTGGCACTACCATGCCGCCAATGGCCGCTACTATGGGTAATATGGCCTGTTTTGGATCAGCCAGCTCGCCCACCAATATTTCGCGTTTTAGCTCGAGACCGACCACAAAGAAAAACACCGCCATCAAACCATCGTTGATCCAATGATGCAGGGTCTTGGATAGCTGGAAACCCTCCGTGCCTACCGTCACAGGTATCTCAAGAAGGTGATGGTAGGCCTCACTCCAGGGACTATTGGCAATATAGAGCGCTACCAACGCACACAACATGAGCAGGACGCCACTGGTGGTTTGGCGATGAATAAACTCATCAAGGGGTGTTAATACTCGGTCAAAGGCCTTCTCCCATGGCGCGATATGTTCTTTACCGTTCATATATTGAGCCCTTTTAATGAGACCCTGCTAAATCTGAAATTTTCTACTCAGCGATGGCAGGAAAGAATGTCTATCATACTGTCTTTACTGGCAAGCAAAGATCCAGCTCAAAAATTTCGTCAATATCCAAAAATTGATTGCGCTGATAACAGGCAAAGACAGGTGTTAAAGCCATTTTGTAAAGGCTGTTTGGTAGCCACTCATATAGCAATTGACGCAATACCGGTAACATCTCGCCATAATGGCCGGCAACATCGATCTGAGCATGGAGGCCGCCGGGGATGGTCATAATACCTATATCTCTCCGACGCCAAATTGGCTCAGGCACTGAAATACAGGCCACATAACGGCATTGGGGTAGTGGGACAATATTCGGGTTTGAGTGGTACAGGCCGATCATTTGTTGAGCGTCCCATATCAGCCCTTCTTCGTCTGCCCACTCCTGCAAACGCTGCCAGGCATGGCTTATTGAACGGTCGTAGCCTTGATGCCGAATATAGGCCACCCGCACTGGCTCGCGTTTTTCTATAGCAACTTGTAGCGATGTCTTCGATGGGTGCTTGCCCAACAAGGCGCTTAATTCAAGATCCCCATGCTGTTCTGTAACGCCACCCTCGAAATCAAGATACCCCCCATCTCGCCAACCGCTGGGTGTTGCATCAAACCATTGTTTAAAACGCCGTGTGAAATTTGACTGGGAAACAAAACCACAGCGTTGCGCTATTTCTGTCGCCGATAAATCTTGGTGAAAAATAAGCATATTCGCCGCTCTCTCAAGGCGAGTTCTGCGAATATAAGTATTCATGTTTTCGCCCGTCACCTCTTTAAATATACGATGAAAATGGTGGGTCGAATAAGACGCCCGCTCTGCCAGGGACTCCGCAGTCCAGGGGTGCGCCAAATCCCGGTGGATGGCGTAGAGCGCTTCATTGATACGTAGTTTTTGTTGTTGTCTTGTCGTGTTACTCATCCTGGTTAGTCTAACAAAACCCATGAGGCTGTTAAGCCGCCCAGATCGCTGTGGATCAGGAAACGCACATATCAGCAAACCATTGCACACAAATGGTCAAGCGGGTGGTCGAGGTGGTCTTTAACCTTTGACCGACTAATTTAATACACCGTAAGCAATCACCTACTTGATCACCTATCTATACAAGCGACATGACTAGGCAAGCAACATGAATAACACCACAGCACATCCATCACTAAAACCGTCCTATATTCGAGAGATCCTCGAAGCTGCCACCAACGCTGAGACGATTTCTCTGGCCGGCGGCTTGCCGGCCACGAATAGTTTCCCAGCGGCACGAATTCGCGATGCAGCCTCCAAAATCCTCGAAGACCCAGGAGCCTTGCAATATTCGACCACAGAAGGGGAACCCGAACTTCGGCACTGGATCGCAGACTCATTGAGTGCGGCTTTCAATACCGGTATCGATCAAATACTCATTACCAATGGTGCCCAGCAAGCCATGGATCTCATCGCTCGTACACTGCTTGAACCTGGGGATAATGTCGTCGTCGAGGTGCCCGCCTATTTAGGCGCATTGCAGGTATTTAATCTGGCACGTGCAAACATACTCGCCATTGAGCAAACCACCACAGGCCCCGATCTCAACGAGCTGGAAGCCGCTTTTCGGCAGCAGCCAAAATTATTTTATGCGGTATCAGACTTCCATAACCCGACAGGGGTTTGCTGGCCATTAGAGAAACGCCAGCAGGTCATCGCCCTGGCCAAACAATATCGGGTAAGCATTCTCGAAGATGCGCCATACCGAGATCTACGCTATAGCGGCCGTACGCTGCCCACCTTATACGAACTTGCCTCTGAGCAAACTTACCACATCGGTTCGTTTTCAAAGGTGGTCGCTCCAGGGCTACGGCTGGGTTATCTCTGCGCGAAATCAGGTGCTGGTTTAGGCGATGCAGGATCAGCTATTAGTCAAATGGCGATTGTTAAACAGACGACGGATCTTCACAGCTCAAACCTTTGCCAGCGACTCCTCATGAGCTGTTTGCAAGAGCCTTTCTATAGTGAACACCTGAATCGCTTAAGGAAGCAATATCGTCGTCAACGGGACACCCTGGTCCAGGCTGTTCACGAGTATCTCGGTGAAAGAGTAGATTTCAGTGTGCCTGAAGGCGGGCTATTTCTCTGGCTTAGCACACTAAACCTGGATACAGATAAGCTCGCCGAGTGCGCGCTCAGGCAAGACATTGCCATTGTCCCCAGCAGTGTGTTCTATCCAAAGCTGGGTGCACACACAAAAGCAATGGCAAAACACAAAATGCGCCTAAACTTCAGCCACTCTGGCCCAGCATGCCTGGTCGAAGGCGTTAAGCGACTTGCCAGCGTCATCGAGTCAATCTAACGAACAAGGTGCGCTCGTCTACTCTCCACCTACTGCCAGCTATCTACCAGTAAATCTAGGTTCTCGCTTTTCGACGAAGGCCCGCGGGCCTTCCTGGGCATCCTCACTAGCCATCGTCACACTGGCGGTCTCGGCCTCAACCTTAAAGGCTTCTTTGATCGATATGCCAGAGGTGCGCCAGACCGTTTCTTTGGTTTTACGAACCGCTAGAGGGCCATTTTTAGCGATGCGTTCTGCGTACCAAAGTGCACGGTCATAAACTTCGTCGGCCGGGACGACTTCGTTAATGAAGCCAATCCGATACGCCTCTTCGGCATCAATGGGATCACCCACCAGCAAAATTTGCATGGCCTTACAAAAAGGCACCTGTCGGGCCAGACGTACCGCCGAACCGCCGCCAGGCATAAAACCGAGGGTTACTTCGTTGACGGCAAATCGTGCAGTTTCACTAGCGATGCGGATGTCAACCGCCTGAAGCATTTCTGAACCGCCACCAATACAGGCGCCGTTGATGGCAGCAACGATAGGTTTAAAAAGTTTCGAATCCTTGAGGGTGGCGCGTTTGCTAATTTGCTCTTCTTCCGAAGCCAGCCGAAAATCCCACTCATCCTCTGGCTCCTTGGCACCGGAAAGTATCGGGATCATGGTCTTTAAATCTGCACCAGCAGTGTAAGCCTTATCACCCGCACCAGTTAGTAGCGCAACACGTAAGTTGTCGTCGGCAGCGAAGTCGTCCCAGGCGTCGGCTAAGCGACACATCATTTCCGGGTTCATAGCATTGCGCACTTCCGGGCGGTTAAAGGTGATGTGGGCAATGTGTCCACGCTTTTCATACAGCAAGCTGGGCTCAGCCATGGTATTACTCCAAATTCAGTGGCGGGATACGGGAATTAAGTATCTTGATCGGCTGCCCTATTTTATCTGAGGTATTTTATCCGAGATGCCTGGTACCAGTTACTTAACCGTAAGACCCTTACTTAGACAGAGAATCCTTAAAAGAAAGGATCATTTTTTACTTCGATGCCGAACAGCATTTTGCCGGCGGGCCGATACATTTTTTGCTGGACAACGATATGCGCGCACACTGCTCGAATATCCCGCATCAGTCTATCGATTGGACTTCCCAGGCGAATCGCGCTCGACCCCGCCAGATCGTACATCTGCGCGACAATATCCTTGGCAGCGTGAGAGACATGAACCTGGGTAAGGCGAAAACCGGAACGTTGGTCATGGGACAATCTGTCACCACTTTGTAGCGTATCCCATACGTCTTGCATGACCTCATATGTCCAGGCCCGTACTGAACGCAGGGAGGCCTCAGCCCTGGCGACGGCTTCGTGGGCCTCACCCTGCTCTTTAAGCAAACCAGTGCCCGAGATAAGGCGCTTGGTCTCGCCCAATTCATAGATGTAATCAAGCGCCGCCCTGGCGATGCCTAGCGGCATAGCTAAATGAGAAAACAGAAACAGGCCGGGGAATTTGTAGAGCGCACCGTCGTGAAAGGGCTTATCTACATAATCAAAAGTAAAGGTACGGTTTTCAGGAACGAACACATCCTCTACGGTGTAATCATGGCTGCCCGTGCCACAGAGGCCAGCAACCTGCCAGCTGTCGAGAATAATGTTGGTGCTGGATTTGGGTAAAAATAACATCAGCACTTTGGGCCGTCCATTATCGGCCTTTTCAATTTCGCCATCATTGATGACGAAACACCCTCCCATCATGACGTCGGCATGTCGGCAGCCACTACCGAACTGCCATTTGCCAGACATTCGATAGCCGCCATCAACCCGTTCGGCGCGGCCATTGGGCGAATATTGCCCCGCTGAAACGAAAGGCGTATCCGGGCCTGGGAATAACTCCCTGGCACCTTCGGGATCAAGAAATGAGCCAAACATGCCACAGATGGCACCAAAAGTACCGACCCATCCTACCGAGCCATCGTAGCGCGATAACTCTTCAAGGGCTTTGAGCTGCGACACGGGGTTCATTTCCAGCCCGCCCATAGACCTTGGCCATGAGGCGCGAAACAGGCCAGTTTCGCGTAAGGCATCGACCAGATTGTCTGGCAGGCAACGCTGCTCCTCTATCGTATCAGCGGCGGCTCTAATCTGTGGTTCAAGCGCTTTGATGCTGTCGTAAAGTGATGCTCCCTCGGGGCTTGCCTTCAAGGCCTGATTACTTGCTTGCGTACTCATCGCCGTTTTATCTCCTTTTAAGCAGAACCACTGGGAAGCAATTCCAGCCCGAAATCAGCATGGTAGGCCCGGCATGGTATCCACGTTGGTTGCGCTGTAATTAATAGTGTGAGATTACCGTACGCCTGATTGTGGCGACGCACAAGGTTCGTGTTTTCAGCAATTATTGTCGAGAGGCCTTTGGAAGAGCAGGGAATGGCATTAACGCCCCACCATAGTTCCGCCATGATTCCGCCATGATTCCGCCATCAAGTGACATGGCAAGACCGATAACAACGGACTCTTAATCAGAAAACAAACAGACTGCTGTGGCGGAGATTTAATCTGGCTGTGTTTCTCCAGCTCATCGCAGTGCGTTCATCCTTGATGATCTACCAAGTTTTCATTTAATCAATACAGAATCGAATTAAACAAATCGATTCCAATAATCCATTCAAATACTCGATTCAAATACTCGATTCAAATAATGGCGTCTATTCGATAAGCCCGCGCCGCCGTATTATGGAACAAATCCCGCTTTTCATCAGCAGAATAGCCACTGGCAATACGCTTAAAGGCATTCCACAACACCACGTAGCCCGCACCTTTTTTATCGACCGGAAAGTTCGACTCAAACATACAACGCTCAGGCCCAAACTGTTCGATGGCAAATTCCATAGGTGCTTTCCAGGGTTCAGCCAGCTCCTCTGAGGTGGGTGGGCGCTCCTGTTTATCCCAGCGGAAGCCGAACATGGGCATACCGATGCCACCGAGCTTGAGGAAGGTATTGGGGCAGGCAGCCAGTTCAGTCATCGCGCCTTTCCAGAATTCAAAGATCTCTTCTCGCCGGCCTTTGTAAGGGCCTGTACCCAGAAAGCCGCCCATATGATCTATGACCATGGGTGTATCTGGGCAGGCCTGGGCCACGCCAGCAAGCTCAAGTAATTGCGGGTGATAGACAAAAGCATCATAGATGTAGCCCATGGCGCCGAGCTTGCGAACGCCAGCAAGGTAGTTGGGGTCATCCATCGGTCTATTGGAACCCATCGCCAGTGGTGGGTGTTGATCCTGGGCGGTGATAAAACGAACCCCGCGAAATAAGCCCCGTCCAGCTTCTTCATGAGCGGCCAGCACTTCTTCAACGGCCTCACCCAGAGACACATCAGCATGGCCCATGATGGCAGAGATTTCCGCCTGCCCCGAGGCCGCACTCAACTGCGCCTGTTCAGCAACGAATTCGGTTTCGCCCACGGGGCGTAAATGCTCGGGACCGGTCTTGCGGTATTGGGCATCGCATTCGAGAAATACCGTGCGCACAACATTGTGTCCGGCACTGGTATCTGCGTGCAGGTCTTTCAGAAGATAAGGCCAGCCGGTATGGCCGGTATCGAGCCATAAATGATGATGGGCATCGCAAATGGGCAGGTCGGGCTCCAAAGCCTCCTCCTGCACCTGAGCGATCCATTTCCCGTGTTCTAATGCCGACGCTTGAGTAGCCATGATTAGGTGCCTGCCCTTATTTGATTACTTTGTTTGATTGCTTTGATTGATTATTAATATATCGCGGTTTTCGATAATAAATGCAATTAATCACGTTTTAATCATGGTGGCAATAAAGTTTGGGCTAATCTTATCCTCACACTGAAAGGCTTTTCGGTATATTTCCAGATCAACGAAACTCGTATGCTTAGATTGTTCGTCGCGACGTGTTAGATGTTTCGTAACTAAAGTGCAATTACGCTTGTTCAATGGCCTTGCTTAAAACGCCCGCCCGAGCCGAAATACCAGTCGAGTCTCCGGCTCACTTTGCACGCCGTTGAGGTTTTCAATTGGGAAGCTGAGCGCAGCGCTCATTGACCAATCCCCTGCTTTAACGCTCAGACCAGGAGATAAATAAACCAGATTACCGCCACTGTTGCGCTCGGTTTCACCTCTGATCTCAGTGCGATCACGCCACTCACCGTTAATTTCAAAAATAAAGGCCGTACTAAAGGCCGAGGGCAGCTCCCTGTGGTCATGCTGATGGCCCTGGTGACCGGCGGCCGCAGCTGTGTATATCGGATGAGACAAGGACAGGTTGTAATTTAAGACATCGCCCAGGTCAGTACTCTGTGAGCCTTCTGTGACCAGGGTATAGAGCATGTTGCTGTTGAAAGACCAGGCTCCCCAGCTACGGCTGTAGGCCAAACCCAAAAAAGGATCCCATGAACCCGATCCCGGCTGCAGCTCGGTTTCCAGGCGCTCACCATCCCGACTTTTTTGGTGGGTCTCCCCGGTCGGAACCTTTAAGCCAAACATCAGAGCAGAGCTGTTCCCCTTCACTGACGCTGATAATTGATAGGTGCCATAAATTTGCGCATCGCCAAAGCCGCTGGCATCACCCAGGTGTTCTATTTGCTCATTGCCCAGCTCCTCAGGGTGATCTTTCTCGGTCGGCGCGTCATCATGACCTTCTTCCTGACTTTCTTGATGACCATGAGCAGCCTCTCTGAGGCCTTTGCGTTCCATATAAGGCAAGGACAAACCCAGAGTTAATTTATCTGATATACCAAACGCGACATTCAGGGCCGTTCGCGACAGGGAATCGGCACTGTGAACATCTTCACCACGCTCGCTGCCCAACGCGAGCCTGGCATCGCTAACAGGATCAAAATCGATGTATTGAAAGTCGAGAGAAGCCGCCAGCTGGCCCTCTGGTAAACCGTGGGCCGAGGTCGTGGTAATCGGGCCGCCGAGATTGCCCTGAACACCCACGGTGGGGTGATCGGCCATGGCGACATTACTCAACATTACTAAGCCCGGCGTTAATAAGCGAAGGATTAAACCGTTAACTGATACAGAGACGACCGGGTAAGTCAGAGTTTTCATGGGCAATGGGGGCTCGGTGGGCAATGGCTGGGAACCCCCATTGTTAAGCATTGGCCCGGTTAAACAATGCGTCAAATTGTCGCAGGGCCTTCTCGATAAGCTGCCGATAAGCTGCAGCGAAAGTCGGCGCCACTAAGCCACCTTAGTGGCTATCCAGCCGCTATTCCGCCAGTTCTATTTCAAAGCTCCCGGCCACACGCGTATCTTCACCGGGAACGGAAAACTGAATTTCGCCAGACACGCGCTTATCAAGTGCCTCACCAAACTTAAGCACCATGTCGTAGCCGCTGGTGACCACTTCTGTTTCTATATCGCCGCTTGCTGGGTCAGACCAACGATAATGAACATGGGGATTATTGAACCCGCCGTCTTCCGACTTGACGGTAATAGTGCGGGCGGCGGACACTTCGCCTTCGGGCAAAAACAGAAAAATTAACAGGCTCGGATTAAATCCCCAGCCATCACCGGAATAAATCGACAGTGTGTTTGACCATTCGGCGCTACTTAGCTCAACACTGGTACCACGAATCGAGCCACTGACCCGGGCAGGCAACACCACCGGTGGAATATACGCTTGCTGCTCAACGGAGTTGGCTATTTCATCAGCCCCTTCCCTGGCGATTTCCAAGCCTTCAGACAAACCTTCGGCCAGTCCTTCCACCATCGCACCCATACCTTCACTAATGGCCTCGCCAATGCCCTCTGCCGCTTCTTTTATACCCTCACTAAAGGCTTCACCCATAGCACCCAGAGCGGCGGTAAATGCTGCGGTCATCATATTGCTATCAGTGTCAGACTTATCGACCTTCCACTCACCTTCAACCTTAACGAGGTGTGTATCAAAGCTAATTTCAAGCACTTCGTTGCGCCCCGGCTGGGTTTCTGGCTCTGGAATACTTTCTGGCTTTGTAACAATGGTAGTCGGCACCCGTGCATCATCTGCATCGATAAGGGCATCCCCAAACCGAATCTCTCGTATTTTGTCGCCCTCAATGGTCGTTTTGCTAGTAAAAACCGCAGTTTTTCCGGACGGCTCTCTGGTCAGCGATAGACGCTTGATAGTCGCCTCATCACCCTGCTGTATCGCCGCCCAGTAATCCTCTGCCACCACACCAGGGTCGTCACTTTTGTCGCCACAGGCTAGCAAGGTCAAGCAAGCGATTATCGTCAAAATCCACTTCATCGTATTCTCCCGATACACTGTTTTCTCCCGACACGCTGTTTCCAAAAATTCTGGCAGGCAATGTAGCCCTTCACCTCGGCCAGTACCACGCAAAATATCAGCTTTTTTTCGTCCTTCCTGGGCACGGCCTGTATATTCAAGAAATTAATACTGTAGGCTATCGTCTAATTCCCTTAACAGGAGTTTATAACAGAAGTTTGTAACCGGGGTTCATAACAGGGACTTATCAGGTCCGCCCCTTTAAACTAAGCCCTTGAAACTATGACCCTTTTAAACTATGGCGAAGCTGCTCAAACAAGGAAAAACCTCTCCGTGATCGTTGACCATCACCCAGTTAGTACGCTCTGACGTGAAAGCACCCAAACGTATTCAAGCCTTAATTGATGACGGCTTGATCGATGAAGTCATCAGCCGTTTGATGAGTGGCAAAGAGGCGGACGTCTACACCGTGCGCTGCGGCAGCGAGATCCGTTGCGCCAAAGTCTATAAAGAGGCCGCCAAACGCAGTTTCAAGCAAGCGGTGAAATATCAGGAAGGCCGCAAAGTCCGCAACACTCGCCGCGCTCGGGCGATGGAAAAGAACTCTAAATTCGGTCGTAAACAACAGGAAGAAGTCTGGCACAACGCCGAGGTAAGCGCCCTCGCCCGCGTCGCTAAGGCCGGTGTCCGGGTGCCCGAAACCTACGGTTGCCTGGACGGCGTGCTGCTCATGGAGCTGATCACTGACGAGGAAGGCCTGGTCGCACCCCGGCTCAGCGATGTCGCCATGCCCGCCGAGCGGGCCATAGAAGACCATGCCGTGGTCATGCGCTACGTCATGCTGATGCTCTGTGCTGGTCTGGTTCACGGCGATCTCTCAGAATTTAATGTGCTGGTCGATGAATACGGCCCGGTGATAATCGACCTGCCCCAGGCGGTCGACGCCGCAGCCAACAACAATGCGCAATCTATGCTGGAGCGCGATATTAACAATATCACCCACTATTACGGCCAATATGCGCCGGAATTACTCGATAGCCGATACGCCCAGGAAATTTGGGCGCTCTATGAGGAAGGTGATTTAAACCCCGATGTGGTACTCACCGGCAATTTTGCAGAAAACACCGAGAGCGCCGACGTAGGCGCCGTGCTAGACGAAATCAAAGCCGTGATGGCCGAAGAAGCCAGCCGCCTGGAGCGCATTCGTGAAGCCAATGAATCCGATTAGGCTCGCAGGCAGATAAGTTTTCCCCTGTTCGCGCCAATAAAAACCTCACACCTGGCTACTATAAACAGCTCCTGTAAATAGTCCCTACAAACAGCCCCTACAAACAAGAAGCCACCCTATGGCACTCAAAGCCACTATTTTTAAAGCGCTTATCCAGGTCGCTGACATCGACCGCAGCTACTATCACGAACATACCCTGACCCTCGCCCGGCATCCTTCAGAGACAGACCTGCGGATGATGATTCGCCTGCTGGCCTTCGCCCTGCACGCCAGTGATACCCTGCAATTCACCAAAGGTTTGAGCAGCGATGATGAACCGGAGCTGTGGCAACGTAGTCTCAGTGATGAAATCGAACTATGGATTGAGCTGGGTCAGCCCGATGAGAAAAGATTACGCAAAGCCTGCAACCAGGCTAAACACGTATTCCTCTATTGTTACGGTGGCCGTAGCGTACTCATCTGGTGGCAGCAAAACCAGGATAAGCTTAAGCGCTTTAACAACCTGAGTATCCTAACACTACCTGAAGATGCGACAGATCGCCTTGCCAGCCTGGCTCAAAAAAATATGCAGCTAGAATTTACAATACAAGATGGGCATGTCTTCGTTAATGACGGCGAACAAAGCGTAGGTGTCGAGCCTGAGTATTTACTGCATTCACAAAACGATTAGTCATGGGTCAATAACTGAGTGCGCCGATCTGTTCTTAAACACCCATTAATTTGAGAGGCGTGCCACCGCCTCAGCGGCAACAGGTGTCAAGCCCTCACCCCCACGCGACACAAAATCACTAATCTGTTGCTTCATTAATGGCGTCCAGAATTTGTTGATATGAGATGCGGTGCCGTCAACCTTGGCTTCTGTACCAGCGACGGGTACACCGGCCGCAATTTGGTTAGCCATTTTCACCAGGTGATCGATGCTATTTTCTGACACGACTTGAGTAACTCCTGCAAATATTTATTCGATAATTCTGTGTGGATGGGTGTATATCATATGACGACCCGGCCGCGCGAAACCGACCAAAGTAAGATTCACCCGCTCGGCAAGGTCGATGGCAAGCTTCGTTGGCGCTGATACCGCCACCAACATTTCGACACCCATCGCTGCCGCTTTCAATACCATTTCGTAGCTGGCGCGGCTGGATATAAGAATAAAATGATCAACACTAATCGTTGCTTGATCTCTACACAAGCCGCCATAGAGTTTATCTAATGCATTGTGTCGACCGACATCTTCACGCACCAATTCAATATTGCCCTGCTGGTCACACCAGGCGGCACCGTGAACCGCACCGGTCACGGCTTGCAAAGGTTGATTGGCCTCGAGCTGGTCGACAGCTTGCTCAATAGCCTCATGAGAAAACTGTTGGGTGGCGGATATGATGTTAGGCTCACGAATAGCCTGATCTAATGACTCTGCACCGCATAAACCACAACCTGTGCGGCCGGTCATATTGCGACGGGCTTCTTTAAGCGTGCTAAATCGCTCAGCGCTAATATCCATGGCCACTTCAATGCCTTTGTCTTGCTGCACTGTCTCGATACTGTACATTTCTCGGGGCGACTGAAGAATACCTTCGCTGAGACTAAAGCCCAGAGCGAAGTCTTCGAGATGCTCAGGGGTGGCCATCATCACGACGTGGGAAATACCGTTGTAGACCAGCGCCACGGCCTGCTCTTCGATAATTTGATCGCTAACAGGTTTTGCTAGCCCGCTCCGCCAATCAAGTACCCGACGCGAGGCGGCGACCTTGTTCAAAATGCCCTCGGCACCACCGGTGTAACTGCCACCGAAACTATCCGGGCTGCCTGGCTGTTTCATCTCGACGTTTCGCGCCCTTTAGCAGCTCAAGCTGTTGCTCGTTGAATTTCTTTTGCCGGTCTTGCCAGCTCGACGGCGCGACGACTTTACTCACCTGCACAGCAGTGACTTTATATTCAGGGCAATTGGTCGCCCAGTCTGAATTATCCGTTGTAACGACATTGGCACCCGAGAAAGGATGATGAAAGGTGGTATAGACCACGCCCGGTTGCACATTTTCGCTAACCTTAACGCGCAGCACGGTATCGCCCACCCGACTCTGGATACCGCCCCAGTCGCCGTCTTTAATGCCACGCTCCTCAGCATCGTGGGGATGGATTTCAAGAATATCTTCGTCATGCCAGCTGTTGTTTTCGGTACGACGCGTCTGCGCACCAACATTGTACTGGCTCAGAATCCGCCCGGTGGTTAACAGCAACGGAAACTTGCGGGTGGCACGTTCATCCGTGGGAGTAAATTCGGTGACAGCAAAGAAACCTTTACCCCGGACAAATTCGTCGATGTGCATGGTTGGGGTGCCGTCTGGATTAGCCTCGTTGCAGGGCCATTGAATACTGCCCAGTTCGTCGAGCCGGTCGTAACTGACCCCGGTAAAGGTCGGAGTCAAGCGCGCAATTTCATCCATGATCTCGCTGGGATGATCGTAGTGCATATCGACTCCGAGCGCTTTAGCCAGCCCCATGGTTGCTTCCCAGTCAGCCAATCCGGCCTGAGGAGGCATGGCCTGGCGCACTGGTGAGATGCGCCGCTCAGCATTAGTGAAGGTGCCGTCTTTTTCCAGAAACGATGAACCAGGTAAAAAAACGTGAGCAAACTTGGCGGTTTCGTTTAAGAACAAATCCTGCACGATTAAGCAGTCCAACGACGATAGCGCAGCTTCAACATGATGCGTGTTGGGGTCGGACTGGGCGATATCCTCGCCATGGCAATAAAGCCCCTTAAAGTCGCCATCAATTGCGGCATCAAACATATTGGGAATACGCAGGCCTGGCTCGGCATCAAGGCTGACATTCCAGTCCCGTTCAAAGGTCCCGCGAGTCTCGCCATCAGAGATATGCCGATAACCCGGTAACTCATGGGGAAAGGAACCCATATCGCAGGAGCCCTGCACATTGTTCTGACCACGCAATGGATTCACCCCCACACCTTCACGACCGATATTACCGGTCAGCATCGCCAGGTTGGCAATGCCCATCACCGTGGTCGAACCCTGGCTGTGCTCGGTCACACCGAGGCCGTAATAAATGGCACCATTACCGCCGGTTGCGAACAGCCGTGCAGCCTCACGCACATCAGCCGCTGGAATGCCGGTGATACTTTCGGTAGCTTCAGGGGATTGTTGTTTATCGCCAATAAAGGCGGCCCATTGATCATAGGTGGGGGTTTCACAACGCTCAGCAATAAAGGCTTTGGCTTCAAGCCCTTCTGTGACAATGACGTGAGCCATGGCGTTGATAAACGCCACATTGGTACCGGGCCGAACCTGCAAATGGAAATCCGCTTTAACGTGGGGCGCGTCGACCAACTGGATTTTTCGGGGGTCGACGACAATCAGCTTCGCACCTTCACGCAGGCGTTTTTTCAGCCGAGATGCAAACACCGGGTGGGCATCAGTAGGGTTAGCGCCCATCACGATAATCACATCGGATTTTGCGACTGAAGCAAAAGATTGGGTACCCGCTGATTCACCTAATGTGGTTTTTAAACCGTAACCGGTAGGCGAATGACAGACCCGCGCACAGGTATCGATATTATTATTGCCAAAACCGGCGCGCACCATTTTTTGCACCAGCCAGACTTCTTCATTGGTACAGCGTGAGGAGCTTATGCCGCCGATGCTGTTGGGGCCGTATTTTTGCTGGGTTTCGCGCAGCCGATCGGCCGCGAAGCCAAAGGCCTCGTCCCAGCTCACTTCCTGCCAGGGGTCATCAATAGAGTCGCGAATCATCGGGCTGGTTATGCGATCCTGATGCGTGGCATAACCAAAGGCAAAACGGCCTTTGACGCAGGCATGGCCTTCATTGGCTTTACCATCTTTCCATGGGGTCATATTGACCACGGTGTTGCCGCGCATTTCGGCTTTAAAGGCACAACCCACGCCACAATAGGCACAGGTGGTAATGACGCTGTGCTCAGGCTGACCTAAATTAATAATGGTGTTTTCCGTAAGGGTTGCCGTGGGGCAGGCGGCCACACAGGCACCACAGGACACACATTCGGAAGCCATAAAATCTTCGTTCTGACTGGGGCTGACCTTAGATTCAAAGCCCCGACCATCAATGGTCAGGGCAAAAGTGCCCTGGGTTTCTTCACAGGCACGGACACATCGCGAACAAACGATGCACTTGGATGGATCAAAGGTGAAATAAGGGTTGGACTGGTCTTTCTCCGCATCGAGATGATTATTACCTTCGTAGCCGTAACGGACTTCGCGCAAACCGACTTCGCCGGCGGTATCCTGTAATTCACAATTGCCGTTGGTAGGACAGGTCAGACAATCCAGCGGATGGTCGGAGATATACAACTCCATCACATTACGCCGCAGGCCAGCGACTTTATCGGTTTGAGTATTGACCACCATGCCTTCTTCGGCCGGTGTGGTGCAGGAGGCGGGATAACCCTTGCGGCCCTGAATTTCGACCATGCACATACGGCAGGAGCCAAACGCTTCGAGCGAATCGGTGGCGCAGAGCTTGGGTATTTTTATGCCAACTTCTGATGCCGCGCGCATGACCGAGGTACCCACGGGCACGTCCACAGCTACTCCATCGATCATCAGGCCGACGGTTTCGGTCGCCAGGCTCGGCGGCGTGCCAAAATCTTTTTCCGGTTCGTAATATTGCAGCATCTTGTTACCTCTCTCGGCATTTTTCAGCGTTATTTACGCCGCCAAATTCTTAACGCCAGTATCTAAGCACCGATGTCTAAGCGCCCATACCTAAACACCCGGTTCTAAGCGCCAAAATCCTCTGGAAAGTGCTTGACCGCGCTACGCACAGGAAACGGCGTTAAACCGCCCATCGCGCACAGCGAACCAAATTCCATGGTGTCGCACAATTCTTCTAACAAAATCAGATTGTCATCTCGTTGCCGCTCATCGCCATCCGAGCCTCGAATCTTATCGATCACTTCAACACCGCGGATTGAGCCAATCCGGCAGGGAGTACATTTGCCGCAGGATTCCACCGCACAAAACTCCATGGCAAAACGGGCCTGCTCCAGCATATCGACGCTGTCGTCAAACACCACCACACCACCATGACCGAGCATGGCTTTCGCTGCCGCAAAGGCTTCGTAATCGAGGACGATATCCCATTCAGACTCTGGTAGATAGGCGCCCAACGGCCCGCCAACCTGTACGGCTTTCATCGGCCGCCCGCTCGCCGTACCGCCACCAAAATCTTCCATTAGCTCCCGCAAGGTCGAGCCAAAGGCCAGCTCGACAATGCCGCCGCGTTTGATATTGCCCGCCAGCTGCATGGGTAGGGTACCCAACGAACGACCCGTACCGAGGCCTTTATAAAAGTCTGCCCCTTTTTCGAATATAGCGGAGACTGTGGCTAGGGTCAGGACATTATTAATCACCGTGGGTTTGCCAAATAAACCGACGATGGCAGGTAGCGGCGGTTTAGCTCTCACTAGTCCGCGCTTGCCTTCCAGGCTATCGAGCAGCGAGGTTTCTTCACCACAGATATAGGCACCCGCACCCAGTCGTACTTCCAGATCAAACCGTTTGCCACTACCGGCAATATCGCTGCCCAGGTAACCGGCTCCATAGGCATTTGCCAACGCAGTTTTTAATACATCATGGGCTTTGGGATATTCCGAACGCAGATAGATATAACCCTGGGTTGCGCCAACACCTAGTCCGGCAATGGTCATGCCTTCGATCAGCTGAAAGGGATCGGCTTCCATTAATAGACGATCCGCAAAGGTGCCAGAATCGCCTTCGTCGGCATTGCAGACGATGTATTTCTGCTCACTGGGGGTATCCAGTACAGTCTGCCATTTAATCCCTGCGGGAAAAGCTGCACCACCGCGACCGCGCAGGCCGGAGGCTTTCACTTCATCGACAATGACCTGAGCTTCCATCGCCAGTGCACAGGTCAAGCCCGCGTAGCCACCGTGAGCTTTGTAAGCATCGATAGACAGCGGATCAATAATCCCTGCCCGGGCAAAATTTACCCGCAGCTGATTTTTGAGGTAGGGGATATCTTCAGTCGGCCCCCAACTCAGCGTAGAATCCTGTTTACCCTCATAAAAGCCGGCATCAAATAAACCAGCGACATCACTTGCATTGACCGGACCATAAGCCATACGCCCTGCCGGGGTTTCCACCTCAACCAGCGTTTCCAGCCAGAACAAACCGCGGGAGCCGTTGCGAACAAGTTCGATGTCGATATTTCGAGACGCTGCTTCAGCAGCGATAGCCGCCGCCACTGCATCGGCGCCTAATGCACAGGCGGTGGTGTCTCGGGGAACGTAAACGGTAACCATTACTCAGCTCCCCCATTTATATCCAAATCAGCCATAAGCGCGTCGAAGCGTTCCGGCGTGACACGGGCATAAATATCCTCACCGATCTGCACCGAAGGGCCGCAGGCACAGTTACCTAAACAGTACACTGGTTCAACCGTCAGGTTTCTATCAGCAGTTGTATCACCGGTGCTCACATCAAGGCTAGTTTGCACATGGGCCTCCAGGGCTTTTGCACCCACCGCCTGGCAGGCTTCCGCCCGACAAATTTGTACCACATGCTTGCCCGCAGGCTCACTGCGGAAGTGGTGATAAAAACTGATGACACCGTGGACTTCAGCGCGGGAAAGGTTCAGTGCCTCTGCAATTGCGGGGACACAATCTGCAGGAATAAACCCCAGAGTATGCTGGACTTCGTGAAGAATCGGCAGCAAAGCGCCCGGCATCGTTTTCATGCCATCAAGGATTTCCTGCACTGCAGCCTGTTGAACATTTGTGCTCATTAGTTGACCCTAATTAACATCGGTGAGATGCAGTCTATCGAGTAACTTCTTTAGCACCTTTTTTGGCAACTTGAGTCTGCAATGTAGCGGCTTACTTAATAGCCGCTTACTTATTTGGTAACAATGCATCTCGCTATATAGTCCTGAGATAGTACTCATTCTAGTCGACAATCAAGCCGACAATGGCCCAGCCCAGCAACAGTCGGCTGGGCCAGCAAAGGTCGCGTATCATAAAACAAATCAAGGTTAATTTCTGCCCTGACGATCCCAAATCCACCAACCCATTAGCCGCCAAAGCCAATGCCCCCGTGTACTTTGTGGGTATATGGCCCGGTTTTGACCACTGCCAAAAGTGGGCCTGGTAAACGATGCAGACTTTAGCGAAAACACCGCTGTGACTGCTCAGATTAAAGTAGCCTTTGGGCAGCAAAACTGGAAGTATCTGCACACCATAATCTTCGGATTAACCCTTGATAACACAGCTCTCCGCTGGGCAGCGCTAGACAGTCTATAGGAGGGTTCAAACTATGACTTTGAATAAAAAGCCTCCTGGCTATAGCGACTATAAACCACGGGCAAACGGCGATGGCGGCGCGCTAACGTAAATGTAAGTTTGCTCCGTTTTATACGCCAGGCCATTTTTGCATATAGGTATTCGCAATTGATCCATAAAGCGTGGAGAACGAGAATTGATAGCGGGTTTGATATCATCCATGACGGGCACCATAAACTGTGATTATATACAGCATTAGGGAATGTTGCCGCTACGTCAACCCGTGAAGATCAGTAGCCTCGTTCTCGTGATCACTTCAGCGTGGCTCTAACTCATTGATAAATAAGGGGTGCCCATTTATGATCACGAGACCAACGAAGACCCGTGCCCGGCGCTGGGTCGCACTATCACTTTTAGCTTAAATCAGGAAGTGAGCGTTAAATCATTGAAACGTAATTATAAAGGACCATTTGTTGACCTCTTCAACTTCCATGATCACGAGACAGGTGATAGTGGGAATGGGTCTTCTGAACTGTTAGAAGGCACAAGAGAGAGTTATGCGAGAGTTAGAGAATAAATCGGCAGCACGATCTTCACGTGTCGTGGCAGGAGCAGGTTTCACCGTGGCGGCGCTGTTTATCTTGAGCGTCGCCATGACGCCTTTAACCGAACTATTGTCTTCAGGTATTTCAGCAAACCTTGTTTCGGAGCTTTATCAGGCGCACCGCACCTCAATTCTTGCTGGAGTCTACCTTAACAGCCTCACGTGGGGCGCGGTATTTCTGGTTTTTGCAGGCGCCCTATCGAGCTGGCTTTCTGCAATCGGATCCGAGGCTTCATTGTATGCCTGGATCGGTTTCGGTGGAGCTCTAGTAGAAAGCACAGCTATTCTTTTGATCTGTGTTTTCACTAACGCAGCTTCATTCGCGGCAGGATCGGCGGAGCCTGGAACCGTCCTCGCGTTGCATCAGGCTGCCCTTCTGGCCAACAGCTTGTCTGGTTTTCCCACTGTGATTTGCGTCGTGGCATATACCCTCGGCGGCCGCGAGGTCGGATTATTTCCGGGTTGGCTTTCGGCTCTCTGCATTGTTTGTGTCGTCTTTCATGCGGTCTCATCAGCCGGCCTTGCTGCCACGGGCCTCCTTTCTCTCGTGGGCCCCGCCAGCCTTCTGGCGCCGTTTACCATGATGGCCTGGGTCTTGGGTGTTAGTGTTATTGCGAGAAGGGAGTACAGGGGTGCTCTCTAACACATATGAGGCCCCAGGCTGTCAACAGGCACTAAAAAGCCCTACCGATAAAAAATGATCAGTAGCATTGTTCGTCCAGTTACAACAGATCGCTGTCTTTCGATTCAAAGGTAGGTTCTGCCCTAAACACATATAGA
>JAJFKC010000011.1 GCA_021773435.1 Porticoccaceae bacterium
AGAAATAGAAAACAACTCAAAGCAAAGGTGTTATCGCATATGCGCATGTTGCAAAAGCAACCGAACAGAGTAAAGAAATATTTTCAGCATCCCAAAATAACCTATGCAGCATAACCAGCCTATTAGGAAGCCGGGTTAATATATAGAAAATTCAGTTACAAGCCAGGGTTGACTACGCGACCAGAAAATCTTTCAGCGGGCCGAAACTGAGGCCATAGCGCCATCAGGCTGGCGAGATCCTGGGGACGGCTGCCATGCAAGACGACGCCATCAGCCCCAGCATCGAAATACTCTCGAATACGACCAGCGCAATGCTCAGCAGTGCCGACTGCATTGCCCTGGTAGATCCATTGTTCCGGCCAGAGATCGCGCAAGCGCCGTAATTGATCGTATTCTCGCGAGACACCTTCGTCGCCCATATTGCCAGTTTTGGCCGCATTCATATCGGCCAAAATAGCCTCCCGTATGGGCAGCACTTCTTCCAGTGACCACTCGTTATGCGCGCTGGCAATTTCGAGAATCTCTGGGAAGATGGCGTAGGTGCTCATGCGTCGAATCACATAATCGAGCTGCTTCTCTTCATCGCAATCACTGGCGGTGACCACGATGGGCCATATCTTAACGTCGTTCGGATCGCGGCCAGCATCCTCAGCGCCACGTCGAACAATATCAATGCATTTGGCGGTTCCCGCGCTACTCCATAGCGGTTGCAGCAACACACCGTCAGCGTGTTGGCCGGCCCAGTACAATGTTTTGGGTCCCATGGCGGCCATGATGATGGGCGGGATAACGTCTAATTCCAGCCCAAGTTTAGCGTCCGTTAAGGTACCTGCCGGACCGGTGTAGTTGACGGTCTCACCTCTCCACAGTTTGCGCAGTATGTCGAAGTAATCTTCGAACAGCCGGAAATTCATGTGGGGAATGCCCAAACTATCGGCGATTGAATTAAAACCGCGACCAAGGCCCAGTGCAAAGCGATTGTCAGACATCAGCATCATGGTCGAAGCATAGGCGGCGGTTAACACCGGGTTGCGCGCGGGCAAATTGGCGATTAAGCCGGCGGCGATGGCCATGCGGTCGGTTTTTGCCAGACTAATGCCCGACATAACCCCCAGCTCTTTATTGCTCATCCGTTCCGATAACCACACTGAGCCAAAACCCAGCTGGTCGCCAAAGGGAATATCTTCGAATATTTGCTGGGGGTCTACGGCATGCCCCGGCAATGCGTAAAAACCCAGTTCAGGATACTCTGGCATGATTTTATTCCTCAGTCTGGCAAGCGCTTAATTGAGTTTAGTCCAGGCTAGCCCAGATGCTGAGCTACGTTTTCACATTGTCAGGTTGCAAGCCTATTGTGCAGAGGCGCCGCCGTCTACTGAGTAGGTGCCTCCCGTGCAGTAGGACGCCTCATCGCTGCATAGAAAAGCCATCAATTTAGCGACTTCTTCTGGCTCGCCATAGCGACCCATAGGCATCATCTTGCTGAGCTCCTGTTTCGCGGCGGCTTCTTGCCCCGGTGCAAAGCCGGTTTCCAAAGAACGCATCATCCGAGTTTCAATGGGTGCCGGGTTGACCGTGTTAATCCGAATACCCTGCATGGCATACTCCTGGGCAACGCTTCGCATCATGCCCACCACGGCATGTTTGCTGCTGACATAGGGCGATAAATTTGGCGAGCCTTTGAGTCCGGCGAGGGAAGAGGTAATAACAATACTGCCGCCCCCTGCGTTGAGCATGGCCGGGATCACATATTTCAAACCCAGCCAAACACCTTTGACGTTAACGGCCATAACCTGGTCAAAGACGTCAACAGGTGAATCGACAATCGGTGCAACCGTGCCTTCTACACCTGCATTGGCGATATAATAATCAACGCTGCCATAACGCTCCAGAGCGACAGCGACATAATTTTCTACCTGATCCGGCTGGGTGACATCGGCAACTTGATAACTCACCTGATTGCTATCGATACTATCAACCGCCGCTTGCAGCGTCTGCTCCTGTATATCAACCAGCAAAACCTTCGCTCCGCCCTGAGCGAACAGCTTTGCCGCAGCAAGACCGATGCCGCCAGCGCCGCCGGTGATGATGGCTGTTTTGTTGCTAAATCGAGCCTGGTTTTGATTGTCTGCCATGGTTTAAGTTTCCTGAAAATACGTTGTTATGAAGGGGGTATTCGGAATTTTCGGTGTGACGGCCAGATGATGCCAGAGCCAGGATCTATTATTAACAATAATGTAGAAGAGTTGCCTTTTAACTGTCCTGGCCAAGAAAGCGCAGGGCATTGTCCGATTGCAGTCGCGCAAGCTCCTTATCGCTTAGCTCCAGTTCTTGCAGCCGCTTGCCGGGTTCTTTTTCGCGGATAATAAACGGGTAGTCGGTGCCAATCATTAACTGTTCCATACCGAACAAATCGATAAGGTATTGCAGCGCCGGGGTATCGTAGGTGAGGGTGTCGTAGAATAAGCGGCGGGCCATAGTCAGTGGTGATTCCTCGAATAAAGCTTTACCCATGGCTTTCCAGCCATACATCATACGCGGCAACACCAGACCAAAGCCGCCACCGCCGTGACTAAAGGCCATGCGTAGGTCGGGATATCTTGTCAGCATGCCGCCGCTGAGCATGGATGCAGCCGCAAAGGCATTCTCATTGGGAAAAGCCACGAATGCCGCCATCATGGGCGGGCCGACGATTCGATCCAGCCCCGCTGGGTGCAAAGCATGCACGAAGATGGCCAGGTCGTGCTCAACGGCGGCGGCAAATACCGGCTCAAAAAACGGATCACCGATGGGCTTGCCATTGATATTGGTGCCCACCTCAATGCCGGCCAGGCTGTAATCTTTTTTCAGCCGCGCCATCTCTTTGGCTGCCAGTTCTGGGTCTTGCATGGGCACCATGCCCAGGCCGGAAAAATGATCGGGTGCGCTGTTGACCATTTCGGCAATGGTTTGATTCATATGCTGGCACATGCGCAGAGCATCGGCGTCATCGAACCAGTAGGAGAGCAGCTCCGGCATCGGTGATAGTACCTGATGATCGACCTGCTCCGCAGCCATATCGATCAGCCGCTGGCTGGTATCCCAGCAATGATGACTGACTTCGCGGAAATTTTTGCCACCGATCATAACTGCCTGATGATGAGCCTGATCACAGCAACCCATGCTCGGCCAGCGATCTCCGCTGCCACTACCGGCGTAGGCCGGAAACGATTCGGGAACGATATGGGTGTGAATATCTACTATCAAGATTTTTTCTCTGGTGAAAATGCATGGCAAAAACCCGTGGTAAGCAGCGTTAAAGCATGGTGCTGCCGCCATTAACACTGATCACCTGACCGGTAACAAATGAGGCTTCTGGGCTGGCGAGAAAACTTACCACTGCGGCGACTTCCTGCATTTCGGCAGGGCGGCCTTTGGGAATCACGCTAATAAATTTTTCGTAGAAGGCTGGCATTGCGTCTTTAATGCCATCTAACTGAGGTGTGCGAACTGCGCAGGGGGCAACGGCATTAAAGGTCAGTGGCGTCTCGCCGTATTCTCTTGCCAACCCGGTAATTATGCCGTGGACACCGCCTTTGGCAGCGTTGTAAGCAGCGTGATCCCACAGGCCATTGCGCACGGAATCGGCACCAATATTAACGATGCGACCATAGTTTTTTTCAAGCATGGTCGGCAACACTGCCCGGCAGCCCCAGATGGTGGTCCACAGATTGCGGTTAATAGTGGTTTCGAGGGTTTCCGGCGTGTGTTCAAGAAAGGGCAGAATGACCCCGCCACCCGCATTGTTGACCAGGATGTCAACTTTGCCGAAGGCTTCCAGAGCACCTGCTACCAATTGTTGATTGGCCGCCTCGGCGCTTAGATCGCCGACACTGGTTTCGACTTTGACACCGTGCTCGGCGCTGATTTCTTCTGCTGTCGCTTGCAGAATCTCTTCGTTCATATCACCCAATATCAGGTGGGCGCCGCGCCGGGCCAGGTCGAACGCGAGGGTTCGACCAATGCCCTGAGCACCACCGGTAACGATGGCAACGTGCTGATCAAGGCTTTTCTCGCCGCTCATAACTGGGTGCCCAGCAGTTGTGGTTGGGCAGGCAAGATTTCCCCGCTGCTGGCGAAATCTTCCTTGGGCATACCGCCCCAGTAATCGATGGAGTCGGGATGTGGCTCAAGCACACGGGGTTTGCGCGGATCCTCTTCGGGGAATTCTTCCATGCCATAGCTATATTCGATGGTCATGCCGTCGGGGTCGAGAAAGTAGTAAAAAATACTGCCAGAAGGCGGATGACGCCCCGGCCCAAAGACCACTGGGATATCATTTTTTGGCATGCGATTTAATGCGCGACCAATATCGTCCATATCGGTGACCATAAAGTTGACATGATTGAGACCGGCGTTGCCGCCTCGGGGCGCGGCATTACCAATACCAAAGGTGTGGTGGTAGGGATTGGGAAAGCAGCGCATAAAGGCGACAAAACCATCGACGCAGTCAGACGTTTTGAAATTCATCACTTCCTGAAAGAATTTGGTCGCTGCTGGCCAATCCGGGAAGTTCACCACGACATGACCCAGGCGAGCGATCTTACTCACGGTGGGTTGGTAGCTGGAGCCGCGTTTATGTTGTTGACTGTAGAGCTCGCAGCAAAGACCGGCGTTGGGTTCAACAAAACGCAAGGTGCGATGCTGATGCACGGCTGCACAATCGGCGGGGGAAAGGTCATACACATCGACGCCATGGCTTTTTAGATGGGCGGCGGCCTTATCCAGTTCGCCATCGTTTTCCAGCTCCCAGCCAACCCGTTGCAGACCGGGGGTATCGCTTTGATAAAGCACCAAACTGTGGTGATCGTCGCTGCACGACAGGTAGGCAATGCCGTCTTCATGGGCGTTGAGTTGCAGGCCGACCATATCCCGATAATAGGCGATGGATTTTTCGACATCGCTAACACCCAATGCCGCATAGCCCAGTTTGTTGTATCGAATCATTTCAATTGCCTCAGAAGGTTTAGGTGCTCAAATTTACAGGCTCAAATTTACAAGATTATGCTGACCCGTCCCTGTGGCCGTAGGGTATCTGCGGCCAGAATGACGCGCTTGCTGCGGATTTTAAAACTGTCACCCTCGGGGACTAGAATTTGGCGCACTTTGCAGATATAGGTATCGGTGATTTGCCGCTTGGAGCGATATACCACCTGGTTATAGTGCACCGGTATATCGTTGCTGCCTTGCTTTCCATCAGCATCAGTGACAAGACGTACATTGGTAATCAGATGGCACAAAATTGAGTGTGGGAACTCAGAATGGGCGGTGCGCCGGGTTAAGCGAATGGCGCGTTGATCCAAGCGGTGTTTGTCGTCATTAATAATAAACAACGCGGTGTTTTTATCGGCATCGGGGTTTTCTGTAGGCGGTACCAGGTACTCGGCGTCTTCTGTATAGAGTTCTTTCCATTCTTTGGTGCGCCACTCATCGATTAGTGCTGCTTCATGAAAAAGAAAGTCTTCAACCTGACTGCGGGTGTAGGTCATAGTCATTATTCCAGTTACTGTTTAATCAGTTGTTTTGCCAAAAATATGAGTCAAAATATTTTTTTGATCGCGATTTTTAAATGTTGGTCCAGGTGCATTACACCTTGCCTGGTCACGATCATCGTGGTCAAAGCCCAATTGTGGTCAAAATATCGGAGCAATCAGGCCGCCATCAATTTGTTCCACTGGCGCCAGAAGGCGCGCATTTGCAGCTCGTCGTTGACCCCGTTTTGCGCCTGACTCATGCCTTTGGAAATATCATTCCACATCGGTTCTGGCAGGTTCTGATAACCCTGCTGACAGAGTTCCAGCATCTCAACGTCATCAGGGGTAGCAAAGCCAGCCGGGCCAAGAAACTCCAAAAAATTGTATTGCCGGAATTTGCGCACATCCGGATGCTCTTCGCTGGGTGCGAGGGACCAGGCATTGACCTCCAGATAACCGGCATCAACCGGCTGAAAGGTGCGCACGGTGAGCGCCATAATGTCATTGATCACCAGGTTGGGAAAAATCAGTATATTGCGATTTTTTTCAGCGATGCGCGTGGCTTTGTCTTCACCACATCGTGCTACCAGGTTAGCCTTTAACTCGTCAACAGTAGCGCGGCCTTCTTCGCCCCACTGAGGCACCCATTGGGCAACCGGTCGACCCCAGGGCGCGCCGTACTCAATGGCAGCATGGCCGTTGCCCAGATCAACACATTTGCCTGCCATGGTGGCCGGGTCAAAGTCAGTTCGAAATGCGCCATTGGTGGCCTGCAGGTAATCAAAATAGGTCGCATGGGTGGTTAAGCCGTGATAACCATCGGCACTGTTTTCTAACAGCAATTTCCAGTTGGCGCGCATGCTGTATTCATGATTGCCTTCGGTAATTTCCATGCCTACGGCAGACTGATCCGCCACTATATCGATGTACTCTGTTACCCCGGCCAGGTATTCGATCAGGGTTTTGGCATTGGGGTTATAGGTGATAAAAACAAAATCGCGATAGGTATCAACCTTGGCAACGGAGCGCAAGTTTTTAGTGCCCTTAGAAAAGAAATCATCGGGAAAGCCGGTATCAGCAGGTTGCTCGACCATGACGCCGCCGGTGTCAAAGGTCCAGCCGTGATAGGGGCAGACAAAGCGTTTGGTATTACCCATTTTTTCTCGACAAACCATTGCCCCGCGATGGCTGCAGGTATTGAAATGAGCACCTAGTTCACCTTCGGCATTACGACTGATGATCAGCTCGCGGCCACCCACGCGACGTGAGATAAAATCATTGGCTTTGGGAATTTCAGACGCGTGTGCGGCGTACAGCCAGCAGGTGTTGAATATTTGTTCGCGTTCCGCCGCCAGCACTTCGGGTGACGTGAAGGCCTTGCGAGGCACTAAAAATTCGCTATTGGCTCTATCGTCTTTAATATAACCGTCGGGCCCAGAGGGCAGGGGGATAGACATATTGTTCTCACTGGTCGGGATAATGGATGGATATTTATTAGCGTTTGCACTGCCGTGATCAGTCGAAAACATAGCACACCCAATGCTTAATATCACCCCGTCAGCATTGGCCTCCCGGCGATAGTTAGGGCCGCCAGATCGGCATCCCGGACACCATAATCCAGCCAGGCAAACCAGCGTATTTCAGGGGCGAAACAAAGTTGCGGCGATACTGCCGATGCTCAACGGCATGGTCGTGAAGTCTTCAATAGACGATCTTTATCGATTCGTCAGACCGTGTTCATCGTATTGATCAGCTGGCCCTTGACCATCTGGCGCCAACCGGCCCTGTCCGCCAAAGTGACCTTTACCGGGGACATAATTGAACTCGATTCGAATGCCATCCGGGTCTTCAAAGAGAAATGAATAATAGCCGGGTGCGAAATGTGAGCCGTCTTCTGGCGCGTGGACGATGTTGGCTTTGAGTTCATTGGCGACGAAACTATAGATGGCATCGACATCATTTTTTGAACGGGCTCGAAAACAAAAGTGGTGCAGGCCGCTGGTGTTCTGATTAAATCCTGGCTGGTCTGGCTGGTCTGGCTGGTCTGGCTTGCCGGTCGCACTTCGGACCAGAATACCGGTGCGGCTGCCAATGCAATACACCGTGGTGTCGTTGCGAATCAGGGTTTCCATGTTGAGGAAGTGGCATAACTTTTCCCAGAACGGCAGACAGCGTTCGCCGTCATTCACGGTGAGCTGGATATGGGCAATGCCGTTTACTTCTACGCTCATATTGATGCTCCTGGGCAATGTGTAAGCGGTTAGACTTTCAGGGGCGGATAAAACTATCAGCGGAGGATTTTGATCCATTGCCCGGCTTTGGGTTTGCCGCTGGGGTAATGTCCGTTGATTAGCCGTAACTGTTCTTCGCCATAAGCGCCGAGTCTTAGCTGAGCTGCCAATTTTTTGTAGGTAGTATTTTCGCGAGCCTTCACGTAATGCAGGGCCATTTGCCGGTCAGCGCCGTTGCCAGCAGAGCTGGGCCGGAAGCTGGTGATAATGGTTTGCAGCTCGTCGTCATAGGTAGTGCTAACAGTCCTCGAAGTGGTGTCGGAAGAGATTTGGGCCTCATGTTTGTCATCCAGATCACCATCGACGTGTTGGCCTGTGAAGACGAAAACGCGGAAGCCGTACTGCAAGATGGCGAGGCGTGTATCAGCTGCGGCGTTTGCCTTTGAGGCTTTTCCTTCTGAGATGATGCCGGTGTGCCCCTCCAACCGCGCCACGGTAAGCGCCTCGGATTTTTTGATAAATGGCACCTTTAAAACTTTCTTGATGTATTCATCCGGGGAGTGTTTGGTGCGGGCCTGGATATCGATGACCAGCGTTGCGGTTTTGTCTTCCGAATGGCCGGTGATTTTTGACCCGGTCTGTTTGAATTGCCAGCCTTCCGGATAATCAAAGGTAAAGGTTTTGGCAGCATCGTAAAAACGATTATCCTGCTGCGCCCGGCCCCGATAATTAACGCCAAAGGCTAGTCCTTCGGTGGCGACTCGAAACGGTACAACACCGGTATTTTGCTGGCTGGTCGCATTGTCCTTTCCCGCTTGCTTAACAATCTCTAACAGGCGCTTGTCGGTGCGCGGGTGAGTGGAGAACAGGCCGTGGTAGGTGGGTGGTTTTTTCCCGGCATCCTTAGCCCGAACTTTAGTGAAACGTTCGTGGGCTTTCATTTGTGAGAGCATTTGAATTACGGCGTCGCCGGGATAACCGGCGCGATTTAGGGTTTTTGCCCCGACGGCATCAGCTTCAAGTTCCATCTCGCGACCGTAGCCGCGAAGCGCGACGGTGCCCCACATGGCGGTGGCTTCGCCTACCTCTGAGCTGCGTGTCAAGATCGCGAGCACGCCGGCAGCGACACTATTACCGATGTTGGCATTTTGCTGTCGCGATGGATGGTTTTCGGTCAGATGAGCGATCTCGTGGGCCAGTACCGAGGCTAGCTCAGCTTCGGAATTCATATAAGTGATTAAGCCGCGGTTAATGTAAATGTAACCGCCGGGAGTGGCGAAGGCGTTTATTTGGGGGTCATCAAGCACCGTGAAGGAGAATTTTTTATCGGGCTCGTTGGAATGCTTTACTAGTCGCTGGCCGATAGTTGAGATGTAGTCGGTGACTTTCTTATCCTGATAAATTGGGGTTTTGGCGACAACTTCCTCGCGCATCTCTTTGCCAATTTTGGCCGCCTTTTTGTCTGACATGGCGACAGCTTCAGTTGGCACCAGGGCTGTCGAGCCAGCCAGGGCAAAGATGCAGATAAGCCAAAAGCGGTTGATGGTTTGCACAGTGTAGTAGTCTCTAGCTGGCAAAGAACGTTTTCAGTTGATCGCCAATGCCTTCGCAGGCCTGATCCTGCACCTGGGCGATAATGGGTATGGGTAGGCCAATGGCGATCATGTAGGAGGAGCCTTTGGCGTTGACTTTGACGCGACCATTTTCGGTAATGCTGTTGAGATCCCAGATGATGGCTTCGTAGACCGCCTCTTTTTCCCAGGTGGCAAAGCCAAAACAACCGCCACCTCCGGGGCCAATAGCACAGCTGACAGAGCCTTCCTTATCTGTGGTCTGTGTGCTGCCATCTATCCAGATCATATAGCGAATGTTTTGTGCGTGAATGGGTTTGGCTATCATCGGTTCGTTAAGCATTTTGTTGAGGCGTTTTAAGCCCAGGGGTGCGGTGCGGGGTTCGAACCAGGGATAAACTGAATCCATAAAGGCCGGTTCACTGATGACGCCAATGTTCTTGCCCTTGACCAGTCTTTTACCGATGCAGGCAATAAAATCGGGTTCAGTCTCATAGTCACTGTAATGACGGCGACCGAGCACCACGATATTGTCACTGCCCGTCAAATTAAGTTTGAGATTGGTTTCGTGATATTTATCGACTGTCGTTGTGGTGCAGCTTGTCGAAAATATAAGAAACAGAGCGGCGGCTATATAAGCAGTGGTTAAAGAGAGCTGACTGTTCATAGAGCTACGTGGCTCTGTCCACCGCTACGCAGACGTTTGCCGTCGAGCCACTGACTTATTTCTGGCACCCGAGCAAAGCCGATAATAAAGTGAGCACCGGCATCGCGAAGCGCCACAATTGCTGCCTGGTTGAGCGCTTCGCCATCTGATTTGAGAAATTTTGTCGGTGTTTTACCGTAGGCGGTCATTATCCAGTCAGCGATTGGCTCGCCGTCCGGGCCGAACACTTGCAGGTTGTATTTGATCCACACCTCGAAAACCTTGAGCTGGCTAGAGTAGGGGATGGAGATTTGTACATCTTCCACATTAGGCACAACGATGAGATCAGCTTTGCTAGAAGTCGGCATGGCATCGGCGACGGTGGTTGCTTCGAACATGCTATTGGCGACTACGGTAAACAGGTCGACCTGAGTTTGACCCACCGCAATGCTGACTTCCTTGCCTTCGTAAACTTCAAATTTGTAGGTGCGAAAGGCATTGTCGAATACCAGCACCGAATTAATGGGTAGCTGTTCGCTGATGGCTCTGGGGAAGGCGCCGGTCACTTCAATATGGGTTGCACAGCTTGCCAGGGCAAACAGCGCTGTCAGCGTTATTGCGTTGAGCGATGATTTTATTTGAATGCTCATTATTGCGTTGCCAGATGGGTACTCACAAACAATGCCGTCCTGCTGGTTTTGCCTGGGTGAATTTAATTAAGGCTATTTAAGCCGACGAAGGTTCCACCGTTACGATAGCTTAGTTCGCGCATCAATGCTGCGAATCGTCCCGCCCGTTTCGGATTGCCACCAGAGGCAAAGTGAACCGGAAAGCCAACGGTGTGTATACGTACCAGGCGATTATTGCTGCGTCTGGTCGCGTTAAGCTGATCAACGGTTTTGACGACCCGGTGAATGGAGCCACCGCTAAAATCGTCGCCAAACACATAAAGGCTCACTTTCTTACCGGGTGCGTAGAAGGTTTTTATCGCACTTTGTATACCCTCTACGGGGCTGGAGTTGCTGTAGGCCGACCAGGTATTTAAACCACTGATAATCGATGTGCGGATATTGGTGGTGTCGGGTATCCATTTGCCGCGATAACTGGGGAACATATAGGCACCCATATCGTTCATGATTTGAATACCTTTAACCTCAGGGTAAATGTCGAGGATATTGATCATTTCCTGGCGAACCCGGGACCAGGCAAATTCGACCATACTGCCGGACGTGTCGATAATAAAAACGATATATTCGCTGTCCACGGGAATACCACCGATCAACTGATTGTCTTTTGTTGGTTGTTTGGCGGACAGTCGTGCCATCTCCTCCTGAAGTATTTGTAAGGCCAGGGCCATCTGGTCACTTTCGGTTGTATCGGGCTGGGCATCCTTGTCGAGTTGTTTGTTGACGCTGGCTAGTTGCGCCTGCAAGCGAGAGATGCGCAGTTGTAAATCGGTTAATTGTTGCTGTTTGCTGATCAGATCGCGGTGAAGAACCTTTTGATCGCCGCGCAATTCAAACAATTGTTCCTGTAGCGCGACAAGATTGTGTTGCTCCGGTTCGCCCTCTTCGACGGCGCTAAATTCAACAGTCTTGGCAATCAACATCAGCAGGACGATGGCACCGAAGCCACAACTGATAACATCAAGAAAAGAGATGCTGATCTCCGGTGCCGGTCGTCTTCTAAGTTTCATTAACAAGTCTCCGGGCTAAGTTTCGGAGCCTGATCTTATGGTCGTGCCACATGGTCGTCCTTCATGGCCAGTCCCTGGCCGGGCTTAGAAAAGCGCCGCGAGAGTTAACGGCCAGTGTCCAGAACAAAGCGGCAGCAGCGGCATCGCCCTCCATGGGAAACAGAATAACGTTGACTGGAACGCCTTTGGCTAGCACTTTTACCGCCTCATTAAATAAACTGCTGCGTGCCTGACTGGATACGGTGCTTTTTTTTGGGGCAGATTGTCCCTGCGTCGGCAGGCCGTCGGTAATGACAAAGACATTATCAGGTCGCAGAGAAAACTGGTTGGTGGTTTGAAAGGCGTGATAAAGACTGGTGCCATTTTCCGGGATCGTGCGCTGCAGTTGTTCGATGCCTTCATCCAGCGTTGCAGCGTCAGAGGCGTCGAGCCACTGCCCCGCGGTGTTCGGTAATAAGGCGCTGGCTTTGGTGTTGAATGTGTAGATTTGATAACGGCTATCATCGGGTAATTGTGCGACCAGCCATTCCACCGTGCGCACTGCCCGTTGCCATTTGGCAGATTTGCGCTTGATGCTATCGGCCATGTTGCGCCGCCGGATCACATTAACGATTTTATTTGCCAGCATACTCGCAGAGCTATCAACCAGGATCAGCACCCGCCGGCCACCGAGCTTGAGGCCGGTTAGATATTGACGATCACCGTCGCCCAGAAATTTGCGGGTGTTATCGCCACTCCCGGCATCTTGTAGCAGCGCGGTCTCGTTCTTGAGTTCTTCAACCTGTTTGCGTAGCAGTGCGACTTGTTCTTCTGGATCGACCTGCGCATTCAGTTCGAGTTTGCGCTGGTTGAGGTCATCCAGTGCTCGCTCGGATTGGCCTCGTGCGTCGAGAATCCTGTTCCCCATACTATCGAGACTATTACGTAACTCAACTAACTCCAGTTGGCCAATACGAATATCCTCGGTTAACCAACGGGCCTCGGCGTTCATCGTGCTATCACTATCCAGAGCCGTGCTTGCATCGTGTTTCAAAATAAGAAATAACAGAGTGACCGCACCAAAGCCACAGGCCATTATGTCGAGAAACGACAGGCTAAAGGTGCTGACATGGCGTCGCTCCCGGCCCAGTCGGGTGTTGACCAATTTAAAGTACCTCGATAAGGGTCATTGTCTCGTCGCCCAACGTAATGATATCGCCAATGCCGAGATGATTAGCGTCACCCTGATAATTTTGAGGGGCAGTGCCGTCTGGCTTTGACAGACATAATTTATTGTCCTCAAGCTTTAAGATAAGGGCGTCATGCATGCTTTCAGGGATGGGCTTGTTACCCGCCAATGTTTCTATTGTGGCTTCATAGGGAGGCTCGTCGGGCAAAGACAGCTGCAGTGCCTCGCCAATAAGATATGCCTGATGTTGGTAGAGCACGTGGGTCGGTAAATGTTGTTGGTCTGCGGTTTCAAGACTGGTCTCAGCTGGTTTTTCTGGTAGGTCTGGTTGGTATGTCGGTAGGGCAGTGACAAAGACCAGTTGATCACTGCGCATAGCAATGCGCTCCAGGTTCTCCAGGCAGGCTTTGATGGTTGCGTCTTTAGTGAGTGTTGTGCTTCCCTGAATATAATCTTCAGCACCCGGTAGTTCAGCCACTCGATGGCTAAGCAATATGGCGTCGGCTTGTTTTTCTCTGGCCACCGCATCGGCCAGTCGTTGCCAGCGTTGATGGCTGGCGGCAATCAATTCCTTACGCAGTATATTGAGTCGAAAATTGCCTTGTTTAGCGGATAATTCCACCGCGATTTCCGGTGCGCTACGCAATTGATTTAACCATTCGGGCAGTAAATCGCGCAGCTGTTGTTCGCCATGGGCTGTATGCAAAGGATCGTAGCGATACTCGCTAATAAATTTATCGGCGATAAAATGTGCCCAATTATCGTAAAAACCCTTTAGGGAAATATCCGGGTAGGGGTTGGCATGAATACGGGACACCTCAGCCCCAATAGCCATACGGGTGATAACGGCGGTATGGAGCTGTATGTCGATATGGAGGGCTTCACCGCTAGGTGCTTCACCACCACGGACTTCACTACCCAAATTTAACTGAGAGCTTGCGGCTACTGCCGCATCAACCAGACCCAGGGCGTCGAAAGGTAGGGCTTTAACCAGGCCGAGCAATATACTCAACTGGTCAGCGCTGGTATTGCCGGGCAGGGCAAAAATAATTTGCTCTGGTTTGTTCAAGTTGTGATAGAGCGCCTGCAATTGTGCGTAGGCCAAATCCGCATGGTGGCGGGCCTGACCATTGGCACCTGCCAGGGGGGATAAATTGAGCTGGTGCCAGTATTGATTATGACTTTGCTGGGGCAATAGCCAGGTTTTTTGCAGGGCTTCAGTGCCGGTGATCACCCCTTGCCGAGTCAGCAGCGCATGGCCCGATGCCACGGTCGAGACCTCGCCGTGTTGGCCGAGTATGGCGCTGTCATTTAGATCAATGATTGCGATAGACAAATTGATCTCCGCTGATTTGTGACAAAAATATCTATGATTTGAGCTTTATTCGGTTTTTAGGTGGCGCAGCAGGTTTTGGTCACAATAATTGTGGCTATCTAACACCAGGCGTTCCTGCATCAATTGCAGTTGATGCATAAAAAACATCACCACAATGCTGATGACCAAAGCGATAAATGTGGAGTTAAATGCCACACCAAGGCTGGAGGTGACACCGACAATATCCCCTGCCACCGCTCGGTGTGCCTGACCAAGCGCCTCACCAATACCTCTGACCGTGCCGATAAAACCAATGGACGGAATCGCCCAGGCGATATAGCGCACCATGGCCAATTCAGAATCTAGCTTGTCTGATTCGATAGAGCAGATGTCGCCGATGGCACCGGAGACATCCTGAATATTGTGGGTGGAACTAAAGCGCTGTAGGCCAGCCAACAAGGCGCGGGGTAGTAGATAACTTTGCTGCTCGTCGGGCAGGGCCTGTAGTGGTCGTGATAACTGTCGGGCATCATCGGGCAATATTCGACTGCCCTCACTGACCTGCAATAAAGGCTGAAGTAGGAGACGACGTTCGCCAACACTGCGCCGGGCTTTGTAGCCCATAATGGCCGTCGCCCAAAGCATTAAGATAAAGCAGGACTCCTGCTCGTAATCTTTAACCACAATGGAAAATGTACGCTCTGTAATAATTGTTTCACCGGCGGCTTCCCGCGCCAGCCTGTCCTCCATAATGGCGGCGGCGTTGGGGCGGATAATAGCCACGTAAAGCGTGTGTACAACGATAATTGCAGCAAGGAGTGCAAATAGTTGGTAAAGAAATTCTGAGGCGGGCCTGGTTTTCATATCTCATCCAAATAATTATGAATATCTTATAATACATTGATATATACACTATATATCAACTGGAAATGGGACTGAGTAGTCTTCCAGAATTTGTTCGGAAGGTTTGAAGTCGCGAGGGCTGCTACGACGAGGTTTTGTGACTAACGACGATGATTCTACTGGTTTTGGACTCGAAGACTTTGCCTTCGATGATGCTGCGTTGGTCAGATTTTCGGAGGTTTTCAATGCTTCCCCTTGTGAAGAACCGGAAACTACCTGACTGGTATCCGATATCTGCTCCTCAGCAATGACACGCCCGACGGCTAGCCCAAAACTTACCACGCTTATGCCAGTGACGACCAATATGCTGAGTTGACGGATTAGTCTCATCATGGCTATTTGGCATACCTGGCGATACGAAACCCAATGTCGCTGGCCGCGTCGAAGCCGAATTGCCGAAATGCCAGGCGGGTTTCGCTGATACCACCGTGTCGCCAACTGGCACCGCGAATAGTTCTGAACTCACCCTTATCTTTGCCCAGTGGATCGGTAGCGATAGTTTTTGAAAAGCTGGATGAAATACTGTAAAAATCGTGCACCCATTCGGCGACATTGCCGCCCATATCGTAGAGCCCTTTGCTATTGGCTGGAAAACTACCTACCGGTGACGTCACCGGATAGCCGTCGTTATAACTGGTTAGGGCTCGTTCAACAATGCGCTTAGCGCTCTGATCACCGATATTGGCGACCTTCCTGGTTGGGGGGAAGTCAGCTCCCCAGGGGAATTTATGCTTTGCGCCGCCGGTTTTTGATCGCGCAGCCCAGGCCCATTCTGCTTCGGAGGGGAGACGATAACCAGGCGCCTGTGGATTGATTCCGGTGATGGCATTGTTTTCTTCGATATAGAAAGTTTCCAGATTGTCTTGCTGACTTAGCCAATTACAAAATAACGCTGCGCTTTTCCAGCTGATATTAACCACCGGTTGCAAGCTGGTATCCAGAGAGTTGCCTTGAACGTGACTGGAGCTGTGTTGTTTGCGAAATTTGCGGAACTGCTGATTGGTCACTTCGGTAAGCGACAAATAGAACGGTTTGGTTAATTTCACATCGTGCAATATCTCATTGGCACGGCGACCCTGTTCACGGCGGGAAGAGCCCATGGCGAATGTGGTGTTGGGTCGGAACAGCTTTAATTGCTGACCCACAGAGGATTTTATGTTGTTGGGAGTACGTGCCCACAGTGTTTCCTGTTCGGTTTTCAGGGGCAAATACAGAGCCTGGGGAATGCCCGGTTTTGGCGTAATGGTCCTCAAAATTCGGGTATAGCCGTCTTTGCGCACTTCGATTTTCCAGGGCCGGGCGGGGAGGGTTAGCGACTGTGGAGTCTGACCCCGCAGTTTTCCGTCAATATACAGATTGGCCTGCGTGGGCAGGGTAGTAATTTTAAGGGTGCCAAGTTTTGCTTTAAGACTTAGACTTAGGTCGAGCTGCTGCCCGGATTCGATACTTACCTGTCTACGAACTTGCGTATAGCCGTTTAAAAACAGTTTTAGCTGATGATCGGACTGAGGGCTTAATTCCAATGTTGCCGGGGTGGTGCCAGCGTACTCGCCATCCATAGTAATACTGGCGCCCGCAGGACTCGACGAGATATTCAGTTGGCCATCGGCGGGCATCAAAGTGATTAACGGCGTCTGCTGCTGCTCGCCAATGGGTACACTTAAAGTATTAGTCCAAGTTTTATAACCGGGCATGCTGATCTCAACCAACTCGCCACTGGCCAGTATCGTCACGCTGGCCGGCGTACTGGCCTGTTGGCTACCTGCGACCATAATAGCGGCGCCTGATGGCTCTGAGCTAAAGGTCATATGCCCCCAGCCGGGGCTGAGTTCGAGAGTGAGGTCCTGGGTAAGGTCAAGGCCTTCGATATCGACCGATTGCTCAAGGGGTATATAACGTTGCGCTTCAATAAGCAGTTGGTGGTCGCCGGGTGCGAGGTTGGCTATGGTCAGCGGTGTGGTCCCAGCCAGCTTGCCATCGACCGTGACCTGGGCGGCGGCGGGAGTTGTAACAATCTTTAGATGACCGGGTTTTTTGGCGAGCTCGATGGTGTGCTCCTGTCGATCAGCATCGGTGACTACCAGGGCTTCTCCATAGGGCAGGTAGCCTTCAGCCGAAATTTGTAGCTGGTAATCACCGGGTCGTAACAAGTAGTGATCCGACAAACTAAACGCCAGTCCCCCGGAAATCGTTAAGTCGGCGTGATCAGGGCTAGCGTTGATGGTCACCGCTCTTGCGGTCAGCAAAAACCAGAGGATGGCTCCGCTTACAAGCAGCACCACGCTGATCACAACTGATAGTAAAGGGATCGTACGGCGCGTTGGTTTGGTGAGGGCATTGATGGGGGTGAAATCAATGGCGACTATCTCGTCTAACGAGCTTTGAGAAGAGTCGTCTAAAAAGCTTTCTGAAATACCACCGGAATCAGCATCAGTATTGCGAGTGCCATCCCTTTCCGGCCCTTCGGGAGCATCCGTTTCAGTCATTAAATCGCTTCCCTGCAAGCCACCAGGACAGGTGGTTGGCCGCGTTCTGGGTTTACCATCAAGTTGACTCGCACATCACGATATCCGGGGCGAACTCCTTCAATAATATATTTGCCGGGCTTTAGTGTAACGACCTTGCTGCTAAATTGACCTAATGTACCGACTCTTAGTAGTGATACGGTGGTGGCATTATCGGATTGCAGGGTAACGGCCACTGGCGTGCTTGCGTCGATCAGTATTTGTTTGATCTGGTTTATCTGTTGAGTCAATCGGTGCCCGCCGGGGCTAATGTTTTGAGCATCCACCAGCAGGGTTTGCGCGTGTTCATAAATATTGGTCGAGACCAGGCGGAGCGGTTCGGTAATAATTTTTTGTAGATCATCGTCGAGCGTCGCCCGCGTCTGACTGCGAATTTTGCCGACTCTTGCTTCGATGATGGAATTGTCCCGAGCTAGAATCTGCTCGTAAGTGGTAAGTGCCTGATGCCATTGTTCCTGCTGTTCATAGTTTTGGGTATTGGCCAGTTGGACTTGTATAAGTTGTTGGGCTTTTTCGTTCTTAGCCAGCGCCAGACCATCACTCGCAGCTTGTGAACCTGGCTTGATCGCCAGCGCCTGACGGAATGATTGTATTGCGCCAGCGAAGTTGGATTGCTGCATATTGGCGTAACCCTGATCGATAGCCGCCTGAAAATTATCTTGCGCCAGCTGGGTTTTGGCTTTATCAGCGCCAAGGATGGCCGGTTTAAAGTTTGCATCTAGCAGCAGTGCTTGCTCATACAACGCCAAGGCTTCAGCAGGCCTGGCATTGTCTAAGTCGATATTTGCTTGTTCGGTAAGACTGAGTACTTCGGGTAGCCTGGCCACTCGCTTGAGACCTGTTTGTGCTGCCGGATGGTCATCATCAATTATCAATACCCGCTCGAAGGCCGCTTTTGCCTGAGCAGTATTGCCTGCACTGATGGCCGCAAGGCCTTCGCTTAAAGACTCTTTAATAAAGGGTTCTACGCGCGCTTCAATGGCGATAAGTAATTGTTCACTGAGCTGATATTTTTGTTGGGCGGGACCAAACTGGTGTTTCTGATACAGTACATCACCCTGCGCAGATGCTGCCAGTGCAGCCTCAAAGTCCTGCCGGGCCCATTCGCTCACACGCACAGATTCCAGAATTTTTTTCAACTCGATAATCCGCGCCAACACATCCTGAGCGGCGCGTCTCGCATCAGCTACCTGTTGCTGATGAAAAGGCGCGTCGTTGGCTGCGATATCGTTTTGCGCTGAGTTTGAAGCTGCAGATTTATTTTCGGATGCCTGGTTAATCTGGTGCTCGGCTGGTTTTTCTGACTGATTAAAAATGATCACGCCCAGGGCGACTAACAGCAGGCTAGCCGTCGCCATGCCGTATAACCATATCTGCTTTTGTGTTGCGCGATGGGTGGGGTCGTTGGGAATGGCCGTCGGTTTTGCCGACAGGTTCTGCGGTTGTGTCAGCGTAATCTCAGCCGCTTCGATAGCATCGAAGGAATGCTCAGTATCACTTATGTTGCTACTTTTGTTGTCAGCGCCGCTATCTTCGCCGTTGTTATCAGTTGTCACCACGCTTACCTAGCTTTCACCGCGCTCGGCGTGATAGATTTTTTTCAGAATTTCCTGCCATTGCTGATATTGGGCCAGTACATTACCGGTCAGGGTGACGGTTTGATCTTCCAGTTCGATAACCCGAGGCTCTACTGCGTTTTCCAGAGACTGGCCCAGTTCCGCCAGGGCATCGATATGAATTTGTGCCTCGGCTTTTTTGGTCAGGCCACTTTTCACCAGCAGTGCGCCGCTTCCAATAGCCACTGCGCCGCTAGCTCTGGTGACGCCACTATTGCTGCCCGAAGCGGCAACGCCCACCAGCACTGCGGCAATACCACCGGCGGTGCGCTGTAGAGACTGGCGTTTGAGATCACGTACTGCTAAAACTTCATCGTAATTTCTGGCTCGCCAATCCTGATAAGGTTCGGTCATCGTCCGTGAGAAAATGTCGTAATATTCCTGCACCGTATCGACGTATAAATAATCTCGCTCCCGTATGCGGTCAATCCGTGCCAGCGTGGGGTCATTGGCGGCGGGCAGCCTGACCACGGTTAAGCGATTCTTTCTATCGCTTTGTAGATGTTGTGCGTAAGCCTCTGGGGCAAATTCTCGCGCAAACCGTAACGTCGATACAGTACGTAAATTTTCTGCCTGGCCCGGAGCGAGGTTGCTTTGGTGGGCAGCTAAGTCATTAGCAATCTCGTTAAATAGCCCCTGGAAAGGGTCTCGATCCAGTTTTTTGCGGCGTTCGTAGGCATATTTGCTGGCCACGGCTTTATAGGATTTGGTATACCAGTGGACACCAGATGTGTCATCAACTGAAATTTCCAGCTCCAGCACTTCGCCATCTGAATGCTTAACCACACCGGTAACGTAGACGTCGGTGATAACGTCTTTGGAGGGCAGCATGCGTACGGCACCCCATGCAGAGGAATCTTGAATAGTCTGCGTCAATTGATTGGCGAGGTAATGGGCCTCGGCATTGCGTAAGAATGGCAGCACCGACTCTGCTTCGTCCTCATCGAGTTCATCGATCCCGGGGTTAAATACCAGCACACCGATATCGAGAAGCTCTGGCTCAGCAATTGCAGTGGGCTGATCAAGGGGTGTATAGGTCGTTGATTTTACGCGTATGGGCGAATTACATCCCGCTACTAATAAGGGTATAAGCAAAACGCTAGAGATCAGTTTAAATAATGATTTCATTAGCTACCTCCCTGCTGATTTTTATATTTGCGGTATTCGTCCCAAAGCTTTTCTCGCAACTGGGGATCTTTCTCTTTCTGTGCCGCTTCGCGGATTTGTCGTGCGACAATGTCGTCATCGCCGCCACTGCCGACATCCTGCGGAATACCGCCGCCGGAGCCTGAGGTCGATGCGCTTTGGTCTGCGCTGCTCTCAGTTGCTTCAGTGCTAGCAGTGCTTTCCGGGTTATCTGTTCCTTCCGGGGATCCGGTGCCAGGCACATCGGCATCTGCGGTCTGGGTGGCTTCCTCTTCCCTTGTCGCTTCTGGAAAGTCACCGTAACCGGGCAGACCTTCATTTAGATCGCCTTCTTCAAACAACGTTTCATTGGGATCGACGATTTCTTCAACGCCAGCCTCTTCGGTACCGAGACTACCCGCGATAGCCTCGGCTTTACCACGCTCACCCTGAATCATGTCGTCATATTCGGCGATGGACTCGTCGAGTTCTTTATCGAGATCAACAATGGTTTCTTCGCTGGTTAATCCTCCCTGAGTAGCGCTGCCACTGCTATAAATACGTGAGTTAGCGCTGCTTGAGTCAGTAACACTAGAATTTTGCTGGTTAGCATTACTCGACGACGATGCACAGCCAACCGCACTCGCGAGTAACAGTGCCGTTGTCAAAATAGCTGTAGCTAAAGAGCCATTCGGCATAATCAATTAACCAGGCAAGTGTCGAGTCGGTTTTTAATGACATCTTTCATAAACAGCGCCTTGCTAACGGATCAGAGGAAAGTTAATAGTCGCACCGGGGCTTGCCACAGCCTGGCCATTGACAAAACTCGGCCGAAAACGTGCGTTTTTGATGGTGTTAGTCGCGGCCCGTCTAATTGCCTGGTTACCTTTGGCCGATGGCGAGATAATTTTTATTCGACTTGGCGAACCAGATTCTGATATATCCACTTGTGCGGTGATAAACAGGCTGCCGATTTTGTTGGTTATCGTTTCAGTTCTGAGCATCGGCAATAAAGTGGGTTTGGCAAACCAGGATGTGGCACTAATCTGAATGATCGCATGTTCTGGTCGCGTAGTGCCCCGTTCTGAATCCGGATGCCTTTTCTTCCCAAGAGAAATCTTCTCGGGAGAAATCTCCCCGCGAGAAGCTTCTTCAGGAGCAACTTCAGTCTCGGCAACAGCTGCGGTATCGTCAGTCCCTGATTTTGCGCTTAAGGACTCTGCAATCAATTGCTGAGCAACCAGATAATATTCCATGGCTTTAGTTCGCCGATTAAATAGCAAATGCCAATCGCCTATTTCAACGTAGGCGCTAATTTTTTGCTCAGATGTCGCGTCAGGATCTGCTTCAACTAGCGCAATAATTTGTTCCAGGGCGCTTTTGCCCTGGCGAAAACTCACCTTTGACAGGGTAGCGGCACGCATCGGCACCATGAAGTTTTTATCAGCGCTGGCACTGCCGCTGAAATTGGAGTCAGTCACGGTCGCCCATTCGTCACCTTCGTGAGTTGAAAAGTAGAAGGTCACCAGGGCGAAAGTACGTAGTAATTTGGTGTGCTCGCTGGTGGTTATTGCCGGGGCCTGATTTGCATTCTGTGCGGCTCGGTTAATCAGGTAGTGGGCGGTGGTTAGATGATCAACCCGGGTCGAACTGGTATCAATCTGGTAAATATCAATGTGCCATTGAGCTAGCTCGCGGTATATCGGAATCAACTCTGGTGAATCAGGGCCATGATTCCTTATGGATAAATTAGCCAATTGCTGATAATTCGTGGTGACATCTTCAAATTGACTCAGTGCTTTCTGGCTAGTGATGAGGCCTCTTAACATAGGTGCCTGCGACAAACTGTGCAAGCCGTGATTGACCCGTTTTACATGCATCGCCTGTTTTAAGGTGTTCAGCGACTCCGCGTAGTGGCCTTGCTCCTGGAGCTCCATACCCAAATCATAAAGCGACTCGGAAGATTGGACATGGTAGGGGCCATTTTCTTCAAGTGTTGCCACAGCATTACGATGAGTCATCAGGGTTTGTTCGCGTTTTAGTCTTAGAACAACGGCCCCAGCATCTACTTGGTTGACAGTTTCATCTGTATTAACAACCGTGTCTGTATTTGGCGTTATGTCGGAGCTTATTTTTTCGCGATTGTTACCAGGAAACACTTTGCTTTCGGTGCTTTTTTCAGGCCTGGGTTCGTCCTCGGCATTAGTTACACTACTTTCGATTGCGGGATCACTTGCGTCATTTATGGTGTCATTACTTAGGCTTTCCTGTGAGTCATCCTCGGGGCTGATTCTCGGCTTGTCTTCTGAAGAAGTGTCCCCTGAAGAATTGTCCTTTGAAGGGCGGTCTTCTGAAGAATAGTTTCGTGCGCCATCAACTGCTTTATTGGGCGTCAATAACGTTGGCTCAGCAATGGCGACACCGATGAAAGTGAGTAGCGTTATTACGGCGAATATATGCCCTGAATGGTTATATTTTATTGTCATTTGGTGGCGTGTACGGCCTTGCTCAATGGTTGTTCTGGATGGTGATTAGATTGTAGCCTCTAGCAAATGTTCCAACGAATATACTGTTCTAAAGGTTTCCGACAATTGGTAAGAAGCTCTGTGCCAGGGGGCTAAGTTTTAGTGCAATATCTCAGTGCCAGTATGAACAATTACTTTTGTGTCCAAATCACGTGATTATCCAGTCATGTGATTATCCAGTCAGGTTTTGATCCAAAAAGGCAGGTAGATCATCCAGTTTAATATTAACCACATCGTCATTAGCGCGGTGTTTGTATTCTATGGTGCCGTCCGCCAGGCCTCGCTCGCCAATGACCAGGCGATGCGGGATGCCAATTAATTCGACATCTGCCAGCATAACGCCGAGCCTGGCTTTGTTGGCGTCCATAAATAGCACCTCATGTCCGGCGTCACTGAGTTGCTGGTAAAGTGTTTCACAAGTGTTGCTTACCGGCTGAGATTTGTGGGCATTGATGGGAATAATGACGATAGTGAAGGGCGCAATGGCCTCGGGCCAGATAATGCCGCGCTCATCATTGTTTTGTTCGATGGCAGCAGCGACGACGCGGGTAACGCCAATACCGTAGCAGCCCATGGTCATGACCTGCTCCTGGCCAGATTCGGTGAGTACTGTCGCATTCATGGCTTCGCTGTACTTGGTGCCGAGCTGAAATATATGCCCCACTTCGATGCCCCGTTTAATTTCCAGAACCCCTTTGCCATCGGGGCTCGGATCACCTGCGACGACGACTCTAATATCGGCGATGGTTCCAGGGTTGGCATCTCTGTCCCAGTTGGCACCGCGCAGGTGGAAACCATCTTTATTCGCGCCACAGATAAAGTCACTGAGGTGAGCGGCGCCGCGGTCTGTGAAAACGGGTATCGATAAGTTTATCGGTCCTAGTGAGCCGACGTTACAGCCGACAGTGGCGAGTATTTGCTCAGTGCTGGCAAAGCTGATGGGGCTGGCGATGCCGGGCAGTTTTTCAGCTTTTATTTCATTGAGTATGTGGTCGCCTCGTAGCACCAGCGCGACTAGACTACCTGCTTCTTCGCCGTTGACGATCAGGGTTTTAATTGTCGATTCTATAGGGCAATTTAAAAACTCACAGACTTCTTCGATACTGTGTTGATTCGGTGTGGCTACTTCCGCCAACGTTTCCGTGGCGGCCGCTCGTGTGCCGGTCGGCGCTAGTGCTTCGGCTTTTTCGACGTTTGCGGCGTAATCGCTTTCGGTTGAGAAGGCGACAGCATCTTCACCGGACTCTGCCAGGACGTGAAATTCGTGGGAATGGCTGCCACCAATACTGCCGGTGTCAGCTAGCACAGGTCTGAAATCGAGGCCTAGCCGTTCAAATATTCGGGTATAGGTGGCGTGCATGACATCATAGGTTGCCTGGAGGCTTTCCGGATCAGTATGAAAGGAGTAGGCATCTTTCATGATAAATTCTCGCGCCCTCATAACGCCAAAGCGTGGCCGGGTTTCATCTCTGAACTTGGTCTGAATTTGATAAAAATTGGCAGGCAGTTGTTTATAGCTGCGAATCTCGTTGCGAATCAGATCGGTGATAATTTCTTCATGGGTTGGGCCGAGACAAAATGATCGTTGGTGACGGTCATTCAGCCGCAGCAATTCTGGCCCATATTGTTCCCAGCGTCCTGATTCCTCCCATAGTTCGGCGGGTTGCACGACCGGCATCATGACTTCCTGAGCATCAGCGCGGTTCATCTCTTCACGGATAATCGCTTCTACCTTGCGTAATACTTTCAGCCCGAGTGGCAGCCAGGTGTACAGTCCAGAGGCGAGTTTTCGTATCATGCCGGCGCGCAGCATCAGCTGATGACTGATGACTTCGGCATCGGCTGGAGTTTCTTTCTGAGTGGCAATAAGCAGACGACTGGCGCGCATAAATTAATTCCGATTAAGATGGTAGAAGGTTTGTTTGATGTAACCTAATTGGTGCTTGAATGGGCTGGCCGTTATTTTAGGGTGCTTCAGGCAGGGGGTATAGAGGTAAACCGGGCTTCTCGCAATAAAAATAGTGCTAACCGATACCAGGGTGCTAGCTGGGGTGGGATAGATATTTTGTTAAACAATTGTGTAAAAAAAGGTGTAGAAAAAGGCAAAAAAAATGGGGGAAATGATGTTTGAGCTGGATGAAAGATTAAAAAATGATACCCATGTGGTCGGCGAGTGGCCGCTATCAATGTTGTTATTACTCGACGATTGTAATTTCCCGTGGTGCATTTTAGTGCCGAAACGGGAGGGCATTGGTGACATCTATGAGCTTGATCTCGGCGATCAGATTCGTTTACTGGAAGAATCGGAACGCCTGGCCAATGCACTTACGGAAATCTTTCGCCCCGATAAGCTCAATATCGCTGCATTGGGCAATGTGGTCAGGCAGTTACATATTCATCACATCGCCAGATATGTCGATGATCGTGCCTGGCCTGCACCTGTGTGGGGCGCGGTGCCAATAAAAAAATATAGTGATAATGTCTTGAAAGAGCGTATCGATGCTTTACGCAGGGTATTGACGGAGACAGGCTTAAGCTGGCGTTGAAAAGATGGTAGGCCTCTCATCACCGTAATAACTTTTCAGAACAGTATTAGCTTTTATCGGAGTAATAAAACGGCAATAAAAAAGCCCCAGCAAGTGGGGCTTTTTAGTGGTTTAACGACTACATGACTCAGTTCGACATATCTTTCAACCGTTTTAAGGCCGTGACTTTAACGCCGGTGCTGGCGGGACGGGCTTTGAAGGTGGTTGCCTCGCCGGTAAATGGGTTGATGCCTTTGCGAGCTTTTTTGGCAGGTTTTTTGACGGTTTTAATTTTCAGCAAACCCGGTAAAGCAAATTCACCTACCGCGCGTTTCTTTATATGCTTTTCAATGATAACGCTCAGTTCATCAAGGACGTTATTCACCTGGCTTTTGTTAAGGCCGGTGTTGTCAGCGAGTTCAGCAAGTATTTGAGACTTGGTGTATCGCTCTTTAACAGCGGTAATTCTTCGGGTAGGTGCGGCTTTAGCTGCTGCTTTTTTCTTCGCAGGCGCTTTCTTTGCAGAGGTTTTCTTCACAGGTGCTTTCTTAGCCGCAGCTTTCTTTGCGGGTGTTTTTTTTGCTTTAGGTTTGGTTTTTGCTTTCTTAGCGGCCATGTCGGGTTTCCTTAAATTATAGTTTGAACTTCATAAATACAGGTCAGTCAGTTGTCTATAAACACCACTAATGCGACCCTTCTGACCCTGGCGCTATATATATAGTATCCGTATAAGGCTAGCAACAAGATTTTCAAAAAAACCCGTATTTTTAGGGGAAAATGGCCATTTAGACGAAAATAGTTTGATCTACGGCACCCTGGCGTCAATATTTGGCAAGAGGCTGTTGAAGAAGGTCAGCAGGTCGGATTTAGACTTTAATTTTTTGCTTTCCAAGAGGTGGGGTATAATGCGCGCCGTTTTTGAAGTCGCGAAGTTTGATGCCATCAGGAAAGCGGCTTAGCTTATATGACCGAACTGGAGAAATACTAACGATGCCTATTTACGAATATCTTTGCCAGGCCTGCGGCCATGAGCTGGAAGTTATTCAAAAGCTTTCCGACGATCTATTAAAGGTTTGCCCCGAGTGCGAAAAGCCGAAGCTCAAGAAAAAAGTCAGCGCCGCCGCCTTTCGGCTCAGCGGCAGTGGGTGGTATGAAACGGATTTCAAAACCGGCGATAAGAAAAACCTCAGCGGAGAAACGCAAACAAAGGCTGAAGGGGGTGATAAGAGTGGTGCATCGGATAGTGCTGGCAAAGATAGCGCCAACAAAGCGGGAGATAGTAAAAAGAGCGACACTAAAAGCAGTGATGGCTCCGGCTCAAATAGTGCTAGCAAACCCGCCGCGACTGGCGGTAGTTGAAATTCGTTCTACAGCGTTCGAAACGACGCTTTTTAGGTGGCTATTTTTAATAGGAACAACATGAATATGCGCTCTAGTTATTGTGGGCTTGTTGAACCCTCACTTATCGACAGCGATGTGACTCTGTGTGGGTGGGTCGATCGGCGTCGTGATCACGGCGGTGTTATTTTTATCGATTTGCGTGACCGTGAAGGCATCGTCCAGGTGGTGTTTGATCCCGATGCGGGAGAGCATTTCAATACTGCAGATAGTGTTCGCGGCGAATACGTGCTGAGAGTCACTGGCAGGGTGCGGGCGCGAACCGAAGCTACGATTAACCCCGAAATGAAAACCGGTATGTTAGAGGTTTATGCCACAGCCGTAGAGATCTTAAATACTTCAGAAACCCCGCCCTTCCAGCTCGATGAACATACTAAAGTCGGTGAGGATGTACGGCTGCAATATCGCTATCTGGATTTGCGCCGCCCGGAGATGCAGCAGAATTTATATTTCCGTTCCAAGGTCACATCGATTATTCGTAATTGTCTCGACGACGGCGGCTTCCTTGATATCGAAACACCTATATTGACCCGCGCTACACCGGAAGGTGCAAGAGACTATTTGGTGCCGAGCCGTACTCATGGCGGCAAGTTTTTTGCTCTGCCTCAGTCCCCCCAGTTGTTTAAACAGCTATTAATGGTGTCTGGCTTCGACCGCTATTATCAAATTGCCAAATGTTTTCGCGATGAAGACCTGCGTGCTGATCGCCAGCCAGAGTTTACTCAGATTGATATCGAGGCATCTTTTATTTCCGAACAGGAGATCATGAAGGTTACTGAAAATATGCTGCGGGAGTTGTTCACCCAACTGATGGAGGTTGATCTTGGCGATTTTCCGGTCATGGCCTATGCTGAGGCCATGCAGCGCTTTGGTAGTGATAAGCCGGATTTGCGTATCCCCCTCGAACTGGTCGATGTGAAAGATTTGATGCTTGAGGTGGATTTCAAAGTGTTTTCCGGCCCCGCCAATGATCCTGCTGGTCGGGTGACGGCGCTTAAAGTGCCCGGCGGCAACAAGATTAGTCGCAAGCAAATCGACGGCTACACCAAGTTTGTTAGCATTTACGGTGCCCGTGGGCTTGCCTATATAAAGGTTAACGATAAAACTGACCTGGAAGAGGGCTTGCAGTCACCTATCGTCAAATTCCTGCCCAATGAGGTTCGCCAGCAATTGCTCGACCGGCTCGAAGCCGAAAATGGCGACTTGATTTTCTTTGGTGCCGATAGCAGCAAGGTCGTGTCCGAAGCGTTGGGCGCGCTGCGTTGTAAACTGGGCGAAGACCTGAATTTATACACTAGTGCCTGGGCACCTTTATGGGTAGTGGATTTCCCCATGTTTGAAAAAGCCGGTAACGATGAATGGACATCCCTGCATCACCCTTTTACGCAACCAGCCTGCTCAGCAGAAGAATTGCTTGCTGACCCCGGTGCGGCGTTGTCCCAGGCCTACGATATGATCTTAAACGGCACAGAATTGGGTGGTGGTTCCATACGAATTCACCAGCAGCCCCTTCAGAAAGCGGTCTTTAAAATATTGTCAATTGGCGAGAATGAGCAACAGGAAAAATTTGGCTTTTTGCTCGACGCACTTAATTATGGTTGCCCACCTCATGGTGGTTTGGCGTTTGGATTGGACCGTATCGTTATGCTGATGGTTGATGCAGAGTCAATTCGGGATGTTATCGCCTTCCCGAAAACCCAGTCGGCACAATGTTTGATGACTGACGCGCCGGGCGCCGTCGCAAATGATCAATTGCAGGAATTAAATATACGTTTGCGTGAAAAAATCACCGAATAATTGAACTACAGGGTGCTTAAAATAGATTGCTTAACGTAGAGATAGCGAAACCAGAGTAACCAGAACCAGAGTAATCAGAACTAGAAAATCTTAAGGCAGGCGAGCGAGAGACAGATATGGCAGGTCACAGCAAATGGGCGAATATCAAGCACCGCAAAGCGGCCCAGGATGCCAAGCGCGGTAAGGTCTTTACCAAGCTGATACGAGAGTTGGTGGTCGCGGCGAAAATGGGCGGTGGCAATCCGGAAGATAATCCGCGCCTACGCGCCGCCGTCGATAAGGCCCTCGGTGCCAATATGAAGCGGGACACCATCGATAAGGCCATTCAGCGTGGTGCCGGAGACAACGATGGTGAAAATTATGAAGAAGTCACCTACGAAGGCTATGGCGTGAATGGTGTTGCGGTGCTGGTCGAATGCTTGACGGATAATCGTAATCGCACGGTCTCCGATGTTCGCCACGGTTTTACCAAGCGGGGCGGTAATTTGGGCACCGATGGTTCAGTCGCGTATCTATTTACCCGCACCGGTCAAATCAGCTATGCGCCAGGCAGCGATGAAGATCAAATTATGGAAGCCGCCCTTGAAGCCGGTGCCGATGATGTCGTAACCAATGACGACGGCTCCATAGATGTGCTCACCGTCTGGGAAGATTTTCTCAGCGCTAAAGAAGCGCTGATCGCCGCAGGCTTTGAGCCGGAAGCCGCAGAAGTCACCATGATCGCAGCCACCACCGTCGAGCTGGATAAAGACGGGGCAGAAAAAATTATGGGCCTGGTCGATCATATGGAGGATCTCGACGATGTTCAGAATGTCTACACCAATGCCGAAATTCCTGATTCAGTACTCGCCGAGATGGACTAGAGGAACCACGTAATCAAGTTCGAAACGCGTCACCCATTAAGCCACCCTAACCAATTCATTAAGTAAACTAATGACCAAGCCACCAACCAAGCGACTAACGAGTAGTCATAGGAGTAATACCGATGAAAGTCATCAAGAAAACCGACGAATATACAATTTATCAAAAACGTTCCGGTCGATATGCTGTAAAAAATGCCGATGGCAAAGCCATCAACGAGGCGGATAAAGTCACCATATTGTTGGCTGAGGATCTGATTAAAGCGCCGGCGCCAAAAGCCCCAGAAGTCGAAGAGCCGGAAGTGGATGAGACAATGGCCGCAGAGGTAGACAAGTCAGAAGCAGAGGAACCCGAAGCAGAAGAAGTGGAACCTGAACCTGAGCAAGGTGCTGAAGAGCCTACAGAAGAAGCACCGGAAGAGCCTAAAGAAGAAGCCGATTCCCAGGAAGCTGAGGCGAAAGAATAAATCCGATGGCCTTCCCGGCACGATGGGTATTTCTGGCGAAAGGGGTAACAGCAGGGCGGCTTTGGTCGCCTTTTTTGTTTTCAAAATGTAGCTATGAAGTGATTATCGGCAGAACCGCCACCGTCACAAACAACGTGTTTTTATCTATTGGAAAAATCAAAGTATATTGATTAATCTATAAAGCGACTGGTTTAGATAGCTGCCTGGCACCTGACCTTATATGACAAAAATAAACTTATGACGTTAATACTCGGTATAGACCCGGGCTCTCGCAAGACAGGTTTCGGCATTATCGACGCTGCGGGGGCGGAGACGACGTATGTCGCCAGTGGCATCATCCGTCTGCCCGAACAAGAGCTGCCGGCGCGGTTAAAGGTGATTGTCGATAGTGTTGGCGAATTAATCGAGCAATATAAACCAGAATTAATGGCCGTCGAAGAAGTGTTTTTTGCTCGCGATCCCCGTGCCGCATTGCGTTTGGGGCAAGCTCGCGGTGCCGCTATTGTGGCCGGCGTTCAGGCTGATTTGCCAGTAGCTGAATACAGTGCTCGCACCGTAAAACAAGCGGTGGTAGGGACCGGCTCGGCAACTAAGGGGCAGGTGCAGCATATGGTGATGCGGTTATTGAATTTACCCGCAGCGCCCGCAGAAGATGCCGCCGATGCCCTGGCTGTAGCGATCTGTCATGCTCATAGTCTGACCAGGCATCCTGACTTAGCTGAGTCGGGGCGCTACTCTCGCGGCAGAAGGAAATAGTGGCGAAGGGAGCGGCTTTGAAGAAATGAAGGTGATAGCGCGCATATTCAAATTCCCGTGTTTAAGTGGAAGAAGCTCAAAATGAGCGATCGTTATGGACTATTGTTTTGAATAAGGGCATGTATCTATGATTGGTCGGATTCGCGGTAACTTGCTGGATAAGCAAGCCCCTCAATTGCTAATAGATGTCCAGGGTATTGGCTATGAAGTGCAGGTTTCACTCAATACCTTTTTTAATCTACCGGACATAAATCAGCCGGTCAGTCTGCATACCCATTTGGTAGTGAGAGAGGATGCTCAGCTACTTTATGGTTTTGGCGATGATAGTGAGCGGCAATTATTTCGGGCGCTGATCAAGATTAGTGGTGTCGGCCCAAAGCTGGCTCTGGCTATTTTGTCGGGTATGACTGCACAGGACTTTGTCGTCTGCGTGCAAAATAACGACAGTGCAACTCTGGTGCGTTTGCCGGGGGTGGGCAAGAAAACTGCCGAGCGTCTGGTGGTGGAAATGCGCGATCGACTCGACAACTGGAGCGCTGCCACAGATGCCAACGGTACGATGCCGTCACAGGTAACAGGCAAAACGGCCATTGTTGAAGCCGAGCATGCATTGGTATCTCTGGGTTACAAAGCTCAGGACGCGACCCGGATGGTGGCTGCTCATGTTGTCCAGGGTGAAGAGCTGCTGCCTAGTGAAGAGTTAATTCGTCTCGCTCTGAAAAGCGCTGTAAAAAAGTAGGGTGTCGAAAAAATAAGCCGGACTATTAAGCTGGACTATCAAAACGGGTTAAACAAAACCTACTAAAAATGGTGAATGCGTAGTGAAAAAATAGTCCCTTAACGCTATTCTAGCGTCCTTTCATTGGGCCGGGCTAAAGCGAGCCTAGTCGGCTCGGCTGCACCCACACTACGACCTGCGTCGCGACGTACAATGCGCTTACATAATGACTCATACTGGCAAACATGATAGAAACTGATCGCCTGGTAGCTGCGACCAATACCGATGCCGATGAGCGTCTGGACGAAGCGCGTTTAGACAATGCCATCCGGCCCACCAGTTTGGCCGACTATATTGGGCAGGCTGCCATGTGCGAGCAGATGGAAATCTTTATTCATGCCGCGCGCAAGCGAAGCGAAGCGCTAGATCATACTCTGGTGTTCGGCCCGCCAGGGCTAGGCAAGACCACCATAGCCCATATCATCGCCAACGAAATGGGTGTCGGTTTGAAAACGACATCTGGGCCGGTGCTCGAAAAAGCCGGTGATCTCGCCGCTTTGATGACCAATCTTGAACACGATGACGTACTTTTTATCGATGAGATCCATCGGCTTAGCCCTGTGATCGAAGAAATCCTGTATCCGGCCATGGAAGATTTCCAGCTGGACATTATGATCGGTGAAGGTCCGGCGGCGCGCTCCATTAAGCTGGATCTACCGCCCTTTACTTTAGTCGGCGCAACCACGCGGGCAGGTTTATTAACTTCGCCGTTAAGGGATCGCTTTGGTATTGTCCAACGTCTGGAGTTTTATTCCGTAGAAGAGTTGACCGCCATTATCAGCCGGGCGGGGAACATTCTCGATGTGCCGGTCGACGAGCAGGGGGCCATAGAAATTGCCCGTCGTTCGAGGGGCACGCCGCGTATCGCTAACCGTCTATTGCGGCGGGTGAGGGATTATGCAGAGGTCAAGGCCGATGGCAAAATCACCGCAGAAATTGCTGATCTGGCCTTGACGATGCTCAATGTCGATGTTCTGGGTTTTGATCAGATGGATCGACGTTTATTAATGACGATTATCGAGAAATTTGACGGCGGCCCCGTGGGTGTAGACAGCATTGCCGCCGCCATTAGTGAAGAGCGGGGCACAGTAGAAGACGTAGTCGAGCCATTTTTAATTCAGCAGGGTTATTTGATGCGTACCAGTCGTGGCAGGGTCGTAACCAATCAGGCCTATGAGCATTTTGGTTTGTCCATGCCGAAAAGCCTTGCCCAGCAACAGGAGTTGCTTGACAGTTGACCTCGAATTTAACCATGAATCAGCCGAATGCTGTCAGTAAGAGCTTTCAGTAAGAACCTTGAGTAAGAACCTTGAGTAAGAGCATTGGGAGAGAACTCCTTGAGTAAGGAATTTAGACTGCCTATCAGGGTCTATATCGAAGACACGGACGCTCAGGGTATCGTCTATTACGTTAATTATCTCAAATATATGGAGCGCGCTCGCTCAGAATGGTTGCGTAGCTATGGTTTTGTCCGTCCGGCATTCTGGGGCGAGCACCTGGCTTTTGTTGTGCATTCATTGACTGCCAAATATAAAAAGCCTGCCAGGCTGGATGATCAAATTATTGTTACTGCGCTAGGCTCAGGTCATGGCCGGGCCTATTTTACCGTGGAGCAAAATGTCTACCGCAATGATGAACTGTTGTGTGCTGGTCATATCAAAGTGGCCTGTGTTAATCAGCAAACCAATCGGCCAGTGGCTATGCCCAGTGAATTAATAGAGAAGGTTTTTGCTTGAGGGCTATCGTGCGTCCATCGGCTAAGCTAAAACAGATAAGAAACCGAAACAGATAAACAGGAGTATTAGGTGACAGAACAATTATCTTTATGGGCGCTGGTCGTTGGGGCCACCTTGCCGGTGCAGTTGGTGATGTTGATACTATTAGCGGCTTCTGTTGTGTCCTGGGTGATGATCATCCAGCGGGGTTTATATCTTCGTCAAACCCGCGGTGATTTAGACACATTCGAACAGACTTTCTGGTCGGGTGTCGATCTCAACGAATTATTTCGCAGCGGCAACGGACGGCTTAATAAAGACAATACTATCGATGGTGTGGAGAGTTTGTTTCGTGCCGGTTTCCGTGAATTTAACCGACTCTCCCAAAGTGTTTCAGCGGACCCCGATGCTGTCATGGAAGGGGTTGAGCGGGCCATGCGTGTGGCCTTATCCCGAGAGGAAGAAAAGCTCAATATGAACCTGCCCTTTCTGGCCAGCGTCGCATCAGTGAGCCCTTACATCGGCCTGTTTGGCACGGTGTGGGGCATCATGCATTCGTTTCGGGGGCTGGCCAATGTCCAGCAGGCCACCCTGGCAATTGTCGCACCGGGTATTTCTGAGGCGCTGATCGCCACCGCCATGGGCTTATTTGCAGCGATTCCAGCAGTGCTTGCCTTTAATCGTTTTTCAGCTAACGCGGATGTGCTCTATAACGCCTATGACACATTTTCTGATGAATTCTCCAGCATCCTCCATCGTCGGGTACACAGCGACTAGTTATGGCAACGCAAAAGTCAGGAAGAAAGATAAAGCGACAACTGGTCGCTGAAATCAACGTCGTGCCCTATATCGATGTCATGCTGGTATTGCTAATTGTCTTTATGATCACCGCGCCATTATTGATGCAGGGCGTTAAAGTCGATTTGCCAAAGGCGCCCACCAGCCCCCTTGATGACAAGGCCAAAGACCCGCTGATTATCTCTATCAAGGCTGATGGCAGTTACTACGTCGATTTGGGTAATGGTAAAAACCTCAAAGAACCATTGCCCGATATTGTCACCAAAATTGGCAAGGTGCTAGCTCAGAAACCGGATACCCCGGTGCTTGTCTGGGGTGATCAAAAGGTCGAATACGGTGTGGTGGTGAATTTGATGGCGCAGCTACAGGGTGCTGGTGCTCCCAGCGTGGGTTTGGTCACTGAACCGCACTCAGGAAAGCGCTAGCTGCTTGTGAATAAGATTGCCACGGGCCAGAGAAACAAACATAGGCGGGGGTCAGTCTGTCTGTGAGACTGCTTCCCGTAAGATTAGGCAAGCTGCCTGGTTATTCAGTTGCCATTGTAAGCAGCCTCTCTTTGCATGGCCTGCTGCTATTGATCGTTATTGTTGGCTGGACACCGGAGCGAAAGGATGTGCAAATTCGACCGCAATATATTCAGGCGACACTTTTGCAGGTTAAGCCGCCCAAAGCGCCGGTAGCTAAAAAGGCCGCCAAAAAACCTAAAGCGGTAGATAACAAGCAACAAAAACTGGTAGTAAAAAAGCGCGCCGAGGCAAAGAAACGAGAGCAGGAAAAACGTAAAATTCGTCTTCGCGAAGAGAAAAAGAAGCGTGAAGCACTGACAAAAAAAGAACGCTTGCGCAAAGAACAAGAACAGGCAAAAAAAGATCAGCAGAAGAAACAGGCTGAAGCTCGCCGTCGAGAGCAGGAGCTGGCCTTTGCCGATGCACTCAGCGAAGAAGAAGATTATATTTCCGCCGCCGCGGACGAGCAGCTGGTCGGAAGTTACAAAGCTTATATTCGTGACCGCATCGTTAATAACTGGAGTCGCCCACCCAGCGCGCGACGTAATATGAAGGTGGTTCTGGGTATTCAACTAGTCCCGACCGGGCGGGTCGTATCGGTGGCGGTCGAAAAAACCAGTGGCAATAGTGCCTTTGATCGCTCGGCAGAGCAGGCGGTTTACAAGGTGGAGCGGTTTGAGAAATTGCAGGAATTATCACAGGCGAGTCCTCGCGTATTTGAAAAGACTTTTCGGCACTTCCGCCTGACCTTTACCCCTGATGATTTGCGTTTATAGAGCCGTTATTTAGCCAGCCTTAATTCAACAGCCTCAACAACACTGGAATTAATAAAAAGGAGTTCCCATTGTTTAACAGCCGTTCCTTGATAGCTTTGATAGTGACATTAATATTAGCGCTGGTGTTGGCGAATCGCGCAAATGCTGAATTAAATATTGAGATTACTAGCGGTGCGGACAATCCGACCCAAATTGCCATTGCTCCGATTCAGTTCGGCGCAAACAAGAGCGCGGACATCAGCAAAATTATCGCTGACGATTTGCGCCGCAGTGGGTTGTTTGAAGCGATGCCCCGGGCCAATATGTTGTCCCATCCGGCCGTGGCGAAGGATGTCTATTACCGCGACTGGCGAATAGTCGGCATAGAATATCTGGTGGTCGGCAAAGCGCTACGTCAGCCCGATGGGCGTACTCAGATAACCTTCAGCTTGCTAGAAATACTCGGTGAGCGGACCTTGTTTACCCACAAGGTTCAAGGGACAGATAGTGAGTCGCGCGACGTCGCCCATTACATCAGCGATAAAGTGTTCGAAACGATCACTGGTATTCAGGGCGCTTTTTCTACGCGACTGGCCTATGTCACTGCAACGCCTGAGCAGGGTGCTATGGTTTATCGCTTAATGATTTCCGACGCTGACGGTGCCAGAGAAAGATTGATGCTGAAGTCTAAAGAGCCGATCATGTCACCCAACTGGTCACCGGATGGCAAGGAACTGATATATGTGTCGTTTGAAACGGGTCGACCAGCGATTTTCCGTCAGCGTTTAGTCGGTGCGAAACGGGAGCAATTAACTAACTTTCGCGGGCTCAATGGTGCTCCGTCCTGGTCGCCTGATAGTCGCAGTTTAGCCCTGGTGTTGTCGAAAGATGGCAATCCTGAAATCTACCTGTACAGTTTGGCCGCCAGAAGTTTTTCTCGTTTAACGCGACATTTTGGTATTGATACTGAACCCAACTGGACACCCGATGGCGAGGCGATTGTATTTACCTCAGATCGTGGCGGTTCACCGCAAATATACGAGCTGACAATTGGTTCAGGAAAAATTCAGCGATTGACTTTTAAGGGTTCATATAATGCTCGACCAAGATTGGCCGCAGATGGTCGAACCCTGGTGATGGTGCATCGTGATGGAGGGGCATTTCATATTGCCTCCCAGGATCTCGTTACGGGAGACTTACGGATACTCACTACGACCAGGCTTGATGAATCGCCTACCGTCGCCCCAAATGGCGCGATGTTGCTATACGCAACCAAGGTTGGTAACCGCGGTGTTCTCGCTGCGGTTTCAATCGACGCTGGCGTGAAGTATTTACTCCCCTCCAGACAAGGAGATGTTAGGGAACCTGCATGGTCGCCCTTTTTAAGATAATCGTTTAAAGTACGCCTGTTCCATCAGGCTTCCACCCTTAGGAGAAATAAATGAAGCATTCCACCTTAAAAGCTACAATTTTCATCAGTGTCCTATCGTTGTTTTTAGCAGCTTGTTCTAGCACCCCTTCGGATTCTGGGACTAGTACAAGCAATGACGCAATGTCCAGCGGGAGCGTTTCCACAGGTAGTGTCGGTGGTGATGGTGTTTACGGCGGTGGTGTCGACGCAAGAGGCGGAGTAGATACCGTCTTTTATTTTGAATTCGATAAGGCCATTTTGACGCCAGAGGCTATATCAGCTCTGCGGATACATGCACAAAGATTAATGTCCAACCCGGTTAGTGTGCGGCTCGAAGGCCATGCAGACGAAAGGGGTACGCGCGAATACAACATGGCCCTTGGCGAACGCCGGGGTGCTGCGGTAAAAGAATTTTTAATGCTGCAAGGTGTTAATGGCGGCGTTTTAGAAGTGATAAGTTATGGCGAAGAACGCCCGGCGGCCATGGCCAGTGACGAGTCGAGCTGGGCGCAGAATCGGCGCGTCGAGATAAAATAATCTGTAGCGAGCGTAAGCCCACTAAAAGAGTGGGCTTGATCTGGTTCGCAGGTTCAGAAGAGTGACTTATGCTACTGCCGCTGCTATCAGTCTCGAAGGGGCTTGGCAGGCAGCCTCATAAAATACCTCCGGATAACTGAGCGAATACTTTGATAAATAACCGATCGACCTTTGCTGTCATGCCATTTGTTTTTTTACTCGCATTGACTACAAACAATTCGTCTAAAGCGGCTGCCCCTGTTGAGGAACTTGGTGGTCCTGGTGCCAGGACAACTGGCAATGCTCCCCGAGTAACCCCGGGTTTAGGTACTGACTCCTCTACAGCTCGTCCCGCAGCAAACAATGACTCATATAGTGACCCCTTCTATCGTATGCAGCTACTCCAGGAAGAATTGCGGCAGCTGCGAGGGATGATTGAGGAGCAGGCCCACGAGCTGACTCTGCTGAAAAAAAGGCAGCAGGAAGATTATCTTGATCTTGATCGCCGTTTAACCTCGTCCAAGCATATAACGCCGGGCGCATCTGTTGGCAATGTGCCAGGGGGTGGCGTGTCGTCTTCTAATCCAGCTGTAAATGTTACTCCGACCCGTAGCCCGCCAAGGTCAGCTAATGATGCAAATATCGAGATGCGGGCTGGAGGTAGTGCGGAGAAGAAAGCCTATGATCAGGCTTATGGATTATTAAAGGCCAGAAGAATTGATGACGCAAAAAACGCCTTGAAAAGATTTAAACAAAATTACCCTTCAGGTCCTTATACCGCGAATGCGCATTATTGGCTTGGTGAGCTCTATCTTTTGGCTGAGGAGTTACCTGAGGCCGAGGCAGAATTTTCTGCCATTGTTCAGAAATACCCAGCCCATAGAAAGGTTAACGACGCTACGTTTAAATTGGGTAAAATTTATCATATGCAAAATAAACCGAAAAAGGCCAGAATGCTTTTAGAGCTCGTAGCGGCGGGTTCAGGAGGCGCAGCCAAGTTGGCTCAGGATTATTTGCGGCGCAATTTCTAATAGGCAGTCCGACACTATAGCTAGTGCTAAATCGACCATTTAATTAGCTGTGCCACTTTAACTTATCTGATTCTATGCCCGACGATACCGTTCGTATCACCGAAATTTTTTATTCTTTGCAAGGCGAAACCTCAACTGTTGGTTTGCCGATGGCGTTTATCCGCCTCACAGGCTGCCCCCTGCGCTGTGGTTACTGTGATACCGAATACGCATTTCATGGCGGCGAAAAATTCACCATCGATGAAATTCTTATCAAAGTAGCCAGCTTTAGTGCTTCTTATGTGACTGTGACGGGCGGTGAGCCGCTGGTCCAGCCGGTTTGTTTGGCATTACTAAGTCAACTCTGTGACTTAAATTATCAGGTGTCATTGGAAACCAGTGGTGCTCTGCCGATCAAAGAAGTTGACCCGAGAGTCGCCGTTATCCTTGATATAAAGACCCCTGGCTCAGGAGAGGTGAGGCGTAATCTGTGGGAAAACCTGTCCCACCTGAAGAGTAATGACGAAATAAAGTTTGTTATCTGTGATCGACAGGATTACGAATGGGCACGTCTACAGCTGGATCAACACCAGCTCCTTGAGCGGGACGTCGAAGTGTTGTTTTCGCCCAGCTATAGCCAGATTGATGCCCGCAGTTTGGCGGACTGGATTCTCGAAGATAAATTGCCGGTGCGTATGCAATTGCAGCTTCACAAGCAGCTTTGGGGCGACGTCCCCGGTAAGTAATTAGGGGGAAATTAATTCTGTCTATGGATCATAAAAAAGCTGTCGTACTGGTGTCAGGGGGACTAGATTCAGCGACTGCCCTCGCCATCGCTGCCGATCAAGGTTTTGTTTGTCACTGTCTGGCCTTTGATTATGGCCAGCGGCATCGCAGTGAGTTAAACGCATCGAAGCGCATCAGTGCTGAGCTAAATGCCGCTGCCCATAAGCTGGTCAAGCTAGACTTACAGGCTATCGGCGGATCAGCTTTAACTGATATCAGCATAGATGTTCCAGAATCAGACCTTGTGGTTGAGGACAGCGGTGGTATCCCTATTACCTACGTGCCAGCCCGCAACACTATTTTCCTTTCTATCGCCCTGGGTTGGGCTGAAGTGCTCGGTGCCACAGATATATTTATCGGCGTAAACGCCGTAGATTATTCGGGTTATCCTGATTGTCGACCGGAATATATCGCAGCCTTCGAGGCCATGGCTAATCTGGCGACTCGGGCCAGTGTCGAAGGTCAGTGCTTCAACATTCATACGCCGCTTATCTCAATGACCAAACAAGAGATCATCAAACGGGGCCTAACACTGGGTGTCGATTATGGCCTCACGGTGTCCTGTTATCAGGCAACGGAGTCCGGCCTTGCCTGCGGACGCTGCGATAGTTGCCAGCTTCGAAAGCAGGGTTTTTCGGCTGCCGGAGTTATCGATCCGACCCGCTATAAATAGCGATATTGAGCTTGACCTTTAACGCCCGATAAGTAAGATATGCGCCTCTTTGCCGGGCCGTTAGCTCAGTTGGTAGAGCAGTTGGCTTTTAACCAATTGGTCGCTGGTTCGAATCCAGCACGGCCCACCATTTCGCCAATAGATCAAACACTAAAAATTGGCATAATCGCCTGGCGAGATGTCTGTCGGTCTGGCTAGAGCACTCCATGCGCCCTACAATCGGCGCGTCAGCTACCGGAGAGAAGCATTGTTTAATCGAACTATCGCCTTGATCACTGGGCTGTTGATCACCCAGCCAGGTTGGGCATCTACAGAGTTGGGCACATCTTTAGATTTAACTACTCATTGGGTGGGTTACACGGCTCTTGCTATCTTCGCAGTGGCGTATGCGTTGGTTATTGCCGAAGAATACATTCATCTGCGTAAGTCAAAACCTGTGTTATTGGCGGCTGGCTTGATCTGGGTCATTATTGCGCTGGCTTATAATTCTGACGGGCTACCCCATGAAGTAGAGTCCGGTATACGACATAATTTCCTCGAATACGGCGAGCTATTCTTCTTCCTGCTGGTGGCGATGACTTATATCAACGCCATGGTTGAACGCGGAGTGTTTGACGAACTACGCAACTGGTTAATTAGAAAAGGCTTTAGTTATCGTTCGCTGTTCTGGTTAACGGGCATCCTGGCATTTTTCATATCACCGATTGCGGATAACCTAACCACCGCGTTAATCATGTGTGCCGTAGTGTTAGCGGTGGGTGAAGGTCAGCCCAAATTCGTTGCCATCGCTTGCATCAATATTGTGGTGGGGGCTAACGCAGGGGGTGCCTTTAGTCCATTTGGAGATATCACTACCTTAATGGTATGGCAGAAGGGTGTTGTCGATTTCTGGGAGTTTTTTGCTCTGTTTGTGCCGTCGGCGGTGAATTTTGTTATACCAGCATTCATCATGCAATTTGCTTTGCCTTCAGGTCAGCCCGAGGCAGTGGATGTCGAAGAAAAAGTGATGAAATATGGTGGACTGACAATTGTGGGTTTATTTTTGGCGACTATTGTTACCGCCGTGTCATTCCATAACTTTCTTCATATCCCACCTGTATTTGGCATGATGACGGGATTGGCGTATCTGAAGTTCTATGGTTTTTATTTGAATCGAAAGTCTATTTCTATGTCTTTCTCAAGTGAAAACCCACCGGGTGCTGAGGACAATCCGTTTAGTTTCGATGTGTTTGATAAAATTGCAAACGCCGAGTGGGACACGCTGTTTTTCTTTTACGGCGTGATTTTGGCCGTTGGCGGGCTCGGCTTTATTGGTTATCTAGGTTTGGTGTCTGAATTTAGTTATGGCGAGCTTGGGCCAACTACCTCTAATATTCTTGTTGGGCTTCTTTCGGCGATTATCGATAATATTCCGGTCATGTTTGCCGTGTTGACCATGAACCCGGATATGTCACACAGCCAATGGTTGCTAGTGACGTTGACAGCTGGTGTGGGCGGTAGCTTGTTATCAGTCGGTTCCGCAGCGGGCGTTGCCTTGATGGGACAAGCGCGAGGCCAATACACATTCTTTAGCCATTTGAAGTGGACACCGGTTATTGCGCTGGGTTACGGAGCTAGCATCTGGGTTCATTTATGGATGAATGGATGAATGGATAAACGGATATACCCAGTCAATGAATTTATTTGACCTTTTGCTTTACGGCAGTGGTTAAGTACTAATCTTGAAGGCACATTTAGTATTTGAGTCTTATATCATCGATGGACTCCCACTGTTCGAGTCAACCAACACCGGTCACTTGGTGAGATAAGTAATAGGCTTCATATAATCATGAATGGGGTGGGTTTGGCCATAGAAGCTGCTCAAGTATACTCCGGCCGGAAAAATGTGGCCTCCGTGGGGCAGTCTACAATGCTTTTATCTGTTTTGGTTGCCCTTTGCTTACGGCATCTTTCTGCTCCCACTATTCTCGGCAGATGAATTAATTGCGCTGTCAGTGAGCTCATTCACTGCATGCTCAATAGAAAGATAAACGCGTTCAGCGCCCAGTCGCTTACACAAGGTGGTGTTTTCAAGACGATCCATTACTGGGCCTTTTACTTCGGCAAGATGTAGCTGTACGCCAGACGTACTCAATTCTTCTTCGATATTTTCAAGCAATTCCAGGCCGCTAGTATCGACATAGGCGACACCGGAAAAAACCAGCACAACATCTTTTAAGCCGTCGTATGCCAGTAGCAAATTATGTAGCTCGGTTTCGACCTGAGGAATATTGGCAAAATAAATGTTTTCGTCGATCCGAACCAGCAACAGGCTGGGCCAGGTTTGTACCTCGTGGCGGTGAATATTGCGGTAGTGCTGGGTGTTGGGTACGCGGCCAATCACGGCAATATGGGGCCGACTGGTGCGATACAGGAACAGTATTAACGCCAGACTAACACCGAGCATTAGCGCATGTTCGATACCAAAGGCGAGTACGCCAAATAAAGTTGCTGCCTGAGCGATGCCGTCGCCTCGGTCGTAACGCCAGGTGTGTTTGAGTGACTGGAAATCAATAAGCTGCCATACCGCAACAATGATAATCGCGGATAGCACGGATTTCGGTAGATTGGCTAACAATCCCGTAAAGAAGAATGCCGCCAGGCCGACCAGTATCGCGGTGAAAATCGCGGCCATTTGAGTCCGCGCCCCAGCATCGAAATTCACCATCGAGCGGGAAAACCCTCCAGCTACTGGCATAGCGCCTGCACAGGAGGCGACGATATTGGTTAGGCCCAGCGCCCTGAACTCCTGATCCGGATCAATTCTTTCACGGCGGCGAAAAGCCAGCACTTTGGCCACGGAAATGCTTTCTACGTAGCCTATCACTGCAATCATGACTGCGGACGGTAGCAATTCAAACCAGCCGGGTTCTTGCAAAAACCCGATGCTCAAGCCAGGTAATCCTTGCGGAACGGTGCCGACAACAGCGATATTAAGTGCGTCTTTTGCACCTATTCCTGTGGCAATAATAATGGCTGAGACGACGACCAAGAGTGGCGCTGTACGGCCCAGTACGGTGGCGGTCTCTTTCTTGATGCCAAGACCGGACAGAAAGTTCACCAGTGGCGTGCGGGCCATCGCTAGTAAAACGATGGTAGTGATACCAAATATTGCCGTCGCAGCGTTCAGGTTTGTTATATCTATGATCAGAGTGTCTATCACCACCGCGAAACTGGAGCCTCGCGGTACAGTGATACCGGTGAGCGCGGCTAGCTGTGTGCCAATGATGAAAATGGCGGCGCCTGTTGTGAAGCCGGTCAATACCGGGTGACTAATAAAGTTGGTCAACCAGCCCAGGCGTAATAGCCCCATCACCAACATGATCAACCCAGATAGTGCCGACAATATCAGTGCGCCGGTCAGATATTTTGCTGGATCATCTCCGGCATAAGGTGCCAACGCCGCAGCAACCATTACTGCCGCCACCGCGACTGGCCCAACGGCCAGCGTGCGGCTTGTGCCAGTAAATGCATAAATAATTGGTGGGATAACGCTGGCGTAGAGACCCACTTCAGGGGGTAACCCGGCCAGCAGTGCGTAGGCCAGGGCCTGGGGAACCAGCAAGATGGCCGTGATCGTGCCGGCAAGTAAATCCTGACCAAAATGTTGGCCGTTGATGCCCTTTAAATCTGCCAGCAGTGGCAGATAACGTTGGTAGGAAGGTATTTTGTTGTTATTAAACGTGTTATTCGAGGGTTTATCACTGCCTGGTTTTTGCATAGCCGGCTCGTTGATTGCTGCCTACTCGGTACCAACTAATCGACCGCATTTAGTCGTTAGTATTTATTGGACACTATATATTTCTATATAGAATAAATATATGCGAATTAGAATTAAAAGCTAAATCGGCAGGTTATGCTCCTGGTGCAACCGCAACACCTTTAACTTAAACGTACATATTCAAAATCACCGGCCTGGTTATCAACCCCCGATTTTGGTGGAGCTATCCATTCAGCGAACTTACCTCGCCTGGTTTCTTGCCGCATCAGTAATGCGATAAACTCGCCATCATCTGTGCTGGGCAGGAAATTGTTGCGTGCGATTTGCCAATCATTGGGCTTAAGGATTTCGCCCTGCGGTGAAATATCAACATTGGCAAATTGACCAATCTGACGATTAAACCCGGTGTGGGGTAGCTTGAACTCAAACTCGACACCATTATTGGCTACAATTTTATTCCAGCGTCTGATGCCGCGTGCGCAATCATCGACATAGTCATCACGCAATCGCATATTGAGGGCAGTCAACGCCGGTTCATCGACCATGGTTAATGCCCCGTTCACCAATTTAAGTACCGGGTAAGTTGTATTATCCAGTCTGTGATCATCAGTTAGCTTAGTTTCTTTAAAGCGGCCCTTCAGGCTGGCGTTATAAAAATTCGCGGCATTGGTAGACACCTCTGAGCCAAATAGATCGAGGGACAGTGAGTAATGTAGGTTGGCTTTTTTCTGGATAGTGGGTAAATCGATCACACTCAATTGGCGAATTTTTTCTGTATCAAAAGGGTCGTCGATACCTGCTTGCTGCATAGTCTCGCAGGTGCGTTGAATAATTCGGCCGACACCGCTTTCGCCGACAAACATGTGATGGGCTTCTTCTGTGAGCATAAATCGGCAGGTGCGGGCGAGGGGGTCGAAACCGGATTGAGCCAGGCTTTCTAGCTGCATTTTGCCGTCGCGGTCGGTAAAAAAGGCGAACATAAAAAACGACAGCCAGTCTGGGGTTTCTTCATTGAAAGCACCCAACATGCGTGGCGCGTCTTTATCGCCGGAACGCCTGCGTAGTAATTCATGGGCTTCTTCACGACCATCTCGGCCAAAATATTTCTGCAAGAGATAAACCATCGCCCATAAATGTCGGCCCTCTTCGACATTGACCTGAAAGACATTACGCAGATCGTAAAGGGACGGCGCGGTCGCCCCGAGAAAGCGTTGTTGCTCCACCGATGCGGGTTCAGTGTCGCCCTGGATAACCAGCAAGCGCCGCAACATGGCGCGATATTCCCCCGGCACCTCCTGCCAGACGTCTTCACCTTTGTGTTCACCAAAGGGAATTTTTCGGCCTTCTTCTTGCGGCGCCAACAAAATACCCCAGCGATAATCGGGCATTTTCACATAGCCAAATTTGGCCCAGCCCTTGGTCTCTACGCTGATTGCGGTACGCAGATAAACTTCAGCATCCTGAAAGCCGTCAGGCCCCATGGTCTTCCACCAGTCAATATATTGGGGGTGCCATTGCTCCAGCGCTTTTAATACACGGCGATCTGATGATAGATTGACGTTGTTTGGTATCAGTGTGTCATAGCTGATTTTGTCAATAGACATTAATAATGACTCTTTTGTATTTAGCTTGAGTGTTAAACCCGTAAGGCTCCTAAACACGCTGTGGATCAAAAACCCCTTTTTTACCAGTGCCGTAGCGCTTTAATGCACCGTCTTCACCAACAGCATTGGGCCGCTGAAATATCCAGTTTTGCCAGGCGGTGAGGCGACCAAATATTTTTGTCTCCATGGTTTCTGGCCCTGAAAAGCGTAAATTAGCCTCTAGCCCCACCATGGAATCTGGGGAGAAACTGGCCCGCTCTTCCAGAAAAATTCTGATCTCCTCATCCCAGTCCATATCATCGTAGATAAAAGTAACCAGGCCAAGCGTTTCACATTGCTCGGCTTCTAACGCCAGCCCGATAGTTTTTTGCACCGGCTTCAATCTTTCGGTGTCACTATGAAAACGTGTCTCTAATCGACTGATGCCATTACTCATCGGGAATAAATCAAAGTTGGACTGGCTTATCTTTAACGCCGCTGGCTCTCGCTCGTCATCTTCGTGTTGGCCTTCAAGCATATAGGCCCGGTCGGCGCCAAAGACCAACTCGGCGAGAAATCCGGCGAAGCAACTCCCTTGTTCGATGAGAGTGATTAATGAACGGGAGGTGAGATCAAGCCGCTTCATGGTGCGCTTCCAGTACAGAACCATTTCTCGTACCAGATGGTTGTCCAGATTATTCTGGATAAAAGCGTCGTAGTGGGCGACTGCGGCGATACTGCCCATCGATTTGAAGACCAGGGTACCAAGCTCTGGTTCATTAAGTCGAAGATGCAAAATGGCATCATCAAGCTCTCTGGTTAAGCACAGTAGCCAGAACTGATCTCCACTTTGATTGAGCGATTCCAGGCTTAAGTCTGCATAGTCAGTTGGCCCATCAATAATGAAGGTGGCAACTTTATTGTTTCGGTCTACAGCTATATGCAGCGTTGAGTAAGTAATTCCACTGTCACTAATTTCTCGACCAATGGGGTTTAGAGTGATGCCCTGTTGGTCGGAGCTATCTGATCTGTTATCACACAACTGCCTGGTTTTAGCGCTGACGCAATCATCAAACTGCGATAGTGGTACGATCTCATCCACCAGTCGCCAGTCTTTTGCACGCTGGCCTTTAATACCTTCTTCTGTAGTACAAAACACGTCTGCCAGGTCACGCCGGACCTTACGCTTATCGGTGATGCGCGTTAAACCGCCAGTGCCAGGTAATACTGCCAGAAGTGGCACTTCCGGCAAGGCTACCGACGATGAACCATCGTCGGCGAGAATAATGTAGCCAGTGGCAAGAGCGAGTTCGTAACCGCCGCCCGCACAGGTGCCTTTAATCGCGGTGATATAAACCTGTCCAGAATGCTCGGTGGCATCCTCCATAGCGTTGCGCGTTTCGTTGGTGAATTTGCAGAAATTAACTTTGTGCACGTGGTTCGCCGAGGCCAGCATGCGAATATTGGCGCCTGCACAAAACACCTGGTCTTTGCCTGATTCCAGTATGACGACTTTGATTTCAGGATGCTCAAATCGCAGGCGTTGGATGGCGTCATACAACTCAATATCTACACCCAGGTCGTAGGAGTTCAATTTCAGCTCATAGCCTGAAAACAGGCCATCATTTTCGCTCACGTCCATTATTAATCGAGCAACATCCGCATCGATTTCGAGCCGCCAGTGGTGATAGCTTTCGGGATTGGTGCGGAAATCAATAGGCTTCATAAAGGTTAATAACTAGCGTAAATCGACGAGTGATTTTGAGATATATTTTGGCCGTAGAATAACAGTTTTACCTTGAAGTCGCTTATATCCGGGGTTCTACTCCCGCAATTCGCTTCAAAAGCCCAAAGGCTGATTAATCCTGGACAGCCAATAGATTCATCAGGCCGACTAATCCGCCAACTGACTTTTGTCTGCTTGAGTCTATAGATGGGCCAGGAGGTCAGGGCCGCTGAAGACACCGCCGTGTCCAGGGTATACAGAGGTGGGATCAAGTTCTTTTAATAAGTTAATGGTTCGCCGCATTTGCATCGGATTGGAATAAATGGATGGTGCTGTCAACAGGCCTTTTTTGGTGCTGCCCAACAAAGTATCACCGCTGATCAGCGTTTGTGTGGGCAGGTGGTAGTAACAGCAGCTGTCCCAGGAATGGCCAGGCGTGTGAATGACCTGCCACTCGGAAAATCCAGGCAACAGGCTTTGATTTTTTAGACGGAAATCGGGCTTGCCGTCAAAGCCCTCATGGTGAGCGTGACTTTCTGGTGTGAAGGCTGGTAGCGTTCGGGCATGGGCATCGCGTTTGGGGTTGGCATACATAGTCCAGGCGCGGGGTCGTAGACCTTCTCGCGCTGCTGTTATCAATCGGAAGAATATGCCTGCCGGATCGTTAATCAACTTCAGGCGTATCGATTGTGTGGCGTAGGGTAGGCCGAGTTGGGCTCGACAGGTGTTCGCCAACCTGATCATGCCACCACTGTGATCGGGGTCACCGTGGGTGCAGATCACCAGCTTGACGTCTTCCGGCTCCCGGTTAAGCACCTCCCGAATAAAACCCAGTACGTATTTTTCGCCACGCCAGGCGACATCGATAACCAGTAGGCCGTTGCTGTCTTCGATGACATAACTGTTTACATGGCGACCCTTAACTTGATGAATAAGCATGGTGGACTTGCATAGGTAAATGAGAATGCGTCTGATTATCGTTAAGGTAGCTATTCTATAGGCAGTTTATTTAGGCGCAAGATACAGCTGAATTTTAATCAGTCACATTCTATAGTGGAATTTTACTGTTGTTGATCTTCTCAGGTGCGGGTGCCAGCCAGGTCAGCCATTAATTCCAGGGCTTCCTCCTGGGGCGCACTGATAGTAAGCCCGGTGATGCCGGAGTCCGCCCAGGGCTTGTAGCGCTCACGTATGCGATCAGTCGGGCCAATCAACGATTGTTCATCGCAATATTCATCGGGCACCGTATCTGCGGCTTCCTTTTTATGTCCGGCCAGGTATAGCTCCTGAATACGATCGGCTTCATCAGCGTAGCCACGCAGCGCCATCATGTCGTGGTGGAAGTTTTTGTTTTTGTGGCCCATGCCGCCCACATAAAGGGCGACATTGGGTTTGATTCGGGCCAGTGCCGATTTAATATCGGGGGTGATCAGCACCGGCAGGCCGGCCTGTATTTCAAAGTCTTTGAAGGATTTACCGTTACCTGCGCGGACAAAACCGGCTTCCAGCCACGGGCCATAGGTTTTCATGCTGCCGGGCACAAAATTAAGCGGCAACCAGCCATCGGCAATCTCTGCGGTAAGGCGGACATTGGTTTCTGTGGCGGTGCCCAGCCAGATGGGAATATCTGGATTCATGTGCAGAATGGATTTCAGTGGTTTGCCGATACCCATGGCACCTTCGCCGGTAAACGGCAGGGATATTTCTCGCCCTTCGTGACTAACCGGTGCTTCTCTCGCAAAGGTTTTTTTCATAATAGTGACGTAATCGCGCAAGCGCCAGTAGGGCTTGCCCCAGGGCTGGCCGTACCAGCCTTCGACAATTTGCGGACCGGACATCCCGAGGCCAGCAATGGCGCGAATGCCGCCAGCCATGGCATCAATGGTGCCCATGGCCATGGCTGCAGCGGTGGGTGTGCGGGCAGCAATTTGCAATATGCCCGCGCCCAGGCGGATACGTTCCGTACAAGCGGCCAGGTAGCCTAGCGGAGACACCGCATCCGAGCCGTAGGCTTCGGCTGTCCAGACAGAATCAAAACCGAGTTTTTCTGCCAGCTGAACGGTTTTTACCGGCAGCTTCATGTGCGCGCCAGAGTAGCCAATACTGAGTCCGAGTTTCATGTTCCCCCCTCATTAACCTAAATCGAAAGCGTAGATAGATGAGATTGTTAGATAAAATTGTTAGATAAATTAGTAGGCTGACATCCCACCATCAGCGCTAATATACGAGCCGTTGACCATGCGCGATTCGTCCGCTGCTAGGAATAATGCGACGTGGGCAATATCTTCTGGCTGGCCTACCCCAAAGGGGTATTTCTCCATCTGAAAGGTCGACAATACTTTGCCAGCACCAGATTCAAGGTCATCTAATTTGTCGCCAAAGCGACCCTTGACTCGATCTGTCAGTACGATGCCCGGACAGATAGCGTTGGCCCTGATGCCATCTTTGGCATAGCTCGAAGCCAGTGATTTAGTAAAGGAAATAATGCCGCCTTTCGCCGTTGAGTAGACATGTAGGCTGGTGCCTTGCAGTGCCACTACGGAGGACATATTAACGATTGTGCCACCCCCGGATTTGATCATGGCCGGAATAGCGAAACGGCAGCACAACATCGTGCCCTTCAGGTCGAGGGACATGGTGTGATCCCAAACATCCCAGTCCACTTCACTGATGGGAGCGTCTTCAGGAATGGAGCCACCGGCACAGTTGTGCAGGATATCGAGCCGGCCGAAATGGTCTACGGTTTGCTGTACGGTTTGTTCGACGCTGGCTGAGTCGGTGACATCGGTGTGTATGAAAATGGCATTTGATTCAGTGTTTGAGGTGTGGTTTGAGACGCCACCGCGAATTTCCTCTGCTACCGCTTCGCCAGTTTCTGTGTTCATCTCGGCGATAACAACTTTTGCGCCTTCCTTAGTAAACAATCGAGCAGTTGCCCGGCCTATGCCGACACCGGCCCCGGTAATAATTGCTACTTTATCTGTTAGACGTGCCATAGTTTTTCGCCACGGTGTTAGTGATTATTAAGGTGCGACTTTTTGAAAACAGACTAGACTATCTGTTTGATAGATTAAAGCCTTTGCCGATATAAAACCTGTTGGCACAATATTTGGCGGCACTGCAATCCAGCACTATAAAAGGATAGACCTATAAAAGGATAGACCTATGAAAGTTGGCACTATTTTCCCGATCACCGAGATCGGTACCGACCCCATAGCGATTCGCGACTATGGCCAGGCAGTGGAAGACCTCGGCTACGACCATGTCGTCGTTTTCGATCACGTACTGGGGGCTGATCCCACCAAGCATGAACTGTGGGGTCCTTACACCCATGAATATCAATTTCACGAGCCCTTTGTATTGATGGGTTACCTGGCCGCGATAACGACAAAAATCGAGCTGGCGACGGGCATTATTATCGCACCCCAGCGCCAGACTGCCTTGTTGGCCAAACAGGCTGCTGAGGTGGATGTCCTGAGCGGTGGCAGGTTGCGTCTGGGTCTTGGCATCGGCTGGAACCAGGTGGAATACGCGGGTTTGGGGCAGGATTTTAAAACCCGTGGCAAGCGTGTAGAGGAGCAGATCGAATTACTTCGACTGTTGTGGAGCAACGATTTATTAACCTTTGACGGCAAGTGGGACCAAATTGTCGATGCCGGAATTAATCCCCTGCCTGTCGGTCAGTCCATCCCCATCTGGATGGGCGGTTGGGCTGATGCCATGGTGCAAAGAATCGCGCGGTTGGGTGATGGCTGGTTTGCGTTTTTCAAACCTGATGATGCGGGTAAGCGCACCATGGACAAGTTTTATGGTTACGTCGAAGCAGCGGGCCGCAAACCGGCAGATATTGGTGTCGAAGCCTGGATCACGCTTAACAATGCACAGGTTTTGGCTGGCTGGGAGCAGAAGCCTGAAGATAAGCCAGAGCGAAGCCCCGATGAATGGTGTGAGGAGATGAACGCCTGGAAAGATCTTGGCGCAACACATCTGGGTTGCTGGACGATGTATGCTGACTTTACGCCGGATCAGCACATTGATGCGGCCCGGCGATTTAAAGAAGCGTTTGACGGTTTGTAGTGGCTGGGAATTATATTGACTGGAAAACAGACTTCCTGGCCATCGAATGATGGCTGCCCGAATTGGGGTTGTTCAAAATAAATATTGTTCGTTAATAAATTATTCGTTAATAAATTAGTTGTTTAAAAAAGTGCTTTAAAAACAATTGATTTAAAAAACTATATCAAAAACTTGGACTAAAAACGGAGGGTGATATGGCGCAATTTGACACGATTATAAAGGGCGGTGTCGTATTCGATGGCACCCAGGCACCTCGATTTGTTGGCGATATCGGCATTAAAGAGGGGTTTATTACTGAGATAGATCGTGAAGGCAATCTCGATCCTGCCTTTGCCGTGAATGTGATCGACGCTGAAGGCATGCATGTATGCCCCGGCTTTGTCGATTTACACACCCATTACGACGCCCAAATCCAGTGGGACCCTTATGCGACGTTATCCGGCTGGCACGGTGTGACTTCCATTGCTATTGGCAACTGTGGTTTTGGCTTTGCCCCGATAGCACCTGAGTTGCGCGAGCGAGCCATGCTAATGATGTCTCGCGTGGAGGCCATTCCTTTCGAATCCATGAAATTGGGTATGAACTGGGATTGGGAAACCTTCCCAGAATGGCTGGATCATCTGGAGCGAATTCCGTTAGGTATCAATGTGCTGAGTTATGTGCCGATCAGTCCCATTATGATTACTGTGATGGGCCTTGAAGACGCCAAAAACCGGGAGCCGACGAAAGACGAAATTGCCGAGATGTGTCGGCTGCTTGAAGAGGGTCTCGATGCCGGTGGTTGTGGCTGGTCTGTGCAACGGTTGGGCAAGGCCTCGGCACAGCGTGATTACGATGGCACACCGATGGTAACAGATGAGATGTCTGATGATCTATGCCTGGCCTTTGCCGAAGTGCTGGCCCGCCGTGAAGAGGGTGCCATTCAGCTCACCCAAACTGGTGGCTTGCGTTTTGTCGAGAAGCTAGCTCAGGTAGCAGACAAACCCATTCTTTATAACGCGGTTCAGTCCCACGATAAAGTCCCCGGCTCGTTCCGTAAAATTATGGGCTGGTTGCATCGCACCCGGGCTCGTGGCAACGAAAACATCTGGGGTATGGCTATATTCAACGGTAACGAAGAGTATTTTTCTTTCGACGAATACAATTTGCTCGACGGCAGTCGCGCCTGGCGGACAGTAACGCTGGGCACGGTCGAGGAGCGCATTACCGCTATGCAAGACCCAACCAATCGACAATATCTGCGCAATCAATTTGATGCGGGCAAGATACCGTCGATCACCGGTCCGGTAGAAGACTACAAAATTGACAAAACCTTTCTCTCCAAAAATAAAAAATATGAAGGTAAGTACGTTTCCGAGGTGGCTGAAGCGGAGGGCAAGCATGTTATTGACGCATTGCTCGATCTTATTATCAGCGAAGATCTGAAAACCATTTTCTGGCATCGGTCCTTTAATGAACACCCCGGCTATAACAAAGAAATCCTGGATGCTGACTTTACAATCCCCGGCGTTTCCGACGGCGGCGCTCACACCAAATTTATCACCGCTGGCAAGTACCCCACCGAGTTTCTTATCAATATGGTGAGGCGAGACGGCATGATCAGCCTTGAAGAGGCGCACTATCGACTCTCGGCTATGCCGGCACAATGTGCGGGTTTTAAAGATCGCGGGACTCTGGTGGAAGGCGCACCGGCAGATATTCTGGTCTATGATTATCATAATCTTAAGATCACGCCTGAGCGGCCGGAAGTGGTCCACGATTTCCCCGGCAATGCCTGGCGGCTGGTTCAATACGCAGAGGGATACCGTTACATCATGGTCAATGGTACCGTCACTTTTAAAGACGGCGAGTGTACCGATGCCACGCCTGGTCAACTGCTGCGCTTTGGTAAAGCGAGTAATCAGCCAGCCACAAACTGGCAGGTAGCTGATGCATAGCGTGCTAGTTATCTAGCCTTTGCAGCAAACGGGCCTGATTTAGTTTTGCGGAGCCTGACTCGCGATCTGTCCGGATCGCGAGTCAGGCTTTTTTAACGAGAGCTGTTTTTGTATTAGTCGTAATGATGGCCGAGCGTTGCGTGGAATTATTCAAATCCGTGGTCTATGCTGCGCCACACTTATTTTCTAATCGTCAAATATAGCGGAGGTAAATATGAAAGACGTAGCGGGCAAAGTTGCATTTATCACCGGGGGTGCTAGCGGGATGGGTCTCGGAATGGCCAGGGCCTTTGGTGCGGCAGGTATGAAGGTGATGATAGGTGATATTGAAAAAGGTCCCATGGACGCGGCCGTCGCCGGGCTAAAACAAAAGGGTATCGACGCAGCCGGCGTAGTCACGGATGTAGCTGATCGGGATTCGGTCTTTGCCGCTGCCGATGCCACCATTGCAGAATTTGGCAAAGTACATGTGCTGTGTAATAACGCCGGCATTGGTGTCAGTGGCAAGTCCGATAAATGCTCGGTGGAAAACTGGCAGTGGGTGATGGATGTCAACCTGTGGGGCGTGATCTATGGCTTACAGGCTTTTGTCCCGCTGATTGAATCTCATGGTGAGGGCGGGCACGTAATGAGCACCGCATCCATGGCTGGTATGGTCAGCTTCCGTTATATGGGGCCATACAATGCCACCAAATTTGCCGTGGTAACGATTATGGAAACCATGATGGAAGAGCATCGCGATGACAATATTGGTGTTTCAGTACTTTGCCCTGGCGTGGTCGCCACCAATATCGCCAACGGTACACGCAACCGACAGAAAAAGTACGGTGGTGTGCGCGAAGCCAGGGATTTAGCAGCGAACGAGGACATGCTGGGTAAGGGTCTTGACCCTGATATCGTCGGCGAGCAGGTGCTGGAGGCGATTATCGATGATGCGCCATACATCTTTACCGACCCCTCCATGCGCAAATATATCGACAAGCGCTTTGAGCGTTTGTCGGCGGGTTACGACTGGGCAGATAACTGTCAGGCTTTGAAAAAGGATAAGCGGGCCTCTTAGACTAGGTAGGCAATTGGACAGGCATTTAGTCGCAGCACAAAATAACAGGAGTGCAATTGTGTCTCTGGAAATCGTTGACTATCTAAGTTATGAACCTGAAGAATCAGGGATATTATGGATTAAATTCAATCGGCCCGACCGGCTCAATGCGCTTTATGGTCTGTCGGAACCGGATTCAACCATGGCCAAGGTCGGTGAATATATGCGCGCTGGTGATGCCGACCCCAATATTCGCGTCATTGTTCTGACCGGTGTAGGCAAGGCTTTTTGTGCCGGTGCGGATATGAAATCACGGGCCGTTGAGCAAGTCGGTGATCCCGGTGTCGATGGCACGCGGCAGCATTTTAGTGAGCACTTCACGCCCCTGTTTCGCGATATATCCATGATCCGCAAGCCGACTATTGCTATGATCAATGGCGCTGCAGTCGGTGCTGGGCTGGATATGGCCCTGCATTGTGATATTCGCCTGGGCTGCGAAAGCACCCGGTTCTTTACTTACCAAAACGTGGGACAGATTCCCGAAAATGGTGCACTGTATTTATTGCCGCGTATTGTCGGCATGGGTCGCGCCCTGGAATTATTTTATACCGGCGGCTTTCTTGATGCGGAGGAATCTTATCGTTGGGGCTTACTAAATCACTTATATACAAGCGCTGAGCTGGAAAGTAATACCCGCGAATTGTGCGAGCGTATTATTAAGAGTCCGCCGCTGGTGCAGTGGATTAGCAAACGTATTATGCGTACCGCTATGGATGCAAGCCTTGAAGCAACCATGACGCTGACTGCCAATGCGTCGGGGATTCTCGATAGATCAGAAGACAGTCGAGAGGCCCGTAAGGCTTTTTTAGAAAAGCGTGAGCCGAATTATAAAGGGCGTTAACAGGCCCTGGGTGGATTATCATCAGCAGCTTATAGTTGCTTTTAGACAAAAAGGGCAGGAGCAATTCTATGAAAATATTGGGTAAAGTTTTCTATGGCAATGCTAAAAAGTATCTGGTGCTTTTTGGTGTGTTACCGGTGCTCTGCTCGGCAGCCGAAACGGCTTCCAGCGAAGCCCAGCGGGTGATGGATAAGATGATGGCCTTGCCGGAAATCGTTGCTGTAGAAGGGTTTAGCGCAAACCCGTTTATTGACACTGGACACTTTTATGACCCGCTGTTTATGCGCGACTGGGTTATACAAGACAGGGCTATGCAAAAACAGGGTAAGCGAGTTCTGGTTAACGATGATGGCGGTGCGGAAGGAGATAAGGGCAGTCGTATTCTATCATTTGATGCTAAGGGCAATATCGAAGTAGAGATTGATATCAAAAAGCTACCGCCAGTAGTCGGTTTTGATATTGCGCCAGCAGGATTTGGCAAGGTGGCTGGGCAGTTTGTGGTGCTGTCTCAGGAAAAAACCGGTTTTGATGCGGCCCTTAAAAATCACCTTGTTCAGGCCATTTCGCAAGACGGCGTGGGTGAGGTGACTCGGCTGTGTACGCTACAGGCCTTGCCTAAAAAGAAAGGTGGGTTGAAATCCGGGTTTGGTGCTGATGGTCGCTTCGGCCCTGAAGACAGTGCTTTTGCCAATCGATTTTTCTCTGTGACGCTGAAAAATGCCACGGTCTACCAGACTACTGCAGATGGTGGTTGCAAGCCTTTTATCACCTTTGACCCAGAAGTTTGGGGCCTGCCTTTTGCGCTGAGTTTTACCCAGGATCAACAATATATGCTGGTATCGGTGGGCCCTGGTATTGGTCCTGGTCTGAAAGCACCGAAGGGCGGAATTGCTCGTGTTAATTCCGCCGGAGAAATTGTTGGCGAGATTATTGCGCCAGGCATTGGTCGAACATCGGGTATGGCCTATGCACCCAAAGATTTTGGCAGTTACGGTGGCCAGTTATTTGTCGCTGCGATTGGCGATATGGAAATTCCGGTGCCGCAGACCCAGGCGCTCAAGCAAGATGGCCATGTTTATAGAATTGATAATGCGGGTGCTGTTCATCGGGTAGCCTCCGGTTTTATCAATCCAACTGGAATCCATTTTGCTTTTGGTAAATTGTTGGTGGCCGATATCAACGGCGACTTTATTGCGGGGCGCCGGGAATTGCCGGAAGGTTTTATTATTGCTATCGATGCCGAATAGAATAACCCTCAAAACTTGTTTAAAAAATTTAGGAATAAATATGAGTAACGAAGCCAGCCCCGTAGCAATTAACGAAGCCTTCGTGGAAGTGGAGACTAAAGACGGCAAAATGGAATGCTTTACAGCCTGGCCGAAGGAGGGTGGCCCTTGCCCGCCGGTGGTTCTATATATGGATGCCCCAGGCGTGCGGGGGGAGCTTTATGACTTTGTGCGTCGTATTGCCGCACAAGGCTATTTTGCTGTGATTCCGAATTTATATTATCGCTACGGTATTCGTGATCCCGGCGGGCGAATGATGGAAATGCTTGAGCTCCATACCAACACCATGATTATTAATGATACTGATAGCTTGATCCTGTGGTTGGATGAGCAGCCTCAGGCCAAATCAGGGCCAATGGGTTGTATTGGTTACTGCATGAGCGGCAAGTTTGTGCTGGCTGCAACCGGTGCTTATCCCGATAGATTTAAAGCGATGCTGTCTTTATATGGCGTATCGCACGTGACACGGAAGGATGACTCTGCTCATCTTTTTATCCCGAAACTATTGCCAGATTGCACATTGTATTTTGGTTTTGCCGAGCATGATCCCTATGTGCCCGATGAGGAAATCGAAGCTTTGAGCAAGATGCTGGCCGACAACAATATCGATTGTGTCGTGGAAAAAATACCCGAAACCGGCCACGGCTTTGCCTTCCCCCAACGCATGGGTTATCACCACGAAGCGGCTGAGCGGCATTGGGATATCGCCTTTGAGTTATTTGCTCGCAAGTTGAAGTAAGCCGCTTTCCCTTTTTACCTTTGGCTTACTTCAACGGTTTATTATCAACGATGGAAGCGTTCGAATCGTCCGTTAGCGAATAGCAACAGGATTGATAATCGCCTGCACGGCACCGACGTATTTGGGTATGCCGATCACCAGCATAAATTCCCAGGCTTTATCAGCGACCAGCTCTTCGGTGCGGATGTTTTCCAGCACGTATACACCATGTTTAACCAACATGAGTTGATGCACCGGAAACAGGATATCTGGGTCTTCACCGGGTGCAGCTTCTAGACCAAAACTGTCTTCACCAATGGCGACGACACCGAGGTCAATTAAGTATTGTGCTCCGGCGACGCCCAGTCCAGGCTCTTTATGATTAAATAAATCCGGGTCCGTGTGGAGTTTGGCTTTCATCCAGCCAGTGTTAAATAACACAATGTCGCCTTTGCCGATGGCTACACCCTGAGCTTTCGCCGCACCTTTTATGTCGTCCACAGTGATGACTTCACCCGCCTCCATAAAAGCTTTGTTTTTGTAGCCCGCTATGTCAAGTAGTACACCGCGGGTGGTGATCGGTGGCATTTTATGCAGGCCAAATTGTGTTAAGCCATTGTAAGTAATAAATTCTTCTGCTTTAACCCCATTGTAGTAGCGGTTGTTAATGCCGACGTGGCCAAGACCATCGATCTGGGTGCCGACACCGAGCCAGACATTGACGAAATCATCGTTGAAACCAAAGCCATTTTTGCCGAAGGTTTTACCGAGTAGTTGTCCGGGCTGGACTACGGATAACTTAAACGAGCGAGGCGTTAAATCGGCCCCGGCCGGGGTATCGGGGCCGGACTCCATTCCCAGCGCATAGCTTTTACCGGTTTTTATCAGCTTGGCTGCTTCAATAGCTTTTTGCGGAGTGAGTAGATTCATCGAGCCCATGCGGTCATCAGCCCCCCACTTTGAAGGCCACCATTTGTCTTCAGCGGCAGCTGGCAGCCAAAGCAAGGTGAAAATGGCTAAGCAGACTAGCTTGGTAAAGACAGTTGGATTATTTTTAGAGAGGCGGCTTTGATTTGGTAACTGCGTCAGCGGATTGTCTTTCATTCTTTTCCCCAGTAAATATCTTATGAGCCTTCTATAGTAGCTGGGGAATCACTTGTTAGCTCGTATTTCTGAGAGGTGCCCAGGGACTATAGACGATGACCAGCGATACAACCCACAGAGATAGTCGCCATAATTATATATTATGTGTAATTGCGTTGACATAACTATTCCATCTGTTTATGTTGGCTATGCTTAATAACCCGCCGGGTTTTTGGCCTCTGTAGTCGATAGAAGTAGCTGTAATAACCGTGAGGAGCTTCCATTTTTGCGTTTCTCTGAGTGCCATCCAGCACTTTTTATGCCTCTTTTATCAGGTTCTGTTAATTAGCGCCTGACGCGTTTTATGCGTCTTGATTTTGGCTCAGATTATCGGTTCGCTACTTAGGTCAATGGCTTGAGTGTTTTTTATTAAGAGCTAGTTCCATTGAGATTATGTTTCGAGAATTTGACCAGCTGAACTTTGAGCAATCGCCGATTACTTGTGTTAGATGAGTGAATGGTAAATCAAAGTAAAGACCTATTTGGTTCTGTTGTCGAAAATTAATAATAGGTAGCAAATAACACGTAAGAGGGGAAGGTTTTGTTGAAAACAAAGTTTTTAATGGGGAAATTATTGCAGCCAGTCTTATTCGGACTGGTTATAGCGTCAAGCCAGATTCACGCCTTTGAGTTCCAACTTGGCGAGTGGGATGGTTTTTTCGATACCACGTTTAGCGCCAGTGCAGCGATGCGGATGAAGGGCAATTCTGAGTTCAGTACTGCCGTACCATCCGGTCGAGGTGCTATTTTTAAGGATCCAGGCGATGTTTATGCAACGCCTTTGGGTTTACTCACCGACATGGGTTTGAGTAAAGGTAATTTTGGTGTCTTTGCTCGTGCTTCCTATGTCTATGATCCGACCATTATGGGCAAGGACTGTAGCAACTGTGATCGACCCAGTGTGTATGTGTATGCGGCTGGGTTCGCCGGTGGTACTGATCCGGCCTACAATTTAGATCCCTACCCTTCGGCGCTCCATGATCTGGCCGGGACACCGGTCTCCCAGGTGGATGGTATTGCCCACAATGCCCAAAAGCTGGCGGGCAATCGCTTTGGCTTACTGGATTTATTTGTTTATGGCGGTTGGGACATCGGTGGTCACCCACTGAATGTGCGAGTCGGTAAACAGGTGATCAACTGGGGTGAGAGTAATATCCAGGGCGGCGGTATTAGCCAGATGATGAATCCTCGGGATTTATCCAAGGCGACGACCCCGGGTACCGATGTCAAGGAAACCCTGACGCCTCAGGAAAGTGTTTATTTCAACTTTGGCTTCACGGACAATATCTCACTGGAAGCCTACTATGTGTGGAACTGGCGGGAATCGAAACTTCCGGCGGTGGGCACCTTCTTTAACGGCTTTGATTTTATCGGCACGGGCTATAACCCCGACTTGTTCCTAAGGGGCGTAGAGCGCACGAGTAATATAGAGCCGGATAACGGTGGTCAGTGGGGGATTAATATGCACTTTATTATTCCTTCCTGGAACTATGCTGACCTCGGTATTTACTGGATACGCTCCCATGGCTATATACCAACGTTCGACCTGAATCCTGATTATGTAACTCGGACAGACCCAGCCAATCCTACGCGGTCAACGCTGGCCGGTTATTCGCAGGCTTATGGTCAGGATCTGGATACCTACGCGATCTCACTCAATGGTGAGGGTCCCCTGGAAACCTCGTTTGCGGTTGAGTTGAATCTCAAGAAAGATGATGGTGGTGTTCGGGAATGTCGTGACCTCTTTGGTATTGGGCATGTTAGTACGCCTTACCCCGGTGTTGCAGGGCTTCCAGTGGCGTCGTTGTTTAGCTTTGCTACGCCTGCGAGTCCCGCTGACTTCCGACCCAACACGGGGCCGGGTGCGGATGGCGAGCTTGACTGTAACCCGACCGGTACGCTTGGGGCGATTGGTGCTCGCGATTCGGGACTGGGTGCCAGTGATGTCTGGGTATTACTGGGTAACCTGACCAAGTCAGGTGGTACCGACTTCATGGGTGCGTCCAAATTGAGTCTGGTCTTTGATGCCTCCTTTGTCTGGGTACCGGACTGCCATGCGGGTGATGAGCTGGATAGGTCCAACACGAATGTGGGTGGTTTTGGTGGTTCAGGTGCGGGTGATACCAACTCGGCCGGTAAGCTGCCCGGCAAGATTCAGGATCGGGGTAACTTTGAATGTAACGCACCCCTGGATCAACCGATTACTGACTTCTCCTGGGGCTACACGGCGGTGGCTGTGCTGGAATACCCGAATGCGTTTATGAACCTGACGGTTAAACCGACGGTTATCTTTGTTCATAACGTTGAAGGTTGGGCGCCGGCTAGCGGTGGTAACATGGTTGAAAATCAACGCACCTTACTGACTCGACTCACCTTTGATTATCAGGGTCAGCAATCGGTTGATTTAACCTATGCACACTGGATTGGTGATGCCGGTGGTAGCTCGGATAAAGACTTTCTCTCATTGACCTACAAGTACAGCTTCTAAGGGGTATAAGAAGATGTTGATTAACAATAGAAATACCTATAAAGCCCTGGCTTTAGCCAGTGTCTTCACTACCGGTGCTGCGTTGGCCGCGGTCTCAGCGGAAGATAAGGCGCGCATTGGCCTGGAGGGCACAGAACTGACACCGTCGGGTGCCATTCGAGCGGGCAATGCGGAGGGTACGATACCGGCCTGGAAGAATGAGCCGATTGTACCCCCTGCCAATTTCAAACCAGGCGATTATCATCCGGACCCGTTTGCTGATGATCAGGTGCTGTTTACCATCACGGCGCAGAACTTTCAGGAGCATGCTGACAAGCTC
>JAJFKC010000012.1 GCA_021773435.1 Porticoccaceae bacterium
GAAGAGTACTTGTCTCATCATTTTGAGGCGAAGCCCAATGCAGATTTCGAGATTGAGTAATAGACCGGCAGGGCCGGTATTTGGTGGGACTTTCAGTCCCTCAATCGAACCCACCGTCTTTTAGACGGTGGTTGTTAAGTCTATAGCTCGTGTCCGATCTTTTCTTTAGCCTTGTCTGGCTCCCTGGCTTCCCGTAGTTTTTAGCCGGTCAATATGTCTTAATCGGGCATGAAATTTATTATCAATAATTCGCTGTAAGACTACATACATGGGAGATAAACATGACAACTGAAAAACATGTGCTTGATGGCGTGCGGGTTCTGGACTTTACCCAACACCTGGCGGGACCAACGACGACAAGATTAATGGCCGAAATGGGTGCTGAAGTGGTCAAGGTGGAGTTAGCGCCATGGGGTGATCAGGTACGTAATGTTGGCTATATGAAAGGTGGCCGCTCGGCGTATTTTTTGTCGCAAAACCGGGGCAAAAAAAGTTTATGTCTGGATCCGAAAACCGATGCGGGTAAAAAAATACTGCTCGATTTGATCCCCAAATTTGACGTGCTAGTAGAAAATTTTGCGCCTGGTGTTATCGGTCGTATGGGCCTCGACTGGGAAACAGTACACAAGATAAACTCGGATCTTATTATGTGTTCCATTTCGACCTTCGGTCAGACGGGGCCATTGGCGAATCGACCAGGTTTCGATTATATCGGCCAGGCCTTTGCTGGCGTTACGGGTTTAATTGGTGAACAGGACGGACCGCCCATACTACCGATGGTGGCTATGGGAGATGTGATGACTGGTGTCCATGGGGTGGCAGCGATTAATGCGGCTTTATTCCGGCAGGCTAAAGGTGGGCTTGGGCAACATCTGGATATTTCCTTGTTGGATAGCTATTTCCACTGCCACGAATCCAGTGTCGCTATGATTAGCGGCAGCGAAGGCCGGTTCGAGCCTAAACGGGGAGGGTCTCACAGTCCGGGTCTTGCACCGCTGGGTGCGTTTAAAGGTCGGGATGGCTATCTGATTATTATTGCGGTATTGCATCAGTGGGACGCGCTGCTCGAAGTGCTCGGGAAGCCTGAGCTGGCCACTGACCCACGCTTTGAGAAAATTAATAATCGCGTTAAGAACCGTTACGAACTGGTAGAGATTATCGAAAGCTGGATTATGAGCTGCGCCAGCGACGCTGAAGCTATAGCCAAACTCGAAGAAAAACGTATACCGGTCGCACCGGTGCTGACCCTCAAAGAAGCCATGGAGCACCCGCATCTCATTGAGCGAGGCACGGTACGCACGGTGACTGAACGCGGTTTTGGCACCTTCCAGATGCCCGGTATGCCGCTACGGTTTTCGGAATATGCGAACGACCTGGATCTGCAAGCGCCCTACCTGGGCGAACACAATCGGGACACCTTAAAAGACTTATTGGCTTATACCGATAGCCAAATAGACGAGCTGGAGCAGCAGGGCGTTATTAAAGCTGAGGCGATTCCTGACGAGGCAGCATCCGCTTAGTGATAGTTTTCGATCACTGCGATAGTTTTAATCTGCAGGAATACATCCGTACCGGGCTGTAAATTAAGAGTTGTTGCAGCGCGTCGGGTGATCCGCGCTAAGCAGTGTTGCTCGGGGTGTTGTTTAGGGCGTAGCTCGGAGTCTTGTTCAGAGTGCTGCCCACCAATATTTAGTTTGATTAATACTTGAGCGGCTTCGTCCGTATCATTGATTGAGACAATGCTGCCCGGCAATATATTTTGAATGCTACTTTGTTCCGGTCGAACTAGCGCCAGGCTGACGTCCCGCGCATAGATTTGAATGCGTATAGTATAGCCGATCTTGATATTGCTCCGGGCTATGAATATTTTTTTACCGCTGCCGCCAACGTCCACCGTGCTTAGATCGAATTGCGAATCTATGGCTGTAACGGTGCCGCTCAACACGGCACTTGCATCATCCCGGTAGGCCAGGGGTAATTCAGGGTTGGTGAGCAACGCGTTTATCACACCGCTGGCAACTACCCTACCTTCTTCCAGTAATACAATGTCGTCCGCGAGGCGGGTGACTTCACTGGCTGAATGGCTGACATAAATAATCGGCAAGCTTAAGTTTCTATTGAGCTGTTCGATATAGGTCAGGATTTCATTTTTACTCTCGTCATCAAGATTCGATAATGGTTCGTCGAGCAGTAGCAATCGAGGGCTAGATAGTAGCGCTCTGGCTATGGCGACACGCTGTTGTTGACCACCGGAAAGCTGGTGAGGCATTCGATTCAGAAGACCATCGAGGCCGAGTAAGGTAATCGCTTCGTCCAACGGAATAGTTCTTTGCTGCTCTGGTATGCGCTTGAAGCCATACAACAAATTGGCCCCAACCGACAAATGTGGGAATAGATTGCCCTGCTGAAAAACATATCCCAATGCTCGCTGGTGAACCGGCAGAAATTCTGTTGTGCTTTGCCAGGCTTCGCCATTCACGGTGACTTCCCCATGACCTCGCTCTAAACCGGCGATGCAGCGTAGCAGTGTGGTTTTGCCGCTGCCGGATCGCCCAAAAACGGCGGTGACACTGGTACTACTGAGAGAAATGTCTAAGTCGAGTGTGAAATCCGCTCTTGTAAATGCAAGCTTTATATCAATACTCATCCCGTCAGCGCCACAATTTTAAACCGGCGGTTAAACATAAAGACCAGTAATAACAGCACAAATGACAATACCAACATGGTGATAGAAAGGGCATGGGCGGCGGGATAATCCATCGCCTCAACATGGCTATATATCGCGATGGAAGCCACCTGAGTGCGACCTGGCATATTGCCGCCGATCATCAATAGCACGCCAAATTCACCCAGCGTGTGCGCAAAGGTCAACACGGCGGCGGTCAACAGGCCGCGTCGGCTAAGGGGCAGAATAATGCTGAAAAAACGGTCCAGCGATTTAGCCCGCAGTGTCGCGGCGGCCTCAATGACATTTTTGTCGATGGCCTGAAAAGTAGCCTGCAAAGGCTGCACAGCAAAAGGTAGGGAATAAATCATCGAACCGATAACCAGGCCGGCGAAGCTAAAGGCAAGGGGTTGTTCGCCGATAGCGATCATAAATTGCCCGCCCCAACCAGTTGGTCCCAGGAACAGTAGTAGATAAAACCCGAGCACCGTGGGGGGCAAGATCAAGGGCATGGCGATCACCGATTCAAGCGCCGGTCGCAGTCGCCACCGGGTGCGAGCCAACCACCATGCCAGGGGGATAGCGATGCTCAGTAAGGCGATAACGGTGACGGTGGCCAACTTCACGCTTAGCCAAAGCGCACTTAGATCGGCGGGGGATAACCAATTAGCTGGCATCGAATGCTACGCCGGATGATGGGGCCGGTGTCTGTGCGCCTCGAGTTAGAGGGATAGCAGCTTGGCCCTCCGGTAACTGATAACCCGATTCGCTAATAACTTGCTTCGCCTGGGCATCGGTTTGTAACCAGCGGCAAAAGCGTCTCGCTGCGCGCTGATTTTTGCTGTTGTTGAGCACGACGCCCTGCTGAATGATGGCTGTGTACAACCTTGCGGGGGGTAACCAATAGTTATTGTTTTCGGTTCTGCGTTTAAGCTGCGACAGGGCGACAAAGGCGACATCAGCGTTTCCGCTGGCGGCGTAGTGCCAGGCCTGGCCGACACTCTCGGCAAGGGCGAGGCGATGGCTCGATGACAGAGTTTGCCAATACCCCATTGTGGATAGTACTTGCTCGGCAGCTTTTCCGTAGGGGGCGTGTCGGGGATTGGCCAGGGCAACGAGATGGTCTGGCCTAAAATCAAAGCCCTGATCCGCTGCTGGGGTTATTGATTGTTGGGGATGCCACAGTGCCAGAATACCGATCGCATAGGTGAATCGAGACGCGGCGTCGGCAAGTTGCTTGTCTATTAAGTTGATCGGATGTTGGCGGTCGGCTGATAAGAAAACATCGTAGGGCGCACCCTGCATAATCTGCGTAGTCAGCTTGCCTGAAGAGCCAATGCTGATAGAAAGCTGATCGCCACTCGCTTGATGATAGTGGGGAGTCAATTCTCTAAGTGTGGCGCCGAAGTTGGCTGATACCGCGATGTTAAGTTCAGTAGCGAATGCAGTGGTAGCGACCGAGATAAGACAAAATAGCATGGAGACTGTGTAATGAAATCGCCTGTAATCGACCCAAGCGGTGCACGTATTTAGCCCGACATTATGAGTCGCGCCCCTCACCGTACGGACAACCAGATGAGTAGCCTTGCTTAGCTTATTAGCGGCCGTGGTCATGGGCTGGTATTGTCGTCGCCGTTGCCTTGAATGGTTTTACCCAGGCAGATTTTATCCGATGTGCTCATGTCCAATGTACTCATAAGGTCAGCTGTTGGAGAGCAAAGTGACGCAATCAAGAAAAGCAGCAGTTTATCTGATGTCGGGCTTTATCACCATGAACCGGCAGAGATAAAAAGCTATGTATTAAAAAATAATATATAATATAAAACAATAGGATAAAGAGTATTTATAATGTTATATATAGAATTAGAGGAGGGTGTATCTACTGCTTTTTTATGATGAATAATTCGTTCGTCGCCTGTTCCCGCTACTTGAAATCACTTTTTGAGGTCGTTGGGCAATAACGGTAAAAATACTTTGTCGATCTGTGATGATCAAATGCGCTTGTTTTGGCTTTAACGTAACTGTACATTCACCAGCTTTTGGCTTTTGCCAACATGGCATTGGGCATGGGGATTGCTCGTTCAAGTAATTGGCAGATTAAGCACTAGCAGATCGAAATAGGCAGATCGAAATAGGCAGATCGAAATAGGCAGATCGAAATAGGCAGATCGAAATAGGCAGATCAAAATAGGCAGATCAAAATAGGCAGATCAAAATAGGCAGATCAAAATAGGCAGATCAAATTTGAGCGACCAGCAATATATTAACCAGCCGTTTCCGCCTCTAGTTGTGGACGTGGAGGTATGGCAACTAAAATTTTTCGCCAAAGCAGTGGGCGAAACTGATCCCATTTATTTTGACGAGGAGCTTGCGCAGCAGGCTGGACATAGATCAATCCTCGCGCCGCCAACCTATGCGGTGACGCTGGGTTGCGCGGTACCCGATCCCTTTGAGCGGGTGCGGTTGCTCGGCATAGATGTCACTAAGCTCCTCCACACCAATCAGTATTTCGAGTACTTTGCGCCGATTTATGCTCGTGATCAAATAACCTTTGTCGCAACAATTCTGGATTTTTACGAAAAAGGTAGAGGCAAATTCCAGTTTATGGTCGAAGAAACAGAGGCCCGCAATCAGTTTGGCGAACTGACGACCCGATTTAAACAAACAGTTGTCGAACGTCGAGAATGAAACACAGCAAGCAGGTACAGGACCTGTCTTTGGGCGGGACGAATAAGGCGATGAGAAAGGTTGATCTGACTACGGTGGCCGTCGGCGATGAATTACCCGAGCTATCTAAGCCAGCAATCACTCGAACCACCCTGGCTTATTTTTGCGGCGCGTCCAACGATCATAATCCCATTCATGTCGATAGCGATTTCGCTCAGGCCTCGGGCAAGGATGATGTATTTGCTCATGGCATGCTCGACATGGCTTATATGGGCCAGCTATTGACCAATTGGGTGCCCCAGTCAGCTATTGTCAGTTTTGGTGTCAAGTTTGGTGCCATCGTCTATGTCGGCGATGAAATCACCTGTCGAGGGGTGATCAGCGACAGGATAGAAACCGACCTGGGTTTCAATTTGGTTATCAAGCTAAAAGCGACAGATCAACGCGGTGAAGTGAAGTTGACCGGTGAGGCTGTTATTCGTCAGTGAGGCGAGAAACTACACAAATTAGGCGTGATGTGTCTGTCCGAATATGATTCCGCTATGCGACAAAGACAAATAGTCCTGGAGGTTTAAATGAGCAACTATCAATCCCGATGGATGGATGAAAACCTCGAGGTTTTTCGACGCTCGGTTAGTCAGTTCGTCGAGACCGAAATGCTGCCCTACGATGAACAATGGCGGGAACAGCAATATATCGATAAGGCACTGTGGCGCAAAGCCGGGGCGCAGGGGTTTTTGTGCACCGACATTTCCGAACAGTATGGTTGCCCGGGCGCAGATTTCCGCTATGAAGCAGTGTTTTATGAAGAGCAGTGGCGGCGCGGTTTAACCGGCATGGGTCAGGGGGTGCATAGCATTAGCGCCCATTACATTCTCAATCATGGCACTGAAGCCCAAAAACAGCGCTGGCTACCAAAAATGGCGTCCGGCGAGATGATTGGCGCAATTGCCATGACTGAACCGGGCACCGGCTCTGATTTGCAGGGCATTGTCACGCGGGCGGTGAAAGACGGCGATCACTATGTCGTCAATGGCTCAAAGATTTTTATTACCAACGGCTATTTGTGTGAGGTCCTGGTGTTGATTGTTAAAACCGATCCGGAAGCCGGTAGCAAGGGCCTATCTTTGTTGATTTTAGAAACTGAAAACCTCGAAGGTTATCGGGTAGGGAAGCCATTAAAAAAAATGGGCCAGAAAGCCCAGGACACCTGCGAGTTGTTTTTTGAAGATGTGCGGGTTCATAAAGACCAGTTGCTCGGCGGCGACGAAGGCGCAGGTTTTATGCAATTGATGAGCGATTTGCCCTATGAGCGCTCGACCGTTGGTGTCCAGGCCATTGCCACCATGGAGGGTGCGCTGGCCGAAACTGTATCCTATGTGAAGCAGCGCCATGCCTTTGGCAAGCCGCTTATGGAGCAGCAAAATACCCGTTTCAAGCTGGCCGAAGTCCATGCTCTGGTGCGGGCGGCGCGGGTTTTTATGGATCGTTGCATAGAAGACGTGGTGGCCGGCATCCTCGATAATGCCACCGCATCCATGTGCAAGTGGTGGTTGTCGGAGCTGCAACAAAAAGTCATTGATGAATGTCTGCAATTGCACGGTGGTTATGGCTATATGGACGAGTACTTGATTTGCCGCATGTATGCTGACGCCAGAGTTTCACGGATTTATGCAGGTACTAGCGAAATCATGCTGGAAGTGATCGCCAGGGATTTGTAAAGGGGGTATTAGCGGAAGGTTGAAGTAGCAGTTGGATAAGACTTTATTTTAATTGACGATTTAACCTTAGCTGAAACTCTGTTATTCGTAATCAATACCGTTTGAACCCACCATTTAACCACTTGGCTGTTTGCTTGTGCAGAATGTTGCGCTGTCTTAAATTCCCCCTATACTTGGCTCAGAATCCAGAGGTTCGAGACCTCGCTAATACCCTTGGCTGATTGCGCCACCTAAGGAACGAAACAGAGTCTAATAATGGCTAAGGCAACGCATGTGTGGCTCCAGTCAGCAATAGCACTATGCTATCTGGTTGCGGGCTTTATATTTAATTTTTATACCGCGAGTTCTCCAAGAGAGAATTGGCAGCCGTATACTTTGCTAGCGGTTGTGTGGCTTTTGAGCAGCGCCTATGTATTGTTTCGAGCGGTTAATTCGGGGATCGCTGCAGAATTAAGTAAAAGAGACCTGCTTACAAATGTCTCTGCCCAATCAGCGATATTACTTTGGAATGTTAATGATAGGGGTGTGTTAATAGGCATAGATGGTCATCTTGAAGAAAAAGAAGGTCTGGGTGCCGCGGATTTTCTGGGCAATAAAGTTGATGTTTTTAAATCGGTAAATCCCGATTTCCACGAACTGTTAAAAAAAGCCAAAAAGGGGGAATATTTTGAGGATTGCTGTTATATAGGCAATCGATATTATCGGCACCATTTCTCTCCCGTTAGCGCTGGAAGTGATGGTCAAAATGGATTTCAGTGTATTTCGCTCGATATTTCTGTTGAAAATCAGTTAAGGGACAAAGTCGAGCTTTCGCAACAAATTTTCTCCAAAACGACCGAGGCGATAGTTATTCTCGATCGTCAACGAATGGTCAGTAGCGTTAACCACGCTTTCACCGAATTGACGGGGATTGCTCCCAATCAAATGGTGGGTACTCGCGGTGGCTTTGGCATGATTGGGCAGCCCAGTGTCGGCTTTTATAGAAGAGTTTTGCATGGCCTGAAGCAATCTGGTTATTGGACAGATGAAATTTCTTTGCGCCGAGCATCAGGCGAGTTGTTTACCGCGAAGTTTATGGTTGCATTGATTAAAGATGAGTACGGTCTGGTCTGCAATTACGTTATTTTCTTTTCTGATTTGACCCATATAGAGCGCACTCACGAAGAACTTCGATATCTTGCTGACCATGATAATTTGACTGATTTGCCAAATCGTCGTTTGTTTTTAGACCGGCTTGATCAAGGGGTGAAGCGAGCACAAAGGAGTAAATCGCAACTCGCCGTATTCTTTATCGATCTGGATAATTTTAAATTAATCAACGATGCCCACGGTCACCAGGCGGGTGATGAGATTTTGAAAGAGGTTGGCCGTCGTTTGCTATCAGCTGTGCGCCTTAGTGACACCGTAGCCCGATTGGCTGGAGATGAATTTACTATTATCACCGAGAATGTAACCGATTCTATGGAAGTGACTTCCATTGCCCGAAAGATAATGAGCTGTTTCGAAAGTCCATTTAGAGTCTTCGAAGAAATGATAGAGATGTCCGCAAGTGTGGGTATCGGTGTTTATCCTGATGATGGCGAAGACCTGACTAACTTGTTGAAACGTGCAGATGAGGCGATGTACAAAGCCAAATCAGAAGGTCGAAATGGGTTTTACAGCTTATCGGAAGGCAGGAGCGGCCATTTGCCAGAGGCAATGTTCTTTCCTTCTGAGCTACGTTTGGCGTTAAAAAGAGGGCAGATGGAGTTGGTCTATCAGCCGTTGCAGGATCTACGTACTGGAAGGGTAATGGGTTGTGAAGGTTTGTTGCGATGGAATCATCATTGTCGCGGCATCATACCCCCCACAGATTTTATGACTTTGTCAGAGGGTGCTGGTATTACTTCGGCCATCGGCAAATGGACCCTTGATGAGGCCTGTAATCAATTGCAGGCCTGGCGAAGGGAGCAAGTGGATCTTGAATATGTGTCCATAAATATAGCCAGCTCACAAATTAATGATCCGGGTTATGGCGAGATGGTGATAGATGCCTTAGCTAAGTTTCAATTGCATTCGTCAAGTCTAATGCTCGAAGTTTCAGAGGGTGTGCTACTAAGAAACTTAACGCAAGCCTGCCAATTGATGCGCCATTTAGGTGATATAGGTGTGAGGTTCTGTGTTGACGAATTTGGCTCATCGTCGGCCGACTATAGCTATATACGAGAAATTCCTGCTGACACCCTTAAGATAGATCAGCGACTGTTGGCGCGTACTCGAACAGGCAAGGAAGATACCAATTTGATCCGAGCATTAATAGGTATTGGCGATATTCTTGGAAAAAATGTAGTAGCTGTCGGCGTAGAGCGTCCCGGGCAGGAAGAACTGATCCGAGAATTGGGCTGTAATTTGGCTCAGGGATACCTATATGCGAAACCCATGTCTGCAGAGTCTTTTAGTAAGGCCTATACAAGACCTGTAGCGACTGGCAGTCTGTTAAGAGGGTAAGCGAAGGGGGACTAGTAGTATCCTGGGCCTCGTCACTACATCTCAAACTCGTCACTAACTTGACGACACCATCGTAAGATTCGAGCATCGCTCAACTCAAAATCATTTTCGTCATCAAGTGCCAGGCCCACGAAGTAATCGCCGTCTTTGGTAAGGCCCTGGGAACCCGTAAAGCGATATCCGGTTGTTGGCCATTGTCCGACACACCGAGCACCGAGACTGGTAATGCGAGCTGCGAGATACCCCATCGCATCCTGAAACCAGTCAGGATAGCCGAGTTGATCGCCCAGGCCATAAAGCGCAACTGATTTGTCTCGCCAATTAACCTGGTCGATATCCTCCCAGATATTCTCCCAACTTTCTTCCAGTTCGCCGTAATCCCAGGTCGGGATACCTAAGATAACTTGTTGATAAGCGTTTGCGAGAGCGATTGGCTGGTTGGCGATATCAAATAGATCAACCCTCGAAGTTCCAGCAATATTAGTACCCATGGCATCGCGAATTTTTTCAGCGGCCATTTCTGTGTAACACGTCGTCGAACCGTAGAATAAACCGATATCTCCGGTCATTATTTAAGTTGATTCATTGGCGCGGAAGGCGTGCAAAGTGGAGCGCCATCATAGCCCATTTGCCGCCAGGCCTCATACGCCACGATAGCCACTGAATTTGACAAATTGAGGCTGCGATTGTCTGGCAACATGGGGATACGTAAGATCATAGGGTCAGCGATTGCAGCCAGGAAATATTCAGGCAGGCCTCTGGTTTCGGGGCCAAACACCAGGGTGTCGCCCGGTGCGAAACCGACCTGATGATAATTATTTTTACCTTTAGTGCTAATAGCAAAAATTCGTTCTGGTGCGATGTCGTCAATAAACATTTGCCAGTTATTGTGGACAATAACTCGTTGTGATTCCCTATAGTCCAGGCCAGCGCGGCGCAATTTTTTGTCGTCCATAGTAAAACCCAGCGGCTTGATCAAATGCAGTGCAAACCCGGTGTTAGCGCACAGGCGAATGACATTGCCGGTGTTGGGCGGAATCTCCGGTTCAAAGAGAACGATATTGAGCATGATATGCGAGCGTTGGAAACGGGCAAAAATACTAGCAGATTTGAGACTAATTTTGCCGACAATGTACTCAGTGGTTCCATAACTTTATGGGCCGGTGCTTATACGTGTGTGCTAATTGTCGTCGACAATCACTCGTTTTAAAGGATGTGGTTCGCTGTATCGTTGTACCAAGCACACGAAAAAAAACTAATTGCCGTTAGCGGTTTGTTCCCGCCCGGACAGTGTGTAAAATCACCTGGCAAATGCGGCAAAGCCGTCGCCTGAACAGCTGTCTCTAACTACCTGGTTCAGGCTAAAACCCTGACTATAAAGAGTGATTGATGCGCCTCAAATGTGTCAAACTTGCCGGATTCAAGTCTTTCGTTGATCCAACCACCGTAACATTCCCCAGTAACCTCTGCGCCGTGGTCGGACCAAACGGCTGCGGTAAATCTAATATCATTGATGCAGTGCGTTGGGTGATGGGCGAAAGCTCTGTCAAACAATTACGCGGCGAGTCCATGTCCGACGTTATCTTCAATGGTTCCGGTGGTCGTAAACCGGTTGGCCAGGCGTCAATTGAGCTGGTATTTGACAACAGCGATGCAACGCTCGGTGGTGAATATGCGTCCTATAGCGAAGTGTCGATTCGCCGAATTGTCGCCCGAGATGGCCAATCCAGTTATTTTCTCAATGGTGGCCGATGTCGCCGCCGTGACATCACCGATGTATTTTTGGGGACGGGATTAGGTCCGCGCAGTTATTCCATTATTGAGCAGGGCATGATTTCGAACCTTATCGAGTCCAGGCCTGAGGAGCTGCGGGGCTATATCGAAGAGGCTGCAGGGATATCCCGGTATAAAGAACGTCGCAAAGATACCGAGGGCCGCATTCGCCGTACCCGTGAAAACCTCGAACGCTTAACCGATATTCGCGACGAACTGGGCCGTCAGTTACAACGCCTTGAACGGCAATCTAAAGCTGCCGAAAAATATACCGAGCTCAAGAAGGAAGAACGCCTATTGCGTGGACAATTGCTGGCATTACGCTGGCTTGATTTCGACGCACAAGTGGAGACGCGCAATAAAGTCATCAGCGATGCTGCCTTAAAAACTGAAGCATTGGTGACCGACAAAAGTCGCTGTGACACTGAGCTGGAGAAATTTAAGCTTAATCACACCGAATGTAATGAACGATTTCGCCAAGTACAGGGCCGCTTTTACAGCGTCGGCGCGGAGGTTGCCCGGGTCGAGCAATCGATAAAACATGCTAATGATCGAGCTGAAGAACTGAAGCAAGATCTCGAGCAAACCCAACGCAACTTTGCTGAATCTGAACAACACCTGCGTGAAGACAAGGTTAAAGCTGAAGGCTGGCAGGCCGAATTGCAGGAAATTACCGTCCAGCTCGACAAGGTCAGAGGTGAAGAGACGGTATCGGCGCAAGCGCTGGTTTCAGCCGATCAGGCCATGGCCGCCTGGCAGTCCAGTTGGGATGAATTTAACGAGCAAGCTGCACAGCCTCAGCGTGAAGTGGAGGTACAACGGTCTCGTATCGAGCATCTTGAAACGTCGCTGACTAATCTGGCTCAGCGTGTAAAGCGGCTGGCGGATGAACGACTTACGCTTGATGCCCAGCCTAAATCTGATGCAATCGACGGTATAGAAGCACAAATAACTGCGCTTTCCCAAAAGCGACAGCAAGCGGAAACCAGACACGGCGGTCTGCTCACCAGTATTGACGCGGCTCGGCAGGACCGAACCCTAATCGCCACGAAACTTAACCAGGCGCGAGAAGGGCTACAGCAATCTCTCGGTCGTAAGGCATCTCTGGACGCATTGCAGGCAGCCGCGCTGGGCGGTGATGAGGCTCGTGAGCAATGGTTAGGCGCGCATAACCTGAGCGATGCTGAGGCCCTAGCCGCGCAGTTGCAGGTGGATAGTGGCTGGGAAACAGCGGTCGAAACCGTGCTGGGCGATTTCCTCCAGGCGGTGTGCGTCGAACAACTAGCGCCGTATGCAGACGCGCTCGACAGTTGGGCATCGGGCAAGCTGACGTTGATTGATCTGACCCAGGCCGACCAGACGAAGGCCGACCAAATTCAGCCCGGTCAGATTCAGACAAGTAACGCCGATGAGTTGGCCGGCAAAATTCGGCTATCGAGTAAAATTGCACCCTGTTCGGCGACTCAGCTGCTGAACAATGTTTTTGCCGTCGATACCCTGGATGAAGCCCTCATTCTGAGAAACCAGCTGAACGCTGGTGAATCTGTGATTAGTAAAGATGGGCAATGGTTGGGGGCTAACTGGGCGCGGGTCACCCGGGGCGAAAACTCTGTCAGCGGTGTACTGATACGCAAGCGCGAACTGCTTGAATTAGAGCAGCTCGTCACTCAGCAGCAAAATACGGTAGTGGCGTTGGCGCGAAATCAGGACGAAATTGAGCAGCGTATAGCCGGGCATGAGCAGCAGCGAGAAAGCAGTGCCAACGAATTAGGCGTTTTGCAGGAAAGCGATGCCGAGCTGAAATCGACAATGCACATCGCTCAGGCAAAAATCGAGCAAGATAAGAAAGAGCGATCACGCATCGCCGCTGAATCTGACGAGGTTGCTACCCGTCAATCCAGTGATCGCGAGTTGCTCGCAGAAGCACGTCGCTTATTGGAGGCCGCGATTGCGACGATGGCCGACGATAGTGACCGCCGAGAGCAATTGCTGGCACGTCGCGATAAGTGTCGTACTAGCCTGGATCAGGCGCGTCAAACCGCGCGCCATGATCACGATCGCGTTCACGAGTTGGTGGTTAGAGAACGGTCTGTCAGCACCCAGTTAAATTCAATTCGCGAAGGCATCGCACGGCTCGAAATTCAATCGCAAAGACTCGGTGAGCGTCAGGCTATGCTCCTGGCCAATGCTAATCAGGATGATGATCCCCGCGCCGAACTACAGATCGAGCTAGACTCAAAGCTGGCTCAGCGACTAGAGGTCGAAAAAACCCTTGGCGATGTTCGTCAGCGAGTTGAGGTCTGCGATGAACAGATTCGTGATACCGAAGCACAACGCGCTCGTCTGGAAAATGACATTCAGGAGAGTCGCAGTAGCCTAGAAGGTTACCGCATCGCGGTGCAGGAGTTGCAGACTCGGTGCAATACCATTGCCGAGCAGATTGATGAGATTCATTACACACTGGACGACCTCACCGCCCAGATGCCGGAGGGTGCGGAGCAGGAAGAATGGCAAAACAGGGTGACCCAGATGGAGAGTCGAATCCAACGGCTGGGCGCAATCAACCTGGCCGCGATGGATGAATATAAAGTTGAATCCGAGCGCAAATCCTACCTCGACGCGCAAAATGATGAGTTGTGTGATGCCCTCGAAACCCTTGAAACCGCAATTCGAAAGATTGATCGCGAGACGCGTACCAAATTCAAGGAAACCTATGAAGCGATTAACATATCGCTACAGGCCCTGTTTCCAAAACTGTTCGGCGGTGGCCATGCTTATCTGGAATTGACCGGCGATGATCTACTCGATGCAGGTGTCACGATCATGGCGCAGCCGCCCGGCAAAAAGAACACCACCATACATTTGCTTTCCGGCGGTGAAAAAGCCCTGACCGCGATTGCGCTGGTTTTTTCGATATTTCGCTTAAATCCGGCGCCGTTTTGTATGCTCGATGAAGTCGATGCGCCTCTGGATGATGCCAATGTGGGCCGTTACGCCGCGATGGTAAAAGAAATGTCAGAAACGGTGCAGTTCATTTATATTACCCACAATAAACAATCCATGGAGATGGCCAGCCAGTTGATGGGCGTGACCATGAATGAACCGGGCGTGTCACGACTGGTGGCCGTGGATGTCGATGAGGCGGCGGAGTTGGTGCAATAATGATTAGTCACTTAGTGGCAAGGTTCCTTCAGGCCGGGGCGGGCATCGTTAGATCGATCCAGCGTGGGGTCATAATGCAGCGAGTCAGTGTATGGAGTTAGGTGGTAGAGAAATACTGGTTGGCCTGGGCGTATTACTGGTCATTGCCATATTGCTCGATGGCTTTCGACGATCCAGAGGCCGTGGTGCCGGAAAACTGCGGGTTAGCAGACGCAAGCAGCCCATTTTTGATGACGATGATTTTGACGAGGCCAGCAATCGTGAGCTGCCCGGCAAAGCGCGAGTGGTAGAAGTACGCGATGAGCAGAGCGCTGAGCAACTTAGCCGCGTGTTGAAACAAAATGCCGCCAGAAACCATTCTAAATTGACGACACCCTTTCGAGAGCCTGAACAGGAGCTACTTGGCTTAGAGTCAGAATTTCCGCCATTTGCTGGCGAGAGCGATTATTCTGAGCTTAATGAATCGGGGTTTGAGGATTCTGGCGATTATAAATTTAAACAAAGTGAATTTAAACAAAATGCTACTAAGCAGGAGGCAACCGAACAGGACGTTATTGTCCTGCATGTTATGGCTGGCCCCGAACAACAGTTTGGCGGTGCCGATCTGCTTGAAGTGGCTTTGAAAAGTGGTTTGCGCTATGGCGCTCAGAAAATATTTCATCACCACAAAAATGCGGATGGTACCGGCGACGTGCTATTTAGCATGACTAATTCGGTTAACCCCGGCACCTTCGAATTGAATGAAATGGCCGACTTTTCAACGCCTGGGGTTAGCTTCTTTATGATCATGCAGGATAGCGATGACCCGATGTCAGCTTTTGAGCAACTGCTGAGCACCGTCGATACCATAAAAGATGCTTTGGGCGGCGAGTTGAAAGACGAATCTCGCAGTGCGCTCACCCGTCAGACCGCTGAACATCTCCGGGCACGAATCATGGATTATAACCGCCGTCAGTTGGCGGGTTAGTCACGCGATCAGTAATGGTCGATTCACCAGAAGTTAAGAAAAACACTCTGCCAAAAGCTAAATCGACAACGGGTGCCTCGTCAGACAAATCAGACCTGGCCGAACAGGTAAAAGTCCTTAGTGCAAAGCTTCACGAGCATAATTATCAATACTATAGCCTCGATGATCCGTTGATCACTGACAGCGAATATGATCGTTTACTACGTCAGTTACAGACCATTGAGCAACAAGACCCAGAGTTAGTAACGCCCGATTCGCCGACTCAGCGCGTCGGTTCAACGCCGCTTCCATCCTTCCAGTCGGTTACTCATGTTGTGCCCATGTTGTCACTGGATAATGCTTTTGATGACGACGAACTACGTGAGTTTGATCGGCGGGTGCGAACCAGGCTTGACCTTGACAAAGACAGTCGAGGTGATGAGATTGAATATATCTGTGAGCCAAAGCTAGATGGTATTGCGGTTAGTCTGCTCTATGAGAATGGTGTTTTAATTCAGGCAGCCACGCGAGGTGATGGTTATAGTGGCGAAAATATAACTGCCAATATTCGCACGGTTGGCTCAGTGCCATTACGCCTGCGCGGTGATGATGTGCCACCTTTACTCGAAGTTCGCGGCGAAGTGTATATGCCCCTGGAAGGGTTCAGGCAATTTAATGAAGCAGCTGAAAGGCTCGGCGAAAAGCCGATCATTAACCCCCGTAATGGCGCTGCCGGTAGCCTGCGTCAGCTGGATTCATCAATTACCGCCGCTCGCCCGCTCGAAATGTGTGCCTATAGTATAGGTCGTATTGAGGGTATCGCAGGTGCAGCACCAGAGCTGATCATAGAAAACCATCGGGATGCCATGCATCAACTCAAGCGTTGGGGGTTTTTGACCAATGAACTTATCGCCAGTGTCAGCGGTATAGAAGCGTGCGTGGATTATTACCGTGACCTGGCGGCTAAGCGGGATGGCCTGAGCTACGATATCGACGGCATTGTTTATAAAGTCAGCAGCTTTAAATTGCAGGAGCAACTCGGCTTTGTCGCCCGAGCGCCACGCTGGGCGATTGCCAGAAAATTTCCCGCTCAGGAAGAGTCCACAACTTTGCTTGATGTTGAATTCCAGGTCGGGCGCACCGGTGCCATTACGCCTGTGGCGCGGTTGGAGCCAGTGTTTGTTGGTGGAGTGACCGTCAGCAATGCGACCTTGCATAATCAAGATGAAATCGAGCGTCTCGGCGTTTTTATTGGTGACCGCGTAATTATCCGTCGTGCCGGTGATGTGATCCCACAGGTCGCCCGGGTTGCCAGCGGTGAGCAGTCAGCAGCACGAAAGCCCATTGTGTTCCCCCGCAAATGTCCAGAGTGCGATTCCGATGTGCTACGTATAGAGGGCGAGGCAGTAGCCCGATGTTCCGGTGGTCTTTATTGTCCAGCGCAGCGCAAGGAGTCGATCAAGCATTTTGTGTCCAGACGGGCGATGGATGTTGATGGTCTTGGCGACAAATTAATCGAGCAGCTGGTTGACCTTGAACTGATTCGAGATCCGGCTGATTTGTATGAGCTCAAGCTGGAAGAACTCGCTGGAATTGAACGTATGGCTGAAAAGTCAGCGCAGAACCTGCTTGATGCTCTGGAGGCGAGTCGTGAAACGACCCTGGCTCGTTTTTTATACGCGCTGGGTATTCGGGAGGTGGGCGAGGTGGCGGCACAGGCCCTGGCAGATTATTTTGGTTCAATCGAGGCCCTGCGCAACGTACGGGTAGACGCTTTCAGTCAACAAAAAGGTATTAAAGGTCTGGGTGATAAAAAGGCTGAAGCGCTGGTGCAGTGTCTAGCATTATCTAAACCACCTGACTCGAAGGATCTGCTTACCTGGCTAGATTCATTAAACGTATCCGGTATCACCCCTAAATTGACACAGACTATTGTCGAGATGTTCCCGTCCTATGAAGCGTTGAAAGCGGCCAGGGTTGAAGATTTTAAATCTAGTAATAAAAGTTTGATTGAAGGCATAGGTCCGGTTGTCGCCGAGCATATCGTTAGTTTCTTCAGGCAGGCACATAATCTTGAAGTACTGGATAAGTTAATTAATCAGGCGAAAATATTCTGGCCTGAACCCTCTGCATTTACGGCGCGCGGAAAAGAAAGTGTCCGTGGTAACGAAGCGCTTGCCCTTGAGGGCCAGTCCTGGGTCTTGACTGGCACTCTTTCTACCATGACTCGCGACGGGGCAAAGCAACAACTGCAAAACCTGGGTGCCAAAGTGACGGGCAGTGTGTCATCAAAGACTAGTTGTGTGGTGGCGGGCGACAGTGCTGGCTCGAAACTCAAGAAAGCCCAGGAACTGGGTATTCGTGTCATGGATGAGGCCAGGTTTTGCGTTATGCTGGAACAATACGCAAAGCATTGAAGTGGCCTGTACCAGTATTTATGGCCGAGTAGCAAAGTTCAGGTAGTAAAGTTCAGGTAGTAAAGACCATTGATCGAATGGCAATCAAATTGAGCTAAGAACACATCGGAGCAAGAATGCAGGAAGAGTCAGTGGTTTATGGCTGTATAAAAGACAGCATTTACGAGCAGAATGTTTCCCATCGGTTAGAGGCCAATCGCTCGGCCTTGCTAGACTTACCTTCGGCAGAGGACTGGCCGCTGTTAAGCCGCGAAATGTTTGCCGCGACGGCTCACGCTACCGACATTGATATTCATACTGAGGTTGTTCACTTTGGTGCTTCCTATCGCGGCATAGAATACGAATGGCAGATGTGGATGGAGCAATTCGAAGCCTTGCTGCGTAAGATGTATTGGGTCACGGTGACCGTCCATCTCGAAACTGAAATGTCGGGTATTCATTCCTTTGTCTGGGAAACCAGTGACGAATATCACCAGCCGGGTAGCTCCGATATTCAGTTGCGTTGCGAGTGGGTCCACGACGCCTAAACAGTTGGCGCCGACAGAGTCTGTATCCCAACAGCGCTGATTGAACCTTGAATTCTGAGCAATAATTGATATAGCTGAGCCGGCTATTCTTCATGGCTAACTTGCTGTGCTGGGTTTGGCTTGTGATTTATACGATCAATAGTTTATTAAAGTATTCTATTAAAGTAGATTATTGAAATAGTTTATAACTATCTGTAATTAAAAGTAAATATATTAATTATTTGCAAATTTATAGCTGTTCCTGTCATCCACCAAAATGGTGCTAGCGCCTAACTGAGATCGATCGTCGAGTATCGAGAGCAACAAGATGGCATCAACCAAATTCACCAGCTTTCAATACTATCTGAGCGCCCTTGGCAGCAGCGCGGTTGCCATGGGCTTGCAGGTAGTGATTTTCCCCTGGCTGGTGGTGGGGGTGTTAGACGAGCCCGCTGACCGGGTTGGCCTGGCGCAGATGGCGGTGATGCTGCCGAACCTGTTGCTGATTTTGGTCGGCGGTGCGTTGTCAGATAATCGTCACCTTGGCACTTATGTCAGCCGGCTTTATCTCCTCTATATCATTCCTTTTGGCGTGATGTTGATCGCGGTATTCGGTGGTTATTTAAGTTACCAGCTACTGATCTTTTTTGGTATTGGCTACGGTGCCATTACCGCGTTTATTCAGCCCGCTCGCGAAAGTCTGTTGGTGCAGGTCTGTACCGATGACCTGCAGCAGTCGGTCGCCAAATCTACGTTCGTGCAGTTTGGCGCTCAGGGAGTAGGGTTTATGCTGGTCGGCATGTTTGATGTAATCGGGCTGCCAGCTTTATTAGTTATTCAGATGGCTATGTTTGTTATCGCCTCGGTACTGATTCGCCTTAGTCAGCCTGCGGGAGAGGGTTTGACTGCCGGCCGTAACAAGTCTCGGCAAAGCATTTGGTCGGGTCTCCGAGAGGTTTGGCAACATCCGACATTATTGCCGTTGATGATGACGGTTGGTGCCACCGGCTTTATCGGTTTTGGTGCCTATTTGGTGGCTATGCCGCTGATGGCGCGAGAGGTGTATCAGGCCGGTGCCGGATTTTATGCTGGCATGCAATTAAGTTTTGCGGTAGGTGTCTTAGCCGCCAATCTAATTTATATGCGCCTGTCTGGTGGGTTTAAGCGGCCCGGCCGGGTGTTATTGATGAGCCTGTTTTGCCGCGGGTTAATCATGATCGCGCTGGGATTTCACGTGCCCGCCTATGCGCTTTTCCCCCTGGTGGTGTTGTGGGGCATGTTTGCTGGCATCGCGATTAGCCTGGGTCGGATTATGACCTACAGCGAAGCGCCGGAGTCACACCGCTCCCGCATCGTTTCGGTCTATCAACTGGCTCTGTTGGGCACTGCGCCCCTGGGCGCCTGGTTGAGTGGCGAGATGATTACCCGCTGGGGCGTGCTCAATGTGTTTGTTATTCTGGGTATAGGAATTCTAGCGGCTGCTGTACTGGGTGTTTTTAGTCGACTGTGGCGATCACATCTCGAAAAGCCAGCAGCGCAGCCGTAACAGCAACATTCAATGATTCAACACCGTTACACATGGGAATATGGACTTCATGCTGGGCAAGATCAGTGACCGCTTGTGACACCCCGGTGGTTTCGTTGCCGAGCACGTAGATTACAGGGCCTTGAGCCTTAAATTGGGTCAGCGACTGCTCGGCATCGGCACTCAATATACATACCTCAGCACCGTGAGTGATAAATTCCTGAAGGGCTTCAGTCAGTTCCTCGCCGCGAAATATCGGACAATGAAACACACTCCCGGCACTGGCTTTGATAACGAGTGGGGAGAGTGGCGCACAGCCTTTTGACGGTAACAGCAGGCCTTGTATGGGGCTGGCGCAGATTGACCGAATCACCATGCCCAGGTTTTGTGGATTGGTGACTCTATCCAGTGCAATCAGTTGGTATTGTGCAGGTGGCCTGGCAAGAAAGTCCCGGTAATGACCATAGCGTGGGCATTGTAAATCCGCCGCCACACCCTGATCCTGACGTTGATTACGCGAGATGCGGGATAGCGCTTCTCGACTATGATAGGCGATTTCGATATCCCGTTGGCGGGCAAGATTCAGGATTTTATCCAGTGATCCACCGCGGCGATTTGTTTTGGCCAAATGCAACTTGTGAACGGGAATATCCTTTTCCTGTAGGGCTTCGAGCACAGTGTTGCGACCGTATACAGTCAGTAGCTGATCAAAGAATTTCTTCTTGTCCTGGTAGTCCATAGAATCAGCGCCGATATCAGGTATGGCTTTTTAAATAGACAGATCGAGCAATACCGGACAATGATCTGAACCCATTACATCATTCAATATATCGGTGCGCGCAATATGATCTTTCAGACTGTCGGTAACCAGAAAATAATCGATCCGCCAGCCGATATTCTTGCCTCTGGCGCCTGCCCGATAACTCCACCAACTGTATTTGACCTCTTCCGGATTTTGAAAACGAAAGGTGTCGATAAAACCGCTGGCGACAATATTATCTAAACCGTCTATCTCCGTCTGGGTGTAACCGGCGGTTTTGTTGTAATTGGGCTTGGGACGGGCCAGGTCGATGGGCTGATGGGCAACGTTTAGGTCACCGCAGACGATAACCGGCTTGATGGATTCAAGTTGTTTAAGGTGAGCCAGAAAATCCGCGTCCCACTGTTGGCGATAGTCCAGACGTTTTAACTCGCTACCAGAATTCGGTGTATAAACCGTCACCAGATAGTAATGTTCAAATTCTGCGGCAATCACCCGACCTTCCTGATCGTGTTCGGCAATACCCATATCCAGCTGTATAGAAAGTGGTTCGGTTTTACTCAGGATAGCGGTACCGGAATAACCCTTTTTCTCAGCCGAATTGCAATAAATATGGTAACCGTCGATATCTGCCAGTGCTTCGATAACCTGATCGTCCTGGGCTTTGGTTTCCTGTAGACAGAGCGCGTCGGTGTTCATGGCCTGAAAGGAATTAGCGAAATCTTTCTTCATGGCGGCGCGAATGCCATTTACATTCCAGGAGACTAATCGCATGGTGCTTCCTTCTTAAAATTAATGGATGTCTGGGGGGTGCCGAGTAATGGAAAACAACGAGTTGGTCTATTTAACTCCAGGGTTGTCTTGCTGACCTGCTAAAGCAAAACCGCCATTAGCCACAGTAGGTTACACTATGGCGAAATGAATTATAAACGCTAAAGATAAATTCTCAGGAGTTAACCAGCCATGAGCAACGCTGACACACCCGAATCGAAAGACATACCTGAATCGAAAGACACACCCGAATCAAAAGACAAATCCAAATCGAAAGGCAAGGCAGAATCGAAAGGCAAGGCAGAATCGAAACATAAGAATGACCCCTACGGCAATCTGCGTATGCCCGGCGAGGGTGAACCCATTACTGAGCCGCCTATTCCTGCCGCGACCGTGGTGTTATTACGTGATGGTCCTGATGGTGTCGAAACCTTGATGCTGCGCAAAAACAAAGAAATTCGTTTTGGCGGTATGTGGGTTTTCCCTGGCGGGCGTATCGATCAGGGGGACTACTCGAATAACGACCCTGGTGAAGTCGCCCATGACGGAGTCACTGCCGCTCGTGATGAACACAAAACCGCCGCTGCACGGGCCGCCGCTGCACGGGAAACCCATGAAGAGGCAGGTATCCACACAGATCCTGAAGACTTCGTCTGGTTCTCCCACTGGACGCCGCCGCCAATCACACCTAAGCGTTTTACCACCTGGTTCTTCGCTACACGGGTGACCGGTGATCAGAAGATTGTTATCGACGGTGGCGAGATTCATGATCATCAATGGATCAATCCCGGCAAAGCCATAGAAAAACACGCCGCCCGCGATATCGATTTTGTGCCACCTACCTGGGTGACGTTACATTACCTGGCCAGTCGCGGGTCAGTTGACGAATTGATGACACATTTTGCTTCAGTGCCACCGAAAGTTTACGAAACCCACCTGGGTAAAACAGATGAAGGCCATCGCGTCGCACTGTGGCAGGGTGATGCCGGTTATGAAGCCTGGGATCCCGCCATTGAGGGCGAGCGACATAGAGTCATTATGTCAAAAGATGGCTTCGTTTTTGAAAATACCATCGAACCTTATTGAGGATAGCTGTTAATTGTATTTATCTAATCGCGGAACTTGAACTTCGGAAAAACCACCATGGATTTAGAATACTCTCAGGAATACAAAGATTTTCAGGCAGAGGTGAAGGCTTTTGCAAAGATCCACGGCCATAAATCACCCAAAGGTTCCGCCGTGGCTCGTCCCGATGCTCAGGTCAAAGAATGGCAAGCGCTGTTGATTGAACATGGCTATACGGCACGGACTATACCTAAAAAATATGGTGGTTATGGTGGCGATGCCGACATCCTCAAAAATGTGATCATCGCTGAGGAATTAAACAGGGCTGGTCTGAATCGTGGCATCCCTAATCAGGGCGTCACCATGTTGATTCCCACATTGCTTGAAATCGGTACTGAAGAGCAGCGGCAAGAGTGGATCAAGCCGACCTTATACGGCGAAGTCATGTGGTGCCAGGGCTATTCCGAGCCTGGTGCCGGCAGCGACTTGGCATCATTGCGCACCAGCGGTACGGAAGACGGTGATGATTTCCTGATTAACGGCCATAAAATCTGGACTTCGTCAGCCCATGTTGCCGACATGATGTTTATCCTGGTCCGTACCGAACCAGACGCACCTAAACATCATGGTATCAGCTATATGCTACTGCCCATGGATACCCCGGGCATCGAAATTCAGCCATTGGTCTCCATGACCGGGGTCGCCGAATTCAACGAAGTGTTTTTTACTGACGTCCGGCTAGAGCAAGACAAGATTGTCGGCAAACGCGGCGAAGGCTGGCAGGTGGCTAACACCACGCTCAAGCACGAGCGCGGTATGCTCGGCGATCCAGATCGAACCGCTCGACAGTTGCAAGGGCTTATCGATTGCCTGAAAACCGAGTCGGTTAATGGTCGCAAGCTGATGGACTTCCCAGTTTATCGAGATCGCGTGTTGCGTATCCAGGCGCGGGTCAAAGCCATGCAATACAACTCTATGCGCGTGCTCACCTGTAATTTAAAAGAAGAAGATGCCGGTGTGGCAAGGTTGATCGTGAAACTCAACGCGACTATTTTGAATAATGAAATCTGCGAAACCGCCATCGACCTATTAGGCGAGACCGGCGCATTGTTCGGTGACAGTGAGTACGTACGCAGAAACGGCATGTGGCAATATGCCTACATGTATAGCCTTGGCCTGATTATTGGTGGCGGCACATCGCAGATTCAAAAAAACATTATCGCCGAACGAGGCCTGGGGCTACCAAGAGAACCTAAGCTTAAAACTTCTTGAAGTTGGTGGAGTAATAATAGCGTTTTATCGCGGTTGCTAATATCGCCCGGACAGCGTCTTCCATAAACGAACTGTTTTTGATGGCAATTTAATTACGCTTGAAACTGTATGTTTGGCCAGTTGATGCAATTTTGTTAAATATCCGATTTGGCTCGTTATCCTGGCTATTTTGTAAACAAAGTAGTTATCACCAATAAAAACAAAGAGATACAAATCCCTGGATTCAAGTTTTTGGTAAGGTATGCCGACTCGTCTCGAGTATGTGCAAAACCCTTATTTATTTGTGCCATGGCTTTATATTTAGGCCGGATATGAAGCGATTGTATTTCTTATTAAAATCAATATATTAGAGAGCTAACTCTATCGGTACCAGGGAATGATACGCCGACCAGTCTATATATCATCCTAAATGCGGTACATATACCGACCAGTCTCAGGTTGCGAACATATACCGACCGGGGCGTTTATTAATGGTTAGCTTTTAAAATCGGAGTCTGGAGTTGTATAAAAATATTCTATTAATCTGTGTTGGCTTATTGGTTCAAGCGTGTGCTTCATCTCCGTCAATTGATCGATTTTCTCCTGAGCAAATTGCAAGTTTAACAAAAGTCACTAATACCGAGTTTGATTCTCATATTAAAATTGTTGGTGTCGATATTGACAACACAATTACAAGAGGTTTGAACCTTGATAAAGAAAAATATTTTATGCGTTCAAATATAAAGAAGACTGATAGTCAGATAGACTCACACTAATTATATTTTGAAGTTAAATATACTGCTAACGATTGGAGATATTATGACGGTGCAAATTTAAAAGGAGGCTCACCTATTGATACAACTCAAATATCAAGAGAGGTTGTATATTGCTCCGGCAATATGTTTGTGGCGTGTAATTATCGTGAGGTTCTTGGCGTTTCTTTTAGTTATTCTGACTTAATGGTTGCCTCAAAAGAAGGTATTTCGGTGAGGTTTAATACTCGTTACACGGACTTATTTAGTTATGTTTATTTACCTCCAAATTACTTTCAAGGCTATGTAAATGTTATAAATAAACACCGTAGATAAATAGCTAACAAGGTAAAGCAACAGATGTTGAACTCCCCCCAATAAAACGGACACTTTTTTCTAACCAAAAGTAGAAGGTGTTAAGGAGTAGACCTACCCACAGAAAGTAGACAACTCATCACCATTTGCCGGGGTGATTGATGATGAGCAAGAAGAACAAAAACAAGTACAACCACAACACTAAAAAATTTCGTTGAGCAGCGGTAATAATATCCCGAAAAAGAAACTGATACCAAAGCCTGAGCTACTACACCTGAACAGTCCTGACTTTATTCCCCAGCGTTAAATCCAATAATACCCAGGCCACCATCGCTATTGATAATAACCCCGGTCATGGGCGCGGCATTTTCACGGCAGGCCAACAACACGTAGGGGCCGCAAAAATCCTCGGGTGTGGTGGCTATTTTTAGCGGCGTTAGGTTTTTCATCATGCCTTCAAAATCTGGCAACTGATTTAATTTTTGTTCTTTTGTGCCAGTGGCCTTTAGGCCGCCCAATTCCGATTTCATGCCGCCAGGTGCGACACCGTTTACACGAATTTCCGGTGCCAGCTCGTTGGCCAGTTGTTTAACCAGGCCCACCACCGCATGTTTTGATGCGGTATAAATCGGGCCGCCACCCGAGGGATAGAAAGCTGCATTAGACAAGGTGAATATTATTGAGCCTCGACTTTCGGTTAATGCTGCCAGCGCAGCCTTTGCACCCAGCAAATAACCTTTTACATTGACTGCAAATAATTCATCGAAGGCGGCGCTTATGGTTTCAGCAGACAGGTCCTTAATGGACTGGAAATAGTCAAACACCCCGGCATTGCCGATGAAAGTATCGAGTTGCCCAAATGCGGCCAGAGTAGCATCAACGGCCTTCTGATTATCTGCCGCACTGCCGACATCGCCCTGAGTGACTGCCACTTTATCGCCAAAGTCATCTTTAAGCTGTTGTGCCTTGGTGGCATCATATTCCAGCACGCCTATACCTTTGGCGCCTTCGTCGAGAAAACGCACGACCAAGGCACGCCCCAAACCTGAACCTGCTCCCGTGACCAATGCTACCTGCCCGTCTAACCAGCCCATTTATGCTTCCTCTTATCAATGTTTTGGATCGTTAACAATCGAGACTAACGTTACCACCGTGATCTAGCTATAGATAGTGTGCAACGGCATCAAACTGAGCTTGTTACTCCAGATATGCCGTCGTAAAGCAACTTGCCACCGACCACGAGCAGGAAAAAATAACACAGACGATAGACCAGCAGCTCGCTGATTTTGTGCAGTAAAAAATAGCCGAGCCGGACACCGACTGGAGCCAGTGGGACTAGCACCGCGGCGGTCATTAAATTAGTTTTATCGAACTGGCCGAGCCAGGTGTAAGGGACCAGTTTGACCAGATTAACAATGGCAAAAAACACCGCGAAGGTGCCCATCAACATGCGTTTCTCCATCTTTTGTGGCAGCAGGTAAACGCTGATCGGTGGGCCGCCGGCATGAATGCCAAAACTGGTAAAGCCAGCGAGGGTTCCCCACAGGCTACCGTGCAAGAGGCTTGGGGAAGTTTTGGTGTCGAGTGTCGGTTGCAGCCAGTAGTTTAGAGAAAACACGACTGACACGATACCGATAAGGATGCGGATAGCATCTTCGCTCAAATAGCGAAAAGTAAAGGCTCCAATCACAATGCCGGCAATTGCGCCCGGCAAAGTCAGCCGGACATTCAGCTTGCTCCAGGTCATGCGAAAGCTCCACACTGCCACGCCATCCATAATAATTAGTAGCGGCAACATAATTGCTGCGGCCTGCACCGGTGGCATGGCCAGTGATAACAGCGGCACCGAGATAACCGCTATGCCACCACCAAAACCGCCCTTGGCCATGCCAAAAATCAGTATGGCTGGCACCGCGCAAAGGTAAAAAAATGGATCGGTGATCATTTATTTAAAATGCCATGTTAAGGAGCTTAGGGGCTAAACAAAGCTATGCCCAGACAAGAGCCGATGGACATTATATTCGTGGCTCGTCAGTGGGCATAGCGGTGTCACAAACTCAATCCGCCGGGCACCTGTCGAGCATATTTATGCTTTGCTTTGGATAAGGTTGATCCTGATATTAATCATAGAAGCGATAAATAATCTCGATGCTTGTAGATCGAAACCGAAAAATGAAAGACTATGGATACAGCAAGCATGATTTGGGGAAAACCAATGGCAGAGAATGAACGATTAGCAAGGCTGTTATTAACTAGCGAGATCGAAGCATTTTTCTACGAAGAGGCGGATCTGCTTGATCTGCGCCGGTACTCTGAGTGGCTGGAATTACTTCACGATGACATTCATTACTGGGTGCCGATGTTGCGCAATGTCAAGTATGGCAGCCACGAACAATACGAGGAGACTCCTACAAAAGGCGGCATTAGCTGGATTGATGAAGGCCTTACTACGCTTACGCAACGGGTGCAGCAAATCGAAACTGGTATTCACTGGGCAGAAGAACCGCTATCTAGAATTTCACACCTCGTCACAAATCTTAGGGTATCGAAGGTAGAGGGCGGATGGGAGAAACCCACCGCAGTGGACACCCGTTGCCGATTTTTGATCTACCGAAACCGAGTTGAGACCGAGACGGATTTCTTTGTTGGCAAGCGCGAAGATAGCCTGGTGCGTCAGGGTGATAACTGGAAAATCATTAAGCGAAAAGTCATTCTCGATCAGAATGTGCTAACTGCAAAAAATCTGACTTTCTTTTTTTAAAAGAGGCCTTTTGATGAGCGGATATCGGGCGAAGAATTGTAAAACATAGGGGGAGCGTAATGACTAAACAAAATGGCGGTAAGGATCCGGGCTATTTTCTTGACCTGGAGGAAGGCGTTGTCGGGCGAGAACTATTTGTCAGCGAAGAGTTGTATGAACGTGAGCAGGAGCAAGTATTTGCCCGCGCCTGGCTATTGATCGGCCATGAAAGCCTGATACCGAAAAAGGGCGATTTTTTTGTTTCCCGCATGGGCGAGGAGTCCGTGCTGCTGACTCGGGATCGCAAGGATAAAATCCACGTTTTCCTGAATTCCTGCCCTCATCGGGGCATGAAAATCTGTCGTTATGATGAAGGCAATAGCAAAGTGCTGGAGTGCCCCTATCATGGCTGGGGGTTTTCCCTCGACGGCAGGCTGGCTGCGGTACCTCACCAGAAGGCTTATATGGATGTCCTGGATACAGAAAAATGGGGCTTAACCGAAGTAGCGAAACTGGCCAACTACAAAGGGTCTATCTGGGCCACCTGGGATCCCGAAGCACCCGAATTTGCCGATTATATGGGCGAGGCGCTACTCCACCTGGATACTGTGCTGGATTCGCGAGATGGCAGCGAAGGCGGGTCGATAGTATTGCCGGGTATTCAGAAATGTATTGTGCCGTCGAACTGGAAGTTTGGTGCAGAGAATTTCGTCGGTGATATCTATCACAATCACAGCCATGCATCCGTTGATATGGTTGGCATCGGGCCAAGCGGCAAAGGTCGCCGCGATGATGAAGAGATGATGACTGCGAACAAAACCATCATGCGTTGCTGGAACATGCCCATGGGCCACGGCGGGATTTCGAGTCTGCAACTGGATGATTATCCCTATGCGCCGGTTTATCGAGACTATCCGGAAATCGATGCCTGGTTTAAAGAGTGTTATGAACTCAGGCAGGAAAGGCTCGGCAAAAAAGCCCGCTTGCTGGGCGCGGTGGGCACTATTTTTCCGAATATGTCCTATCACGGCACCCAGCCCCGGTCGATGTTTGTCTGGCATCCACATGGGCCTAACCATATGGAGTTCTGGCGTTTTTATCTGGTGGATAAAGATACGCCGGACAGCGTTAAGGATGTGCTCCGCCACTATTACATGCGCTACTCTGGGCCAGCCGGACTGACCGAGCAGGATGATCTGGAAAACTGGAACTATGCCACAGCGGCCAGTCGTGGCGTGATCGCGCGACGACGACCCTACAATTATCAGCTCGGGATGGGCCTGAGAACGCGGCAAGAGGGTATTCCCGGCGATGTTTGTGAACGATTGATGACAGAAGATAACCAGCGTAATTTGTACAAAACCTGGGATCGCTTTATGCAGGGGCAAAGCTGGACTGATATTACGAGCTAACACAAATTGTTCATTTGATTAGTCAACACAGTCAGGAAATATGGCAAGTTAGTACAGATGCTTGTTAAGGCGGAGGAGAATTGTGAGTAAAAATAAAAAAGTCGTCATTGTCACCGGCGGCACCTGGGGTGCTGGTCGTGGTGTCGTAGCGCGATTAGCGCAGGAAGGTTATCAGGTGATTGGCTGCGGCACCGAGAAAAAAGAGATGGGGAGCACTGCCGAAAAGGGTATAGAGGTCACTCAACGGCAATTGGCAGAGCAGGGTTTAGAGGTTGATCTACGTGATGTTGATGTCAGCAATGAAGGCCAGGTGACGGCGTTAATAGAGTCAGTGGTAGAAGAATATGGATGGCTTTACGGTTTGGTTAACAACGCAGCTATTCATCCCACCGGAACTATTTTGCAAACCACTACCGAGATTTGGGATCGGGTACATGATGTGAATTTGAAAGGTATTTTTCTGACCTGCAAAGCGGCTGTGCCTCATATGATAGAAGGTGGCAGCGGATCAATTATCAATGTCGGTTCTGGATCGCAGTGGGGTAAGCCGAACTTACTGGCCTATTGTGCGAGTAAAGGAGGCGTGATGGCGTTGAGCATGGCTCTGGCCTACGATCATCTAGCGGATCAAATAAGAGTCAATATGGTCATCCCCGGCGGTATGCTGGGTACTGGCATGACCGATGACATGATTGATAACCCAACGTTTGCCAAAGCCATGGAAAAGGCCATGACGAAAACTGTTGCCGCACGCAGTGTTGACGGGGGTGATATAGCCGGTGCGGTCAACTATCTTTTGTCTGAGGATTCCGAGGTCGTCACTGGCACCGTGCTTGATGTAGGCTGCTTTAGCCATCAGGGTGGGCCGATTCCGAACCGCCGGGTCTGAATATGTTTGGTTCTTTGTCTGGCAAGCCTTTGTGTTAAAGCAGTATTAAGCTGTACTGACGTTTTACTGAAGCTGTACTGGTTAGCTGCCGACAAAGCCCCGTTTCGGGGCCTTGTCTCAGGACTAACCAACCGTATTCCTCGGTACGTCTCTGAATGGTCGATCGACATCGGTGCGTGGTTCCTTGGGCATGCCAAGCCCCCGTTCAGAAATAATATTTCGCTGTATTTCATCGGTGCCACCGGCTATAGATTCCGCCGGCACGGAGATCAGAATTTCACTGATCAGACCATCCATTGCGCCGTCCTCGCCGGTTAGCATAGCGTCTGCCCCTGCGATCAGGGTGTGGGCCTCGGCGGCAAGTCTTGCCACCTGGCTGCCAGCCAGTTTACCCAGTGAGCCTTCCGGGCCAGGCGGTCGGCCCAGGGCATGAGCGGCTTTTACCCGTCGGCCGGTCCATTCAGCAGCTTTGGCCATAATTAAAACCTTTCCGATGACCTGGCGGATGGAGGGGTCATCAAATTTACCGGTGGCTTTGGCCCGTTCAATCAATAAATCGACACGGCCAGCGCGCTGTGGATACCATTTGTAGGGTTCCATGACCGTAGCTATCTCAGCCTTTTGCTCTTCGTAAACCCGGCCCGTGCCTTTGTCACCGCGACCCCAGGAGCGGATGCCATCGGCGAGACGGCGTTCGTGGGCGAGCGTGGTCATTGCAACTTTCCAGCCGACGCCTTCTTTGTTGACCATAAATTCAGGCGCAACTTTGGCATCGGTAAAGAATATTTCGTTAAACGAGGCGTGGCCGTTCATTTGTTTGAGGGGCCTCACTTCAACACCGGGTTGTTCCATATCGATCAGGAAGTAGGTCATGCCTTGATGCTTGGGTACATCCCAGTTGCTGCGCGCCAGTAACATGCCCCATTTGGCGTGGTGAGCGCTAGTGGTCCAGACTTTCTGGCCATTGAAGACCCAGTTCTCGCCATCGAAATCGGCCCGCGTGGTGAGTCCTGCCAGATCAGAGCCACTGCCCGGTTCACTGAAGAGCTGGCACCAGGTGTCTTCGCCGGTCAGTAGTGGATGCAGGAATTTCTCCTTGTGCATATCGGTGCCGTGCTCAAGAATTGTCGCAGCGGCGAGCATTCTGACGCCGGTCTTGGCGACACTGACGGCGCCGATTTTTCGTAACTCGTCATCCACGGCATCACCCAAACCGATGGTCAGGCCGCGGCCATGCCACTCTTTCGGCCAGGCGGGTACGCCCCAGCCGGAGTCGATTAACTTTTTGCGCCAATCGAGGAGGCTTAAATCCGGGTTCCAGTTTTCTTCGAGCCAGGCGCGAACCTCTGTGCGGACTTCTTGCTCATCAAGGTTTTGCTCGTTGCTTATGTCGATATTTGAGTCGGCCATGATTAATTCTCCCAGCGCAGGACGAGCTGATCGCGGTGATAATTGGGGTCACCGAGAAAAACCTCTGAACTTTTCGCGCGCTTAAAATAAAGGTGGGTGTCGTTTTCCCAGGTAAAACCAATGCCGCCATGAATCTGTATGCACTCCCGGGCGGACTTCATATAAGTGTCAGAGGCGGAGGCCTTGGCCAATGAGGCGACGGCGGGGAAATCATCGCTTTGTTCCGCAGCAGCTGCGGCTGCGTAATAAGCGGTCGACTTAGCCAACTCTACCTCCAGAAACATATCTGCACATTTGTGCTTGATGGCCTGAAATGAACCAATCAACCGACCGAACTGCATACGTAGCTGGGCATAATCCAGTGATGACTCAAGCATTTTTTGCGCGCCGCCAACGGATTCGCTGGCCAATGCCACCGCAGCCAGGTCAAGCACATTCGCCATCGTGGCAGCCCCACCATTTAATTCACCCAGCAGGACGGCAGGCGCTTTGTCGAAATCTATCGCGGCCAGCTTTCTGGTCGGATCAAGGCTTTTTAATAGTGTGCGATTAACGCCCTGGGCCTTGCCAGGCAGAGTATAGAGCGACAAACCCTCGGTGCCGAAAGTGCCGGGGCTTCGGGCTAATACCACTAACAGGTCAGCAATATGCCCATCGGCCACATGACTTTTATTACCGCTAAGTTCGAAGCCATCACCGGCCGGTGTGGCGATCAGTTCGGTGCTGCTCGGTTGCCAGTCGCCCCCGGTTTCGGTAAAAGCCAGTGTCGCCAGGATTGCGCCTGAGGCGATGTCTGGCAGCAGAGCGAGTTTTTGTTCTTCGGTACCGGCACTCATAATCGCCGTTGCAGCCAGTGCGGTCGCGGAAAAGTAGGGCGCGCAAAGCAGGGCGCGACCCATTTCTTCGAGCACAATGCACAGTTCGATAAAACTAAAACCCTGGCCTCCATAGGCTTCGGGAATATGAATGCCGGGCAGGCCCAGCTCCTTACTGAGCTGTTTCCAGACCGCCTGGTCGTAACCTTCGTCGGTATCCATCAGTTTGCGGACTTCGGTGGTGGGCGACTTATCGTCCATAAATCGCCGTACGATCAGACGGAACTCTTCCTGTTCATCGGTAAATGTAAATTGCATGGCTTTAGTCCTCTACCTAAAGAATATTTTTAACTATCCATCACGCGCGTCGGCTATTCAACGGCACCGGCCACAGCGACATTATCCATCAGAGCGGCGATTTCAGATTCGCTATAACCGGTATCGAGTAATACCTGGTGGGTGTTTGAACCCATAACTGGGGTTGGCCCCTGGATTTCCTGAACGGTACGATCAAAACGCGGTGCCGGGCACGGTTGCATCCAGCCTTCCATTTCTACGAATGCGTTCCGTTCAATATTGTGGGGGTGGTCGGGTGCTTCGCCCATTCCCAGCACCGGGGCAAAGCAAATATCAGTTTGCTGCATGATTTCACACCACTCATCGCGGGTTTTGGTTAGAAAGCGTTCCGTCATGATTTCTTTGGCGCGGGGCCAATTGGCCTTGTTGAACTGTTCTTTAAAGATCGGGTCTTCGGCATCGAAGCCACCATATTCCAGCAGCTCAGCGTAGAATTGTGGTTCTATAGAGCCGAGAGAAATATATTTGCCATCGGAACATTGGTAGGTTTCGTAGAATGGCGCGCCGCCATCGGCGAAATTGTTGCCGCGCTCGTCATCCCACATGCCCTGAGCTCGAAAGCCGTAAATAGCTGCAGTGAGCACAGCTGCGCCATCGACCATGGCAGCATCGACCACTTGACCCTTGCCGGATTTCATCGCTTCTATAATTCCGCACAAGACGCCGCCAAATAAAAACATGCCGCCGCCGCCGAAATCGCCGACCAGATTCAGCGGTGGTGTTGGTTTGCCACCTTTAGGGCCGATAGCCGCCAGGGAGCCGGCCAGGGCAATGTAATTGATATCGTGTCCGGCAATATTGGAGATTGGGCCTTCCTGACCCCAACCGGTCATGCGGCCATAAACAATTTGTGGACAGCGAGCGAGCACTTCGTCGGGGCCCAGGCCCATACGTTCGGTGACGCCGGGTCGGAAACCTTCGATCAGGGCATCAGCATTTTCCAGTAAACGAAACACTACTTCGATGCCCTCTGGATCTTTCAGATTGACGCGAATCGACTTGCGCCCTCGACCGAGCACGTCGTAGGGTCGTTGCACCTGAATGCCGCCGATAGCGCCTACCGCTCTATCTACGCGAATCACTTCAGCACCCATATCCGACAACATCATGCCGCATAATGGCACCGGCCCGATGCCGGCTAATTCGATAATTTTTACGCCCTTTAATGGCCCCATAGAAACTCCCCTGATTTACGTCGGTCTGGTTTTAGCGGCCCGGCTTTTGAATCGCCAGGTTTTTAAGCGGTAAAGTAGAGCTGCTAAGGATGGCACGCTTTCGCTGGTTTGTCAGCGTATGGGATGCCAGGATTGGATAATCCTACTGCTGAGTGATTGCGGTTTTTAATCGTTGCGGGTTAGGATGCGGTCAACCAGTTAAAACAAGCCACTCATTCTGATCAGGAGAATTACACATGGCAAATGCCGAAATCGATGCAATTGTTGAACAACTACGTGCCAACCCTCTCGGTGGCACCCTTGAAGAAATGCGTGCCCAGTTTGATGAGGGCGGCGCTGAACCGGCTGGTGATGTGGGTATTAAAGCTGTTACCGCCAATGGCGTTCCCTGTGAATTGCATACACCGCCGGGTGCAGATACCGATCGCGTCATTATGTACGTCCACGGTGGTGGCTATGTAATCGGCTCACTCAAAAGTCACCGGGCCACGGTGGCTGAACTGGCCCGTGCCGGTGGTTGTCAGGCATTGGCGGTTGACTATCGTCTGGCGCCAGAAAACCCTTATCCCGCGGCGGTAGATGATTCTGTCTCGGCCTACAACTGGCTGCGCACCAACGGTTATGAAGCTAACAAGATTGTGATTGCTGGGGATTCAGCCGGTGGCGGATTGACCGCAGGGACCCTGGTTGCGCTTCGAGATGCTGGCTTACCATTACCCGCCGCGGGCGTCTGCATCTCTCCCTGGGTCGATCTTGAAGCGACGGGTGAATCTTACGAAACTCGCAAAGATATTGACCCCATGGTGACCAAAGAGCTGATCGGCCCCATGGGTACCGCTTATGTGGGCGAGGGCGGCGATTTAAAAGCCACTACCGCTTGCCCCATCCATGCCGATCTCACCGGCTTGCCGCCCCTGCTGATTCAGGTAGGATCGGCGGAAGTTTTGTATAGCGATGCCGAGACGCTGGCTAATAATGCTAAAGCAGCGGGTGTGGAAGCGACCCTGGAAGAGTGGCCGGATATGGTTCATGTCTGGCATCTGTTTCACCAGCAGCTGGAGGATGGACGACGGGCCATCGCGCGTATTGGTGAATTTGTCAAAGAAAAAACTGGCGGCTAATTTATTCTGGCTAAGCTGGTAAGTCAGCCACGTCTTGCGAGCAGCGGGTCGTGGCTGATTTGTCTCATAGACGGTGATTTTTAGAAATTGCGCCGAATACTGTTCTACGTACGAACCATTTCTGCATACCTACTATTCTGCATACCAGGAGATACTTAAGATGTCACAAAAACAATTGGATAAAATTATCAGCATCTTTGAGCGGCAAAACGCCGGTAGTGGTAATGGCAAGCCGGCATCGCTCAAACGATCCCGGGAAGTGATGGACGAAAACGGTGCAAAATTTAAGGTGCCGGGCGATGTCGAGATGGAACCCGTCAGCGCCGATGGTGTTGATGCCGAGTTTTTAACGGCCCCGGGGGCTGATGCCAAAAAGGCGGTGTTGTATCTCCACGGTGGTGGTTATGCCATTGGTTCGATCAAGAGCCATCGTTATCTAATGCAGAATATCTCCCGGGTCTGTGGTGTGAGAACCCTGGGTATTAACTATGCGCTGGCCCCCGAAAACCCTTTCCCTGCGGCTATTAAAGATGCTGCTAAGGCCTACCGTTGGTTGGTTAAGCAGGGCTTTGAGCCGAAAAATATAGCGATTGGTGGTGATTCAGCCGGCGGTGGCTTGACGTTGGCGACGCTTCTGTTTTTACGCGACGCCGGTGATCCACTGCCCGCAGCAGGCGTATGTATTTCGCCCTGGACTGATATGACCTGTTCGGCCGAATCTTATACCACACGGCTGGAAAGCGATCCCATGGTGGTGGGTGATGGCCTGCAGAAAATGGCGGATTTCTATGTCGGTGACGCCGACCACAAAGACCCACTGGCTTCACCGGTCTTTGCTGATTTGACGGGCTTGCCGCCATTGCTGATTCACGTCGGTGGTCGCGAAGTGCTTTATGACGATGCCATAAATGTTTTTCATAATGCGCAACAGGCCGGGTTGGATGTCGAGCTTCTGGATGAACCAGAGATGTTTCATGTCTGGCATGCTTTCGCGCTGATGCTTGAAGAGGCACAGCAAGCAGTTGATAAAATTGGTGTTTATCTGCGAGAAAAGATGGGCTAAATAGTTGATGATCATCAACGACTTGATAGGCCAACCATATTTTGAGCAACAGTATTTTATTCCTCCTGACATTGTCTATAGTGGGTTTCCTCTATGGCTGATTTGGTATCAAAGTGTGGCGTAACAGTAGTTTGGTCGGATTTTAGGTGAGCGACTTTATGGTTCGGTTGGGAACTGACTGGGTAGTTCATGCTACAGGGTAAAAAAGTAGTCGTAGTTTTGCCCGCATTCAGAGCGGCACGTACACTGGAAAAAACTTATCAAGATATTCCATTGGATGTTGTCGATGATGTTGTCCTGGTTGACGACGCTAGCGACGATGCCACGGTAGAAGTGGCGGCTCGCCTGGGAATAAGGGTAGTGACGCACGCGGTTAATCGGGGTTATGGTGCCAATCAAAAGACGTGCTACGCGGAGGCTCTGGCGTTGGATGCCGACGTCGTGGTTATGTTGCATCCAGATTATCAGTACGATCCACGCTTAATCACCGCTATGGCGGGTATGATCGTCTCCGATATTTATGATCTGGTGCTCGGCTCCAGAGTTTTGGGTAATACGGTACGCAGCGGCGGCATGCCAAGGTACAAATATGTTGCAAATCGAGTACTTACGGCAATTCAGAATGTTTTGCTGGGAACCAAACTGTCTGAGTTTCATACCGGCTACCGTGCCTACTCCCGTGAGGTTTTAGAACAGCTGCCCTTGAACGCCAATTCCGATGATTTTGTATTTGATAATCAATTGCTGACTCAAGCAGTTGGATGGGGGTTTGTGGTCGGCGAAATCAGCTGCCCTACTCGATATTTTGAAGAGGCCAGTAGTATCAATTTTGCGCGTTCTGTGAGTTATGGCTTCGGTGTGCTGGGTACGAGCGTTGCATTCCGACTATGGCGTTGGGGCTGGCACGGCCGCAGATATTCTCGCGAGAGGACGGTACGCGTTTACAGGCATCGAAACGGAACTACGGCGCGATCACCCGGAAATCAGACTCCTCTCCAGGGACCTAGATGCATACGCGAGGAATTGATGAGCTGAGTCGATCAGCGTGCCTTGCTCTGGTGGGCTTGTTAATGACGATGTTTGTGGTCAAGCTTTATCTGGGTGTGCATCTTGATCTTTTTGGGGACGAAGCCTTTTACTGGCAAAGCGCACAGCGCCCGGCACTGGCCTACCTTGACCATCCGCCGCTGACTGCCGGACTCATTATGGCCGGTACGGCGGTGCTGGGTGATAGCACACTCGGTGTGAGGATCCTGTTTATTGGTTTAGGTCTGGCATTCCTTGTTTTAATCTGGATGCTAGCGCGCCCCATAGTCGGTGTCCGTGATGCCTGGTTTGCTGCGGGGCTTAGCAGCACTCTGCCTTTGGCCTCTATCCTGGGCGTCGCTGCGGTACCGGATGTTCCTTTGACGTTTTTTAGCCTGCTGGCAATGGTCGGCCTTGAACGAGCGACTCGCACGGGGAAGGTGATTTACTGGCTGGTCTTCGGGTTGGCGCTAGCCGGTGGATTGGCGACGCATTACCGCTTCATTTTGGTACCTGCTGCAGCGGGGATATATTTGTTGGTGACGGCTAACGGACGCCAACAATGGCGAAGGGGAGGGCTTTGGATTGCGGTGGCAGTAGGTATATGTGGGCTCCTGCCGGTACTGCTGTTTAATGTCGAGCAGGATTTCGCACCATTACGGTATCAATTTGGCGAACGTCACGCCTGGCAGTTCAATGCGAAAGGTTTGCTTCAACCGGCAATACAGGCTGCTGTTACTACGCCGGTGCTTTATTTGTTTTTTATTATTACCCTGCTAGTTGGCAGTATGCGTGCGCTGCACGGAGATGATCGAGCTGCACTGCTGGTCCTGTTTGCCGGGTTCCCGATTGCTGTTTACGGCGTGCTCAGCCCGTGGTCGGACCAGCAACGGTTCAGCATTCACTGGCCGCTGGGCGGGTATTTGCCGCTGCTAGTGTTGCTGCCAGACACTCTGCGCAGCTTTTTAAATAGCGGCACATCGGCATGGCGAAAATGGGTGGTCTGGTCAGCTCCGAGCTTGGGTTTGGTGGGGGTTGCTGGTGTTTTCAGCTATTACCTGGCAGTCGCTAACCTGGATCGGCTCTACCCGATATTGCCTGTTAGCATAGCGAAATCAAGTTTGGCTGGCTGGTCTGAGCTGGGCAGTCGCACCGCTGCGGTACTCGATGGCCTGGAATTATCGGAGCCAGCTAATGTTATCGCTGATCACTACTATACTGGTGCGCAGTTGGAATTTCTGCTTGGCGGAAGGGTCCAGCTGGCTCATCTCGATGAGTACAAGGTACATGCTCATGGTCGCGATCAACAGTATCAGATATGGGGCATCGATGAGGCGAGTTTCAGGGCAGGGCACGCGACCGAGAATGCCCTGGTTATAGTTGACGAGAGTGAGGCTCGCTATGGTTACAATCGTTACGCTACTATCCGCGCGATTTGCGGAATATTTGATCGCTTAACGCTTGTAGACACCGCCGACATTTTTGGCGGTGCGCGGCGCTATAGATTTTATCTCGGTGAGGGCGTGCGTCGCCAAGGTGAGGGTCGTATCGCAGCAGCTAGAACTGTTCCTGTTGGGGAGAATATCAAACCATTCCTGCCCCTGCCCAAGAGTTGTCCCGCACCTTCTTTTGCCGACATATACAAGATCGTTGACGATGACGTGTTGACTGGGAAAATTAAAATCAAAGGCTGGGCAATAAATAATGCCAGTGGGGTGGCTCGGGTAGAATTACTCGTTGATCGCAAATTTGTCGCATCGGTTCGCTATGGAATTCGAGATGAAGGCCCGATTAAAGCGAAAATTTTTCGGGACGATCTTAGCGACCCCAACGTACCCAACATCGGCTTTCAGTTCTTATGGGATACCGGGTCTGTAGCTGTCGGCCGGCATGAGCTGGCACTTCGCGTAGTTTCCCAAAATGGGCGGATTGATCGCATTGCCGAGCGATACGTTTTCATCAACCGACCCAATAACTGAGCCCAAACCGATGCCGCTCGCTGGCGAAGTGTTGTTGCATCGAAGACTAGCCAGGGCATTTGCGTTGGTATGGACCTTGGTGCTGGTTATGGGGGCTGTTGCCTGGTTGCACAGTGATATGGTTCTAGTTAACTTGCCCGGCTTTCTACAATCTGAGCTGGTGCGTTTTGGTCGGCCTCTGGCTGCGGTTATTTATCTGCTGATTGGTGCAGTTCGACCGCTCGTGCTACTTCCGGCTTCCATCTACGTTATTGCAGGAGGGATGTTATTTAGCCCGCCTGTCGCTGCTGTCCTTGCGATAAGCGGTATTAATGTCGGTGCCTGGGTGGGGTATGGGCTTGCCAGTTGGTGGATGCCAGCACACGGAAAGCCCCAGCTACTCTCTGTTAACTGGTTAACATATCTGCGCGAGAAAGCGCTACCGGCAGTGTTTGCCATGCGCCTGGCAGCGCTGCCATTTGATCTTGTAAGTATCGGTTGTGGTCTGGCACGTGTCGGCTGGCGCCCCTACGCACTTGGTACACTATTTGGCGCTCTACCAAGCCTGTTGATCATCCTGTTTGTGATGGGAGCGCTGAATGATGCTGGTCATCGCTATATGTTTCTAGGTGCAGCGTTGCTTGTTGTGATAGCCACCGTAATTTCCATGCGGCGCGCAGGAAGTGGTCGATAATATAGATGTCTGATCACTGTCAAAAAAGGCTGAAACAAAGCTGAGCGTTTGACTAAATACGCGGCCCGAATTTTAATTGATTAACTATAACCTGTTGTTAACCAGTCACTATTTTAAACTGGCAATCAACGCTTCATAATTCTTAAAGCCTAACTCGGCTTCGATTTCTTCCTGCCAAATCTGGTCGAGTGCATCAATAACCTCAGTGCTTAATTTTTTACCAGTGCCAACGGCACCTTCTCGCACTTTGGCCGCGTCGCTGCCAGATGGTAGTCCACACTTAACTTCACTGAGTTGCCGCATCATGGCGTCGTCGAATCGATCTTTGTGTTCGAGCATGAATTCGAAAGAGGCATTGTTCATGGTTAAAGCGAGAAGCTCATCATCAAGGGGGATGTCGATAAATTCAGCGACCCGCTGAATTGTCCCGGTTAAATCTTGCCGCATATGTTCGTAGACCAAAAATAATACGTTAGGCGCCTGGCGTTGTGCCCACCAGGATTTCAGATGGCGCCAATAGTTGCGGGACTTGATATATCGTTCCCGGGCGAATTCGTCGAGACTGACCGCGCCGGGCTCCAGAAACCAGCCTTCCATAAATTTGTGCATGGAATACAGAGCATCACCCGGGTGGCGGATAGCATTGATGTATTTGCCGCCTTTGGGCATCGGCTCATATTCCAGGTGGCTTTTGAAGGCCCGGGGATTGGCCCGTTGTTCTGCATCCAGATCAAGGCCGAGCGCGGGGCTGCTTTCTATCCAGGGCACCACGCGTGAGATATCGTCGAAGTCCATATCACCCCGCGTGCGCAAACAATGGACGATTTGTTGTAGCCAGGTGGTGCCACATTTGCTAAATGGCGTGATGACGACATCGGTGCTGCGTAATTGCAAAGCCAGACCCTGACCGACTTCCTCTTTGCTCATCAAGTTGGCCATAGAGGCTTCCAGCTCCGCCAGAGATTCGGCGCGTTTTTTTTGTTTAGGCATATTTGTGTCCGGTAAAGTGAGTGTCAGTATTAAATATTTGGCGTGCTAGTGTAGCAATAGTTGTAGCAATTGTTTGAAAGCTACCGTTTAATATTTGATCTCTAGCGCATCAGCGTTTAGATACCACGGGGGGAAACATGGACATTAAAACTAAATTAAGGGGCGATTATGTACAAGTAGATGCGGTTGCGTGGCAACCTTTTCCTGAAGCCTTTTCGACCGGTGGGATTAAATGGAAGTTGCTCCATGTATCGCCAGAAGTAGGTGGCTGGACAGCTATTTTTGCCTGCCCGGCGGACTCATCGTTTGCGCGACATATTCACGTCGGGCCGGGGGAATACCTGTTGACGAAAGGCAAAATGGAAGTGCGTGGTGGCGATCAGGAAGGTGGTTCGACTGCCTCCGCGCTGGGTTATGGTTATGAAGCCTGTAATGCCCGCCACGACCAGACCAGCTTTCCCGAGGACAGTGAGTTTTATATGACCTTTCTCGGACCTTTGCAATTTATCGATGAGGCGGGTGAAACGCTCGCCGTGGTGGGTTGGGAGCAGGCCCAGGTACTATGGGCACAGCAAACCGGACAGGGCTGACAGCTAGTCAGTGATCAGTCCCCGAGTAAATCCACATCGGTGCTGTTCCACCGGCCCGTTCAAAACCTGATTGGCGATAAAAGTTTATGGCTTTTCCATCGGCAAGAAGTATCTGTTGATGGAACCCAGAGTACCTGGTTTGCATGGTGGCGAGTAATTTTCGACCAATACCCCGGCCTTGATAGGCCGGTAGGACCAGCAAATGAGGGTAATAAACCACCAGATGACCGTCAGATATCGCATTGCCCAGGCCGATCAGTTGGTCTTGCATTCGGGCCGTTACCAAGGTGTGAGAATTATTTAGTGCGGCCACTAGTTCGGTGGGTTTATCGGCTGATGACCAGGCGTTGGCTCGATAAAGCGCCTGAACTTCTGGCTCGCTAACCGAGCCGCTAATACTAATATCCACAGTCACGTTATAGGCTCTCCACGGGCGATTCGATTTTTGCACTCAACCAATGATGAGAGTGTACGACTGTCAGGCGATGCTTAGATAGGCAGCAGCATAACGAAACGGAAATAATTACCCACAGGAGTCGGAACCGTCTTCAATTATAGTAATATTAATTCAGAATATTTATAAGGAGAGTTCATCAGTTGTTAGGCGAGACTATTCAATGGGGTATCTCGTTTTATTGTAAAACCGTACATTATGCGCGAAGCCGGGCGGACCAGGCCCGGTGAAGAGCGTCTTACTATCGAGACCCTTCGGGAGTGGGCTGGGCATCTCGACAACTTTTTGACCCTCGGCGCAGATGACACCACATCGGTAGGGGAGGTTGAGATTGCCGGTTGTCCGACATCCGGTGGCGACTACTAGCACATTGTAAACCGACTAATTGAGGAGGAAGGGAAATGAGTTGGCAAGTAAAAGTCTTGAATGGCGCCTCTCGGCTTATTGTTAAGCCCCTGGTGAAGCGGGCGGCAAAACAAACCATACCCGGTCAGGAATGGGCCACCATCGACAAACTCCGTCGCTGGGTGGCGAAGCTGGATAACTTCCTGACCCGTAAGCATGAATCGTCGGTTTCGGTTGAACCGGTCGAAGGTCAACCGACTTATCTCTGGATCAACAATCAGCCCGGCGTCCAGCGTACCGTGTTGTATTTGCATGGTGGCGGTATGATTATTCATGTCCCGGGGATGTATAAACAATGGGCGCAGCGGCTTGGCCCGGCGGCTGATGCGAGGGTGTTGCTGGTTGATTATCGTTTAGCGCCGGAGCACCCATATCCTACCGCCAACGAAGATTGCTTCGCCGCTTACCGGTGGTTGGTAGAGGATCAGGGCATCAGTCCAGATACCATTATCGTGGCGGGAGATTCCGCAGGTGGCTATCTGACCCTGGCGACACTGTTGGCCATTGGTCTGTCTGAGCTAGATAACCCAGCCTGCGCAATCGCTCTGTCGCCGCTATCTGATTTCTCTTTTGGCAGCCCCAGCATGTTTGCCAATGAGGGTGCGGATCCGTTATTGAGTAACCGCCTTATTCCCCTGGTTAGAGAGCTGGTTCTGGGTGACAACCTTTGCACTGACCCCATGATATCGCCGGTTTACGCCGATCTAAGCGGTTTTCCGCCGTTACAGGTACATGTCAGCAGCAACGAGATTTTGCGCGATGATGGTGTTCGTATCGCGGACTTTGCGAAGCAGCAAGGTGTTGTGAGCGAGCTATGTGAGTGGCGTAAGACCACCCATGTTCACCCGATTATCGATGGTTTGCCGGAAAGTCAAATAGCCTTAAATCGAATGATTGAATTTATACGTAGGCATTGTCCAGCCTAATATTGATTGCCTAAATCTCTAGCAAGGCTTGTCGAAATAAGCCATTTCTTGGAAAATGGCTCTGGTGATACTTGGCGCGGTAGTTGTACAGGGCCGAACACAGCCGCCCGACAGATACCCAATTCAAACAACTAGATTCATGCAAATAAGCTCATACAAACAAGTCCTAAGCAATGATTGACTAACCATGATGGTAAAAACCATGTCGAAGCAAAGCTATAAGTGTGGAGAGGCGAAAGATCCTCTTATTTATAACACCATCGGCAATCAGTTTGATGATGTCGTGGCTCGTTTCGCCGATAGTGAAGCCCTGGTGATTCCTCATCAAAATATTCGCTGGACATACCGCGATTACCAGGTCCAGGTTGATCGTCTGGCCACCGGGTTATTGGCTCTGGGTATCGAACCGGGTGACCGTGTTGGGATTTGGGCACCCAACTGCTATGAATGGTGTATGACCCAATTCGCCACAGCAAAAATCGGTGCCATTCTGGTCTGTATCAATCCGGCCTACCGACTTTACGAGCTGGAATACGCGCTCAACAAGGTCAAGTGTCGAGCGATAATTACTGCCGAGGTATTTAAGACCAGCCAATACCTGGAGATGCTGCAAACTTTGGCCCCTGAGTTATCCGATTGCGCGCCGGGCCAGTTGAAGTCGGAAAAACTGCCGCATCTGGACATGGTGATTCGGCTCGGTGAAGAGAAAACCGCTGGCATGTACAATTTTGGCGAGGTTTGCGACATGGGTGGTGATGAGGAAACCGCCCGGATGCAGGAGCTGGCAAAGCTGCTATCACCGGATGACGCTATTAATATTCAGTTTACCAGTGGCACCACCGGCAATCCGAAAGGGGCGACATTGAGTCATTGCAATGTGCTGAATAATGGTCAGGTCAATGGCGACGTAATGAAACTTACCGAGCACGACCGGGTGTGCATTCCAGTACCTTTGTATCACTGTTTTGGCATGGTAATCGGTAATCTGGGTTGTATGACTCATGGTTCGACAGCGGTGTTCCCCGGTGAAGCCTTTGAGCCACTGACCACTTTGCAGGTGCTTATCGATGAAAAATGCACCACCCTGCATGGCGTACCGACCATGTTTATTGCCCAGCTCGATCATCCGCAGTTTGACTCATTTAAGTTTGAACACCTGCGCACTGGTATTATGGCCGGGGCACCATGTCCGGTTGAAGTGATGAAGCAGGTCATCGACAAGATGGGCATGACCGAAATACTCATCGCTTATGGACAAACAGAATTAAGCCCAGTGAGCCATGTTACCGAACCCCACGATCCCTTTGATAAGCGGGTGGGCACGGTCGGTAAGCCCTGTCCGCATCTGGAGACCAAAATAGTCGACGAGAATAATCGCGTGGTCGCACTGGGCGAAAAAGGTGAGATTTGTACAAGGGGCTACGCGGTGATGAGTGGCTACTGGGATGACACCGAGAAAACGGCTGAAACCATCGATGCCGGCGGCTGGCTGCATTCCGGCGATATCGGTGTGATGGACGATGACGGCTATGTGCAGGTAACTGGGCGTATCAAGGATATGGTTATTCGCGGCGGCGAAAATATTTATCCTAGAGAGGTTGAAGAGTTTTTATACACCCATCCCGGTATTCAGGAGGTGCAGGTGATCGGTGTGCCGGATCAGCGTCTCGGTGAACAGGTCTGCGCCTGGATCAAATGCCAGGATGGGGTGACCTTGACTGAAGGTGATATCCGGGCCTTTTGTAAAGGCCAGATTACGCACTTTAAAGTGCCCCATTACATTCGCTTTGTCGACGATTACCCCATGACAGTCACCGGCAAAATCATGAAGTTTAAAATGCGCGATGCCATGGTCGAAGAATTAGGGCTTTAAGGTTATCCCAGAAAGGTTATCCCAAAGTACGACGAAATCAGTGTAAATATTATTTGTCCGGCTCACCGGGCATTATCAACGAGGAGAAGCATGTGGATTTGTCTGGCAAAGTAGCCGTGGTAACAGGTGGAGCGTCCGGATTAGGTAAAGCGACGACCGAGATTTTGGCGAGTCGTGGATCGAAAGTAGCGATTTTTGATTTAAACGCCGAGGCTGGCGGCGAGGTTGTTGCAGCACTGGGTGACGATAATGCTGGATTCTGGTCGGTTGATGTGGCCTCGGCTGAATCGGTCGAAACGGCTGTCGCCGGTGTTGTCGAGAAATTTGGTCGAATTGATGTGCTGATCAATTGCGCAGGCATTGGTCCGGCGCAAAAAATTCTCAACCGGGACGACGAACCCATGCCCCTGGAAGATTTCGCCATGCTGATCGGTATTAATCTTACCGGCAGTTTTAATGCCGCGCGCTGTTGTGCAGCGGTAATGGCAAAAAATGACCTGGTTGATGGCGAGCGCGGCGTGATTATCCACACTGCGTCGGTCGCAGCCTACGAAGGCCAGGTTGGGCAATGTGCCTACTCGGCCAGCAAAGGTGGTATCGTTGGCATGACTTTACCCATGGCTCGTGATCTCGCTAAGTTGGGCATCCGGGTGAATACTATTGCACCTGGGATTATGGGCACGCCATTGTTACGAGGCATGCCAGATAACGTTCAACAATCATTAGCCGCAAGTGTGCCAAACCCCAGTCGTCTGGGTGAACCCCATGAGTACGGTAGTCTGGCGGCACATATCGCCGAGAATGGCTATATCAACGGTGAGACAATTCGCATTGACGGCGCGATCAGGATGCAACCTCGTTAAGAGGGTTTGCCGTTAACGATGTTTGTTGGCCATCGGATGATGGCTTAGCTTGTGGCAGCTGAGCTCGTGGAAATAAGCCACTGGGCAATTGACTATAAAGATAGTCCAACTGCCTAGTCAGGACGATCTGATAATCTGCGCCAAGACAATCGAATAAAACCTGGCCATCGGCGTTGGGTAAGGGCTCATAATTAATTATGCTGCCAGTCGTGTCGCTAGGCGTGTCGCCAGGATTGCTGTCGGTATTTATTGCCTCAGTAGTTACTAATTCTGCCTCAATCAGTAACTGCCAGGGATCAGCCAGAGCAGTGGTTTTAATTAAACGCTCTATCACCAATTCCCGCTGCTGATCCTGAATAATTTGTGAGTCAGGCGGGGGTGTTTTTGCGTCTCCCATTTCTTTCTGATCTTGCGCTGAATTGACCAATCTAAGGTCGGCGGCTTCGGTGTGTCCGAGCGCGGCGCAAAGTATCAGTCCGGTACCCGAGCGGGGTGTAATTCGTTTAAGGATTTCACTGATCGCTGTGTAGCAGCTGACTGCGCGTATCAGGGCGTTAAGCTGATTGCCTTCACAGTCAAAGCGTAGATGTAAACAGTGTTGGGATCCAGTCAGTCTCTGGGCAGCATATAGTTTAGCCGTCGTATTAGAAATCGTGTCCAACTTTATCAACAGGTCGTGATAACTTTTCTGAGTGAGCTGTGCAGCCAGACGTTGGATATTCTCACAACAGATTGTCAAGGTAAGTGATGTTTTGTCCTGGCTTTGGTCATTGCTGTGGTCATCGTTTTGATCAATAGATGGCTTAACTAGTAATGGCTTGATATGGGTTTCAAGCCTGCTGATTTCATCATCATTTTCGGTATGGAGGCGAACTGGCAGGCCCATCACAATACGTGTTAAACGCCTGGAAAGTTTGCGTCCCATGACACTAAGGCCGAGACAAAGCAGGCTGCTTGACAACAACCACACCAACAGCGCAACCCAGAATAAGGCCTGCAAGGGCCATTTGATGTTTTCTGAGCCAAGCCATAACCGTGTGTAACCGATAGTGGAGTGCTCAACAGTAATGTGATGGGTATAGAGACTAAAGTCATGGTCTTCGAGATTGAGGCGGCTATCACTTTGTGTCTGAAGTTTGTCATTAATATCGAAAATACCAGCGCGTAGCACTTCAGGAGAATCGTTGACAAATTTATTGACCAGAACCTGCAGGCTGATGCTGTCCTTATATAGCAGTGGCTGGCGAGCTTGATCGGCGAGTGCGCGAGACAGATGTTGGCCTAGCTTGTCGGATTGTTGCTGGCCAAGACGGTCGAGATAAAGCCATAATGAAGACAGAATCAGGATGCCAAAACAGACACAGAATGCAATGACGGGGAGCAGTAATTTTGGCTGAATGCCAAGCGCTGAATATCTGATTCGTAAGGGGTGTGCCACCGTTCTATATTAGCAGTGCCTCTACTATAATAGCCAGTCGTAGCCCAGGGCTAGTTTGTTAGGTTAGTTCGTCTGTGAAAGATATCTTATTGATCAACGTATCGGGTCAGGATAAACCTGGAATCACCACTGCTGTGGCGGTTTTATTAGCACAATACGATGTCAATATTCTCGATATCGGTCAGTCGGTTATACACGACCGTTTAAGTCTCGGCATTCTCGCTCAAATTCCTCGCATCGACGACATAAACTCGGTGCTTAAAGATGCGCTATCGGACTTGCATGAACTCGGTGTGCAGGTGCGCTTTGAACCTGTCAGCGAACAAAGTTATGCCAGTTGGGTTGGCCAACAAGGTAAGCCCCAGCATATCGTCACTTTGTTGGCCCGATTTATTAGCGCTGAGCATATTGCAAAAGTTACTGAAGTGACGGCGCAAGAAGGTTTAAATATCGATCACATTTCCAGATTATCCGGCCGTATCCCGTTGGATGATGTGGGTGCTGCAAATAACGCCCGCAAAGCCTGTGTCGAATTTTCTATCCGTGGTGAAGGACAGGATATCAGCGCCTACCGAAAATCTCTGCTGGAATTATCGTCGCAGCTAAATATCGATCTTGCCTATCAGGAAGACACAGTTTATCGCCGCCATCGTCGACTGGTGGTTTTTGATATGGACTCAACCTTAATCGAAGGTGAAGTGATTGATGAGCTAGCATCGGTTGCCGGGGTTGGCGATGAGGTGGCCGCGATTACGGCCCGCGCTATGGCTGGAGAAATAGATTTTCAAGGTAGTTTTCGACAGCGGGTTGCGATGCTGAAGGGCCTGGATGCAAGTGTTCTGGATGAGGTTGCCGGGCAATTAAAGTTGACTGAGGGCGCAGAATATTTGGTTAATACGCTGAAATCTCTGGGCTACAAAACTGCAATTTTGTCCGGTGGATTTACATTTTTTGGTGAACGCATTCGAGACCGTCTGGGCATTGACTATATGTATGCGAATACTTTGGATATGGCCAACGGCGTTGTTACCGGCGAAGTTAACTACGACATTGTTGATGGTCAGCGTAAAGCGGATTTATTGATCGAATTAGCGGCCAACGAGAATATAAAATTAGAGCAAACTGTTGCCGTTGGCGATGGCGCAAATGATTTGCCGATGTTGAGTATTGCCGGCCTGGGTATCGCTTATCATGCGAAGCCGTTGGTGCGGGCTAGTGCCAAGCAGGCAATTTCTAATATTGGCCTGGACGGAATACTCTATTTAATGGGTATTAGAGATCGTGAGACGGACTGAATGATCTTGTCGATCAGTTGTTTTCAAAAAAATCGTAGTTCATCTCTGCACTGGGTCCCTGGATATAATGACCCTGGATGTAACTAACGCCATGTTGCCATAGAGTTGGCATTATCGAGGGTGTTTCAACGAAAGGGACGATAACTTCCAGGTTTAGATCTTGTAGCGAGCTTAATATACTTTCCAGCGTAGCAGCATCTCCGCCACCGGTACCCGCCGTATCAACAATAGTGTTATCGATCTTTACGAAATTGACAGGGAGTTTCGCTAGAACCAACAAAGGGTTTATCGCGAGCCCGAAATGCGTTAAAGCGCTTTTCGCCTGTATTTTCTCGAGTTGTGAGATTAAATTCACAGCCTGGTTGACATAACGCCCGACATCAAGCTCACGTAGCTGAAAGATTATATGCTGTGGCGATATTCCCGCTGCCTTTAGCGCCTCTTTTAACCAGGCTGTAAAACCAGTGTCCCGGATACTAGCAGCACTGAGATTAATAAATAGTTTTGTCTCTGGACGCTGACGAAGTTTATCAGCGAGAAATTTGATGGATTCCAGAATAACCCAGCGATCTATATCTGCAGCAACATTTGTTTTAAATACCTTAGCGATAAAATCTTCTGGAATGCCATCTGGGTATTGGTCAACCTTAGGTCTCATCAGAACTTCATATAACTCTGCAGGTTGCCCCTGAAGTGCTGCAATGGGTTGGAACGCTATACCAATAAGGCGCTGCTCTAATAATAACTTGCCAAATTCAATTACCTGTTGTTCTGATTTGATTTTATGCTCAGGCCCGGTTTCGAGACAATAGACTTTTGGATCGCTACCGGCCTGATCTAAATCAGAGTCTACGGCCTCTATGACTTGTTGACACTGATTAATACAATCAAGCGCTGATTCTGTGGTTTCGTTGATGGGCCCCACACAGATTGTCAGTGACAGAGAGACACTATTATTGCCGACAGAAAATGTTTTTGAAGCGACGGAGTGGCAGAGCGTATTAGCTTGTTCGAGTCCGGTTTCGATATTGTCCTCGTCGAGGATCAGTACTATCGTATCTTCCGAATAGCTTGATATTGATCGAGTCGAAGATGGAGCGTTTTCAATTATATTAGCTAGCAGAACGGTCGTCAGTTGTTCAGCAAACAGTGGGCCAGAAGTACGGCGGAAGTCATCGATTTGATCAATATGGGCATAGAATATCATTGACGGCTCGCCGGTGCGCCGAGCATTTAAAATGACTTTACCCACATCGTCCATCACCTTTTTAGGTTGAATGCTTGACAAGGGTACGGGACGGTCGTCAGTTTCATGGATTGCTTCAGTGTCACTCGTCAGCAGGACATGGTGGACGAGAAACTGCAAGGCTGCCTCTCCCTGGTAACTCACTTTAGAGATATTAATAGTGGTTTGCATATTGCTGTCATCAGACTTTATTGCCTTGATATCGATGGCCGTATCACTGACGGAGTCCTCCTCGGTCAGAGGTTTTAAATAAGGCATCAATTCAGCCTGTGACGTCTGTTCCAATGTATCGATTACTGGAAGTAATATCATGCCGTCTGAGCCGGGGTATCCAAAGAGGTGGGCGTAGGCCCCGTTTACATAGACAAAAGTACCTTCCTGGACAATTGCAATGGCATCTTTGCAGTTGTCCATCAGCTTGTCGCAGCGCGATTCTGCCGCTAGACATTGCTGTTTCCATGAGACTTGCCTGCGCCGCTGTTTCAGGTTTTCCTGACTACTATCGACAGCTAGCAAAAAATACTGGTCTTCATCCATCGGCACCACAAAATCAGCGCCCATTCGCATGCCTTCAATAGTCGAGGAGTTATCGGTACCATTCGTGATCAAAATGACTGGAATATCGGCTTTAATTTTTTTGAATTGCGACAGGAGCTTTTGCGCGGGAACAATCTCGGATTCGTAATCGACAAGGGCTAAATCCCAGGTCTGTTCTTCTAGTATGGCACCGAGCTCTTGGGGATTTTCAACGATGCCGCTTTTGACAGTATAGGATGAGTTTTGCAATAAATTTATAAGGTGGTTCGTCTGCTCCGCACTGTCCTGGATAACCAACAAGTTAAGGGTGCCTTCAGCTTGCATGAGCTTTATTAAGTCCTTGGATGCAATTCGTGGGGTGAGTGGTTGTGATTGAGATTTTCGTTGGCATTATAGTGACACTGGCAGGATATACCTATTATTTAGTTGATGTGGTTTACCTATACGATTATAAGCTGGAATTAGTGGCAAACAGCTATCATAAGGGCACTTTCGAGTGGGCGCCGGGTTGTTCGGATACGACTTTTGGCACCAGGTAGCCCGGCAAATTTGCTCTCAATTGAATGCCTAGATCTATGATCTTGTGTTTATCACAATCAAAATGTGCGGCGCCCAATACAGGATCTAAGACGTGCAGATAATAGGGCAGTATACCGGTCGCAAATAATTTTTCGCTGAGCGCGATCAGTGTATTGGCATCATCGTTAATGCCCTTTAACAAAACCGCCTGATTGAGCACATAAGCGCCTGCTATTTTAAGCCGATCAACAGCTTCGCGAACGCCAACATCGAGCTCGTTAGGGTGGTTAACATGGAGTACGACGATTGTTTTTAGACACGTCCCCGTAAGCCATTGGATACAATTTTCATCGATTCTTGACGGTATCATTACGGGAAACCGGGTGTGCACACGCAGCCTTTTAATATGGGCTATTGATGCTATCTGGGCAGTCAGCCACTGCAAGTAATTATCATTGGCGGCGAGGGGGTCGCCACCACTTAAGATCACTTCGCTAATGGTGGAATCTGCAGCGATATAGTCAAAAGCCGCTTGCCATTGCTTCCGGCCCGGTTGGTTATCCCCATAAGGGAAATGCCGTCGGAAGCAATATCGACAATGTATGGCACAGGCCGGACTTACGATTAATAGCACGCGACCTTTATACTTGTGGATAAGCCCCGAGGCGGGGTTCGCCCGGTTTTCTTCGAGAGGGTCAGAGCTATAGCCTGGTGTCGTTAATAGCTCAGCGCCGGTGGGTAAAACTTGTGCCAGCAGCGGGTCGTTAATATCGCCTTTGCGGATTCTCGCCAGGTAGGGAAGCGGTACCTTCAGTGCAAAGTCTTTATCGGCCGCCAACGCGGCGGGTAGAGTTGCGGAGTCAAGTTCGAGCAGCTTAAATAATTCGTGCGGATCACGAATAGCGCGGGAGAGCTCTTCTTGCCAACTGCTGGTCTGCAAAGGGGCGGCGGTGTGAGGTATCATGGCGGCCGTTAATGTGAGCTGTTAAATTTAACTAAAGTATAGAGGCGAGAATGGCGACCTATTCTACCAATGAATTTCGTTCCGGGCTGAAAATTATGCTTGATGGTGATCCCTGTTCGATACTGGAAAACGAATTTGTTAAACCCGGTAAAGGTCAGGCTTTCAATCGCGTGCGCATGCGGAATCTCAACACCGGACGGGTTTGGGAGCGAACCTTTAAATCCGGAGAGTCTCTTGAAGGTGCCGATGTTATGGATAGAGACATGCAATATTTATATAACGATGGCGAGTTCTGGCATTTTATGGAGCCGGAGTCTTTTGAGCAACATCAGGCCGATAAGGCGACCGTTGGCGATACAGCGCTGTGGCTATGCGAGCAGGAAAATTGCGTGGTAACACTCTACAATGGTGCGCCTCTGGCCGTCGCGGCAGCAAATCATGTCGAGCTGGAAATAGTCCAAACTGACCCCGGTTTAAAAGGTGATACCGCTCAGGGTGGCACAAAGCCCGCGACACTGACGACTGGGGCAGTAGTAAAGGTGCCTCTGTTTCTTAACGAGGGAGAAATCATTCGTGTCGATACGCGAACCGGTGAATATCTGAGCCGAGCGAAAGACTAGGCGCGTATTCTTATAATTGATTCCATAAACAGGGCCTCAATTCCTTCCATGGACAGTATCTGGCAGCCATCGGCCACACTTGCAATTATACAGCGCCGGGCACAACTACTGGCTGAGCTACGCGGTTTTTTTTTGCCAGAGCGGTACTTGAAGTAGACGTGCCGGTGCTCGGCTTAACCGGCGCTAGCGATGTTCATATAGACTGTCTCCAGCTTGCAGACGCGGATGCAAGGTACCTGCAAAGTTCTCCCGAATATTATATGAAGCGCTTATTGGCCGCTGGTATTGGCTCGCTCTATTATCTGGGTAAAGCCTTTCGGCAGGGCGAATTGGGTCAACGTCATCATCCTGAATTCACCATGCTCGAATGGTATCGGGTCGACTGGGATGAACATCGCCTGATGGGCGAGGTGTTTGATCTACTGGTTGAAGTGGGTGCCGCTGATAGCGCTGAAGGTTATTCAAAAAAATCCTATCGAGAACTGTTTCAGACCGAAACTGGGATTGATCCACACGGGGGTGAACTTAATACGCTTAGAGCTTTGGCCGGTCAACTGGCTGACCGGGATTGTAGTCAAGATGATCGGGCAACTTGTCTGGATTTAATTTTTAGTTTACGGATAGAGCCAAGCCTACCAAATGGTATTTTATTTGTTCACGATTATCCAGCCTGCCAGGCCGCTTTGGCCGACATTTCTGTCGATGCCTGTGGTGCGACAATCGCTCGACGCTTCGAGGTATTTTACGACCGAATGGAGTTGTGCAACGGATACTATGAACTGGCAGATGCCGCAGAGCTTAGCAAGCGATTTGAACAGGACAATATCCAGAGGCATGGCCTGGGGAAGCCAACTGTGCCTCTTGACCGGAAGCTACTGGGGGCCATAGAGGCAGGACTACCGCCCTGCGCAGGCGTAGCACTGGGGGTCGACCGTCTGCTAATGCAAATGCTGGGTGCGAGAAATATTGGTGAAGTGCTGATTTTTTTAGATATTTAATGTGGAGTTTGGTCACCTGAATCCGCACGCTTTTTGGCCAGGTGGATTAGGCTTCAGAGATTAATCGTTGGCAGCGCTTTATGGTTCAGAGCTTCATTAATAAGCTCCGCAACCCTCTAAACCATGATCCATTTTTTCCGCAGGGTCATCATTGCTGGTTGTCCCGACCACTTTGCCCGGCACCCCTGCGACAATAGAGTGGGCCGGCACGTCTTTTAGTACCACGCTCGCCGCAGCGATTTTTGAGCCTTCGCCAATTTCTATATTGCCCAATATGGTCGCGCCCGGACCAATTAAAACACCACGCCGAACTTTCGGGTGGCGGTCACCGGTTTCTTTGCCGGTGCCGCCCAAAGTTACCGATTGCATAATCGAAACGCAGTCTTCAACTACCGCAGTCTCGCCGATTACCAGGGCCGTGGCGTGATCAAACATAACTGCTTTGCCGATCACGGCAGCCGGATTAATATCAACACCAAACACAACAGAGATGCGACTCTGCAAGACCAGCGCCAGGGATTGTCGTTGATGCAGCCACAACCAATGGGCCACGCGGTAAGCGGCCAGGGCATGGAAACCTTTGTAATATAAGAAGGGCGTTGAAAAATTAATACAGGCCGAGTCCCGTTCGAAATTAGCGATAATGTCGCAGCGCAGGCTGTCGATAATAGCTGGATCGTCGGTGAATGCGGTGTCGAAGACCTCTTTTAAAAGCAGAGCCGGGGTAATATCGCTGTGCAATTTATTAGCCAGGTGATAACTCAATGCCGACGCAAGATCACCGTGATTGAGAATGGTGGCATGGAGAAACCCAGCCAGCAAAGGTTCATCGTCGACTGTCACGGTGATTTCGTCTACAAGTCTTTGCCAAAGAGTTTCATTACAGGGGTTGAGTAAAGTATCCATAGGTTGATTATCGTCTTCAATGGCCTAATTTTCCAGCGGTGTGCGTGCGATGGCCCAAACAACGACCTGGGCAGCCCCATTTTTGACCAGTAATCTGGCAATCGCATTGACGGTGCTGCCAGTGGTCATAACGTCATCGATGATAGCGAAACTTCGGCCTTTGATTTCACACTCGGGCTTCGTTGCCCTGACAACAAAGGAGTGAGGCGTATTGCTCTGGCGTTGTTTGCGATTAACGCTTTGTTGCGCCGGTGTATGAATAACACGTTTAATTAAGCGCTTGGTTACAGGAATCTCTAACTGCCTACCGACCACCACCGCAAGTTCACAAGCCTGATTAAAACCGCGACTAAAACGTCTTCGCCAATGCAGGGGTACCGGAATGATGAAGTCCGGTTTGATAGCGCCCTCCGTTTTGTGTAGTGCGCGTATATTTTTTGCGAGTAATTGTGCTAACACTCTGCCTGCTACCAGATTGCCTTTATACTTGAATCGCCATATGAGTTGATCCACGGGCGCTTGATATAGATAAGGAATAATAGTGGCGGAAAATGGTGGTGGGTGATGTTGGCAGTTGCCACACGTTACGAGTTTTGGCTTGCGTTGTTGCAAGGGGTCAGGTTCTGAGTTTGAATCAATCAATATCGCGCTATGAACCGGCACGCTACAAATATCGCAGCGGGTACCAATACACGGCAGGTCCTGCTCGCACACAGCACATAAATCAAACCTGCGCTTTGTGTCGGATTTACACAGCAAGCAGTGCCCAGGCAGCAATGCATAGCTTAACCAGGTAAGTAGTTTTGCTGGCAGGCTATTGTTACCTGAGTCTGAGCCTGGATTTGTAAGAGTTTTGGGGCTAATCATATCGGCATCCTGGCTGATGATTATTCTTGCCTACTGCTATTGTTATTGACGAGCAGAAGTTGGCAGTTAACTTCAATCACTTCATAAGGTTGACAGCGGCGTGGTCACCTCTATCATTGTCGGCCTGCCATGTGGTTTGGCGAGCGGCCACGAAACTGCTTAACCGCCACCCATTTAACAGCATCACTGAGACTATCGCCATGCCCACAGAACCTATGCGTACAGAAGCTATGCCCACCGCTATTCGCCACGACTGGACTTTCCAGCAGGTGCAGGCTTTATTTGCTCAGCCATTTAATGATTTGTTGTTTCAGGCTCAATCGGTGCACCGAGAACACTTTGATCCCAACGAAGTGCAAATCAGTACGCTGTTGTCTATCAAGACCGGTGCCTGTCCTGAAGATTGCAAATATTGCCCTCAGGCCGGTATTTATAACACCGGATTAGAAAAAGAAAAGCTGCTCGAAATCGAACGTGTGTTGGTAGAGGCTAAAGCGGCTAAAAATAACGGTGCGACTCGATTTTGCATGGGTGCGGCATGGCGCTCACCCAGTAACAAAGACATGCCCCAGGTCATCGAGATGGTCAAGGATGTTAAAGCCCTGGGTCTGGAAACCTGTATGACCCTGGGTATGTTGACCGATAGCCAGGCACAGGGCCTGGCCGACGCCGGGCTGGATTACTACAACCACAACCTCGACACCTCCCCTGAATATTATGGTGAGGTGATCACTACGCGCACCTACCAGGATAGACTCGATACACTGGGTAGTGTCCGCAACGCAGGGATGAAAGTCTGCTGTGGTGGCATTGTTGGTATGGGCGAAACCACGGCGGATCGTATCGGTTTGCTGGTGCAATTAGCCAATTTACCCGAGCACCCGGAATCCGTGCCCATCAATATGCTGGTCAAAGTACCCGGCACACCGCTTGAAAACGAAGCCGCTCTCGAGCCTTTTGAGTTTATCCGCACCATTGCTGTGGCCCGGATTATTATGCCGCTTTCACATGTTCGACTATCTGCTGGCCGTGAGGATATGAACGAACAGATGCAGGCGCTGGCTTTTCACGCCGGTGCAAACTCTATTTTTTACGGTGAAAAACTGTTAACCACGCCGAATCCTGCTGCTAATAAAGACATGCAATTGTTTGATCGCCTGGGCATTAAACCTGAGCAGTATTACAGCCATCCTGATCAGGAAACCGCGATGAAGGCCGCCATAGCAAATGCAGAAAGTGATAAACATTTCTATGATGCGGCCAGTTAGCTCCCGTCTCATTGTCATCTGGCCTAACTAAAGCTGGCGTTCACAAAATGACCTCGCCTGATCGCGAGTTACAAACCGCTCTCGATACTCGACGGGTGAAAAACCTGTATCGCCAGCGAAAGATTCTGCAGTCTCCCCAGGGCGCGCAAGTTCAGGTCGATGGTCGGACATGTATCGGATTTAGCAGCAACGACTACCTTGGCCTCGCCAACCACCCCGCGTTGATCGCCGCATTTAAAGATGCTAGCGATGAATACGGCGTTGGCAGTGGCGCTTCACATCTGGTCAGTGGTCATTCGGTAATCCATCAGACGCTCGAAGAGGAGCTGGCCGAATTTACCGGTCGTCCTCGGGCACTGCTGTTTTCAACAGGTTATATGGCCAACGTGGGGACTGTTCGGGCGCTGACGGATGGCGGCGATCTGGTGGCGCAGGATCAACTGAATCATGCCTCTTTGCTAGACGGTGGCTTTTTGAGCCGCGCCGAATTTCAGCGTTATCCTCATCTGGATTTGGCTGCACTTGATTTGCTACTCAGTTCTACTCAATGCAACCGAAAATTATTAGCCACCGATGGCGTATTTAGTATGGATGGTGATCTGGCCGATGTACCGGCCCTGGCCGATATTGCCGATCGCCATCATGCCTGGTTAATGGTTGATGACGCTCATGGCTTTGGCGTGTTGGGCAAAAATGGCAGAGGTATTGCTGAGCATTTTGGAATGAATGCCGAGCAGCTACCGATATTGATCGGCACCCTCGGTAAAGCCTTCGGAGCCTTTGGCGCTTTTGTCGCCGGTAGTGAGGCGCTGATCGAAACGCTTATCCAGTTTGGTCGAACCTATATTTACACCACAGCGCTGCCACCGGCTGTAGCTGCCGCCACGCGGGTCGCGCTTCAACTGGTTGATAGTGAAAGCTGGAGACGAGAAAAATTACGTGAGCTGATAGGACGTTTTCAAGCGGGTGCCAGGCAGCTTGATATTCCCGTGCTCAAATCCATCACCCCGATTCAACCGGTGTTAATTGGCAACGATGAGCAAGTGATGAAAATCAGTGAATATTTGCTGGGTAAAGGTTTCTGGACGGGAGCTATTCGGCCTCCTACTGTGCCACATGGAAGTGCCAGGCTGCGTATCACCATCAACGCCGAGCATGAAGAACTTGATATCGATAGGCTCCTGGATACTTTGTCCGCTGCCTTGCACGAATATCGCCAGGCGCGGGCGTATCCATGACTCGGATCTACTTCATCACGGGTACAGATACCGGAGTCGGCAAGACCACCGTCGCTGTGGCCTTACTGGACGCTGCTGCTGCGCGGGGCTTAACAACGGCTGCGATTAAGCCCGTGGCCGCCGGTTGCGAAATAACGTCCCAGGGTTTGCGTAATGACGACGCACTTGAATTGCAGGCTGCCACCACCGTTCCGCTGAGTTATCAGCAAATCAACCCTGTGGCACTGGAACCGACTATCGCTCCACACTTTGCTGCGCGGCAGGCAGATATAAATCTAAAAGCTGCAGAACTGGCCGAATACTGCCGAGCAACACTTGCGCTGAATGCGAACTTTACGGTTATAGAAGGGGCCGGTGGTTGGCGGGTGCCACTTAATGATCAGGAAACCTTCGCTGACATCGTGCGACTATTAAAGGCATCGGTGATTCTTGTGGTCGACATCAAACTGGGCTGTCTTAATCACGCGTTATTGACTGCTGAGGCCATCGCTGCCGATGGACTAATGCTGGCAGGGTGGGTGGCCAATCGAACCGGCGCTCAAGACCCTTGTCATCAACAAATGGTTGAAGACTTGAAAAGCCGGCTCGACTGCCCCTTACTTGGCGACCTACCGAATGTGGATGCTAGCGATAAAAAAGAATTATCGGCGATTATTGATGTTAGCCCTTTATTGAGGCCCTGATCTTGACTGTGTTCTTCACTGGCTTGTGTTAAGCAGTTTAGCGTTGTAATTCTGACCATTTGCAATGACTCTCAGCCAGCTTTTCGCTGATTCATAAGTGTTTTACAAAAGTCCATCAACTGCTCAAAGTCATAAGGAACTTCTTCCATAGTCTCTGGATGCCACATGCTTCGGCTCGAGCGCTGCAGGATGTGCCCCCCGTAGACGTGAAGACCACACAGCGGTTGTTCCGGCGAAATTTCTATCGCGTGGATGGCATCAGCGCGTAAAGAAAAAATCTCAGCCTCTTTGTTTAGCACAACCTCTTTCTCTACTTTTATGCCGCCATCTTCGGTACGGCGATACAGATAATTTTTTTCTTCGCCGTCAAGAATGCCAATTACCGCCCACATCAAATGATTGTGAATGGGGCTAATAAAATTAGCGGGGGTAAAAACCCGTAGCACGGTCAAGTTTTCGTCGGCATAAAGTGGTGCCACATTGTTTTTCGGTGCAGCGTCTGTCAGAGCTTTATTCACGGAGTCGGGATCGCGAAAAGCCTCCTGCATCAGCTCGTTAACTCGACCCTGTGGGTTGTCACCTTGTACAGCATCTTTACACTGTTCGATAAAATCACCTAGATCAAACATCATTTTCTCCTTCATATTATTTTCGGGGTCAGGGTGGGCGTCACTATTAAACCTTGTGCAGTCTTTCTAGAGACTTGTATTCACCTGGCGTAAGGATATCCAGGCTCGCTAATTTCGCCATTATAGAAACGGTTCCTAACGATTTCGATTCAGGAAGATTAGACCCAGCAATTCACCAAGTCCAGCCATTATTCACTGGCGCCACGTAAACAAATAGGATCTTGGTATTAGAGTTCACAGAGGGTTAGTTCTATCAGAATTGGACGTTTTGCAACCATATGAAGCATGTAGTATTCAATAATAGTTAGGTGTCATGACCACTCGACGATCAATTAATTCTAAACACCAAAAAGCAGGATATATGCTGCAGTAAGTGCACATAACAAAAGCACACATGGTGAACTAACATCACTTTAGTGGACAAATTGAAACCTGGGCAGAAGAAATATTTACTGAGAATGCTCATTAATATCAGGAGGATTCTGAGGGTGCATCATGTTTTTTGTGTCTGGTGCTGGAGTTGAAATCACCGCAGGTTAATACCAGGTACTCCCTTAGAAAATTCATTGAGCCAGTGTTAGACTGTATCTGCATTCAGTTTGCTATGCACGAGTGCTGTGTAGCGACCACATAACAAAAATAACTCCCAACAATACCCCTTCGCGTGGTTAGCATCACCTGGTTGATGGTGTCTAGCTGTCGCACGGTGATTGATGATGGGTTGCAAAAACATATTTACAGATGCGAATTTAGCGGCAAGGTCAGCAAATAAATGGGAGTTTTTATGGTGAAGAAATATGACAAACGCTGGGGAACGGGTTTTTCGCTAGTAGTAATGGCGGCTGCGTTGGCTTTATCCGCAGAGGCTGCCGAATTTGGTCGGGCGGCAGACATTACAAGTTGGCGCTCCGCAGAGAATCTGCTGCCGAACGAGATCGCACGGCTTGATCTGAGCGGCCCCGGACCACGGGATAGCAAAATACCTTACATCCCTGCAGAGCCCTATCCGTTTTCTGTACCTTTCACTGTAGAAGAAATGGCTTTTCGTGCCATGGAATTTACCCAGCATGCCAGGTGGTCGAGCGTGATAGTCGATGTTTACGGCTCTATGACCGGTGCGGGTTATCTCGATCAGGGTATAACTATCACCTATAAACAATGGGTGGCGGAGGCAGCGGGCGTGGGGGGACAGATTCAAACCCAGGCTGGAGAACCCTATCAACGCATGATTCACCATTTCACTTACCCGCCACGAATCGCTGGTCAGCAACATATGTGGTACGTGAAGCGTTCTGACAAAGCCGTTAAGACCCGTTTGGATATGTTTGTTTATACGCCAAGTCTCAGGCGAGTGCGAAGAATTCCACAACCCCAGCGGGATGTGCCGTTTCAAAACAGTCCTCAATCTTTTGACGCTATCGTAGGCAGAGACGCCTGGGAGTTTTCGGTTAAATTGCTCGGCGCTGATGTACTGAAAGAGACTGTGCGTTTCCCGAGCACTCGTTCGCATATCACGTTGCGGCACGCGGATGGCACGTATTATCGTAAAGCCGTCGCCGATATCAAACTAATGGGCGATGATTACACACACTATGCGGACGAAGGCGGCGTGCCCTGCTTCGTTATTGAGGCAACGCCAAAGGAAGATTGGCTACTTGGTTACTATGATCGCAAAGTACTGATCTGGGTTGATCAACAGCATTTTTATCCACTGCGGCTAGAATCTTACGACGAATCAGGCGAGCTGATTCTTGTTGAAGAGCGCATGGCCTGGTTGGCGAATCCGGCGTTGGGCGAGCAAGGTTACGCAAAATTTATTACCGCCTATTACGACCCGCGTATCGATTTGATGAGCTATACACTGCACGATGCGCCAAGGGTTGTCGATATATCAGCCGAGGAGGGGAATTTAGTATTTCGCCCGGATTTTATGCGTCGAAACTGGCTGAAATCACCTTTGCGCAAGAGTCAGGCTTTGGTTGAATCGCCGGAACAATATTTCCTGCGACCCCATCTGTATCTGCAGAAATTCCCGGGTACGCGGAAAATTAATATTTCTGACGAGCTGGCGCGGCGGTTTGCCTCGCAGGAGGAGTTGGGTTATCTGATCTTTGACGATGTCCCCGATCCAGTGCCTGCACATCAAGATCAGGTCATGCACACTCCGACTGAAAAAGCCTTTCGATTAAGCATCATTCAAAGATAAACGTTTGCCTGGTTGACAAGGTCAATCGCTAATTAATGGTAAACCAACAAAAAGCCCGATCTAGTGATTGGTTTAAATCATTAGACCGGGCGGTACTTAAGTAGCAGTATTTGGTCAGCTGTATTTAGGTAAAGCTATTCACGTAAATATGTAATAACGGCTGCTTCATAATTGAGCCTTAAACCTTAGCCGACACCCGGCAAATTAAATGCTGCTGCCACATTATCATGAACCACAGCGTTCTTCTGTGCTTCGGTCAAATGTGCCATTTGTTTACCCAGTATTTCCTGCGAACGCGGGTAAGTTGAATCAGTATGAGGATAATCACTGGCCCAGACCAGCTTGTTGTTGTTAACCAGTTTTTCTGACTCGTAAGCGGTTTCATCGTCCTGGAAAGTAAACCAGATATTGTCGCGGATATAATGACTGGGCGGCTTGGATATCCACCGGGACAGTCCACTGCCGAGTCGTTCCGCACCATGATCAGCGCGATACATATAATGAGGTACCCAGCCAGCATCACCTTCGGCGATGACCATTTTCAGTTTCGGAAAGCGCTCGAAAACACCGCTAAATACAAATATACCCATAATATCCTGCACACCGCGAATAATATTCAAAAAACCAAGGGCAGCAGGGCCTCTCTCGGGTTTGAATGCAGAGGCGACATCATGGCCTTTCATGGTCAGAATATGGAAGCACAGGGGCATATCCAGATCGACCGCACATTGCCACAGGGCGTCATAGTCAGGGTGATCATAATCTTCATGCTGGGGGTTGCCCGTCATCATCATGCCAACCATGCCCATTTCTTTGGCGCGACGAAAATCTTCGATGGTTTCGTCAATGGAAGCTACAGCCGTTTGTGCGAGACCGAATAATCGGGTAGGGGCCCCGCCGCAAAACGTTTCGAGCCAGCGATTATAGGCGTTAAAGCAGGCGCTTTTGTAGGCGTAATCTTCAAGGCCGCAAAGCACCATGCCGACCGAGGCATAGATGAGTTCGGCAGTGATATTCTCTTCGTCCTGAATGGCCATGCGGGCTTTTGGATCCCAGCTTCCCCGGGCTAGCTCATCAAAATTGGCATTGCGTTGTATACGTAATTCGTCCGGCGGAATGCCCGCGCCAGCCAGCAAACCCAGCGGCAACGAGTTCTTCATACCTTCAACGACAAAGCAATCGACCCCGTGCTTGTTTTTTTCTATATGGGGGGCGATTGAACGGTATTTTGGATCAATAAAATCAACATAACAGTTGGGTGGTTCGACAATATGAGAATCGGCGGATATACAGGGTTTCATGAGATAACTCCGAAAAGTTTTTAAGGGGTGAACGTGCTAGTAAATGTATAGAGACAAATAATTTGGCTTTGGATAATCGAGATAATAACCTTGAATACTAGACATTGGCCTGGCTCAGGTCAATTCAATAAGAAAAGTGGGGTCTAACAGGGGCAGGATATTATCGCTGGGCGCATTTTAATGAATATATGGTAGCCGGGTAAAGCACTTGAGCTTAGGTACGACCAAAAACGGCAGGAAGATAGTCCTGAATAGAGATTAAAAAAGCCTGGCGGTTTATCTAGTCGGATAATAGGTGTCTAATGTATCGGTGATATTTACTTGCCGTTAGTAGTAAATAAATTTGTGGGTATGGCTGTATTGTGGCCTTAAAAGGGTTCCTTTCCTGGGATCCTGATGGAGTGGGTGTTTGGCTAAACGTCTGATTGTGCTCGTCGCTTTGGGCACGCAATTGCTGCTCAGTTGCACGGTGGGACCGGATTATTTCAGGCCGATTAGCCGTGCGGCGATCTCTTCAGAGTTTTTGTCGTCGAGTATCGTCGATGGGTCGCAAGCAACACTAAACCAGCAAGCGACGCACAAGAACGAGAATCAATGGTGGCTTGGTTATGAGGATCCCATTCTCGACGGCTGGATCAAGCAGCTAAGCGCCGATAACCTTGATTTAAAAGCCGCGGCCGAACGTTTTGTACAGGCTCAGCAACAGTTGCGTATACAGCGTGGCGCCTGGTGGCCTTTTTTTGGTGTAAATGGTGACAGCTCGCGTAGTTTTGCACCCGATCTGTTAGACAGCAAAGCACGGTCTTATCGTTCCGATATTGGTATTAATGGGCTTATCTCGTGGCAGGTGGATTTGTTTGGCCGGACACGTCGAGCGGTTGAATCCGCCGAATACAGCGCTTTGGCGAGCGCCAGTGACCATCAGGGGTTACTACAGACGCTGATTGCCCAGCTGGTAAGACAACGCTCGGTATTGGCATTGCTAGCTCGCGAAATCGATATACAGCAAGGCATCGTTAATAGTCGAGAACAAACCTTAAACACGGTCTCGCGGCGTTATAAACTGGGTGTCAAAAATGTTTCAGCGGTGGGTGTCCATTCCGCCCGAGAAAACTCCAGCACAGCCCAGGCTCAATTGGTGCTTCTGCAACAACAATATAAAGAAACCCTGCTGAGCGTCGAAGTGCTGTTAAATCAGCGGCCCGGTTCTCTGCAAACCGTTGAGTCATTGTTTCCCTTGCTGCCGCCGGGACGGGTGCCTGATGTAGGCACGCCAGCCATGTTGCTTGACCGCCGTCCCGACATTGTCGGTAGTGAGTTACGCTTAATGGCAGCTAACGCCGGGATCGGCGTGGCCATTGCGGATCTCTATCCTGATCTAACACTGTCGGCCAGTCGCGGCTTTAGCAACGATGAATTATCAGGCTTGTTGACCAACAATAATGCGGTGGGTCTGATCGCTGGTAAGGTGACATCGCGACTCTTTGAAGGCGGGCGGCTACGCGCTCAGGTGCATCTTCGTGAAGCTCAGGCCAGAGAGCTGAGCTGGCGATATGCGCAAACCGTACTCACTGCAATGGCAGAGGTCGAAACCGCGCTGGTTCAGGAACAATATCTGCGACAACAGGTCGATAACTTGCAGGCTAGTGCGGTGTCAGCACGCCAGGCCGAAACGCTGAGCCAGGAGCGCTATCAACGCGGTATCACGACGCTACTGGAATTGTTAGAAACCCAGCGGCGCAGGCAGGATGCCGAGCGCCGGTTATTAGCCACTCAGCGCGCCAGCTGGGTCGCACGCATCAACCTGCATTTGGCGCTGGGAGGGGCGTGGCTTCCTGAAGCGGATATGAGCAAAGATGCGATTTCAGGCCTGAGTAATTCAAACAGCCTGGGCAATTCAAATAGCTAAGGCGGTTTATTGGCTAAGTTTATCCGCCGAGTCAGGCGGTTCAAAATGAGCAAGGTAATTAATAAATGAGCCAATTATGAATAAGGCAAACCATGGTTAAAGTATTTTCCCGCGATAATCTCCAGCTGTTGTTGGTCATTATGATCATCATCGGCGCAATCATTATGTCCAGAATGTTTAGCCATGCCCGTAACCTGCCGGAGCAAGAGATTGCTGCTGCGCAGTTGCCGGTTACCGTTGCCGCGCTCGAACGAGGCACTCATCCAGTGCAAATCCGTACTACCGGTCGAGTTAAGCCCCGGGGCACCGTAGCTATCACGCCCCAGGTATCCGGGCGTGTTGAATGGGTGAGCGATAGTTTGTATGGCGGCGGTTATCTGGAGAATAACCAGGTCCTGTTTCGTATCGAAGCCGCCGATTATAAAAACAATGTTGCTCGTGACCGTGCCGAGGTGGCTAAGGCGCAGACCGCCCTGGCACTTGAACAGGCCGAAGCTGATGCCGCTATTGCTGAGTGGCAGGCGATCAACGATAACGTTGCCTTACCCGCGCTGGTTAGCCGCCAACCCCAAATCGCTCAGGCCGAAGCTGAGTTAGCAGCAGCCAAAGCGCGCCTGGCCCAGGCTGAGCTGAATTTGTCGCGGACGAAATATCGTTTGCCCTTTGATGGCAGAGTGATGACCAGTAGCCTTGAAGCCGGTGAATATATACTGGCCGGGCAAGCCTACGGTGAGATTTATAATCAGGACGCCCTGGAAGTTGTCCTGTCTGTGCCCCAGTCTGATTTGCAATGGCTGCGCAACTTAAAAACTGACGATATCGCTGTACAAATTGTGTTTGAGAATCAGGCCGCTGAAACGGGTCAGTCAACCATCGCTGGTAAAATATTGCGCTTCGGTGCGGTCCTCGACGAGACGACTCGATTCCAGGAAATTATCGTCAAACCGATTGGTGATGGCGACCTGTTGCCCGGCATGTTGACCCAGGTAGTGCTCCATAGCGCTCCGGTCCCTGATACCTGGGAAATTCCGGCGACGGCCATTCAGGCCCGGAAAATAATCTGGCTAGTCGATGAAAACCAGACCTTGGTGCGCGTCGAGCCGGAAATAATTGCCACCTTGCCCAACAGTGTGATTGTCAGAATGACTAGCGATAGAAGTCACGTTAATGTGGTGACCCATGCCGTATCGGGTGGTGTCGAAGGCACAAGAGTAATGGTTCTCAATGGGGCGGAAGGTGAACGCTGAGATGAGTGGCACTGAAGGCGAGACCAACACTGAAGACGAGATCGACACCGATGACCCGCAAAAAGTGGTTTCGAATGCCGGACCGGGCTCGAACCCGAATTCCGATAAGAACGCCAGCCAAAATCCGAACCTAAGCTATTCTTCGCTAGTCACCTGGTTTGCCAATAATCGTGTGGCTGCCAATATTGTCATGATGTTTCTATTGGTCGGGGGCTTTATTGCCGTGCGCAGCATGATTACCGAGACCTTCCCGTCACTCGATCCAAAAACCATCACCATCGCCACACCATACCCCGGGGCGACACCGTACGATGTGGAGGAGAGCATTACCCGTCGGATTGAGGAGGCGGTAACCGGTATTGAGGGCGTTAAGCGGGTGACTTCCAACGCCAGTGAAGGTGCTGGTATTGTCACCGTAGAAATGGAAGATTTTGCCGACCAGAATCAAGTGCTGGATGACGTCGAAACTGCGGTCGATAGTCTGGTTGATTTCCCACCTGAGGAAGCTGAAGAAACCTCAATTGTAAAAACTAAAAGAACTTCAAGCATGATGTCGCTGGCCGTATTTGGTGACGTCGACGAGCACACTCTGCATTATTGGGCCGACAAAATCGAAGGCGATTTGCTGCTGCTGCCGGAGCTGTCGCTACTGGATATCGCTGGCGGTCGCGACTTCGAAATTGCCATCGAAGTCAGCGAGCAAACGCTGCGTCATTATGGCTTGAGCCTTGATGATATTTCTCGTCGAGTTGCTGAGTTTTCCATCGATGTGCCCGGTGGCACCCTGCGCACCGAGGCGGGGGATATTTTGATTCGGGTTCAGGGTAAACGTTATACCGGCGAGACGTTTGAAAATATCACTATCCGCAGTGGCAGAGACGGTGCCAAATTGCGGCTTGGCGATATCGCGACTATTCGCGACAGTTTTGAAGACACCCAAATTCTCAATCATTTCAACGGCAAGCCTGCGCTCTTTGTCAGGGTATCGCGTAGTGATACTCAGGACACAATCGAGATGGAGCAGGCCATCAAGGCCTATCTCGAAACGGTACAGCTGCCCGATGGCATGGATATACAAATATGGCGAAACACCACGGATATATTGCGCGATAGAATCAGCCTGATGGTTCGCAATGGCATCCTCGGATACATTCTGGTGTTTCTCAGTCTGTTGTTGTTTCTTGATTTAAAACTGGCTTTCTGGACTAGCCTGGGCATCCCGATTTCATTTATGGGTGGGCTTTTAGTGGTGGCCTTCACCGGTATCACGGTAAATATGATCACCCTGTTCGCGCTGATTATCGTGCTGGGTATCGTTGTCGATGATGCCATTGTCGCCGGTGAAAGCATTTTTAATGAGCAGGAAAAGGACCCCAGCAACAAGAATGCTGTGCTTGATGGCATCGCTCTGATCAAAGCACCCGTCACTATTGGTGTGTTGACGACCATTGCTGCGTTTGCACCATTGATATTTTCAACTGGTGCCATGGCGCAAATTATGTTGCCTGTGCCCATCGTGGTGATCGGCATACTGGGAATTTCTCTGGTCGAAGCTTTCTACATATTACCGGCGCATCTGGTCTCTACCAGCCGTTGGAGCCGCGGCCTGTTGGCGTCGCTTCGTGACACTACCCAGGCCAGCCTGGCGCGATTTATTGAGTGTCGTTTGTTGCCTGCTATTTCGCTTTGCCTACGCTTTCGCTACGCCTCGGTGGCGCTGGGTTGCGCGACGATTATTATTACCGTCGGCATATTTCAGGGCGGCATCGTGCGTTTTATCTTCTTTCCGCAAATAGACAGCGACCACATCACCGTTAATTTGAAAATGCCCACCGGTACGCCTTTTGAAACCACCTACAAATACGCCGCGCAGATTCTTGAGGCAGGCGAACAAATGGTTCGCGATGGTGATGCTGAGATTGGCGGCGAAGGTTCGATGCTCGAAGCCATTTCATTTACCGTCGGCAGTCAGGGTGCCGATACCACCGGCCCATCAGCCAGCAACAGCAGTTCTAACGCCACTAATCTCGCACAGATTCGTATGGAACTGGTGCCTGGTGACGAGCGACCGTTTTCTTCCGGTGAGCTGGAGCGTAAGTGGCGTAAGAACAGCCCGATGATTCCCGGGGTTGAGAGCCTCACCTTTCGCAGCAGCCTGGTTCGCTCCGGTGATGACATCGATATCGAGATTTCCCATCGCGATGAAGCGGTGCTGGGGTTAGCGGCGGAGCATCTGAAAGATTCTCTGGCGATGATCTCAGGAGTTAGTCAGGTTGCGGATAGTTTTGAACCTGGTAAGCGGGAATATGTATTTGAATTGACCTCAGCAGGATTAGCGGCAGGATTGGCACCGGTAGATATCGGTCGACAACTACGTTTTGCCTATTACGGTTCAGAGGTCCACCGCGTTCAGCGCGGTCGTCGGGAGCTTAAAGTGATGGTTCGTTATCCAGAATCTCAACGGCGCACGCTCAGTGATCTCTATAAAACCCGTATTCGTCTCAAAGACGGCTCAGAAATGGATTTGCGTACTGCCGCGATTATTCGAGAACAACGGGGCTATTCAAAGATAGAACGGGTGGATGGTCGTCGAATTGTGTCAGTCACTGCCGATACGGACGAGGCGCTTACTACACCCAATGATGTCACCGCGACGACAAGTGCCAAAATTATGCCTGAAATGTTAAAACGCTATCCCGGCCTTTCGTATTCCTTTGCAGGGTCGAATCGAGATCAGCGGGAAGATCTGGCGTCGTTGCAACGTAATTTATTGATTGCCGTGATGGTCATGTTTGTGATGCTGGCCTCCCAGTTAAGGAGCTACGTGCAGCCAATTATTATCCTGACGGCCATTCCGTTTGGTTTTGTCGGCTCGGTATTGGGCCATTTGGTGATGGGTTTTGATATCTCTTTCGTATCTATTTTCGGCATGATTGCTTTGTCCGGTGTGGTGATTAACGACTCACTGGTACTGGTCGATTACTTCAACCACGTCCGAACCGAGCAACAGCTCGGTGTTGAGGAGGCTTTGCTAGCCGCAGTTACTAGACGTTTCCGGCCGATACTGCTGACCACCATGACGACCAGCCTGGGGTTGCTACCGATGCTCACTGAAACCAGCTTGCAGGCAAAATTCCTCATTCCCATGGCCGTGAGCCTCGCCTTTGGGATTGTTTATGCAACCATTGTTATTATCTTTCTGGTGCCAGCGCTGATTCTTATTACAGAAGATATCAGACATCTATTTGCCAGATTGTTGGTTAGACGGGGGCAAACGGGGGCCAGTCCATAGAGAATACTCTGTGGCCCTGTCTTCACTGAGATAGCGTCAGGTGATATTGTCTGGATTTCGGCATCAAACTGTATCGTATTGAGGTCAGCGATGATCAGTTGACAAGGATTCAACTTAGATGTCTAAATAGTCGCGCTAAATCGATAGCTTTTGATACAGCTTATTATTTGAAATAAGGAAGAGAGCCTGCCATGAAATGTCCCAAATGCGAACGTGATATGGAAACTCGCACATTCAAAAATATTGAAATTGACCGTTGTACCGGTTGTTACGGTATTTTCTGTAGCCCGGGAGATATAGAGAAAGGAAAAGATGTTTGGCTATCTGAAGCAGTGCTCGATATTGGTTACGAAAACACCGGTGAGCGTTATGACACAATAGATGATATAAACTGCCCGGCCTGTGATGTCAAAATGGATAAAATATCGGATCCTGATCAGACCCATATCTGGATGGAGGCGTGTCCTCAATGCAATAAACTATTCCTGGACGCGGGTGAGTTTACCGATCTTAAATACAATACGATGATGGATCGTATTCGCGACTGGCGTAAAGGGCTGCGCAAATAAGCCTTGTTGTAAACCCGCGCTAATAAAACGCCAGATAAGTAGTATAAATTATCTGGCGTTTTTGCGTCTGGGCGTAAACCAAACACGCTAGGGCAGGCACCACGACTGATTGGTTTAGCCTAATGCGGTTTGCCGGAAATCCAATGCTAAAGCAAATGAAACTTCTTAGATGGCTGAAATGGGCTGCCGTATTATTAATTATTGGCAGCATCTACCTGGTGATTGCTGCGCCTTTTTATATCCACAGCAGATTCAATACCCAGCATCCCATTGCCCGGCTCCAGTTTGTACGGCTGGGTGAACAACACTATATTGCCGAATTACAAACGCCAACTCGTCATAGGGGTGATTTTTGCCAATCGGAAAATTATCCCATCTGGGGCGATCAATGGCAGTTGGATGCCAGCTTTCTTCGTTGGAAGGGAGTCGCCGTGATGCTTGGCTTTGAATCAAGGTATCGACTGGATCGGCTGTCAGGCCGTTATCATTCCGTCGAACGACAAAATGCCAGGGGAAAATTGGTACATAGTTTATCGCCAAAGCTTTGGTTGAATTTGTTTGATGGGCTAAATTTGGATCCTGAAAATATCGACGGGCAATCAAGCATCCTGGTTGATACCGTTTTTGGCTCATCGGTATATCTCAATATCGACACGAAAAAAGTCTATACAGTATTTCAAACCGAAGATGGACTGATCGCGAAAGCCCAGGCTAAACCGATCGAAACCGTTGACCTGGGAATAACCACCATAACCATCGACAAAGCCTGCGCCAAACAGTCTGGTTTCGTTGAATTGCTCGCCCGGAGATTTAATGGTCTGGCGGTCAAGTATTTATGATCCGTGTCTTGAGACATGGCAGTAAAAAGTTACGAATCAGTGTTCTAACTCTCTGGCTTCTCGGAGCTACCTCGACTAATCGTGTAACTACCATTATCGGCTTTAAAGGGCTGGAGTAGCATTCGGTCGAGACCGAGGTCGCGGTTAGTACGAAACAGGTTAGTGCCAATGGTCATATTTTCATGCCCACCCTCTGGCTGTGCACGGTAGGTACCCAGGCAGCGATCCCATATCGACAGGTTAAAACCAAAATTGCTGTTTGTCTCGCTTGGCAGTACCGAGTGATGCACGCGATGCATATCCGGCGTCACAACAAAAAACCGAAGCCATTTATCAAAACCCAGTGGTAGCCTGACATTGCTGTGGTTAAACATCGCAATGCCATTGAGTAAGACCTCAAAAATTAGCACTGCCACCGCCGGTGGCCCCAACGAGGCGATGACCATCAGTTTGATCATCATAGAAAGCGCAATTTCAAGGGGGTGAAAACGCGAGCCAGTGGTCACATCAAATTCCAGGTCGGCGTGGTGCATACGATGCAATCGCCACAGTATGGGTACCGCATGCACCAAGACATGTTGCAAATAAATTACCAGGTCGAGAATGATGATGGCGACCAAAATTAGGGCCCAGTTGGGTAGTGGCAACGGCAGATGATGTAACAGTCCCCAGCCAGCTGTGTCCGCGAATTGGGCCAGGCCCACCGCAGTGGTTGGCATGATAATCCGCAGCAGTACCGTGTTGAATATCACCACTCCGATATTGTTGGGCCAACGGGTACGTCGTGAAATATTCTGAGCCCGGCGTGGTGCAAGCAACTCCCACAACGCCATGATCAGGAAAATACCCAGGAAAAACCCCAGGCGAATCGTTGGTTCATGGCCTAGGAGGTAATTATCCATGGGCTTACATCCTGCTGGTCAAAGCGCTTATTTGAGCAGTTCGAACTCGACAATCACCGGCAAGTGGTCACTGGCGACGCGCGCTATTTGAGATCGTGAGGCCTGGGCTGAAACCAGCTTTAACTTACCTCGATAGTAAATCCGATCCAAACCGCCACGGGGGGCAAACGACGGGTAGGTTTTTATCGGCCGGGTTCTGAGTCGGGTTTCTCGATCAGTGGCGCAACGCAGTGACATGCCTTCCACATATAGTGCGCGCAAGCGTGATAGCCAGTCATTAAAATCGCCGCCGACGACGCAGGCTGCATGGGGATCAATATCAGTAAATTCCTTCGACCGCATCAATAGTCCGGACTGCCGCTGGCGTTCGAGCGGCGACAGGCCCAGGTGCAGGTTAAATATTTCCAGGGGGAAGGCGTTTTGTTGACTATTACGGACTTCGATAGCGGTATGCTGGCAACCTCGCCGCTTGTGGTCGCCGATGGTCAAATCAATATTACGCTCTCTGATAATAGGGTAGCGGCTTAAGGTCGCATTGCCGTAGCGACCTTTTTTCAGGCTGACATTGTGACCAGCAGCATAATAGGGAAAGCCCAGTTCCTCGGCGATTTCCCTGGCCATGTCTTGCTCTCGTGAGCGAGGCGCACCTTCATCAACTTCCTGTAAAAGAATCACATCGGCATGGTGATTGCCGAGTATGTTTATCACGCGGTCTGGCTGAAAGCGTCGATCAAGCCCGATAGCTCGGTGAATATTGTAGGTGATGATTTTGAGTTTCACAGGCTCACAATAGTTAGTTGTTCATTTTTGTTCGCGGCAAGCGAGTATTATGCTATAAAAATTGTTCAAATAGAGCGATGTGGAAAGTCGCACTAAAACCTGGTAATAAAAAGGGATGGGGTGCGCCGCATGAGCGATATATATCACCAGAAAAATCGAGATATGCAAGATCAGTTTGGGACCCGGCCATTGGCGGATCGGATTAACGAGATTGTTATTGCCGATAAACTTGATGACGAAGCACGCGAATTCATCACCGCGCGCAATATGTTTTTTATCAGCACCGTCGACGACCAGGGTCGGCCTACGGTGTCTTATAAGGGTGGCGCACAGGGGTTTGTAAAAGTGCTCGACAGCCAACACATCGCCTTTCCACTGTACGATGGCAACGGCATGTTCCTAAGTGCTGGAAACATAGATAACAACAATAGCGTGGGCTTACTGTTTATTGATTTTGAAAATCCCCACCGCCTAAGACTTCATGGTACCGCGGTTGTTAGTGCTAATGACGAGTTGATGGCGCAATACTATGAAGCGCAGATGATTGTGCGCATAAAAGTGCGTAATATTTTTGTTAACTGCCCACATTACATTCATCCGGTCGAAGGTCATACTGAATCTATTTATGTCCCTCGAGAAGGGATTGAGACTCTGGAAGCTGAGTGGAAATCCTGGGACATTCTTGCCGATGTGGTTCCTGAGAAAAAATAACGCCAAAATCAGCAACTGATAATCGAGGAAGGATATGGCTGACAATAGCGACAATGCTGGAGAAGTCATTGGCAGCATCGAGGGACTTTATCGATACCCGGTAAAAAGCATGCGCGGCGAGCAATTAGACGAAGCCTTCATTGGTTATTCAGGCGTATACGGCGACCGAATCTACGCGTTTAAAAGCCCTGCTGCGCCAGCGTTCTTCCCGTATTTTACTGGTCGAGACAAGCAGGAGATGCTGCTCTACACGCCCCGTTTTAGGCACCCCGAAAATGCCCGTCAGCCACATAGCTGGCTTGAAGCGGAGGCCTACAGCATCGGTATCGCACCCACCTATGCGTCTGAACAGGAGCTGTTCGTCGAGGTGGAAACACCCCAGGGTGAATTACTCGCCATCAATGATCCACGACTGGCAACAATGCTTGGTGAGTCGACGGCTAAGGACAAAAACGACCGGAAGCTAACCTTGATTCGTTCTGATAGAGCTTTAACCGATGGTCGCCCGATTTCATTAATCTCTCTGCAAACAGTTGAGCGCTTGTCCGAAGAAATAGGCATGACCGTAGATCAACGTCGCTTCAGAGCCAACATGACGATGGACCTGGCCGGTAAGCCGGGTTTCTTTGAAGACCAACTCGTCGGTCGTACGCTAAGATTGGGTGATCGGGTGGTTGTGTCTATCGTTGCGCGCGACCCCCGATGTGAAATGATTACTTTTGACCCGGATACGGGAGCGGCGGAGCCTGCCATTCTACAACAGGTAAGCAAAGCCCACGAAAGGCTTGCTGGCGTTTATGCAGCGGTATTGGTGGAAGGCGTGGTCAAGCCTGGTGATAGGATTCGCCTGGAAAACTGATTGGCGTAAGGCTGTTTATGGGTGTTCAAAGCTAGTCAGGGAACTATTTGCCAGTGAACTATTCGCCAGAAATCTATCCACCAGTAAACGATTCATTAATAAATACGAACGATTCTATTCGCTATTTTTTATCGAAGGTTTGGCCATCAAATTGCTCCAGGGTGACAATTTCTTGCACTGTAAGGCGTTTCAGTTTAGTCAATTGTTTCACCGGTTTGCCCAGAGGTACAAGCGCGCAGACCGCATAGTGTTCAGGAATATTCAACAGCTTTTGTATTGCCGGTTCATTGGCAGCAGGCAAGGTAGTGATGGTGCCGCCAAAACCTGCATTGCGGGCGCCTAGCAGCACATTCCAGACAAAAGGATAAACCGATGCGCCGCTAATAATGCCGACGCGGTCGAGGTCTTTATCCACCGAGGCAAGCTTGTTCAGATCAACGATAAAAACCAGCAATACAGCTGACTTTTTATAGGGCTCCACCAGAATGTCTGGCACGGGCGTATCGGCCACCTGTTGCGGGGTAACCTTGCTGGATGTCACCGTATTCCACGGGTTTTCGCCTGCCTTTATCTGGGCGATATATTGTTTTGCCGCTGGTTCACTGAGCTTTGCGATGGCCTCGCGGGTGCTTTTATCTCGAACAACAATGACTCGATTGCCCTGGCGATTACCGCCGCTGGGTGCGAAGCGGGCGTTGTCGAGAATCTCGTAGAGGATATCGTCGGGCAGCGTTTCGCCGGTGTAATCCCGGGCGGCGAAGGCGGTGCGCATTACGTCGTTGAGTTCCATGAAATAATCCTCCCCAGTTTAGATCGCCCGCGTGTTATCTTTTTAAGTGGCAAACGCGGGCATTACTCTTTCAACAAACAGGCTTTGAGACTCCGGCGTCATAGCAATAATGATGTAGTAGCTCATGCCGGTCTCGTCGATACGTTTCTTCAATTCGTGAGTGACTTCATTCGGCGTGCCGAGCAGAGCAAGGGGCGAGTATTGAGCCGCAGAATAATCCGGAAAGCCCAGTTGTGTGGCGATGCCGCGTAGGGTTTCATCGTTGGCATTCTCAGACATCGCTACGAGGGTGATGCCGCCTAGCTCTATTTCTTCAGGGTCGCGTCCGGCTTCCGCCATATATTGGTGGAGCTGAGCGATCTTGGTTTTGAGCACATCCATGCTAAATCGAGCGGTGGCGTCGGGGTCGTTAATGAAATCCTTACCGTTCGATGTGGGTGGAATAATATTTAGGATGTCAGCATGAGCTGCAGCAATTTTAAGCAGGCCGGGGCCAGAGCCACCTAGCATAATGGGTGGACGGGGTTTCTGAACTGGCTTTGGGTTGGCATAGGCTTTGTTAATAGAAAAATACCTGCCGTTAAAGGTGGGTTCCTCGTCGCACCACATAGCTTTGAGTATCTGGATAGTTTCCTCTAACTGTGCCAATCGTTCAGGGGTGGAGGGGAAGTCATATCCGTGCGCTTGGTATTCTTTATCAAACCAGCCTGCGCCCAGACCCATGATAAAACGACCATTGCTGACCTGATCCAGAGTCGAGGTGATTTTCGCCAGTAAGGCGGGATTGCGAAACGATGCGGCAGCAACGGAAGGTACTATACGGATGGTGTCAGTCAGTGCGGCGACGGCGGTCAGGCTGGTAAAGCATTCCAGCTGGGGCGTGTCATGGTTGCCAAGGGGCGAAAAAAAATGATCGTTGGTAGATACCGAGTAAAAGCCGTTCTGTTCTGCTTGCAGGGCTGCCGCTTTGGCCTGAGCGAAATCGCCGGTGGGTAGAAATAGACCAAATTTTATTTTGTTCATTATATTCTCCGGGCGACGTCTTTTGTTTTCCAGGGTTTTACTTTTCAGAGGCTATATTTTTCTCGAACTTTATTTGTTGGGCAGATATTTAGCGAGCTGTTATTTGCCGGCTAAGTTAGTGAAATCTGCCGGCCGTTTTTCTCTAAACGCCTGAATGGCTTCACGATTAGCCGGCGCGCCAATCAGCTCGGCAAAGGCCGCAATCTCGCGTTTGCGGGCGTCTTGAATGCCAGACAGCCGTGGTGCCAGCACCAATTGTTTGGTGTGTACCAGCGAACTGATGGGCATAGCAGCGATTTGTCTGGCCAGAGTTTCAACTTCGGGGATTAAATCTTCCGCACTGGTTTTTTTCCAGGCCAGGCCCATTTCGACACATTGGTCGGCATCAAACCATTCGGCGGTATAAAGCATATGGGCAGCGTTGGTCCAGCCGATAAGTTGCGGTAAGAGGTATGAGTTTGCAGCTTCAACGGTCACGCCAAGTGTGGCGAAAGGTGCCCTTAACCGCGCTGTTTCACTAATAAACACAAAGTCGCAGTGGGGTAGCATAGTGACGCCGATCCCGATGCCCATACCATTAACAGCGGCAATAACGGGTTTTGGAAAGCAGGCCAGGGTATCGAGAAAGTGGGGGAAGCCATGGGGTTCGTCATCGTCATGCTGTGGAGGTTTCGCCATTTCGCCCAAATCCTGCCCGGCGGTAAAGGCTTTGCCAGCACCGGTAATAATTACCACCGCGATATCGTCGTTTGTGGCAGCGTCAACCAGGGCATCGCCTGCACCATCGTATTGATCGTCGTTAAAGGCGTTAAGGGCATCGGGCCGATTGAGGATAATGGTACGGACACGGTCAGCGTCGTCAACAATCACGCAATCTGATTTCCTCATTAGAACCTCTCTGTTTTATAGATCATTGAAAGAAATTTGCTGGTGGCGCCGTCGCTTTAATTCAGGCCGTCGGCACTCACTGTAGCGCAGTTAATACAGTTCCGAGTATCGGCAGCATGTAACTAAAGGTTGGTGTGCCGTGTGGGCATCGGGCGAAGCTCAGCAAATCCTCCGCCTAATCGCGACCGAGAATCATGACTAAAAATTTCGTAGCCGGTCATGCCCAGTTAAGCCTGGATATCATTAGACGGTTTTTAACCGGCCGTGTTATAGACGGGTGTACTTTCCTGATCGACCATCACGTTAACCTTTAGGCACACTGCGCAGCTGGGGCAGTAATGCTCGGTCAGGGTGACAGGCTTACGGTGTCGTCGCCGAATATGCGTGTCAGTTGCATCGAACAAATCTGCCAGGTCACGCTCTTGAGTTTGTGTGCCACTGGTCCAGCTTTCATTGGCACTGGTAAGTGGCGTGTCGCAGTGCGCGCATACCCAGCTGCCATTCTGACGCAGCACATCTGCGTGGCAAGTGTCCTTCGGCAGTTTGTCCAGGGCGACGTTTGCTGATGCCACCAACGTTGACCGCAGGGCATTGCGGTTCGCCCAGGTCGCGTTGGCATCCACCGCAGTGCTGCTGCCATTGACAAATACCGCGCCATATAATTGTTCGGCTGCATTGGCAGAAATGGCATTGTCAATAAGATCTTGTTGAATTAGGGCTGGATCCCTGAGGAAGGGGTCGCCAAGGCCACCGCCACCACCACCAAGGCCTCTGAAGACATCACCTTTGGCAAAAGGTATATTGGTTTGGCAACCGAGTAATGAATTGTCCACCACGCCTTTTACCAGCTCTGGAGAAGTGGGTAATTTGCCTTTTGCCAGGAGCTGTTCGACCTCGCCTTCTCGGATTAGCCAGGCCTTACCACAACCGCCGGGCAAGCCGCCTGATGCGCCGCGTGCGGGGATTTCCGCACCGCTCTGGAAGTTCATGCCGACGAAATTGTTAGCCCCATGCAGCATAAAGGCCTCGTCGATGGCCAGACCGCCGCGGGTGACGCCAGCGCCGCCGGCATTAGGCTGCATTTTTCGCCATAGCATAAGTACTGGCGAGTCCAGTTCCTGAACTTCGATATCCGCCCATTTGATGGCCAGGGTGGACTGCATACCGTAACAATCCTGGCCGTCGCCCGTAGTTTGCCCAGAGCCGCCAATACCCACCGCCATACCGAAAGGCATAAACATGGAAGGATTGCCTTTGTTATCTTCGCCAAACCAGATACCTAAGGTGACTGCACCAGAGGACTGGCCAGATACCCGGCTACGTAATTCTTCGTCGTCAGAGGCAGCGCAGGCGGCTGCGACAGCTTCCTGAGCCATACGTCCGGCGCGCATACCGGCAGACGCGTGACCGCTGGTGACTGGCGCGGGTACCACCGGATTAAGAATACTGCCTTCTTCACCCAGGTCTATTTCAAGGCAATTCCAGAAGCCCTCATTGAAGGGGATGTCGGGGGCCAGTTGACACATTATTGGCGCAATTAAACTGCCCTCTGAAGCCGAAGGCCCGGCATTGATAAAGGCGGCAACCTGAGGGCAACCCGAGAATTTAAACTTTAGTTGATCCCCCGAAACGGTCATTTCACAAAATATGGGGTTGAGGCTGTCGTCGCCAAAACCATCGTACTCTACGTAGTCGTAGGTTTGGTAGGTGCCGTCTGGTAAACGGGCGATACGTTCACGCAGGGCTTTTTCTGTAAGTTTTATGTTGTAGTCAATATATTTTTTTAAAGTAGCCTGGCCGTATTCGTCGATCAGCTTGCCCATACGCTCGCCACCGACATTACAGGCTGCGACCAGGCTGCGTAGGTCGCTGATAAACGATAATGGGACACGAACGTTGTTGCGCATAAAACTGACCCACTCGTCATCGAGTACGGCATTGTGTGCCACACGGGTGCCGGGAAAGCGCAGCGCCTCAGAAAATGTATCTCGGGCTTCTGGCGCGAAACCGCTGATAGCCGCACCGCCGATATCCATTAAGTGTGCGTTGGAGAAAGTCCAGCCGACTAGTTCGTCGCCATAAAATATCGGCATCACAATGCCGACGTCACCCTGGTGCAACGCGCCGCTGGTGTGTGGGTCGTTACAGATAAAGGCGTCGCCGGGCTGGACGTCATCGGGGACGCGAGCCTTGGCAACCGCTTCGACACCGCGTCGCGATGAGGCCATATGTAGCAGTATATAGCCGGAGCTGCCGATCTGGTTGAGGTCGGCATCAAACAATACCGTGGAAAAATCCTTGGATTCAGTGAGTACCGGTGAGCCTGAGGTGCGCAGCAAAACCAGGCTCATTTCAGTGGTGATATTGTCGAAGGCCGAGCGAATCACCTCAGCAGTGATGGGGTCGAATTCACCACTGGCGCTTTGTGCAGCGGTGTTGGTTTGGCTAGTGTTGGTGGCTGTATTCGTCGTCATAATTTTTCTCCTGCCCCATATTTGGGAAAATTTTGTTTGTGCAAATTTTGTCTGGGCAATTTTATGGTCGTCAAATTAATGGCTGCTTAGGCTTAACTCAGATTTAATCTATCCCCGGGCTAGATCTTTACCCGGCTTAGTCGGCTCGAATTGAGACGCGGAAATTGTTGTATTCATCCCTTTTTATCGATGCGCTGGGCGGAACGTAAATGGTGGTGTCCTTGCAATCGATCACACCAGGGCCGTCAAAAGTCGTGCCCGGCGTTAATTTGTCCGCATCATAAATGGGGGTCTCCACCCATTCCTGAGTGTCGGGCAAAAACAATCTTCGGGTGGATAAAATTGCGTGTGAGGCGTCGGTGTTTTTGGCCTCCACTGGTTGTATATCCGGCTTTTGCCGAAGCCCCACACCCGTGACGACATAATTAACCAACATTAAGTCTGACTCAGTCCAGGCAGTACCAGGGCCAAACTCCTCTTCGTAGGCGACATCAAATACCGGATTAATGCCGACACCCAGGTCTTTTTCGACATCGCTTTTGGCCATGGCCATATTCATTTCGGCTAGCTGACCGACATAGCGGAAGTCGCCGCCGAAGGTGATCTGCATTTCGCCGTCGCTAAAGCCGGCGTCTTTCAAATCCTGGCGGATTAATTGTTCGAGGCGATCACGGGTGGCTATCATGTGACCGTAGCCATCTTCCTCGCCAACAAGCCAGCCGATGGTGGCCGATTCTCTGCGAATGTAATCGGCTTCGAGAAGGCCGTAGGCTGAAAACGCCGAGCTTTGACCAGGGATGATCATATCGGTGATACCGAGTTTTTGGCATACCGAGGCGCTGAACACAGGCAATGCGCCGCCATAAGCGATAAAGGTGCATTTGCGTGGGTCGCGACCACGGCTCACCGAAAGCTCGCGCAGGGCGTTAGCCATGTTCGCGACCACCAGGGAATAAGCTCCAGCCGCGGTTCGGGTAGCGTCCCAACCCAGGGCATTACCGACTTTTTCTTCCAGAGCGTTTTTCGCTGCGTCAATATCTAGCTCATATTCGCCACCCAGATAATTTTCGGGATCGATAAAGCCCATCACCGCCATGCAGTCAGTTACCGTTGGCTCAGTGCCACCGCGGCCTGAACAGACTGGTCCGGGCATGGAGCCAGCGCTTTGCGGGCCGACCTGGGGAATACCCCGTGAATCGAGATGAATAATGCTGCCGCCGCCCGCACCGATGGAATCAATATCCAGCAGGCTCAGCGCCGTATCAAATCGACCAATGGTGCAGCGCTGCACAACTTTTGGTTGTTGATTGTGAATCAATATGGAGTCAAAGCTGGTGCCGCCCATATCGCCGCATAAAACTTCGTCCAAACCATAGCGTTTCGCTAATGCAGCAGAACCGACAGCGCCACCGGCAGGACCAGAGCTATATAGCTGGATGGGCACTTGCTTGACCACTTCTTCAGTGAGTACACCGCCGAGGCCGTTAAAGAACTCGAGTGAGCGCTCATAACCCCTCGCGCGTAGGCCATCGGCGACGGTCTCTACGAAGTTTTTGACAGGCGGTTGCACATAGCAATTCAAAATGGCTGTTTGCCAGCGCTCAAATTCACGGAATACTGATGCCACTGATATCGATTGCGTGACGAAAATATCAGGTGCCACGCGTTTGATAATCTCCTCGGCTTCCTGCTCGTGACTGCCATTAGCCGTGCTCCACAGGAAGCAGACAGCGATGCAGTCAACGCCCAGTCCGACCAGGCGGCGCACCTCCTTTTCGACCTGGACATGATCCAGCGCGACAATGACCTCGCCATCCCGATCAATACGTTCGTCGATTTCGGCAACGAATTCCTGGGGCACCAGGCGAGGCAAGTTGCGTTGCAGATGATCATCCCGGACATTCATACGCGCGCCGCGACCGACCCGCAGTATGTCTGAGAAGCCCCCAGTAACCAGAACGCCCACCGTTGCACCTTTTAGCTCGGTTAGTGAGTTGGTCACGATGGTATTGCCATTAACAAATGCGCGACAGTGCTTGGCCAGCAAGTCATCCACAGAAATATCGATAATCTTGGAGACATTGGTCAGGGCATTAAATATGCCCACCGAATAGTCATCGTGGGTGGTCAGCGCCTTGGCGCGGACGATGTTGGTGCCCTGTACGGAACACAAGTCGGTGTGTGTCCCCCCGACATCAATGCCAAGACTTATTTCGTTAGCTGTCATTACCTTACCCCTTTTTATTAATCGATCAGTTTTTAACTCAGTTAGTATTCGTCAGTCAATATTAGAAAATTAGAGCGATTCTTGCCGATCACACCGAGGTGTGTTGCCGAGACACGTGCGAGTGTTAAATCGATCTGGTAATTTTTGATTGCTCAGCATTAGAGGGTTTTTTTTTCCAGGACGCAAGTTTAAGTGCTCGATTAGCGTGGCGTGGGATATTCAGAGTCAGGCCGGTGACGCATGTCGGCTATTCTCAAGCGATTGATACAACTGGACTTGGCCTAGCCGGCAGTGCCAGAATCACCGGCTCCAATTAATCCTATGCAAGGTAAAACTTATGTCTAGTTTAGAAGGAAAAGTAATATTGATCACTGGTGCGGCGCGAGGTCAGGGCGAAGCCGAGGCGCGTTTGTTCGCCGAACGGGGTGCCGAGGTGGTGATTTGTGATGTGCTCCACGAGCAGGCGCAAAAAGTCGCTTCAGATATTGGCGATTCTGCCCGCGCTATCGAACTCAATGTCACCGATGCCAATGCCTGGCAGTCGGCCGTCGAAGAAACCGTCTCCACATTCGGTAAGATCAATGGCCTGGTTAATAATGCTGCAATAGCAGGCGTTATTTCTTTTGCTGATATAACCCCCGAAGAGTATATGAACGTTATCAATATCAATCAGCTGGGCGTATTTCTGGGTATGAAAGCCGTGGCTGGCCCCATGAAGGCTGCCGGTGGTGGCGCCATTGTGAATATTTCATCAATCGCTGGCCTGGGTGGGATGCCCGGCGGTATCGCCTATTGCGCCAGCAAGTTTGCCGTTCGTGGTATGACTAAAGTTGCCGCGATGGAACTGGGTGGAGACGGTATTCGCGTTAATTCCATTCATCCAGGCGGCGTGTTGACCAATATGGTCACCGATGCCGGTCTCGTCGGTGACGAAGCAAATAACATGTTCAATGCCGTGCCATTGGGCCGAATCGCTCAGCCGAGAGAGATGGCGACTTTGGCAGCCTATCTGCTCTCCGATGACAGCTCGTACTCAACGGGTTCAGAGTTTATTGCTGATGGCGGGATGACTGCGGGGTTCTCTCTCAATTAAGCGGATTATGTAATCTGCTTGATGAATAGCAGTTCTAAAGTTAGTTAGCTATCTTGTCAAAAGTCCCAACCACGGTTGGGACTTTTGCTATTTCACTAGGGGCTGACTATCTTTCATTTCATAATGAGTTACTTTTTTCCGGGTAGAGTCAATATATAAATGTAAGTGCGATTTATCAAAAACGACAGATCAAATTTACGAAGGGGTTAAGTGATGCGTGCAGCGGTAATGCGAGATTCAAAAATAGTCGTCGATGATATTTCAGCGCCGACCCCTGGATCGGGCGAAGTGCTGGTCAAAACCCTGGCCTGTGGCATATGCGGCTCGGATTTGCACACCCTGATCCATGGCCATCAAATGGTGGAGATGTCACGGGACAACGATGGTCTATTTGATATGGACTTGAGTCGCGATGTGGTGATGGGCCATGAGTTCTGTGCTGAGATTCTGGATTATGGGCCGGACACCACCGGCAAATTAGCCGTGGGTACGCGGGTCTGTGCCATGCCTGTTTTGATGCGCGGCGGCAAGATGGCCACGGCGGGCTACTCAAATGATGTTCCCGGCGGTTTTGGTGAACAAATGGTCCTGCTTGAATCCATGATGTTGCCCGTGACCAATGGTGTGTCGACCGAACTTGCCGCGTTAACCGAGCCGATGTCGGTGGGTTATCACACCGTCGAAATGGCCCGCTTACAAAAAGACGAAGTGCCTCTGGTGATTGGTTGCGGTCCGGTGGGTCTGGCGGTGATTACTGCCCTCAAGTTAAAAGGCGTCGGGCCGATCATCGCCGCTGATTTTAGTCCGGCGCGCAGAAAACTCGCCGAGCAGGTAGGGGCCGATGTGGTGGTCGATCCTGGTATTAATTCGCCTTATGAAACCTGGACAGATCTGGCGCGTGCGGATAAAACTGATGGTCGCGATAATCCTTTCGATAGCGGCCCCAAGACGCGACCGGGCGTTTATTTCGAATGTGTCGGTGTACCTGGGGTCATCGATCAGTTGATCGCCGGCGCGCCCCGAGGTGGCCGCATTGTGGTGGTAGGGCTGTGTATGGAGCAGGATCAGTTTATGCCATATCGTGCGATTACCAAAGAGCTTAATATCCAGTTCGTGCTGGCTTATACCGGCGAAGAATTCGCCAGCACGCTGCACAATATTTCTGAAGGTCTGGTTAATGTAGAACCGATGATCACCGGCAAGGTAGGACTTGATGGCGTTGCTGATGCGTTTAATGATCTGGGCGACCCAGAAAAACATGCCAAGATACTAGTCGAGCCGTGGCGGTGACAGGGGATATCTTTCCCCGATCCGAAAGACCTTGCAGCAAAGCCATAGAATTCAGTAGAAGCGTGGTTTATCCTGCAGCCACTTTAAACTTTGACTTAGAAGCACCGAATCATCATTAGCAGAGTCATCATTAGCAGTAATTAAAAGCAGTTATTAAAATACCAACAGGAGAAACCAATGGCCGAATTTAAATTTCCAGTCGATGCCAGCCAGATTATGTTATTTGCTCGCTCGGTGGGGGATAACAATCCCATCTATCACGATGCTGAGCATGCCAAAGGCACAGAACCAGGCGGAATCGTCGCGCCGCCCACCTTTGTTCAGGCCAGTTCCCAGTACGACCCTAAATTCGCGCTGCGCCCCGTGATTGGCAAGCCGTGGTTTGGCTCCGGGAAAGAAGCCACCGGCCTCAAGCCAAAAGCCAAGAAGGCCGATGATGGTGCCAAAAAAGACAGTGGCGATAGCAGTGCGAGAATGCTCCACGCCGAGCAGCAATATGTTTATCACAAACCGATTCGTCCAGGTGATGACCTGACTGTGACCACCAAGCGCGGTAATAGCTGGGAGAAAGAAGGTCGTCGCGGCGGCACCATGGCGTTTAGTGAGGTGATTACCGAATACCGAGATTCAAGCGGTGAGCTAGTGGTAACCGCAACGTCTGTGGGCGTGACCACCGGTAAAGCGGTCACCCAGGACTAATATCAAAGCGGATACGCATGTACTCCAGCATCTTTAAATAAATTATTTAGTACAGACTTCAGGAGAGATAACCATGGTGCTCAAAGCCAGTGAATTAAAAGTCGGTGACACCCACCAACAACAGGTTGCAGAAAACTTGTCACGCACCCAGATTGTTCAATACGCCGGTGCCTCAGGTGACTACATGCCTCTGCATACCGATGAAATGTATGCCAGAGAAATCGCCGGGTACCCCGGTGTCTTCGCCCACGGCATGTTATCCATGGGGGCCACTGGCGTGATGCTGACCAACTGGGTTGGTGATGGCCGCCTGACAAAATACAGCGCTCGCTTCACCCGCCAGGTATGGCCCGGTGATGACCTGACCGCAAAGGCGACAGTGACAGAGATACATGAAGACGATGGTCAGCAAGTCGTCGAGCTGGATATCGTCACAGTCAATCAGGATGATCAGCCGGTGATTGCCGGTAAAGCCACCGCGCGGATCGATGCTTAGCGTATTGATGAATAGATAGCACCGTTGACGCTATGTCCTCAGTAAAAAAACTCCAGACTGCAAGCTTTAATGTCGCAGAAAACCCTCAGCTTCGTGAGATGGTCGAGCAGCATCTGGATCGAATCCAGGCCGAGCCGAGCGAAACTGCTGCGCAGCGCGAACAGTACAAGGAACGCATCAAGGCATTATTAGTCGAGCGCGATGCGGTTATTGTTGCCCACTACTACACCGATCCTGAAATCCAGGCGCTCGCCGAGGAAACCGGCGGCATCGTCTCCGATTCGTTGGAAATGGCCCGCTTTGGCAAAAGTCATTCCGCCTCGACATTGATCGTTGCCGGCGTCAAGTTTATGGGTGAAACCGCAAAAATTCTTACCCCAGAAAAAACCGTTTTAATGCCGACTTTAGAGGCGACCTGCTCACTCGATATCGGCTGTCCAGCCGATGAGTTCGCAGCATTTTGTGATCAGCACCCAGACCGAACCGTAGTGGTCTATGCCAATACCTCCGCGGCGGTAAAGGCCCGTTCAGACTGGGTGGTAACGTCGAGCATCGCTCTAGATGTGGTGGATTATCTCGACAGCGAAGGTCATAAGATACTGTGGGCACCGGACAAGCATCTGGGCAATTACGTACAACAGCAAACCGGTGCCGACATGTTATTGTGGGACGGCAGCTGCGTGGTTCATGAGGAATTTAAAACCCGTGGCTTGCTCGATATCAAACAGGTTTATCCCGATGCTGCCATTCTGGTACATCCCGAATCCCCCGAAGCCGTTATCGCCATGGCCGATGCCGTGGGTTCCACATCACAATTAATCGAAGCCGCTCGAACCCTGCCCAACAAACAAATCGTCGTTGCAACCGATGAAGGCATCTTCTACAAAATGCAGCAAATGGCCCCGGATAAGGAATTAATCATTGCACCGACTGCAGGCCACGGTGCCACCTGCCGCAGCTGCGCCAACTGCCCCTGGATGGCGATGAATCATTTAAGGAATATGATGGAGTCGCTTGAGAGCGGAAGTAATGAGCTTAGCGTTGATCCAGAGCTAGGTGAGCGGGCGATGATTCCATTGCAACGAATGCTGGATTTTAGGGAGCAGCAGTTAGCAGATAAGTAGAAAAAATTAGTATCGCTAACTACCAAGTAAGGCGGCCGGTGGCAGCCAGTAGAGCCGGTACGCACTGCAATCCATTGTTATGTTAAGTCATACTGTCTTATCGAATTCACTTTTCAGATACTGGCGTTATCATAACTTTGGTTTCACTAGACGCCAGATCCCGGTGTAAGGAAAGCTTAATATTTTTTTGTATATTCCACTCGGCAGTCTGCACCAATGAGGCATTAGAGTTAGAGTATTCTGTGAGTTGTGAAACAGGAATTTGGGTGCTGGAACATCTCAGTGACAAGGCGATGTGTATTACCTTAACGTCGAATTTTCCCTTTGTCGTTTCGACGTGGAAAAGGTTACGTTCTAGTGGTTGATGTAAGTTCCGTGGAATTCTGGTTCCATCGGATGGTATATCCTCAGGGAAAAATGACCCTACCCGTTTATTCCACTCTATTAATATATTTTCAACATGGAATAGCTTTCCATCTGAGTTCCGAATTAAAATTGGTGCAGTAGGGCCTTTCTCTTTAAAAAGTGCTTGTAGAGCTGAGCTCAATTCAGTATCGGTTGGTGCATCGTATAGCTCGAGATCGAGGCCAACCAAACGCCATTCACAAATGCTGAGCACAACATTTTGGATCCGCAACCACTGTACAAAATCTTCGGCTGTCATGTTTGCCAACGTTCGAACCTCAATGCCTAACATCGATGCTTTTTTAATCGCTGGATTAGTAAAGCTTGATGAGGTCACCGCAACTGTAATCGATGCCCCTATACTGCGCTTCTTCTCTGCAATCTGCTCAATCCATCGAACGTCTTCGATGCCGTTTCGATCTCGGCACTCAATTGTAATTAAAATAGGACTAGTCCCTATAATGTAGCGAATGGAGGCGTCCACTTCGCGAAGTTCCCCGGTTATTTTGTCTGGTATTCGATCAGGTGACTTCACCAGAGCCCCTGTCGGTGCCATAGCCTGCTCAATACGGGCAACCAATTTCTCAAACTCTCGCCATTGGGGGGTCATTGTTGATCAACCATTATTTGTCAATAATTCTATGAAATTTAAAAATATGGCTGGATCCTATGCGTAAGAGCAAAGATAACAAGCCAAATAGAAAAGCAGGCAAAATCATATAAACTGTATGGGCGCACAGTAAAGTCACAAAGTATTGCAGACTAGGTTTCTCAAACAATTGGTCAGTCCACAAACAACACTTCATCTTCAATATTAGCGCGCGGCACAACGGTTTTATTGGCTGGCACAGTAGTGTCTTCGTAACCAAAGGATAGCCCCATCAATACGCCTAGGGAGTCGTCGAGACCAAAGTGATCGCGAATAATATCGGGGTAGCGGCTGACGCTGGCCTGAGCGCAGGAGCTGATACCGTTGGCGGTCATGGCGAGCATCAGGTTTTGCGCGTACATACCGACATCCACGGCCACAGTTTCGTTGAATATTTTCGGCATGGAGATAAACGCGGCATGGGGTGCATCGAAAAATTCAAAGTTTCTCAGGGATGCCCGTCGTCGGCCGTCGTTATCCCCGCGGGCGATATTCATGTTGCCGTATAAGGCGACGGCGGTGTCGACCTGGCGTTGACGAAACACGCCTTCGAATTTATCAACACGGGGGTGGTCCGGGTTGGGTTTTAGTCCGGTGGTCACGGCTTCAACAAATTTATCTCGCAACTGTTTGCAGCTGTCGCCAGAGGCGACGCTCACCGTCCAGGGCTGAATATTGCAGTTAGAAGGCGCGAGCTGTGCCAGGCTAAAGACTTTGTGCAAAACTTCTTTAGGAATCGGTTCAGATAAAAAGCCGCGCACGGATCTGCGGGTTTTGACGACATCTTCGAAGCTGAGGTTTCCCTGTGACGCGGAAGTATTTGTACTCATGGGGTGCGTATCCTGGTCGGTGTTTCTTGATGAGATTGAGTTGTCTATATTGTCTGTAATGGCGATAGATTGTACCGGGCCTGATTTAAGGCACAAGTCAGGCCTGATGGTGCCACCGGTGGCGAATGAGCACGTAGTGCCCGGGGTACTGCCTGTGATGATTCCGGCCATTGGTCATATTTTCTCAAGCCAGGTGCTACAATCTCGCGTCCCAAATAACGGCGGAGTTCATTGAGCCGGACGTGGGGCATCCGCAAGTGCAACTGCGAGCTTGATTGATAGTACATCTGACAGTACGACTCGCGGTATCACTGATGACATTAACTAATTAACCGATTTAAGGAGACCACTATGGCGGGTTTGTATTTTGAAGATTTTGAAGAGGGTACGGTTTACGACCACGAGGTGCGGCGCACGGTCTCCGAGTATGACAATACTTTATTTACCTGTTTGACCATGAATACCCAACCGCTGCATCTCGATGCAGAATTTTCCAAGAACAGCATTCACGGCGAGCGTATTGTTAACAGCATGTTTACCCTGGCACTGGTGGTGGGTATTCAGGTCACCGAGCTGACTCTAGGCACGACACTGGGTAATCTGGGGATGAATGATGTTGCTTTCCCACGGCCTACCTTTCACGGCGATACCATTCGAGCACGCACCACGGTGCTCGACAAGCGCATTAGTAAGTCGCGTGACGATTCCGGTATCGTCAACTTTATTCACGAAGGTTTTAACCAGAATGATGATCTGGTCGCTACTGTGCGTCGCACTGCGTTGATGGCGACACGGCCGAAAGATTAATCGCGGAGATTAACTATGAGATCGATGCTTTTTTTACCGGCCGACAGCGAAAAGAAAATTGCCAAAGGCGAGGGCACCAATGCCGATGGTCTAATTCTAGATTTGGAGGATTCCATCGCCCTGGGTCGCAAGGAGGAAGGCCGACGGCTGACTCGGGAATTTCTTGATGCCAACCCGCTAAGTTCACGCAAAAAGAAAATGCTGGTGCGCATTAATCCGCTAGATGGCGATATGACACTGGACGATTTGGCGGCAGTAGTGGGTGGCGCGCCGGATTACTTGTTGCTGCCGAAATATCGCACCCGGGAAGACGTCATCAAGCTGGATCATTATCTGAGTGCTCTGGAAGTGCGCGAAGGTGTTCCGGCGAGACATATAAAAATATTAGTTATCGGTACCGAAACCGGACAGGCCTTATTTAACCTGGGCGGACTCACTGATTGCAGCGACCGACTGTCTCATGTCAGCTGGGGTGAGTTTGATCTCTCCGCCGATGTCGGCGCTGAAACCCACCGCTTGCCCGATGGCAACTGGGATGATTTGTTCCGCACCGCTCGAAGCCTGTGTATCGCTGCCGCCGCATCAGCTGGTATTGAAGCCTGTAACACTGTATTTACAGACTTCAAAGATGATGATGGATTGCGTGAAGCCTGTCAGGGTGCGAGGCGCGCTGGCTTTACCTCAATGATGGCGATTCATCCCAATCAGGTGGATATTATCAATGAGGAGTTTTCTATCACCGATGAGCAGCTGGTCTGGTCGCAGCGGGTAGTAGAGGCCTTTGAGGCCAGTCCTGACGTGGGCGTAGTTGGTCTGGACGGCATTATGCTGGATAAACCACACTATACGCAGGCTAAACGAATGATCGAACGAGCTGGGGCTTATAAATAAATGTAAAGTCTGAAGGTCGGGATTGCAGTGGCGTTGGACGACACGGAGTGACTGGTTATTTCACCTGATAACAGTGACCAGATACGTAACAGCGACCAGGTACGTTACAGTTTCTCCTGAAACGGAGTTCACTGGTTGATAGCGTTTTAGACATAATGCCCCTTAGCTTTTGCTGCGGGGTGTTTTTTTGCACGACCTATTGGCAGCCAAACTCGTTCTCTCTATTTAGCCGCCTGGATCAAAAATATATCTTATCGCCAGTTGGATCAGCGCCACTCTTATTAACCCTGTTTTTTGTATTGATATATTTTGATATATGTCAATAGGATGCTAACTATTTTGAAAAAACCTTGATCCAGGTAGCCAGTCTGGAGACAGTGCGCGGGCAAAATAATAAAGACAAATATCCCGGTTTTAATTAGTTATTTACCAACGGAAATCAGTAATGGCAGCAATAAAAAAACGATCGCTCGTTTTTGAACGAGCGATATTTGCCTATGCGGTAATCCTGGCCGCAGTTTCTCTTGCACAAGGCACCCAGGCTGCCGATAACTCATCAATTGAGCCGGGGGCAAAGCTCTACGCCCAAGCTTGCGCTGTATGCCACCAGGCTGATGCCATTGGCAAACCTGGGTTTGCTCCTTCGCTGTCAAACCCCGAATTTCTTAGTGTCGCCTCTGATCGTTTTATATTGGCGACCATGATCGCTGGGCGACCAGATACTGGCATGCCGTCTTTTGCTTTTCTGGGTGCGGAGAAGGCTGAGTCGATATTAGCTTATTTGCGTTCTTTTGCGACATTGCCTGATCGTTCCGAGGCTATTGATGCTGAGCCGAAATCTAAGGGCGACCCGGTTAAGGGTAAAGAAACATTCGATCTAATTTGTTCTACCTGCCATGGCCCTCAAGGTGATGGCTATTTGGCTGGCGGCACAGGCACAGCCATTGGCAAGGTGGGGACGATGAATATCGCCTCCGACGGGTTTTTGCGGGCGACGATTAAAGAAGGTCGATCAAATACCCGAATGCTGGGTTTTTCAGGCCCAGATGGTATGGCGAATTTGAGTGACCAGGAGATTGACGACATTATTGTTTATTTACACTCATTAGCAGACGGAGAGGGTTTATAGGATGAAGCGAATCAAAATGGATCGACGTGACTTCCTGAAAAGCAGCGCCTTTATCGCCAGCACGGCAACGGGTGCTAGCCTTATGGTTGGCGCTAACCCTGAACTTGAAGCAGCGACAGGCACGGATGACACTAACACCGTCAGCAGAACCACAGCCCTGGCGCAATGCCCTTATTGTGGGGTGGGCTGCGGCACAGTGATACAGGCTGAAAATGGCAAGATCGTATCCATGCGCCCCGATAAAGAGCATCCTACCAATTATGGATTACAGTGCATCAAGGGTCTCACCGCCGCTGAGCCTATTTATGTCGATCGCATGGAGGGAGATTCCTATGTGCGCGAGGATGTCTGGGCCGAGTGGCAGAAACCCAATCATGGTGATCTGGAATATGTCAGTAAGACCAAAGGCTCCTTTGATGAGGAGCACTTTGTGCGGGTCTCCTACGAGGAAGCTAGCGAACTGGTCGACCACAAAATCGCCAACTTTGCCAAAAAATACACGGGTAACTCGATAGGATTGTATGGCTCTGGCCAACTGACCGTGGAGGGTCAGTATCTCGAAAACCTGTTTATGAAGGGTGTGCTCGGTTCTAATACAATAGAAGCTAATGCCCGTATGTGTATGACCTCAGCGGTGACCGGCTATTTTAAAATCCTTGGTTCAGATACGCCGCCGTTGGCTTATGAGGATATTGAGCTGAGCGATATGATCATCCATTTTGGTCACAACGCCCGGGAAGCACACCCCATTATCTTTTGGCGAGCTGCCGACCATAAAAAGAATAAAGACATTCCCACGGTTGTTGTCGACCCCCGCTATACCGGTACCGCTAAAGGTTATGAGGACATTAACCCCGAAAACTCGGTGCATGTGCCGATTTTGAATGGCGATATCAGCTTTTTGAATGCTCTGGCCCATGTTCTGTTAAAGGATCATCCCGATGTTATCGACTGGGACTTTCTGAGAAAACACGCCACCGGCTGGAAAGAATATGTCGATGGGGTCACTAATGAATACAGTCCAGAGCAGGTCCAGGATCGTATGGGTGGTCCACATCACGATGTGTCCCCGGCATTAATTCGTCGGGTTGCGAAACTGTTTGCCGATGCAACCCGTAAGCGCCTGGCCCGTGCCAAGGGCGGGCAGGGCATCGCTGGGACCAACATAGAAAGCGGTTATGGCGGCGTCATTATTATGTGGGGCATTGGCTACAATCAATCTATTCACGGCCAGCACAATGTTATTTCCGTCATCAATTTGCTAACACTCACCGGTAATCTCGCCAAGCCAGGTTGTGGGCCCTTTTCCATGACCGGCCAGCCCAACGCTATGGGCGAGCGCTTTACTGGCGGGCTAACGGGACGCTTGCCCTTTAATCAGCCTCTGCAAAATGACGAGCATCGTGCTCACATCGCCAAGCAGTGGCGGGTTCCTGCACGGAATCTTGAAACGGCAATGAATGCCCAGAACCCCGGCATGGCAATTGGCATGATGGAGCGAGCCTTAAAAGACGAAGTCAAGGCCATGTTTCTGGTCTACGCAACTCATGTTGATTTACCAGATCAGGATAATTTGATTCGTCCCGCTTTGAGTAAAACTTTTAATGTGGTGCAGGAAATATATCGCCACGCACCCAATAATCTTTATGCCGATGTTATTTTCCCCGCAGCCACCTGGGGAGAGGTGAACGGGATTTATATCAGTTCTGAACGGCGCTTAAATATTGTTGAACAGGCGGTGATGCCGCCACCGGGTTGTCGCCCCGACCTTGATATGGTGATCGACAAGGCCAAAGGCATCGGCAAATTGCTGGGGCTTGATATGGATAATACCCTGCCCTATAAACGGGGTGAAAATGGTTTTTACGATGCCGAGGAAATTCTTAGAGATATTATTCGGGCCTCCGCCGGTACCGATACCGACCTGACGGGTATCCTCGACGTAGAAAAAGTCGAAAATGAATCGCCTTATGAGCAGCTCAAAAAACTACGTGGTATTCAATGGCCGGCACCGACCTACGCTATTGCTAAGGCTGGTGGTACCAAGCGTCGTTTTATGATGCAGGAAGGCGAGTGGAAGACACGACCTTACGGTTATTTCCGCACCAAAGATGGCAAAGTCCATTTTAAAATGTGTCGTCAGGATTACAGCGACCGCAAAGCCATTACGGAAAAACTGATGGCCTTCGGGACAAAACCCGATTATTACACCATCGACCATATCGACCTGCTTAGGGAGGCCCGAGACAAAGGACTGACGCCAGACCTGCCTGACGAAGAGTTTCGGGGTAGGGTTTGGTCCGAGGTGCCTGAAGATAAATATCCCTACTGGCTAGGTTTAGGCGTGGTCTATGAGCATTTTCATACCGCTAAGTCCATGCGCAGCCCCACGACTCAGCGGCTAGTGCCAGAGATGTATGTGGAGATGCATCCTGAGGACGCTAAAGACCTGGGCATTGAAGATGGCGATAAAATTAAGCTGATCACCCGTCGCGGTGAGTTTCAGGCCAAAGCTCAGGTGGGTACTAAAAGCCTGGTGCGGCCCGCTCGCAACAGTGTGCCCCGTGGCTATATGTTTAGCCCCTGGAATTTGTCTGTGGCAGATAGCGCTGACCCCAAAAAGAATAAATGGCTGGTTAACAAGACCTCCAGCCGTGTCTGGGATGTGGTCTCAGGCCAGGTGGATTTTAAAAAGCTGGCTATGCGTATAGAAAAAGTATGAAGGAGCAGCATCAGGCTAATGGTCGACAATAAACCCCAGTGAAGCGGCGAACCTTTGTCAAGTCCGTCAGCCTTGGTGCGGCTGCGATCGGCCTGAGTCTGTCCGATTCGCTTGCAGCGGAGCTGTCCTTTGGAGGTTCAGCGCCACCTCGTTATTTACGACCACCCGGTGCCCGTGCCGAAGGCGACTTTGAAAGCACCTGTATTCGCTGTGGTCAGTGTGGGGAGGTTTGTCCAAATCGATGCATTCAATTTTTTGAGCTGGAAAATGGCATGTCCTCCTACGGCACGCCCTATATTATTCCCCGCGATCAGGCCTGCATTCTGTGCATGAAGTGTGGCGAGGTCTGCCCGACTGATGCGATTGAGCCGGTTGAACGTTTGATGGAGCCCATTCTTGAACAGGTAAAAATGGGCAAGGCGGTGGTAGACGAAAATCTCTGTTTATCATTTCAGGGAAAAACCTGCGGGGTTTGCTATCGCGCCTGCCCTCTGCAGGATGTGGCGATACGCACCGGCCTGCTGGAGCAGCCCCACGTGCTGGATGGCTGTGTCGGTTGCGGCCTGTGCGAGCGTTCCTGTATTCAGCTGCCCCAGGCGATACGTATTATTCCAGATTACAGCCACGCATGAATAACACGGTTATCGATAAAAATGCGCACCAGCCTTTGTTTCTCTGGAAGCATCTTAACAAACTACGCTGGCTGAGCCTGACCACCGTGTTTGCGATGTTGGTACTGATCCCCTTTCTGCATGTTTATCAAACCTTTGTGTCAGCACACACCTACGACTTGCTAAGTGTTAGCGAAAAACAAATTTTCGATACGATGGAGTGGCTTAGCAGCCCCTTTATCTCTGATCCGGAAGAACAGCTCGATGCCCTCAAAGGCAACACCTGGTCTGGCTCTTTTGGGGGTGTCCAATTAAGTGACCCCCTTGCCGTACTGGGCCAGATCGTTAGCAGCCAGGCGTTTTACTGGCCTTTTATTTTGACAGCGCTTATCCCGGTAGTTTTAACGGTTTTTTTCGGACGCTTTTTCTGTGGCTGGATCTGCCCCGCTACCTTTCTTTACGAGCTTAATAGCAACCTGGGCGTGCTGTTGCGCAAGTCGGGCCTGCATATTGGTAATAGACGTTTTGACCGCCGCTTGAAATATTTGGTGCTAGCCATCGGGCTTGTGGTCGCGGTGGTAAGTGGCTCAGTTGCCTTTGCTGCTATTTATCCCCCGGCTGTCATTGGGCGAGAAATCTATTACGCAATTGCTCTCGGTGGTTTTGGTTCTGGCATCGTATTCTTTTTATTGACCCTGTTGCTTGATTTGCTCGTGACCCGGCGAGGCTTTTGTCGCTATCTCTGCCCAGGTGGCGCCCTTTATTCACTGCTCGGTCGGTTTCGGCTTTTACGTATTAAACGTATTGTCGAAAGCTGCAATGACTGTGCGAAATGCACGGCAGTGTGTGAATTTGGCCTCGACCCATTGCACGACCAGTTTGGTCAGGAGTGCAACAACTGCACCGCCTGTATTGCTGTCTGCCCGACTGAGGCGATGACTTTCTATTTTAGTCCCCGAGATATTGCCAACCAGGGGCCGGGCCACCTGGGTCGTAAGTACCGGCAGCAAAATACTCTCATCAATCAAGCAGAAAAAACCATCGATGATAAATAATCAATATGCGGCGGCCTAATGCGGCGGCGTAGTTTTCTCCAACGGCTGGTGTATTCGACGAGTGTAGTCGCCGCCGGAGCAATACCCTTTGCTCTCAGCCGTTTGTTAGCACCCGCCGAGCTTTTGCTGGCACGACGACACCTGAGGCCACCCGGTGCATTAAAAAATGATGGGGCGTTTGTTGCTGCCTGTATTGGCTGCGGACTTTGCGGTGAAGTTTGCCCGCCCCGTTGTATTCAGTTTCATCGGCGGGACGGCGGCACGCAAGTCAATACGCCCTATATCAACCCGGAAGAAAAAGCCTGCACCTTGTGTGGCAAGTGCACCGAAGTTTGCCCCACCGATGCTTTAAACCCTGTCGAACGGGAAAAGGTCGATATGGGTGTTGCCCAGATTGACCGCAGCGCCTGTTATCCCTGGGTCGACCGAGGTATCTGCGGTGCCTGTGTGAGTATTTGCCCACTGGGTGACCAGGGCATTGATTTCAAGCAGTGGAATCAGTATCAGCCAGTCATTCAGCAAGGTTGTGTCGGCTGTGGTTTGTGTGTTGAAGTTTGTCCTCATCCTAGCTTACCGATTGGTATCGTCGGGCGCTCTCAGGGTCGTGTTATGGGGCATACTGTTTCATGATATAAGCGCCCTGAAAATATTTTTGTAAAAAAATAAAATCTTGTAATAAAATAAAATCCCGTAATAAATTGTCTTTTGAGAAAAATATTTTGAAGCACACTCGGTTATTGAATATAAAAAAAGGCAATATAAAGCTGCCAAAGTTTATTGTCCTGCTGGGTTTTTCTTTTGTCGTTTTATTTGCGCCTCTGGCAAATGCTCATCATGTACTTGGCCGACCCGCTTATAGCTTAAATGAAGACTCCAATACGCCACCGAGCATGAATATAGAAACACTGATTGGTGACTTTTTTGTTACCGCTATGGTCTTCCCCGCCTTTCCGAAACCGGAAGAAGCCGGCCGGATTAATTTATACGTCACCCGCCTGGGCACAAAACAGCCATTAAAGGCTGACATCGAATTCTCCGTGCGCAGTGATAGCTGGTTTAACTCTATCTGGTTCGGCTCTCTCTGGTTTGAAAATGAACCCGAAAAGCTCGGTGCTCAGGTTCTGGATGATAACGTCTATCGCCAAAGTTTTAACTTTCACAAGCGTGGTGACTACATTATTAGCGCGTCATTTGAGGATAAAGGTGAAGACTATGTGATCGACTTTCCGGTACGGGTCGGTGAGCCATTACCCATAGGCCCGCTGGGTATTATTGTCACTCTGGCTGTGCTGTTACTTATCGTTGTCACGCTCGTGCAACGCAAAAAAATACTGCGCAATAAATCCCGGGATGAAATATCTTCCCGCTCTAATAAACTATCGTTATAGGGCTATTCAGGATTAATGGATAGACGAGGCTTTTTTAAATCAATATTCCGCAGCACCACACGTGAAGTGGTCAAGCATGCTGATGCCAAAGTAAATAAAGCGGCGCAACGCTGGATTCGTCCACCTTATGCCATTAATGAGCTTGAATTTCTACTGGCCTGTACCCGCTGTGGCGACTGCATATCCGCCTGTCCCCACCAAGTGATTTTTCCTTTAACGGCCCGTGTCGGAGTCAAGGCGGTGGGTACCCCCGCGTTGGACTTGCTAAATAAAGGCTGTCATCTCTGCGCTGACTGGCCCTGTGTGCAGGTTTGTGGTGAAGGGGCTTTGAACTTGCCCGAGCTGATCTCTGAGAAGCCAGTGCGCCCTGATGAACTTGCTCAGACACCTTGTGAAGAGCTAATGCTTTCCGAAGAGGATGCTGACGACGATTCACACAGCCAACAATCCGTTATCCCGCCTTTACCCAGGCTGGCGAAAGCCAGTATCAATAAACAAAGCTGCTTGCCATACAGTGGCCCGGAGTGTGGCGCCTGTGAAGCCAGTTGCCCGGTGCCGGGGGCCCTGATCTGGGATAGTCAACAACCCGATATAGATAATGCAATTTGTGTGGGCTGTGGTCTGTGTCGGCAAGCCTGCATTATGCAGCCCAGTGCGATTATCATTACCGCCAGCGTGGTTTGTGATGATGGGGATCGCTCATCTCAATCGCTATAACGCTTTAATAGCTATTTCGCACTAAAGGCTTGCCAGGCGTTCCCGTAATACAGTTTTTAGTACTTTGCCGTAGTTGTTTTTAGGTAATTGCTCGATAAAATAATAGTGTTTTGGTCGTTTAAAGCGGGCCATATTATCCAGACACCAGGCGTCACAGGCTTGTTCATCTAGATTTTGTTGATCCTCAGTCACGATGAAGGCAACCACCTCTTCGCCCCACTCGGGGTCGGGTTTACCTACCACGGATACCTCGGCGACATCGGTATGCTGGAGCAAGACCTCCTCGACTTCCCTCGGATAAATATTGGTGCCCCCGCTAATAATTAAATCTTTAGAGCGGTCTTTGAGAGTCAGGTAGCCGTGCTGACCTATCACACCCATATCGCCGGTATAAAGCCAGCCATCGACAATACTCCTGGCTGTTGCCGCCGGATTTGCCCAATAGCCGAGCATAACGGTGTCGCCCTTGACAAGAATTTCACCGATTTCGCCATCGGCCAGTGCTTGTCCTTGATCATCCGCAATACGTATTTCCACTGGCATTTGAGCGCAGCCCACTGAGGCAAGACGATTGTCCAAATCGTCATCGGTATCCCCGTTCTGGACAAGATGGTCAGCTCTACTCAGGCAGGTGATCGTCATGGGCGTTTCACCCTGGCCATAAATTTGAATGAATTTGTTACCGAAGCGCGCCATAGCCGCCTTGATATCGGCAACGTACATGGGTCCACCACCATAAATAATGGCGTTGAGGTTGGCCGTGTCCTCGTCGGCAGCAGGAGTCGTTTCAACCATGCGCTTGATCATGGTCGGTGCGGCAAACATGCTGACCTCTGGGTAGTGATGAATTAACTGGAGGATTTCGTCCGGCTCAAAACTGCCGCTTTGACACACTACCTGCTGGCCGCCGCAGGCAATACTCGGAAAGGTGTATAAACCGGAACCGTGGGACATGGGTGCGGCATGGAGCAGGGTGGCACCCGCTTCCAGAGTATCAACGCTGGAAAAATAGCTTTGGGTCATAGTCATTAAATTGCGATGGCTGAGCATGGCGCCTTTCGGCTGACCAGTGGTGCCACTGGTGTAAAACAGCCAGGCCAGGCTGTCTGGGTCACAGGCTTGTAAAGGCATTGGTTTATGGTTATACAAAGCGATATAGTTCTGGCTTTGGATGGAAATGACGCTACTTGAATTATGTTGTGAATGTTGCGGAGGTTGGGATGAGTTTGATGAATTCAGCTGCGCCGCGAGCTCGTCACGTTGCGCCATAAAATCATCGGTAATAAACAGGCTAGACGCACCACTGTTTTGCAGAATATAGGCGAATTCCTTCTGGTGTAATTTAGCATTAATAGGCACCGCTGCCAGACCCGCGTGAAGGATGGCAAATAATACTTCGACATATTCGGGGCAATTTTTCATGATTAGCCCGACTCTGTCGCCCGCCTGAAGCGTCAAATCGTCGCGCAAAAACCCAGCGATACTGGCTACTCGCTGGGCCAGACTTTGGTAGTCGCAATGTGTGGTCAGACCAACTGCCAATGCAGTTTGCGCGGGGAAGCGCTGGGCAGTTTTGGTGAGGAGGGAGGCTATGTTCAAAGCTTGATTGTCACGAGTTGGATGGTCACGAGTTAGATAGCCACGAGTTGGATAGTCATGAATTAGGTGGTTACGACTTATTTGCTCAGGAGTTTATAGGGGGTGTCAGAGCTTCTTAGACTTTTTTTCCATGTTGTTCAGATCACGTAGTCGTTGCCGAATCACAGCCGAGCGCTTGAAATCTCTTGCTGCCAGTTTTTGCGCGTAGCCGAGTTGTTTGCGCGCTTTATCGTAGACTCCAGTAAGAATAAAATATTCTGCACGGGCGACATGAACACCGGGGATATCACCGGCTAGACCGCTGGTTTCGGCGAGCTGATACCAGATGTCGGGGTCGGTAGGCCGTTGCGCAGACAGTTTTTCAAGGACACGCTCCGACTCGCCATAGCGGTTAGCGGCAAGCAACGTTTCGGCCAATTCATATTGCAGCGGGTAGCTGCTGGGATAACTGGGTTTTAAGCGCTTGATGCGATCAAGTGCTTGTTGGTATTTGCCGTCTGCCCGGTCAATGGCAATAGCACACAGTTGGTAGGTCAGGCGGTCGGGGTCCTCGCTGAGCAGAGGCGCCAATGCAGCGCGGGCTTTTTCCTGCTGGCCCAGTGCTGACAGCGCCAGGCTTAAGCCGTAACGCGCCCCCGCCTGGGATTTTGAATGGCCATCCAATTCGCTCTGGAAACGTTTCATCGACCGCTGAGGATTATTATCTATGGCCAATAAGGCCCTGGCTCGCATCAAATGATAGTCGAGATTATTGTTATAAAATTGTTTGGGATATTTGCCTAAACGACTACGTGCATCGGCAATACGTCTTTCAGTCAGTGGGTGAGTGAGCAGAAATTCGGGGGGATGGTGGCCGGTGTAACGGGTTGCAGCGAGCATCCGATCAAACATACGGGCGACAGCGGCGGGGTCCATGCCGCTGCGATAGAGAGTAGCAATACCAATGCGGTCTGCTTCCTGCTCGTTTTGACGAGAAAACCGGAGATTGGCGTCCATGGCTGCGGCTTGCGAGGCCGTCATCGCGGCCATGCCTGCGTCGCCACCCACAGTCGCCGCCAGGATCAGTCCGGCCAATAGCCCGGCCATACTGGTCAGGGAATTAGCACGCCGGCTAACCACGCCACGGGCAAAATGCCGCTGGCTAAGATGACCTAGTTCGTGAGCGAGAACAGACGCCAATTGATCCTCGCTCTGGGCATATTGAAACAAACCGGTATGCGTGCCGACCACGCCGCCGGGCACGGCGAAGGCATTCATGGTTGGATTATTGATGACGATGAGTTCGAGCCGGCGGTCTGTCAGCTCGCTATGAGTGGCCAGCCGGTAGGTCAGTTGCTCCAGGTAGGTTTTGAGCAGGGCGTCATCGAGCGTTGGCACGCGACTGCGAAACATCTGTAGCCAGGCTCGACCCAGCTCATATTCCTGTTGGTGAGAGACTATACCGGAGGTGCTATCACCCAACAGCGGTAATTTGATGTCGTTGGCCAGTGCAGGCACTGTGCTGCTCAGCAGGGCAATAATGACTAGATATGTTTTTATGCGGGTGGTGGTTAACACGAAATTACCGATATCCTGTCCTGATCGTGTCCATAAGCAGTGATACTAACTGATTGGTATGCCGGATATGACAATATTTTTGCCGCCCTGTTCATTGCAATGGACATTGTGTGCCGGGCAGGGTCGAGTAGATAATATTCATTGTTGAAATTTATATCCGGTGTGAGTATGCATTTGTTGCAAACAGATAATCAGATAAAAAAATTTAACCGTATCATCTGACGCTGTAATAAAATGCCGTAGATTGCGCTATTCGGATCAGAGAGTTTTTTAAACCGACATGTTTGTTCCCAGGGTCTAATTATGCGAAAAGTTGTTGAGCGTTGGGTACATCGCTACTTTGCGGATGATGAAGCGGTAGCTTTATCATTGATGTTGATTACAGCGCTGGTGGTTATTCTCACCATGAGTGATTTGTTGGCGCCAGTTCTAGCGGCGCTGGTTTTTGCGTTTTTGCTACAGGGCGGAGTTAATTTACTCAAGCGGTGGCGCCTACCCCATTTGCTCGCGGTGATTATTGTATTCGCCAGTTTTTTGGGTTTATTTTTTGCCACTCTGGTTATTCTGGTCCCAATTGTTATCGAGCAGTCAGCTAATTTAATTCAGGAAGTCCCCGGCATGATCAAGCGTTGGCAGGAAACACTTTTGCTTTTGCCGGAGCAATACCCACAACTTATTTCAGAGATGCGTCTTGCCGAGTTGGTCGCTTACGCACAGAGGGAATCGGCGCAGTTTGCCGAAGCCGCGCTGACTTTTTCAGTCAGTAAAGTGCCAAATGTTATTGTCGTGATGGTCTACCTCGTGCTGGTGCCATTGCTGATTTTTTTCATGCTCAAGGATCGTGATGAGTTGACCAGCTCAATGGGTGAGCTGTTGCCAGAGAATCGCCCGGTGATGAACCAGGTCTGGCTAGAAATGAACCTGCAAATTGCTAATTATGTGCGGGGTAAAGCCGCAGAAGTTGTGATTGTCGGTTCTGCCACCTACCTTTGCTTTGCTTTGTTGGGGGTCAATTACGCAGCGCTGTTGGCACTCCTGGTGGGTTTATCAGTGGTTATTCCCTATATAGGTGCCGTCATCGTCACTATTCCAGTGGTCCTGGTGGGTTTATTTCAATGGGGCTGGGGCGGAGATTTTTTATGGTTGTTTATCGCATACGCGGTTATTCAGTTTCTTGATGGCAATGTGCTGGTGCCGTTGTTGTTCTCCGAAGCAGTTAACCTGCATCCTATCGCGATCATTCTCGCCGTATTAGTATTTGGCGGCGTGTGGGGTTTTTGGGGTGTGTTCTTTGCCATTCCTCTGGCGACCCTGATAAAAGCGCTCTACAACGCCTGGCCAAGGAATGTTCCAGAAGAAGCGCTGTCTGAAGCTGAAGAATTACCAGCGGAGTAGCTTGTTTTAACTGTGATGTTATAAGTCCACGCCGTTAGCAGCCGCCGCCCCTTATACCACAGGCCGCCACCATCTATTGAGCAACTTTTAATGACAAGCCTCAGGCTAATTTATCGCGTTCTCGTAGCGCATGCTGTATTAATCTTTATCTCATCGTTGGCTTTCGGAGCTGAATTTGCCGCGCCAGACAAGTCTGGCTGGTGGCGGCCTGGAACGTCACAGGAGGGTGGCGATCATTCGATTAAGCGCAGTCCATCAGATGATCGTAGCTACCGTTATCTGGTGCTGAAAAATGGCCTTAAGGTTCTGTTGATATCCGATCCTGAAACCGATAAGTCGGCGGCATCACTAAATGTTAACGTCGGCAGTTTTCAAAACCCTCAGGGTCGAGATGGGCTCGCTCATTTTCTGGAGCATATGCTGTTTCTGGGCACCGATAAATACCCTGAAGCGGGTGCCTATCAAAAATTTATCAGCGAACATGGCGGTCAGCACAATGCCTATACGGCCATGGAAGACACCAATTATTTTTTTGATGTGGACGCTAAATATCTACTGGCTGCGCTGAAACGGTTCTCCCGATTTTTTATCGCGCCGCGTTTTGATAAGGCCTATGTAGAGCGTGAGCGCAATGCCGTTGAATCCGAATTCAGACTTAAACTCAAAGATGATAGTCGTCGCGAGTGGGAAGTCTTTAGCGAGCAAGTGAAGCCTGCTCACCCGCTGTCAAAATTTTCCGTAGGTGATCTCGAAACCCTGGCTGACCGAGGTGAGCAAAAGGTGCGCACTGACCTGGTGGCATTTTACGAGCAATATTATTCAGCTGATGTGATGACGCTGGTCGTGTTGGGTCGTGAACGACTCGGTCAGCTTGAAGTCGCTATTCGGGGCATGTTTACTGATATTCCTCGCTCAGCAGATTTCGCCCAGACGCAACATTTTAGTGATCGGCGGGAAACTGATCAGCTAACGTTTAAACGCCCATTGCCCTTTGAGCTGGATATACAGCCTTTAAAGGATCAACGCAGTATCAGTATCGCGTTTCCCATGCCCAGTATGGCCGCGTACTGGCGCACAAAGCCCGGCCTTTATTGGGGCCATGTGCTGGGTGATGAAAGCCAGGGCAGTTTGATCGCGCAACTAAAAAAACTGGGTCTGGCCAATGCTTTGTCAGCGGGGCCGGGCTTCGATACGCACTACGGGGCAAACTTTATTATTCAGCTTGCCCTAACGCCTGACGGTGTTGCTAAGCAGGATTTTGTTATCGACCAGGTTTTTGCCTGGATTAATCTGGCCCGTAGCCAGGGGCTAGCGCAGTGGCGTTATGAGGAATTGGCGAAACTTCAACACACCAGTTTTCAGTTTTCCGAAAAGTCCTCTGCGTCCGCTTACGTGCAACATCTGAGTGCTGGCATGAGGTATTACCCGGCCACGGAGGCCGTGCGTGGCGGTTATTTGATGGATGTCTATGACCATGATGTGTTGACTGATTTCGTCAATTATTTGCGGCCTGAAAACGCGCTGATAACCCTGCTTGCCCCAGAGGTTGAGCAAACTGACCGGGTCTCGCCCAGATATGCCGCGCCTTATCGTATTAATAGTATTAAAGAAAGCGCCCTTGAGCGGTGGAACAAAATCAAAACGAAAGAACTCGCCTTCGCCCGGGCCAATCCTTATATAGCCAGGGCTTATCCGTTAAGCGATAAAGGTGGAGCTATAGAGCCGCCAGTTAAGCTAGACGCTATACCTGGCCTGAATATTTGGCACTACGCTGATCAGCAATTTGGTAGTCCTCTCGGTTTGTTTGAGGCTCGAATTGCGACACCAGCTTTAGGCGCTTGTCGCAATGTCGCTCTGGCTGATTTGTACGTCGCCCTGGTTCAGGATGCGTTAGCGGATCAGACCTACCAGGCTGGGTTGGCGGGCCTGGGCTATTCGCTGTATCGCTGGAACAGTGGCCTGGGTCTGCGGGTTAATGGCTATACCGATCGTCAGACTGTTTTGCTCGATCAGGTACTCAAGACGCTGTTGAGTCCGGACTGGCAAAATGAAGACTTTGAACGTTTGCGAACGACTCTGATTAGGGGTTTGCGGAACAGCAAAAAACAATGGCCGATTCGCCAGCTGTTTGCCCAGGTGGGGCCCATGATGAAAGGTGATTGTGGTGAAGAGACTTTGGCAAACGAGTTAGAGTTGCTAACCTTAAATGACGTGATCCTGTTTCTGGAGAGCTTATATAACAACGCCAACGCGGAATTTTATGCCGGCGGAGCGCTATCGATCACACAGTCGTTGGCAATGGCAACATCCACAATGGCAAGCTTAAATCTTGTCGAGTCCGCCGACAGGGGGCTGTATGAACGGGTCGTGCGCTTGCCTGAAAAAGTGTTAATACACAGCATTGAAGTTGATCATAACGACAGTAGTGCCATGTTATATATCCAGGGCGACGAAGATACCCTGAGTGAACGAGCAGATATGGCGCTGATAAGTACCATTTTGGAGGCGCCTTTCTATACATCAATGCGTACCGAGAAGCAGCTCGGTTATGTGGTTGGTGCGCGCATCATGCATATGAACAGGGTGCCGGGTTTAGCCTTTTATATACAGTCACCGCATAGTTCGGCGGCGCAGCTTGAGGCAGAGATCAATGGTTTTTTGGCAGCTTTCGTAGAGACCATTGCCGCGATAAGCGACAAAGAATTGCTGCGATTTAAAACTGCGTTGTTGGCCAACATAGAGCAGAAACCGCAAAATATTATGCAGCAGGCGGCGCGACACCAGGAGGCACTGCAGCTCGGTTTTGACGACTTCCAGTTTCGCCCGAAATTGGTCGAGCAGATTAAAGAGATTGGTCGTGAGCGACTCGTGTCTGCCTACCAGCGGTTGGTGATTGAAGGCAGTCGACGCCTGCTCGTGACTACCCGGAACCTGGAAGAATCAGGGCCGGAGCTTAAATATGATGCACTAAAGGGGATAGAAGCGGTGGCGGGGCAAGGCGTTTTTACCTATTCCCAATAGTACGTGGGCTGTTCTACATGTTAGGGCCTTTTCACCTTAAGGTAGATATTATAAAAGCGTTATATCTATATGATTAATATAAAGAATAGATTGATTATGTAGGAAAACTACATTATCATGTTTGCCAATTAAAAAGATAAGAAACCTGGTTTATGCGGCTTGGTCGAATTCGATTGATTAAAGTCGTATTACCGCCACGCCGATTGCCCAACTCCCTAATAATGAGGTGATGAGTTAACTATGCCCGATCAGGATCCCCAGGAAACTCAGGAATGGCTCGATTCCCTCGATGCGGTTATCAGGTATCAGGGTGAAGAGCGGGCTGCTTATATCCTTAAGAAGTTAGTAGATCGGGCTGATCAAGTTGACCTCGCCCTGCCACGGGCCATGACCACGCCGTTTCGAAATACTATTCCGGTGACTCGTGAAAAACGTATGCCTGGCGATTTGTTTATGGAGCGTCGTATCCGCTCATTGATTCGATGGAACGCTATGGCGATGGTGATGCGCGCCAATAAAAATGATGAAGGGTTGGGGGGGCATATCGCCACATTCTCCTCGGCGGCAACCCTTTACGATGTCGGCTTCAATTATTTTTTCAGAGCGCGATCAGAAGATCATCTGGGCGATCTTATTTATTTTCAGGGCCATAGTGCACCCGGCATATACGCACGCTCCTATCTCGAAGGCCGTTTAAGTGAAAAACAACTGGATAATTTTCGCCAGGAAGTTGACGGTGAGGGCTTGTCCTCCTATCCGCATCCCTGGTTGATGCCGGAGTACTGGCAGTTCCCAACCGTTTCCATGGGCCTTGGCCCAATTCAGGCCATCTATCAGGCGCATATGATGCGCTACCTGTCTGCCCGTGGTCTGGCCACTCGTGGTGATCGTCAGGTGTGGGCTTTCGTCGGTGATGGCGAGTGCGATGAGCCTGAAACTCTGGGCGCTATATCGCTAGCCGGGCGAGAGCAGCTAGAAAATCTGACCTTTGTGGTGAATTGTAACCTCCAGCGACTCGATGGTCCGGTGCGCGGCAATGGCAAAATTATCCAGGAGCTAGAAGGTGTTTTTCGCGGCGCGGGATGGAACGTTATCAAAGTGGTGTGGGGCCGACATTGGGATTCACTGCTTGAGAAAGATAAGAATGGCATCTTGCAGGGCCATATGGACGACGTGTGTGATGGTGAATTACAAAATTTCAAATTTAACGGCGGTGCCTATACCCGCGAGCATTTCTTCGGCCGGCATCCTGAATCTCTGGAGCTAGTGGCGGATCTCAGCGACAACGACATTATGTGGTTAAACCGTGGTGGGCACGATCCTTATAAAGTTTATGCCGCCTATGCGGAAGCCATGAAAAATAATGGTAAGCCTACCGTGGTGCTGGCCATGACGGTGAAGGGTTATGGTTTAGGTGATGCCGGAGAAGCGGCTAACGATACCCATTCTATTAAAAAACTCGATTTAGAAAGTTTGAAAAAATTTCGCGACCGATTTGGTTTACCAATTCCTGATGATCAATTGGCCGACGCTCCCTATTACCGGCCACCGGAAGATAGTCCCGAAATCACCTACATGCGCAAGCAGAGAGAATCTTTGGGTGGGCCGTTGCCCTCAAGACAAAGTGAAGCCAGGTTACTAAAAACTCCTGACTTAAAAGTATTTGAAAAACAACTGAAAGGCAGTGGCAAAAGGTCGATTTCCACGACCATGGCCTTTGTGCGCATGCTTTCTACCTTAGTTAAGGACAAGCAGATCGGTGAGCGTGTCGCACCTATTATTCCGGATGAGGCCCGCACCTTTGGTATGGAAGGGATGTTTCGCCAGCTGGGTATCTATTCCTCTGCCGGGCAACGCTATGTGCCCCACGATGCCGAACAGATTCTTTATTACAAAGAAGATAAACAAGGTCAGATACTGGAAGAGGGTTTGTGCGAAGCGGGTGCCATGTCCGCCTGGATCGCCCTGGCAACGGCATACAGTAATTACGATTGCCCGATGGTGCCGTTTTATATCTTCTATTCCATGTTTGGTTTTCAGCGCATTGGTGATCTGGCCTGGGCCGCAGGTGATATGCAGGCGCGAGGTTTTTTGATCGGAGCCACCGCTGGTCGTACTACGCTCAATGGCGAGGGTCTACAGCATCAGGACGGCCATAGCCATTTGCTGGCTAATACCGTGCCTAATTGCCACAGTTATGATCCTGCCTATGAGTATGAGCTGGTTGTGATTATCCAGGATGGCCTGAGACGAATGTATAAGGAACGGGAAAACTGCTTCTACTACATTACAACAATGAACGAGAACTACACTCATCCAGAAATGCCTGAGAATGCGGAAGAAGGCATCATCAAAGGCATCTATTTACTGGCTGGAACGAAAGCAAAAAAGCCGCGTTTAAAAGTACAGCTAATGGGCTCCGGAACTATCCTCAATGAGGTAAGAGCAGCGGCCGACATGCTCAAAAAAGATTATGGCGTCGATGCCGATATCTGGAGCATGACCAGTGCCAATCAGTTGACCCGTGATGGTCAGAGCTGTTCGCGATGGAATATGTTGCATCCAGAGAATAAACCCAAAAAAGCTTATCTCACTCAGCAACTAGCCACGCGTAACAGCAAATTTGACGAACCCGTAATTGCTGCAACGGACTACATGAAAGCGTATTCCGAACAATTACGAGCGTTTATTCCCAATGATTTTTATACCCTTGGTACCGATGGCTTTGGACGCAGTGACACGCGCAGTAAATTACGGGATTTCTTTGAGGTGGATAGACGATACATTACCTATGCAGCTTTATACGCCCTGTACAAACAGGACAAGGTGAAATCGGATGTCCTGACAACTGCCGTTGCCGCGTTGCATATTGATCCCAATAAAACCGATCCGGTGATGCTGTGACCCGTGAAGTCATTGTTGTTCCCGACCTGGGTGGTGCCGAGGAAGTAGAGGTCATAGAAGTATCGGTAGCGGTGGGTGATGCCGTCGAAATCGATCAGACCCTGGTGGTGCTAGAGTCCGATAAGGCGATGATGGAAATTCCCGCGCCGGTCGCCGGAAAAATCACAAAGCTGTTTGTTAAGGAAGAGGACAAAATAGAAAAGGAAGGTGACCGGTTGGTAGAGATGGAAATCTCGGCGACCGATGCCAGCGGGCTTAATGAGGCTGGTACAGAAAATCAAGTCGAAGCTGAAACTGAAACTGAAACTGAAACTGAAACTGAAACTGCACCAGCACCTGCACATGGGAAAGACGGTGGTGCGGACAAAGTGAGCGATGTCGTTTCTGCAGACTCGACTGAATCTGCAGAAACGCCGCCAGAGTCCATCGCAGCTAATGTGGTGTCAGAGGTTGCACCCTCTCCCCAGGAATCTTTGCCAACGCCCAGTGACTCTTCCGTCACCGAGGCGTCTAATGTAGATGTACAGGAAGATGATGGTAGTTCCGAAAGCATCTATGCCGGCCCCGCAACTCGTCAACTGGCCCGAGAGCTGGGTGTTAATTTAGCCGAGATCACCGGCACTGGCCCCCGTGGTCGCCTGCTTAAAGAAGATGTACAAGCCTATGTGAAAACTCAGATAAGTAATCAAAAGACTGGATCAGGAGATTTATCCGGCGGATCTGGCATTCCCCCGGTACCAGATATCGACTTCAGTCAATTCGGTGGTGTCGAACTGATCAAAATGAGCAAGGTTGCCAGACTGACCGCAGCCAATATGCATCGCAGCTGGCTTAACGTACCCCACGTCACCCAATTCGATGATGCCGATATCACTGAGCTGGAGTCTTTCCGGCAGTCCCTCAAAGTAGAGGGTGAAGCACGCGGTGAAAAAATGACACCCGTGCCGATAATTCTCAAAGCCTGTGCTGTCGCGCTGACCAATAATCCGGTGCTAAATCGTTCGCTGCACAGCGATGGCGAGCACTATATTCAAAAACATTACATACATATTGGTATGGCTGTCGATACCCCTCGCGGTCTCGTGGTGCCAGTGGTTCGAGACGTCGTCAACAAGACCTTATGGCAGCTGGCCGCAGAGGTCGCCGAGCTAGCCGCCAAAGCCCGCGATGGTAAACTCACCGCCAACGAAATGCAGGGTGGCTGTTTTACCGTGTCGAGCCTCGGCGCGATAGGCGGTAAAGGCTTCACCCCAGTGGTTAACACGCCACAGGTGGCTATCCTGGGTGTTTCAAAAGCGCAAACAAAGCCGGTATGGAATGGTATGGAGTTCGTGCCGCGTAATATGCTGCCGCTATCCCTGTCCTACGATCACCGGGTCGTTAACGGTGGTGATGCGGGGCGTTTTATGACTGACCTGGTGGTATTGCTAGGCGATATAAGAAGGTTTTTGCTCTAGATTCAATGCGTCTGTCCCAGCTTAAGGCGGCCTTTTAAAAATTTGAAACTAGTATGGCCTACACATTCCTAGCCCCAACTGTGATGGAAATCACCAAATCACCCGCCGCAAACAACGATAATGTAATAACTCAGTAATTCGGAGAAAGGAGTTATTCCATGAAAATAAAATATCTTGCATTAGCCCTCGTAGTATCAGCTCTCCAGGTAAACGCAGACGACTCGACCTTGGACGCTGCAATTGGTGGAGGCATCGGTGGTGCTCTTGGTGCGGCAATTGGTAACGAAGTGGGTGGCCGTGACGGCGCTATCGTCGGTGGAGCCGTAGGTGGCGCAGTCGGAGCAGCAGTAGCGACCGAGAGGGATTCGAAACATAAATCACATCATGATTCACAGAGCGATGGTTATTATGACGACTATCATTGCCCTCCCGGTCAAGCTAAAAAAGGCCGTTGCTGATAGTTTGATCCTTTGGCATAAATGTAATCAACACTGCCATAGATATGTAATGGGCTTGCCACGCTAGTTGCGATTAGACTCGGGAGTAAGATTAATTTATTTAGCTTTATAATAATCAACAGGATTACAGATCAGCAAGAAATAATAATGCCGGGCGGATAATTAATCCGAACCCGGCATTTTTAATGCTCCGGTATTTGGTGAGAAGTCAAATCAATCACTTGTAGCCAATATCAAAGTTTGGCTTCTGGAGATGTAGCACGGTTGCTTAATCAGGTGAAAAAATGCAGATTATTGATTTTGCGCATCATGATTCAGAGAGAATTTAGTGGTTATAGATATTGTCTTGAAATGGGGGTATCGCGAGCAGATTACACAGTAGGGCGAGGAATGCTTACGCCTTCGCCAAACCCAATTTTCTAAGATGGAGATTATTTCTGGCATGCTTAATTCGTCCGTCCTAAAGGTTTAAACCCTCGCCTTCAGGCGAGTAGCTTTCAGCTAGCAGTTGAATTAATGTTTGAGGATGGATTATCGAACAGGCTCACATACGAAATACAAGCTAGAGTATCACTTTGTATGGGTG
>JAJFKC010000013.1 GCA_021773435.1 Porticoccaceae bacterium
GGCGGCGAATATAGGTGGTTTGTGGTCGCCAGTCATAGAGCGGGCTGATCTGCTCGCCCGTCTCTTCGGTGAGATCAAACATGGGGATGTAAATTTCACGGAACTGCTCAGGCTTTACATTGGCCTCCACAATGGCGTCTATTTCTTCATCACTGGGCCAGATATCTTTCAGAGTAATATCATTGCCGTTTTGATCCTTACCGAGCACATCTTTTTCAATATCGAAACGAATGGTACCGGCAATGGCGTAGGCGACCACCAGGGGTGGCGAGGCCAAAAAGGCCTGCTTGGCGTGGGGATGAATACGGCCATCGAAGTTGCGGTTGCCCGACAAAACAGCGGTGGAATATAAATCCCGGTCGATAATTTCCTGCTGAATAACAGGGTCAAGCGCACCACTCATGCCGTTGCAGGTGGTGCAGGCAAAACCGACGATGCCAAAGCCGAGTTTTTCCAGCTCTGGCAATAAACCGGCCTCTTCCAAATACAGCTGGGCGACTTTCGAGCCCGGTGCAAAGGAGGTTTTCACCCAGGGCTTGCGGGTTAAACCCAGCTTGTTAGCGTTGCGGGCAATTAATGCTGCCGCAATGACATTGCGCGGGTTGCTGGTGTTGGTACAGCTGGTAATGGCAGCGATAATCACCGCGCCATCGGGCATTAAGCCCTCTTCATTTTCAACAACACCAGAGATACCGCGGGCGGCCAACTCTGACGTTGGCACACGGGCATGGGGATTGGACGGGCCAGCAATGGTGCGTACTACTGTGGACAAATCAAAACTCAATACACGGGGGTATTCAGCGCTTTTCAGGCTGTCAGCCCAGAGGCCAGTTTGCCTGGCGTAAGTTTCAACCAGCTTCACTTGCTCGGCATCGCGGCCGGTGATTTTCAGGTAGTCGATGGTTTGCTGGTCGATGTAGAACATCGCCGCAGAGGCACCAAACTCAGGTGTCATATTCGAAATAGTCGCACGATCACCCAGACTCAAATTAGCAGCACCTTCGCCGAAGAATTCAAGATAGGAGGAAACGACTTTTTCGTTGCGCAAATATTCGGTCAGCGCCAGCACGATGTCGGTGGCAGTAATACCGGGCTGGGCCTTACCGGTCAACTCGACACCGATAATGTCGGGCAAGCGCATGTAGGAGGGACGACCGAGCATCACGGTTTCGGCTTCAAGACCACCCACACCCAGGGCGATCACGCCCAGGGCATCAACGTGAGGCGTATGGCTATCAGTGCCAACCAAGGTATCGGGGAAAGCCACGCCGTCGCGGGATTGAATCACCGGCGACATTTTCTCCAGGTTGATCTGGTGCATGATGCCGTTGCCGGGCTGAATCACATCGACGTTTTTAAAGGCTTTTTTGGTCCAGTTAATAAAGTGGAAGCGGTCTTCGTTGCGACGGTCTTCAATGGCGCGATTTTTAGCGAAGGCGTCCTTATCAAAACCAGGGGCTTCTACAGCTAGTGAGTGGTCGACGATCAACTGGGTCGGTACCACCGGGTTCACTTCGGCGGGGTCACCACCTTTGTCGGCGATGGCATCGCGCAAACCCGCGAGATCAACCAGGGCGGTCTGGCCGAGGATGTCGTGACACACCACCCGCGCGGGATACCAGGGAAAGTCGAGATCTTGCTTGCCTTCAATAATCTGCTTCAGTGAATCGGTCAGTACTTCAGGCTCACAACGACGCACCAGGTTTTCGGCATAGACCCGCGAGACATAGGGCAGTTTGGCGTAAGCGCCGGGTTCGATAGCATCGACCGCTTCCTGGGTGTCGAAAAAATCCAGCTGGGTACCGGGCAGGGATTTGCGGTATTCGGTATTCATAATGTAAGACTCTTTATAAAACAAATCACATTAGAAGTGATCTATAACTCGTTGAAACAAAAAAGGGAGTACCGCAAACACGGCACTCCTTTTTCGACAGACGATCAAGCAGCAGAACCGTGTAATTAGCGCTCGGTAATCGCAGGTACGGGGCGCATTTCCGGCCCGGTGTACTCGGCACTGGGGCGAATAATGCGGTTATCAGCGCGCTGCTCAAAGACGTGAGCAGCCCAACCGGTGAGCCGGGACATAACAAAAATCGGCGTGAACAACTTGGTGGGAATACCCATAAAATGATAGGCCGAAGCGTGGAAGAAATCGGCATTACAGAACAACTTCTTCTCGCGCCACATCACCTCTTCACAGCGAACCGATACAGGGTAAAGCACAGTGTCGCCAACGTCTTTACCGAGCTTTTCAGACCACTCTTTAATGATGGCATTGCGCGGGTCGGAGTCAGCATAAATGGCATGACCGAAACCCATAATCTTATCTTTGCGCGCCAGCATACCCATCATTTCTTCTTCGGCGTTACCGGCGCTGGTGAAGCCTTCAATCATGTCCATCGCGGCTTCGTTGGCACCACCGTGCAGTGGGCCACGCAGGCTACCGATCGCTGCGGTAACGCAGGAGTGCAGATCAGACAGGGTGGAGGCGCAAACACGGGCAGTAAAGGTCGAGGCGTTAAACTCGTGTTCGGCGTAAAGAATCAGCGATACGTTCATCACGCGCTCGTGCAGCTCGTTGGGCTTCTCACCGCGCAGCATGTGCAGGAAGTGAGCGCCGACAGATTCGTCATCGGTTTCAGTTTCAATTTTCACGCCGTCGTGACTGAAGCGATACCAGTAGCAAATAATCGAGGGGAAAGCGGCCAGCAAGCGATCAGTCGCATCACCCTGCTGGGCAAAGTCAGTCTCGGTTTCAAGGTTGCCCAAAAAAGAGCAACCGGTGCGCAGCACATCCATTGGGTGGGCGTCGGCAGGAATGCGCTCGAGCACGTCTTTTAGCGCCTGGGGCAAACCGCGATGGGATTGCAGTGTAACGCGATAAGCATCCAACTCGGCCTGGGTAGGTAACGCGCCTTTTAGTATCAGGTGAGCGACTTCTTCAAACACACAGGTTTCGGCCAGGTCTTTCACATCATAGCCGCGATAGGTTAAGCCAGAGCCCTCTTTACCCACTGTCGATAAGGCTGTTTTACCAGCAACCTGCCCCCGTAAACCTGCGCCTGAAAGTACTTTTGTAGCCATTACTCAATTCCTCTGCTATTCGTCTTTTATTTACTGATCGGTTCGTTACTAAACGGCTTTTACGTTAGTTGTTCTTACTTTATTTGTCTTTAAACTACTTGTTCTTACCTAAGGCAAACAAGCTATCGAGTTTTTGCTCATATTCGTGATAACCCAAATATTCATACAGCTCCATGCGGGTTTGCATGGTATCGACAACTGCCTTTTGATCACCCTGTTCAAGGATGCTGGTGTAAACGTTTTCTGCCGCCTTGTTCATGGCTCGGAATGCAGACAAGGGATAGAGCACCATATCGACGCCCCACTCGCCCAACTCGGCCTTATTGTACAGCGGTGTTTGTCCGAACTCTGTAATATTAGCTAATAATGGGACATCTAGCGCGGCACGAAAAGCTCGGTAGTGTTCCTCCTCGTTTACGGCCTCAGCAAATATGCCATCGGCACCTGCCTCAACACAGGCTCGAGCACGTTCAATGGCTTTGTCCAGCCCTTCCTGAGCAAAGGCATCCGTGCGCGCCATAATAAAAAAAGCATCATCGGTACGAGCATCAACGGCCGCTTTAACACGGTCGACCATTTCTTCCTGGGGCACGATTTCTTTGTTAGGTCGATGACCACAACGTTTCTGGGCAATTTGATCTTCGATATGCACCGCCGCAGCGCCAGCACGAATCATGTCCTTCACCGTACGGGTAATATTAAACGCCCCACCCCACCCCGTGTCGATATCGACCAGCAGAGGCAGCTTGGTCGCTGCGGTAATTCTACGCACATCTTCCAGTACGTCGTTGAGGCTGGTCATGCCCAGGTCAGGTAAGCCGTAGGATGCATTGGCCACCCCACCACCCGACAAATAAATAGCGTGATGGCCAATATGTTCTGCCATCATCGCGCAGTAGGGGTTGATCGTCCCCACTATCTGTAAAGGCTTATGAGCTACAAGAGCAGTGCGAAAACGGCCGCCTGAGCTTAATTCCTGTGACATAAAACACCTCTTTTGCTGACTATCGTAATCTCAGCGCTTAGTATTAGTTTAGTTAATCTTTTGCTTTACCTATTGCTGTGTTGCTCTGCCTACTGTTCTGCTCGCAGCTGTACCTGGCGCTCCACGTTAAGCCGTGAGGCGCGAATATGACGACGCATAAGCATTTCGGCCATTTCACCGTCCCGATCATTAATCGCCTGAACGATGTGTCGATGTTCGGCGTAGGCATCAACTGCCCTGGGGCTGACCATGCCAAATTGATAACGATACATTCTCAGCTTGGTATATAACTCGTCACACAGGAAATGGATCAATTTGCTATTTTGGCTGCCCTGCACCAGGCGGTAATGAAAATCCAGATCGCCTTCTTTTTGATAGTAGGCCTGCCCGGTCTGTAGTTCACTACTTTCCATATGGGCTTTTAATAATTGCTCCAGCTCGACTATTTTAGCATCGCTCATTTGCTCTGCCGCCAGACGACAGGCCATACCCTCAAGTGCCTCACGAACCTGATAAATTTCGAGTAACTCATTTATGTCTAGCTCAACAACACGGGCTCCTGCATTGGCCTTTCTCGACACCAGATAAGTCGACTCCAGCCGGCCAATGGCCTCGCGTACCGTACTGCGACTAACATTGTAGTTACGACTTATTTCTGCCTCGCTGATCTTGCTACCCATGGCAATATCACCATGGATAATTTCGGTCCTGAGTCGCTGATATAGCTGATCAACGGCGCTGTTTTGTAAAGTCGGGGGGGCTGAATCATTCACCGGAAAAATACATATCGTAGGACAATAAAACGTTTTATACGCTTTATTTCCATATTAATCAACAATATTGTCTGACATATTTGACATATCAGTCATCAACGTGGTATTCCCGATAATACAATTTCCTCGCCAATGACGACTTCAATGCCTAGTGAATATTTTTGAAAATCGGCATAATGCAGCAGCCTTATGCCGCAGCTTTTTGAGTAATCAACCTACATGCCAAGAAAATTTATTCGCCGCTGGCTCCCTGAGCCGAGCAAGACCGATGACGGCAAACGCCAGGGCTGGCTTAGCTCTATACTCGACGATCCAAACTTACTTCATCTGAATCGGCACTCGGTATCTGGCGCAGTTTTTATTGGCCTGTTCTGTGCATTTTTGCCACTTCCGGGGCAGGTAATATTGGCATCTCTATTAGCCCTGCGGTTGCGTTGCAATCTACCTATTTCTGTCTTGCTGATATGGGTGAGCAACCCCATCACTATTCCACCGATGATGGTTTTACTCTATAAATTTGGGCAATTCATTCTCGGTAACGAAGCGACGGCAACGGCTTTCAAATTCAGCTGGACATGGTTTACTGAAAATGGAGCCACGGTATATCTGCCTGTTGCCGTAGGTGGGGTTTTAGCGGGCCTTATTATCGGTGGGCTTGGCTACCTCACTGTTCAACTATTATGGCGCTGGGTCGTGCTTAGTAACTGGCAGGCACGGAAAAAAAAGCGGCTAGAACAGAATAATTAAATCCAAATATTACCGATTCCATTAAGCTGGCCTCGTAGCGCCGACAGCCTAATACCTTTCTAATATCAACATTCACTCAACATTTTTTAACACCGTCTTAACGATTATTCGTAACGAAGTACCGTAGCAGGCTGCACTCGCGCCGCTTGCCAGGCAGGGTAAAGCGTCGCCAACAAATTTAGCATCAAGGCCACCCCAACCACTTTGCCGACATCCGTTAGCCTTAAATCTGATGGCACATAATCGATGGGGTAAATATCGAGATTTAACAACTGTATTTGCAATACTTCCTGTAGCCACGTCACTGCATCGGATACAAACCAGGCACCCAGGCAACCCAGGCCCGCACCAAGCAGGCTGCCCAGCAAACCTATCATTGCCCCCTGAATAAGAAAGATAAGCAAAATTGCCCGGGCGCTGGCCCCCTGGGTTTTTAATATGGCGATATCTGGACGTTTGTTAATGACCGTCATCACCAGCATGGCGACGACGTTAAAAGCGGCAATTGCAATAATTAGAAAGACCAGTAAACCAACAAGCTTGCGGGACATTTGAATAGCCTGGTAAAGATTACCGTGGCTTTGCAGCCAATCGACAAAACGATAGCCCGGCGGTAATTCTTCAAGCAATTCAAAAGCCGTTTGGCGGGCGGTAAAGACATCTTTCAGCGTCACTCTGAGACCTTGTGCCGACGGAATCAACTCGCCCCTCTCTTCTATTGGCTTTAATCCCGCCACATCATTGGCAGTAACCAGGCTGACCACGCCTAGATGCGCATCGATAGCGGTGTGGGTGGCAAATAATCCCGCCACCCGAAAAATTCGCACAATCGGCAATGCTGTTTGGCCAAAGGAGTTACCGTGCAAATTATCGCCGGGCGCAATAAATGCAAGTTTCTGACCGGGTGTTATCCCAAGCTTATCTGCGAGGAACTGCGGCAACATGATTTCGTCGTTAGCGATATTCTCAAAATCTTCAAACTCTTTGGTTATCGGATCGGACGCTAAATCCAAATCTAAATACAAGTCACCCGGCTTTTTTAGAAGGCCTCGTAACTGGATGGCTTCGGTTTTGCCATGAAAATTCAATATGCCCTGCACTTCAGTAAACGGGGTAACACTGCTCACCTCAGGATGTTGAACCAGCCGCACTATTGTTTCTTGCCACTTATCGAAGCTCCTATCGTTGCCATCATCGGGGTTACTAAATAACTGGATATGTGGAATAACGCCGAGTATTTGGGTGCGCATCTCCCGATCAAACCCATTCATCACCGACAGTACGGTAATTAACATTGCTATGCCGAGCACCAGGCCGCTAATCGCAAGTATTGAAATAAAAGAGGCCAGCCGATTGCGCGAGCCAGCGGTAAAAAAACGCAGCCCCACAAAGAGGAAAAAATCATTATTCAAACCGAAATCTCTTTGAGCACACCCGCTTCAAGGGCAAGTACTCGATCCATTTTTCGGGCAATTTCTCGGTCATGGGTAACGATAATAATACTGATGCCCATATCTGCATTAAGCCTTAACAATAAGGTTAATACCTTGTCGGCGGTCTCGGGATCCAGATTGCCGGTAGGCTCATCCATCAACACGCAGGATGGACGCGTCACCAGTGCCCGGGCAATGGCAACACGCTGGCGTTCGCCTCCAGATAAGGTCGACGGTTTGTGACCAAGGCGTTCTTCCAGGCCCACGTCAGCTAGTATTTGCCTGGCTCGTTGACTCGCATCATGTTTGTTCATACCACCGATCAGCAAAGGCATCGCGACGTTTTCTAGAGCGGTAAATTCGCCGAGCAGATGATGGAATTGGTAAACAAAGCCCAGGTGGGCATTGCGCCATCGTGCGATTTCAGGCTCGGTCATTTCACCGAACGAGCGGCCACGCACAATCACTTGCCCGCTGCTGACATCATCCAGGCCTCCGAGCATATTAAGCAGGGTTGACTTTCCCGAACCAGACACGCCAACAACGGCTATTTTTTCTCCGTGAGTAACGGTGACATTAACGCCTTTTAGTACGTCTAGCTGTTGTCCAGCAATTTCACTGTAAGATTTCCATAGCTCTCGGCATTCGATCACCGCTTCTCCGGGCGACTCGTCGCTAACTATGTGTTGATCAGTTTTCAAGGCTGATTCGCTGGGAGTTTGCATGGCTTTATGATGGTTCGTCATTGCCTGAGCTTATTTGTATCTTAATGCATCAGCAGGCGGCACACGACCGGCTCGGTGTGCTGGATACCAGGTCGCTAACAAGCTCAAAATCAAGCCCAGAGTGGCGACCACTGCCACATCCATAAACTGTAATTTCGTAGGCAGATAGGTAATAAAATACAACGCAGGATCAAATAAATTAAAGTCCAATACCCTTTCAAAAAAAACCAGCACATCACCGATACAAAGAGCCAGCGCACAACCACCGACAACCCCGACAATGACGCCGACCAACCCAGTTAAGCCGCCCTGAATTTGAAATATTCTGGATATATCACCGGGGCTACTACCCATAGTCCGCAACACAGCTATATCAGTTCTTTTTTCATTGACCATCAACACCAGGCTCGCAACGATATTAAAGGCGGCTACACCAATAATGGCTGATAGCAATAAGCCAACCACTGCTTTCTCCATTTTTATTGCGGTAAATAACCCTTTCATAGAGTCATACCAGGTGGTTAATTGATGGTCATTGGGCAATGGATGATCAGCCGAAACAAACGCTTCAACGCTGAAGGGGTCTATTAAAAACAGTCTTAAACCTGTGACTTTAGCCCCCAGTCGTAGCAATTTTCCGGCGTCATTGAGATGCATGAAAACAATGCTGCTATCAACCTGCGCACCGGTCTCAAAAATGCCCGCCACTCGCACCTGTTTGACGCGGGGATAAATGCCGGCAGGGGTAACGACAATCTCAGGTAGGGTTAGCAACACTTTGTCACCAACACCGACATCCAGCGCCTGAGCTAATAAGCGGCCTAATAAAATATTGTATTGATCTGCCCTTAGAGCATTCAACTCGCCAACAAGCAGATGCTGCCCAAGAGATTTCTTTATTGCGCTATGCTCCGGCGGAACGCCATGCATACTCACTCCTTGCATGCGACCGCGATAACTCAACATGCCCTGACCAGCGATATAGGGCACCGCCGCATTAACGTTAGGCCAACCAGAAATATCGGCAGCGAGGCTCGGCCAATCTTCGACACCGTCGTTCGCATCAACAGTGGCGTGGGGAATGATCTGCAATATCCGCGCTTTTACTTCGTGGTCAAAACCGTTCATTACCGACAACACCGTAATCAACGTCATCACACCAAGCGCCATGGCCAAAATCGAAAAGAACGACACGAATGAAACAAATCGCTCACGCCGTTTACTGAACAGATAACGTCCGCCAATAAAAAATGATAATCGATTGATTAGGAATTCCTTAGCGTTTACCACGCGGCGTAAGTTTGCCACGAATTTTTAGTTTGCCACGTACCTAATCAAGTCACCTTTAGGCACCATAGCGACAAACTCAGCCTTCTAACTTGATAGTAATTACGTGAACAAGATCAGTATTTTGGCTAAAAAAGCTAATGTGATTGTACATTTCCCTCATCGACTGTCTATAATCAATCGATGCTCAATTAGAGAAGGCAATTCAAGGGAGCAAATTATGGGTAAATTGATTATTGTTGCTATCAGCTTGTGTATCGCTTACATCGGTGTGATGCCAGCGCATGCCGAAGTTATCAAATTGTCTGTAGGCAGTCAGGCCTCGAACAAACAAGCGATTAGCAGACCTCTAAATGGCGTATCCCGTCAGCAGGTTAGCAGTCAGTTTGGCGAGCCAATAAGTATCCAGGGGCCGGTTGGCGAGCCTCCAATTTCTTCGTGGGAATACGCCGATTATTACGTTTTCTTTGAATACGACCGTGTCCTGCACACTGTATTCAAACATGTGCCCGTTCCTGGGTTCAATCCAGATCCAGAACAGGCACCCGCAGGCCCCACCGAATAGGCTAAGCTCGAATAGCTAGCCAAAATAGCCTAAGTCCGTACAGCTAAGCCTGGATAGCTAAGCCCAAAAACCTTGCCCGACTACACACTTGAGACGGTCCAATAGTCGAGCAGACTATCGTTTGTTCGTCACTTCATAAGCCAGGTCTGTTGATTTTGCCAGCGATGCGTTCTCTTCGTCGCACTTGTTGGTATCCCCCCCACAAATATCACAGGATTGATCCATCCCCAGAGCCGCTATTCCACCACAGGTGCCCTTGATTGGTTTGCGAGTAACGATAACGCCGACTGACATCGCCAAAATGATCAGTAGCATCAGGATAAAGGCAAATAGCAGTTCTATCATTGTCCCAATTTCCAGGTTTTATTGAGCAGTCAGATAACGGATAAAGGTATCTGAACTCAGCTCTTTAAAGCCTTTTTCTGTTTTAACCAGAAAAAAAGCTGCCACATTATTTAGATTTGCATGGGCCAGAGCAGTCTCAGCACCTAACACAGTATACGCCGTTGCCAGCGCGTCGGCTTCAGTGGCATCCTGAGCGATGACGGTTACCGATGCAAGGTTGTGAGTGACCGGCCATCCGGTACGTGGGTCGATGGTGTGTGAATATCGAATACCATCTTTTTCGAAAAAATTACGATAATCACCGGAAGTCGCCACGCCCATATTCGTTATCGAAACGATCTGCTGAACACTACCCCTGGCCAGCGCCGGGGTTTCGACTGCTATTCGCCAGGCTTGTCCGTTTTGGTTTAATCCGGCAGCGCGCAATTCACCACCGATCTCAACTAAAAAATTGTGCATATCCAAATCGACCAATAATTCAGCCACTTGTTCTGCGGCAAAGCCTTTGGCAATGGCTGATAGATCCAGGCGAATATCGGTCATCTTATTAACACTTTGGCTAAACGGTAAAAACTTTAGATGCTGAAAACCAATATTTATCATCAAAGCATCTATTTCGGCCCGAGTGGGAAGCGCATCATATTTTTCTATCGGGCCAAAACCCCATAAATCAACCAGGGGACCAACGCTTGGGTCAAAAGCACCGTTGCTTGATTGGAAGACACTCTCAGCGATTAACAACACCTGCCAGAACGCGCTGCTTACTGGAAAGTCCTGGCCGACGGGGCTTCGATTGAGCTGGTTAAGTTCTGAGGCTTCCTGATAAGTGCTCATAGAGCTGTCAAGCAGATCGAGTAATTGAGCGACCTTTGTGCCAATCGCTGCTCGATCAACTTCACCTTGATCAACGTACTTAACACTGTATGTGGTGCCCATGGTGTCGCCACTGAGCAATACCTCTTGCTGAGCAGGGCTACAGCCACTTGCAGCCAGCAGCACAAATAAAAACGAGGCCATCGTAAGCCTCGTTTTTAGTGTCAGTGCCTTTTGATCAAGCACAGCCTTTACCATTTTTAGCGGCCATTCTTAACCACCAAAGTCATCCAGGAAGATGTGGTCATCTTCTACACCCAGGCTACGCAACAACTGGATAACAGCCGCATTCATCATGGGCGGACCACACATATAGTATTCGCAATCTTCGGGGGACTCATGGTATTGCAGGTATTGCTCGAATAAGACGTTGTGAATAAAGCCGGTTAAACCATCCCAGTTATCTTCTGGTTGTGGATCGGACAAAGCGACATGCCATTCAAAATTTTCATTCTCAGCGGCCAGTTGGTCGTATTCATCATCATAGAACATTTCACGAAAACTACGCGCACCATACCAAAAAGTCATTTTGCGCTTACTTTTAATACGCTTTAGCTGATCAAAAATATGCGAACGCATCGGTGCCATGCCCGCACCACCGCCAATGAAGATCATTTCATTATCGGTATCCTTAGCAAAGAATTCGCCAAAGGGGCCATAAATCTTCATCTTGTCGCCAGGCTTAAGATTAAAGGTATAGGACGACATTTGCCCTGGCGGTAAACCCTGGGTACCGGGAGGCGCGGTAGCAATACGGATATTAAATTTAACGATGCCTTTTTCTTCAGGATAGTTGGCCATTGAATAGGCACGGATAACTGTCTCATCGACTTTTGACTCGAGGTCAAAAAAACCAAAATGGTTCCAGTCACCGCGATACTGTTCCTCTATATCAAATTCGCTAAATTTAAGCTCATAGGGCGGTGATTCAAGTTGTACGTAACCACCGGCACGAAAATCGACGTTTTCACCCTCGGGTAAACGCAGGGTTAATTCTTTAATAAAGGTCGCTACATTTGGGTTTGCCTCGACTGTGCATTCCCACTGCTTGACGCCGAATACCTCTTCCGGCACGATGATTTTCATATCCTGCTTAACCGGCACCTGACACGACAGTCGCCAGCCTTCTTTTACTTCCCGCGGTGTAAAGTGAGATTCCTCTGTCGGCAGGATTGAACCGCCGCCATCGCTAACGATACATTTACACTGCGCACAGGTACCGCCACCACCACAAGCCGAAGCCAGGAAAACATCTTTGGACGACAAGGTTTGTAGTAGTTTGTCCCCTGCCCCTACCTCGATAGTTTTTTCACCGTTAATCTCGATATTAATTGCGCCGCTACTTACCAGTCGCGAACGCGCTGCCATAATAAAGGCAACCAGCGCCAGCACGACGCCGGTAAACATCGCCACACCAAGAATAATGGTTATATTTTCAATACTCATAGATTTCTTCTTACCTTAAATATCGTCGTGATCAACTCATAAACAATGGCTATAGATCAATGCCGCCAAAAGACATAAATCCAAGAGACATCAAGCCGACAATCATAAATGCACCACCCAAACCTCGCAGACCTTCGGGCATATCACTGTATTTCAGTTTTTCGCGAATACCTGCCAGGGCGGCAATCGCAATCGCCCAGCCCAAACCGGCACCAAAACCGTAAACGACGCTTTCGCTAAAATTGTAACTACGCTCCACCATAAATAGCGCGGCACCTAAAATAGCGCAATTAACCGTTATCAGTGGTAAAAAAACGCCGAGCGTGTTGTAGAGCGTCGGCACGTATTTATCCAATACCATTTCCATAATCTGGACGATAGCGGCGATCACGCCAATATAACTTAACAGCCCCAAAAAGCTTAGATCGACAGTACTCAGGGCCTCGATGCCGGTCCAGGCCAAGGCGCCTTCGGTCAGTAGGTAGGTAAACAGAAGATTGTTCACCGGCACCGTGATAGTTAGCACCACCACCACGGCAATACCCAGACCGATGGCAGCCGACACCTTTTTTGATATTGCCAAAAACGTACACATACCCAGGAAGAAACTCAGCGCCATGTTTTCAATGAAAACACTACGCACTAATAAACTCAGATAATGTTCCATTAGACTGCCTCCGCCGCCTGAGTATTAGGCGCCATTTTGAACTCTTCCTCTTCAACCTGATCTTTCTTAAAGACCCGAAGCACCCATATAAAACCACCGATAAGAAAGAATGCACTGGGTGGTAACAGGAGTAAGCCATTGGGCACGTACCAACCGCCGGTACTGGCCACCGGTAATATTTCAAAACCGAATAATTTGCCGGAACCGAACAGCTCTCGAACCACTGCCACGGACATCAATATCGCGCTATAACCAAGGCCATTACCGACGCCATCGAGGAAGCTCGCTACCGGTGGGTTTTTCATGGCGTAGGCTTCTGCTCGCCCCATAACGATGCAGTTCGTAATAATCAGGCCGACGAAAACAGACAACTGCTTACTGATGTCGTAGGCCACGGCTTTCAGAATTTGATCAACCACAATCACCAGTGACGCAATGATAGTCATTTGGACAATAATGCGAATGCTACTGGGGATTTGGTTGCGAACCAGGGATACAAAAAAGTTAGAGAAGGCTGTCACCACAGTCAGGGCAACACACATCACAAATGCCACCGACATCTGCGAGGTAACAGCGAGGGCCGAGCAAATACCCAGTATCTGCAATGCAATAGGATTATTCTCTATTACCGGTTTAAACAGTATGTCTTTGGTTTTTTCAGTCATATCTATTTTCCCCTGTTATCTAGGCTTCACCGTTTTTCAGATTAACCAAAAACGGTTCAAAACCGTTTTCACCGAGCCAGAACTGAATCAAATTGTGTACACCATTACTCGTCAGGGTTGCACCTGACAGACCGTCAATCTGATGGATCGCCGCTGCACGAGTGGTATCTACCTGGCCCTTAATAACACCCAGTGCGACACCGGAATCATCGCCGTAAACCTGCTTGCCCACCCACCTGGTTTTCCACAGCGGGTTGTCCACCTCACCACCCAGACCCGGAGTCTCAGCATGTTCATAAAAGCCGATGCCGACGACCGTATTCAGATCGGCATCCAGCGCTAAAAATCCATATAGCGTGGACCAAAGGCCGGAACCTTTGATGGGCAAAATAACTTTTTCGACGCCTTGCTCGCCCTCAATCAGATAAACGGTAGCGTACTTTACGCGGCGGGATATTCTGGCAATATCAACGTCGTCGTCTAGTTCATCAGACAGTGCTGAATCCTTCTGCGCTTTGCGTTGATCATAGGCCGTGGCATCCACTGCCTCGGTAAATTTACCCTTATCGAGATCGACAGCCCTGGCAGTCACCGAAGCAAATTGTTCATCAATACTGAGGTCTGGTTTCAATAAGCCGGCGGCGGCCAGTATATTGGTTTTTCTATCCAGATCTTTGTTGGCCTGCTGGGCGGGTCTTAATAACACGGCCGCTGCCGAGACGAAGATGGAACAGACAATACACAGTATTAAAGCAACCTTAATCGTGTTGCCTACCGATTCCTTATCAGCCACGGGCGAGCCTCCGTTTAACGTTAGCTTCTACAATAAAATGATCAATCAAGGGGGCAAAAAGATTAGCAAATAATATCGCCAACATCATGCCTTCTGGAAAGGCCGGGTTAACCACTCGAATCAACACCACCATGACACCGATCAGAGCACCAAACCAGTATTTGCCGGTGTTGGTCATGGCTGCAGACACCGGGTCCGTCGCCATAAATATCATACCGAAGGCAAACCCACCCACCACCAGATGCCAGTGCCAGGGCAAGGCAAACATGGGGTTGCTATCTGAACCGATAAAATTAAACAGGGTCGAGAGACACACCATACCAATCATCACACCGCAGATAATGCGCCATGACGCGATACGAGTATAGAGCAATAATGCACCGCCCAAAAAGATTGCCAGTGTTGAAACTTCACCCACGGAGCCTGCCATATTGCCGAAAAAGGCATCCATCCAGGTCATCTGATTTTGCAATGTCGCCAAACCATCGCTGGCCACAACGGATAATGCCGAAGCGCCAGTGAAACCATCCACAGCCACCCAAACGGTATCCCCGGACATCGCAGCCGGATAAGCAAAAAACACAAAGGCACGGCCTGTCAGCGCCGGGTTGAGGAAGTTTTTGCCCGTGCCACCAAAAATCTCCTTACCGATAACAACACCAAAGCTGATGCCCATAGCGACCATCCATAAAGGCAGGTCGGGCGGACATATCAGCGCGTAGAGAATGGAGGTGACAAAAAAACCTTCATTGATTTCATGGCCCCGAACGGTAGAAAAAACCACTTCCCAGAAACCACCAACAACAAAAGTGACCACATAGATAGGGACAAAGTACACCGCGCCATACATGAAACAATCCCAGATGCTGGTCGGATCATTGCCTACCAGCAGCGCGATTAGTACGCTATGCCAATCCGCGACACCGCTTAGGCCAGCCGCCATGGCAGTATTGGCCTGAAAACCGAGGTTGTACATGCCATAAAACATGGCTGGAAAAGCCGCCATCCAGACGGTGATCATAACTCGCTTCAGATCGACGCCATCTCGAACATGAGAGCCGGTCTTGGTAACACTGGCGGGGGAATAAAAAATGGTATCGACGGCTTCGTACAGCGCATACCACTTTTCGTATTTACCGCCTTTCTCGAAATGTGGTTCCAAACTGTCCAGTAACTTTCTCAAACCCATCGCCACTAACCCTCTTTCTCAATTCGCGTGAGATTATCCCGCAAAATCGGGCCGTATTCGTATTTGCCAACACAGACATAAGTACACAGAGCGAGGTCTTCTTCATCCAGCTCAAGGCATCCCAATCGCTGGGCCATCTGCGTATCCCCGACCACCAAAGCACGCAGCAATTGTGTCGGTAATATATCTAGCGGCATTACCTGCTCGTAATTTCCAAGCGGCACCATGGCCCGTTCACTGCCGTTGGTGTTAGATGTCATATCGAAGCTTTTGCTTTTGCTGAGACTGGACAGATAAATAGGTAACGAAGAATGTCGATTAGCACCGGGAGACATATAGCCCATAAATGCACGGTCGGTGTCTTCTTTGATAACAGTCACCTGATTATCGTAGCGACCTAAATAGCCCATCGCATCGGCAGCGGTTCGCCCCGACAGAACAGAACCCGAAATAACTCTTGCCGGACCAGGTTTGAGTTGGCCGGCCAGCATCGGCGCAAGGTCAGCACCCACCCGTGTGCGCACTAACCTGGGCGATTCAACCAACGGCCCGGCAAAAGCGATCACTCTTTCTGTTGGAATAGAGCCACTACTAAAAAACTGCCCAAAGGCGATGACATCCTGATAACCAATATGCCAAACCTCTTTCTGATCGACAATCGGATCGATAAAGTGGATATGCGTACCCACTAAACCGGCGGGATGGGGGCCGGCGAATTCGTGGCCAACAGCGCCTTCAACGACCGGCAAATTAGCTTCAGGAGAAGCACATAAATGCACCGAGCCTTCGGTCAGCGAGGTCAGTACTTTAAGACCGTTATGAAAATCACCCGCATGCTCACCGATCACCACCGATGGATCGGCAGCCAGGGGGTTGGTGTCTATTGCGGTAACAAAAATAGACTGCGGTATAGCGTCAATGGCTGGTACTTTCGAATAGGGTCGAGTACGAAGGGCAACCCACAGACCCGATGCGACCAGATTTTCAACCACTTTCGCGCGATCTAGGCCCGCCATTTGTTCATCAGAAAAGCTACCGAAGGTCTTCGCTTCATCGCCCTCAAGGGTGATAACAACGGAGAGCAGTCTGCGTTTATCGCCGCGATTAACGGCTTTGACGACGCCGGCACCCGGTGCGGTAAAGTTGATTCCAATATTTTTCTTATCGGTAAATAGCGCCTGACCAAGCTTGACCCGGTCACCTTCCTTTACCAGCATGGTTGGTTTCATACCAACGAAATCAGGCCCTAATACCGCTACTTCTTGAATGACCGGGCCGTCATAGATAACCTGTTCCGGCGCACCTGAGATAGGCAAATTCAATCCCTTACGGATTTTAATCATAGAAAGCTTTCCCACTTTATGCCGATTTTCGTGCCGACATTATTTTCCGAGCCCGACATCGTTTTCCGACATTGTTACTGTTGCACTGACTACACATTCGCCTCTCGCCAGGCAAACTAAGTGCCCGGCAGATATTTCCGGAAGGTCTACGCCCTCCTGGGGAGGCGTCAGCTAAAAAGCGCTAAATCGGCTGATGCAAACGGGCGGAAATTATATAGATATAAGATCAGCTTGACCACACAAGCCCGTGAGTTATACCAAATCCACCGACTATACCTGCGTAATACCACTTCCAAATTACCTTTTTAAAGCATCAACTAAGTGTGCAATGATCTGCTAATTCGACGCCGACCAGCTATTTTGCCAGGGGGAACATCGGCCAGTTAACGCCGGCCATTTGCTCAAGACAACGGACCACCTGACAGCTGTAGCCAAACTCATTGTCGTACCAGCAATACAGCACACAGCTCTTGCCATCGGCAATCGTCGCCCGGGAATCAAACACACAGGCATGACGATCGCCAACAAAATCGCTGGATACCGCTTCTCTGGATTTTGTGTAGCCAATCTGTTGCTGCAATGGTGAATGTAGGGCGCTGCGGCGCATAAACTCATTTAATTCTTCAACATCTGTGGCCCGACCCAACTGTAGGTTCAAAATGGCCATGGATACATTGGGCGTCGGCACACGTATCGCATTGCCGGTTAATTTACCACCGAGCTCAGGGATGGCCTTGGCCACCGCCTTCGCTGCACCGGTTTCAGTCAACACCATATTTAGCGGCGCGCTACGACCGCGACGCTCGCCTTTGTGATAGTTATCAATCAGGTTCTGGTCATTGGTATAGGCATGAACGGTTTCGACGTGGCCACTGTTAATGCCGTATTCGTCCAGCAACGCTTTTAATACCGGCACAATGGCGTTGGTGGTGCAGGATGCCGCTGAAACGATCTTGCTATCGGCCTTTATTTCACGCTGATTGATGCCGTATACGACATTAGGAATACTGTCTTTGCCCGGCGCTGTAAGCATCACTTTAGCGGCACCTGGACAGTTTAGATGTCGGGAGAGACCCGCTTCGTTGCGCCACAGACCGGTGTTATCCACAATAATGGCATTATGAATATCATAGCGAGTGTAATCGACCTGTTCTGGCTCATCGGCATAGATAAGCTGAATTTCATTGCCGTTACAGATTAATTTATTTTCGTCAGCGATTACCCGAATTGTGCCCTTAAATGGACCATGGACTGAATCTCTACGCAGCAGGCTGGCTCGCTTTTGAAGATCATCATCACTGCGACCATCGCGCACTACAATTGCCCGCAAACGCAGCTGCTCACCGCCGCCAGTCTTGGCAATCAACAGACGCGCTAAGAGCCGCCCAATTCTGCCAAAACCGTAGAGCACTACATCCTGAGGCGAAGGTATTGGTTTTCGGGTACTGCCAATATCTTCAGCGATCTGATCCTGCAAAAAGGCATCTCGCCCGCGACCGTTGGCCTGCTCCTGATACTGAACGGTTAATTTGCCGATATCGATATGGGCTGGCCCCAAATCCATTTCAGCCAGTACTTCGATCATCGGAAAGGTTTCAAATTCAGACAGCTCGTTTTGCTCAATCTGGCGAACAAAACGATGCGCCTTCATGATGTCGGTCACGGCCAGGTTGACCATGTTGCGACCATAAATATACAGAGACACATTCTTCTCTCTGTACAGCTTGCCAATAACCGGAATCATAGCTTCAGCCAGGGCTTCACGATCTTTCCAGTCTTTAAAAAAATCCGTGGGTTGCGGTCGTATCACTGGTGATTACCTGCTCGTTTCTACTAGGTGGGTATTTCGAGGGCGGCTATTATCGTGATTCGTCTCGCCGAGTGCAATACAGTAACAACCTAAATCGATAATCGCAGTAATAATCGCAGTAATTATGGCGGTCAGGCCCGCGCCATAAGAATCGTTTAGACTTCATTAAGATGGCTGAGATTTAAAGAGGGAAGAAAACCATCGATGCGATATTCTGGGTTACTTTGGTAACGAGTCGATCGTTTTGCTGAGCGACGATCGAAGCCATCATATCCTGCAGGGCAATGATTTTACCGAACAGGCGTTCGTAGCTCAGATTAGTGGTTTCGCCGGGTAAACTATTGGTCAGTAATAGCGGGCCTAAAGCGCTGGCTTGTCGACGCTTTAATTGCCACAGCAAAATTTCAATATTGCGTGCACTCTGATACAATTTTTGTCCATTCAGCTGATCAAACATAAACGATTCCGCACGATACTCGTAGCTGTTGCGAATCATGCCATTCAAACCCGCTATTAAGGCCAGTACCCGATCTCCCTTAAAGCCGCCATTCAAGGCCAGCGTTAAAGCATCGGTACCCTGCTTAAAGTCCAGCTCAGCTAGTATCACCGGCCCGGATTGATCAAATAGCTGACGGACACGCGAATCGATAGATTTGCTGTGAGCTTTGGCAAGCTCCCCTGGGTTGCGCCGGTAAAGCTTAATGGTCAGTTCTTTGAGCAGCCTTTGAGTTTCCCGATAATGGGCATCAGCGACAAAATCAATATCACCTTTAGCCAGGTTCTCAACTTTAAAGACAGCACTACCGCAGGCGGCCAGCAAATTGCCAACCATTGCGACAACCATGATTAACAGCCAGTTTCTGGGCCTGATGATATTATTGATCCCTGGCATTTCAGGTCCTGACTTAATCACTACATTAACCCCAAGGGGGTATTACTCTTCGAGCTAGATTCGGTTCTTGCTGGGATTTTTAAAAACAAACGACCCTGCCTATCTCTACACAAACGAGGGTCCCTGCCCTTAAAATGCTGTGACCTCAAACATTCGTACCGTTACAATGGCGTATTTATTGGTTCCCGTGTTTTATGTCTTCTGCAACAACTGCCACCTTAACAGATTTGCTGGTTAAACCGTCCAGCAATCCTGCTGACCGACGCCGCTGGGGCAGCCTCCACGGTTCCGCCGGGGCTTTAGCTATCGCCTCGGCTGCAAAGGCGCATGAAGGGCTGACCCTGGTGCTGACCAACTCGGCGAGGTCTGCTGCAAGGCTGGAAAACGAATTCAGCTTTTTTACTGCTAGCTCTTCGAACACTGACTCCACGACATCTACCTCTCGGCCAACTGCTTCGCTACCCGTACTGCACTTTCCCGATTGGGAGACCCTGCCCTACGATTTATTTTCTCCCCACCAGGACATTATCTCCGAGCGACTCGCAACCCTGCACCGCCTACCGACTCTGGATAGAGGTATATTGGTGGTTCCGGTAACGACGGCTATGCATCGCCTGGCACCAACTCAATTTGTTGCGGGCAACAGTTTTAGCTATCAGGTCGGCGGCAGACTGGATATCGATGCACTTCGCCAGCAGCTGCAACTGGCCGGTTATCGCAATGTCGATACCGTTCATGACCATGGTGAGTATGCGGTCCGTGGCGCATTGATCGATGTGTTTCCCATGGGCTCCAATCTGCCCATTCGCATCGATCTATTCGGCGATGAAATTGACACCCTGCGCAGCTTCGACCCTGAAACCCAGCTCACCGCCAAAATACTATCGGCCATCGAGCTACTGCCCGGACGAGAGTTCCCTTACAACAATGAGGGGATCAAGCACTTTCTGGATAACTGGCATATGCAGTTTGATGTCGATCCAAGGGCCTGCCAAGTTTATCAGGACATAAAATCTGGGATTCTACCCAACGGCATCGAATACTACCTGCCGCTATTTTTCGAGCACTGCGCTAATCTGTTCGATTATCTACCCGACAATACGCTGGTATTTGCCGAAGATGGCATCAACGAGGCCGCTCAAACCTTTTGGCGCGAGGCAAATGAGCGCTATACCGAATATGGTGTCGACCCCACTCGACCACTGCTCAAGCCAGCCCAGGTTTTTATCCCGGTCGAGGAATGGTTTAGTGTGCTGAGCAAATTACCGCGCACGGACTTTCAAGTTCGGGCCATTGACAAACCCGCCGCCGAGGCCACCTGTTTTAGTAGCTCGCTGCTACCGGAAATAAGCATCGACGCCAAAGCCGAACAGCCGCTGGGGACACTCGAACAATATCTGTTGAACCACGAAGGCAAGGTGTTGTTCTGCGCGGAATCTGCCGGTCGACGGGAAGTCTTGCTGGACTTACTTGGCACAATCAATATTACACCGGAACCTCTCGACTGCTGGGATGCCTTTAGCCACGCCGATAACGGCATTTACATCTGCGTCTTCCCTCTGGAGCGCGGTCTTGCCATCAGCCAGCCATCACTAAGTCTGATCAGTGAGAGCGAGTTATTCGGCCAGCAGATTTTGCAACGGCGACGACGGCATCGGGCCCAGGATGGCACCGAGCAGGTCATCAAAAATCTTACCGAGCTGCAGCTGGGAGCAGCGGTAGTCCATATCGATCATGGTGTCGGTCGATATCAGGGCCTCAAGCTTATCGACATTGACGATGAACCCCAGGAATTCCTTACCTTACTTTACGCAGACGACGCCAAACTCTATGTGCCCGTGGCCAACCTGCACCTAATTAGTCGCTACAGCGCCGGCAATGATGACCACGCACCGCTGCATCGTTTAGGTAGCGAACAATGGCAAAAAGCCCGAGACAAAGCCGCCCGGCAAATTCGTGATACCGCCGCCGAACTGCTTGGTATTTACGCCAAACGCGCTGCCCACAAGGGCTTTGCGTACGACGTCACCATGGACGACTACAAAACTTTTAGTGCCGAATTTCCCTTTGAGGAAACACCTGATCAACTGGATGCTATCGATGCGGTACGTGACGATATGGCTGGTGCGCAACCGATGGATAGACTGATTTGCGGCGATGTCGGTTTTGGTAAAACAGAAGTCGCCATGCGTGCCGCCTTTTTAAGCGTGGCAAATAGCAGGCAGGTGGTCATCCTGGTGCCGACGACCTTACTGGCACAGCAACATTACGATAACTTCCTTGATCGCTTTGCCAACTGGCCGGTAACCATCGATGTTATTTCACGGTTCAAGTCGGGCAAAGAACAGACCACCGTTATCAATAAGGTTAATACCGGCGAGATCGATATTTTGATTGGCACCCATAAGCTGCTCAATCAGCAAATCGATTACCCCAATCTGGGTTTACTGGTGATCGACGAAGAACACCGCTTCGGTGTCAATCAAAAAGAAACGCTCAAGGAACTGCGCAGCGAGGTCGACATCCTCACCCTCACCGCGACACCTATTCCTCGAACCTTAAATATGGCCATGGGTAGTTTGCGGGATTTATCGATTATTGCCACGCCGCCTGCTCGACGGCTGTCGGTGAAAACGTTTATCCATCAAAACGATAAACGTATCGTTCACGAAGCGATTTTGCGCGAGCTGTTACGCGGCGGACAGATGTACTACCTGCATAACGACGTTAAATCCATTGACCGTGCCGCCGCTGAATTAGCTGAACTAGTGCCAGATGCGCGTATTGCTATCGCCCATGGCCAGATGCGTGAACGGGATCTGGAAAAAGTCATGTCTGATTTTTATCACCAACGCAGCAATATCCTGGTCTGCTCCACGATTATCGAAACCGGCATCGATGTTCCCACCGCTAACACCATAATTATTAATCGCGCTGACAAGCTCGGTCTTGCTCAACTACATCAACTGCGCGGGCGCGTCGGTCGATCCCACCATCAGGCTTATGCCTATTTACTGACGCCTCACCCCAAGCAGATGTCCACCGACGCCCATAAGCGTCTCGAAGCCATCGCGGCGGCAGATCATCTTGGCTCTGGTTTCACCCTCGCCACCCATGATCTGGAAATACGCGGTGCCGGTGAATTACTGGGCGATGGTCAAAGTGGTCATATCCACAGCATCGGGTTTTCGCTGTATATGGAGCTACTCGAACGTGCCGTGGAAGCGCTTCGCAAGGGTGGAACCCTGGAAGTGAACGCCAGTTTACGGGTCGGCACCGAAGTAAACCTGAATATTCCCGCATTGATACCCGAAGATTATGTGCCGGATATCCACAACCGTTTAATTCTTTATAAACGCATCGGTAGCACTACGACTAACGAACAGCTGAGAGAACTACAGGTTGAAATGATTGATCGCTTTGGTTTGCTACCTGAATATTTGAAAAACCTCTTTGACGTGACTTCGCTCCGGCAACGGGTAGATCAGCTGGGTATCAGCCGACTCGATGCCGGTCCTGCCGGGGGTAAAATTGAATTCCGTAAAGAAACTGCCGTCGAACCCATGACCATAGTCGAATTGGTTCAGAATCACCCAGATATCTATCGACTTCAGGGCGCCACCGAATTCAGATTCAAAACTGAAATGTTTAGCACTGAGGATCGCCTTGAGACGGTCTCTGAATTGCTCGACCAGTTAAGCCCTCGACACAAGCAGGTAGCATAATGGCGCAGTTACAAATGGGGTGGCCCGGGGGAAAATTACTCACCTTGCTCAACGCGATACTGATTGGTACCGCGTTACTATTTTTGGCATCAGCGGCCCATGCACAAAAATGGTACGACATAGAAGTGATCATTTTCTCACAGCTCGATAGCTTTGGTATTGAAACCAGCCCGGCGAAGATCCAGCTTGATTATCCATCCAACCTTATTGAGCTAAACAACGATCAATTTGACAATGATTTCACAATCATTGATAAATCCGCCCGCAGGCTAAACCCGGATGCCTATACACTCAACAGCACCGGCGTTTATAAAGTGCTCTATCACCAGGCCTGGCGCCAACCGGGATTACCACCAGGCAAAGCGCCCTGGTTACGGATTCGTGGCGGTAAGCGTATCGGCGGCCATCACGAGCTAGACGGCAGTATCAGGCTGTATTTATCGAGTTATTTGAATTTTCAGACCAATCTTTGGCTGCTCAAACCGGGCTATAACTCTTCGTCTTCATTACCTGATAACAAGCAAGCGGCGCAATTTAAATACGCCAGCACAAACGACCTACCGGTAGCAGCAACAGTATCACCTTCGAATTCTGAATCGTTCAGTCAGGGTATTCAAGCCGGAGTCGGCATCAACAGAGTTTATACTCTGGAGCAATCTGAACGGTTACTACTGGATAAGGTGCATTACCTGGATCATTCAGAGATGGGTGTAATCGTTAAAGTCACTCGTGCCAAAATGGCTGCTATGGAAGTGCCTCCTGCGACACCTCCCCAAAAGGTCTCACCGAACGATTCTCGATAACAAGGCCCAGAACCAGCTCAAATAGATGGCAGCTGTTCTGGAACCACACCGGAAAACCGTGCATCTGAAAATAATTTAGATTAGCTATCGGAGTTTATTACCGAGTACACGCCGTGCATGCTTTGGCACAGGCAAGCAAGCGTGCTTCTGCAAAACAGCGTTTATACGCTGTCGGGTAAACTCGGGGAAAGGTCCGCTTTTGCGTTCGTCCATTTCAACATGAACAGCAAAACACTCATTCATGGCGACAGGTTCAGGATCGTTCCCTTCAAACATGTAATGGATATAGCGCATGCGCTTATCATCACAGTGGAGTAACTGCGTAGTAATACACACCTCATTCCCTTCAAACACCTCGCGCATATAATCAACGTTAATACCCAGGGTAAACATCGAACTATTCTGCTCCGCACGATAATCAAGGCCGATTTTCATGCTGTCGTAAAAATTGTCGGTGGCCTTATCAAAAGCCAACACATAAAACGCCAGATTCATGTGGCCGTTATAGTCCACCCATTCCGGCAACACTGTTAACACGGTTTCGACTAAATCGTCTGACATAGGTTTTCTCTCCGTTTTAAGCTTTTTATCATCGACAAATGTTTGCTCAATTGAGGCCAGCTCGCTCATCAAAAAAATCCAGCATATTATGATAAAAGGCTGGCCAGTAAGCATGGTTGCCATCGGCCTGACAAAATAAGGTTCGCACCCCATCGGTACAATCCGCAAATTCCATGCAATCCGGGTGGACGGATGATGGCTTCGCTGCACCACATTGATTACATTGCGCCCACCAGGCGGCCACGCCATCGCCGTAACCAGAAAAATGATCGTCACCCTGATTATGCATAAGCAATACGTTAGTCGGATCGGGGCACTGGTAGGCCGACATATCGTCTCCCTGCATACCCATGGCACTCGGTGCAATGACGCGCGGTGAAACTTCCCGTGCGTCGATCACCGCAAGGGCGTTAGCGACTGTACCGCCATCGGAATGTCCGGTGTAATAAACCTGCTTATCGTTGACACACCATCTGGCGATAACCTGTTTCGGGATAGTCGCCAACTCGTCCAAAGCTTTAAAACCCAGAGGCACACTGGCGATATGAACAACGATATAACCCTGTTGTGTGGCAAGCCCCGTTAAGCCAGTAAATCGCTCAGACAATTTGTCGTTAAAACCCGAAGGCGCCCACACCATCAATAATCGATGGGGAAAATCACTGCGATAATTGCTCGGCGTGGTGACATTAAAGCCTACATTTTTTTCCGATTTGAGTGCTTCATGATCCGCCACCCGCGCTGCCCCATCACTGCATTGCGCGTCAGGAACATAAGATTGTGGGTAGGTGTAGGCCTGGGCTTGTATTTGCTCACCGCTATAGCTATAGGTTTTGTACAGATAAACCAACGCAGGAACAGCAATGCTCAACATCACTACGTATGTCATCTGTACCGCCGTTAAACCGGCACTCATTCGCCATTTATTCATAATGGTTAAAACTCGCCCTAATTACCTTATCAGCATACGCCTACTCATCAGGCTCAACCGACCAAAAGTTGTAAGCCATATACAAGAGCGCCGTAGCGAAGCGTTTTGCCAATTAACATCGCCGCCAGGCTCGGCAACCAGGCCAACCGTAGCCAACCTGCTGCCAGACACAGGCCATCACCAATGATTGGTAGCCAGGACAATACTAATATCGGGGCGCCCCAGCGCCGCACCCTTTGCACAGCTATTGATGAAGGCTCCCGAACATCACCCTTGACTAATTTCTGTTGTGACCAAAACCCCAGCCAGTAAGTTGACATGCCGCCAAGCGTGTTCGCAACACTTGCCACACTCAACAGTAAAACCGGATTTATTCTGCCCTGATCAGTCAGCAGCAAAAGTAACACCTCGGAGCTGCCCGGCAACAAGGTGGCCGATAAAAAACTGCTTAACGCCAGACCAACCAAGCCGGCTTCTGGTGTAAATAAGCCTTCTAAAAAAGGGATAAACGCACTACCTTCCAAACCGTTAAAGCGCAGCGCCGTTGACAGATGCACGACTGCATGCCGTTGCCAACAGAGTATTCACAACTGGTATTCGTTGGGCCATTACCTCGCCAATTTCCTCCAGCGTAATAAGTCGATCTGATTTTCCAGCTGCGGGATTAACCACCAATGCTAAGCAGGCATAGGGCAGGTTTTTCTCCCGCGCTAATCCCGCTTCGGGCATACCGGTCATGCCAACAATATCGCAGCCATCACGCTCCATACGAATTATTTCTGCCGCGCTTTCAAGGCGTGGACCCTGGCTTGCGCCATAGACGGCATCGGTAAACACTGTCTCGCCGCACTGTGTCGCTGCATCGATCAAAGTTGCTCTTAACGAAGCATTGTATGGGTCTGTGAAATCGACGTATTGAAGTTTGGACAGGACATTCTCAGACGCCGAATAGTCTGAATAGGTGTGCTCTCGAGCCCAGGTGTAATCAATGATCTGATGCGGCACCACCAGGCTCCCTGCACCCATCTCACCGTCAATACCACCGACAGCATTAAACGCATAAATACAGCTTGCACCCAGCTCAGCCAGGGCGGCAATGTTTGCCCGATAGTTTACTTTATGCGGAGGAATTCCGTGGTTATCGCTATGGCGCGCCAGAAACAATACTTTTTGTCCGACCGAAACTTCAGATAATAAAGTTGCGCCTGGCGGAGACTTGACTGGCAAAGTTCCAAGCGTTATCAGGCTGGAAGGCTTGCCCCATGGGGTATTGATATCGAGCCGTTCAGCAATTTCCAAGTCGGGCATCTGCTGCAAACCACTGCCGCCGATAATCGCGGGTAAAAATGGTATCTGGGCCACTCAACTGACCCCGGAGGGAACAAGAGCAGCCGCGTCCAATTGATTCTCAGCGATATGCACTGTTGATGTCGGGAAGGCCACTTCAGCGCCCTGAGCCTCGATTATCGCGGCAATTTTTAACAGCACGTCCTGTTTAATCTTATGGAACTCAACCCAGTTTGTGGTTTTGGTAAACGTGTAGATAAAAAAGTCCAGAGAGCTGGCGGCAAATTGATTGAAGTTAACCATTAACGTTTGTGTGGCGTCGATGTCGGCATGGTTCTGCAACATGGTTTTGACTTCGTCAACGATGCTGTTTAATACCGCTAGATCGTCGTAGCGCACACCGATAGTTTCATAAATCCTCCGATTCAACATACGCGAAGGGTTTTCTACGGCGATATTCGTGAATATGGCATTGGGGATATACAAAGGTCGTTTATCAAACGTGCGAATACGCGTTAGACGCCAGCCAATATCTTCAACTGTACCTTCAATTTCCTGATCCGGCGAACGAATCCAGTCACCCACCGAAAATGGTCGGTCGAGATAAATCGTCAAACCGCCAAAGAAATTCGCCAGCAAATCCTTTGCCGCAAAGCCCACCGCAATACCACCGATACCACCAAATGCGAGCACCCCACCAATGCTATAGCCAAATATTTGCATCGCTATCAGCACGGCTGTGATGATCACCGATATGCGCGCCAACTTTCCGACCGCCCGCACAGTAGTGGCATCATAGGGATCTGAAAGATAGGCTGGATTTACCAGGTTCTGCTCAGCCCGCTTGATTAAATTGACCAAAAAAAGACCACCCAGAAACAGCACGGCAACACGATTGATGGGACCGACAAGTTCGTGCCAAGGCGACTCCATCATTCGGGCGGCAACACCGGCGGCAAAATTGATACCGATCACCCAGATCAACCAGACCACGGGTTTTCGGCTCGCCGCGACCACCGCGTCGTCCCAGACATTGCGAGTCTCTTCCGCATGACGAATCAGCACGGCGAATACCCTGCCGGCAAGAAAACCTAGCAGTAGCGAGATAAAAACTATGATGAATATTTCTATCCACCAGATCGACGATGCGCCAGTGGCTTGTACTAACCAGGTTTCAAATGTATCTAACATCTTCAATCCTTGTTTTATAAGGGGATTTATCTGGGTTCGAGTGAGTGCTCGGACATGGAGTTAGGTTCGCAATAAGTTTGTCTACCGCAAAGCCGTAATTTAAATAATGCGCCTCAATCTATCTACCGTGTCCTCGTGGCGAGCATCCCGCGCCAACGCAGACCATGACCAGCTACGCGTTGCCTTCATAGCACTGAGGCCAGACAAACCCTCTGCTGGGCCTTGCTCAGCGAGATAATCGAGCACCGCCAAAGCACCGGCGCGATTATTACATACCAAGACCATATCGCAACCAGCGGCTAGTGCTGCAGCAGCTTTTTGCCGATAACCGCCAATCAAATCGGCACCTTTCATGGATAAATCATCACTGAAAATAACTCCCCGAAAACCGAGTTCACAGCGCAACACATCCTGCAACCAATAGTGGGAAAACCCTACCGCCTGATCGTCAATTGCTGAAAACACTATGTGGGCAGGCATCATTGCCTGGAGCGACGAGGCCAACAGCTCAAAAGGCCGCAAATCATGGTCCCGAAGCACATCAATTGATCTTGAATCCTCAGGGGTTTGCAGATGGCTGTCTCCAACCACCCCACCGTGACCAGGAAAATGCTTGCCCGTAGCCGCCATACCCGCCTCATGCATGCCGTCTATAAATAACTTTATGGCCCGAAAAGCCAGCTCTGGTTCATTACCAAAAGACCGGTCTGCAATCACCGCGCAGTGGTTACGATCCAGATCAAGCACAGGTGCAAAACTAAAATCTAGCCCACTGGCAATAATTTCAGCAGCCATCAGCCAACCAGTATCGCGTAGCAACTGGCTTCCGGCAATTTCATCCTCTCGGTAGAAATCGCCCAGCGCCTGCATTGGCGGCAATAAAGAATAGCCCTCCCGCAGGCGCTGGACACGACCGCCCTCCTGATCGACCGCAAGAAGCAATGTTGGTCTCAGCTCAGTAACGGCTGCTGTTAATTCGCTGATCTGTTGGCGCGATTCAAAATTGCGGGTAAAGAAAATCACCCCACCAACCTCCGGACGCAACAACAACTCGCGTTCTTCATTGCTTAGCACGGTGCCATCGAGGTCTAACATTAGTGGGCCAGCTGGTGTTGAATCCATCGTCATTGAAAGTTCTCTAATTACCTGGGAAGTGTCTATTCAGCGGACGAACATAATCACCGAATTACCGGACAAATATATGCACCGAGCAATACACTCACTACATTGTTCCAGTGTTCGCCGCGTGAGCGCGACCTTAGGCAGCTGATTAAATGCTGTCAACTACCGATCCACCTGTGCTGGGTTAGATAGATTGTTCATTTGTAAGCTTTTGCATATTGCTGGAAGGCATTTAAAATTCGCATATTCATTTTGTTTTTCATGATGTTGCATAATTTATCGAATGTATATTATTTATGCAGAATGATATTCCTGTTATTTTCATGATCTCAAGTCAGTGACCTTATTGACAGCCGGTGATATGTTGGCCTCGAACCGAACAAACACTGGAGATTCATTATGGCAAAGAAAATTCCAAAGCTAAATTATTGGTACCAGGATGTAGAGGACGATGCGTTATTCGAAGTCGTCGCGATCGATGAACAGGAAGGCTTTATCGAGGTTCAATATATGAACGGCGAAATCGGCGAGTTCGATTTTGACATATGGCAGGACATGATAGTAATAAGCGCCCAGCCGCCCGAAGACTGGCGCGCACCTTTTGAAATTGCCGACGGCTTCGAGAGCCGAGGCGGTTCATTATTTTCAATGTCTAACTGGGATGACCCACTGGCTCATATCGACCCAGACACACAGCTCGGTGTTGAGGAATAGTCTTTATTACCAACGCGAACATTAGCGAATTGAGATATACTTAAACAGGCGTATTGATCATAGCGAGTCCGTATTCGGAACGGTTTGGTACCCCTCAATGCAGTTAGAAATGTCCATCGGTTCAGCTGCAAGGGTTTAACGTCAAGGACTTAACTTCAAGGATGTACTTCAAGGATGTACTTCAAGGACTCAACTTCAAGAAAGTGGCTGTTAGTTGTAGTACCTCAGATCTGATCGAAACTAATACAACCAAATTTGCAGCTAACTTTTTTCTATATTACCAACCACCATAGTTTGATTCATCATAGCTTCATCCTGAAACTGTAACCGGTCTTCTCTAACCCGGAAAACAACATCCTTAAAACTAATTTCGTCGCCGTGCTGCAAAGATTCTTCACCGACAATCTTCACACCATTCACATAAGTCCCGTTAGAGGAATCCAAATCCTCAATCAACAATCGCTTATCAACCAGCTTCAGCCTGGCGTGGCCACGGGAAACATATGATCGTGATAGTGTGATATCACACTCCATAGCCCTACCGATTACCACGGCATTGTTAATCGGATACTCTAGCCCCTCCACCGGCCCGCTTTCAGCGTATACGAACCAACCACTACTCGTCACCAGGCTCGCATTACCGCCTGACCCAAGACGACGATCAGGGTGCGGTGATATGTTTTCCAAATGTCGACGCTCCACAAAGGGTAAAACCCTGACGAACCCTTTGGGTGTAACCTGATAAAACCAGGAAATAAGAACTGCTGCGGGAAACCCGACAGCTAATACCGAGAGCAGCAGGTAAACATGGGTTTCTTCATTACCCAGAAGTGGGAAGACCACATCCCCAACCTGAAGAATAACCCAACCAGACACGACATAAAGAATCATTGTATTAATGACCTTACGGCGTTTGAGCTCTCGCACAAGCCTTGAAATTTTATTGCTCATATATATACAAAAACCACGATACTATTGGCTAGCTAGGAACTCTTGTACCCACTTTAACCTATTTTTATAAAATGGTTTTACTCAAGGTTGCTAAGTTTCGCTTTCAATTCCTGAGCTTGCATCAAATTACTGCTTGCATAAGGGTGCGATGGATCAAACACTACAACCTTTTCCCAAAGCTCTATCGCAACATCCAGCTCCTGTCGACGAAAAGCTTGAGATGCTTCACGGTGATATATATCAGCCAACTCATTCGTTAGCTTGGCTGACAGGGCTTTGGAAGCAACATTGCCAGCATTATATTTGACACTACGGTTTAAAGCTTTTAGTGCAGCTTCTTTGTTATCTAACAAAAGTAGGATTTCACCGGCGCGAAAATAGCGCTTAGATGCACTAACTGTATCTGCCGCCGCAATACGATCGCCACTGGTTCGATATGCACCAACCAACTGGATTAAGGTTGCGTTATCGATCACGTCGTTTTCATCCAGGGCCTCATACTCTGTTATCGCTCCCTCATAATCCCCGTCAGCCATCAAAATGGAGACTAGCTCCGGGCCATGAACGGCGTAAGCGGGGGCAGGACCCACCGAAGGCTGTCCATTCGATTGGATAACATCCTGATTCGCCTTTTGCGCAATTACGCCATCAGCGCCGGGTGTCGATGTTTGAGCCACTCGAGAGTCCAATGTCGCCATATTTTTTTTAGCCATATCGGTCAGAGGGACTTTGATTATTTGTCCCGCTTCTGTCTTCCCGGGTTCAATAATATCGTTGTAGCGGGCCAATCCATAAAATTGTAACGGGTCGCCCAGGTAGTCTTTTGCGATACTTGACAGAGAGGCGCCATCAATCAGGGGAACATTGACAAATTCTTCAGGGTATAACTCACTAACAGGGGTATTTATTTGACGAAGTAAATCTTCCGCTATTCTGCTATTTACAACATTTGCAATATATTCACGAAGTTCTGCCTCAGCCTGCTTGTCCATACCCAGAGATAATTCATTAATAGCTTTCCTCAGTCGCTCGCGATTGGTCAGTCCCGGCTCCGCAACAAACTGAGGTTCGTCTGCCAGACCTGTATCTAGTGCGCCATGATCTGCATCCGTGGATACTGGCCCCGTACTTTGGCAGGCCACCAGCGCAAATAGAGTAATACATAATAATGTCTTTACCCCATTGCCCACTAAATTCTCTCTGGTCACTCCAACTATCTCCCCGCTATATTCTATTTTTTTTGATATTTACTAAAACTCTACGTCCACATGAACATGTCAAAATAGGCTGGCTATTCAACATGTTTTGATGAGTTTATTCAACAAAAAAGGGTAGCCTAAAGACTACCCTTTTTATATCGTTCTGGTGGAGCTAAGCGGGATCGAACCGCTGACCTCAACACTGCCAGTGTTGCGCTCTCCCAGCTGAGCTATAGCCCCATATAAGGAGGCGAGATTCTATTGATCGGGCCCCGAGCTGTCAAGGAACTGTGGGCCATGAGGTAGCAGCTGCCTAAGACAGCGCTAAATTGAAGCGTTGGTAATCCTTATCCAGTTTTTTTAGCTGCTTTTTAGAAGGGTGCCCCAGCTTCTCAAGACCGTGACGAACTCGCGCACGCACAATATCTGGGCCAAGAATGACCATAGAATCAAACAATGGGGGCGCGGATGCCTGCCCAGTAATTGCCACGAAGAGAGGCAACATCAAATCTTTTAGTTTGAACTCCATGGCGTCGGCCAGACTATTCAAACATCGATATAAAATATCTCTGTCCCACTCATGGATGCTATCCAGGAGCCAGCTAGAATATTGAAGAACTTTTCGATTTTCTTCCACTTCCAGTTTGCCCTGTTCAAAGCTCTGGGCGTCTATTTCTGGGATCCCGGAAAGCAAAAACCCAGCAATCGATGCCAAATCACTATATTTTTCTATCCTTCCCTGAACCAGGGGAATAATTTGACGAAGCTTATCGTCATTTAGTGCCCACTCGACCAACCGTTTTCTAAATTCTTGCTCATCCAATTCTTCACGAATCCAGCGACCATTTAGCCAGTCAAGTTTTTCGGTATCAAAAACAGGCCCGCCCAGATGTATATCTTTGATGTCAAAGCACTCAACCATTTGCTCAAGACTAAACTTTTCAGACTCATCCGGCATTGACCAGCCCATACGCCCCAGATAATTAACCAGCGCTTCGGGCAAATAGCCCATGGCACGATAGAAATTTACCCCAGTCGGATTTTTACGTTTGCTTAACTTACTTTTATCCGGGTTCCGCAGTAATGGCATATGAATTAGCTTTGGCATTTGCCAATCAAAATATTGGTATAACAATTGATGTTTTGGCGCAGAATTTATCCATTCTTCACCACGAATAACGTGGCTTATGTTCATTAAGTGATCGTCTACAACATTTGCCAGGTGGTAGGTTGGCAATCCATCGGCTTTGATCAGAACCTGCATGTCCACCTGAGACCAGGGAATGTCTATCGTACCTCGAAGCATATCTTCAAATTGGCAATTGCCTTCATCTGGTATCTTCATACGAATTACATGAGATTCACCCGCAGCAAGACGACTTTCAACTTCAGCCGTGGATATAGCTAAACCCCGTCCATCATATTTAGGTGTGCCTCCACCAGCCATCTGCTCCTGGCGCATCTGACTTAACTCTTCTGGCGTGGCAAAACAATAAAAGGCATGGCCAGCCTGCACCAGCTTCTGAGCATAATCCTGGTAAGTTTGAGTTCGTTCACTCTGTCGATAGGGACCAAAGTCACCGCCAACGTCAGGACCTTCGTCCCACTCTAGCCCTAGCCAATGTAAGCTCTCAAATATTTTTTGTTCAGAATGCTTGGTGCTACGTAGTTGATCGGTGTCTTCTATGCGCAAGATGAATTTTCCGCCGTTTTGGCGTGCAAAACACAAATTGAATAAGGCTATGTAGGCAGTACCCACATGTGGATCACCGGTAGGCGAAGGGGCAATGCGGGTACGTACGGTCATCTCTAGTACTCAATACTTAAAGCAACAAAGCTGGCATTATATAGCCTATTAACGGGTGGGGATCAGGGCCTCGGGGCGTCCAAATAAAAACCCCTGGGCGCCATCAATATTCATGTTTGCCAGAACCTGCCACTCCGCATCAGTTTCAACGCCCTCCACAACAAGCTGAACCTCTCGTGTCTGCGCAAGTTGCGCAAGCGCTTTAACATAAAACTGGTTATCCCTGGACAGATGAATATTTTTGATGAAACTGCGATGAACTTTTAAATAGCGTAACGACAAGCTAGCAAGATAACCAAATGCTGACGATTCTAAACCAAAATGATCTACAGCCAGACCACTGCCATGGCGCGCGAGAATTTTTTCGCAAGACCTAATCTCATCCTCCGCTACCTTTAGCGCGTGTTCAGGCACTTCAACGACTAATCTCTGTGCGATGTGGTCATGCTCAGAAAGATATCCAGATAGCCATTCGCAAAACGAACTATCACAAATTGATTCTGAGCATATATTCACAACCAACATTTCGTCACCCGGTGGGGCTTTTTCTGCCAGAGATTCGAGCACCAGTTTGTCTAACTCTGTTGAATAGCCAAAGCGTTGTACCATTGGCACGATGGTCCCCGCACTCAGTTCAAAATCGTCTGGGGACCTAAATCTTATGTATATTTCGTAACCCTTCAATTGTCTATCCGGAACAGAAACTATTTGCTGTATCAGTAATTCAATGGCTTTATCAGTAATAGATTGTGCTATAAATTGCTTCCAGCTAAGCACGGAATGGGAGACTGTGGGAATGCTAGCCATTTCGAGAGAAGAAAATTTACCCCAATTTTTTTCACCATCTGAACTAAGGCTGTGCAGGGCCATATCTGCTTCGCTAAGTAATTCTGGACCGTTTGTGATTTCGTCGCTGTATGTGTATCCCATCGTTATCGAATCAGGTAACTGCCCATCGTGTTGCCAACTAATACGAGAAACTTCGCGCATCAGTGATGCTGCCAACGCGTCAGCCACATCTTCAGTGATATCTGGGATGAAAAAGGCAAATTCCTTGCCCTGTCTTCTGGCAATCAGAACCTGGTCATAATCCTCGCTAGTTCTCTGCAAGCTCTGCCCCAATACCATAAGCGCGTCATTACCGGCCGGTCGACCTGCGACCTCATTTATATGGCCTAAATTATTCAGTGCAACAATTACCAACATACCGCTGTGGATACCTGACTCATCGTTAACAAATGTATTCAGACGGGCATCGAAGTCAGCGCGATTAGACAATCCAGTAATAAAATCCGTGTGGGACTGGTCACGCAGATCACGAATCAAATCAGATTGACCATGAAATAATGCTTCCAGGCGTGATGACAATCGGTTCATCGCCTCCACAACAACCCGTAGTTCACGAGTTCGAGGCAGCTTAACCTGCTGCACAAATTGTTGCTCACAAATTGCGTTTGCCTGGTTTTCGACTTCTTTTAAAGGCCTTAGTAGCGTACGTACCGCAAAAAATGCTATCGCGCAAACACCTAATCCAATAAGAGAAAACCAGGCTAAACGTTGTAGCATCGCCTGCCATAAATTTTGATAGGCCAAGCCTGGATGACTTACTACTACCAGATTGCCAAGAATCACCCAGCCAGAAGATACTTCAGCATTACCCTGATAGTCAGGTAATTTCATGAGATTGACAAACCACTGTGGAACGCTTTCGATCTGCACGGGAAAATGTCTCTCCAGTACAGTTTTTTCGTTCACATCTACAAATTTAATTTTTTTATAATAACCACCATCAGACACTGCATTGAGCATGGTCTCTAACGTTGCAATATCATTGCCCTGTGCCGCTTGTGTCATTGAAAACGCCAGGGAAGTTGCTGCGTCCTGAGCATGGGTTTCCATCTGTTGGGCCACCAGTGATTTAGTATTCTTAAAACTGACCACTAGATTGCCGACATATAGCACCATCAGCGCCGCAATCACTGCCATTATTAGCTGTCTGTATAGTGTCACCACCTGTTCTCCTTACCCCTATGTTCAGCAAGTCTAAAACAATCAGAGAAATTTGCCAATTGCATCACATCGTTGCAATGAAAACCAAATGTTAAGCCGCAATAGTCTGTGTTAACATCATGTTTTATAAATACTTTTTTATTATATTTAAACATAATGTTTTTCCGTCTTTTCAGCATCATTTCGATCTTGCAAACACAGCTAACGTTGGGATTGCTGCTTGCTATGTCTATTGCAACGTCGGATCATACGGGCATTAGTGAAAAACTTTTTAGCAAAATAGGGCTCAAGTATGGTGCCATTACTGAACTCAGAGTACGCAAGTGGCAAAAACTGATCCACTACAGTTCGGTCCTCAGCGACGAGCAAAAGCTTAAACAGGTAAACGACTTTTTTAACGGGGCCAAATTCACAAGCGACATGGAACAATGGCAAAAGAACGACTACTGGGCGACACCGCTCGAATTTTTAGCCCATGATGCCGGCGATTGTGAGGATTTTTCTATAGCAAAATATTTCACCCTCAAAGAAATGGGGATGGATAGCAGTAAGTTGCGTATCACCTATGTCAAAGCGCTCAGCCTAAACCAGGCCCACATGGTACTTTCCTACTATTCAACACCTTCTTCTATTCCTGTGATCCTGGATAATATTAATAAACGAATTAAACCAGCAAATGAACGCAACGATTTATTACCTGTTTACAGTTTTAACGCGGACAATCTTTGGTTAGCCCGATCCCGCAATGAGCAACTTAGAGTTGGTAACCCAGGGCAATTAAATTTGTGGAACGAACTATCAGAGCGAATGAAGCTAGAACTTATGTAAACTAACTTATGGTTCTGTTTCCCACAAATATTTTAATTTATCAAAAACCCAGTCGTCTATGTAATGCAGACGCACAAAGGCATTGTTTGATCGCAACCCTACTTACAGGGTTATTGTTGCTCAGCGCTTGCGCCAGCAAACCGACACCAGCCCCACCGCGCCAGGCACCGAAAAAAACCACCCAAATAACTGAGCCTAACTTCCACCAATTAATAATTAGCGTCGAAAAGAAACATGGCCCTATCGCAGCCAATCGCATTCGGTTTTGGGCCAATCTTATCAAGCAGGGTAAACACCTCGCTGAAATTGACAAATTAAAGCAAGTAAACAATTTTTTTAATGGTGCGCGCTTCGTGACTGACCAGGAGGCTTGGAACAATGAAGATTACTGGGCGACGCCTAGCGAGTTTTTAGTTAGAGACGCCGGTGATTGCGAAGACTTTGCTATCGCAAAATATTTCACGCTCAGGTTTATGGGTATAAAAGATAAAAAAATGCGGCTTAGTTACGTTAAATCTCTCACTTTAAATCAGCCACATATGGTACTTACATACTACACTTCACCAACAGAGGTGCCACTTGTTCTTGATAATATCGAACGGCAGATTTTACCCGCGGATGAACGAGACGACCTTGTCCCAGTTTACAGTTTTAACGGCACAACTCTTTGGCTGGCTAAAACCCGAAACACTAATGTCAAAGCTGGAAACGTCGATAACATTAAACCGTGGCACACGTTACGCTCAAAGGTTGATGTAGAATTGGATATTTCGATTAAAGATTACTAAGTAATGGCAAACTATTTGAATACTTACGTAAACTCCGCCCAACAAAAAGCCGCCCGATGGCGGCTCAATTATCTAATTTTAAATTAGATAGCCCACTAATTATCAACCCATTAATTACTATACATCTGTAATTAAATTGTTGCCTGCCAGCAACGTATCGATAATATCCTGCTGACTTCCTCCGCCGGTCACCAGATCAGTGCCTTGTAATACGATAGTTTGGCCTGTGCTCCCAGCACCAATCCCATCGGTATCCACAGTGATCGTCGTGTCTGTACCATTTGTAGTAAAGCTGAGGTAGTCAGTTAAATCACCATTTTCCTCATCAAGTAAAAGTGCCGACAAATCGAGCACATCGCCTTCAGCGGTACTAAAGTCGGTAAGGGTGTCAGAAGGTGAATCCACCGCATCACCTTCTGCCCAGACAAACATATCTGCACCAGAGCCACCGCTTAGTGTATCGCTGCCCAAACCACCAATGATGGTATCAATCCCCTCTTGGCCATAGACAATATCATCTCCAGCTCCTGCAACAATAACGTCATTGCCGCCACTCCGCACGTCCGAACCATTTTGAGATTCTTCAGCCAAATCTGAATGGTTATTCTTCAAATAATTGAGGGTATCACTGCGATCCCAACCAGGGGTGCTTTCAAGTTGCTGAAAAACATCCCAACCAGAACCTGCCGGTGTGCCAAGACCCTGAGCTGTAGCTAATGCATCTGTATTCACAGAATCACCGAAAATCAAATCATTGCCGTGGCTCCCTATAATAACATCGGCGCCTACATCAGATAAGTTCACAAGCGAAGCAAGATCACCAATGACAGCCGAGAGTTGATCAGCACTTGTGACGTTGGTCGCTGAACCATTGTCACCTTCGACCTGTGAGAGTAGCGCCAACGCATTAGAACCGACATCAATGCCAACGGCCTCAATAGTAAATCCGCTAGCCTCTATTGAAGCCACCTCGTTAGTGCTGTCGTCCACACCTAGAATATGATCTATCGCATCCTGTGCATTAACAGCAATCACACCACCACCATCATTTAACGCTCTATTTGGTAGCCCGTCAGAGACAAAGACCACCTTGTTGACATCAGCATTCTGTATAGCTGATCCACCATCAATCCAGTCTTCGGCTTCAACAAGTCCAGCCTCATAATTTGTCACACCCCCTGCACTTAGATCGTCAATATCATCGAATGCCCGTTGCAGCTCAGCATTGCTATCTACTCCGCCCAGAGTTAATTCGTAGGTACCGACAGTTGACCCGCCGGAGCTGAATTCAACAATATGGACGCGAATATTTTGTCCATCAGAATCTACTAAACCCTGCAAAGCGGCCTTGACTGCATCTTTCATTGCCTGAAGGCGTGTGACGCCTGAGATTGAAGAACCCATGCTTCCAGAGGTATCCAACACAAACACAATATTTGCGTCCACGGCTGTTACCGTGGCGCCACCTGAGTCACCGATGAGGATATCTCCAGCACCACCACCGACGATTTCACCATCAACCGGTCCGCCCACATTAGGAACTGTATGATCTTCATCCTCACCCTGTTGATCATCAGCGTTACTGCCAACAATTAATACAGGGTCGGCATTGTTCACATTAATAGTCAGCGTCGTCGATGTGAGATCGCCATCACCATCTTTTATTGTGTAAACAAACGTATCGGAGACATCGGTAGTCGGTGCATCAGCAACAGAAACATAGGTATAGCTGCCATCAGCATTTAGCGTCAGGGTTCCGTATATACCACTAATCGCTGAACCAACATCGCCATTCTCCGTATCTATGCCAGCATCGCTACCACTAACCACACCAACAATAGCACCCGTACCATCGTAGCCATCGGCTCCTGATTGATCGTTACTCAATACCCCGTCAGCGGCGTTTACCGTTAAAGTAGCACCTTCATCTACGTTGCCATTATCATTAGTCGCCGTCGGGACATCGTCGACTATCTCTATCGTGATCGTCGCTGCCGATGTCGCCGTGCCATCCGTCGTGGTCAAACTAAACACGTCCGTTTCGACACCCGCTACATCGGTCGTCGGGGACGTCAGCTCGTAGGTGTAGCTCGCAACACCTGTCACATCGTTGTATGACGTGATGGTCAACTTGCCAATTGCCGTCGTGATTTCGTTGTTTGTGCCAAGATCACCAATCGCGATGACCTCGCCATTGATCGTTACCGAGACAATATCATCCAGACCATCCGGGTCCGAGACAGCAAAGGTTCCCTCAGCAAACTCGCTGGCCGATGCCGCGTCCGATCCCGTGGACAAGCCCGCTTCAAAGACCTGGTCATTGCCGCCCTGAGGATTGCCAGGGTCTACTTCTATCTCGGGGCCGTCGTTACTGCCAATAATCGTTATCACCAGTTCAGCCTGATCTGGATCGCCATCTGCGTCCGTCAGCGTATAGGTGAAGGTATCCGTCACCGACTCACCCTCATCCAGACCACTTTGATCCGAGGTCAGGGTGTAGGTATAGGTGCCATCAGCCGCTAAACTCAGTGTGCCGTGAGTGCCCACCAACGCTGTGCCGCCCACCGTACCCAATGTGCCACTACCCGCAGCCTCCGTGCCGGTTCGAAACGCGGTGACATTTGCCGGGCGGTCTGCGCCCTGTACATCTGCAGGGCTATCGGTCACGACATTGCCACCAACACTACTGCCATCTTCCCCCAGGGAATTGGCATCATTAGTCGCCGTCGGGACATCGTCGACTATCTCTATCGTGATCGTCGCCGAGCCCGAAACCAGGTCTCCGTCGCTGGTACTCAAGGTGAAGACGTCGGTTTCCGCGCCTGCCTCGTCGGTGGTCGGGGCAGCCAATTCATAAATATATTCCGCGACACCGGTCGTCGGGTCATAACTCGTCACGGTCAGTGTGCCATGGTCGCCAACAATGCCGTTGTTGTTGCCCAGATCAGCAATTGCTATCTCGGAGCCGTTGATGGTCACCGTTTTAATGTCGTCCAACCCATCTGGATCTGACAGGCTAAATGTGCCGCCGGCCAGGTTACTACCGTCACCTGGCGAGGAACCCCCAGGCAAGCCAGCTTCCGATACGCTGTCATTACCACCTTGGGGATTGCCTGTATCCACTTTGATATCGGGGCTGCTGTTGCCACTAATTTCAGTATCAGCAGTAGGATCAATGGGCGGCGGGAAAACTAAACCCGGATCAAACCCCGCTTCCGGATTTACTTCATTTATAGATCGAGAGAATAGTGCCCCCTGCCCTATTTCATCCCCTGTAGGGCTTGGGTTATCACCCTCACCGGCAGTTGATCCATCAACCACAGTAGTAATGTCAAGACCAGCTTCGATCGCCGCCAACAACTCATCAAACAAGGCGTTACCACCTTCATATTCCGGGAGTATCGATAACGTGGCAGGTGTCGCCTTGACGGCTTCACCTTGACCCAAGGTATGTAGAATTCCGTCCGCCGATTCAATCAAGACGGTATGTGATGTTCCTGACTCGACTAGATCGCCCACATAAATAGGGTCACCAATAGTTAGCTCTCGTAGAGCGCCATCGGGAGATATTGCAACAACCGTGCCAGATGCAACTTTCAATACACCTATAACATTTGTATTTTCGTTTGCTTCAATCTGGTTACCTTGTTTGATTTCGTCGTTCATTTTATCTTCCTCCGTTGATCCTAATTTCGCCCACTCTGTCGATACAACAGGGTGTTACACAAAACTAGATCGATAACTTAGCGCCGACCATATACATCAGGTCACCCATGCTATGGAAAATTCGATATTCATTGAATATCAGATCATAGCGCGCAGAAATCAAAGACTGTTGCGCCCCTACTGACTCAGTCTCAGTATTCAATAAATCCAGTAAGGTTCTACGACCAAGATCAAATTGATCGACGTATGCATCTTTAGTCGCCTTTGAATCTTTCACATGCGCAACCAGGGTAGGCATTTGAGTTTTAAGCGTCGAGTGTGCCACCCACGACAAACGCAGCTCCTGTTCAACCTGACGTATGGCGTTATTTCTTATTTCTTTCGCTTGCTCCACAAGAAATGCAAACTCTTGTGTTCGTGCCTGATCAGCCCGGCCTCGATACAAGTTGTATCTCATCCGAAGCATAACTTTGAGATCATCAACCTGTCGTTCGATACCATCTATATTGTCATTGAGGTCACGCTCTACCTCGACATGGAAATTTGGATAGAACGCACTTTTTGTTTGTTCATATCGAAAGGTAGTTGCATCGACATCAGCATTGGCAACTTTCATAACGGGATGGTTTTCGTTTGCTTTTTGTACCGCATCTTCGATACTGGCGGGTATATATTTTCGATAAGATCCAGGAGCATCTAAATCATCCTGATGAGGCATCACACCAACCACTTGTTGATAGTTCGTGCTAGCGTCACGTAAATTAGCAGTAGCGGATGCTGCGTTTGTTTTTGCTAATGCTAGCCGACCCGCTATCTGATCTGAATCGGCCCTGCTGCCTACCCCTGAATCAAAACGCTTTTTCATGCGTCCGTAAACATCCTCATGGAAGGATAGTGTTTCCTGCGCAAGCGCTAGAATTTCTTTTTGCTTTAAGACCTCAGTGAAAACACGAACAACCTCAAGTGAGACATCTTCACCCACCGAAATAGCTCTCTGGCGAGCGCTCTCTTCACGAGCTTTCTGATTACGGTACTCGTTCCTAGTGTTAAAGCCGTCAAAGACCAACTGGCGAATATTAATTTGTGCCTCCCGTCGTTCCAATTCATTTCGGGTCCGATTTGGCTTGCCGGCAAATGTCGCGCCGGTCGGATCTCGTTCCTGAAATCCAAACCCTGCTACCAGATCAACCGTCGGGTAATATCCAGCTAGCGCTTGCCTCACCTGGCGCTCACGTGCATTCGCTTGTCTGAGTTCTGCCAACACCCTCGGATTGCTCTCCAGGGTCTGACTAATCACTTCTCTCACATCAATAGCCAGGACAGGTTGCGCACAAATCACGACCGGAACAATCGCAACTCCAATTGCTGTTTTAAATATCCCCGTTAATTTTCTTTTTAACATAGTAATATCCATTAGATGTTGCCCTTTCTGATTGTTATTGACGTAACGTACAACCCACTCGATAACTTGATTAAAAGCAATAAATGAGATTTTCAACGCTGCCATAAAAAAAATAAAAGACACCAAAACACCCTTTGTAACTTTGAAACCGTATGTAACTCAAAAAGCCATATACAATTAATGTGCTTTGTATCACACTTTATTGAGGGTTTTGGCGCCTTTTATCCTTGATAATCTACCACTTAATACACTCGATTGAAATGGAGCCCACTTGGTACAAACACCAAACCGTTCATCGTTCCCGCATGGCCAGCTGCCTGGTTTTTAGGATCGGTTTAAGGATGTAGTCCAATATCGTTTTCTTACCGGTCAGGATGTCTACTTGCACTGTCATGCCAGGAATAATAGGCAGTGTTTTTTCTCCCTGGCCCAGAACAGTGCTGTCAGTTTTCAGGCGTATCTCGTAGTAACTTACGCCTTCTTCATCAACAATTGTGTCTGGGCTAATTTGGATGACCTGAGCTGGTAAGCCACCATGAATTGAAAAATCATAGGCCGTAAATTTGACGGTGGCTTTTTGTTTAGGGTGAATAAAAGCGATATCTGACGGCAGCACTTTCGCGTCTACCAGCAGGGAATCATCAGCAGGAACTATCTCAACCAAATCCATACCAGGCTGAACCACGCCGCCAATTGTTTTAACTTTGATTTGCTTGACCGTACCCCGCACTGGCGACCGCACGATTGTTCGAGCAACTCGATCACTGTAAGCCTCATTACCTTCCAGTAAGCGCGCTAATTCAGCTCTCACCTCATTTAGCTCCCGTCTTGCTTCATTTCCAAAATTTTGCGCATATGTATCCCGGTTCGTTTGGGCCTCCTGATATTCTGCCTGTAGCTGCGGGATGGCAAATTCTGCTCTACCCACCTCTCCATGCAGATCATTAACCTGACGCTCTAACCGCAATAATTCTACGTGGCTCACTGCACCATCATTGACCAGAGGTCGAGTAAAACTCAATTCTCTTTGAAGCAGCTTATAACTGCTGGCCAAACTTTTGCGATTCAACCGAGCGGACGACAATTCTTGTTGTTTTTGCTTAACTTTTTGGCCAAGCGCATTCATACGGGAATTAAACTCTGACAAACCGGATTCATATAATTCTCGCTCGCTGGCAGCCATCAAGTCATCATCCTTTTTGCCAAGCTTGCGCCACTCTTTATCGAAGCTGCCGCCATCCGCCTCGGCCTGTAGTCTTGCTGCCTTAGCTTGGAGCTGTAAAATCTGCAACGATCTCTCTCGTAAAGTCGATGAAAAAATGGTGTCATCAAGCAATAATAATGGTTGAGAAGCTTTTACCAGCTCCCCCTCAGATACCAACATCTTAGCAAGAATTCCACCCTCAAGATTCTGTACAACCTGGACATCTCCCGACGGCACGATTCGCCCCTGGCCCCGAGTAAACTCATCAACTTCCGCAAAATACGCCCAGATAATTGCAGCAAAAACGAACACGGCAATGACCCTCAACATCAAACGCTGAACGACCGGAGCCTGTTGCAGCATTGCTTCTGAAGAATAGGACATGTACTTAAAATCAGTGGCTGATGTAACGTCCATATTTTTTTTTAGCTGTGGCTTGCGGTCCTGCACCTTATTTTCAGCTTCTGTGCTTACGGAATCCCCAATCACTTGCCGCCACCCCTAATCTGCCCTTTTTTAAGGGCCTCTACTACTTTTTCTTTAGGTCCGTCGGCTACCACTCTGCCCTCGTGGATGACTACAAGCCTATCCACAACATCGAGCATAGCCATTTTGTGAGTAACTAAAATGAGTGTTTTGTCATGGGAGAATTCCCTTAAACTTGCTTTAATCAGGGTTTCGCTGGCCTGATCCATGGACGCAGTAGGTTCATCCAACAGAACAATCGATGGGGAAAGCAGAAAGACCCGAGCCAGGCCTACCGCCTGCCTCTGCCCGCCAGATAATGTTTCGCCCCGCTCACCGATGGGCATTTCGTACCCCAACGGGTGATTATTAACAAATTTATCTATGCCTACCTGTTCAGCAGCCTTGATGATCTTGGCATCATCTATGCCAACCTGTCCAAGAGCAATATTTTCCCTCAAAGTACCGAAAAAAAGAGTCACATCTTGAGACACATAGCCGACGTTGCTGCGCAGATCAGCCGGGTCAAGTTGCTTAATATCAAAGCCATCTATCAACACCGAACCTCTATCAGCCTCATACAAAGCCAAAATTAATTTGGACAATGTTGATTTTCCTGAACCTACCTTGCCAATAATGCCAACTTTTTCTCCAGGTTTAATTGAAAGAGAAAGTCCATCGAGTGCTGGACGTGGCTGACCAGGATAAGAAAATGTTACGTCTTTGAGGTGTATTTCGCCATCCAGTTTTTGACGATGTAAGAATCGTTGCTCCTCTGCCCGTTCTACCGGCAAGTTCATCACCTCATCCAGAGATTTGAGTGTCCCCTCAGCATGATCGTAGGTGGTGAGCAAAGACGCTATCTGACCAAGGGGTGCTAAAGCACGACCATTGAGGATAACGCAGGCAATCAGGCCACCCAGCGTTAACTCCAGTTCTGCAATCAGGTATACCCCCCATATAACAATAGCGACCATCGCTAATTGTTGTAAAAACTGGACGCCGTGTAATGCCGAGTTAGATAGCAGACGCGACTGCAAACTCCACTGAGATACGTACCCAACCGCCTGCTCCCAGTCTCGTTGCACATTACTTTCCGCACCAGAAGTTTTGATAGTTTCAATGCCAACCAATGATTCAACAAGAGTCGCATTCTTTTTTGCAGCACCTCGCATGACGTTTTCTATGGCTGGACGCAACCTTACCTGGGCCTGGTAAGCAAATAATAGCGCCACAGGTATTACTACCAGAGGCACGGCAACCAACCATCCCCCCAGGTAAGTAATAAATGCGAGAAAAATAACCAGGAACGGCAAGTCAATGAGTGTCAATATCGTTGTCGAAGTAATGAAAGTTCGAATCGAATCAAATTCGTGAAGCCGGTTAGCAAAAGCACCTACCGATACCGGCCTGCTAGCCATTTTAATGTTAAGCACGCGCTCAAATAGCCTAGCTGACACTATCACGTCGGTTCGTTTTGCGGCCAGCTCAACTAAATGACTGCGCAGAACCTTCAGGCCAAAATCAAACATGTAAACAACAATGATGCCGACGCCCAAAGCCCATAATGTCTCAAGCGCATTATTAGGCACCACCCGGTCGTATACATTCATTACAAACAGTGGTTGGGCAAGCACAAACAAATTGATCAACAAGGCAGCAATCAATACATCTCGATAAATCTGGGACGAACTTTTCAGCACGCCCCAAAACCAATGGTCACCGGCACTTTTATAGATTTTCGGCGTACGTATATCGAACTGCTGCGTTGGGCGTAAATAAAACACCTGACCCTGATAGTGACGGCTTAACTCAGCTAGATTCATTTGCTGCAGGGCATGGGATTGAGGCACCATTAGCATTGCATAGCCGCTGGCAACATTGATATCTGTTATGACCGCGTAGTTACCTTCATCCATCACAATGATGGCTGGCAATACATTTTGCGGAATGTCTTCGAGAGAACGTTGTAACGATATGGCAGCCAGGCCTGCGCGATTTGCTGCACGAACAAGTAAATCAGGCGTCAGCTCTCCATTTTCCAGAGGCAAGCCAGCTGTAATAGCAGAGACGGATGTTGTCCGGCCTTCAAGTCGCGAGACCAATAACAAACAGTCCAGCAGACTGGAAAGATGCTCTTCGCTGGCACGTGAAGCTACCTCCACCAAACCCTCGGTCTTGTCCAGATCCTCGGCAATAATCTCATTTGCCATCTTGAAGTTATCTCTAGTTCACTTAAAAAGAAGCCCGCAAGTCATTGCAGGCATTACATTTTAACACGATGACAACTTCAAAGTTCAAGTAAAGTATTAAGACATAAATGATCTAAACCCCTATTTATTGTTATCTCGTCCACAGAACTTGACTTAACAGTATTTATTTCTTTGGCGGCCTTGGTACATAACCGACCATAGCTTTGGTTTCGAGGTATTCCTCCAGGCCCCACAAGCCATGTTCGCGGCCGTTACCAGACATTTTATAACCACCAAAGGGCGCACCCTGATCAAAGCGCGCGCCGTTCAGCTCGACGTGACCGGCCCGAAGCCTACGGCCAACTTTACGTGCGTGGTCAATATCACCAGCCTGAACATAACTCGACAAACCGTAGGGATTATCATTTGCGATGGCGACCGCTTCGTCGTCGGTATCGTAGGGGATCAGGCACAGCACCGGACCGAAGGCTTCCTCTCGGGCACTGACCATGTCATTGCTGACATTGGTGAATATGGTTGGTGCGACGAAATATCCCGTTTCACAACCCTCCGGTTTTTCAGGGCCGCCGCACAACAAACTAGCGCCTTCTTTTATGCCGCGTTCAATAAACGCCAGGACACGCTCATATTGGGCTTTATTCGCAATGGGGCCCATATAGGTATCGTCTTTCAGGGGATCGCCAACTTTAATACCTTCAACAGCTTTCAGGGCAATCTCTTCGATCTCTTTCAAATCATCCCGAGGCACCAGCATGCGCATCGGGCCGTTGCAGGCCTGCCCGGTGTTAAACATACTCAGCCGAACCCCACCTCTCACCGCGCGACTATAATCCGCGCCTTTGAGAATGATATTGGCGGACTTGCCGCCCAATTCCTGCCCAACTCTTTTGATTGTCGGGGCCGCAGCGATAGCAACCGCCGCACCGGCGCGAGTAGAACCGGTAATCGACACCACATCCACTTCCGGATGTCTGGCCAGCGCTTCGCCCACCACAGGCCCCTGGCCAACCACCAGATTAAAAACGCCGGCCGGGACGTCGGCGTCATCAAATATTTCAGCCAAAATAAAGGCATCCAGCGGTGCCAATTCACTGGGCTTCAAAACCATAGTGCAACCCGCTGCAATGGCAGAGGCCACCTTGCCGCCAATTTGATTCAACGGAACATTCCACGGCGTAATCAAACCACACACCCCCGCCGCTTCTTTAACAACACGGGTATTGCCGTGTTCAGACTCAAATGCATAATCTCGGCACAGTTGCGCGGCTTCTTTAAAGGTAAATAGCGGATTGGCTATTTGCACGGATTCACAGAGCATCACGGGCATGCCCATTTCTGCGGTAATCGCAGCGGTCAGGTCATCGGTTCGAGCTTCGATTCCAGCGGCAATTTTATCCAGGTATTGCGCCCGCACTTCTGGCTCAGTCTGAGACCAATCATCAAACGCATTACGAGCTGCCTGCACGGCCGCATCAACATCGGCCTCGCCTCCGGAGGCCACTGTGGCCACTACCTGCTCGGTAGCAGGATTGATAATGTCAGTCGTACCGGTGGCAATCGGCGCAACCCATTGTCCATTGATATAGAATTTATCTTTAACAATCACTTTTAGTTTCTCCTTAGATTTAAGTTCGCCTTTACCAAGATTAGTCGTTCGTCTTTCATATAGGCTTTTGCATAGACCTTCGCCACCCTACACAATCGACAGGACAAGGCTTTAGTAGACCATTTTCAACAACCACATTCGGCGCCGAAATATACCACGGGAACCTGTCACAACGTTAGTTAGTAACTTTAGCTACGGATTAACCTGTAAAATACCCAGCCTCAATAAGTCCTCACCACCTTGACCTATCTTAGTTATGATCAAAACCCAGGCTCAATCAGCGCAAGTCGACATTGCTTTACCGGTCGATCGTCGCTTTTGCGTGGCACCAATGCTTGACTGGACAGACCGTTATTGTCGATATTTTCTGCGTCTGCTCAGCAAACAAAGCCTGCTCTATACCGAGATGATCACCACGGGTGCTTTGCTGCATGGGGATCAGGACAAGCTGCTAAAGCACGATGCGTTTGAGTACCCATTGGCCTTACAGCTGGGCGGCAATGTCCCTGAGCAACTGGCCCAATGTGCTCGATTGGCAGAGTCCTATGGCTATAGCGAAATTAATCTCAATTGCGGATGCCCGAGTAATAAAGTTCAGCAAGGTCACTTTGGCGCCTGCTTGATGAAGCAACCGCAACGGGTCGCCGACTGCATTGCGGCAATGCGCAGTTCTGTCGATACGCCGATAACTGTCAAGCATCGTATCGGTCTCGACCGGGAAACCAATTATCTTAAACTAGCCGACTTTGTCGGGACGGTCGCTGACACAGGCTGCCGCACGTTTATCGTCCACGCACGAATGGCCTGGTTAGACGGCATTAGTCCCAAACAAAATCGCACCCTGCCACCGCTCGATTACGATCAGGTATACCAGCTAAAACAGGATTTTCCTGACTGTGAGTTTATCATCAACGGCGGGGTTGCCACTCTGGTCGAAGTGCAGCAACATCTCGCCATAGTTGATGGGGTGATGGTTGGCCGTGAAGCCTATAAAAATCCCTTCATCCTGGCCGGGGTAGACAGCCAAATATATGGCCAACAAAAATCGGAGAGTTCTCGCCTGGCGGTATTGGCCGAACTGATTCCTTTTGTTGAGCGGGAGTTAAACACCGGCACTCGGCTACATCAGATCACCCGTCATATCCTCGGTTTATTCCACGGTCAGCCGGGGGGACGTAAATTTCGCCAGTTTGTCAGCACCCGATCTGTACAGGCAAATGCGAATGCCGATGTCCTCATAGCGGCTATAGAGATGATGCGCACATATGGCAACCCACTCCCCACAAGCAGGAATTTATCCTTATAGAAATAACCTTATTACTGACAACTAAAGCAAATAAACCAAGCCTATGATTACCAAAATTAAACAGTTTTTTAACACCCGCGTAACAGATACCAATGCCGACCAGACAAGCGTCCGCCAGCAACAAATACAGCTCGCTGCAGCTGCCCTGATGGTAGAAATTATGGTGACAGATGGTCTTGTGTCACCCGACGAAGAGACCGTGATCATGACACTGTTGGAAAGCAGCTTTGCCCTGTCAAGAAATGAGGCCGAGGAGCTCTTCGAGCTAGCTAGACAGGAAGTAACTGAAGCGAGCTCTCTATTTCAGTTTACTACGCTGGTTAATGAGCATTTCTCGGCAGACGAAAAATTCACCTTGTTAACCCAAGCCTGGAAGGTAGCTCTGGCCGACGGGCTGATCGATAAATATGAAGAAAACCTGATCAGACGCCTGGCAGATTTACTGCACATTGGGCACAGCCAATTTATCCGGGCAAAAATCCAGGCCAGAGATGTGAAGTAATACCGTCGGACTTAACAACCACCGTCTAAAAGACGGTGGGTTCGATTGAGGGACTGAAAGTCCCACCAAATACCGGCCCTGCCGGTCTATTACTCAATCTCGAAATCTGCATTGGGCTTCGCCTCAAAATGATGAGACAAGTACTCTTC
>JAJFKC010000014.1 GCA_021773435.1 Porticoccaceae bacterium
AAGAGTACTTGTCTCATCATTTTGAGGCGAAGCCCAATGCAGATTTCGAGATTGAGTAATAGACCGGCAGGGCCGGTATTTGGTGGGACTTTCAGTCCCTCAATCGAACCCACCGTCTTTTAGACGGTGGTTGTTAAGTCAATAAAAACTTCTTTACTGAAAGTTTCAGCTTTAGAACCCGCCGTATTTAAGTATATTCCTATTTATTGTTATTTATGAGGTGCAGGAAAGATGAACGATCCAAAGCCACTAGTTGATTCAGAACCCCTGTTTAAAGGCATTAAAGTACTAGAAATAGCCACCTATATTTTTGGGCCCGGCAGTGCGGCTATCCTTTCGGATTTTGGCGCTGACGTGATTAAAATCGAAGCGCCAGGCCGTGGCGACCCATTACGCTACGCCCATAAAGCGCCGCCGTTTGTACCCCTTGATTTCAGCTATATCTGGCAGCAGGACAACCGCAATAAGCGCAGTATTGGCCTCGACATGAAAACACCTGAAGGCCGAGAGATTTTATTAGCGCTGGTGCGAGAAGCCGATGTGTTAATCACCAACTTCCCGCCTGATGTATTAGAACGCCTGAAAATTCGTTATGAAGACCTTGCGCCTGAAAACGAGCGCTTGATTTACGGACAAATTACCGGCTTTGGCGAAAAAGGCCCTGAAGCCAGCGCACCGGGTTTTGATGCCACCGCCTACTGGGCGCGTTCCGGCCTTATGGACCTGGTTCGTACCGCCAACAGTGAACCCAGTATTTCCGGCCCGGGTATGGGCGACCATCCCAGCGCTATGACCATGTATGCCGCCATCATGACCGGGCTATATAAAAGGGAACGCACCGGGCGCGGTGGCAAGGTCCACAGCAGCTTATTGGCCAATGGCCTGTGGACAGCCTCCAGTTCACTCTCCTGTATTTTGGCCGGCGGTGGCGCTGCGCCTCGGCCCGACCCCGCCCAACCGACCAATGCGCTGTTAAATCATTATCAAACCCGGGACGATCGCTGGCTAATCCTGGTCATCCTCCACCAGAAAAAACACTGGCCCAACCTGCTTAAAGCGCTAGACCGGGAAGATCTTCTCGACGACCCGCGCTTTACCGATATACAGCAACGTAACGAATATGCTGCTCTACTGGGTTCTGTCCTGGCAGAGACCTTTAAGACCCGAGATTTACTCGAATGGCGCGAGCGGCTGGGCGCACAAAAATTAACCTTTAGTGTTCTTGCTACCATGGAAGAAGTTATTGATGACCCCCAGGTGCTGGCTAACGATATGCTGATTGATGTCGAGGGTCACGATTATGGCCGAGGTCAGGCAGTTAATAGCCCGTTTTGGGTAGAAGGCTCGGATAAAGTGCCAGCCCATGTTGGCCCGGAACCCGGTGCTAACGGCTCAGATATTCTTCGTGATCTCGGCTATAGCGACGACAAGATAACGACACTCAGTGAAAAAGGCGTGATATAAAATATAAACTGTATGAAGACGTGCCAACTTCGCGCGCTATAAACCAGCTCAATCCAGCTCTATAAAGACCCGTTCAAAGAACTCAGGAATATGCGATGACTAATGACGCAATTAGACCGTTCACAATCTCAGTATCAGACGATGTGCTGAATGATTTAAAACAACGCCTGGCAAATACGCGCTGGCCCGAAAAAGAAACCGTCGACGACTGGTCTCAGGGCATGCCTCTGTCCTATACCCAGGAAGTATGCCAATACTGGCTTGACGAATATGACTGGCGCGCCCGCGAGGCTCTGCTCAATCGTTATGATCAGTTCATAACCGAAATTGAAGGTATCGATATCCATTTCATCCATGCCCGCTCGCCTCACCCCAGCGCACGACCACTGGTTATTACTCACGGCTGGCCAGGCTCCATCGTTGAATTTCAGAAAGTGATCGGCCCCTTAATTGACCCTGTGGCTCACGGTGGCAAAGCTGCGGACGCTTTCCATGTGGTTTGCCCGACCCTGCCCGGCTACGGATTTTCTGGTAAGCCTAACAAACCCGGTTGGGATATCGGTAAAATCGCCGGTGCCTGGAACCAGCTAATGCGACGACTCGGTTACGATAAATATTTTGCCCAGGGAGGAGACTGGGGTGGGCTGGTCACGGCCACCATCGGTGAGCAAAATCTTGGCAACTGCGAGGCGATTCATCTGAATATAGCCCTTGTTGAACCGGACCCAGCAACAATGGACAAGCTCTTGCCCATAGAGGAGCGCGCCCTGGCCAGCGCCAAACACTATGCTGATAACGACTCTGGCTATTCCAAGCAACAAAGCACCCGGCCGCAAACTGTCGCTTACGGCCTGACCGACTCGCCGGTGGGACAGATGGCCTGGATAGTGGAAAAATACTGGTCCTGGATGGATTGCGACGGTCATCCTGAGAACGTGCTGACTAAAGATGAGTTACTCGACAATGTTATGCTTTACTGGTGCACTGCGAGTGCGGGATCTTCCGCAAGGCTTTACTGGCACAGCTTTAATAATCTATCGACCGGCGATATTGATCTGCCCACCGGTTGCAGTATTTATCCGAAAGAAATTTTCCTGGCCTCACGCCGCTGGGCTGAGCGGCGCTATAAAAACCTGATTCACTGGAATGAGCTGGATAAGGGCGGACACTTCCCTGCTTTTGAATTGCCCGAGGTCTTTATAAAAGAAGTGCGCGACTGCTTTGGCACGATGAGGTAGCGCTACCACCATTGACATCACTATCGACATCACCATCGACATCACTACCACTGAGACCAAAACTGCACACTGGTCTCAGTGGCTTATTTCATAGAAACACCGTAGCAGCTAATATCCATAGATCAAAAGGCTAAACTAATAAATCAAAAGATTGGCGCCAAACCTAACCCCTCATGCCCGATGCTGCACAGCTTGAGTGCAAACTGGCTTCAGCGCTAGGCCTTGAATTCATTCGTTGAAACCAGGCGCTGATATTTTTTAACTCGGCATCAATCGGCTGGCCAACACCCTGAGCGAAGTCCATGCAGCAATATAAAATCATATCGGCCAAACCGACATTGGCGCCTGCGATATAGTCGTTCCCCTCTAGTAATCCATCCAGCCATTTGAGCCCATCCTGAGCTTTGGCTTTAAGCCCATCGGCGGCTTCAGGAATGCAATAAAGCCTATCTTTAAACAGTCCCAGTCCCTCGGCGTAGCGAAAACCGTTATACATATGCTCGGTGATACCCAGTTCGACGCGACGCACCCACATGCTGCTCACCGCACGGCTCTCCGGTGTGTCACCCAGAATGGCCGGCGTAGGATGTTTCTCTTCCAGGTATTGGCACATGGTGGTGGTCTCGGCAATGACGGTACCATCGTCTAGCTCAAGTGCGGGCATCTGTCCGCCTGGGTTTCTATCGGTATATGACTTTTCTCGGTTTTGCCCGCCCATCAAGTCAAGTTCTTCCTTCGGCAACTCAATGCCTTTTTCAGCCATAAACATGCGGACCATTCGGGGGTTAGGGCCAAAAGAATCTATTAATTTCATGGCGTACTCCAATATTATGAATGCGGTTGGTTATCGGTTAGGGGTTAGTTCAAACGTTGCCATACTAGCATTTATTATTCTTTTTAATACAATACGCTTTCTCGGATATCCACTTACAAAATAAGGAACATGGTAGACCGATGAGTGATGAAGTATCTTCGTTAGATTTCGGCCCCCTAACCCAATTAATCGGTACCTGGCGCGGCAATAAAGGCATTGATGTAGCACCGGAACCAGAAGGCGATGAAACGCACCCCTACTATGAAACGCTGACTTTTGAACCCGTCGGCGATATTACCAATGCCGGCAAGCAAACCTTAGTGGTATTACATTATCGACAGATTGTGCAACGAAAAACTGATAATGAAATATTTCACGACGAAACGGGATACTGGATATGGGATAAAGCTGCAAGCACGATAATACAATCTTTAACGATCCCCCGTGCTGTGGCAGTACTGGCTGGAGGCCAATACAATAACAAACTGGAAAGTAGCAAAGTGACTCTGGAAGTGGGAGCGAAAATTGATGACCCGGACTGGTCAATCCTTCAGTCGCCGTTTATGAAAGATAACGCAAAGACAATCGCGTTCAGCCACAAAATATCCGTAGAAAAAGATCAACTAAGCTATTCGGAAACCACCACGCTTGATATTTATGGGCGCATTATGGAACACACCGACAGTAACGAACTCACACGCTGCTAACACTGAGACCGGTCTTTTATGATCTGCAGCCCATTTTATTTGGTTTTTGTGCAAAATAGCTTATACCGTTCTGCGGGTATCTCGTTATCACCCGCCTGCTCCCAGCGCTGCCAAGCTCTGGGGCTAACGTGCACTATATATGCAGCCTGAAGCAGTGTTCAACCAAGGCTTTCTCGGTGACTCTTTAGCGCAACTGGAGAGGGTCTAGATTCTTTCATTGTTGTACCTCATCCATTTACCCTGATGAAATCAAAGCTACATTAAGTACCAGAATGTGTCTAGCGTACGGCATAATAACTTGGCATTACATTGATCTGGAATCAGTGCCCTTGAATCAATGGCCCTGGCAAGTATTACGTGTGCCACACAGCACATGACGGTCCTGTCCGTAGCAATAGTTTACACGGCCAGATTCGAACCGAGCCTCATGCAAAATCAGGAAATCAACACGGCAGGATCGCCTGTACACCAGGTCTGGGTCATGCTGTATTTCTTGATCTTCCAACCTTGATCGGTACGCACCATGTCGTAGGCGTAGTAACCGCCGATCAAGTAATGTTGTTCACTACCATCGGCACGCTTCTGCACATGTTGCGCCTGAACATAAGATCGACTCTTCGCCGCGTTACCGTCAATATCGTGGCTGTGGTTGGTGATCATGTGCTGAGTGGCCGTTAAGGGTTCGATTAGCCTGGCCGCTGCTGCAACCCATTTATCGGCACCGTGGCAGACATTGCCCGGCAGTACACCAGTGAAATCCGCCTCGAGATCTTCCGTAAAGCAGCTCCGGAAAAGCTCCCAATCGCGCTGATCTACGCCCGCTGCATAGTTATTAAGAATGTCACTCAATTCGGCTCTATCTCTGAGTATCTGTGTGTTAATCTCCGCGAAACTAGACATAATAAAGACCTCATAACTTCATATATTTTAGTATCTTATGACTTATATGTAATGTATATAATTAATTATTTAACACTTCGTCAGCCAGCTCATTGAGCTCCTGAAGAATATCATCGAGCTCCAAATTTTTAAGCCACAAAATCACCCGCCCGGCACCCGCATCCTCGAGGGCCTTAATTTGCTCGGGGCGACGAAATTGTCCGTGCATACCAAATACTGTGAAATCAATAGTTGATATATCTCGATTGGCAGCCGCAGCCAAAGTCCTAATTTGCTGCACGCCCGCTGCAAATTGCTCGACACCGTCGACTACCGGCATCCAGCCATCACCCCATTCGACCACCCTTTTAAATGCCAGTTGGCTGCCTATATTGCCCAGTAGAATCGGCGGATAAGGCTTGTGGGTTGGCTTGGGATAACAGCGCACTGCAGGGAAGTCTACATATTTTCCGTGATACTCGGATTCTTCGTCCTGCCAAAGTACCTTCATCGCCGCAATATGGTCTTTCACCTGAGACCAGCGATGGTCAAAATCACCACCGAGAATTTCGCACTCCTCTCGATTCCAGCCAGCACCAATGCCAAACAGAAAGCGGCCACCTGAAGCATCATCTAACGTGGCAATTTGTTTAGCCATAAGCAGTGGATTGCGTTCCGGGACGAGACAGATACCCGTGCCCAGCTTGATGGTTGTGGTCGTTGCGGACGCTCGCGACAGTGCAATCAGCGGATCGGGGATTTGCCAAAGCGTACGCGGCGGCTTTTGCCCCGGCTTAACACCTGGATAACCCGTACTGGACTCCACCGGCAAGATGGTATGATCCGGCAGCCAGTAAGACTCGAAGCCCAAATCCTCAGCATGTTTTGCAACAACTGCCGGGTCGGCATCGCTATTTGCTAATACCTGGGTGATACCTATTTTCATAGTATTTCTCCCTGGATAGGATTAATAAGCGTTAGCGCGGCTCTGCAATGAATACCGGAATATCCCTACCGGTGCGCTTTTGATAAACATCGTAATCGGGATAATGTTCACAACAAACGGGCCACACCTCAGCCTTTTCTTCCGCATCAGCCCGCCGTGCGCACAGCTTCATTTTATTGCTTTTGTATTGCACTTCCACCTCTGGATTAACCACAAGATTATTAAACCAGACGGGATTATTCGGCGCACCGCCCTGGGAGGCAACAATAATCACACCCTCTTTATAGGGCACATGCATAAGCGGAATGACCCGGGTTTTACCGGACTTGGCACCGGTCATGGTCACCAACATAATATCGCGACCAGCGAGCTTGCCGAGCAGTCGCCCACCGGTCCACCGATAAATTTTTTCATTAAGCGATGAAAACACCTTGAGGTAAGGAATTATCTTGGCCATCTCTTCTGACGTTGCGGTTTTTATATTAATCATTGCTATGCCCTTTTTTATTTGGTTGTTGAATTGAATCTTACAGAGCGTCCTGCTGTTGACCTTGTAACCCTTTTTTAAACTGATGTTGTAACCATTGAACAAGCCCACCTTCCAGACTCAAAGCTGTAAAACCTGCATCCCGCAATTGTTGCGCAGCATCCAAACTGCGCAGCCCGGACTGACAATAGCAAATAATGGTCTTATCTCGGGGCAAGTGCAATATGGCCTCGGAGATTTCGGGCAAAGCGATATGATCGCCACCGATGTGAAATCCTTGCCGTTCATCGACGCTACGCACGTCGACAACATGGTGTTGATCACCATCGCGAGAGCGATTAAATTGGTCGGGCGATATCAGCATCGCTTCGCGGGTCTTACTGGATAAGGCGGTATCGCTAATTCTTAGGTAATCAGGCTTAAGCTGATCGAAGCTTTGCTGCTTTCCGCATGCAACGCAGTCTGATTTACGCTGCAATTGAATCCGACGGAATTCCAGGTCAAGGGCCTCTATCAACAATAAACTATTGCTCGTTGGTGTCGCTAGTCCAGCCAAATATTTAATCGCCTCACCGGCCTGCACCGAACCCACCAGGCCCGGCAAAACGCCGATAACGCCTGCGGTGTTGCAATCAGGAATATCCGTTGGCATGCGAGGAAACAGGCAGCGAAAACAGGGCCCACCCGGCTCGAACAGAGCACATTGGCCGGAAAATTGATAAACACTGGCAAAAATCCAGGGTTTAGCCCGCTGTACACATAAATCATTGATCAGATATCGGGTGGCGAAATTATCGGTGCAGTCGATCACTAAATCGTGATCTTTGATTAACGCCTCGCCATTATCAAGCGTAAAAGCTTGATCGATAGCCTGTATTTCTATCGATGAATTTATTTGGCTAAGGTGATGTTGCGCAGCGCTGGCCTTCGATAAACCCAGATCTCGCTCAGTGTATAAAACCTGCCGCTGTAAATTAGTCAACTCGACATCATCGCCATCGATAACGGTCAGTCGACCAATCCCCGCCGCGGCAAGATACAACAGAACGGGGCAGCCAAGCCCACCACAACCGACCACCAGCACCTCAGATTGCTTCAACCGAGTCTGACCACCGGCTCCAAACTGTGGCAGCTGGATATGTCGGGTATAACGCAACCACTCTTCTGAACTAAACACAGAGTTCGTAAAAGCTTCGCTAAACGAGGTTGGCATTTTGAATGATGTCACATATTTCCAAGCACCTTGAATGATGCAGCAGAGTCGACATCCTGAATTGAATAGCGACGCAGCGTTATTTGCAAGCTATGCTTAGCCGAGTAGTTAGTTATATCGCAATAATCACAGTGCTATATATACACGACCCAGGAGGATTCCCACTTTGAATACATCTGATATTGGCAAGCTTGGCCTGTGGAGCATGATCGATGCCTACAGTATAGAAGAGTGTATAAACCTCGCCCAGGATACCGAAAAACTGGGTTACGGCGCCTTATGGTTGCCCGAAGCATTTGGCCGCGACCCCTTCGTCATGCTGACTATTATTGCCCGGGAAACCGATCAGCTTGGCCTCGCCACCGGCATTGCCAATATTTACGCCCGTGACCCCATTGCCATGGTGGCAGCACGCAACGCGCTAAACGACTTAAGCGGCGGCCGTCTGATGCTTGGCCTCGGGGTATCCCATATGGAAATGGTCACAGGCATGCGCAAACACGAATACGGCAAACCCGTGACAACCATGCGCAACTACCTCGTTGCCATGGGTGAGGCGATGTATTCCGCGCCACCACCGATACAGGAGGGGCCACTGATTCTAGCCGCATTGCGCAAAAACATGCTCGCCCTGGCTGGCGACAAAACTGATGGCGCCCACCCCTACTTCGTCACCCCCGAACACACGGCCCAGGCCCGGGAAATTATCGGCCCAGATAGCTTCCTCGCCCCGGAGCAAAAAATTCTGCGTATTAAGGATGCCAGTGAAGCACGGCCGGTGGCCCGCCAGTTTATGGCCCTGTATCTCGGCATGCAGAATTATCGCAATAATGTCCTGGCGATGGGCTTTACCGCAGACGATATCGAAAACGGCGGCAGTGATCGACTGGTCGATGCCATCGTTGCCTGGGGGGATGACACCAGCATCCAGAAACGACTAGAAGCACACTGGACTAATGGTGCCGATCACGTTTGCATGCAGCCACTTCGTCCCGATGGCCAGCCTGGATTCGATCCCGAGGCCGTTAAAGCCTTCGCCCCAAGTGGCTAAATTGGTGCGCTGTTCATCAACATGAAGAGCATGAACCGGACGGCATTCTCTGTTATGGTTTGGCGCTAAATTTTTTGCTCGCGTTTTTTTCTCGCCAATTGAACTCCCAACTATCTGAGACCCCAACTATGAAATTTGCGGTTATTCCCGTCACCCCTTTCCAGCAAAACTGTTCAATGATCTGGTGCGAGGAAACTATGCTGGGCGCGGTGGTCGATCCTGGGGGGGATATGGACCGCATCGAGCAACTCATGACCCAGGAAGGCGTCGAACTCGAAAAAGTATTGGTCACCCACGGCCATATGGATCACGCTGGTGCGGTAGCCGATATGGCTGAAAAATATAAGGTGCCTATCGAAGGTCCACAAAAAGAAGAAGCTTTCTGGATCGACAAGCTCCCCGAGCAAGGCAAGATGTTTGGTCTCAGCGGCACCTTTCGCAGCTTTGAACCCGACCGCTGGCTCGAAGAAGGCGATACCGTGACCGTTGGCAAAGAAGTATTAGAAGTTTATCACTGCCCTGGACATACGCCCGGCCACATCGCCTTTTTTAATCGCAAAGCCAAACTGGCCATTGTCGGGGATTTACTGTTTCAGGGTTCTATTGGGCGCACAGATTTCCCCAAAGGCAATCACAACGACCTGATTAAATCGATCACCGAAAAACTCTGGCCTCTGGGTGATGATGTCGCATTTATCCCCGGCCACGGCCCGATGTCCACCTTCGGCCAGGAACGAAAAATGAATGCCTTTGTTTCAGATTATGCGCTGTCATAAGGCCATTTTACCAGGCACAACAAATCTACCATGCACGACAAAATTTAATTACCGCTCTTTTAACGCTCAATATTTTAGCTCTTAATTAATCATTAATTTTTTTCAACAATTATTTATTTAAACCTAATCATTTAAACCTAATCATTTAAAACAAGGAACACATTATGTCTGAAGTCCATACCTTTGCTGGCGGCACCCTGGACCGCGCCGGACATCGCCGCACTGAAGCCGACTGGCTCGCTGCGCGATTAAAAGACCCCACCACCCGCATCGTACCTTTATGGAAGCAACAACCCCTGGTCACCCCTCGTCGCGATGGCATTGGCTGGTTGTCGCCAGATGATGTCGATGGCTATTTAATGAGCGGCGTGCCCACGGTATTCCTCGGCGAGAAAGATGACATCGCCCATTTTGCCATCGACGTCACCTCCTTTGATGACGCAAATCGCAGCGAGCCGTTTACCAATGTCGGCAAATTTATGGATCTGCGGGCTATTGCCCTGCAACTGCCCATCGGCGATCCATCAGTTCTTGGCACCGCTAAAGCCATCCTCGACTGGAATGCCCGACATCAGTTCTGTGCTGTCTGCGGCAATGCCACCGAGATGCGCGAATGTGGCTATATGCGCAAATGCACTGATGGCGAATGTAACGCTGAGCATTTCCCCCGAACCGACCCCGTGGTCATTATGCTCCCCGTGCGTGGCGACGACTGTTTGATCGGTCGCCAGCCCATGTTCCCAGCCAACATGTATTCCGCTCTCGCTGGCTTTATCGAACCCGGTGAAAACATCGAAGAAGCCGTACGTCGGGAAGTAATGGAAGAAGCTGGTATCACTGTGAGCGACGTGCGCTACCACTCGACCCAGCCCTGGCCCTGGCCTTCCTCGCTGATGATCGGCTGCTTTGCCGATGCTCAAACCAGTGAAATAACCGTCGATGGCCTGGAACTGGAAGAAGCCCGTTGGGTATCACGCACGCTGTTAAACGACGTGCTCAATGGTGCCACCGACACCGGCGTCCTCTTGCCACCACCTATGGCTATCGGCTTTCAACTCATTCGGGCTTTTACAGAAATGAAATAGCACTGCCAGCGCATATATTGAGCTGCTTTCAAGCGCAACATCTTAGGAGATTAGTTATGGAATATCGCGAAACTCTTTATCACGTCGATGGCAAAGTCGCCGTTATCACCCTCAATCGCCCTGACCGACTTAACGCCTGGACCCGCCGTATGGCGGAGGAAATTCAGGATGCCGCTATGACTGCGGCTGAGGATGACAACGTTCACGTGATTGTCCTTACTGGTGCCGGCCGAGGCTTTTCTGCCGGCGCCGATATGTCAGTGCTAAAAAACATGAGTGACGGTGGCGAGGCAGAAAAAAGAGAGCGACCCAAGCCAACACCACAAAATGTCCGTATTGATTTTCGGCAGCTGTACTCTTACTTCCCCGCGATCCCTAAACCGATTATCGCCGCCATTAACGGCCCCTGCGCAGGCATCAGCCTGGTGCTTACTCTGTATTGCGATATGCGCATTGCTGCAGCGGGGGCCAAATTTACCTCGGCCTTTGTTAAACGCGGCCTGATTACCGAATACGGTGGTGCATGGTTATTGCCTCGCATAGCGGGCATGGCCAATGCGATGGACGTCTGGCTCACTGGACGGGTCTTCGACGGCAACGAGGCTAAAGAGCTGGGCGTGGTAAACCGCGTTTTGCCAGACGAAGGCTTTTTAGAAGCCGCCATGGAAATCGCTCACGACATGGCTAACAACAATTCCCCTCGCTCCATGCGCGTGATCAAGAATCAAGTGTGGGAAAGTCTATTTCAGGATCTCGGTGCTGCCCTGCACCTCTCTGAAATAGAAATGAATGCCAGTATTAAGAGCGATGACTTCAAGGAAGGCGTCGCGCATTTTATGGAAAAACGTTCGCCTAATTTTAACGGGAAATAATTTGACTAATTTCTAACTAGAATAGCTTTGTGCTTAATCATTGGGCGCTACCCGCGACCCGATGCTAACGGCAAATTAACGAATAAGTAAGCAGAAAACAGTCAATTTCTCAGCCACGTTTCTCATGCACGTTTCTCAGGGAACAGCATACCGTAGATAGTCTGGTAAGCATCATCATTTGCCAAACCCATAATCATCCCGGCCCGAGCATCGCGAAAATAACGCTCAAATGGCAGTCGGGCCGCAAATGCTGTACCACCAAACATGGTCATTAACTCCTGAGTCACCAACACTGCGACTTCCGAACAACTAACTTTGGCTTGCAAATAAGGTAGTGGTGCGGCCACCTGACCGGCATCACCCGCAGCCGCAGCGACATGCAATAACGCCCGTGCAGCTTCTATTTTCGCGCTCAACTCGGCCATACGACGCTGGTTAATAGGGCTATCCAGACGTTTAGCACCACTGGGATGCACCTTCGATGCTTCTTCCATGGCCAACTCATAGGCACCCGACGCGACACCTAAATAAGCTGCACCATAAGTTAATGCCACGACGGGCATCATCACTGCACCAAGGTATTTCAGAGCTTTGCCCTCCTCACCCAGACGGTTTTCCTCTGGCACGACGCCCTTGAAACGAATCGGCATACTGTTGTTGCCGCGCATACCCAGGCCATTCCAGTCCTCTAACGTCTCCCAATCGATTTTGTCAGCTTCAATAAATAATGCCGTCAGTTGATGGCCTTTAGCCTCGGCGCCGACACGGCAGAGCATAAAATAATGTGAAGCCTGGCCCGCGGATGTGACATAGGACTTGCGCACGTTATCGACAATGTAACCATCATCACCTTTTTCCACAGCCGACAAGATCATGCCCGGCACCCAGTCACCGCCGCCACCCGAGGTTTCGCCACCGGCAACCGTGCACAAAATTTCTCCTGTTGCGATTTTTTTAACAAGGCTCTCCGCCTGATATTCACTAGGCATCTTGCTGATCAATTCCGCTGCTTCGACGTGCATTTTGTAGCACATCGCGGTCGACGCACATTTTTTTGCGAGCTCCTCTACGACCAGGCAAGTCGATAGCAAATCAGCATCCAGGCCACCATGCTCCTTTGATACACGCAAGCCCCATAGGCCACTTGCTTTCAGGCCATCTAACGATGCCCTGGGAAAGGTGCCAGTTTTGTCAGTTTCGGCAGCCCGTGGTGCCAGCTCGGTGGTCGCTAATTGAGCTGCCAGATCTTTTAATTTTTGTTGTGCTTCGTTTAGTAGAAAATAGGTCATGGTGTTCGCCCTCCTTTTAAGATCTATTTTTATTTTCGGGTTTTACTATTATTCGTGTGATGGTGTTGAGTGAAATTTCACAGCGGCTTATTCTTACGGAGTTTGTTTACGGACTTTTTGCAAAACTCATATAGCCCTTTTTTTCCTGCATCTCGATTCTATTCATCACATCAGGCGCAAGGGTCATCGATCTTTCTTCAGGATACCGGTCTTTTAACAATTCAGGCCGCAGATAAAATTGCTCGGGGTCATCGATTAACGCGTGGCTCTGCATCGGATATTTCAACCAGCGCCGACGCATAAAATCCGGCGTAAACATACTTAATTCTTCTCTTGACCATTCACGAACAATGATTGCGTCGTGCAAACTATAGCTCAATATATCCTGCTTAAGATCGTAATAAACCGTTATATTATTGGAGTAGCCATGACCTTCTGCCAGGTTTTTATTGTCGCGTCGGGCCAATCGCACCTGTACGGTTTTTAGCTTGCCGTTTTCGTCGTATTGCTCAACGCGTAGCGGATAAAAATAAAACTGGTCGACCCAATAAATAAGTTTGGAAACTTTGTAGTTGGGCAACCAGTCGCGATTGGGTTCGGCCACCACAACGAAACAATCAACACCGCCGTCGGGCCGATAAAAAGGATAACGCTCGCCCATCACTTTGATCTCTGCCGTGGCCAGATCATAGTAACTGCCATCAGGTCGTCCCAGGGTTATCTCTTTGCGAGTGTTTGGAAAACGAACAGTTTTATAGAGCGTATCAGCGCCCAGCAAACGCCAGTTAAATTCCCAGGCTTCACGTCCGGTTATATCGTCAAAGGACTGCACCATGTCGGGAAATTGCGCTTCACGCCGAGGCGGTGGTTGTCGGCGCACCCGGCGAAGCGACGGGCTATAAACGAAAAAATCTAATTTAGCCGGACTTTCAAGACTCGACCGTCGCATCAACCACATCTGCTGGAAACCATGGTTCTTGGGTGGATAGGTATCGAAATAAATTTGTCGTGAATGCAGCTCACCGGGTTTAGCATTGATCAAGCCCGGCGCGCCAGGCGCGATCAGCTGTTGAACCATGCCTACCGTGACACCCTGGGTTAAATACCCGGCCTTGGTCAGCACACCAAAGGCATCGGCCATAACATGTGACCAGCGCGGTACATGGCTAAAGTCCATCACCCGATAACCCATTTCCTGGGCGGAAAATGGTGCTTTGAAAGGCCATTCTTCCTCAGGTAAAGACACAACGGCACCACTCGTCACTTTAGAACGAATGTGAACACGGCGTTGTTCACTGGCAGTTAATTGATCAAGTGTACGCCAGCTGCCCAGCTGACTATTTTCATCTCCCGAGCTTGCAGATAGTGTGGCCGAGAATACGGCAGACAAACACAGAGTCCCAAGCCCTATCGATAAACGAACCGCTCCTGCCAAAGATGTCGCTAGATCCGTAGTGAGTCTCCGCTTGAAACGACTCACACCAATGCCTGAAATATTCATCCGCTAAAACTCGTATTGCAATTCAAAGCCGAGATTATCCCACTTGTCATACTGACCAAATAAATCATCATCATTACCATCGCTGTAGTTGGTATATATAACACTGCCTTTTATGTATTGACTGAATTCGTAACTTGCCCCGAGTTTGGTCTTGGTGCCCTGATAACCCTTATCCGGGCCACTTAGGTAGGGACTCACGGTAATGTTTAATTTCAACCTGTCGCGGGTAGCGCGCACGGGCCGCTCGACAAAAACAACCGGAATGAAGTTCCACCGATCACCAATGGCACCACCAAACCCGCCGCTCAATCCTTTGCGCCAGTCTAAGGTGTAATAAAACGAAGGCTGAAAAATAGCCGTCACGTTGGCAGGCAGGGCCAACTCAAAGGCCAGGGCACCACGAACGGTGTCATGCTCACTGACGCCATTCCCAGATACTGATCCACTCAAACCAACAGGCATTTCAGTTCTAATCCGACCCATTGCTCTAAAATCCGTGAAATGCGCATCTTTGGTATACAAAGCCTCAGCCCGAAATACAATAGGCAGCGCCCCTACCCCCGGCACATCGGACATGACCCAGGCATAGTCTGAGGTGATACCAAAGTGGTGCAAACGCTCATGGCTCGGTTCAATAATCAGATGATCCCCAGTGCCATCGGTAAATCGGCCAGTGATATTCTGAACCGGGTCACGCTCAAAGGCATAGTAGTAAACGAGCCCCCAGGTGAGTGCACCACTGGCCACATCTATTCTTGCTGCCAACTGATGATCGCTAAAATTTCGCCAATTTGGGCGCTTGGTCTGCAGCAAACGATCGCCAGCGGGGTTGGTTCGACGATGCAATAATGAGTCATTGTTTGACGCCAAAGCATCACCCGGCGGTAACAGCGGTGACGACCAGGGCGCACCATAACCAGGGTTTAAACTGGCCTCAAAGTCGGGTATCCACAGTATATTCAAGGACACATCTTCGAAATAATAGGTGACATTTGCCATCCACATCGGCAGGCGGCGCTGCTCGTAATCGCTGGCCTCAAGTTGAACCGATTCCCTCAAATCCATGGAGTTAATCAGATCAATAAATTGCCCATCCATTTTCCCCCAGGCAATTTGTTGCTTGCCCAGCACCATGTCCACCCGGGATGTCCGGTAGGAGAAATACAGCTCCCTGCCGATACGCTCAAAATCATTGTATTGCCGAAACGTTTTGTTACTGCCGTCTGCATAGATGCCATCTGCGTCTTCAATATCATAAACACCGTCATAGAGCAGATGGTTGATACTGGTGATTTCCATACCGGGAGATAAACGGTAGTTCAATTCCACCTCAAAAATATTTTGCGCCTGCAAGGTGCGAAAATCCCGATCTCTAAAACCGATATCGTTTTGTCCAGAAGTTAGGCTGTCCGCCCAGAGGAAATAAGAGCCGTTAATACTAAGGCCAGGGATCTGACGCTCAAGTGGTCGGGTCAGATAACGACCGCCCGGATCAAAGGTCGCCAGGTTACGCTCAAAGCGGCCAAAGGCATCCGATGCGGCCTGGGACTTATCAGGCGCGCTTAAAATCAGAGCTATCGTGATAGCTGAAACTACGTTTAAGAGGCACCTTCGCTTTCCGCGAAGTTTAATCTGATCATTCATAGATATTTTCCAGACATTTAATTTCCAGATATTGATTTTCAAGATGATAATTAAGGCTGTCACTTATTGGGCCAGCCTCAGTTTCGCAGGACATTGAACATGACTACGCGGGTAAGCAGCACTTAGTAAAATTCCGTGAGCACGACCTAAACATGATCTGAGGTCACCTAGGTGGCCTCAAACTACTTACAAGGAACATCTAACCAATCAGGACAGGGGTAACTACTACAGTAGCGGAAAAAGCATACTACAAAAATGGTGCGGGTCGATAGTCGCGCCGCCTAAGGCGCGCTATTTACTGATCTAAATCGTATTCTTTGATAAATATATCCACCGCTCTACTGATGCTCTGATCCAGGTCTTTCTGCCCAGGAAGCTGCAAGCCAAACACCGCCCTCATATGTAAATCTGAACGCACCATACCAAAATACTGGCGCGCAGCAGATTCCGTATCTTCAATTTTAAGCACGCCCAGGTCATTCTGCAGGCTGAGGTATTTCGACAATCTCAGTACCGCCGCACCGGGACCAAATTCATAAAACGCTTTGCCTAATTCGGGAAATCTGCTGGATTCTGCCACCACGGCTCGGTAAATCGCTAAGCTATGATCCTGTAACAAAATACTCAAATAATGGCGGCCCAGGTTTTCCAGCGTGTCATACAGACCTTTCTCGTCGGTAATTTCCGGACCCAGGGGCGTCATCATCTGGTCGCAAATACCAGCTACAACGGCGGCAAATAAACCCTTTTTATTGTCAAAGTATTTGTACACTGTGCGTTTCGAGCCACCGGCTCGGCGCACTACTTCATCCACACTGGCACTGGTGTAGCCATGTTCGATAAATACATCGATCCCAGCAGCCAGGATGACATCGCGCCGCTCCTGCTCGGTACCGGGCTTTACGTTGCTCGCCACATTAAATTACCTCTACTGTATTCGGCACTGTATTCGGCGTTTCTGACATTTGTACTTTTCTCGCATTAATAGTTGCCCCAGCAACGGTTTATCTTGCAAGACACCAACCCCAATGATAGGGTACGGCACAGTACCATAGATGATCAAGACTTCGTTGCATGCGCTTTCTCTATGACACCGCCATAAATTAGCTTCTAAATGCGATCTCCCATGCTCTCTACCGATCGTAACCCTGCAGTTAACTGAAAACCCGCGTTGTGTCGCTGGCCATACGCCTGAATCGTTCATCACTGTGCAGACCAACTACCCAGATTGGAACTTTTCATTCGTTTTCCCGATAACATTTGTCCACGGCTTTTGTTGAGTCCTGAATGTTGCGGCTAAATCATTAATTAACCGGTTGATATCATGCGCAAAATTATTCTGCTTACTGTTTTAGTTGTAGTCGTCGCTAGTGGTGCCTTATGGCTAAAAAACTGGTGGACTGAAGGTCGCCACTGGGAGTCCACTGATAATGCTTATACCCAGGCCGATATCACTGTTATTAGCGCCAAGGTGCCAGGTATTGTTGAAAAAGTTAATGCTGACTCTAATCAAACTGTTGCCGCTGGCGATATCCTCATCTCAATGTATAAACAAACCTTTAATGCAAAAGTAGCCAAAGGCCAGGCGGAAGTCGCCGGCGCGAAAGCTGGTTTAGCGCGAATTGAATCGCGAAAAATTTTACAAACAGCAACTATTGACGCCAACGACGCCGAGGTTCGCACCGCTGTTGCAGAACTGGAGCGCACCAAACTCGACCTGGTTCGGGCTGAAAAGCTTAAAAGCCGCGGTTTTGCTGAGAAACAACGCTATGACCATGCGGTAACCGACGTTGCCAGTGCCGAAGCCGAACTAGCCCGAACCCGGGCAAACCTGATTGGGGCTCGCGCTCAAAACCAGGTATTGGTAGCTGAGGCAAAAGAAATAGCCGCGACTCAGGCTGAGGCCGAAGCCGAACTACAGATCGCTGAAATCGCGCTTTATTTATCTGATATCCGCGCTCCCCGGGCTGGGGTCGTGGGTAATAAGCATGTCGAGCCGGGTGAATACATCCATGTCGGTGCGCGCAAAATGGCTTTGGTATCGCTGGATAAAGTGTGGGTCAGCGCCAACTTTAAAGAAACTCAGCTCACCAATATGCTGCCTGGCCAGAAAGCTACCGTTAAAATAGATGCTTTCCCGAATGAGCTAATTGAAGGCATTGTCGACAGCCTGGCACCCGCCAGCGGTGCCGAGTTCAGCTTGCTACCGGCTGACAATGCCACTGGCAATTTCACCAAAATAGTCCAGCGCGTGCCTGTAAAAATCGTCCTCGACCCGAATAACCCGGTGTCGCAAAAATTGCGCCCGGGCATGTCAGTGCTCGCTAAGGTCGACACCCGCGGTAGCGGTAACAGCAATGATAAGAACAAAGACGAAATCAGCGCCAACCATTAAACCGCTATTCAACGTTCATTAGGCACGCAAAGAGACTATCATGGGTGGCGTATCAGCTACTGCGGACGATAATCAAAGCAGACTGCCAGACGCTTCAATCGAAGATGATGATCACGTCCCTTTTAGTGCCTGGTTAGCGGTCTTCGGCGGTGTTGTCGGTGCTTTTATCGCCGTTCTCAATATCCATATCACTAACGCCTCGCTGAAAGATATTCAGGGTGCCATGTCGGCGACCCTGCAAGAAGGCTCTTTTATTACCACCGCCTACCTCACTGCCGAGGTTGTCGTTATCCCTATGACCGGCTGGTTAGCTATGGTGTTTGGCCTCAGGCGCTATACGTTGATCAATGTCGCGCTCTTTATTCTAGCTACGTTTCTTTGCGCCATCGCCTGGAACCTGGAATCTATGCTCGTGTTCCGGACCTTTGCGGGGCTTACCGGCGGCACGTTGATCCCCCTGGCCTTCACTTTGATTCTGACCCTGTTACCAACCAGCAAACAGGCGCTGGGCATGGGTATGTTTTCGCTCACTGCCACCATGGCGCCCACTATTGGGCCAACAGTGGGCGGATATCTAACCGAAACCTTTGGCTGGCAGGCCATTTTTTATCTGCAGATCATCCCGACCTCACTGATGTTTCTTATCTTGTGGCATAGCCTGGAAAAATCGCCAAAAAATCTGAAGCTGCTAAAAAATGGTGACTGGCTCGGCATGTTGACCATGGCCATAGGTCTGGGCGCAATGATCATCATTCTGGAAGAAGGCGAGCGCAAAGATTGGCTGGAGTCTGACTTTATTCTTCAAGGTGCCATACTGGCGATCACCTGCCTGGTGATTTTCGTCGCTATTGAGCTGAAACGAGCCAACCCCTTTATCAATCTGCGTTTGCTGGGGCAACGAAATTTTTTGATGGGCAACCTGGTTGGCATTGTGCTCGGACTGGGTTTATATGGCTCGGTATTTATTTTGCCCATGTTTCTGGTTCAGGTACATGACTATAACGCGATGCAGATTGGCCTGGTGATGATGTGGGTTGGGCTACCACAATTAGTGATCGTTCCTGTGGTTCTGTTTCTGTCTAAACGCTGTGATATGCGAATATTGTTGGCTATTGGCGCCGTCATTTTTGCCTGTAGCTGCCTGCTAAATACACATATGACATCCGGTTACGCTAGCACCAATCTAATCGTGCCGAATATGGTGCGCGGTTTGTCGATACCCTTCATCATGATATCGCTCAATGTGATTGCTACTGCTGAAATTGATCAGGACCAAATCGGCTCAGCATCTGGCTTATTAAATGTGCTACGTAATCTCGGCGGCGCGATCGGTATTGCCGGACTGGCAACGTTTCTGTCGATGCGACAACAGTTCCATTCGAACTATATTCTTGAATCGGTATCAGCCTACAACCCGTTTACCCTAGAGCGCCTACAGGGCTTCAGCGAGTATTATAGCCAGCTGGGTTCGGGGCCAATACTCGCCCAGCAGCAAGCCTTACAGTCTATCGATGCCATTGCCAGACGGGAAAGTTTCGTTATGGCTTACAATGATTGCTTCTACCTGATGGGCGTGGCGTTTATTATTAGCCTCGGCTTTATCGCCCTGATGAAAAAGCTACCGGCACCAGTAGCCTAATTGATGCAGTGAAATGATGATCGTGTTACGACAGCGAGCTACCACAACCGCTATAAACAGGAGAGATATATGACAACGCACCAGGCAGGATCAGCAGATGATCTGGCAATAGGCGAACGTAAATTACTTAATCTGGACGGCACCAAGGTGCTGCTATTTCATCTGGATAGCGGCTTTCATGCGGTTCAGGCCGGATGTCCTCATATGCTTTTACCTATGAAAAGCGGCAAATTGCTGGACGACGGTAAAACACTGCAATGCCCAATACATCGTGCCCAATTCGATATCGCCACTGGCGAGGTCAACAAATGGGCGCACTTTCCGCCCGGCATTCAGATGCTGAATGTGATACGCGGTGAAAAATGTTTACAGACCTATGCTGTGACCCAAGACGGTGGGGAGTTGTCGATCGAAGTCTAGATCTCTGGCACCAAAGGCACCAAAGGCACCATGGCCTCGTAAACACCGGTTCCGTAAAACCTGGTTGCACAGATGCTGGTTCGGTAAGCACTGATTCCGCAAGCAAAGGCTCTGTAAATACGGGCGTGAAAAACTGGCCTTAACAAACCCAACCGCCAAAACTTGGGCTGCGGCTAAATCAGGCTGCATCAAACCTTGAACTCTCCATTCATTTATATAAGTAGTTAATTTGTAATGAGCGATACCACCACGATAGGCGGGAACACCTCTCCTGAAAACGAACCTGACGCAAATACCTCCAGTGCAGTAGCAACGCCAGACGAAGATCACGTATCCCTGCGCACCTGGCTTACCGTTTGGGGCAGCGTCATTGGCGCATTCATTGCTGTTTTAAATATAGTCGTCACTAATGCCTCTCTGAAGGACATTCAAGGCGCACTGTCGGCAACACTGCACGAAGGCTCCTTTATTTCCACAGCCTATCTAACTGCTGAAGTCATTATCATTCCTCTCACCGCATGGTTTGTTCAGATTTATGGTCTACGACGCTTCGTGCTCACCGCTTCAGCAATATTTATTTTATCAACCCTAGCCTGTGCAATGGCATGGAATCTTGAATCCATGCTGGTGTTCAGGGCCATCGCCGGGTTTTCTGGAGGCACGTTTATACCTATTTCCTTCACCTGTATTTTGACGCTTTTACCGCCCAGTAAGCAGCCGCTAGGCCTCGCTATGTTTTCTCTGACTGCAACCCAGGCGCCCAGTCTTGGTCCTACCCTGGGTGGATACCTAACTGAAAATATGGGCTGGCAATCTATTTTTTATATGCAAATCTTTCCCACCATGCTGATGTTCGGGATTTTGTGGTGGGGGCTTGAAAAATCAAAAGGTGACCGCAGTTTGCTAAAATCTGGCGACTGGACCGGCATTGGGATGCTGTCCCTTGCCCTGGGCGCGATGATTATTATTCTTGAAGAGGGCAATCGCCTGGACTGGTTTGAGTCACAGGCAATCCTGCGCGGATCAATATTTGCTGGCGTTTGTTTTCTGATTTTTGTCTATCGCCAGTTATGGGGCGAAAACTCTTTTATAAACTTGCGACTTTTTAAACGCTGGAACTTTTCCCTAGCAAATATAGTCGGCGTAGTTCTCGGTCTCGGACTCTATGGCACGATTTTTATAACGCCGCTCTATCTCATTCAAATACATAATTATAACGCCTGGCAAATTGGCGTCACTATGATGTGGTTTGGCTTTCCCCAACTTCTTATGGTGCCCATACTGGTAAAACTAATGCAGACCGTCGATCCCCGTCATCTGATCGCTATAGGTTGTGCGACTTTTGCCTGGAGTTGTCTAATCAACATCAATATGGACGCCGACTATGCTTATGACCAATTGCGACTTGCAAATTTAATTAGAGGGTTTGGCCAGCCGTTTCTCACAATACCTCTTGCGGTGATGGCAACCGTAGGCATTGAAAAAGCCCAGGCTGGTTCCGCATCGGGTCTATACAACCTGACCCGTAATCTGGGAGGCGCCATTGGCATCGCCTTTCTTGCCACTTTCCTATCAACACGCCAGCAATTTCACTCCAGTCATATCCTCGAAAACATATCTCTTTATAACCCCCTGACAGTAGAGAGACTCCAAGGACTACAGGGTTACTTTGCTAATCTGGGTTCGGACACCCTGCTCGCGCAACAACAAGCGTTATCTGCAGTGGATGCGGTTGCACGCAGAGATAGTTATATCATGGCTTATAACGACGCGTTTTATATCATTGGTGCTGCGTTTCTGGTCGCGGTAGTACTCTCTTATATGATGAAGAAACCACAGCCACCGGCATCTGAGCCAGAACCGGCTAGCGGCAACGGCAGCGATACAAACAACAGCAATTAAGGTGAGTTAAGTACGATTACTGCCTGACCGCGCTGAGGCTGTTGAAGACTACACCCAAGACTTTAAGTACACAGCACATCATTGGCATGAATGGTATCGAGATATTCCTTAACCGCAGAAATCTTGCCGCCTTTTAACACAAACAAAAAGTGGTATTCGTTTCGGTAAGATTTGCCATTAACATGTTCGGCGCTGGAGGTTGCTTCAACCGCCACCCGATCACCCTCCGCTGTCATCGCATAGGGATCAATAGTCAGCGGCCCATCGATCATTTCTCCGACACCGGCCAACAATTGCACGAATTCAGCTTTAGTCTTCGTGCCCGAAATCGGCATGCTACCCGCCACCCACCAGGTGCCATTATCAGCCATCATTTCCAGGGCTGAATCGTAATTGCCGACGGAAAACTTTTTCAGAAACTCTGCCACTATTTTTTTGTTTGCTTCTGCACTCATTTCATTATCTCCTGATTAGTACGGGTTTGAAGAGCTATCACATGGGATGAATCGAAGTTTAAATTGTACAGCCCAAATGTTCTGATCGATCCAGGCATCTATATCAAGCGCTGTTTCATGCCCCTGGTGATATCAACAGTTATTTCTGCGCTTCACTGGCGAGGGCAGCACTCAGCCCAGAGCCCATCATATCGACGAAATTATCGCAGTAAAATCGCTGCTTTGCGTTATCAGACAGGTGCTTGATGGAAATATCGAAACGCTTGATAGGGTCACGCCCTCCTTCTTTATGGGGGTAGTCGGATGAAAACATGCAAATCTCTTCGCTGGACTGTTCAATAATCCAGCCGACATCATCTACCGAATAAGGCGTTACGCGCACATGGCGTTGGACATACTCACTCGGCCTTAGAGACAGCGAGCGCAAACGCTCCTCAAACTTGAAATAAGCATCGTGGACGGTATCCAGTTGCCTGATCCAGCTGGGCACCCAGGCAGCACCCTGTTCGATGACGCCAAATTTCAAGCGTGGAAAACGCTCCATTACGCCGTCAATAATCATTGCGGAAAGAGTTTGCATCACCGCGCGAGGTGCTACGACGATGGATACGGAATTAATTTCTTCCTGCTCGCCGTGGGCGCTCTCTGGCTTGGGCAAACCATTCTCGTAGATACTGGGGTCAACAAGTTGGCCACTGGTACCAATATGCAGCACGACAGGGATACCGGCTTCTTCTATTTGCGCCCAGACCGGATCGAGGTCAATGTGACTGGGGGAATGTTCCTGGGGCGCACTGCATGAGATCATGATCGCATTCGTACCACCCGCTATTAAATCCGCTGTCGTTTTTTTAGCTCGTTGGAAATCGCGTAGCGAGAGATAGCTGGCGGAAAGTAGCCGAGGGTCGGCAGAACAAAAGTCGGCCATCGCACGGTTATTCAGTTCTGCGAGGCGGTACGCATAGTCTACGTCGTCGCCAAGAATGTCGGCTTCGTACAGCGGTATAAGCAGGAAAGACGGAAACATCAACTGACTGGCAAAACCCAGTTGATCCATGGCCTCACCGCGATCCTCGGCCACAAAGGCACCGAGAGCATCGTACAACTTGCGGGACATGAAATTAGCGTCATCGCTATCACGGAGCGCTGAGTCCACCCTGCGGGCGATAACCTTTTCAAAATAACTGGGCTTCAGTGGTTCGGGCGTGCCGAGATCGAGCGGCCCCATACGCTCGCGCATTTCCTTATCAGCGTATTGGAACAACCAGTCTGGGGTCTCCATAAAGTGACCGTCAGCGTCGTGAATACGCCGACCTTGCGCGTATGCCATGGTGCTTCTCCTATTTTATTTAAAAAGCTATTTTTGTTATCTGGCTTTTAAGTATAGGATAATTTTCAAGGAACGGATAAATTGATGACTCCGCCGGGATTTAATAAGAACGCGGCAAACCTAATTCACGCTCGGCGATATAATTCAGCACCATCTCACTGTTTAGTGGCGCGGTACGAAACAAACGCACAATCGGATACAGATCAAAAATACCATATTCTTTGGTAAAGCCATTGCCACCAAAACATTGCAGAGCAGAATCAACGGCGTAGATACCGGCTTCTGAGGAGGCATATTTGGCCATATTGGATTCGGTGCCGCAGGCCTCACCGCGATCAAATAACCAGGCGGCCTTGCGCATCATCAGGGATGCTAGTTCGACATCTGTTTTGGCCTTGGCGAGGGGATGTTGCAGGGCTTGATAAGCACCAATCGGCCGATCAAATACGACTCGTTCATTAGCATATTCGACAGCACGACCCAGCGCGTAACGGCCCAGACCAGTACAGACGGCACTGATGATAATGCGCTCTGGGTTTAGGGATTCGAAAAGGATTTCAAAACCTCGATCTACCTCACCGATAATATTTTCCGGGCCAATATCAACGTCATCAAAAAACACCATGTATTTATCTTCTGGCACTTCGATGCTGATATCGATGGGATGAACTTCGATGCCTTTGGCTTTGGTATCGATTAGGACAATCGTAAAACCATCGGTTTTACGCTGTACATCTTTAAGCGCTGTACTGCGGGTTACCACCAACATATATTCGGCACACTCGGCATCGGTGATAAAGGTTTTTCGACCATTCAGCGTGTAACGATCAGTATTCTTTGTTGAGCGGGTGAGGCTGGTGACATTAACAGTATTGGTGCCAGCATCAGCCTCGGTGACTGCAAAGCAAAAGCGGTTTTCGCCCTTGCAGGCACCCGGTAAATATTGCTGCTTTTGCTGCTCGGTGCCGTGATCAGAAATCAAGGACATGGACATGGTGGCACCGACAATCAGACTTAACAGAGGTACGCCTTCGTTAGACAGCCCCTCTTGCAGCAGCGCCATTTCGAGCATACCCAGTCCAGCGCCACCGTATTCTTCCGCGACCATCAAGCCGACAAAACCGTCGTCGGCAGCTTGTTGATACATCTCAGCAGGGAAAGCGTGTTGCCGGGCTTTTTCTATCCAGTATTTACGGTCAAATTTTTTGACAATGCTTTTGCCATATTCATAAATCATCTGCTGTTCGTGGGTAATGGCGAAATCCATTAGTGGTTTTCCTTTTCGGTAGCGAAAGATTTATGTCAATTTATTTACAGATGGTTACTTAGCATAAAACCACTAGTAGCGAGCCCTGGTAGAATCGAATCAATATGATCGAGCCTAGTACGAACGCGGAAGCCCCATACCCCGCTCAGCAATATTATTGAGCACCATTTCATTATTCAGCGGTGCGATCTTCAATAAGCGAGCAAAAGGGTAGAGATCAAAAATGCCATATTCTTTGGTAAAGCCGTTGCCACCAAAACACTGTAATGACGCATCAATGGCATTGCACGCTGCGGTCGACGCACCAAACTTTGCCATATTAGCTTCTTCACCACAGGGCCGCCCATTGTCAAATAACCAGGCACCTTTACGGGTCATCAACGAGGCCAGTTCAATTTCTGTTTTGCTTTTTGCCAGGGGATGTTGCAGGGCCTGATAAGCGCCAATAGGCCGGTCAAATACTACCCTGTCATTGGCGTATTCCACGGCGTGACCCATCGCGTATCGGCCCATGCCGCAGCACATCGCAGCGAGGATCATCCGTTCCGGGTTTAGTGACTCAAATAAAATATCGAAGCCCTTGCCCATCTCGCCCAATACGTCTGTTGCCGCCACCTCGACATCATCAAAAAATATCTGATACTGCTTTTCGGGCAGAGGGATACTCAGCTCAATGGGGTGCATTTCGATGCCTGGCGCTTTGGTGTCAACAATCACAATGGTAAAGCCATCGGTCTTGCGTTTGACCTCGCTGTGGTGAACATTGCGGGTCACCACCAGCATATAGTCGGCATCCTCGGCATCGGTAATAAAGGTTTTTTGGCCATTGAGTTTATAGCCACCCTTGCCGTCTTCTTTGAGCATGGTGGTGGCGCGCATGGTATTGGTACCCGCATCCGGCTCTGTGATCGCAAAGCAAAAACGAATATCACCGGCGCATCCAGCGGGCAGGTATTTTTGTTTTTGTTCCGGTGTGCCATGCTTGCCAATGGGTGCCAGCGACATGGTTGCCCCGACCACCAGGCTTTGCAGGGGAATACCCTTATCAGCAAGGCCTTCCTGTAGGAGCACCATCTCCATCATACCCAGCCCTGCCCCGCCATCTTTTTCTGGAACCATGATGCCAACGAAGCCATCTTTGGCGACTTGTTGATACATCAGCGATGGGAACTCGCGCTTTTCTGCACATTCGAGCCAGTAGTCCCGACCAAATTGCTTGAGCAGATTACCGCCGTATTCATAAATCATTTGCTGCTCGTGACTTAATGCAAAATCCATCTATGTTTCCCGTTTATTTCAAAATTAACCACAAGCTCTTTCTATTCTGAATTCAACTGATGAGGCGCTTTATTAATATGACCGGGGCAGTCCCATTACATGCTCGGCAATAAAGTTAAGCACCATCTCGCTATTGAGCGGAGCGGTCTTCATCAAGCGGGCGATGGGGTAGAGATCAAAAATGCCGTACTCCTTGGTAAAGCCATTACCGCCAAAACACTGCAAAGAAGCATCGATAGCATGCATAGAGGCTTCCGCCGCCGCATATTTCGACATATTCGATTCGGCACCACAGGGCAAACGCTGATCAAATAACCAGGCCGCCTTACGCGTCATGAGCGAGGCCATTTCGATTTCCGTTTTGGCTTTAGCCAGGGGATGTTGCAGGGCCTGATAAGCGCCAATGGGGCCGTCAAAAACAACGCGCTCATTAGCGTAATCCACTGCCTTGTCCATGGCGTATCGACCCAGGCCAGTACACACCGCAGATAAAATAATCCGTTCAGGGTTAAGGGATTCAAAAAGAATGTCAAAACCTTTGCCCACTTCGCCGAGAATATTCTCCGGGCCAATATCAACATCATCAAAAAATATCTGATATTGCAGTTCGGGAATGGAAATACTGACATCGATAGGCTGCATTTCAATACCCGGCGATTTGGTATCGACGATACACACGGTAAAACCATCGGTCTTACGTTTGACTTCGCTGTGGTGAACATTCCGGGTCACCACCAGCATATAATCGGAGTCCGCCGCATCGGTAATAAAGGTCTTACGTCCGTTGAGTTTGTAGCGGCCATTAGCATCTTCTTTAATCATGGTGGTGGCGCGCATGGTATTGGTGCCCGCATCGGGCTCGGTTATCGCAAAACAAAAACGCAAATCACCAGCGCACCCGGCGGGTAAATATTTTTGCTTTTGCTCTTCAGTGCCGTGATCACCGATGGGCCCCAGAGACATGGTCGCTCCAACCACCAGACTCAGCAGCGGAATCCCGACATTGGACAGACCTTCCTGAAACAGAACCATTTCGAACATACCCAGGCCAGCGCCACCATAGGCTTCCGGCACCATAATGCCGACAAAGCCATCTTCAGCGACCTTCTTGTACATTTCAGTCGGGAATGCACGGGTCTCGGCGCAATTCACCCAGTAGGCGCGATCAAAATCCTTGGCAAGGTTTTGGCCATATTCGTAAATCATTTGTTCTTGTTCGTTAAGATTAAAGTCCATCAAAATTCCTGTTTTTAAAGTTTATATTTCTGTTTTTAAAATCAATAGTTCACACGGCTATCTTTAAAAAGTAACATTTAACAAAGTAACAAGTTTTCTGACAGCCAAAAATAGCTATAACTTAAGGATTAATATGAACGGGGCAGGCCCATCACATGTTCACCTATATAGTTCAGTACCATTTCATTATTGAGCGGTGCGGTTTTAAATAAGCGCACCATGGGGTAGATATCGAAAATGCCGTACTCCTTGGTAAAGCCATTGCCGCCGAAACATTGTAAGGAGGCGTCTACGGCATGAATAGACGCTTCCGCCGCTGCACACTTGGCCATATTGGCTTCCGCCGCCGAGGGTTCGCCCTTATCAAATAGCCAGGCTGCTTTGCGGGTCATTAATGAGGCCATTTCGATTTCTGTTTTGGCTTTTGCCAGGGGATGTTGCAAGGCCTGATAGGCGCCGATGGGACGATCAAAGACCACGCGGTCATTGGCGTATTCCACGGCTTTGCCCATGGCATAACGGCCGATACCCGAGCCGATGGCTCCGACCATCACTCGCTCAGGATTAAGGCATTCAAAAAGTATTTCGAAGCCTTTGCCCTCTTCCCCGAGAATATCTTCCGGTCCCAGATCGACATCATCGAAGAACAACTGATACTGCATTTCCGGCAGGGGAATACTTACCGGAATAGGCTGTGCTTCTATGCCCTTGGCTTTGGTATCGACAATAAACAGTGTAAAGCCTTCGGTTTTCTTTTTTGCCTCTTCAAAAGGCGTTGTTCGGGTGACGACCAGGGCGTAATCAGATTCAACCCAGTCAGTAATAAAGGTCTTTGCACCATTGAGTCGATAACGGCCATCAGACTTTTTGGTAGCGATGGTGGTGGCCTTCATGGTGTTGGTGCCAGCGTTGGGTTCAGTAATGGCAAAACAAAAGCGGGTTTTTCCGGCGCAGGCATCGGGCAGGTAACGCTGTTTTTGCTCTTCCGTACCATGATCGCCAATCGGCCCCAGGGACATGACCGAACCAACAATATAAGTCAGCAAGGGAATACCATTGTTGGCCAGACCTTCAGTAAACAGCTCCATTTCCAGTAAACCTAAGCCAGCACCGCCATAAGCTTCTGGGGCCATGGTGCCAACAAAACCATCCTGAGCACTCTGTTGATACATTTCTTTGGGGAAGGTTCTACTCTCGGCGCATTCCATCCAGTATTTACGGTCATAGGTTTTAGCCAGACTATCGCCGTATTCGTAAATCATTTTATGTTCGTCGGATAAATTAAAATCCATTGATCAGGTCTCCAGTAACTTTTTGATAATCAAAACCGTACTAATATGAGCGGGGCATACCCAGCACATATTCACCAATATAGTTGAGAATCATTTCATTGTTGAGGGGAATCGTTTTTAGCAAACGTGCCATAGGATAGATATCAAATATGCCATATTCCGTGGTAAAACCATTGCCGCCAAAGCACTGCAAGGAGGCATCCACGGCGTGACAGGCTGCTTCTGAGGCAGCGAATTTAGCCATATTGGATTCCGCACCGCAGGGTTCACCTCGGTCAAACATCCAGGCCGCTTTGCGGGAAATCAGGGCGGCCATTTCAATCTCTGTTTTGGCCTTAGCCAACGGGTGCTGCAAAGCCTGATAAGCGCCAATGGGACGATCAAACACCACCCGATCATTGGCGTATTCCACCGCTCTACCCATGGCATATCGGCCCAGACCGGCGCAGATAAAACCCACTAGAATCCGCTCAGGATTAATAGCATCAAAGAGAACTTTAAAGCCTTTATCGACCTCGCCTAGTACATCTTCTGGACCAACGTCAACATCATCATAAAAAACTGAACACTGAACCTCAGGGATTTTAATGCTGACCGGGATTGGATGCGTCTCAAGGCCCTTGGCTTTGCAATCGACAATAAACAAGGTAAAGCCGTCGGTGCTACTTTTTGCCTCATCCTGCGAGGTGGTTCGCGTCACCACGATCATATAGTCGGCATCACTGGCATCGGTGATAAACGTTTTCGCGCCGTTGATTTTGAAACGACCATCCGGCGTCGCCACCGCGTTGGTGGCTGTGCGAATAGTATTCGTCCCTGCGTTAGGTTCGGTGATGGCAAAACAAAAGCGAGTTTTACCGGCGCAGGCATCGGGCAGATATTTTTGTTTTTGCTCTTCGGTGCCATAAGTGGAAATCAGACTCAGACCCATAGTCGCGCCGATTACCAGGGTTAACAGAGGAATACCCGCTTCGGCGAGGCCTTCGTTGAGCAGGCCCATCTCCATCATGCCCAGACCGGAGCCACCATAAGCTTCCGGCACCATGACCCCAACAAAACCGTCGGTCGCAACCTGCTGATACATATCTTCAGGAAAGGCACCGCGTTCAGCGAATTCCATCCAGTGCTTACGATCATAAGTCTTACTCAGGTTCTGACCATACTCGTAGATCATGCGTTGTTCTTCAGATAGTGAGAAATCCATGATTTTGCACCTCGTTTATTAACTATTTTTGCTGTGAATTTTTGTTTGTTTTTCAATTTAGTGGTTTGCTATATCGACCACTGTATTTGGAACCGGCTAATACGACTTCGGCAATCCCATCACATACTGGCCAATATAATTGTGAATCATCTCATTATTAATCGGTGCAGTTTTAACAAAGCGAACCAGGGGATAGAGATCAAAAATACCGTATTCCTTGGTAAAACCGTTGCCACCAAAACACTGCAGGGAGGCATCCACCGCTTTGATAGCTGCCTCGGAAGCCGCGAGTTTCACCATATTAGCTTCAGCGCCACAGGGCTGACCATTATCAAATAACCAGGCGGCTTTACGAGCCATCAAGGAGGCCATTTCGACCTCGGTCTTAGCTTTAGCCAGGGGATGCTGCAGGGCCTGATAAGCACCGATGGGGCGATCAAAGACCACTCTATCATTGGCGTACTCAACGGCTCTACCCATGGCATAACGGGCGATACCGCTACACAGGGCAACACCGAGGATTCGTTCGGGATTTAGCGATTCAAATAATATATCGAAGCCCTTGCCCACTTCGCCAAGAACATTCTCGGGGCCAAGATCGACATCGTCAAAAAATACCTGATACTGCTGTTCAGGCAGAGGAATACTCATGGGTATTGGCTGCATCTCAATACCCTCTGCTTTGCAATCGACAATAAACAAAGTGAAGCCATCGGTCTTGCGCTTGACTTCGGTATGGGGCGTGGTGCGCGCCACCACTAGTGCGTAATCGGAGTCACCGGCGTCGGTAATAAAGGTCTTCGCGCCATTGAGCTTAAAGCGGCCATCGCCAGTCGGTTTACCCAGAGTGGAAATACGAATACTGTTGGTACCCGCGTCCGGCTCAGTGATGGCAAAGCAAAAGCGAATATCACCCTTGCAGGCGTTCGGCAAATAAAACTGCTTTTGCGCTTCAGTACCGTGCTCGCCAATAATAGACATCGACATACAGGCACCCACCACCAGGCTGAGCAGCGGCACGCCTTCGTTGGAAATACCTTCGAGGAACAACAACATTTCCATCATGCCCAGGCCAGAACCGCCATAGGCTTCCGGAACCATGATGCCAAGAAAGCCATCGGCTGCGACCTGATTGTACATTTCTTCCGGAAAGCGATGGATCTCGGCATTTTCCATCCAATAGGCACGATCATAAGTCTTTGCCAAACCCTTACCGTACTCGTAAATCATGGTTTGTTCGGGGGAAAGTTCAAAATCCATGCGCTGTGCCTTTTTAGATAAAACCTGAACGGATAAGCTATTTATGAATAATTAGTAGACCAATATTTTGCTGTCATTACTGGCATGAATGACCATAAAACTGGACCACGATAATGATCGGGCGTGCATCATACAATGACTATGATCGACCTCATAGTCACTCGAAAACTGGCTTGCACCGTTCTTTTTGAAGATTCAAAACCGGAGCGCTACAGAGTTGCCAATAAAACCATTTTCGGCATAATGAAAGTCAACCCGACAAACACTAGGTGACCCATGAATCATCTGCTCGCCTTAACGGTAATTACCAACGATCGACCCGGTGTCGTTGATATGCTCGCTGCCACCATTAAACAGAATCATGGCAACTGGCTAGAAAGCAGCATGTCTCATCTGGCAGGAAAATTTGCCGGGATTTTGCTCGTCAGCGTCGCTGACAATGACCGTGATGCACTGATGGATGCACTGGAAGCACTGGCCGCATCGGGGTTGCGTATCACCATCGAGAATGCTGCTTTCGAGCAAGGCCACGTATGCGACAAGCATTCATCTCAAAAACTATCAGGTCAAAGGATCAGCATCTCAGTCACCAGCAATGATCGCCCCGGAATTGTCGGGGAAATCAGCTCAATTCTCGCTGGCTTATCGGTCAATGTCGAAGAACTCAGCACCTACTGCGATAATGCAGCCATGAGTGGCGAGGCACTGTTCCATCTCCAGGCGAGTCTAGAGTTACCGGACAACCTGGGCCTGGAAAATATACAACTGAGCCTTGAAGACCTGTCCGATGATCTCATCGTTGAATTTAATTAAATGGGAAATGAATAATTGGATAATAAATAACTCTTCCTGGAATAGCCCCACAGATTAACCAGACCCAATGGAATAGCCCAGCCTGCTTTTAAAAACTACAAGCCTGCTAAGCGCAAGGCATCTATGTGGTGCCGAGAGTCAGCCTCATTTTTATATTGCAGCTGGGTCACAAAGGCTTCGGCCGAAAACTCCGGATCTAATCGGCGCACCTCTCCAATTTCACGCCTGGCGGCTGCCACATCGCCCAATTGAGCATAACAGGCTGCTAGATAAGCGTGATGTTTTGCACCGAGGGAAGATATTTTCTTAAAGATAGCCACCGCATCCTGGTAATGATGAGCCGCAAACTGTGCAAACCCCAGATGCGTCAAGCGATCATCGGGACTGTAAGGGTCAACCTGCAAGGCCAGCTCCAGCATTTCTATACCCGCCTCAGCATCGCCGATCAAAACCAACAATTCCCCGTATTGGGAAATAACCCGAGGGTCATTGGGGTTCAACTCAAAAGCCCGCTGCGCGTGAAACAGCGCGCGATCGTAATTCTGCTGGATGGTGTACACGCCCGACAACACGCGATGGCATTCGAAATCTTCGTCATCCAGCGCCAGGGCTGTTCTCAAATCCTGCAATATTTCCTCGGTCGCAGCCTCATCATCCCGATAACCGCGAAGTATGGCCTGACCGATGACACAGGCTCGCCAGGCGAAGGCCTGGGCAGAATTGGGATCGGCTTTAACAGCCTGACTCAAGAGCTCATAAGCCATGGCGTTATCAGTTTGAGTCCTAAGGTGATGATGATATTTCCCGCGCAACAAATAGTCATAAGCCTTGAGGTTATGGGTTGGTTTGTTATGGGTTCGCTTTAAATCAGCAGCCTCAATCCGACTGGGTAAAATGCTAATGACCTTGGCGGTTATCTCATCCTGCACCAGAAACACATCGTCAAGATCACGATCAAAACGCTCCGCCCACAGCTGTTCATCGGTTTCGCTGTCGATCAATTGAGCGTTGATCCGTGCCCGCTCACCCATCTTACGCACGCTGCCCTGGACGATATACCTGGCCCCCAGCGCTTTACCAAGATTGCTCCCCTGGCCACCCAGCTCTTTATAAGCAAACGAGGTATTACGTGCGATAACGAATAAAGAATGCAATTTGGACAGCGCAACAATAATGTCTTCAGCAATGCCTTCTGAGAAATACGCCTGTTCGGCATCGCCACTTAGATTCTCAAAAGGCAGCACGGCAACAGATGGCTTGTCACTTAAACTCGCCGCTCCCTTTCCATTGTCTTGACCGTTTAATTGCCCGTTTATTTGATCGTTTCTTTGATCCTGTGCTTGACCGTCTAATTGATCAGCCCCTGGCGCCATAGCTTTATCAATCTGGATATCCTGCGCACGGCGGCTTAGCGCCCGGCGCAGACCACTACCCATGGGCGATAAGGTCACACCAATAATCACCACCAGGGCAGCGAATGCGCTTAACGCACTTTCGTTATCATTAAGCCAGGTGACAAATTGATTGAAAGTTTCCACAGCCAGTTCTGCTCAGTTGCTGTCGGTGGTCAATAAATCTTCCGGCCAGATGGGTTCGAGTGCGGCCAGCAAATTCTTGCCTTTATTTTTAAAAATGATCGCGGCTGATTCTTTGGTAAGTGTTAGAGAAAATCGTGGCTCCGCCTTTTTTGCGTTATATAACGCTTGTTGTGCACCCTCGACATCGCCCTGGCCAGCGCGGGCATGGGCAAGACTAAGCCAGGTCCAGTAATAGCCGTCATAAGACTTAAGACCGTTTTGGGCAGCCTGCTCTGCCTCAGCATAACGGCCTAGCTCGCAAAGCGTTAGTGCCCGATATGTCTCGATATTATAGATCTGGGGTGATAGCGGCGATAACAGCAGAGCTTGTTCGATGTAAGGCAGACCGCGAGCGGGCTGTTGATCGAAAGTCAGCGCCAATCCCAGCATAGCTGATGCCAGCGCGTAGTTAGGCTGTTTACTGATGGCCTTTTCCAGCAGCCGAATCGCTTCCTGTGTTCGGCCCGTAACGCCATAGCAAGAGCCGAGCGCAAATAGAGCGAGCGGATCATTAGGTGCAGATTCAAGAGCCTGTTGACCCAGTGTATAGGCCTCAGCGATATCCCTGGCCGAGTCTTCACTGTAAAAAGTAACAGCCCGATAACAGAGCGAACGTGCCAATTCAGCTTTGGCTGGGACATAATTAGGATCCAGCGACAGCGCCTCACGCAGTAAAGGTTCTTCCTCAGCCACCAATTTTCGATTAAAGCGCGCATAGGACCGGCTGCCGCGCATAACCAGACCCCAGGCATCCAGGTTTTCGGGTTGCGTACTATTAGCGCGGGAAATTTCAGCGCTCCAGATTTCGTCCCCTAAGGTAACGGCAATGCCCTTGGTTATATCGTCCTGTAGAGCAAAAATCTCCGCCAGTGGTCGGTCATACTGCTCTGCCCACAAATGCTGGCCATTGCTGGTGTCAATCAACTGCACGGTGACCCGTAGGCGCTCACCCATTTTTCGCAGGCTGCCCTCCACCACATAGCGAACGCCTAGCTCTTCCCCCACAGTCCGAATATCCGGTGATTGACCTTTGTAGGCAAAGGTGGAGTTGCGAGCAATGACAAAAAAGCGCGGGTTACGTGAGAGCAGAGTGATGACGTCTTCGGTGATGCCATCGGCAAGATATTCCTGTTCGGGGTCGTTGGATAAATTATCGAGCGGTAATACCGCCACCGACGGTTTACCGGCTTTGCCAATAACCGCTGTCGTATCGGCAGTACTGGCTTGGCCCGTGTCGCTGTCTTGCCCTGTATGCAGTTCGCTGGTTGCCAGCACTAAAACCGCCAGAAAAGCGATAAAGCCCAGGGCCATCAACGCAATATTGCGCCAGTCCGATAAAAACGCGGGACGCTTGACCTGGCTCATTACCTGAGAAGGCATACGTGTCCAGGCCAGGCGCACAACAACAGCGACACCGGCGATAATCGCGATGATGGCGGCGATCGCACTCAATGATGATTCGTTATTGGCCAGCCATTCCAAGGTTTAAGCCACTCCCTGCTATTTTTATGATTATTACGTCACTGCATATAAGCCGCGAAGTTTAGCTTAACGGCTTAGGCTTTGTAAGCGAGGTGGGGAACGGGGCCAGGGGGATAAAGGCGCGAACCAGGCCAGTCTAACTACGCCTGTCTGAAGCAATGATATTTTGATCTCTTGTCCGACTGGCGGGAAAATCTTTCTCGCGGCCTTGCTCAGAACCAGACGAAGCTTCTGCAAATAAACGAAATAATTCCATCATCCTCACCTGGGTTGGGTCGGTGACAATGGCCATACCCGGCTTAACACCCACCTCCGAAACCTCAAAGGCGCGCATGGTATTGCAGATTTGTCCGTCAAGACGGACGCCGATGCCTTGTAAGCCCACGGCATTACCGAGCTTGCCGAACATTTCCAGGGTCAATTCACAGGCGGTAATCACAAATAGCACGTTGTGCTCGGGCCAGTTTTCTCGTGCCTCGATCATCTTTTCGCCGATGTAATGCACGGTGGTGATAAACAGCGGGACGACTCTTGTTTCCGGCAGACTATGTACGCATTTACCAATAAAGCATTGGCCGCACACTGGGTTGTCTGCATCGTGAATACAGGCGTCGGTGAATCTGCCAGATGGACACTCAAAGGGTTTATGGCAATAGGAAAAACCGGCGACTAGCACGCTATCTGGCTTGACTAACTTTGCTTTAAATTGATCGACATTTTTTAATTGGTAAAGAAAAAAATCACCGTCACGTTTATAGCTATGAGGCTTCAGCAGGGTTTTGACCAGGCCCCAGCCATGCTTAAGGGGATGCCGCCAAAAATAGCGACCCAGCTTGCCGCTGTAATCGTGATGATGGATATAAGACAGGGTCTTCCAGGACAGGTTTTTACGGGTATGCCGACGAATACCGGGTAAGTTGGGATTTTTCCTGAAGGTTCGTAATGGAGTCTCTTTGGCCAACTGGGCTGCGCGTGCATCCCAGTCCTGTTCTGTCTTGCGCCAGTCTTTGTCACCTTGCCAGAACTTAACTGAATCGCTCATATCCCGATCGTGATTTTGTAGACGCAAAAGAGGAAGGTATTCATTAAGACAGGTCGTTTAGGATCATTATGCTTAGTCTGGCACAGCACAATAAAACTGCCACATTTTCTTCGGCCAATTGTTATTCCGCCAGGTCCTTATTCGACCGGGATTTATTCAAGCAACGTTTACTCGACCGGCTTTTATTCAATCAGCCCTTTGAGCAAAACACCGATGCCATAAGCCATCGCTGCTGCAAAACCCCCGATAGCGACGGTTTCTATGCCACCAATTCTTTTACTTTGATTCACAAACTGGGCCTTCTGTGCACCGACCCAGAAAAATGCAATGCCGGTCAGAATAGAACTCCACAAAAAGGTTTGTGTTATCAGGCCGGGCGACAACCAGTTAATCAGGTAGGGCAATAAAGGAATCAAACCGACTAGCAGAAACGCTACAAAAGTGGCGAGTCCAGCCTTACCTGCGTCATGATCCTGTAGAGCCATACCGTGCTCTTCCTGCAGCATGGTATCCACCCATTGATCAGGATCAGCGGTGATGACATCAACCACCTGCTCCAACAATTCGCCGTCAAAGCCCTTGTTCAAATATATCTGACGTACTTCTTCCCGCTCACCTTCCGGGAATTTATGGATCTCATCCATTTCGCGCAGTCGAGTTTGCTCACGCAACTGGTTTTCAGCACGGGTACCTAAAAAGTTGCTCACCCCCATACTGAAGCCATCAGCAATAAGGTTGGCAAAACCGAGCACAATAATGACACCAGCGGACATACCCGCGCCGGCGACACCGGCAACAATGGCGAAGGTGGTCACGGCACCATCGACGGCACCATAAACAAAATCTTTTAAATAAACTGAGCCAGGCCCGGATTCCAGTCGGCGAGCGATCTTGTCGGGGGTGTGACTGGCCTTATAGGCCTCTCGGCTTTCGTGTTTGACATTGGCTGGCATAAATTCAGAACTTCCTTTTGTGAAAACACTAACTCGGTTATTTTACTACATCAGCTTTACTACATCAGCACCGCAACAATATAAGAATTAGCTTCAGCGACGGCGCGCTGCCATCAGGGCAAGCGTGTGTCGATGGTAATGGCATAATCTGACCCGTCATCAAGCGACACCGGGCCGAGACGGCCCTCAAAATCTCCTGATGCTGCCTGTCGACTGCCACTAGCCGCTATCCGAACGATAATTCCCAACTGCTTAATACTCGACAGTTGACGACTTGGCGACAGCGACATCGCGTCAGAAAATTCGACCTTAAGAGGTAAATCCGCAACGGTATAGCGCTGTGCAACCAGGGGCATGGGCATGCCCTGCCACTCACGCACGTATACAAAAACGGTATCCTCTGGATCAGTCAACGCCTGCTCTTTGATATTGTCACCCAAGGCAACTGATACGTTCAGAAGGATACTGCCGTCGGTTCCATCACTGGTAATTTGCTTATCCTTAATTAAAGACCGGGCCCGAAGCATCCCCGCCTGCAGGGCTTGAGCCTGTACAGAATCAGTGGGCAGACCTTTGAGACTGCGTTGCCAATAACGTGCCGCATTTGGATAATCACCTTTAGCAAATGCGGCGATTCCAGCCAGCTCCAGAGCCATCGTGTTATTTGGCTGTTTACCGAGTACTTCGGCAATTAGTCGTTCAGCTTCATCGTTAACCTGATTGTTGTTTTGTATAAAAAGCGCCTGAGCTAGCTCCGCGTTTAGCGCTGGATCATCGGGTGAAAGCCTTCGGGCTTGTCGATAAGCCCTTACCGCTTGCTCTGGATGACTCTCGCCCAGTTCGAGGCGCGCCAGCAGAAGCCAGTAGTAAAGATTATCTGGCCGATCTTCGAGCCGAGTTTGCAAAGCCTGATGTAGGGTTTTGTCGTTGTCTGTACCGGAGGAATCCATCAATTTGCGAATTTCCAGATCGGGCATCGCACCCAGTTTCGCGTAGAGCGTAACGGCGAGCAGGCACAGGGTCAGAGACATCGCAGCCAGCAATGCTGCTCCGCCATTATTCAAGGCCTTCGATTGTTGATCCTGGTCATCAATCAGTAATTGTCTTTGCGCTTCGACAACCAGGGCTTGTTGCTGGTTTTGATCTTCGGTGGGATCGTTATTACCAAGGTATTGTCGCTCAAGATCAGCCAGGTGCTCTCTATAGAGAGTCCTGTTCATTTGTTCGCTGTTTTGTTCCAGTCCACCGCTGGATTTTTCAGGGAATAGCACTCGAAAACAGGTAAAACCAACAGCAGCCAGTAGCATCGCACCGGCTAATAACCAGACCATCATAACGAGGGCTTGTCTCCCGGTGGGGGTGTGGTTTCGGAAGGCTCTGAAGCGGGTGAAGCGTTAAGTAATTGATCTAATTTTTGCTGTTCTTTTACACTAAGGGCATCACCAGGAGCCTGCTTGCCAGACAAATCAGATTCCCCTGCCCTCGTAACTTGCCGCTTGATAAACAAGCCAGCGACTAAAAGTCCAGTGATCAATAATAATGCTGGGCCCCACCAGAGCAGGTAAGTGCCTTGCTGCAAACGCGGCCTATAAAGAATGAAATCACCGTAGCGGGCTACTAGATAATCGCTAATTGCTTCGTTGCTATCACCCTCCTCCAGCATACGTCTTATTTCACGTCTTAAATCCGCAGAGATCGGTGAATCAGAACCCGCTAGATTTTGATTTTGACATTTAGGGCAACGATACTCATCGATCAACTGTCGGTATCTGGCCGACAATTCTGGCCTGGATAATTGATCGGTTTCAATCAGAGCAAATGTAGCTGATGCGGTTAGACCTAAACTGAGAGCCATAGTAATCAGGAAAATGGCTTTAAAGCGGCCAGTGAAGTTGATCATGGCCGAACTTCACCACCTTTTACGCTAACTGTTGCTCCGCCAAAGCTATTATACAAAGCTAGAAAATCCGATTGCCAAACACGCTCATCCACCACACCGACATGCTTATGACGAATAAGCCCTTCGCTATCAATCAAATAGGTTTCCGGCGCGCCAAAGACGCCCAGATCCAGGCCTAGCTTGCCTTGTTGGTCGACAATGACCAGCTGATAAGGATTGCCATATTCCTCTAACCACAGCCGCGCTTTGGCATTTTCGTCCTTGTAATCCAGGCCAATAATTGGCACACCCCGCTCGGCTAATTCCAGTAAAAAAGGGTGCTCGATTCGACAGGACGGACACCAGGTTGCCCAGACATTGAGCAGCGTCACCTGACCTTTAAATACCGATTGATTGACCAAAGGTTCAGGCTCATCAACCGCGGACTCTAGTGGAATATCCAGGCTTGGCAGATTAAACAGGGGAACCGGTTTATCCACCAGCACCGAAGGCATAGCGTTGGGGTCACGGCCCAGCCCCCAATACAGCATGGAAGCCAGGACAATAAAAATAAGTAGCGGGATAAATAATTTAATCTGCGTCAAACGAAACACCCACCCCTTCTTTGAGTGCTGCGCTCGTATCAGCTTGTGCAGCGCGTACAGTCAATCGTCGATAGCGTTTATCAAGCACGGCAATTACGCCGCCCATAGCCATCATGAGTGCACCTAACCAAATCCAGCGAACAAAGGGTTTGACATAGATACGTAACGACCAGGCATCTCCGGCCAGAGGCTCGCCCAGAGCGACGTATATATCCTTAGTAAAACCGCCGTCAATATCCGCTTCGGTCATCACCTGGCCTCCAGCAGTGTAATAGCGTTTTTCTGGTTGCAAGGTGGTCACCGGAGCATTGTTGCGTGATACATCGCTGCGTGATACATCGCTGCGTGATAGATCATTGTTACGTGGCACATCGCTGCGTGACACATCAATACGCCCGGTCCTGGCCATGTAATTGGGGCCGGGGATATCGACTACGCCTTTAAAGAGGAAATCATATCCGGCGATGCTTACCTGCCCGCCGGGAGATAGACGAATATCCCGCTCATCACTGTAGGTACTGGTCAACGCCACACCGATAATCGTCACGGCCACACCAATGTGAGCTAACAACATCCCATAATAACTACCCCGCAGGCGCTTTGCACCCAGTAAGCGGCCCTGGGAGGAAGCACTTTTTTGCCACCAGTCACGGCAGGACCAGAGCAATATCCAGGCGCTCACAGTGAGTGCGACGAATACCAACAGATTAAATGGATAGGCAAGCAAAAATAGCGCACCCGCGGCGATCAACATACTGCCTGCTATGATTCCTAGCGCAGGCCGAATCAAGGTATCTGTGGCATGACTTTTCCACCGAGTTGTCGAGCCGGGTGCCATAAATACACCCAACACCAAAACCAGAGGCACAAAGAACAAATTAAAATAAGGTGGGCCGACCGAGATTTTTCCCCAGCCAGCCATATCTGCTACCAGCGGATACAGGGTGCCCAGCAAAATAAAAGCCATAGCAACGATCAATAGCACGTTGTTGCCGAGCAAAAAGGTCTCCCGAGAAACCCAGCCAAAACTTGCGGTGCGGGCAATAGTCGGCCCTCGCAGTGCAAACAATAACAGCGAGCCACCGATCACCATGGCCAGAAACATCAATATAAAAATGCCTCGTGCTGGGTCGGCCGCAAAAGCATGAACCGATGTCAGCACGCCGGAACGCACCAGGAATGTGCCTAGCAGGCTTAGCGAGAAGCTCAAAATAGCGAGCAGCAATGTCCAGCTGCGAAACAAGCCCCGCTTCTCGGCCACCGCCAAACTATGAATCAGCGCGGTGCCGGCCAACCAGGGCATAAAGGACGCATTCTCGACCGGATCCCAAAACCACCAGCCGCCCCAGCCCAGTTCGTAATAAGCCCACCAACTGCCCAGGGCAATACCGACCGTCAGAAAAGCCCAGGCGGCATTGGTCCAGGGTCGAGTCCAGCGTGCCCAGGCAGCATCCATTCGCCCGGCCATTAACGCTGCCACGGCAAATGCGAAGGCCACGGAAAAACCCACATAACCCATGTATAAGATTGGCGGATGGATGATCAGACCCACGTCCTGTAACAAAGGGTTTAGATCTTTTCCTTCACCGGGGAAAAAAGGCAGCAAGCGTTCAAAGGGGTTGGAGGTAAGCAGAAGAAACAAATAGAAACCAATCGCCACCAGACCCAATACAGCTAAGACGCGAGCCACCATGTCCAGGGGTAATGTTCGGCTAAACATAGCTACTGCCAGTGTCCAGGTCGATAATATCAACACCCAAAGTAACAAAGAGCCTTCGTGGGCCGCCCAGACGGCACTGATTTTAAAATGGCCAGGCAGATTCGTATTGGAATTATCGGCGACATATCGCACCGAAAAATCATCGCCCAAAAATAACGCAACCAAACAGATAAAACTGGCTGCGACGAAGACAAACTGACCGCAGGCAATGGGCCTCGCGCTCGCCATCCATAGCCGATTATTGAACAAGGTACCCAGGATCGGAACTATCGCCTGGGCAATGGCCAGGCACAGCGCAAGGATGAGGGCAAAGTGGCCAAATTCAGCGGTGGGAAGAACGCCTAGTTCAGTAATCATTGGTTCGCAATCAATTAATGAAGTCCCGGAGCGTTTTTGTCCGTAGCCTGATGGGCTTTTTCCATAGCGTCTGCGACTTCGGGAGGCGTGTATTCCTCATCGTGCTTGGCCATCACTTCTTCAGCCTTAAATATTTTTTCCGAAGTCCAATAACCAAGAGCCACCGCCGCTTCATCCTCGGCGAACAAATCCGGCAATATGCCGCTGTATTGAATCTGAATATTTGCCGCGCCATCGGTAACTTCAAACGCGGTATCCAGCGAATCTTCGTTACGCACAAAGCTATCGACTACGACCATGCCCCCCACTCTGATCCGGGTATTCTGGGGAGCTTCTCCGGCCAGCATCTGTGACGGTGTATAAAACAGGTTGATATTGTCACGCAGGGCATACACTGCCAGGCCAATACCAATTGAGGCAACGCTGACGATAAATATCACCAGCTGGAGCCGTTGTTTTCGAGCCGGTTTCATTTGGTTGCACCGTCGTCGATACGATTCGAGTCGCGGTCATTATTCTGGGCACGATTCTGCTCACGCTGAATACTCAAAAATCTTCGCTGTTTAAGCAGAGGCCGAAACGCCAGCACAACTAATACCAGGACCGTTATGCCATAGGCAGTCCACACATAAACCCCATGGCCACTCATTGCGAGGAAATCAGCCATCGAGTCAAATTGAAAACTCATCGAGATCATTGCGACAGCCCCCTAACCCAGGAAGAACGCCATTCACGGGCAAGAATTTCAGTGCGAGTATTAAGCATTAATACCAGCGCGTAGAAACAGTAAAAGCCCAAAATCATAACGATCAATGGCTTGAGCATATCGGGATGAATCGAGGATGCACCGGTTAATTTAATAGTCGCGGGCTGGTGCAAGGTATACCACCAGTCCACCGACTTATAGATAATGGGAATATTGACCGTACCCACCAGGCTAAGAATCGCACAGGCTTTATACGCGGTATCGCGAGAGGTGAAGGCCTGATTCAGGGCGATTACACCGAGGTACAGGAAAAACAGTATCAGCATCGAGGTAATACGAGCATCCCACACCCAGTAAGTCCCCCAGGTGGGCTTACCCCATATCGATCCTGTCAGCAGAGCCAGGAAGGTCAGCGCAGCGCCGAGCGGTGCAGCCGAGACCATTACCATATTGGCAATTTTAATTTTCCAGATTAACGCCACCGCGCCGGCAGCAGCCATCACGTAATAACCGATCATGGCCAGTACCGAGATCGGTACATGGATAAAAATAATACGATAGCTGTTGCCTTGCCGCGCATCCTGAGGCGCGAAGCCCAGGCCCCAAATTGAACCCAGCACTAACAGCCCGACACTGATAACCGCCAAATAAGGCAGCCACTTGCCGGTCGTTTGGTAAAACCATCGGGGCGATCCGAAACGGTGGAACCATTTCTGGATAAATTTCAATATCGACTGCCACATAGCTTATCCGTTGATACCAACCCTTAACGCGGCGGCGGCGGCAAACGGCCCGGTCAGCAGCGTAAAAGTAAAAAACGCACCTAACATGGCCAGCACCGGTAAATACTCCAGACCCTGCACAGCTCTTTGTACGGAACTTGCACCAAAAATTAGCACCGGAAAATATAGAGGCATAACAACAAGCGACAACAATACCCCGCCCCTTTGCAGCGCCACCGTCAGCGCGGCGCCCACCGCACCGATCAAACTAAAGCAGGCCGTGCCAACGGCCAGGCCAGTCACTAGCGGGATATAGCCTTCACCGGGTAGCGATAACATCATGCCTAATAGTGGTGCCATCAAGGTAATCGGCAGCCCAGTTTTCAACCAGTGGGCGATCACCTTTGCCAGCACCAATGACCACAGCGATTTCGGACTAAGAATAATTTGCAGGAGCGAGCCATCTGCCAAATCATCTTTAAATATACCATCCAACGCCAACAGCGTGGCTAGCAAGGCCGTAATCCAGATCATACCGGGGGCAATGACGGCTAATTGACTGGGCGATGGACTGACCGCCAAAGGCACCAGGGTCGTGGTCATCACAAAAAACAGTAACGGATTTAGAAAATCGCTGCCCTGACGAATTGCCACCAGCAAATCACGCTGCAAAATGCCTGTGTGGCTGTTATTAGTCGGGTGCATCTTCGTGTCTGGCACCGTTAGCTAATGCACTTTGGCCGTAAATTCAGCCAATGCCAGATTGCGCACACCGTCAATCGATAAAGCCTGGTGACTGCTGAAAACAATTATCCCGCCGGCGCGCCGATGCGTTTCGAACAGGCTTTCCAAATCAGCAATTGCATCGCTATCCAGAGCAGTAAGCGGCTCATCGAGCAACCATAAAGTCGCATCTCGTAAATATAATGCGGCTAAAGCGACCCGGCGTAGCTGCCCTGCGGACAGCGTGCTACATGGCACGTCCTTACAGGTATTCAAGCCAGCACTATCAAGGGCCGTATCAATTGTTATGTTCTTCCTCGGTGCGAACAAACCCAAACACCAGCGCATGTTTTCACGAGCCGTTAAAGCCAGCTTAACGCCCGGTTGATGGCCTATAAAAGCCAGTTCTGCGAGATAAATGGCGCTGCCGTTAATGGCCTCGCCGCGCCATAAGACACTGCCATATGAAGGTGAGTGTAGCGTTGTCAGGATATGCAATAGCGTAGTTTTACCGCAGCCGTTAGGCCCGCTAATTTGCATCACATCACCAGCGCACAGAGCTATCGAAAGGCTCTCAAATAATGGCCAGTCGTCTCTTTCAAAAGCAAGGTTTTGCAGTTCTAACAGGGGGGTAGTAGCCAACAGGCGGCTCCACATTCAGCAAGCCGGTATTATGCCGTATTATTTAAGCCTATTGGAGCGGTGATAGAGCGATATTTAGAGAAAAGTATTGCGCAGGTATCGGGCGTAAATCAATGTAAGGTGTTTACCTGCGACCAATATACCAGCCAGTTTCAGCAGTTGAATCTCCCAGGTAAATCGACAGGAAACAAGGGTAGTTTAAGTCCGTCTGAGATCAAAACACCCAGGTCAAATCAAAACCTCTTAGGTCAAATCAAAATCATAGTCTTGAATCTGCTGTTCCAACTTTCGTTGCGCCAATTTTTCCTCTACCAGGCGACGTTTTTCACAGGCCTGATCATAGCGTGGCAATTTTATTTCGCTACGCAATACTTCGTTATCCATTTCGCCGTTTCCGATGTCGTCAGCCACTTCATCGATGTCTTCATCAGCCATATCGAAAGCTCCCAGGTCCTAAAACACTCTTTAGCTCTGCCGTAGTTTCAACATTTTGTTCAAAAATACGGCTATGTTTCACAATATTTATGGGCCAGGTGCTGACTGGGTTTTAGCGTCACCACTGAGTCACCGATCCATGCGCCAAAAATATGGTTAATTTGGCTACAAGTCAAGAATATAATATTCTTTAAATCAACGTGTTAAGAACAAATCCTCATATTGTTTCAAACCTGTGATCTGGTTCAAATCTTGCACGGTGTCGATATCTGAGAGCGGCACCAACTCGTGCCATCGCCAGGCTAGCTTTGTTAAACGCTGTCGGGTTTGCTCCAGCACCACGCCAGTTCCCCAATTCACGCCATCAAACACTGCTGTATTAGCCTGACTTAGCCCAATCAACACGTAACCGCCATCGGTGGCTGGCCCCAACACACAGTCCATACCGGTAGTCAGCTTCTCTAACACTTCCTGTATGACAATTCCGGTTAACGACGGACAGTCGCTGCCAATCAGTAATACGGCCTGATACCTTTGCAAACCGTCTTGTAATGCGTGATGCATGCGCTTTCCCAGGTCCGCACCTTGTTGATCACACAACAGGGGTGGTGGCTCAAGCGTAGCGAAAAACCCGGATACATCATCGCCGGCCGTCCATAATTCGACCTCCGCCAGCTTGCTTTCGACCAGAGTTTGATAGGTATGACCAACCAACCGGCAATGTAATGACAGGGATTGCTCAAGCGTGAGTTGCGGCTGCATGCGGGTTTTGACTTTGCCCAGCTCGGGTGCCCTGGCAAATTGAATAATCAGGGCTTGAGGGAATTGATAGCTCACAGGCGACAGGGTGTGATATTGCGGGCCTAAGGTTTCTCGCCTGGCGGGGGCACTTTATGTCGGTAATATTTTTCGGCTAGTTGTTCCGGTGCAGCACCAAAATAATATGCAAGCCGAATTCGCCACATCTTTAAGACTGTTTTCAAAATGCCCTCGTCCTGCCATTTCCGCACTGAGGTTGTCGCTTTAGCCACCACCACCAATGGTCGGGAGACACGTTTCAACCTTTTACTAAGCTCAATGTCTTCCATCAACGGGATATCGGCAAAGCCATTAACCTGCTCAAATATTTCTCGGTCGACAAATTGGCACTGATCACCAGTGCCGATGCCTGTGTAGTAAGAACGTCTGTTCATAAACCATTCAATAAACCGAAAAGCCAGGCGGTCGCTGTTAAGCCGAACAGAAAAAAACCCCCACTTAGATTTTGAATAATTCCAGGCCATCACGATATCAGGCATTTTTTCGGGAAGCCAAGTATCGACATGGAGAAATAACACCCATTTATGCTGGGCCAATGCTGCACCAGCATTCATCTGCGTCGCTCGGCCTGCGCCGCTAACGATAATTTGATCCGCACCTGGTTTTGCCAGCGTAGCAGTATTATCCGCGCTGCCACCATCTACAACAATGACCTGTGCACCAAGCTGGCGTAAGCCCTGTAATGTCTTCAGGCAAGCTTCGATTTGGCCGGATTCGTTTAACACCGGGATTACAATGCTTAAAGATAATGCCATGCGTATTTCAACAGCTATTTCTCAACAACTACTTCTCAACAATTGTGTCTCAACTAATATTTTCCAACCAATATATCTCAACTATAAGAGCAAATCCGTTTCTGTATGTATTGTCAGCTTAAACTATGGCGATTGTAGCGCTACAACGTTCACTACTCAGATAAGGAGCCACCACAGCTACTACCCTGCCCTGCTGTGCAAGCATAACAATGTTCACCGATGACGATAGCCTGGGTACCCACTGCCTTACCAAGTAATTCCCGGATATGCGGCCCTTGCTTTGCACTGGATCTCTTGTCACTGGCAATAAATACGGACTCCTTACGCATCGGCAGCTTGAGCATTTGATTGAAATCACAGTCGTAGAGAAAGCCTTGCCAATCTACGCTGATCAGGGATCGGCACATCACTGCGTTGAGATTATCGTCACTATAATTGTCTTTGAGCAGGGCCATATAGTCGTCGTATTGGCCTTTGGCCAACAACATGCCGCCAAAACGGCTAATGGGCATATTGGTGATAGTGAACAGTTGATCAAACTCAATGCCGAAATCCGCCATCAAGCGCTCTTTATATTCGACCTCAAGAGTCTGTTGAGCAGGTGGTAAAAATGCCCCGTTAGGGTTGTATACAAGGTTGAGGGGCAAATCCGGCTCCCGCCCGTAACCCAAATCATTCAAACGTTGCAACGCTTCAATACTGGTTTCAAATATACCCTTGCCGCGCTGCTCAGCGACATTTTTTTCGTCGTAACAAGGTAAAGAAGCAGAAATATTGACCCCTTGCTCAGCTAGAAATTCAGCCAGTTCCTCGTAACCTGGTTCCATTAAAATGGTGAGGTTGCAGCGGTCAACCACCTCCACTCCAAGAGCACGTGCCTCAGTAACCAGGTAACGAAAATGAGGGTTCATTTCAGGAGCACCGCCGGTAAGGTCGAGGGTCGTCAATTTTTGGGCGGCCAACACTGGCAGAACCAGGTCGATATTTTCCCTGGACATCAGCTCTGTGCGTTTAGGCCCGGCGTTGACGTGACAATGGGTACAGGTCTGATTACACAGATAACCCAGGTTGACTTGCAGGGTAGTTAATTCACTCCGCTGCAAGGGGGGGAAATCGGTGTCCAGCAATAGAGGTCGGGTATCCAGCATAATCCAGGGTATATATGTGCAATTATTAATCGAGGCTTTGCATCAAAGCGTTACCAATGAGCGATATGTTGTTAGGACTACTCGAATTATTTAAAGTTTTGCGCTCAAGTATTAGGAGAGACAATAACATTGAAAACCACATAAATATTACCTCTGCGTGAATTATAGGATTTTAACTGGCAAAATAAGGAACCCATGACAAAAGTAATCGTCAAAATCATTTATATAGCAAACCCTCTGCCATACATTCACAAAACACGCCCACAAAATACGGTTGCGCTCGATGAAAACACTTAACAACTCCCTGCTCCGCATGTTTGCCCCTGTCATATTCTCAGTTTTTTTGCTCGGCCCATATTCGTTACCAAGTTCTGCCGAAGACGCAATAACAACAGAGCCAGCTCAAGCAATCTTTGCTGGTGGATGTTTCTGGTGTATGGAACCGCCCTTCGATGCGCTCGATGGCGTTCTTGAAACCATCTCTGGTTACACCGGCGGCCATGTGACTAATCCAGATTACAACGAAGTGTCCAGTGGGAAAACGGGGCATACGGAGGCAGTTTTAATTAAGTACGATGCCAACAAAATCACTTACCAGGAACTCCTGGATGTATTTTGGCAGAATATTGACCCAGTGGATGGTGGCGGACAATTCTGTGATCGCGGTAGTCAGTACCGCAGTGGAATATTTGTCGCGAATGACACGGAGCGTGATCTTGCGGAATCAAGCAAACAAACCCTGACAGATAAAAAGCTATTTGACAGCCCCATTGTCACCGAGATAACAACCGCCAGCACTTTCTATCCGGCGGAGGATTATCATCAAAATTATTATATGACCAACCCCAGCCGCTTTAAGTTTTACAAATGGAGCTGTGGCCGCCAGAAGCGTCTGGATGAAGCCTGGGGACTCGAAAGTAGCGAGCTGCTGTCCGAGAAATCAGGCAATCTAGCCAGGTACTAAATCTGGCCAGGTATTAATTGACCACCAGCATATCTGAGCGCATATGGTGCAATATTCGTTCCGCCGTATTACCGATCCAGAAACCTTTAACACCTTTATTTGCAGCGCTACCGATTACCAGTAAGCCGCCAAGCTCGCCTTCCTGGGTCACGACGCTCTCTATTTGACCGGGCTTTACTTCAACCATTACTTCAACTACGGCCTCATCGGAATCCGCAGCCACACCCAGACGTTTTAACATATCGGCTAAATTGGCTTTTGCTTCAATCATTACCTGCGCCTGAAAATCGACATTTATCGGCGCATTAACGAAACCCGCATAGAGCAGGGCTGGGTCGGGCACCACACTTAATACCGTTACGGGCACTGCCTCTGCTTTCGCCAGCGCTCGTGCTTGATCAATCACCCGTGCAGACAACAACTGGTGGGCCTCACTATGATCAAACGCGTCAATGGCGGCAATCACACGAACCACCGGCTTGGCATCCCTCACCAGAGACAACACCGGACAGGGCGCGTCACGAAATAGATGCCAGTCATCAGGAGTGTGCACCAATGTAGCAAGCACTGAATGATGACTGGCCATCAAAACAATCAGCCCGACACCAGCGCTTTCCGCTCGCTCAACAATGGCCTGGTGGATACGCTTACACCACTCTGCGTGCCACTCTATAGCGCATGGCCAACTAATAGCCCCACATACTGATTCAAGCCGCTTATGCTCTTCCTGCATAATTGAATCACGGACACTAGAAAACCCATCTGCCCCGAGGTGCCTGTTTACCTGGGTCAGATTCAAATCGGCCAGCGGAGAAGATACCGGCCGTAAAACTTCAACCTGAGTCTTGAACTGCTCCGCCAATTTCGCCGCCCGCGACAAAACCGCATTAGCATCGTCCCAGTCCGTAATAACCGCCAGAATCTTTTCCATTTCGTTAATCCCTTTACCTTAGCCCTGTATGTTAAACCCATTAAAAACTATTCTCTAAATGAATTTCGACACGCGTACCCGCATCAAAGGTAACCTAACAATCTTGTAATCCTCAGTCATAACAAACTTACAATCAAGGCATATTCAAACTATTGCAGGAACCCGGAGAGCCATTACATAGCATAACTTCATGAGATTGAAACCCATTTGATACAAGTCATTTTGAGCATAAATACGAACCTTTAGCATTCATTGCCTCAAATTCAAGGTTTAAAAGCGCCTGGAATATTGGTACTCGCATCCAAATATTTCCTCCTGGCGCAAAAGTCACACAAATGGCTAACGTTTCAACAATTCAAGCACCTCGCCAACTGACAACAGACTTTAAGTCGACACTCCTGCCTTTGTATTCTACAAGGGATACGCACCGCGCGCTCACCGATACAGCGACGCCCACACAGCGAATCGGTCCATTGGCACTCAATATATATTCTCCCAGAGAACAGATACCGCACTACGAAAAACTACTCTGCCAGGAGATGGCCAGCAGACAAAGCGATTACGACATCCACCAGTCGGTTAAATCATTCTGGTTCTCAGGCTCACCCCTTAAACAGCTGTCACCGGAGGCTATCACGGAATTGTGCTTTCGGTTTAGCAACCACTTTCCTCATAGCAATGAGTTAAACACTATTCGAGGCATTAGCGTCAGCGCCTCCGAGCTAAACAAACCATCGATAGCCCTGCTCGCCGGGCTGAAGTTTAACTGCGTCAAAATATACGTCGACGCATCAATCGCTGGTAAGGATCGAAGCCTGTCTAGAATTCAGGCTGGCCTGGAAATGCTGGCCGATTATGAGCACATTAAGCTCAACTTTAAAATTAGATTGAGCGATCAATGCCACCCGGATTTCTTAATGGGCCTGGTGAAGTTGTTGCAAAATACTGCCTACCAACAAATTGAGCTGGTGTATAAGCAATCAAAGGCTACCCAGCCCGCATCCGATACAGACGACAGCAAGCACTTACTAGTCCAGATTAATGAGTATTTGTCTGAACATGACTGGGTCAGTTGCGGTAATAATTGCTATTACGCACCACAGCATGAAAACTATGGACTCCATAAAAACAGGAAACTGCACCTGACACCATGGGGTTACGACAATCAGGCCATACAGACCCGGTTGGGGGTAGGTGCTGGCGCACTCAGCTTGATCGGCCCCAGGTACGAGCTTAATACTATTGACCCTGAAGCTTATCGGCACTGCATCGGTGCGAAAAAAAATTTGCCGGTAACGCACTATCAACTAAATAATACATACATCGGGCTTGCGCAGCGTCTGCAAACGCTGGTCTGCTATAAACAAATACATGTCGACGCAGAGGATAATGCCTCTGCAGATATACTTACATCAATGATTAATCAGGGCTGGCTATCTCAACCCAACGCTGGCGTATTCAAATTAACCAATGGCGGCCTTGTCAACCTGAATGCACTGACGAAACAATTAATTTCATCAGCCAAGTTTTCTCATCTAAATTTTGCATCTAAATGATTCATCTAAGCAATGAGGTCTATAATGACTGCAATATCCGAACCTTCTGACCTGAGCAGGAATTCCACCATGACCGTAGCCTGTCCACACAATGCATCCATTAGCTGTACAGATTGCAGGATGAACTCCCTGTGCCTGCCTATTGCTTTGGAGTACGATGAGGTCGAACGACTTAATGAAATTGTTCAACGTGGCAGGCCACTGCAAAAAGACAGTCATGTCTACGATATTGCTGATGAGTTTTCTGCTGTATATGCGGTGCGTAGTGGGTCTATCAAAACCTATAGCGTCAATGAGCAGGGCGTAATCCAGGTTACCGGATTTTATCTGCCCGGTGAAATATTTGGCATGGATGGCATAGCCCACACCCATCACGTCAGCGCTGCGGTAGCGATGGAAACTGCCTCAATATGTGAAATTCCTTTTAGCAGGCTGGAAGAATTAAGCATCACTATGCCATCGCTACAAAGGCATTTTTTTAAATTAATGAGCAAGGAAATCACCAGCGATCAACAACTGATTACCTTGCTTAGCAAAAACAGTGCCGAAGAACGGGTCGCCACTCTATTGCTAAGTATTTCGGCACGAAATGCCAAGCGCGGTCTATCTGGCATCCGTTTTCGCCTGCCAATGTCGCGAGCCGATATCGGCAACTACCTGGGCCTCACCGTTGAAACAGTCAGCCGCGTGTTTAGTCGATTCCAGAAACAGGGCCTACTAAACGTGGACAAGAAAGAAATTGAAGTTGTCGATACCCTGGCGCTTCAAGAACTCGCCAATACCTAAGCTTTAAAACCTAAGCTTTAAAACCTAAGCTTTAGAACTCGCGGTGCCGGATATTTATCGGGGCTGGTGCATGTTCTCGCGGAAATAGCCCCTAAAACCGATAACCCAAACCTATCATATAGACCCAGGGATCAACATCGACATCAGCCTTAACTCGAGTGCCATCGTCAAATTTAAAGGTCGCATCGGTATCGATATCAAGATACCAAACCGAAGCGTTTACCAGCCAGTGCTCATTTAGCGCATAGTCGAACCCGACTTGTCCTGCGATGCCAAAAGAATCATCAAGCTCAAGGTCACCCCGAGTACCCAGTGCGCCTTCTAACTCGCCGTCAACATTTTCGGAGAAAAATATCGTGTAATTTATGCCAATCCCCAGATAGGGCTGGAACGCTGACGAAGCCGCCATCGGGAAGTACTGGAGCGTAATTGTCGGCGGCAATTGCTTGGCCTCGCCAGCATCAACGCCCAAACCCTTGGCTTTAATATCATGCTCAAACGGTGTCGCAGCTAACACACCAATGCCAACATTGGGAGCCAACATATAGGTGAGCGTTAAACCTAGTTGCTCACTGTTATCGACACCCGCACTGGTACCCGTCAACGAAGTACCATTGAGTTCCAGTGCTGAACTGTCCTCATCCGGTTGAACCGACGCCACTCCCGCACGCAAAATTAGATCCCCAGCCTCATAAGCCTGAGCACTACTCAAGGTACAGGCGAACCCAGTTACCAACATCGATACCGCGAAGGTTTTGGCATATTTTCTACTGCCCATAATTAACTTCCTCACTAATGAATGACTCGATCATTAAATCATTCATTGCAAAGAAAGCGATTGATCCAGATTAATGGCAAGGTATCGAGCAGAAACGATTTAGTCTATATCCAAAGGTTATTTGGCTGGAGACATAAAGATAATCGTTTAACTACATCAATTGACCACGACCCAGCAAAAACCAGACTACCCGGGTATCACTCACCACCCAGACATTTTGGCGAATTAGGCGATTGCCCACGAGCGGCCCATTCAGCTGGCGTATAGGTGTGGATAGCCAGGGCGTGAACGCCAGACTTCAACTCTTCGCTGAGAAGCTTATAAACTCGCTGATGACGCTGCACCGATTTTAGTTCGGAAAACGCTTCAGAGGCGATAACGACCTTGAAATGCGTTTCGGCATTATCCGGCACATTGTGCATATGACTTTCGTTAACAACATCTATGTAGACAGGAGCCAGCCCGTCTTTTAGCTTTTGTTCAATGGTTTTATAGATGGACATAAGAGGTAACGTTTTGCCCCAAGAGCCTTATGGCGTATTCAATAAAATGTGCTCAATAAGCTGTGCGAACGTGGTATACGTAATATGCGGCATGCAAATACACGCGGACAATCAACCAATCAAAACCCTGATACCAGAGAGATCATCACACCTGCAGCAATGGCTGAACCGATAACACCGGCCACGTTTGGCCCCATTGCATGCATCAACAAAAAGTTATGGGGGTTTGCCTCAAGACCAACTTTGTTGGACACCCTCGCAGCCATCGGCACAGCCGATACGCCCGCAGAACCGATCAAGGGATTAATCGGTGTTTTACTAAAGACATTCATTAATTTAGCCATCAATACACCCGCCGCGGTGCCGATGCAAAACGCTAACATGCCTAAACCGAGAATACCCAGGGTTTCCCAGTTAAGAAATTTGTCGGCACTCATTTTGGAACCGACACCCAGTCCAAGAAATATGGTGACGATATTAATCAGCGCGTTTTGAGTTGTGTCAGACAATCGGGCGACAACGCCACATTCCCGCATCAAGTTGCCAAAACAAAACATGCCTAACAAGGGTGCGGCGGTGGGTAAAAACATCGCAACTAAAAACAACAGCATCAACGGAAAAACTATTTTTTCAAGACCAGACACGGGACGTAACTGCTCCATTTTTATACTTCTTTCCTGCTCGGTCGTCAGCAGGCGCATAATCGGCGGCTGGATAATCGGCACTAACGCCATATATGAATAGGCCGCCACAGCTACTGCGCCGAGTAATTCGGGGGATAATTTACTGGTCACAAAAATGGCCGTTGGGCCATCAGCACCACCAATGATGCCGATGGAAGCCGCATCGCGAATAGAAAAGTCGAGGATACCTAAACTACTTAAACCCACCGCGCCCAACACCGTGGTAAAAATCCCCACTTGCGCCGCAGCCCCTAACAACAGGGTTTTGGGATTGGCCAACAGTGGGCCAAAATCCGTCATCGCACCAACGCCCATGAAAATAATCAGCGGAAACATTCCCGAGGCGATACCGACAGTATAAATGTAATACATCAGACCACCGGGGCTTTCGAGATGACCCAGCGCATCGTAAACCGGCGCCGCATCAAAATCAGCGCCCGGAATATTGATCAGAATCGTACCAAAGCCGATAGGCACTAATAATAATGGCTCAAAGCCCTTGCGAATGGCCAAATAGAGCAGGGTTAATCCCACAGCCATCATAACTATGGTACCAACGCTAATTTGCGCTAATCCTGATGACTGCCAGAGTTGTGTCAGTTGATCCATAATTTGCCTAGAGAATTAGCCTTATAAATACTTGAAATAAATATATCAGCTGACGGGCCATGCACTTAAACCTTGCGATTAAACAGCGGAACTAAATTGCTCAACTAAATTGTTAGGCTAAAGATTACTCGACTAAACAATCGTGATCAAAGAATCTCCGACCACCACACTGTCGCCCTCTTTCACCATTAACTCACCAACTTTCCCGTCCTTGGGGGCGCTCACTGCCGTCTCCATTTTCATGGCTTCCAGAATAATAATGTTGTCACCTTCGGCAACACTCTGACCCGGTTGCACCAACACTTTAAATATATTACCGGCCAGAGGTGCCGCAACTGGCTCACCCCCCGTTATGGCCGCACCGGCCTCGTTGGGCTGGCTCAGAGCATTACCGAGCGAACCCGCAGGCACGATCGCGCTGATATCACCACCCGCAGATACCGCGACGGTATATTGCTTGCCTTCAACGTCAACGGTATAAATTTCTTCCCCATCGTCATTTGTCACAGCAGATGAAGCGCCAGTTGGCACCGGCTCAAAAGCGTCGGGATTGTTTCTGTTTTCTAAAAATTTCAGACCTATTTGAGGAAAAAGCGCATAAATAAGCACATCATCTATGCGCTGTTCTCCCTCGTGTAAGGTGATACCACCAGCCTTCGCAGCTTGCTCCAGATCCTTCGTCAAACTATCCAGTTCGTCAGCCAGCAAGTCAGCTGGACGCTGAGTGATCACTTCGGCACCATCTAGCACACGGCTCTGTAAAGCCTGATCGACCGGTGCAGGGGTTGCGCCGTATTCCCCTTTTAATACACCAGCAGTTTCCTTTGAAATTGATTTATAACGTTCACCAGTTAGGATATTAAGCACTGCCTGGGTGCCGACAATTTGTGAAGTCGGTGTTACCAGGGGCAGGTAACCCAGATCTTTTCTAACCTGTGGTATTTCTGCAAGCACATCGTCCAGACGATCTTCTGCGCCTTGCTCTCGCAGTTGAGATTCCATATTAGTCAGCATGCCGCCCGGCACCTGGGCGACTAATATGCGCGAATCGATGCCGCGCAAGGAGCCTTCGAACTTGGCATATTTCTTACGCACTTCGCGAAAATAGGCGGCAATTTCTTCTAGCAGTTCGATATCCAGACCGGTGTCCCGACCCGTGCCCTGCAGAATCGCAACCACCGCTTCGGTGGGCGAATGCCCGTAGGTCATGGACATTGACGATATGGCCGTATCAACGTTATCAATACCCGCCTCCACACACTTGAGATAGGTAGCCGTGGACATACCCGTAGTAGCGTGGCATTGCATATGAATCGGAATATTGACGGCTTTTTTCAGACAAGAAACCAATTCAAACCCTGTGTAAGGCGTCAGTAAACCAGCCATATCTTTGATGCAGATAGAATCTGCCTGCATATCTTCTAGACGACGGCCCAGATCGACCCAGAGATCGAGGGTATGCACGGGGCTAACGGTATATGAAATCGTTCCCTGTGCATGTTTGCCGATTTTTTTGACTGCGGTAAGCGCCGTCTCAAGGTTGCGCATATCGTTCATCGCGTCGAAAATGCGGAAAACATCAACGCCATTAACAGCAGCCCGTTCGACAAATCGCGTCACTACATCGTCGGCGTAATGCCGGTAACCCAGTATATTCTGGCCTCTGAACAACATTTGCTGAGGCGTATTGGGCATAGCCTTTTTTAGTTGACGAATACGATCCCAGGGGTCTTCGCCCAGATAGCGAATGCAGGCATCAAAAGTTGCGCCGCCCCAGGTTTCTAACGACCAATAACCGACCCGATCCAGCAGCGCTGCGACGGGCAGCATGTCGTCCAGACGCAGGCGGGTAGCAAACAAAGACTGGTGGGCGTCGCGCAACACCACATCGGTCAACCCCAAAGGCTTGTTATTTTCTGCCATGTATCCTCACTCTTGAACGCTACCCCTACTGACTGGTCTTTGAGCTTTTATTTCAGCTATTTTTCTACGTTAATGCTCAATGATAAACCAACTACTACTAACAGTTACTACCGACGGTTTCGATGTTGATCTATCGCCGCCTGGATTATTTTTTTCGTGAGGGGCGCTACCCTTTGCTCTACCTGACCATTTGGGTCATCAACTAGCGCTTCGGGGGAAAATGCCGAAACAAGTCTCGACATCACATTGATTGCCACCACCAGGGCCAGTAAAAATATAAATACTGTAGACATCCCATAGAGCATCATATCGACGCCCTGACCAAACAATGTGCTGTTCACAAACAATGTGTCGCTTATCACGCTCCCTTCTCCTCTGCCCTAGAATAGTTAAACAATCACTATTACTAATACAAACCAGATCAAGACGCGCATTATACACAGCCAGATTACGCCGCCGAAAATCTCTTCAACACAGCCGTGTCAGGCAGAATTTAATTCATCACTGGCTCGAATACCCAATTCCAGACCAATACCGGTTGCAATCAATAATGGTGCCTCTACAATCCGCGATTCTCTGAGATCAGCTGCATTGCAATGGACATTGTTGAATTACTCAATCAAAAAGTTCGCCTGGCCATGACCGGGGCCAGCGTGCCGGACCACCTGCCCGCTCGTGTCGCGGTCAGCACGCAAGCAGAGTTTGGCGACTTTCAGGCCAACGGCGCTTTAGCAGCGGCAAAACAACTGGGCCAGAATCCTCGTCAACTGGCGACTGACATTGTCGACCACCTGGATCTTGAGGGCATTGCCGAGCGAGTCGAAATAGCCGGACCTGGGTTTATCAACATCCATTTGACCAATCAGTTTCTCGCCACTGCCGCCCACGAGTTGTATGAGCATTGTCAGACAAATGGCATGAGGAAGCCCGTGGCACAAACGCAAACGGAAACTATCGTGGTTGACTATTCTTCGCCTAATCTGGCCAAAGAGATGCACGTCGGCCATTTGCGCAGCACCATTATTGGCGATGCCATGGCCAGGATCCTGGAATACCTCGGCCACAGGGTTATCCGACAGAATCATATGGGCGACTGGGGCACCCAGTTTGGCATGTTGATTGCCGAACTTGAAGAACAGCTCGGCGTTGGCGAACAGCCGGAACTGGCCCTTAAAGACCTTGAGAGCTTTTACCAACAGGCAAAAGCCCATTTCGACGCAGACAGCGAATTCGCGGATAAAGCACGCAGCTACGTGGTGAAGTTACAATCTGGCGATGCCCACTGCCACACTTTGTGGCAACAGTTTATTGATATCTCTGTGGCCCATAGCGAAGCTATATATCGCCAGTTGAACGTGACCCTCACCACCGAGGATATCTATCCTGAAAGCGCCTATAACGAAGCATTAGTAGATATTGTTAGCGCCTTGAAAGACCAGGATCTGGCAGTTGAAGACCAGGGTGCAATGGTCGTTTTCCTCGACGAGTTCGCTGACAAAAAAGACCAGCCCAGCCCCGTTATCGTCCAAAAATCCGATGGTGGTTATCTTTACGCCACCACTGACCTGGCGGCGTTAAAATATCGTAGCGATCAGTTAAATGCCCATCGTGTGATGTATTTTATCGACGCCCGACAAAGTCTCCACATGAAGCAGATATTTACTGTGGCTCGTAAAGCCGGGTTTATTAGAGACGATATCACCCTGGAACATCTGCCCTTTGGCACCATGATGGGTGAAGACGGCAAGCCGTTTAAAACGCGCAGCGGCGGCACCATAAAACTGGCTGACCTACTTATTGAGGCAGTCGAAAAAGCCACATTGTTGATTCAGGAGAAAAATCCGGGTTTGACTAACAAAGAACAGCAAGACGTGGCCCAGAAAGTCGGTATCGGCGCGGTGAAATATGCCGATTTATGTAAAACCCGCACCAACGATTACCTATTTAGCTGGGATAGCATGCTCAGCTTCGAAGGCAATACCGCGCCTTATTTGCAGTACGCTTACGCCAGGGTTCGTAGTATTTTTAGACGCGCTGGCGTCAATTTTGGCGCTGACGACCAAAACGCATTTGGTCGACATTCAATCACTATCACTGGCGAGGCCGAAAAAAACCTGTCGCTGGCATTGCTGGATTTCGACAACACCGTGATTCAGGTCGCCAAAGATAGCTTCCCCCATACCCTGTGTAATTACCTCTATAACCTGGCCAGCGCCTTTATGACTTTCTATGAAAATTGTCCTATTCTTAAGGACGATGTGCCACCGGAGCTACGCGACAGCCGCCTGCAGTTTTGCGCCCTGACGGCGGGCACCTTGCAGCAGGGTTTGCATTTGCTGGGTATTGAAACCATGGAGCGAATGTAGCGATATTTTCGGGGCACAAGATTCTGACGACGAATACTGGATTGGACACGATCCGGTGCCCCGATTTAAGGCCAGATACCTCGCTGAGCTGTCACCTGTGCCAGCCTCTCCACACCGATCGTTAACGCGGCGGTGCGTAGATCAGCAGGATACGGCGAGGCATTATCAGCGCCGTCATCACCAAGCTCAGTATCGCGCTCTTCAGTTAAGCGCTGAAGGGACTGCCAGCGATCGACAACTGCATCAGTGCTTTTGCGCATGAGTTTATGCAACCTGGCATTAATGTCGTCTAACTCCCACTGGTTATTATCCAGGTTTTGCAGCCACTCATAATAACTCACCGTCACGCCGCCCGCATTGGCTAGGATATCGGGTAATACCCAGATATTTCGCTCCGCCAGTATTCGGTCAGCCGCTGGAGTGATCGGGCCATTGGCCGCTTCGACAATAAGTCGTGCTTTGATATTTTCTGCATTGTGAGCACATATTTGCTTGCTCAAAGCAGCGGGAATCAATATCTCACAGTCAAGCTCAAGCAGTGCGTCATTAGTAACGCTAAGGGTTTCGGGCAGGCCAACTAGCGTCCCGTGAATATTTTTATAGTCGGAGGCAGCCGCCAGATCAATGCCTTCCTCATTGACAATTCCGCCCTGGGAATCGCTGAGCGCAATAATCGTCGCTCCGGATTCGCAGAATAGCTTTGCGGCGACTGCGCCAACATTGCCAAAGCCCTGGATGGCAACCCGCGCACCTTTTATCTCACTCAAATCAGGCACCAAACCTTTCGAGATAAAATGTTCGGTAACATCTCGACAACCCCGGGCAGTCGCTTCGCGGCGACCTTCCGAGCCACCAAGTAACACGGGCTTCCCCGTCACCACTGCTCGGTTGTTATTGCCATGGTGCATAACATCGTAGGTATCGTAGACCCAGGACATGGTTTGTTCATCGGTATAAAGATCCGGCGAAGGAATATCGATATAGGGGCCGATATTATCCCCCAGTTCGGAAATGAAGCGCCGGGTAATACGGCGTAATTCGCCCTGGGACAACACTTTAGGGTTACAAATAACTCCGCCTTTAGCGCCGCCAAAAGGCAACCCGATCAGTGCACATTTCCAGGTCATCAACGAGGCAAGTGCGCTAACTTCGTCCAGGTCTACCGCCGGATGAAAGCGGATGCCGCCTTTACCCGGCCCTAAAGTCCTGCTGTGAACCACCCGATAACCATGGAATACATCGACTGAACCATCGTCCATTTCAATGGGAAACGTCACGCTTATCACGCGTTTTGGCTCCTGCAAGACTTTGGCTAAACCATTCTGATCAGAATCTATATAAGCCAGCGCCCTCTGCAAATTGATATTCGCTATATCACAGGCACCAATCACTTCCTTTGGAGCTAGTTCATGGTCTTCCATAAATCACCTTAAGTGCGTCAAGAATGGGATATACAAGATGCAATACAGCTTCTAGTTACCAACATTAATCATTTCCAGGCGATCAAGATACAGGTGTGCCATCTCTTCGTTAAAACAGCAAAAAATCACATTTTTCACCGACCCTATATTCTGGACTTGGTCTGCCCCATTAAAACATGCCATCACCTCACTCACTGCTATATCGACGGCCAATGAATGAGGATAACCATACACCCCACAGCTAATCGCGGAAAATGCGATGGATTCAAAACCTTGCTGGGCAGCCAGGGCCATAGCCTTGCGATAACAGGCGCGCAAAGCCGCTGGTTCACCCCGATTACCACCCTGCCAAACTGGACCTACGGCATGAATAATAGCCTCGGCAGCCAAATCGAAACCGCGCGTTAAGCGGACGTCTCCAGTCGGACAGCCGCCCAGTTTAGCGCAAGCTTCATGTAGTTTATCTGCCCCCGCCGCCGCATGTATTGCGCCATCAACCCCACCACCACCGGTGAGCCGAGTATTGCCCGCATTCACAATCGCGCTGACGTATAACTGAGTAATATCACCGACCAAAACCTCTATGGCGCTCATCATCACCTCCTGGCTAATTTGGCGCGGCTATAGCGCCGTGCCAAGCGGACAGTCGACTATAAGGACATTTACGCAACTCACCACCCTTACAATTAATACCCCTCAGTTGGTCAATAATTGACCATACAGGATGAGAGCTAGTTCACAGGTTATAGGAAACTTCTAATTTAAAAATCAATTAATGCTTGTAAAATACTAATAATAATGAAATTATTGATTCTGTCGACAGTAAATAGCAACAATCAAAATAAAATTAACGATAGCAATGACAGGAAACTTATATGGCTCTTCACGCTGACGAGGTTCGCCACCTGGTCATACATGAGACATTAAAAGCCCTCGGTGACTGGAGTCTGGCCAGGGAAACCTTGTTACTCGGCACCGCTGCACAAGAATCTGGCCTCGGGCAATGCCTTAAAGAAGGTCGTCTGGCAGGTCTATATCACATTTCACCAGCAACACATCGCGCGATATGGGACAAATACCTGATCAATGAGCCTGAGCTGGCCAGCAGAATCAGAGGTATGGCCAGTCAACGTGGTTTTCTCGAAGACCCCCATGGAGAACTGATCTCCAATCTAAAATACACCACCGCCATCGCCTGGCTAATCTACAAACGTACCGGTAAAGAATTACCGGAAAATAGCACCCTGGAAGATTTGGCTCGATACTGGCACCGCCATTTTCACGCCAAAGCCAGCGGCAATGTCGAAGACTTTGTCACTAGCTATCGAACGCTGGTTTTGTCGACCCCTGCGGCTACACCTACACTCGTAGCGTAGACAAGCGGGCATCTGCATTTCCAGGCTCAATACTTTATTTTTTAAGCTTTAAAGCCTCGCCACTGTCGACCCAGTATGCACTTTGCTGTCACAGCGTTTCCTTTAACAGCGAAGACCCTCTTAATACAGCTAGCTCTCTTCAACAGGCCACACTTCTGACAGAACTCGGAAAGCACTAGCCGCACATGGCCAGCCAGCATAGTGGGCAGCATGGACTATCATTGCCTCCAGGGTCTCTCGCTCTACACCGAGATTACGCGCACCGGGGAAGTGTATCCGCTGCTCCGCCTCGCGATTTAACGCCACCAGAATTGTGCAGGTGATTAGCGACCGCTGCTCCAGCGACAGTTCCTCCCCTTGCCATACATCGCCAAAAAGATGCTCCATAGTGTAGTTGGTGAACTTTTCCGGTACTGCCGCCCTGACTGCTGAAGCCGGTCCGTCCTGCCCCGCCACTAACTTTTTAAAAAACGCTATCCCCTTGTTTCTTTTTTCTTCATTAGACATAGTAAAATCCCAAGCTTTCAGTGAATTGTATTTGGATAAAATTTACCGCATAGAATAAATATTACGCCGAATCAAGTCTATAGCATAAAACCTATAAATGTCGTGGATTGGAGAATTTGATTTGTCAACTAAATCTCAAAATGTCGGCATTTCAAAAATCATCGGTGGATATAGTTATTATTGTTGAATAGCGTCTAACTGGTTACAAAACGAGCATTTAATACTCAGCCATATTTTTGTTCGAATACGATGGTCTGTCGCTCCAGATCATCGCTTAATTTCAGCCAATTTGTTTCCAGCTCTTCGAGTTTAATTTTGCCTTCACCGTGTTTTCTGCTCAGTTCGCTAACCTGGTCTTGCTGGTCATCCTGATAAAGCCCAGGGTCGGTCAATTTCGAAGCGAGCTTGTCGAGCTGAATTTGTTGCTGGTGAATTTGCTCTTCGAGAACCTTCAGTCGTTTTCGGTGATTTCCAGTCTGTTGACGAAACGCTGCGGCCAGGCGCTTGCGCTGTTGACGCTCTTCCCGTCCGCCACCATCTTTAACTAATGGGATATCTTCTTCTTGCTCTGGTGATGGTTGTTCGTCAAAGCCACCTAATTGCAGAAGTTGATAATCGTCCAGATCACCTTCAAAAGGCTCAACCCTGCGGTTCTGCACAATATAAAGATCATCGACCACCGTTCTGAGCAGATGCCGATCATGTGATACCACCACCACCGCACCACTAAATTCCTGTAAGGCGATAACCAGGGCCTCTCGCATATCGACGTCGAGATGATTGGTGGGCTCATCGAGTAATAGCAAGTTCGGCTTTTGCCAGACCAATAATGCCAGTGCGAGACGGGTTTTTTCCCCACCAGACAGAGGCCCTACAGGGGCTTTCGCGCGAACTCCAGCAAAGCCAAACCGACCCAGAAAATCCCGCAGCTGCTGTTCGGTCTCTTGCTTCGCCAAACGCTGTATATGCAGTAACGGGCTAGCCTGCAAGTCAAGCGCTTCGAGCTGCTGCTGATCAAAATAACCGACACTGAGATGACGACCTTGCTCAATATGGCCAGTTATTGGGTCCAGGACTCCAGCAAGCAATTTAATAAGTGTCGACTTGCCCGCACCATTGCGCCCCAATAGACCGATACGGGAACCCGGCAGCAAGTTCAAACCAATTTGGTCTAGAACAACGGTATCGCCATAACCAACTTTAACGCGGTCAAAACTAATGAGCGGTGAACTCAACGCCGTAGGTTCATAAAACTCAAAACTGTAACCGTTGCTGGCATAAATGGGTGCCACTGCCTGCAATTTTTCCAATGCCTTGATTCGACTCTGCGCCTGCCGCGCTTTTGAGGCTTTATATTTAAAACGATCGACAAACTTTTGCAGATGCTCGCGTTGCACTTGCTGCTTCTCATAAATGCTTTGTTGCTGCATGAGTTGCTCACCACGCTGCCTTTCAAAGCTGGTGTAATCACCCTGGTAGGAACCAATTTTGTTGTGCTCGATATGAGCGATGGCGCTGACCACATTATCGAGAAATTCTCGATCGTGGGAAATCACTAATAATGTTCCCTGATAACGATTGAGCCATCTCTCGAGCCAGACAATCGCATCGAGATCCAGATGGTTGGTTGGCTCGTCCAACAACAGTAACTCTGAAGGCTGAAGCAAGGCCCGGGCGAGGTTCACTCGCATCCGCCAACCGCCTGAAAAACTGGCGACCGGTCGAGTTTGCGCAGCTTCGTCAAAACCTAATCCCGCTAGTAGGCGCGCAGCTTTTGAGGGGGTCGAATAGCCATCAATTGAATCAAAGTCATGATGCCAATGCGCCAGGGCCTCACCACCTTCTAGCTCAGCGCTGTGCCGCCGCAGTTCGAGTTGACGATACTCAGCATTGCCATCAATCGTGTGATCCAGGACAGACGATTTAAGATCGGGTGTTTCCTGCTCGACGCTGGCAATGCGCCAGTCCTGCGGATAAGACATATCACCGCGATCAGCATGAATTTGATGCTGCAGCAATAAAAACAAGGACGATTTACCCGACCCGTTAGCGCCGACTAAGCCCACTTTTTGGCCGAGATGAACACGCAGGTCGGCACCATCGAGCAAATGTCGCCCACCGCGCAGTAATTCAATGTCGCTAAGTAAAATCAAGGGACGGAGGGTTAATTGCCAATCACATTAACGGCATCGATGATATTGACACCGTCAACAGCAACAGCCTCGGACGGTCGGTCTATCGCAAGCGAAGCAAAGTCAAAACGGGCAGTATCGGCCAGCTGTGAAGGCGATATATTTTTAATCGCGGTAAAGATAGTTTCTGTCCTGCCCGGATGGCTCTGCTCCCAGGTTTGCAACATGTCTTTGACAACCTTGCGTTGTAGATTTTCCTGAGAACCGCATAAATTACACGGAATGATGGGGAACTGCTTAAATTCAGCCAGACTAGCGAGGTCATCCTCTCGACAATAGGCCAGGGGCCGAATAATAATATTGCGCTGGTTATCACTCAAGAGCTTGGGCGGCATGGCTTTTAGTTTGCCGCCATAAAACATGTTCAGAAATAACGTTTCGACAATGTCGTCACGATGGTGGCCAAGAGCTATTTTTGTCGCGCCTATTTGTTCGGCAAAGCCGTACAGAGAACCCCGCCGTAAACGGGAACACAAACCACAATACGTTTTATGTTCCGGCACCAGCTCTGTGACGATGCTGTAGGTATCCTTTTCCAGGACATGGAATGGCACACCAAGCTCAGTGAGATACTGCGGCAACACATGACCGGGAAAGCCCGGCTGCTTTTGGTCTAAATTTACTGCAACAAGCTCGAAATCTATGGGAGCTGTGCGCTGCAAGTTTAGCAATACATCCAGCATCGCATAAGAATCCTTCCCGCCAGACAGGCACACCATGATCTTATCGCCGGCTTCGATCATCTTGTAATCGGCAATCGCTTTGCCCACATTACGACGTAAACGCTTTTGCAGTTTATTCAGTTCAAGGCGGTTTTTACGGACGTGCTGGGAAGTCATGTTGGTATCGGGCTGAAATGCCAGTGAGCTAAAAAGAAGCCGCCATTGTACGGGCCTCTTGCTCGCAACACCAAGATGCAGATATAAATAAACCCGGATTAAACGATAATTAGATTAGCGCATTAAGCTCAAACATAAGATTTATGTTTGAGCTTAATTTCCGCTAGTCAGGCAATTCAGGGCGAATTTAGTCGCCAGTCGTAGTTGTAGCTAATATCGCCACTGAAGCCAAGCAAATATAGTGCCTTGCGATCATCTGCGTAATGGGCAAATATTTTCAGCAAGGTTTTCTGGTCAGCAGCAAAATCACTTTCATACCAGTCGAACAAACTCGAAACCTGTAAATTACCCTTTTCTAATTGCAATCCACGGTGGTGGTTGACAAATTGGCGGCCCGATTGCTTCAATAATTTTTTGCTATTAGCAACCGTGAAAGCAGCCGGCTGGATATTGGGGCAACCAAGACTCGCACAGACAAGACCAAAATGAATTTTAAAATCCTTCCATATCGGTCGCAAAATACGGTGTTCGATATCATTGAGTGACAACCTTTTCCCTGCCACTTTTACCAAAGGGTGATCCCACGGCCCCCGCCCGCGAGACCCTATCGCTATATCTCGAATGCTATTAATTGGATAATGATCAATCACGAGATTAATGGTCAACGCGTTATACAAATTTAACCAATAAACTTTTTGTTCATCGCGAGAATAATCGCGAGGATCAATTTTTTGTTGTGCGGATATATATTCCCGCAAGCGCTTTTTATGCCCTTTGCTTACCGTTCCGTAACGAAATCGATTTATTTCAGATGGATGATCAGTGACCACGTAGGTCCGCAAAATAAAACTCAATTCACTATGGTCAATAGTCTTGTGATTAGCGCTATCTTTGTCCCAATATGCCCAATAGGCAGACCTGGGCGTAGCGTGAGGAGACGCAAACAAATTGGCACCATTCGATACCAGAAGAGCAATAACAAACAACCGCACTAAATGTAATCCCATAGCATTTTCCCTGTAAATTTTTCTATGTGATACACACCCATTCTTATGTTTTTAAATGAGAGGAGTCACATATGGCTATGAAATATAACCCTTTTGTTTCGAGAGCGATACCTGTCATACAATGGCAAAAGGTAATTTATGTGAGCTGTGCACCATGAAACCCCTGACCACTTCACAAATTCAAAGCATTGACAGGCTGCATATATGGCATCCGTACTCGTCAATGAATCATTCGGTACCCAGTTATTACATCAAAAGTGCCAGTGGTGTTCGTCTAAAGCTTGCAGATGGTCGAGAATTGATTGACGGCATGTCATCCTGGTGGTGTGCCATCCACGGCTATAACCATCCAACACTGAACGCGGCTATTAGCGTGCAGATGGAAAAAATGGCCCACATCATGTTTGGAGGGCTCACCCACGAACCAGCGGCACGCCTCGCAAAAACCTTGGTCGACTTAACACCCAACGCTTTGGATAAAGTGTTTTTCAGCGATTCGGGCAGTGTCAGTGTCGAAGTCGCTATAAAAATGGCACTGCAATACTGGCAGTCCAGCGGCCGACCTGAAAAATCAAAATTTCTGGCCCTACAAAATGGCTACCACGGTGATACGTTTGCAGCCATGTCGGTCTGCGATCCTGATACGGGTATGCACCATTTGTTTGGCGATGTGCTTGCCAAACAAATCTTCACTGAATCACCTCGCTGCCAATTCGATAAGCCCTTCGATCCAGCATCGATTTTAGATTTAGAAACAAAATTTTATATGCATGCTTCAGAACTCGCTGCCGTTATCCTGGAACCGATCGTGCAAGGTGCTGGCGGCATGCGGTTTTATTCACCTGAATATTTGAGCGCTGCCCGGCTATTGTGTGATCGCTACGACGTGCTGCTCATCGCCGACGAAATTGCCACAGGTTTTGGTCGCACTGGAAAACTCTTTGCCAGTGAATGGGCCAATATCAGCCCCGACATCCTGTGCCTCGGCAAAGCCCTCACCGGTGGCTATATGACGCTAGCAGCTACACTTTGCAGCGAAAAGGTAAGCGATGGCATTTGTCAGGGCGAGGCGGGTATATTTATGCACGGCCCAACGTTTATGGCCAACCCACTGGCCTGCTCCGTCGCCATTGCCAGCATAGAATTACTTCTGGAGTCATCCTGGCAAGGACAAATAATCAGTATTGAAAAGCAGCTTCGAGCGGGTCTGGCACCCTGTGCAGAGTTATCAAGCGTCGCGGACGTCCGCGTACTGGGTGCTATTGGTGTTGTTGAAATGAAAAAGCCTGTAAACATAGCTGTTATTCAGAGAGAACTCGTCGAAGTCGGGGTTTGGCTCAGACCTTTTGGCAAGTTAATTTATGTTATGCCACCCTATATTATGAGTCCTGAAGATTTAACCCAGCTCACTACAGCAATGGTGAAGGTGATCGGCAAGCTATGATTGGGTAATACTGCTAATTAATGCACCAGTATTAGCAAGCTAGTGTTAAAAATTCCTCACTTGTCCTATTCGCTTACGCTAATGCGTTAATACCCACCGCGCGACGTAATTTATTGATAAAAGGCTGACTAATTTGCCTTGCTCGCGCAGCTCCAGTGAGCAAGACCGATTCAATTTCTTGAGGGGCTGCCAGGAGCTCCTCATAGTGCTGACGCGCTGGTGCCAATTCTTTGTTTATCAATTCAAACAAGCGTTTTTTGGCCTCACCCCAGGCAATGCCACTAGCGAACTCTCTTCGCATTTCGGCCGTTTGTTCCCCCGAAGCGAAAGCCTGCCATACCTGAAAGACTGTAGAACTGTCTGGGTCTTTTGGTTCACCCGGTTCAAGCAGATTGGTTTTAATTTTATTTATACTTTTCTTTAGCTGTTTTTCACTAAGAAACAGTGGAATGGTATTGCCGTAACTTTTGCTCATTTTGCGTCCATCCAGGCCCTGCAGAAGTGGGACATTGTCATCTATTACCGCCTCGGGTAACACAAAATGCTCGCCATAATGATGATTGAAACGCTGGGCGATATCACGAGCCATCTCCACATGTTGTATCTGATCCCGGCCAACCGGAATTTTGCCAGCATTAAACATCAAGATATCAGCCGCCATTAACACGGGATAACTAAACAATCCCATTGTGATGCCAAAATCAGAATCTTCATTGGCCGATTCATTCTCCTGAACCGCTGCCTTATACGCATGGGATCGATTCATTAATCCCTTGGCTGTAATACAATTAAGCAACCAGGTTAACTCTGGAATTTCGGGGATGTCTGACTGCCGATAAAATATTGCATTATCTGTGTCCAGACCAAGCGCCATCCAGCTTGCGGCAATCTCCAGTGTCGAACGATGAATCTCTGCGGGATCCTGGCATTTTATCAAGGCGTGATAATCTGCTAAAAAATAAAAGGACTCAACTTCTTTATGTTTGCTAGCGACTACTGAGGGCCTAATCGCTCCCACATAGTTGCCCAAATGGGGTGTACCAGTCGTAGTTATACCAGTCAAAATTCTTTCTTTAGCCATTTCTTACTCAACGTTTTTGTATATATTTACGCCGCCCCAAAACTGCTTGGACGAATACTAGCTAGTACAAACCGTGTATTTTAAACTCGAAAACCTGCAGACGGGAATATTATTAAGATTAAAAATTAGAGAAACGGGTGGCGTAAAAGAAGCTGTGTTACAGAGAATTAGGGAGAAAGTTACAGGGTACTATCGAATTATTGTCGGCGACAAAACATTAACATTAACATAAGCACTAAATATGGTCGGAGCGGCCGGATTTGAACCGACGACCACCACACCCCCAGTGTGGTGCGCTACCAGGCTGCGCTACGCTCCGCTACTACTAAAATCCAGCTCAATTTTAAGCTGTGCGCATCATACTTGATAACATTTCCCGCGCAAGAGTAATACCTCGTTAGCCTTTAAGAACCTCTAAAACTTCTTCAAGCTCACTTATAGTCTGATTGACTATTTGACGTGTTTGCGTCGCTTCTTCTTTGACATTATCACCATCAAGACGTTGTCGAGCACCACCGATTGTAAAACCCTGATCATAAAGCAGAGATCGAATTTGACGAATAAGCAACACATCCTGCCGTTGATAGTATCGACGATTTCCCCTGCGCTTTACTGGACTAAGAGTTGGAAATTCTTGTTCCCAATAACGTAACACATGGGGTTTTACCTCACAAAGCTCACTCACTTCACCAATAGTAAAGTAACGCTTACCCGGTATGGTTGGGAGCTGATCGTTATTACTTGGTTCCAGCATATTTTTCCACCCTTACTTTCAGCTTTTGGCCTGGTTTAAATGTCACAACTCGTCTTGCCTGAATAGGTATCTCTTCCCCAGTTTTAGGGTTCCTGCCTGGGCGAGTACTTTTATTCCTTAGATCAAAATTACCAAAGCCAGATAACTTTACCTGCTCATTATTCTCCAGGGCAACCCGAATTTCTTCGAAGAAACATTCAACGATTTCTTTGGACTCCCGTTTATTGAGTCCCAGCTCGTCGTAGAGCATTTCTGCAATATCTGCTTTGGTTAACGCACCCATCAATCAGCCTCTAAGTTGTGCAGAACACTCTTCTTTCAGCGCAGTTACAATGATATCTATTGCCAAGCTAACCTCTTCGTCACTCAGAGTGCGGGATTTGTGCTGAAAGGTCAAGCTCAATGCGACACTTTTCCTATTGTTTTCAATGTGTTTGCCCTTATAAACATCAAAAACCTTTAAGTCTGTGAGTGAATCCACAGAGCTGCTTTCAATGATATCGCGCAGTGTTTCAAAAGAAACGTCCGGATCAACAAGGACTGCGATATCCCTTGTTGCACTGGGAAACCGAGTGATTTCCACATATTTTGGTAATTCCCCACGAACAACAGTCTCGAGATTTAATTCAAATACATATATAGATTGGTTTACGCCAAGATATTTTTCTATATTTGGATGCAACTTACCAACATAACCTACTGTATTTAAACGATTATCCTTTATCAATAATGACTGGCCTGGCTGTAATGAAGCATGCGGTTCGGGCTCGAATACTATCCGTCCAAAAGTGCCAGACAGAGTGAGAAGTGCTTCTACATCGCCTTTAATATCATAAAAATCGACAGCCTCTGACTGGCTCGTCCAGCCCAGCGGATTTCTGTCACCAGTAATCACGCCAGCTATTAGTTCATTATGTGTTATCGCGTGGCCATTTTGAAAACATTGGCCAGCCTCAAACAATCGCAGCCGAGATCGCTGCCGGTTTAAATTGTGTTTTAACGCCGCCAACAAGCCCGGTAATAACGACGTGCGCATCACGTTCATGTCAGCACTAATGGGATTCGTCACCGGGATACCCGCCACGCCCGGACTAACCACTTGTTGCAAGGCTTCATCCACAAAGCTATAGGTGACGGCCTCTCGGTAATCTCGCCCCACCATCAGTTTTTTTAGTCTGGATAGCGGAGTAATAACTTCCCGGTCTACCGCTGTTTGCAGGGGCATGCTTGGCGTGCCAACGGGCAATTTGTCGTAACCGAATATACGGGCAACCTCTTCGACCAGATCCGCCTCTATAGACAAATCAAAACGCCAGCTAGGGGTAAGGCAATGCCACCCTTCATCGGTCACATCTGTAACTTCGATACCCAGGCTGGTGAGGATATTTGCGACGATACCATCTTCAAAATTTAACCTTAACTGCTGGGTCAGGCGCGCTTTGCGAAACAAAATATTTTGTTGTGCTGGCAGAGCTGATAAATCTTCCTGAATACTGACGGGGCCAACCTGACCACCGGCAATGGCAACTAACAATTCGGTGGCACGCTCCAGCGCACGCTCGGGTAATTGCGGATCGACACCGCGCTCAAAGCGATGTGAAGAATCGGTATGTAGAGCATATTGTCGAGCCTTCCCAGCGATAACCAGGGGATTAAAATGCGCGCTTTCCAAAAAGACCTGTGTGGTTTTTGCGGACACGCCAGATCCAGCCCCGCCCATAATTCCGGCTAAAGCCAGCGGTCTTGACTGATCAGCAATAACGAGGGTTTTCGTATCAAGCGTCACGCTGGTACCACCGAGAAGCTCTAAACTCTCGTTGTTGTGTGCATAACGAACATCGATGCCACCCTGTAGCTTATCGAGATCAAAGGCATGCAAAGGCTGGCCCAGTTCAAGCATCACATAATTGGTCACATCTACCACTGCATCAATCGAGCGAAGCCCTGCCCGACGTAACTTCTCGACCATCCATGATGGCGTGGCCTGGCCAATATCCAGACCAGATATGACTCGACCGGCGTAACGCGGGCAGGCCTCGCCAGCTGAAAGGCTAACCGGGAACGTCATGTCAATCGATGACTTAACAGGCTCGCCTGCGTCTATAGAATAAGTAGTTTCGTATAAAACGGCCGCTTCACGGGCAAGACCCAGGATACTCAGACAGTCGCCACGGTTGGGTGTCAAATCGACTTCGATGATGGTGTCATCCAGCTGTAGGGAATCTCTTAGATTAGCCCCGATGCTTGCGTCATCAGGCAATTCCAACAATCCCGCGTCGTCTTCAGATAGACCCAATTCAGCAGCCGAACAGAGCATACCGAACGATGACACGCCACGAAGCTCGGCCTGGCCAATCTCTACTGAGCCAGGCAACCTCGAGCCGACTGTCGCAAAAGCCACCTTCAAACCCGGACGCGCGTTAGGCGCGCCGCAGACAACTTGTACGGCCGCACCATCACCAACGCTTACCTGGCAAACGTTTAAATTTTCCGCTTGAGGGTGCGCTTCAGTGCTATCAATTTCAGCAACAACAACACCGGCAAACTCAGCGGCTGCGGCTTCGGTGCCATCCACCTCTAGCCCGGCCATGGTCATCCGAGCGATCAATCCAGAAGTATCGGTGTCTAAGCTGACACATTCTCGCAACCACAATTCACTAAACTTCATAATATCCGCGACTAATCATTTAACTTAACTAAAACTAAAACTGCTCTAAAAATCTGACATCATTTTCAAAAAACATTCTTAAATCCGTCACGCCATAGCGCAGCATCGCCAGGCGCTCCACACCCATGCCAAAGGCAAATCCGGTAAATTCCTCGGTATCGACACCGCAGGAATCAAACACATTGGGGTGCACCATGCCGCAACCCATCACCTCTAGCCACCCGGTGCGGCTACAAATACGGCAACCCTCCCCCAGGCAATTGGCACATTGAATATCGACTTCTGCTGACGGTTCAGTAAACGGGAAATAAGAGGGGCGAAATCGAACCGGCAAGTCCGCCTCAAAAAACGCTTTAAGAAATTGATCGACGGTACCCTTTAAATCCGCAAAGCTGATGTCTGTATCAACCACTAAGCCTTCCACCTGATGAAACATCGGCGTATGGGTTAAATCAGAATCGCAGCGATACACACGACCCGGACAAATTATCCGAATCGGCGGTTGCTGATGCTCCATAGTTCTGATCTGCACGGGCGAGGTATGGGTTCGCAACACCGTTTGAGGGTCGATATAAAAGGTGTCATGCATTGCCCTCGCCGGATGATGCGCCGGAATATTGAGCGCTTCAAAATTGTGGTAGTCATCTTCAATTTCAGGGCCCGTGGCCACCTGATAACCGGCGCGGGTGAAGAAATTCTCGATACGCTCCATGGTTCTTGTAATCGGGTGCAAACCACCGACAGCGCTGTTACGGCCTGGTAAGGTGACATCGATACGCTCCTCAGCCATTCTGGCATCAAGGGCGGTATCTTCGAGACTTTGCTTTTGTGTATTGATTAGTGACTGCAGTGTCTCTTTGGCTTCATTGATCTTCGCTCCGGCTTTGGGGCGATCATCACTGGCAAGCTTGCCCAGACCTTTGAGGAGGCTGGTAATCTTGCCTTTTTTACCCAGGAACTCGATCCTCACATCGTCCAGCGCCGCAAGCGACACGGCGTCATTTATCGCCTTGATTGCAGACTCAGCGAGGGCCTCCAGATCGTTCATACTTGTTCCTTAGAAAAAAAGGAAAGAGCTTACGCCCTTTCCTTATTTAGTTTGCTTGAATCATTGCCTGAGTTTACGACTTCCTTAATCGGGATTCATTGCATCTGATATTTTGTCAACGCGGTAGCTATCACAGCTGGGATGATACACCCTTGGACGATGTTAATTTCAGGCTAAAGCAGTTCTCGCTTGCTCAACAACTTGCCCAAAAGCGGCTTTGTCGTGGACAGCTAAATCAGCCAATACACGACGGTCTAATGTAATTTCAGCTTTTTTCAGTCCTGCAATTAACTGACTGTAACTCATGCCTTCGACCCTGGCCTGGGCATTGATTCTGGCAATCCATAATGAGCGGAAAGTACGCTTTTTAACGCGCCGATCTCGGTAGGCGTATTGACCAGCCTTGGTAACGGCTTGTTTGGCAACGCGGTAGACACGGCTTCTGGCACCGTAATAACCTTTTGCCTGCTTGAGGACTTTCTTGTGCCGACGGTGTGCGGTGACACCTCTTTTTACGCGGGGCATATCAGACTCCTTACAGTAGTTTCAGATCAGTTTCGCAGCATACGATCAACGGCAGGTTTGTCCGCAGCATTCAAAGTGCTGGAGCCCCGCAGTTGACGTTTGCGCTTGGTGGTCATGGCTGTAAGAAGATGGCTTTTAAAAGCATGTTTATGCTTGTAGCCGGCTCCGGTTTTCTTAAACCGTTTGGCGGCACCACTGTGGGTCTTTGCTTTTGGCATTTGTATTCTCCTAAGTTGGAGGGCCTATAAAAAGAAAAAGTCTGCCGGACAGCCTGCCAAAAGGCTGAGCGCGGTCAGGTTATGCCTTAACTAAAAACGATAACGATTACTTTTTCTTGCTTTTGGGGGCAATGACCATAGTCAATTGTCGGCCTTCCATTTTTGGAAACTGCTCGACATTCCCCAATTCTTCTAAATCCGTTTCAATACGTTTGAGCATCTCGATGCCCAGCTCCTGATGAGCCATCTCTCGGCCCCGGTACCTCAGTGTTACTTTGGCCTTGTCACCGTTTTCAAGAAAGCGAACCAGGTTACGTAGCTTAATTTGGTAGTCGCCCTCATCGGTACCAGGCCGAAACTTCATTTCTTTTACCTGGGTTTGTTTTTGCTTCTTCTTCTGCGCGGCCTGTTGTTTTTTAGCTTCAAAAACATGTTTGCCATAATCCATTAATTTGCAAACTGGCGGCTCCGCATCAGGAGATATTTCGACCAGGTCAAGCGTAGCGGTTCGGGCAGCGTCCATGGCCTCTTCTATCGAAACAATACCTTTTTGATCACCCTCGGCGCCTATCAGCCGTACTTCTGTTGCATCTATTTCTTCATTAAGCCTGGAACGCTTTTTATGTCCCTTGGCATAACTTTTATTAATAATCTCTCTCCACTACGTTAATAAAAAGTACTTTTTGCTTATCAAGCATCTGAAATGACTCGACCGCGACGTTCAATATCCTCGACGAGGTGCCCGGCAAACGACTCGATGGTCATGCTGCCAAGATCTTTTCCCTCGCGGGTACGAACCGCCACGGTCTCTGACTCTACTTCCCGATCGCCGATCACCAGCAGATAGGGCATCTTCTGAATTGTGTGCTCGCGAATTTTAAAGCCGATCTTCTCATTTCTCAAGTCGCTAAGCACTCTAAATCCCTGTTTTTTCAAGGATTCGACCACATCGGCGCAATAATCGGCCTGTTTATCGGTAATATTGAGCACCACGGCCTGTTCCGGTGCCAACCAGGTGGGAAACGCACCTTCGTATTGTTCGATCAATATACCGACAAAACGCTCGAACGAACCCAGCACTGCACGGTGCAACATTACCGGTACCTGCCGCGAGCCGTCTTCAGCGACATACTGCGCACCGAGCCGACCAGGCATGGAAAAATCGACCTGTATAGTCCCTAATTGCCAAACTCGACCAATACAATCCTTCAGGGAAAATTCTATTTTCGGTCCGTAAAAGGCACCCTCTCCAGGCAACAATTGCCAGGGCAGTTCACCTGCATCGAGAGCTTCGGCAAGGGCTTTTTCCGCTTTATCCCATTCTTCGTCAGTGCCCACGCGCTTTTCTGGCCGGGTTGAGAGGCGATATATAACTTCGTCAAAACCGAAATCGGCGTATATCTCATGAAGAAATGCGATGAAGGTCGCCACCTCATCCTGAATCTGCGCTTCAGTGCAAAATATATGGGCGTCATCTTGAGTAAAACCCCGCACCCGCATAATCCCGTGCAAAGAGCCGGACGGTTCATTGCGATGACAGGAGCCAAATTCAGCTAAGCGAAATGGCAAATCCCGATAACTTTTTAGGCCTTGATTGAACACCTGCACATGACAGGGGCAATTCATGGGTTTGATGGCAAAATCGCGGTTGTCGATATTGAGCGTAAACATGTCATCACCAAATTTATCGGCATGACCGGAACGTTCCCACAAAGAAAAATCCACCAGCTGCGGGGTTTTAATTTCCTGATAACCTGCCCGGCGTTGGCGGACACGCATGTATTCTTCGATCTGGCTATAAACCGTCCAGCCCCGTGGGTGCCAGAACACCATGCCCGGCGCTTCTTCCTGTAGGTGAAATAAATCCAGCTTTTTGCCGAGCTTACGGTGGTCTCGCTTCTCGGCTTCTTCAAGGCGATTCAGGTAGGCCTTTAATTCTTTTTTATTGGCCCAGGCGGTACCATAAATACGCTGTAACATTTCATTATTGGCATCGCCCCGCCAGTAAGCCCCAGCGACCTTGGTCAATTTAAATGCTTTGATACTGCCGGTGCTGGGCACATGAGGACCACGACATAAATCGGTGAAATCACCCTGACTATAGAGTGACAACGCCTCATCGCTGGGAATGGATTCGATAATCTCCGCCTTATAAGCTTCGCCGATATTTTTAAAATAAGTCACAGCGTCGTCACGCGCCATCACCTGTCGAGCGACGGGGGTATCGGCACCGGCTAACTCGGCCATTTTGTCTTCTATGGCGCTCAGATCTTCTAGTGTAAAGGGCCGTCCAAAAGCGAAATCATAGTAGAAACCATCATCGATCACCGGGCCTATGGTCACCTGAGCCTCGGGAAATAACGCTTTCACCGCCTGGGCCAATAAATGGGCGCAACTGTGGCGAATCACTTCCAGACCTTCGTCATCACGAGCCGTGATGATCGCCAGATTTATATCGGCCTCAATTAACCAGGAGGTATCGCGCAGCTCATCATTCACTTTGCCCGCCAGCGCGGCTTTGGCAAGGCCGGGGCCAATATCTGCGGCTACATCATGGATGGTTAAAGCTTGCTCGAAAGAGCGAGTGCTTCCGTCGGGAAGGGTGATAATGGGCATAGTGCTGTCCTGTTCAGTGGTGACCCCTACCAAAGGCCACTTGTGTCATACGGGTTTGCAGACTTACAAATTTGGTAGGCACGAGTGGATTCGAACCACCGACCCCCACCATGTCAAGGTGGTGCTCTAACCAACTGAGCTACGTGCCTAAAGTTGCCCGAACCATCGCTGCTTCGGGCGGCGCGTAATTTAGCAGTGAGGCCATTATTTTACAAGGAGTGTTTGGGTGATTTAGGGCATTCCCACACCGTTTGACGCCATCCGGATCAGCAGTTTGTGTCTCCAACGAGAGGCTATTTGTATAAGCTTCCGCACCCGCCTGATTTTTTACCGCTATTTGGTACACACTACTTATCGACAACCTCTTTCAGACGACAAACCGTCCCTTCAAATGTGCTTTTGCGGCCTCGTCGATAGCCAATTGCTCAAGCATAAAATTGTCTCGCGACCCTGATTTCTCTTTCATCACTCGCCAGGCCGTATTGAGATAACTTAATTTTGCATCGAGAATAGGTAGGACAATGCTCTCGTCAACAGGTAGCCCTTCGGCGTTAAAGAATTGCTGGAATTTGCCAATGGCAAGATCTTTGTCCGCATAGGCATTCGAGGAAAGCAGGTAGTCCTCTTCAATATGGCTCTCTTCGACCTCCAGAGCACTAAGCAATAGTGCCGAAGCAATACCAGCGCGGTCTTTGCCGAAAGAACACATGACCAGAACGCCACCCTCGCTTTCCATCATGTGTTCAAACATGGTTCGATAACCTGGGATCTCTTCCTGAGTAAGCTCCTTGTAGCGCTCACTCATTATTTTCTCAGCACCCGCTGGCGTTAGACCTTCAGCAAGCAACAGGTCCCAGAGGTTTTCAACGCTGGCAACCAACATACCCAGCTCAACAACTTCGACTTTAGCCCCTACCTGCAAGCGGTCTTTCCCCCTCTCCATGGGGCTGCGGAAATCGTAAATGGTATTAATGCCAAGTTGCTCAAATTTAGCAAGCTGACCTGAGCCCGAAATATTCAGAAACCCCGATCGATATAATTTATCGCTGCGGGTTTCACCGCCGTGAACAGTCTGGTAACCACCCATATGTCGCAAATTCATGGTCTGTCCCACGGGTAAAAATCGACTCATGTAAACATCTCCGTATAATCTGGTTTCGTGGCGAGTATTTGTCTAACATTCAGTACCGCGTGGCCATTTCTGTCTAAAAGCCACCGTAAAGTGGGTTCACAAGATACGTAAAGATGTAACTTTCGGCAATCGGATTCTTAAGGTGACCAGACCACTAAGGCCTTCTCTGCTTTTAGTCGAGGCATTAGCCACAAATAATAATCTCGCAATATTAAACCGCGATGTTGGACACCCGCTATTTAGCGGGTATGATTTGTCGGTAACAAGCATGTTTCCATAAAACCGAAAGTCACTAATGCAAATCACCAAACTGGAGTTCATCACTTGATTACTGACGACGACGTCTTTTTTCATCCTCCCACTTCAGATCATTATTCGTGGGCTGAAACCAACTATTTTGGTTTTTATATAGCAGAGGAAAATATTCACGTGGGTGCTTATGTCCAGGCAAAACCCAATCTTGGCGCTGTGTTATCTAGCGTGACTATCTTTGATGGCATCTCCAATACACCCCACGAAGTACTCTACTCCGATTGTCACATGCACCTGCCCATGCCAGAGGGCAATCTCGACGATTTCGTACTGGAAAACGGCCTCGCCATCACCTGTACCAAACCGGTTATGGACTACCATCTTCGTTTTGATGATAAAAACGGTGTCAGCTTTGATGTGACTTACAAAAGTCTGATGGAACCTTACGATATTCACGACCCAGCAATGGACCCACTGGCTGATCAAATTCATACGGACGACGTTATCAGCAACGCCGCCTACGCGGGACATTGGGATCAAACCGGCCATGTCACCGGCACTTTAACGATTCACGACAAGACCTATCAAGTGGACTGCGTATCCAGCATGGATCACAGCTGGGGACTGCGCGACGAAAAACAGCTTAAAAATTTCTGCTGGATGAATGCCAACTTTGAAAACGACACCAGCATTCACTGCTTATGGCTGGTCGACCCTGAACAACTCGATAACTACCCTGCCATTGTTCACGGCTATGTGCGCGAAGGCGATCAAGTTTACGGGCTAAAAGCTGGCACTGGAAAGGTTCACCGTAACGGCTATCTCCACCAATTTCTCGACCTTCGGGTGGAAGATGTTCGTAGCACTGTGCATCAGTTTACTGGCACACCGATGACCTCAAACCCGTGGCTGGCCTGGCCGCTAATGTACCTCACACATTCTTTTTGCCGGTGGGACAAAGGTGGTATAAAAGGTTGGGGGGAAGTGCAGGATCTCTGCAAAGAAGACTTTAATGGCAAAATTAAATAGCGATAAATCTTAAACCTTAGGCCTTAGCATTCACAATTAGTTGCAAATATAAAGCCCCTGTCAAAGAAATATGAAGTCGTTTGCCTAATAATTCGGCAGGTGGTTCACCACAAAAAATATAAATGGGAAGATCAAATCCATGAGCCCTGAAATCGAACAGTTTTTATCCGGCATGAAAAAAACCATAGAAGAAGTGGTGTTGCCAAATCTCACTGACCGCTTTGCTCAGGAACAAGCGGGTATTGTTGCCGCGACACTGGGGTTTTTAAGCACTATTCAAGATAAGGTATATCATTACGAAGTGTTCGAAAATCAGCAATACAAGCATATTTTGATGGGCGTATTAGCGATCCTCAATACAGACAAGCCGTTGGATGACGAACTCCTCGCAACTATAGAAAAAGTAAACGCGCATTTGCAACATGATAGTCCTGACGAGCAAACGGCATTGCGCCCCTACCTCTTTATTCGTGGCAGCAATGAACACATGAAAGAATTCCTCTGCGAGTTTATTCAACAACAACCAAGCATGCCTGACACCACCCGTAGCGAGTTTGAGACGCTACTCAAGCCCTTCTTCAATGACCTGGAAAAACGGGAACGTTCCTGGGTCAAGGGGCTCGGCTTTGATCCGGAAGCGGAACAACAGGCAGATATCAACGATTTACTTTACGAAAATAATATTCTGCGCAGCCACTGAATGTAATCATCGATATCTATTTTCATGTCTCAGATATCTTGCGGACCCACTATGAATAATCTCTACACGCACACACAAGCCATCCGCGCACACCCTTCCGAAAAATGGATTGCGGATATACGCAGCCGCTATCCTGTCGAAAAAGCGATTGACTCAGTATTCACCAGGAAACTTCACAATCGTAATCAAACCGCCGGCCAAAATATGGATTTCAGCCGACTGCATGAACCTCTAGTACAGTTCCTGACAAACCAGACCGGACAAAAAGATATCGATGTCCTCAACATTCAACGGCTATCAGGCGGTGCATCGAAGGAACAATTTACTTTCGACCTGGTTATACAAACACCGACCGGCGAAAAGGAAACCCGCAAATTAATGATCCGTATGGATCCCAAAGAATCTATCGTCGAAACCCATCGCCTGCGTGAACACCAGGTACTCAAAGCTGCAAGGGGCGAAGTACCGGTACCGGAAGTATTGTGGATTGACCCTGAAGGCGCAGAACTGGGCCAACCGGCATTAATTGCTGAGTTTCTTGAAGGAACCGTACAGCCACCGCAGCCAGAAGCAAGCGAAAAAATGAGCGGTGTGGGCATGTACTTTAAGCCAGAATTACGCGCGGCTCTCGGACATCAATTCGTCGCTATACTAGCTAAGATACATGCTATCGACTGGCAAAAGAAAGATTTATCAACTCTAGATGTACCCGAGGCCAATACTACGATAGCCAACGAAACCATGTTAGGGCTGTGGGAGCGGGCCTGGAATGAAGACACCTTAGGCGCCCATCCCATTATGGAGCGCGCTGCACTATGGCTAAAAGAACACATGCCCGTGGTAAAAACCCCCGTGTTAGTCCACGGTGATTATCGCAGCGGTAATTTTATGTTTACAGATGACCTAAAGATCAATGCCATATTCGATTGGGAGCTGGCCTATCTGGGCGATTACCATGACGACTTAGCCTGGGCCAGCCTTGGATTATTTGCCGGACCCGACGAAAACAACAATTTTCTCGCGAGCAGCCTGATGCCAATAGACGATTTTTTGGCCATGTACGAACAGGCCAGTGGCAATAAAATAGATCACGAGAAATTATTTTATTATCAGGTTTTTTCATATTACAAAATTTCTGTAATTGCCGCCGCGACAAGCCTACGGGTTGCCCATAGTCGCAAAACCCATCTCGATGCCATGATGAATTATGCTAGCGGGCTAGGATATATCGGCATTTCTGAACTTAACAAAATGCTGAACAACTCCGCATAAATAATCAAGCAACAATTTATTAAGACTGTCTTTCAAGGCTGCGCAATGGCCGCCCCGCCCGGCCAGCGGAAATCGTTTGCCCCATAGGTATTTTGTCCGTCGCTAGCTATCGTCTGAGTACGGCCGATCACTCGTGGAGAAGTCAACAAGACATGGCCTTTTTGTTCAAGTAGCTGCTGCGTATCCAGACTAATACCCTTTTCCATAAAAATCTTATCCGGCAACCACTGATGATGTATGCGCGGCGCGGCAGCGGCCTCCGCAATATTCATATCGAAATCAATAATATTTAACAGCGTCTGCAAGACCGTAGTAATAATAGTGCTGCCACCCGGACTACCTGTGGTAAACACCGGCTTGCCATCCTTGAAAACAATCACCGGTGTCATCGATGAAAGCGGTCGTTTTGCCGGTTCTATAGCATTGGCTTCGCCGCCCGTCAGACCATAAGCGTTTGGCGTGCCTGGTTTTGCCGAAAAATCATCCATTTCATTATTTAATAAAAAACCTGCTCCCGCGACAGCAATACCACTGCCATAGGAAAAGTTTAATGTGTAGGTATTACTGACAACATTACCGTCGTTATCCCATACTGAAAAATGCGTGGTTTGTGGGCTTTCGTAGGGCAGTTCCAGACCAGGAGATATATCGCTGGAAGACGAGGCTTTGACTAAATCAATAGACTCGCGTAGTCGTTGGGCGTAGTTTTTATCCATTAATTGTTTAACTGGTACCGGATGAAAGTCCGGGTCGCCGAGGTGCTTACTGCGGTCTGCATAGGCCCGGCGCATACTTTCAACCAGGCGATGTATATATCCGGCACTATTGTGTCCAAGGTCTGATAACGCCCAGCCTTCGAGGATATTTAGCAGCTGAATCAAGTGCACTCCACCCGACGATGGTGGTGACATGGCTGAAATATCGTAACCCCGATAGCTACCGGTCACTGGTAGACGCTCAACCACTCGATAATTGGCGAGATCCGCTTTGCTAATCAGGCCGTTATTGTTTTCCATTTCCGCGACGATTAATGCAGCGACGCCGCCCTCATAAAAACCTTTAGCACCGCGCTGAGCGATCGCTTTGAGGGTGTTGGCTAAATCAGGCTGCTGCCATAAATCACCATTTTGCAGACCCGAGCCATCGGCTCTAAAGAAATATTTTTTTGAGCTCCGCCACTTTGCCAGGCGCTGCTCGGCTCGTTTAAGAGAAAATGCCAAAGAATTACTCACCTTGATGCCCTGGTCAGCTAGTGTGATCGCGGGCGCTAATATCTGGGATAAAGCTAAGTTGCCATATTTTTGCTGGGCATGAATGAGTCCCGCCACCGTACCTGGAACGCCAGCAGACAAATGACTGAAGCGGGCTATATTTTGATCAACCTCACCTTCATCATCGAGAAACAAATTTCGGGTAGCCCTGGCCGGAGCCATTTCACGATAATCCAGCGCAATGGTTTTGTCCTGCTCGGCCAGGTAGATCATCATAAACCCACCTCCGCCCAGGTTACCGGCCTGGGGCAAGGTAACCGCCAACGCAAACCCAGTCGCCACCGCCGCATCTACCGCGTTACCGCCTAACGCCAAAATATCAGCACCGACCTGGCTGGCCAGTCGTTCCTGCGAAACTACCATGCCGGTGGCACTGGTCACCGGGTGGAAACGATCTCGATAATCGATAATTGGCGCATCGCTGGCATCGGCCCCATAACTCAGCATTAACATGACCCAGGTCACGATTACCCGGAAAACAGCCAGATGCTGCTTCACAAAAATAACCTGGCAATTTTTCATGGAAACGGTATGTTTTAATATCATGATCTAAACTTTAGTTGATGGACTTAGCTATTATCTTATCAGGAATCATACAGATTCACGGATGTGCAAAGAGCAAAGTTAATTTCGATAATCCAAATGAGTATTGAGCGATGGAGAGCGTTGAGTTCTACCCAATAGATGTCGAGCAGACCAGTTGGGCAGCTTCGTCTGAAGTATTATCCCAGTTGAGGCATCAGGTCTTCGTTATTGAGCAAGGCATCCCCGCAGATGAAGAGTTTGACACGGCGGATGCCGACGCGGTCCACTGGATGGCCTTTGATTCACAGAATAATAACAAAAGCAGTACACCAACCAACCGGGTAATCGGCTGCGCACGGCTTTGCGGTGACACGGTCGGCCGGATGGCCGTGCTGGAAAGTCATCGCAACATAGGTGTGGGTTCGGCTTTATTGCGTAGCGTCATTCGCTACGCGTTTAATAATGGCATGCAAAGCTTGCAATTAAATGCCCAAACTCACGCGTTAGATTTTTATAAAGGTATGCAATTTGAAAGCGATGGTGAAGAATTTATCGAGGCAGGGATACCTCATCGACATATGACCTTGTCCCTAAAGCGTTTTATCGACCCCAAAGTCGCCCCAGCTTTGCCAGATATCTCGGCGGAAGAACGGCAGCATATTCTTCTTGATGACGCTCAATCTTTCAATGAACAAGCCACAAAACTGATCACTAAAGCACAACGCAAAATAAGAATATTCAGCAACGAACTCGACCCACAAATTTATGACAATGAAGAATTCTACCGCTTAATGTTTGATTTCGCTCGCGCTCATCCCTACGCAGAAATTCATTTACTGATCAAAAACCCAAAGAGTCTGGTGCAAAGTAGCCACCGATTACTCCACCTCTACCACCGTTTGCCTAGCCGCATTCAAATGAAAAGTCTGCATCAGTCAATTAACACCATACATAGCGAATTTTTATTAATCGATCAAAAAAGCATTCTCTACAATCAGGATCCCAGCCGTTACACTGGCTATGTGGTCTATCACGCACCTCTCGAAGCGGTCGAACTGGCCGACAGTTTTGACACCATGTGGGAGCGCAGTGAAGCAGATCCAGAATTCCGCCGTTTGCCTCTTTGAGTGCCATTAAGCGCGTCGGTTAATTCCAGCTAACTGGATATAAAAACCGCATTTGCATCAGCGCCGCAGAGTATTTTATATCAGAACCAACGCGCCTTTTTTTGTATGATGCAGCCCCGTCTCGATTAAATGCCATCTATGTCCAGCCCCAGCCCTAACCCCAGCATCCAAACCGAGCCAGCCGCTATGCCTGGTCCGGAACCGTTATCGAGATCAAATTCTGAAACACAGCTAGACCCCGCGACTGGCGATACTGAAAAACCCCGATCAACCAGGCGCTCGTCAATCATGCACCTGATACGCTTAGTGGCACCCTACCGAATACGTTGGATCGGCGCCATTATCGCGCTACTTATTACCGCAGGTATTACTCTGAGTCTTGGTCAGGGCGTGCGCATAGTCATCGATGAAGGTTTCGTTGCTGGCTCCGTGAGCCAGTTACGTCAGGGCGTTTTTCTCTTGTTAATCTTGTCTGTGTTTATGGCGATGGGAACGTTTGTTCGATTTTATCTGGTGTCATGGTTGGGGGAACGGGTGAGTGCGGATATTCGTGCCGCAGTATTTAACAATGTGATTAATCTCAGCCCCGGTTACTTTGACGATAATCGCAGTGGCGAAATCATGTCTCGTCTGACCACCGATACGACCTTATTACAGACCATTGTCGGCAGCTCCTTCTCACTGGCTTTGCGCAGCTCGATTTCCACCCTGGGTGCTTTGATTATTCTTCTGATCACCAATCTAAAACTGACCCTGATTATTATCGGCTGTGTGCCGGTTATATTAATGCCAATACTAATTTTTGGCCGGCGGGTCCGCAATCTGTCGAGGAGCAGCCAGGATTCCATTGCCAGCGTCGGCACCTACGCAGGTGAAATTATTCAGCATATAAAAACCGTGCAAAGTTACACCCGGGAAGAATACGAAAAATTGGCCTTTGGTAAAGAGGTGGATCACGCCTTTGGTATCGCCAAACGCCGCATTTTTCAGCGCGCCATACTCATGGCAGCGGTGATACTGCTGGTGTTTGGCTCACTTGGTGGCATGCTTTGGGTCGGCGGCAACGATGTTCTGGAAGGGACGATGACAGCCGGCGACCTGGGGGCATTCGTTTTCTATGCTCTACTAGTTGCCGTGGGCGTTGCCACTATGTCGGAGGTCTATGGTGATCTTCAGCGGGCCGTGGGCGCAACAGATCGACTGGTCGACCTGATCACGACAAAAGCAACAATCAGCCCACCCGTTGATCCTGTTCGTGCGGTTGACGAATTACCCACACGTATTGAATTCAAAGCTGTGTCCTTTAGCTATCCGTCAAGGCCCCAGCAAAAAGCCCTGGACGATTTTTCGATCGATATAGAAGCGGGCAAAATCGTCGCGTTGGTCGGCCCATCGGGTGCAGGGAAATCAACCATTTTTGAATTGCTACAACGTTTTTATGATCCTCAATCTGGGGGTATTTACCTGGGTGGAACAGATATTCGCGAGCTGACACCCCACGATCTTCGCCAACAATTAGGTGTGGTTTCGCAACACCCTGCCCTGTTCAGTGCCGACGTGACCCATAATATTCGTTACGGCAATCCAGATGCCACAGAGGAAGAAGTTCGAGCCGCAGCGCAAGCCGCCTATGCCGATGAGTTTATTGAGACACTGCCAGAGAGCTACGGTAGTTATTTGGGCGAACAGGGTGTGCGCTTGTCGGGCGGACAAAAGCAGCGTATCGCTATCGCAAGAGCCATCCTGAAAAACCCTCGCTTACTATTACTCGACGAAGCGACCAGCGCACTGGATACCCACAGCGAGCAGCAGGTTCAGCTAGCCCTGGATAAATTAATGGAAAACCGTACCACACTGATTATCGCCCATCGGCTATCGACCATTCTTCACGCCGACCAAATTGTGGTGATGGATGGAGGCAAAGCGATTGCCAGAGGCACTCACCAGCAATTATTAAAAGACAGTGAACTTTATGCTCGCCTTGCCAACGCACAATTTCGTGACGAGGACTAGGGCCGGGTAAAACTAGCTTGTCACCTGTCTGGCGCGAAATGATCGGCCCTTTAATTTACCGCGATTTAACTTGTTAAGCGCCGTGTGTGCAGCATCACTACTTACAGCGACATAGGCACAGCGATCAAAAATACTGATTTTTCCCACGTCTTTACCTGTAATGCCTCCAGTGATACAAGAACCGTCTGCCCCACTACTATTACCCGTTAAAGCACCAAGAATATCACCGGGGCGTATCTTCTGCTTTTTGCCGCCATCAATTTGCAAGGTCGACATGGGCGGTTTATAAGCTGGCTGTTTTAATAAATTTATGGGCGGTAATAACTCCGTTTCAAGCATTTGCTCGAGGTACTCAGCCAGCTTGTCGAGTTTATATTTTTCCCTGGCGCTGTATAGCGTAAAGGCGATACCCCGATCTCCGGCCCGCCCAGTCCGACCAATGCGATGCACGTGGACTTCAGTTTCACGGCTCAATTGATAATTAATGACGGCATCTAGCTGCTTAATATCCAGCCCCCGTGCGGCAACATCGGTGGCGACCAATACCGACACACTTTTGTTGGAAAAACGCACCAGTGTTTCATCACGAACACGCTGCTCGAGATCACCATGCAAGGCCACGGCGCTAAAGCCGGCACTACTTAAGTCGTCTGCCACTTGCTGGGTTTCTCTCCGGGTATTACAAAACACTAAAGCAGAATCCGGACGATATTTTAACAATAATAATCTGAGAGCAATCACTCGCGAGTCGCACTCGTCTACATTAAAAAACGCCTGCCTAATGCTTTTGCTATCGTGTTTATCGGCGGATCTTACAACCATGGGCTCAGTCATAACCTGGCCTGCCATTGCTTCTATTGTGTCAGGATAGGTCGCACTGAACAGCATGGTTTGGCGCTGATCCGGCAGGTACTCGATTATGGCATCAAGACTCGCCTGAAAACCCATGTCGAGCATTCGGTCAGCCTCATCAAGGATAAATGTAGTGATGTTATTGAGCTTCAAAGAGCCCTTTCGCAGATGCTCTTCGACTCGCCCAGGGGTGCCAACAATAATATGGGCACCGTGCTCCAGAGAACCAAGTTGGGGCCCGAAGGGCGTACCTCCACACAAAGTTAACACCTTTACATTGTGAATAGACCTTGCCAGGCGACGAAGCTCTTTCGCCACCTGATCAGCCAGTTCTCGAGTCGGGCACAACACCAGAGTTTGCACACGGAAAAACTTTACGCTCAACTTTTGCAGAAGGCCCAAACCAAAAGCAGCGGTTTTTCCCGATCCTGTCTTACTTTGAGCAATAACATCTTTACCTGCAAGAATATGGGGCAGGATTTGCGCCTGAATTGGTGTCATCGTCAGATAGCCTAAAGACGACAAATTCTTCAGTAAGGCTGAATCTAGCTCAAGCTTTGAAAAGGGTAATTCACTCAAGATAACAATTCCGCGAACTTAAAATGGAGGAAAATATTTAGAATGACTATTCACCGCAATATTCCAGAATGGACCTCTCCGAATAAAAGGCATTCTAGAGTAGGAGACACTCCAGAATAAAAAAAGGGCGAGACTTTTTGTCTCACCCTTATTCAGCTAGTTTTCGCTCTAATTTTCAGCGATATCTAGCCTCGCTCTAGAAGCCTGCAGATTAAATCTGAAACAACGATTTAAGAGCTACTTATACAGCTACGATATTCTCTGCCTGAGGCCCTTTCTGACCTTGGGTAACAGTAAACTCGACTTTTTGACCTTCGATCAGCGTTTTAAAGCCGTCACCAACGATAGCGCTGAAGTGAGCAAAAACGTCTGGGCCAGACTCTTGTTCGATAAAACCAAAACCTTTAGCTTCGTTGAACCATTTAACGGTGCCAGTAGTAGTAGACATAATGTGTATCCTATTTTCAATTGTGTAATTAAGATCTTGGCTTGTTTACGTGGCGTGTAATTTATTGGGTATCCAACAAAATAAATCGCCAACCAATTAGCGCAGACCGGTTTGCCTAGAAGTGTTGCTATTACTTATGAGAACAGGACGAGGTACTAAAGACGTGACATCGAAATGGAGTGCATAAATATAGGACGTACTTTCAAGCCCTGTCGATTATATAGGTCTTAACACCCTAGTCAACAAGTAATCCTGACAAATCATAGACATAGCGTATTCATCCCTGATCACCTTGAAAACACATCACCAACCTGGCGCTATAATCGAGATTCAATAGCGGCGTTATCGCGGTTTTTTCCTCAAGGGAGCGAAGCCATCACCACCCTTCGTGCTTTGCGTGGGAGAATCCGAACTGTGCTCAGTTTTGCTCGAAGAATCCGCCTTACGCTTACCTTTATTTTTTATTGTCCGCTGACGAGAAGCCCTTTTAGCAGCTGGCTTTTTGGTTTTTTTCCGGGTACCCGCTGCCTTGCCGTTGGTCTTAAGCTTTTTCGGGCCTTTATACTTAGCCTTGAGCGATTTAATGACCCGTCGTTCAAAAGACGCGCCTAAATAACGTTCAATACTAACCATCAAATTCCAGTCGTTGGCTGTAATAAACGATATGGCCAGGCCTCTTCGTCCGGCGCGACCGGTTCGACCAATACGATGGATATAATCATCGGCACTGCGCGGCAAATCAAAATTGAACACCATATCGATATCTTTAACATCCAGGCCACGAGCCGCAATATCGCTGGCAACCAGCACGCTGACCTTCCCTTCAGAAAACAAACTCACAACATGGTTGCGCTCTTCCTGAGTCATATCGCCATGCAAAACCCCGGTACGAAGCTGGTGGTATCGTAAAAAACCGCCTAATTGATCTGCCTGAATACGGGTGTTTGAAAACACCAGAGCTTTTTCATAAACACTGTCTTGCAGCAGAGCAGCCAGCAGTTTTTCCTTATGGCTTTTATCGTCGGCAAGAATCACCTGTTGATGGATATCACCATGCTGACTACGTTCATTTCCTACCGAAACTTCCACCGTATCGCTGAGTATTTCTTTGGCGATATGATGAACTCCTGCATGTTGTAAGGTCGCAGATACCAGCAAAGTTTGTCGCTTAGAATTGCAGGTTTCGATGATGCTCAACACATCATCTCGAAAGCCCATATCGAGCATGCGATCTGCCTCATCGAGAATCAATATTTGCAGGCTGCCAAGATCGGCACTGCCATCGCCCAACAATTCGACCAGACGACCCGGTGTTGAAACAACAAATTCTGGATTTTTCCGCAATATGGCTTGCTGGTATTTATAAGAATTACCACCAGTAATCACGCCGCATTGCAGAGGTGTCCGCCCGGCAAGATCAGCAAAATGTTTGGCTACCTGTCGAGCTAGTTCGCGGGTCGGGACTAGTATTAAGACCAGCGTACCGGTGCCATCAGGATCTGAGTTATCGAGCACCCGTTGCACGCTGGGAATCAGATAAGCCAGTGTTTTACCGCTACCTGTTTCAGCGCTTACCAACAAATCTCGGCCGGATAATGCGATCGGTATCACCTCGGTTTGCACCGGCGTGGGCTTTGCCAGGTTCAGAGAATCCAGGCCCAGGCGCAGGCCGTGATTGAGGTCGATATCTTCTAACACCGTCTATAAACCTCGCTCTAGCTCGTAATTGCTAGCATTAAATTATTATCTTAATCAGAAACCAGATTGCAAAACTGCGGGCCAATCACGTCCACTCAAGACAGTCGACCGTCCAGGCAACGGGAGATCTGCCAGCGCATCGTGGTGGCTAAATTCTGGCTCCCAAAAACTTAAAAGCACCGCCACCCATTACGATGACGATGCTTTGTAATCACCTGCCAGAACCGGCGCGGGATAAGCTTCACATGGCTTCTTTAGCTCGCCAGGGAAAAGCCCTCATAGCCCTTGGCCACCACTTCTTCACACTCTTCGCGGTAGGTTTTAGTCCCTGCCAGATAAGGCATAAAGCCCTGTGGTTTACCATCAATATTAGAGCCGAGATACCATGAATTACAGGTTGGCGCAGTCATCATCGAGCCTTTTGCAGCTTCGTTGACATGCTCAACCCAGGCATCTTGAGCGGCTAATTCGGGCTCGATAGTTTTGATATTATTTTCCCGTAAATAGGCAATACAGTTATCGATCCATTCGACGTGTTGCTCGATAGAGTGGAGTACATTACTGACCACCGATGGGCTACCAGGGCCCGTTGTGGTAAAGAAGTTGGGGAAGCCAGCACTTTGCAAACCCATGTACATACGAGGGCCGTTTTCCCATTGCTCGGACAATTGCATGTTGTCGCGGCCACGAATATTCAATTTCTTGATGGTGCCAGTCATGGCGTCAAAGCCAGTAGCATAAACCAGCACATCAAACTCGTAGTGTTTGTCACTGGTGCGTATACCCGTTGCGGTAACTTCCTCCACCGGGGTTGCACGCAAGTCGACAATAGAAACATTGTCCTGTGTAAACGCGCCGTAATACTCAGTATCGATAACTGGACGCTTACAGTGCAGCGGATAGTTTTTGGGTGACAACGCGTCGGCCTTTTGGTCATCGCCCAGAAACTCCTGCAAATATTCACAGTAGAGCTGACTGGCGATCTCATTGGCTTCAGCATTAAAGTAAGTATCGGCATACAGAGTCAGCACATTAATGCCAAAATCCTTAATTTCCTGCTTGCGCTGCTCCGGGGTGAGATCCATGATTTTTTTGCTGGGCCGAGGCTTTGGTGCCACATTGGGATCTTTTGGCTTTTTTGGACCTCGATAATTGCAGATACCCATTTCATTGTTGCGCTGTTGCTCACGAATGGAGTCGTAATCGACCTTCGCCTGGGCTAAAAATTTGGGGTTCATCGGCGCATTTTTTGCCGGGAATGTGTAAACAGGGCTACGCTGGAAGGCAATCAATTCTTTGGCTTGTTTCGCCATCACTGGAATGCTCTGAACGCCCGACGAACCACAACCGATCACAGCCACTCGCTTGCCAGTTAAATCAACACCGTCTTTCGGCCATTGCGCGGTGTGATAGACATCACCAGTGAATGCATCGGCGTTTTTGAAGCCTGGATAATTGGGCTCGTTCAGGCATCCCGTCGCCATGATGCAGTAGGTACAGGTAAAAGTATCACCCTGATCAGTTTTGACTGTCCACAGATTTGCCGCTTCGTCGTAAACGGCATCCGTTACCTTGGTGTTAAATTTAATGTCTTTGCGCAGATCAAACTTGTCAGCGGTATAGTTCAGGTAGCTTTCAATTTCAGGCTGGCCTGCCATTACCTCGGTCCAGTCCCATTCCTGTTGCAGCTCTTTAGAGAAAGAATAGGAATACTCGATGATCGGTAAATCAGCCCGGCAACCGGGATATCGGTTCCAGTACCAGGCGCCGCCCACGCCGGAGCCGGCTTCGATGGCCTGAATTTTTAAGCCCTGATCGTTCAGGCGTTTGATCATATACAGTCCCGCCATGCCGGTGCCGACGACAACTGCATCTAGTACCTGTTCGTTAGATTTGCTCATATTGTTCTCCTCCGTCCTAAAAAATCAACTCGGTGTATAAATTGTTTTGGTCAATTCACACGTACTAATCTATAAACATAGATCGGATACCACTAAAAATCAGCCGTGCATCATACCAAAGCAGTTTGCTTCTGTAAGTCCCCTAGTATAAATCCCATTACTACTGATTTTTTGATATATCGCAATTACGTGGACTTTTGGCGTGGGATTATTTGCTGTCGGTTAGATGTGAATTCTGGCAGTTTCGCATTACCGATCAGCGCTAAATCGCAATTCCGCTCGCAAATGTTGATATTTCCACTCACCGTCGATCTTCACATAGTCATCGTCATAGCGGAGGGTCATCCAGACATTCTGCTTATCTTTGACAAAATCCCAGGGCCCGACGATATACCAGGAGCCAGTCGCCCGATCGCCAGTTACGGTGATGATGGGATTCATAATATTGTGCTGTGAAAAACTAATTTGCTCTCGAAAACCACTAAACAAATCTCGAATCGCCTGATGACCCTGGGCAGTACCAAAATCGCCCCCTTCCCATATACCGTCTTCGGCAAATACCGACGCGATGCGATCAGGGTTATGCATATCGTCGCAAATATGGCAGTAGTGTGCCTTTAATTGCTTGATCGCCTCGATATCTTCAAGGCGGGTGATACGTGCTTCAAGCTCGGTTATATCCATGGTTGCGCGTCCTCAGTATTTTGCGATGGTTTTGTGCGCTTATTTAGGTGATTAATATTTCATTGGGCGTTATTTTTTTAAGCATTTCGAGCCAGCCGTTTTTAGTACGCCGCAACTATAATTAATTATTGGCGATGGATGGTAGGCAAGTCAAAACTCGGCAGAGGTAAATGCCCCTGAGCCACTTAGTGGCTGGTGGTTCAATAGTGAACATCCTAAACTAGGATACACCAATAAAGTCGTACCGCAATTCGAGCTGGAGAACTCTATGGGCGAACACAAACCACCACCGAATGGCAACGATCAGCAGCCATTGGCAATAGCCCACGCCTTCGGCTCCGCAATTCGGGAGCAGGCAAACAAGGCAGAACAAGATCGCCAATTGCCCGATCAATTGGCCCGCGAAATGGCTCGATCCGGCCTGCATAAGCTTGCCTCACCGAGTTATGCAAACGGCAGAGAATCTGACCCTCTCACCCAGATCAAAGTCATCGAAGCGGTCGCCGAGGCTGATGGCTCAACCGGCTGGAATTTAATGATCGGCATGGAGGTCCAGGGCTTTGCCGCTGCCGCTTTTCAACCCGAGCAAGCACTGGCCTTATTTGGCGACCCCGACATTATTCTCTGCGGCGCGCTCAACCCACAGGGTCGCGCAACACTTGAGGACGGCGGCCTGAGAGTCAACGGCTGCTGGCCAATGGCAAGCGGTTGCCACAACAGCGATTATTTTTGGGGACAATGTATTGTCGTTGACAGTGACGGAAAGTTCCTACGCGCGGAGTCCGGACAAGTTCAGTTGAGGGAAGCCCTCGTCAATATTGGCGACGTAGAAGTTCTAGATACATGGCGATCATCAGGTATTTGTGGCTCGGGCAGTCACGACGTACAAATCACCGATCTATTTGTACCCACTGATCGCATCACAAAAGTCACCGAACAAAAACCTTATACCAGCACCTCGCTATTTCGTATTCCCCTCTACAGTCGGCTGGCCTATAACAAGTTTGCCGTCGCCTCGGGGATTGCCCGCGCGGCGATAAGCCATTTCAAAACACTGGCCTGTGAGAAAAAACCCCGTTCTACGACTGCGTTACTGTGTGAGCGACCGGACGCCCAACGGGCTATTGCCGAGGCCGAAACCTATTTGCGTTCAGCGCGTGCTTTTGTCTTTGAATCAGTGTCTGAAGTGTGGGCAGCGGTGACAGAAGGACGCCATGTCGAGAGTGAATCCAGGGCTTTGTTGCAACTGGCTTGCTCCGGCGGAGTTCAGTCAGCCTGCAAAGCAGTTGATGGTTTATACGCAGCAGCGGGTGTAAACGCGGTCTATAACCATAGTTTGCTGGGGCGATGTCGGCGTGATATTCATGTAGTACCCCAACACATTACCGTCTCACCGCAATGGACAGAGGCCGCTGGCCGAGTGCTATTTGGTCTGGCGTCTGAGGTGCCAATTCTTTAAAGCAGGTTATTTTTACTCATTTCTGGGGAACCAAAATTCAACCGGACCTTACCACTTTTCAATTATCAGGCTTTAACTACCAAGCTCTAATGAATACGACAACACAAATCATCGAGCCACCTCATAAAGCGTATTTTTTGCCAATTTTATATAACGAGATTGCCATGGCTCACCGATAAACTCCATCAGCTGGCTTATTTGAGATTTGGTGATCGCATCGTTCGATTTGACCCAGAAATCGAGCATATCTTCCAACAAATTCAAGTTACGTAACGAAGGCGCATAGCCAAACTCTTCCTTACTCTTCTTTCCGCGTTTGCGTATCACATTCAACTGATCAATATTGGCTTTACGAAATAGATCCATTTCGCGTTTTCATTATTTTGCGGCTATTAACCCGGCTTCCTAATAGGCTGGTTATGCTGCATAGGTTATTTTGGGATGCTGAAAATATTTCTTTACTCTGTTCGGTTGCTTTTGCAACATGCGCATATGCGATAACACCTTTGCTTTGAGTTGTTTTCTATTT
>JAJFKC010000015.1 GCA_021773435.1 Porticoccaceae bacterium
GAAATAGAAAACAACTCAAAGCAAAGGTGTTATCGCATATGCGCATGTTGCAAAAGCAACCGAACAGAGTAAAGAAATATTTTCAGCATCCCAAAATAACCTATGCAGCATAACCAGCCTATTAGGAAGCCGGGTTAATAACCAACAAAGCAAAACCTCCGTTGGGGTCAGTAGTTGTCTGACAGGCGAACGCGTTCGCTACAATGGCAACCATAAACACCAACCTCAACTTATTGATTTACTGAGCAAATACTTCGATCTTATTGCCTTTTGCCCAGAGGTGGAGATTGGTCTTGGTGTACCCCGAGAACCTGTACATCTGGTTGCTCAAGACAAAGAAATTCGCTGCGTCGGCACGGTTGATTCAAAGCTGGATATTACTGGGCAACTCATTGCTTGCGCCGAACAACAACGACCCTGGCATAAAAATATTTCCGGCTACATCTTTAAAAAAAACTCCCCCAGCTGTGGGCCTGAAGAAGTCCTCGTTGTGGAGCATCGCAAAGCGCCACTCTGTGACAAAACAACTCGCAGCGGCATCGGGATTTATGCAGCGCGACTAATGCATAATTTCCCTCACCTGCCGGTCGCCGACGAACAGCAACTCAGCGATCAAAAATTTTTGGTTAATTTTGTCCAGCGTATTTTTATTTATTCACGTTGGCAAAAGTTGCTGGCCAACAACTTACGCTGGGAGACGCTGCTGGCATTTCATCAGCGCCACAAAGCTCTGCTGATTAGCCGCGATCAAAAAATGGCCGATGAGCTAAACTCCCTGTTAGTCGAACCAACACGCCCCGGTCTGGATTTCCTTCAGAAAATTTATATGGCTAAGTTAAGCGCTATACTAAAAATCGTTCCCACATCCGATATTCCTATTGATCTCGACGCGGCTTGACCAAACAACATCCGGCATTAAGCGCAAGAAGGCAATGTGTTGCGCCTCATTTTGCGCGAAGTTTCGTATCCCATTAATTACCCGCATATTATTATGGGTACTGTTATTAATACTGGGTCAGCAATCGGCCAGCGCCGGTGGTGGTGGCATCGTAGCCGATGAAGGTACCTGTGTGGTGGTGATGGATTTCTACACGGCACACTTTACCGCCTACCAGCCCAGGTCCAGTGACAACCAGGAATTCTGTCAGGACTTACCGGGTACGGGTGAAACCATTTTCGTACTCGATTATTTGCACGAAACCCTGAAAGAAGTGCCAGTCAGTTTTCGCATAATCAAAGACATTACCGGGCTGGAAAAATTTGTTCGCTGGGAAGATGTTGAGAAACTTGGCGATCTCGAAAGCCACACCGTTTTTTACCAGGGCCCTACCATTGAGGTCAGCGGCGCTTATCGCATACGCTTCGATTTACCCGCTAAGGGCAACTATGTTGGCATCGTCAGCGCCGGCCACCCCAACAATAACAAAATATACACAGCTGTATTTCCGATCCGCGTCGGGGCAATAAATTACCTGATCTGGTTGGTTGTTTTTAGTGTTGCTGGTTTAATCGGCTATCTGTTTTGGAATAGCTTTATGTCACGTTCTCGTCATACCGGCGGCTCTGAAAAATCCAGATAGCCATGACTCAAGCCACTATAAATAGCTCAACCACCAGTCACGCCGCCTCGCTTTGACGCCAGCAAACCAGCGGCAGGCGGGGTAAAATGCGAGTACGACTGCAACCCAGAAAACATAGATCACCGGCAAGCTGACTCCGAACTCTTTGGGATAAAATGGGAATGCTACCGCTGTTTGACTGACCGGGATGCCCTGAATTACACCAAGCCCCAAGGCCATCCCATGAATCACGTAGAGGTGTAAAACGTAAAAGAAAAATGGCACTCGTCCGATCGTCACCAAAGCGTTACCCAGGATGCTTTCTACCCGTTCAAACCAGCCCAGCAACATCATCGCCGGGCCCAGGGTCATTAATAAAAACATCAGCGATGGCGGGTATTTTGTCACGTTAAAAAAATCCACTACCGTTGTTTCGATACTAATTTGTGTCTGCCATGGATTGGCATCTCCATACAAATTCCAGTAACGCAGCACGACAAAACCAAGCGTCATTACAAGCCCTGTTAAAACTAGCATTCGGGGCCGATTTGATTGCCCTTCAACAAAACGGTCGCTGGCAAACAGAGGCCCGATGACATAGCCCAACGCCATCACTCCTACCCAGGGTATCAGCGGGTAAAGCGCATAAATAACCGGTTTATCACCCAAAGTAATAAAGCCGCCGACGTGAAGAAGCGTCCATGCAATAGATGCCTCACCCATGGCAGGCTGAATGGTGTCCAGAATATTATGCCCAGCAATCATGGCTAAACCGATAAAAGCAATACCTGAAGTGGGCAGATGAATTAGAACCGCAAGTATAATCATCGACACGCCCAGCACCCAGATCACCTGTAACAAGGGCAAATAAGTGGCGCCGATATTGAAATGAAAGCCCAGATTAACCAGAGTAAGTTCAACGAATATCAACCAGACACCCCGCGTCAGTAGAAAACGCGTTACATCAACTTTGCTGCGACCCCCAGCGCCATAAAGAAAAGCACTGGTACCGGCAAGAAAAATAAATGTCGGCGCACACAGGTGAGTAATCCAGCGGGTAAAAAATAACGGAGCATCGGCATCCTCGAAATCCGTTGGCCGAACGGCGGACACGCCCAGCATATCGCGAACGTGGTCCAGGGCCATAATCACAATGACCAGGCCACGAAGCATATCGATGGATGTTAGGCGTTTAATCTGTTGCGTCATCAACGTGCCTCTTGGCTTGTTTTTATTTGAGCGCTGGCTAATCGTGCAAGCTAAAGTTGTAACAAATTCGCCCTGCACATGACTAGCTCCGATAATATAAGAGCCGTCAATATTAGAGCTACTAATGGTTACTAACTAAACGATTCCAGAGTTGGTTCGACCAGCTCATCGCTACCATCCCAGGCTGCAATTTGATCCACTTCCTGTTTTTGCTGAGCGCTTAACTGCCAAGCTCCGGCAGCGACATTTTGATCTATCTGCTGTTTACTCATGGTGCCGGCAATCACAGAGCTGACCTGTGGGTAAGCCAGCAACCAGGCGAATGCTAGTTCCAGAACGGTATGGCCATGATCCCCAGCATAGGCACTTAAATCCGCCAGTAGCGCTTCGTTACGCTCAGTACGCTTGGTTCGAATAACCGGACTATCAGCTGCGCCCCTACTTCCCGCAGGCGCTGCCCGACCAGGCTGATATTTACCACTAAGAAAGCCTCCTGCCAGTGGGAAATAAGGCAAAAACCCGATATTGAACGCTTCACAGTAAGGCAGCAGCTCCTGCTCCACTTGTCGACGCAACAAACTGAACTGATTTTGTGCACTAATAAATTCCGGCCAGTGGTTATCTCGGGCGACCATATTCGCCTGTTGATGACGCCAGCTGGCGTAGTTGCACTGGCCGATATAACGAACCTTGCCTGCAGTCACTACCTCACCGAGGGTACCCATAATGGCTTCGTGGCTGACCTTGTCATCTGGAAAATGAATCTGCAGCAGATCGATATAGTCAATACCGAGCCGAGTCAAGCTGGTCTCGACATGATCCCGTATGCGCTGCTCCGGCGACTGCTCCGGCTTCAGGCCAAAAAAATGAAACTTGGTGGCGATAACGAAATCGTCCCGAATCCCCGGCAAGGCTGCGCCGACGAACGCTTCGCTTTCGCCTTTATTATAGAAATACGCAGTATCAATAAAGTTGATACCCAGGTCTCGAGCATGATGAATATTGGCAATGGAGGTAGCTTTATCCAGACGCGGCGCACCAAACACGTTGCCACCCAAACCTACCACTGAGACATTCAAATCTGACGAACCGATATTGCGATATTGCATATTGTTCTCCCCCTTTTATTCTTGAAACGTGTCCGTATATATAACGATTAGCCTATAAGTTTTTGGCTGGTCACCGCAGCAACCCAGAAACACTCGCAACACTTTTTATATTTATCAAGCGTGCTAGCATAACGGATTAATACAGCATTTTGCTAAACACAACCGCTTCTACTTTCTGAGTATCTCTATGACTATCGAAATCGCCCAGCCAGGACTATTGTTACGCCAGTTGTTCGACCGCGACACCTTTACCTACACCTATTTGCTGGTCGACACCAAAACGCAGGAGGGGGCGATTATCGACGCGGTTAAGGAGCAATTCGAGCGGGACTTGCAGGTGATCAAGGAATTGGGCATTGAGCTGCTCTACGCCATCGAGACCCACGCCCATGCCGATCACATCACGTCCGCCGGGATGTTGCGGCAAAACACCGGCGCAAAAATTGTCTTTGGTGAAGACACCAATATCAAAGGCATTGACCTCCCTGTTAAGGACGGCGACAAACTGGCCCTGGGCAATCACACGATAGAGGTGATATCGACCCCAGGTCACACCAGCGGCTGCACCAGTTATTACACTGATGGCATGGTCTTTACCGGCGATGCTTTGTTGATACGCGGCTGTGGTCGCACTGACTTTCAGCAGGGCGACGCCAAGACTTTGTACGATAACGTCACCAATAAATTGTTCACCCTGCCAGATGAAACGCTGGTTTACCCGGCTCACGATTACAAAGGCAGAACAAGCTCAACCATTGGTGAAGAGAAACGCTGGAATCCTCGACTGGGTGGTGGTCAAACGGCTCTTGAATTTATCGCCATCATGAATAACCTCAACCTCGATATGCCCAAGAAGATCAACGAGGCCGTACCTGCAAATGTCGGTGTGGGTGTCAATTACAATCCGCGAGAATATGTGCATGAGGATTTCTCTATGGACGATCTTCACAATGCCTGGCGACAACTTGGTGAAAATGAGCTAATAATCGACAACCGCACCGCCGAAGAATACGCAGAAGGCCATATCCCCGGCAGCGTCAATATGCCATTTGGGGGGGAGGCTGATCACGCCGAGACTCTGAAAAAGTACGCCAAAGCCTATATTTATTGCCGTTCCGGACGTCGTGCGCAGACCGCTTTAACCAACCTGTCGCTGGCTGGTGTTGATAATCTGGTCTGCGTTAGTCACACCGGTATGCCCAACTGGATCGCAGCGGGTTATCCGGTGGAGCAATAAAACATTTTATTAAGTTGATACCGATGCCAGAAGGCTTAGAGCGCGATTATGAATAATGATCAACTGACAGGCAGCACCCAATTATTTGAAGTTGGTAATATCCAGATAACCAAGGTCGTCGATACGATAGAATCGTTTAGCCCCAAAGTGCTGTATGTCGAGAAAGACCGAAACGCCTTTGCCCCCCACCTCGACTGGTTACAGCCCCATTTTCTCGACGACGCCAAAGGCATGCTGTTGAGTATTCACAGCTTCGTTTTAAAAACTCGTCACCACACCATTTTGATCGACACCTGTGTGGGCAACCATAAAACTGATTCCGGCTTCCCCCAATGGAATAATCGCGAAGGTAACTATCTGGCTGAGCTCAGAGCGGCCGGTTGTCGGCCGGAAGATGTGGACTTCGTCTTCTGCACACACATGCACGTTGACCACACCGGCTGGAACACGCAGCTTAAAGATGGTCGCTGGGTGCCGACTTTTCCCAATGCCAAATATTTATTTAATCAGCGGGAATGGAATAACTGGAAGAAAGCCGACGGCAAACATGACCGAGCAGTGATCGAGCAAAATATTAAGCCCATCATTGAGGCCGATCAGGTCCAGTGGGTGGACAATGTCTGGGGGATTGATGACCAGGTGGCATTGGTGCCAACACCTGGCCACACGCCTGGCCATTGCAGCGTTTCCTTAAGTGGTGGGAAGAGTAGAGGGAAGAGTGGCGGCTGCGAAAGTGCTTTTATTCCCGGCGACATGATGATTCACCCGGTGCAAATTGCCGAACCCCAGTGGCAACAAAGCGCGGACGACGACAAAGCGCTAGCCATTCAGACTCGTAGCAAATTCGTCGACGATCATTGTGATCGCGATATGATGATTCTCGGCACCCACTTTAATACGACCGGGGTCTATATTGTCGAGCAGAATGGGCAACGACGTGTCCGGTTATAATCCATGGCAGAATCCGATTTCGACAAATAACCGTGCCTGATCTTGAGAAATACTTAAGACCGCGCACCTATCATCACATCGGCAACAATTTCGTAAGAGCGCAAACGCGCCAGATGATCGTAAATTTGTGCAGCAATAATCAACTCATCAGCACCGGTTTTATCGATAAAGCCCTGTATTTGTGGGCCGACCTGATCTGGCGTTCCAACCACAGAGCAAGCCATCACATCACTGAGCATCTGTTGTTGATAGGGCTCTAAATTTTCAAAATAATTGGCCACCGGCGGTTGTAACTGGCTGGGCCTGCCACTGTATAAATTAATAAAAGCCTGTTGCCAGGAGCTGGCTAATAAGCGGGCGTCCTCTTCTCGATCAGCTGCAAATACGCTGATGCCCGGCATCACGTAGGGCTCGGCCAGGTATTTAGAAGGTTTGAATTGCTCTCGATAAACCGTGATCGCCGCCATCATCTGACCCGGTGCAAAGTGCGAAGCAAAAGCATAGGGCAAACCCAGGTGAGCAGCCAATTGCCCACCAAAGGTACTGGAACCTAATATCCAGACCGGCACCTGTGCGCCCTGCCCCGGCACAGCTCGGATGGATTGCTCTGCAGTTTCCGATTCAAAATAAGCCATCAACTCCTGCACGTCGCGGGGAAATTGTTCAACATTCACATTCAGATTACGCCGTAACGCCCGGCTGGTCGCCGGGTCTGTACCCGGAGCACGACCCAGTCCCAAATCAATACGCCCGGGATAGAGCGCATCCAGCGTGCCAAATTGCTCGGCAATTACCAGCGGCGCATGATTGGGTAACATAATGCCTCCCGCACCGACTCGGATGGTCGAGGTGCCACCTGCGACATGGCCAATCACCACAGAGGTTGCCGCGCTGGCTATGCCTGCCATGCCGTGGTGTTCGGCCACCCAGTAGCGCTGGAATCCCCAGCATTCGGCATGTTGAGCAAGATCAAGGCTGTTGCCTAATGAATCGCGGGCGCTGCCGCCTTCGATGATGGGAGAAAGATCTAGAATAGATAAAGGGATCAATAGTCTGTCCTGGTTCAGAAGAATTTGCGCTAAAGAAAGTACCTGCGGTTAGCTAAGGGGTGATATACACAATGCTATGATTCCATTCTATCAAAGTAGGCTAATGACACTGTCTGCATACTAGGTAGCAAACACAATAAAAACTAACCTGCTATTAAATCTAACGACAAGAGAATATACCGTGGATTTTGAACTAGACGAAGAATATCGAATGCTGAACGAAACCGTCAGCAAATTTGTCGATAACGAGCTGATGCCCCTGGAAGCCGCCGTGCTGGAACGGGAAGCCAGCGGTGATGGTTACGAGCTAAGCGCTGAAGAATTAGCGCCTCTCTACGAAAAATGCCGTGCGCTTGGCTTATGGGGTCTGGACTGTCCGGAAGAAACCGGCGGCGCAGACCTGCCTGCGCTAGCACTGGTGGGTGTTAATGAAGCACTGGGCCGAACCGTTACGCCGTTCACCTTTCCGCCTGATTCGCCGAACCTGCATATGATGCTGGCCACGGTTAACGACGAGCAGCGCGAAAAATACCTGGAGCCCTACGCCCGAGGTGAAACCATATCGGCTATCGCAATTTCAGAACCCGGTGCCGGTGCCGACCCCGCCGGTATGATTACCCGGGCCGTCCGCGACGGTGACGACTGGGTCATCAATGGTCGCAAGATATGGATTAGCCGTATTCGGGAAGCCGATTTTGCCATCGTTATGGCCGTCACCGATGTTGCGAAAGGTTCACGAGGCGGGATCTCCGCCTTTATCGTCGACAAAGGTACACCCGGGCTGGAAGTCGCGCGAGATATTAAGCTGATCGGCGGTCACAGCAATTGTGAGGTCGTCCTCGAAGACTGCCGCATTCCCACTAGTCAACTGCTTGGCGTTGAAGGTCAGGGCTTCGCACCCATGCAATTGCGCTTGATTGTGCGGCGTTTACAAATGGGCGCCTGGTGCCTGGGTATGGCCAATCGTGCCCTCGATATGATGTGCGAGCACGCCAACCAACGGGTCACTTTTGGCGAGCCATTGGCGAACCGGCAATCGATTCAGTGGTGGGTGGCCGATGCCGTCACTCGCACCCATTGTCTGAAGCTGATGTTGTGGGATGCTGCTACTAAGCAGGACAATGGCGATGATGTGCGCACCGAGGCCAGCATGATCAAACTCTACGGCACAGAGTTGGCAACAGATGTGATCGATAACGCCATGCAAGCCTTTGGTGCCATGGGCATGACCAAAGAACTGCCTCTGCAAATGATGGCGCAACGGGTTCGCCTGATGCGCATTTACGAAGGGCCTAGCGAAGTCCATCGTTGGGTGCTTGCCCGGCGACGGCTTAAAGAAAGTAGCTAGCTTGACCCTTATCCCGATAAACGCCATTCTTAAGCTATGTTAACTATTGACGATATACGTACCGCGCTTGATAAGCAGTCTCACCGGCCCGCCGAATTCAAAGCCCACTATACTCAGGCCGCTGTTGCCATGATTCTGGCTGACGGTGAAGCCGATGAGGCCAACAGTAATGCAAGCGAGCTGGAAGTCTGTTTTATTCGGCGCGCTGAACGCATTGGTGACCCCTGGTCCGGACAAGTGGCCTTCCCCGGCGGCAGAGCAGGCCCGGAAGATGCGGATGCACACGCCGTGGCTGAACGGGAAACCTGGGAGGAAATCGGACTAACGCTGGCAGAAAATCATCGTGTTGGGCCCCTGCCGATCCGCCCCATTGATCGCGCCGATTTGCGCGAGTCCATGACCCTGTCACCCTTTGTTTACTACGTTGATCAGGAAACCAGGAATACCGCCTTCGCGAGAATTCCCGAAGAAGTTGCGCATGTGTTTTGGGTACCTATCACCCATCTTTTTGACGAAGCCGCAGTCACCGAGCTGGAACATCCCATCGCTGAGACCCTGAGCACTTTTCCCGGCATTCTATTTGGCGATCACGTTATCTGGGGCTTGACCTTGCGTGTCATCGACAGTTTTGCCGAAATCACTGAACGCACGCTGCCCGCGTTAAAAGGTAGTAACTGGTAACATTGTTTTCTAGCCTCCCCCCACCGCCACCTGATCTGCGATGGTTACCAACAGCCCAGCCAAATCCCACCTAAAGCCGAATTAATGAAATACCCCTGGCAAAATATTCTCTATATCGATGCATTGGGCAAAACCATTCCTTACCAAAATTCGGCCAGGAAAAAAAATAGCGGGGCAGATTTCGTCAATCTAAAGGCAAATCCCGCTGCGACGGAATCAATTCTGGAAACAGTTGGGCAGCCTGAATTGCAGTCAGCACTAAAGGCGATAAACAAAGCCGAAACCGGGGTCTTTTCGGTCGGCTGCCAGGTCGAAAACATTGTTGATAAAGCTAAACATCAAACTACCGGCTATCTCGAATTTGCCATCAACGACCAATCGCTAGTCGCTGACTCCACCAGCTATTATTCATTGTTTTTCCAGTTCCAAAACCGACTAGCACAATCCGCTTTCCCCCACGTTGTTCAGTTTGACTGGGTCATAATGCCGGCGTTATTTACCGAGGTCAGCCTCCAGGGTTTCACCTGTTCAGTAAAAATAAATACCGCTTTTTGTGCTACTGCAAGACAGGCCCAGACATCGGCATCCGCCGCTTTTTCATTGCTCGGCGTTTATTTGGCTAACATTGAACAGTCAACAGGCAACAGGATTTACTAAATGCCTGTTTATAGATAAACGGCAGCAAATCTGCGGTAACCAACCTTGAGGGCAAGGCAGATACAGATTAACAGCCAGCTCGGGACTCGGGGATTAGGACTCACCAATTAGGACTCACCAATTAAGACTCACCAATTAGGACAAGGCCCGATAAAACGGTTGGTCGCCTTTAATCGTTACCCGCTGCATGGTTCGCGTCTGTGGGAAAAAATCTGCGGTGGCACGATGCTGAGTACAACGGTTATCCCAAAAGGCAACCGAGTTTTCCTGCCAGTGAAAACGCACCTGAAACTCCGGCGTCTCAATATGGCGGAAAAGAAAATCAAGCAAACTGCGCTCTTCGGCGTCATTTAATTCTTTGATCCCTGTGGTAAAGATACTGTTGACGTACAGGCCCTGTCGTCCGGTTTCGGGATGGGTACGGACAACGGGATGCTCGGCACTGGGATAATTTGCCACCGAGCCTTTCAGTTTTCCAAAAACATGGGCGCTTTCGTGAACGCCGGTGAGTCCAGACAGAAAATGCTGCATGGCCCCAGACAAGCCATCATAAGCAGCATACATACTTGACCAACAGGTATCGCCCCCGGTTCTTGGCACAACTTTTCCGTAAAGAATCGAACCCAGATTAGGCACCTGATCGCACGACACATCGGAATGCCACTGACTCGCAGCCATATAATTTTTTTCGTCAGAATGCAGCATCAGAATTTCAGGATGCCCCTCGGGACCTGGGATAGACGGATGAATATCCAGCCCACCGAAACATCGCCCTAGTTCCTTATGCTGATCCATGCTCATGTTCTGATCGCGGAAGAAGATGACCTGATAGTGAAGCAGCGCATCGTGTATATCCTGCACCTGCTGGTCGCTCAAACTGGTGCCTAAATTGATACCCTCAATTTCGGCTCCCAACACCGGTGTAACGGGGATCGCCTCAAACGACTGATAGGTTTTGGCCTCCAGCTCAGTCACGTCTTCAAACGGCTTTAGCAAACTATCAAAAACATAATTGCCCATTGCTTTAACTCCTAAAGATCGCGCCGTTAAAAGAGTCGCTAAGTAAAAAGAATCGTGAACTAAAACAAACCGCGTAGTAACAATAATTCCGGAACTTAAAGTCGCACGCCATCTCGCCGGAAAACATCTTTTAAAGCTTAGAATATATTCGATTAGAGTCAAGAGAAGGTTTACCTTCCGCATCGAATAGACATGATGGAACCCAGGTGCAGCGACTATTAGCCGTTCCTCTTTTTCCAGGTCAATAACCGGAGACTAACCCCACCTACAAAAATTAGATTGAGATAATCGTTACGGGACGAAGATTGGTGCGATCATCCTGACTGAAGAGGTGTCGACCGCTGCACTGCTCAACATTGCCGGATTTCTGCGGTGTCAGTTCACTCGTCTGCTTTCACGCCGAAACCACCTGGATTATTGCCATTGCGTATATTTTAGTTACGTCAGCGAACGCCGTTTGAACCATTGCCGCCACAGTCAGCAGCGAAATTGTTACGACGGCTATTCGGCTTACCGGCAACGCCATGGCGAAAAATCTTTTCGGCTGTAAAGGGATAGTTATTGGCCCGGTGTTAGTCGACATCCTGTCTAAGAGCCTCGGATCAGTGGATAACGCCGTAGCCGTACTGGCGCTATTGGGTTTTTTACCGTTGCCAGTGATCGAGTATTATTTGCGGGAAACAAAGGGCCAAGTGCTTGAAGATACATCAGTCTGATCAAGGGGCTAATATTTAACCATCCTGTTTCATTTCAACCAGAATTGCCCGAAAGCGTTTGTCGCTTTTATTAAAAGCCTCTTCCACCCCACCTTTCTTGACCCAGAAAACGTTGCCCCGAGCCACTTCCACCTCCATATGCCCATCATGGCCGGTGTTATTACCCGGCAGCGAGTCGGCCTCCACTTTATCCCCCTCAACACAAACAATCGCATAATCATGTTCGTGGTGATGAGGGCCGAGATGGTGGCCCGACGGCATTTCCTGATCCCAGATGCGCACCTCATCGTCTTCGTAAAGTATCCTTGTCGCGATGGAGCCGAGATTTTGTTCACCCTGTTGCTTGTTCATTATTTGCTCCTATGTCGTTTTCAGATGATTTGATATGCCAATATCGAGTGTAGATCAAGCTTGTCGAATTGGCGTCCAATCTTGTCTGCTTAGTACACAGCGAAATAGCTAGATTAGCCTTAAGCGAGTTGAGTAAGGTATATTTGTCCATCACCTGCTACAAGCTCATACAGTAAAACGGCAGAAGCGAAACACACATCGTGCAAAATCAAAGCACCGCTCAGGTGAGTTTATGGCTAACTCAGCCAGCGCCCATGGGAAATCATCAATGCAAAGATTCTTCTTAATTTGTCTCATCACGCTACCAACATCGCTGGCTTTTAGCGATTCGAATAGCGATCCATCGTTGACCTTTTTCGGCGCTGAAAGTGCTGGCAACAGTAGCAACACCATCCCCCCCTGGACCGGCGGCATCACCAGCCCACCTGCTGGCTACACTAAGGGGGATTGGCATATCGACCCCTATGCAAAAGACCATGTATTGTTCACCATCGATCACACTAATGTCGATAAATACGGCGATAGATTGTCCGCTGGGCATCGAGCCTTGATAGCCAAATACCCCGACACCTATCGTTTGCCTGTGTACCCCTCCCGAAGGAGTGTCTCTTACCCTTCGGCAGTGGAAGAGCAAACCGCCAAATATTTGGGCAAAGCAGAGATTGTGGATGATGGCGCTGGCCTGGCCGGTATTGTTCGGGGCATCCCTTTTCCGCAACCAAAAAATGGTGCACAAGCGTTTTGGAACATGCGGGTCAGCTATAAGGGTGGTGGTTATCGTGGCTATTACACTACCGCCTTAACGACTGCCAATGGCGGTTACGAACTGGGTATATCAGAACACGAAATCGAATTTATGTACGGTGACGAACGCACTACGCTGGAAAATCTCGACAATATAAAAGTCCGGGCGGTGATGACGACGTTGCGGCCAGCAAAAAATTCTGGCGGCATGTATCTCTACCATTTTTTGCTCAACAGTCGCGATGAAGAGCGCCGCAACTGGGCTTATAGCGCTGGCAAGCGCCGAGTAAAAAGATCCAGCATGATCAGCCATGATCAGCCCATGGCTGGCTCCGAAGGTATCCATATCTGGGATCAGGGCGATATGTGGCTAGGCCCCATGACCGAATTTAACTGGACGCTAATCGGTAAACGGGAAATGTATGTGCCCTATAATGCCTATACCCTACACAGTGGTGACACTAAGATTGACAGCATCGTCAAACCGCACCATATCAATCAAGATTTGACTCGCTACGAACTGCACCGCGTCTGGGTTGTCGAAGCGACGCGGCGGGACGAGAGCACCCACTTTTACCACAAACGTCGCTACTTTATCGATGAAGACTCCTGGCGCATCATGTTCGCCGAACACTACGATGAAGAAGGAAAGGTGCATCGCTTTACCGAAGCGCACCATATCAATTTCTACGAAGCCAGGGTCTTTTATACAACGCTCGACACCTACTACAAACTGGACAGCGAACGTTATTACCTGCGGCATGTGGATAATGAATACACCCCTTTCGATTTTTCCTTTGACCAACAGGCCAGTTATTACACGCCGGGCAGATTAAAGATGAAAGCCAAACGCTGATGCACTGATGTCTCGATTCCTTTTGCTAACACCAGCACTTGTGTTGCTGGCGGTCAAGTTGATGATCGCCAACTCGGTGATCGCTGACCATGACCCGAGCTTGACCACAATTGGCGCGGAGCGATCCGGTAATACCGAGAGCACAATTCCGCCCTGGAGCGGCGGTATCACCTCGCCGCCGGCAGGCTATCAAAAAGGCGACTGGCATCCAGATCCCTTTGCCACTGACCAGATCGTCACTGTCGTCAACAAAGCAAATGCCAATAAATTTCAGGAATATTTATCGGCTGGTCACCTGGCCTTGCTGAATAAATACCCGAATACCTACCATCTGAATATTTACCCGACGCGGCGCAGCGCCTCTCACCCCCAATCGGTGCTTGAACACACGACCAAATACAGCGGCGAGGCGAAAATTATCAATGAAGGCGCCGGAGTTAGTGGCATTGTCGTGGGCGTGCCTTTTCCCCATCCGAGTAACGGTCAGGAAGCCATATGGAATGCTCGGCTCAGTTACAAAGCTGGCGGTTACAGTGGATATTTCACACAGGTATTAACCACCAACAGCGGCGCCTATGAATTCAGCGTTTGGCAGCACGAAATTGAATTTATGTATAGCGATCACCGAACCACGCTGGAGAGTTTCGACAATATAAAAACCCGCGGCTTGCTGCGCACTTTAAGACCCGCAAAAAATGCCGGCAATTTGTTTGTCTATCACCGATTTTTAAACTCCCATGGTATTGAGCGCCGCAACTGGAGTTATAACGCCGGTACGCGTCGAGTCAAACGATCAACCAATAGTTCCCATGACACACCGATGAACCGCTCTTCTGGTATCCACCTCTGGGATCAAAGTGAAATGTGGCGCGGCCCAATCACTGATTTCAACTGGACCCTGCTTGGCAAGCGCGAAATGTACGTGCCCTATAATGCCTACCTACTGCATAGTGGCGGCACGGCGGTAGATGCCATCATTAAACCCAAACACATCAATCAGGATCTGGCCCGCTACGAACTGCATCGGGTATGGGTCGTCGAGGCTAACTTAAAAACCGACCGGAGCCATATCTACAAACGACGACGCTACTATATTGACGAGGATTCGTGGCGCATCATGTTTGCCGAACACTACAATGAGGCGGGGCAAGTTGATCGCTTCAGCGAATCTCACGATATTAATTATTACGAAGTACCGCTTATGTATCCCACTCTCGAAACCTATTACAAGTTAGATACTGAGCGTTATTACGTGACCAATATAGACAATGAGTATTCGCCGTTTGATTTTTCATTCGATCAATCGCCGAGCTTCTTTAGTCCGGGTCGGTTAAAAATGAAAGCCAAGCGCTGATATCGACACCTAAAATCAGTTTTAATAAACACAATATCAGTCAATATAATGAGCCCAGTTAACGACCACCGAAGATGCTGGCCAATTAATCAAGGGGAAATCTTTGCTAGTCCAACACTCCGTTATTCGCCAATACATCGGCTCGCCGTGCCATAACTCTTACCCATTCATCGCTTCCACCATCACTCATAAATATTTGCGGTTGGCGGTAGTAATTTTATTATTTAGCGCCGCTTCAGTTAACGCGCTTGAAATAAAACTCAAAGATCGGGACTTCCACCTCTATATCGACTCCACCTTCACGGCTAGTGCCGCTATGCGGGTTCAGTCGGGGCAGGCTGGATCAGCGTCTGGTAATCGCACTGTGTTTGCTGATGGTGGCGATGTTTTCAGTACACCTCTGTCGCTAGTCACCGATATCAGCGGCAGCAAGGGCGATATGGGCTTTTTTGCCCGGGCGTCTTATATTTATGACGCAGCGATTATGGGTGAAGACTGTAGTAACTGTCAGCGCCCGACTGCGGCCATGCTATCCAACGGTATCCACGACAGTGCTCAGCATCTGGCAGGTAACAAATTTCGGCTGCTTGATCTCTTTGTGTTCAACACCTGGTATTTTGATGATCACCCCCTGAATGTCCGTGTCGGCAAACAGGTGGTGTCCTGGGGGGAGAGTAATATTATCGGTGGCGGCATCAGCCAGATGCAAAATCCCGTTGACCTTGCCAAAGCCACGACGCCGGGCACTGAAATTAAAGAGACGCTGATGCCCCAGGAGTCCATCTATCTACAATATGGGCTCACCCCAAACGTCAGCGTGGAAGGTTATTACGTGTGGAACTGGCGGCCCTCTATCTTTATCCCGGTGGGGAGTTTTTTTAGCCCCTTCGATTTGTTGGGGGCAGGCTACAAACCCGACCTGGCTCCCGGGACTCCCTATAAAGGCCGAAGCCAAAGCGACGAACCCGACGGTGGTCAGTGGGGCCTGGCAATGTCCACTTATGTGGATGCTCTTGGGGGCATGGATATCAGTGTCTACTGGGTTCGTTCCCACGCCTTTGTTCCTTATCTTGGCATTGATTCCACTTATATCGTTCCCGATCCCGTGCTGGGTGGTAGTACTGTGGGCGGCTATGAGCAGGTCTATAGCGAAGACCAGGATACCTTTGCCATATCTGCCGGCGGATTGATACCAGGCAAGTTGGGGATATCATTACAAACAGAACTCAATTATAAACCGGATTTTTTTGATACCCGCAGATGTACTGACTGTCGCAACGAGCACAGTAATGTGCTGACTTTTTTGCTCAGCATGGCCCATGCCGCCAACTATAATTTTCTCGGCTCAGATCGCGTAAGCATTATATTAGACACGCAAATGCAGGAAATCAGCCGCCTCGATAACGGCCGAGGCGCTTCAGGCTTTGGTGGTAAAATTACCGATTTCTCCTGGGGATATACCACAGTTTTAACGCTCGATTATCAGGACGCCTTTGCCAATATAAAAATCTCCCCCTCACTGGTCTGGGTGCACGATGTCCACGGCTTTGAGCCTGGCGCTGCCGGTGGTTTATTGGAAGACGAACGCGCTATTAGTGCCAGCGTTAACTTTTCCTACCTTTCCCTCGCGGCGCTGAAGCTTACTTACACAAGTTGGTTAGGTGATAACGGTCCTTTTTATGACCGAGATAATCTTTCGGTTTCTTTCAAATACAATTTTTGAGCCGCAACTATGGATTACTTGCCCTGTGTCGAAGTCGAATCCTATTCCGCCGAGAACGCCAATGCTGCGGTTATCTGGCTGCATGGATTAGGCGCTTCCGGTCATGATTTCCAGCCCATCGTTCCAGAATTACATCTGCCTGATCAACTCGCGGTCCGTTTTATATTTCCCCATGCCCCGAATATTCCTGTCACCATCAACGGCGGCATGGTCATGCCCGCCTGGTACGACATACTTGCCCTGGATATCGAGCGAGAAATTAATGAACAACAGTTTCAGGATTCGGTAGATGCGACCATCGCCCTCATTGAACGGGAAATCGAACGCGGGACCAGTAGCGAGCGAATTATTCTCGCGGGATTTTCACAAGGTGGCGCCATCGCTTATCACGCGGCACTCACTTATGGGCGAAAGTTGGCCGGACTCATGACCATGTCCACCTACTTTGGCACCCATAAAAACTTTAAACCGCATCCCGCCAACAAAAATATCCCCATCCACATCTTTCACGGCATGCACGACCCCATGGTGCCGGAAACCATGGGCAAGCAAGCCCTGGCGGCGCTGGAGCAATTGGGCTATAGCCCTGAATACAAAGCTTATCCGATGGCCCACGAAGTCTGTGTCGAGCAAATCAATGATATTTCTGCGTGGCTGCAAAAGCGGCTCTGTTAATCACTAGTCTACCTGCACTGAGAGCCACCGTGTGTTATTAAGCGAGATGTAACATGACTAATATTGAACCCACAGCTAAACCCACAGCATCCCTCGTTAGCACGGGTGAAGAAGTGCTACGGGGTGAGATTTTCGACGCTAACAATCATTACCTTGCAAATATCCTCGGCGAACACGGCTTTGAAGTGCAGTTGATGATGACCGCTGGCGATCGCCATGAAGATCTGAAGTTTGTCATGGACACCGCCTTGCAGCGCGCCGACTATCTGTTTATGAGCGGCGGGCTTGGGCCGACCGAAGACGACCTGACCACCATCGTCGCCGCCGACCTGGCCGGTCGAGAATTAATCTTTGATGCGCCAAGCTGGAAAGCCATCGTCGCACTATTTCGCAAATACAAATTAGAGCCAGGCGACAACAATAAAAAGCAGGCCATGCTACCCGACGGTGCAGATATCCTGGCCAATAATAATGGCACCGCACCCGGCTTTAGCCTGAGCTTTGAACGCCATGGCGTTCAAAAAACTCTCGTCGCACTGCCCGGCCCGCCCCGCGAACTACATCCGATGATCAGCGCCTGGCTGACTGATCGAGCCTACACAGCAATATCCGATGATGAACATCTGTTTTTGCACTTTCTTGGTATCGGCGAATCACCCCTGGCAGAAGCCCTGGAACCCTGGACCAAACAATGGGGTGAAGTTAGCTATCGCCAGGCTTTCCCCGAAATGGAAGTGAAGCTTTATCAACCGACGTTGGAAAAACGCCTGTCGCTTTGTCAGTTCGCCGCAAAGCATCTCGGCCAATATCTCACCACCTACACTCGCGAGGACGTACCCAACCTGTTCACAGAGTTTATGCAGACAACCGGACAAACCCTGGCACTGGCGGAATCCTGCACAGGTGGCCTGGCTGCGAAAATTGTTACCGACACGGCTAAATCATCGGACTTTTTTCTCGGTGGCGTCGTTTCCTATACCAATGCAATTAAAACCCGCATGTTAAATGTGTCAGCCAATGACCTAGAACAGGACGGCCCTATTAATGCCGCCACCGCTGAGCAGATGGCCACGGGAGTGATAAATCATTTCAATTCAGATTTAGCGCTTAGCTTTACCGGCATTGCCGGGCCAGATGGCGGCAGCAAAGCCATTCCCGTCGGCACAGTGTGGATGGCAAAAATCGGCAGCGATGGCTGCCAAAGCAAAAAACTCAGTCTGCTTCAGGATCGCGATCGAATACGCACCGGTGCGGTTTACCAGGGCTTGCGCTGGTTAATGGAAGACTGGCTAAAAGAAAGATGCGAAAAACAATTAGCCGGGCTCAAAACCAATAACGGCTAAAGAACAAACCCTGCCAGCCAAGCAGCAGGCTATGGTTGAAACCTCCAAATCTAGACACTACCACTCAATGAATTAATTACGCGAACTCAGACATAACTAAAACTTTTAAAACTGTATGTATCAATGTCGGCACAGGTGGGGCTAACGCGATACTCCATGCGCATGGCCAGTATATCTAAAGTTGTCAACTAAAAATCCAGTGCGTTCATCTGGAGCCTCAGCCAACAAGCTTCGTTTTGCTGATATATTTTAATACCTTAGCGATGCTTTAGCGGTGTGCGTGTTGGCAACATATATTGCGCGTACTCATTTAAGTGCGAAAACGCTACATAATTGAGCACGCGCGTCATATTTGAGAGGATTTATTGACCCATTGATTTTCCCTTTTAAAT
>JAJFKC010000016.1 GCA_021773435.1 Porticoccaceae bacterium
GAAGAGTACTTGTCTCATCATTTTGAGGCGAAGCCCAATGCAGATTTCGAGATTGAGTAATAGACCGGCAGGGCCGGTATTTGGTGGGACTTTCAGTCCCTCAATCGAACCCACCGTCTTTTAGACGGTGGTTGTTAAGTATTCCGATTAATAGGTAATTTCGGTTAAGAGTCGATAGTTATCAGGAGTCGATAGTTTTCAAGAATCGTTGGCTCGCCGTTTCGGCAATACCTTTTTAAGCTTGCTATACATACCCATAACCGATTGTTCAGTGGTTTCCCAGTCTATACAGGCGTCGGTTACCGACTTGCCATATTCCATTTCGTCTCGATTTGATGACAGTTTCTGATTGCCAGCGAGCAAGTTACTTTCGACCATAATGCCAATGATGGATTGATTGCCTTCAAGAATCTGATTGGTAACATTTTCCATGACCAGGGCCTGCAGCTCGTGGTTTTTATTTGAATTAGCATGACTGCAATCAACCATAATATTGGTGTTCACCCCGGCTTTAATCAGCTCTTGCTCACATAGGGAGACACTTACCGAATCGTAGTTGGGTTTGTCGTTGCCACCGCGCAAGACAATATGCGCGTAGGGATTGCCATTGGTGCTGATCACCGCGACTTTGCCCTCAGAATTGATACCCAGAAAACGGTGGGGATTACTGACCGACTTGAGCGCATTGATCGCGACTTCCAGACCACCATCGGTACCATTTTTAAAGCCGACGGACGAGGTGAGGCCACTGGCCATTTCTCTGTGGGTTTGGGATTCTGTTGTGCGGGCACCGATGGCTGACCAGGTTATAAGGTCCTGTAAATATTGTGGCGAAATCGGATCCAGGGCTTCGGTTGATGTGGGCAGACCAAGCTCCGCAATGTCGATCAACAACTGCCGACCAATATGCAGCCCCTCAGATATTTTAAAAGAATCGTCCAGATGAGGATCGTTAATAAGACCTTTCCAGCCAACCGTGGTGCGGGGCTTTTCAAAATAGACACGCATAACGATAAGCAGTGTATCGCTGACCTGAGCGGCCAGTTTTTGCAATCGCTCGGCATAGTCCTTGGCGGCATCGACGTCATGGATGGAGCAGGGTCCGATCACGATAAACAGACGGTGGTCTTCTTTGTCCAGAATACGCTGGATACTGTCGCGGCCTTCGACAATGGTCCGGGCAGCGTTCTCAGTCAGCGGGATGTCCTGCTTTAATTTCTCCGGTGTCAGCAGCACTTCCTGAGACTGAATATTTAGATTTTCAAGGGCGCGCTCTATCATGACTACTCTCTAAAATGGATGCTCATTTTGAGTGATTTCTACAATCAAAATGTTGAGCCTAAAATTAGCTGCATACGCAAAAGGGCGAGTATTCTACTGGAAATAAACGATTTTGGGTGTTTTTTGTGCGGGGTTTGTGAGCTATCGAATGGCTGCGTTTGTTAAGTGCTAACGAGTTCTAAATGTGATAACAGCGGGAAATATAGCGCTGTTTTAATCGGGATAGTCTTAGGCTCGCTCCCCGCAGGCGGGGCAAGTTTCATAAATAAGTTGGCGTAGTGTAAGAGCTGGGACGTGTGTTTTCGCTTTTGCTGGATGAGGAATTCATCCAACGAATTATCAGCTGCCGATTTCCCGTCTTCGCTAAGTTCATAATCGCCAAGTTCACAGTCGCTAAGTTTGTAATCAACGATCCACCGCTCACCATCGATAATAAAGGTACGATCTACAATCACTGTACGAGCTTTCCCAGCGTGGTCCATATATCCCAGTGCTAATTCGCATTGACTGTCTTCAAGGCTGTTATCAAATATCCAGCGATTAGCGCCATCGCTCAGACAGTTGTGCAGCGCTTTTGTCATCGTGTCTATTGCATGTGTAGGGTCGGCGATGTTGAACTCCTTAGTTTGCCGCAGCCAGAGCTGATGTTGCCTGTCGAGACGAGCCTTGTCCCATTGTTCAAGACCATCGCTAACTAAATATTGCAGAGTACGGTGGAATAATATGCCGGTTTTTCTGGCATCATCGGGCGGGTCAATTTGACTGTTCTTGTTCTCTAAACGGCCTCCGACATCGTCACCAATTTGGTTCTCAGTTGGGTCATGATGAACGTCCTCCACGCCGGTATATGTATCGGTAGCGAATGGATCATCAGCAAATTTCGAAAGTTGACTTTCCTGGGTGGTGGGAGTGTTTGCTTTATTAATGTAAGCGACTCTTTTCCAGTCGGGCGGTAGACGCCACTGATAGCGATGTGAATTATCAGTGATCAGCTCTTCTTCCGTATCGGATTGCGAGGTTTCGTCGTCGTGATCAGAGCTATGATAATCCGGGCTATGATAATCAGGGGCATGATAAGTAAGCTGAGACTCAGCACCCACGTCCTGCAACTCGCCTTTCAGGGTTGGCCAGAGCGCTGCCAATAAACTATTCGCGGCGGGTCCTTTTTTAAAGTCTTTATCGGGGTGTTTGAATAGTAAATGTAATTTGTTGATGGCGCGGGTGCAGGCAACGTACAGAACGCGGGTGTTCTCAAGGCGGTTTTTAATCGACTCTTCGCGTTTTAAATGCTCGTAGGTTTGATCCTTGTCGCCACCCAGCTTTTGAGGCGGTGACAGCAGCAGCTGAGTGCGGCCATTGGCAGCGACTCGCTCACGCCAAAGCAGAAGTTCAGAATCGGCTCCTCTCGTGCGGCGGTCCAGCCCCGGCAGAATCACCGTATCAAATTCCAGGCCCTTGGCTTTATGGATGGTCATGATTTGGATTGGTGGGGTCTTGACTTTATTGCTGTTGGCTTCTGGTTTATTTTCCGAAGACGGTGAAGCCTCTGCGTAAAGTTTATCAACCGCCGGTTCAAAGGCTGACCAGTCGCTAAGACTGCCTGCGTCGCGTGCGTAGCTTTCTAGTAAATCCCAGTATTGGCGACATTGGCCTAAACTTTGTTTATCGATTAATGCTGAAGGACCACCGAGGTCTATCCAGATTCCTTCCAGCCAAATCCGCAATGGTTTGCGAAAACGCTGTTGCCAGGCGGTCGATAAGGTTGTGGTCACGCGACTAAGGATCTGCCTGCCTTCATCACTTAAGCCTTCTATTTCAGCATAAGCGAAGACTTGCTGGAGCAATAAAGGGTAATGCTCACCGCCAGGGATGGGATTACTCGCGACCGTTGCGGTGGCTACCTGGAGCAAATCACCCAGGCTTAAAGCACACCAGGGTGCCCGCAAGATAGCTAGCCAGGCAATGCGATCAGCGGGATTAATCATCGCGCGGGTAAGGGACAGCAAGTCGATAACCGGCATACAGCTTGCCAGAGGGTCGATATCGGTAGCTTGCCAGCTTAGCTCGTGTTGCCTCAGAGCCGGCAATATCTCCCGTAGGTGGGCGCGGCCTCGTATTAGTATGGCAACGGATGATGAGGGATTTTCAGTATGGGTATCCAGCACAATTTGCGCGACCTGCTCAGCTTCGAGCAGGCGGTCAAGGTCCTCCTCAAAAATATCCAGGTGAACAGCCGGGCCCTCTGTGGTCGCTTTGAATGGCTCCGAAGCGGCATAAGCTACCGCGCCCCGACCCCGGTTATCGATAGCGGGAAAAGCCCCGCTAAAAAGACGATTTACCCACCGAATAATATTGGCCTGGGAGCGGAAGTTGACGTTGAGATCGAGCGGCTCTAGCTGAAGTTCACCGAAAGGGTGTTGGCGAATGTCGATAAATAGTCCGACGTTGGCATTGCGAAACCCGTACAGCGACTGCATGCCATCACCGACAAAGAACAAGGTGCGGCCATCGTTGTTTTGCCAGCCAGCGGTGAGTCGACGCAGCATGTCGAAATGGACTGTCGAGGTGTCCTGGAATTCATCGACCAATATATGCCTGATCTGATTATCGAGGCGCAGGGTTAAATCGGTGGGGCTATCTTCATCGCCCAATGCGGTTAGAGCCGCGAGGGTGACCTCGGTGTAGTCACAGGCACCTTCACTACGAAAGATTAAGTTCAGGCGGGCGCTGAGTTGCGGCAGGGTGTTGGTGAGGGCTTCGAGCACCTGCCATTGCTGGTCGCCAAAATTTGCTGCGGGCAAATAGCGGATATCGTTGAGCACTTCGAGCAAGCCGCTTTGTTGCTGGCACCATTCACGGAGTTCGCCCCACAACTTTTTCTGACCGTCGGCAATATCTGGATGCAGGCTGTCTTTTTTAGTTGGGAAGCCTGCCTTTTTGTTGATGGTTTTGCGCCAGTCACCGCTTTTGGTTAGAAATAATTCGGCGATGCCCAGCCAGTGTGGCAGGACCGAAATGGTGTTTTCGGGTAAGTCATCGAGACCCAGGCATTGAGCCAGGTCGGATTCTGGCGCATCGCTTTGCAAATGCTGTGCGGCGTAATCCGCCAGCAGAGCGATATTGCTGGCTTGCTCAACCAGATGCCCTGTGGCTTCGGTAAACGTTTCTTCAATCAGGTTTTTTGCCGCTAGCTCCAGGTCATTTTTTACGCTGTCGTCTGTAGCTCGAAGACTGGTGAGGATATGGGGCAACCATTGTTCCCGCTTACTGAGCAGCCGCAGCAACAATCCCTCCAGGCGCGCCATATCGTTATCAAAATGAATTAGCAGTGTGCTCAGTGATTCGCCCAATGCTGAGTTGGATTCTAGTTCGCCTAATAAATCCTGAATTGCCAGGCGATAGAACTTGTCGGCGTTATCGACGGGTTCGGGTAACTCACCAAAACCTGATTCCAATACCAATTGGCTGGCCAGGTTGCGGCAGAAACTGTCGATGGTCAGTATGCGCAGTCGATTGGGGGCGGCGATAAGCTGCCAGTTTTGTGCTTTGTCGTGGGCCAGGGCGCGACGAGCTAGCGTCCAGGTGGCAAGCTCATAAGGGTCTTCAGGCGCGGGATCATTTTGGGCGTTGACCAAAGCATCCATAAGGCGATGGCGCATTTCACCCGCGGCCTTGCGGGTAAAGGTCATACACAAAATCTGCTCTGGCGTCTCCACTTCAGCCAGCAGGCACAAAATGCGCTGGGTCAACAGCCCGGTTTTACCGGAACCAGCGGGCGCTGATACCGCAAAAGACCGGCTGGTATCCAGTGCGCGGATGCGTGCTTGATGGTCGGCAGGTTTAGTCATTACCGGTGCCTGCTTCCAGGTCAGAATCTTCAACAGGATTTATTTCTAGCCAACGATTAAGCGGCAATAGGTAGCCTTCGTAGCTGGCGGCGGTGTTGGAATAGAAGACCGCCTCCGCATCACCTGTGGCGAATTCCTTTGCCAGAGCACCGAGGCGCTCGCGCCATAAATCCAGCGTCAGCGCCCAGGTGCTCCCAAGCCCGGCAGTTTCGAGATTGATTAAACCCGCTGTTAAATTATCCTGACTAGTCACACCTTTTAAAGCGACGCCTTTACTGGCAGATACCTGCCCAAAACAAAGCGCGCTCAACGGCTGGTTAGTGGCCAGCGCATAAAGTAGCAGTTGTGGCTCTTCAGGACGTTCATCAGCAAAACCCTTGATGTTGGCGTTGCCAGTTTTGTAGTCGATCAGCATTACGCTGCCATCTTCAAGCTGGTCGATTCGGTCGATGCGCATAGACAGATTTAACTCACCTAGCTGAAAAGGTATTTTTTCCTCCTGTGCGGCAACCCTAAATGCATCTCGGGATTGCTCTATGTCTAGCCAGCTCGATAGGAGCTTATGTAACCGTTGGTTTTCGATGCCAGTAAAGCGCGGCCCAAATAAATCGGGACGATTGTTCTTCGCCTGGTGTGTCGCCGTGCTGATGCTTTGTGCGAGCAATGCACCCCTGGTTTCGCTGCCCATATTATTTAGGGTGCTTGAGTTCTGGCACTCGGCCCAGAACAATTCCAGCGCGTGGTGTACCAGATTGCCGCGTTCCATGGCGCCAAAACCAAAGGCAGGTTCGGGCAGAGGCTCGGCACCTAGACGCCAGATGGCAAAGGCGTTAAACGGACAGCGTGCCTGATCCCGCAACATAGCGCTGCCGCCTCTAATGGTTGTGTCTTCATGAATTAGCGGTGGTGCCTGATCAATGGCGATTTGCTGTAGTTGAGGTTTATCAATCTCGCTTAGCAGAGGATGTCCAACTGGTGGTTGCATCACCAGACTGGGCAGATCGCCTTCGAGCAAACGGCTTATCTGTCGCTCGCTATCGCCATCATGTTTGGCAAAGCTGAAAATAAGGGTCTTGCAGTGGCTTTCAAAATCAGCCAGCAACTTTCGGGCAATATCGAGTTCGGTCTCGGCGCTGCTGCGAGGCATTTTGTAAAGTCTTTGCAGCCGCACGGGTAGCAGGGGATTGTAGTCTGGCGCCTGGGGCCACTGGCTATCGTGCATTTCTGCCAGCCAAAGTTGGTCGAAGTGCAGGCCGGCGGCCTCTAATACACCCAGCACCTGCACGGGCGAATCGCTGCCTTCAGGCTGAAAGATTCGACCCCGGCAGATGCGGGTCAGTTGGATGAGGGCAGTGTGGCTATCGACCGGATCAATTGCGTTATCGAGTCCAGCTAACTCATCTAACACATCGAGCCATAGTTGCTGCTGCTGGTACTCGATGCTGTCTAGCGTTCGTGAACCCGGCCAGCCGATAACCTTGAGCCGCGTTGAAAATTCCTCTGCCCAGTGCGCAAAGGTATTCTGCGTAGCTTGTCTGTTCTTATTTGACTGCCTGGTTTGACGTCGACAGCGATCTTCAAATTGTTGCAGTGATTTAGATAGCGTGGTGTCGCTGTGACCATCACCATCCGTGGTATTTGCTAATTCATCCTCGGCACGTTTCATATAAAAGCGCAGGTCGGCGCTGCCGGGCTGCAATTTGTAGCCACTTCGGAGTAGCACCTGGCACCGTGCCCTGACGATTTGTTCGTTGGCGGCATCGCTCCAAAAAGGATCGTTGAGCAGCGAGTAATAGAATTCCAGCGGCTGAGGTGAGCACTGTAACTGGAGTAAATTCAAAGCACTGGCGACCAGAGCTGTTTCGCTCAAGGCGATGCCCGCTGAGATATTAAAGGGCGGCAGGCCGTGGGGTGTGTCGGGTAGCCAATAACCTGGCGTAAAGACCTCCCGAAAAATTCTGTCGATACGGTGCCGCTGGCTGGCGAGGTTTGGCAACACAATGCCGATCCGTTGGTTTGGTTCTATATCTATAGCGTTCTTCGCCCACGCTGCGGCATGACCTATTTCGTCTGCATCATTATTCGTGATGCAGATTTGCTTCGCTTCACACGGGTTTTCAGCATCATTCCAATAAATAATTTCTGAAAATGCAGCATCAATAATTTTTTGATAAAGCGGTGCCAGATCAGTATTAAAGTCCACCAGGACAAGCCGCTTGTGACTAGCTAAAAAACCCTGCTGAAAAGCCTGCAAGACAAATGTCTGGGCCTGTGCTGGAGTGAGTAGTAGTTTAGCTGCCAGCAGGCCAGCAAATTTCTGCTGCCAGCGCAGTAACAGTTGACTAGCCTCGTGAGCACTTTGTGCAAGGTCTTCAAGCGGCACCTGCCAACGTTCCAGGTTTTGCCAGGCCGATTGAGTGAGACGGGCAAAGGCCGCACCGTCTGTGCCAATCGGTTTATCAGCGTCATTATCGATGACCTGTTGCCAAATTAGTCTTTCCGCATGGGGGTTGATAATGCAGTGGGTAAAACAATCTGGGTGGGCGCGATCCTGCAATTCCTGCCAGCATTCGAGCAGCCAGGTGTCGAGGGTTTGCACGGGTGCCTGCCGCCAGGCCTGTTGACCCTGCTGAGAACAGTGCCGACTCCAGGCACTGGTGATATGCCGCGCCAGGCGTCGGTTGGGCACTAATATCTGTGTGTGCTTGCCTGCTTCGGGAGTTAGTTTGGAGACCAGTCTACCGATATCAAAAAGAGGCTTTTCCATGTGATCGGTCACTTAATGCCTTCACAAAAAGAAATGTCATCACAGCCGAAAGTCGACAGAGCTTTCCGGAGTGAGTCAATTTCATCGCTATCCTCAGTAAAAATTGCCTGCACAGAAGATGGCTTCGATAGATTTTGCTGCTGATGGCGTTTGGCTATTAATGATTCGACTCGCCTGGCGATCGCGTCCGCTGAATCAACCCAGTTAAGCTCGCGAGGCGAGGCATCCTTTAAGGCTTGAATAATAAGCGGGAAGTGGGTGCAGGCCAGTACGATAGTATCCAGCTTGTCGTCTGCAAACAGGGGCGCGAGTATTTCGCCAATCTCGATTTTATCAGGTGGGATTCCACGCAGGGATTGCTCGGCAATTTCGACCAGGCGGGATGAGCCGACTTTTATCACTTCGCAATCATCGGCAAAGTCCTGAATCAGGGTCTGGGTATAGTCCCGATCAACCGTGCCGGGTGTTCCTAGCAGGCCGATCATTCCGGTGCTGGACAGCGCCGCTGCAGGTTTAATGGCTGGAACCACGCCGACCACAGGAATCTTAAAGTGATCGCGAATGCTGGACAATACCACTGTGCTGGCGGTGTTACAGGCGACAACGATGATATTCGCCTGTGTTTGGTCAATCAGCGTCTTAAGCACATTGTCGACCCGCTCAATAAGAAAGCTCTGGGTTTTCAATCCGTAGGGGAAAGCGGCATTATCGGAGGCGTAAATAAAGTCACATCCGCCAGGACCTTGCCTCAGCGCCTCAAGAATACTGAGGCCACCGACGCCGGAGTCGAAAACAAGAATGCGAGGTGCTGAGTTCATGGTCGGGATTTTACCTTATGCCAGACGCTGGAACTGTTAAAATACCGACCGGCAAAGATAATTGCCTGATACCTCACGTTGCTGACCTAACTAATCAAGAGACCTTGTATGGCAACACCCGCAGCCCTGGAATCAATGGCGGGGCAATCGGTGGTCGGGGATTTTATTCTCGCAACGCTACTGCCGATCTATCTGATCACGGCCCTGGGCTACGTGCTGCGTAGTCGCGGGGTATTGAGTACCGAATTCCTGCGTGATAGCTCACGTCTGGTGTTTAACTTTGCGGCCCCGGCCACGCTGTTCTTCGCCCTGGCAGGCTCGGCGAAGAGCATTGTTATTGCACCCTATTTTCTGTTGGTCAGTATCAGTCTGCTAATCGGCCTCACCTTACTGTGCTGGGCGTTGGCACCCCTGGTGGTTAAACAAAGATCGCTACGCGGGGTATTTGTACAGGGCGGCTCGCGCGGCAATTTATTGGTCTCCGGCCTCGCCTTTACTCACGGAATATACGGGATGGAAGGTATTGCGTTGGCCTCCCTGCCTCTGGGCATCTATATTATTTTCAATAATATTTATTCTGTGGCCATCCTCAAATACTACGAGGGTGATGGCGATGAGCCGATGGCTAAATACTGGAAAGAAGTGCTCAAAAATCCAGTAATTGTTGCGGTGCTCGCCGGGGCTTTTTTTGGTTGGATGCAGGTGAAGATTCCAGATGGTGTGCAAAACACCGGGAATTTATTGGGCCAGCTAACTGTGCCGTTGATTTTGTTTAACGTCGGCGCGTCTTTTGACTTCAAGCTGCTGCGCAGCCCTAATATTATTGGTTGGTCAGCGACCGTCTATAAATGCATCATGATGCCCATCATTGGCGTGACTATCGCCAGCGCATTTGGTATTCATGGTATGGAGTTGGGTATTATCTTTTTACTGCTGTCCTCGCCAACCTCTTCAATCAGCGTCATATTTGCCCAGATGTTTGGTGGCCATCAGGGGCAGGCCGCAAATATGGTGCTGACCAGTAGTTTATTGTCGGTGCTGACAGTGGTGGTTGGATTGGCCTATTTGCAGGCTATGGGGATGATTTGATCCGTGTTGTTATTTTTTGGCCTGAATTTATTTGGAGGGTAGCAGTATGTCGCCAGCGCTAATTGGGATTGGGATTGGGGTCGGGGTTGTAATCCTCATTGTGTTGATCTCCTATGCCCTGCACCTGCAAGGTCGACTTAAGGCCCTGGAAGAAAAACAGCGAAGTGATGCGCGAGAGGCCGAGGCCCAACGGCAACAGCGAGTTCAGGATGCCGCGCAGGGTATTCGAGTGTTAGCAGGCGCTATGGTGCGCGAAGAAGTCACACTCACGGAAGGTTGTATGCGTGTCGCCTACCTGCTCACCCAGGTGGATCAGGCGGCTAAGGAAAAGCAGACCTACAGTGTGTTTTTCCAGCTTGCCAGTGCCACTGCGCATATCCCCGTGCTGGATGCCTGGAAAGAACTGCCGAGGCAGCAAAAACATGCCTATACCAAAGAGCGGATAAGTATCGAGGCAGCGTTTGAAGAATTCGTTATGGAATCCGCGCAGAACTTATTAAGGGATCCTATGCTGGATAGCCCTCAGTAACATGCCCAGACAGTTGTACCTGTATGCTCTGACCCGAGCATGGCTATTGATAATGACTGCCCGATAACGAGAGAGCGCTAACGAGAGGACGATAACAGCAGACCGATAACAACAGGTTGGCAACGACAGACCGGTAACAACAGACTGGTAACAACGGATCGGCAACAACAGGCGCGTCATAACAGGGACTTTTTTATGGCTGAAGGTAAGACTAAGCGAATTGTCATCATGGGTGCCGCCGGGCGAGAGTTTCACAACTTCAACGTGGTTTATCGTGACGATCCCGAAGTGAAGGTACTGGCCTTCACAGCTGCACAAATTCCAAATATTAGTGAACGGATCTATCCACCCTCATTGAGCGGGCCGCTTTATCCCGGCGGAATCCCCATCATTCCTGAAAGCGAGTTACAGGATTTCTGCCAAACCGAAAATATTGAGCAGGTGGTTTTCGCCTACAGCGATCTCACCCACGAGGAAGTGATGCACCGGGCCTCAATAACGTTGGCAACGGGTGCGGATTTTGTGTTGCTCGGGCCACAAACCACCATGCTCAATTCAGTGGTGCCAGTAATCGCGATTTCTGCGGTGCGCACGGGCTGTGGTAAATCGCAGACGTGTCGGTGGGTGGCTCGGCAGCTTAAAAGCAGGGGCCTGAAGGTGGCTGTGCTACGACATCCGATGCCCTACGGCGATTTAAGCAAGCAAGCGGTGCAGCGTTTCGAAACCCTGCTAGACCTGGATGAAGCCGACTGCACGATAGAGGAGCGAGAGGAATACGAGCCCCACATTAAAAGCAATATCCTGGTTTACGCCGGTGTCGATTACGCCAGCATTATTGAACAGGCTGAGCAGGAGGTGGATGTCGTGCTCTGGGATGGCGGCAATAATGACTTTCCCTTCGTGAAACCCGATCTCCATGTGGCGCTCGTCGATCCATTGCGACCCGGGCACGAGACCTCCTCCCATCCCGGTGAAACCGTATTGCGCATGGCGGACATCGTGCTGGTTCCGAAAATCAATGTCGCAGCTGAAATCGATGTCCAGCACGTTATCGGTACCGCCAAAACCGTCAATCCAGACGCCTTGATCATTAAAGGACAATCGACGCTTTACCTAGATGATAGCGAGGCGGTTCGAGACCAGCGGGTATTGGTCATTGAAGATGGACCGACGACGACCCACGGTGGCATGGCCTACGGCGCTGGGTATATCGCGGCAGTACAGGCCGGGGCGAGAGAGATTGTCGATCCCCGGCAGAGAGCGGTCGCAGAAATTCGTGCTGTTTTTGAACAGTACCCTCATCTGCAAAATATTTTGCCTGCGGTCGGTTATTTCCCGGAACAACTTGCCGCCCTAGAGCAATCCATCAATGCCATTGACGCCGATGTCGTGGTCTCCGCAACGCCCTGTGACCTGCAACATTTGATCAAAGTGAATAAACCGATTATAAGAGTCGGCTATGAATATACCGATGGCCATTCCCCCAGCCTGGAGAATGCTCTTGATGAGTTTCTCGGTCGGGTCAAACTGCCAGTAACGGCACGATAAAGGATCATGCGCATTGTTATTGCTCTGGGTGGTAACGCCTTGCTGCAAAAAAACCAGCCCCCTGAGGCCGAGATACAGCGGCAAAATATCGCCGAGGCTGCGAGGGCCATCGCTAAGATTGCCGAAGGCAATGAGCTGGTCATCACGCATGGCAATGGCCCGCAGGTGGGTCTGCTGGCCTTACAGGCCGAAAATTACCCGGCGGTAAGACCTTATCCTCTGGATATTCTCGATGCCGAATCAGAGGGCATGCTGGGCTATCAAATCGAGCAGGCGCTTATGAATGCCTTGCCCGAACGCCATGTCGTCGCTCTGCTGAGCCAGGTACTCGTTGACCAGAATGATCTGGCTTTTAACCAGCCGGACAAACCTGTCGGCGGGTTCTACCCGACCGCTGAGCGACAGCGACTAGAAGAGGAGCACTATTGGTCGATAGGTGAATTTGAAAACGGTTTGCGGCGCTTAGTGCCATCGCCAGAACCCGAAAAAATCCTCGAATTGCCCGCCATTAAATTATTAGTTAATAAAGGCATGGTTGTGGTTTGTGGCGGCGGTGGAGGCATCCCGGTGGTGAGGGATGCCTCAGGTAGTCTTCGAGGTGTTGCTGCGGTGATCGACAAAGACCTCACTAGCGCCTTATTAGCAACTGCGTTGGCGGCGGATGTCTTGCTATTGTTAACAAATGTCGACGGAGTTTATCAGGATTGGGGCCAGGCGAATACGCTAGCACTAGAACAGGCGAGCGTGAGTGAGTTACGTAATCTGGATTTTGAACCGGGCACCATGAGGCCAAAAATTGAAGCGGCCTGTCGCTTTGTCGAGCGTACTGGCAATGTCGCTTATATTGGCCATCTGAGTCAGATATCAGCCATCATCGCAGATCAAAGCGGCACAAAAATTGTGCCGGATTAAGAATTAACTAAGAGCTAACTAAGAGCTGAGGACAGAGAGACCATGGCTATGCCGGAAAACAAAACGCCAGGTAAGGATGAGCTGTATAAACGCATTACTCGTCTGACAGTTATATTCATTGTTGTTTATAGCATCGCTCAGTATTTCACCGCCTTTCAACCGTCAAGCCTGAGCTATACAGCCTTTAAAGAGCAAGTTTCTGCCGGTGCGGTAAAAAAAGTAAGCATCAAGAATGAGACTATTACTGGAGAGTTTTCTTCTCCCGCTGCGGGCCAGGCCGCGACCTTTGAAGTCATATTGCCGCCCATAGAAGACCCAGGGCTAATCCTTCTGCTGGAGGAGCACGCAATCGAAATAGAGGCCAGGCCGACAGAAATGTCTGTGGTGATGCGTGTCGTCGTTGGCATCGTGCCCTGGCTGCTGTTACTAGGGTTTTTTGTTTATAGCAGCCAACTGATGCAAAAAAGAATGGGCGGGGGTAGCGGTGGCGTGTTTGGTTTTTCTCGCTCTAAAGCCCGGCGTCACGAGCAGGAAACTATCCACATAGGCTTTGATGATGTTGCTGGCCTGGAGCAAGCGAAGCAGGACCTAAGGGAGATTGTCGACTTTTTAAAAAGCCCGGAAAAGTATTTAAGCATCGGCGCAAAAATGCCCCGAGGTTTGTTATTGATGGGTCCACCCGGAACAGGTAAAACATTATTTGCCAAAGCCACTGCCGGTGAGGCGAGGGTGCCTTTTTTTAGTATTAGTGGTTCCGAATTTATTGAGATGTTTGTTGGGGTAGGCGCTTCCCGTGTCAGAGATATGTTTGAACAAGCTCGCAAGGCCGCACCGTCTATTATTTTTATCGACGAAATTGATTCGGTCGGTCGAGTTCGCGGCACTGGCCTGGGCGGCGGCAATGACGAACGAGAGCAAACCTTGAATCAAATCCTCGCTGAAATGGATGGCTTTGAACCAGGAGAAGCCGTGTTGGTGCTGGCCGCGACTAATCGACCGGATGTGCTGGACCCGGCCTTATTGCGCCCTGGCCGCTTCGACAGAAAGCTGGTGCTTGAGCTGCCGGAACTGGCCGCTCGGGAAAAAATACTCGAGGTTCACACTCGCAAAGTACCCCTTGTGGAGAAAAATTGTTTACGGGATATTGCCAGCCGAACGGTAGGTATGTCCGGTGCAGATCTCGAAAACCTGGTCAACGAAGCCGCCCTGAAAGCTGCGCGCGATAACCGCGAACGGGTGAGCGTCGAGGATTTAGAATACGCCCGCGACAGGGTGGTGCTTGGTTCAGAGCGGGAAGAAGTGCTGGGCGACGAGGAAAAGAAACGTATCGCCTGCCACGAAGCGGGCCATGCGATTACCGCTCTGCGGATGGAGCACAGCGACCCGCTACGCAAAGTCTCAATCATTCCTCGTGGGCGAGCGCTCGGTGTCACCGAACAGATGCCTGAGGAGGATCGCCATAATTTTACTCAGGAGTATCTGGAAGAAAAAATCTCCATTCTCCTGGGTGGTCGACAGGCCGAACTGCTTACTTACGGTGATGTCAGCACTGGCGCTGCTGATGACCTTAAGCAATCGACACTGATTGCCAGGAAAATGGTGGCTCACTGGGGGATGAATGAAGAACTCGGCCCGGCCAGCTTTCCGCAGTCCGAGGAGCATCCCTTTCTTGGCCGGGATATAGCCGAGCAGAGAAACTTTAGTGAAGACACCCTGAAAATGATTGATAGAGAAGTCATAGCCCTGCTACGAAAATGCGAACAGGCTACTGAAAAATTGTTACAGGAAAACCGCTCTGACCTATCCTCTTTAACCAGCGCACTACTAGACAACGAGACCCTTGAAGAAAAAGAAATTCTAAGCCTGCTGTCTTAACTGGGTGGTAAATACTTTTTCGCTAAGGGCAGGTGGGCGAAAAACCCCACTTAAGCGTGGCGCGTCGGTTTATTTAGAGTGGAAATTGTAAATATAGATATTTTCTTTAAATTCAGTGTGTTAGCTTGTTGTTTTTTAGTATGTCATCCTGTGTCGACGGGTTTACAATCGAATCAGAGTACATTCAGGGGTCGGATACACGAGTCCGATTAACTATGAAAAAAGAGCGGCGTAAGTGTGTCCATTTTATCGAGTGAAGATCAACGCCAAAAAACGGTGCGGCTGAGCTTTAACGTTATGAGTCCACTAAGAGGTTATGTATGAATTGGGATGCAGTTGGTTCACTAGCTGAATTGCTAGGTGCGGCAGGGGTAATTGTTTCCCTTCTATACCTTTCTTATCAAATCAGAACAAATACCAAAACCATAAAGGCTGAATCCTCAAATAACACCCTTTTGGGTTGGTCGGACTTCAATTTTGAGCTATCGAAACATCCAAATAGCGTAGAGATAGATCGATTGTGGAGGTCGGATTCTAGTTGGGACGACTTCAGCCATGAACAGCAAGTCATATTGGGGTTTGTTTGTAGGGGTATAGTTGAAAGGTTTGACGCAGAATTTGCCCTTTACGAGGCTGGCATACTTAAACAAGAGGTATGGGAAAAGCACCGAGTGTATTGTAATAGCTTTGTGTGCCTGCCTGCGGTTGCTACTTGGTGGGAATCTGAAAAAGAACAGCCACTCTGTTCTGATTCCTTTCTAAGAGAACTGGATGGCGCTTCTAAGCATAATGCGCTCACCGCCGGATCACTTAGTGAAAGGAAAATGACGTTGAACACATAACAAAGCGCAGGCTGCTGGGACGTCAAACCGCTGCGTTTTCGCCGGGCGTTATGAGACTTGATCTTGTTGCGCAATACGCTACACTATGCACATGATCAAGTCCTTCAAACACAAAGGCCTAGAAAAACTCTATTCCTCTGGTAGCACAAAAGGCATTCAAGCAAAGCATGCTAAAAAGCTTCGTATGCAGCTTATAGCTCTCGATACTGCACACCATATAGAAGACCTTGATATCCCAGGTTATCGGTTACACCAGCTGAAAGGTGGTCTCAAAGGGTGCTGGTCAATTACTGTAAATGGAAATTGGCGCATCACTTTTGAGTTTTCCGATGGCAATATTTACATCGTAAACTACGAGGATTATCACTAATGGCTATGCACAATCCCCCACACCCTGGCGAATTTATTCAAGCTACCTACATGGAGCCATTTAATTTAAGTTGTCGTTATTTGGCGAGGCAACTAAATGTAGCAGCATCTACCCTCAACAGGGTTTTAAAAACTCAAAGTGGTGTTAGTCCAGAAATGGCGCTCCGTCTTTCAAAAGCATTGGGCCGTAGTCCTGAAAGTTGGCTTTCTATGCAAGATGCATATGATTTATGGCAGGCTAAAAAGCGGATTAAGCTTGGTAATGTCCAAAAAATTCATATTAACGCCGCATAACAGGCACATCACTTGGCACAAAAAGCACGGTGACGATAGGAGCGGCGCTTTTTGTGCCAAGTGATGTGAAACGTTAGCCAGCCTTATGAATCTGATTCACGCTTTGCTCTGCTGCTTGATCCCATAATGCGATATATTGGCGGACATTCTTCTTAATAATATCGCACTAAAATAACCTCGAAATAATCTGCCCTCCTGGGCCAGGAAAAAAGGAGCTAGCCAATGTCTAACCTCATGAGTAAAAGAGCTGTCCTCGTGGCGCCAGAGCAGCCTATAGAAATATGGGAACGCCCCATATCATTACCCCAGGCTGGCGAGGTGCTGGTGAAAGTGATTATGGGTGGCGTCTGCGGCACTGATGTACATTTCTGGCGCGGTGAAGTGCCGCTCCCCGGCCCGCTGGTATTGGGGCATGAGGGTATTGGTACTATCAACGCGTTAGGTGAAGGTGTGACTACCGATCATGCGGGTGTCCCGGTCAAGACCGGTGACCGCGTTTACTGGATGCCATTGCGGCCCTGCCACAGTTGCTATTACTGTACCGTCGAGGAGGATTTTACTCTGTGTGAAAACGGCATGGCCGACTTGTTCAGGGACGCCAACCTGCCGCCTTCGGCCTGCTACAGTGAATATTCCTCCCTCCATGCAGGTATGCCTTTTTATCGAATCCCCGATGACACTCCTTCTGAGGCGGTGATTGCCTTTGGCTGTGCAATGCCAACTATGTTGCAGGCCATGGAGCGATTAGGCGGTGTTAAGGTCGGTCAGACCGTGGTTGTGCAGGGCTGCGGGCCGGTGGGTCTTGCCGCGACGCTGTTGGCAAAAGCCGCTGGTGCTGCGCAGATTATTGTCATCGGTGCGCCCGAGCAGCGTTTGGCTATGGCGCGTCGCCTGGGTGCTACCGATACCATTGATATGCAGGTGATGCCCAGCGCGGAAGATCGCCTGCAACGTGTGCACGATTTGACCGGAGGTGAAGGCGTAGAAGTGGTTATAGAAGCGGCCGGTGCGGTCGACGCCTTTGGCGAAGGTGTCCAGCTATTGGCCAAAAATGGCCGCTATGTGGTGGTGGGGCTTTGGTCTGCTCCCGGCACCGTGGCTATTGAACCTCGGTACATCAATAATAAAAACCTTCAGATTATCGGCTCTGCCCTGTATTCATCGTCCCACCTCTATGGCGCGATTCGGGTGGCGCAGCAGTATCACGAGACCTTCCCAATGGCTGATGCGGTTACCCATCGCTTTTCGTTGGAGGATAGTCAAAAGGCCCTGGATGCGGTTGCGCGTCTGGAGACGGTAAAGGCGGTGATTGTTCCATAGCGTTAAGCCGTTATGCGTAATTTTATCCCAGGATCTGCACGTTCGCCAATCTCGAGAATTCTGGATAAATGACGCTTAATATTATTGATTCTTACCTCTAGCTATGAGGTGACGTTGGGTGGGGCATTATCGCCGTTTCAATATCGCTCCACACTCCAGATGAGGCGTATAAGGAAACTGATCGAAGATGGCGAAGTGCTCAATGGCATAGGCAGTGCGCAATGCGTTTAAATTAGCGTGTAGTGTTTCCGGATTGCAGGAAATGTAAATAATGTTATCAAAGCGCCGTAGTAAATCGAGGGTTCCTTTATCAAGCCCGGCACGAGGCGGATCGACAAATACCGTTGAAAATTGATAGCTATCCAGATCAATCTCTTTAAGGCGGCGAAAAGGTCGGACTTTTTGCAGTGCCTGGGTGATTTCTTCGCTAGACATGCGCACCAGTTCGACATTATTGATGTCGTTGGTTTCGAGATTAAATAGCGCTGAATTAACAGATACTTTGGCGATTTCTGTGGCTAGTATCCGATCAAAATTGCTAGATAGCGGTAGAGTGAAGTTGCCATTGCCGCAATAGAGTTCGAGTAAATCACCGCCAAAGCTCTGGCTCTTGTTCTTCGCCCAGCTAATCATGTTTTCATTGACCCGACCATTGGGCTGGGTGAAGCCGGTTTCTATTTGCTGGTAGTGGTAGTCGCGCTCATCTATATTCAGGGTTTCGGTGACATAGTCCCGTGAAAGTACGACTTTTTGTTTGCGGCTACGACCGATGATTTCAGCGCCGAGTGTTTTCTCCAGGGTTGCCGCTTCATTCGACCATCCATCATCTAGCTGACGATGGTAGAGCAGAGTGATCAGCGCTTCACCGCTGAGAGTGGTCAGGAATTCAACGCTAAATAAACGCTGTTTAAGCGCATCGCTGGCGTTAATTGCACTCAGTAAAGGTGGCATGAGCATGTTAATGAGTAGCGAGCCAATTTTGAAATCTTTGATGATATAGGGCTTCTTATATTCACCGGGGTGATACATGGCGTAGCTGGCCTTGTTGCCTTCGTGCCAAATTTTAAATTCGGCACGTAATCGGTAATGCAATGGCGGGGAAGGAAATACTTCTATGGTCGGTAGTGCGAACGACGCAAATTGCTTTTTCATACCAGACAGTTTTTCATCTAGCTGTTGTGGGTAATGGTCGGTATCTGGATTTGCGGTGGGCTTAGCAATGGGTTTTGTCACAATATGGTTCTTGAGTTGATAGACCTTTATTATAGCTTTATGGGTGATAGTGTTATGAATAATAGCGTTATGGCAAATCTAAACGTTGCTCTAGGAGTATGAAATCCATGATCCGAAAGCCCAGTACCAGGCAACCTTCACCAAAATAAACCGTGCCCACAATATTCAAAGCTGGATAGGCTAGATCAGATAATTAAGACCAAATGATTAAGACGATAATAGTGCCGGTAGACCGACAGGGTTTACACGATATTACCCAGAGCATTATTCAGTTGGTAGGCGATGCAGGCTGGGCCGAAGGCTTATGTACGCTCTATATTCAACACACGTCGGCCAGTTTGTTGATTCAGGAAAATTACGACGTTTCTGCTCGCCATGATCTTGAGGCGTGGCTGAATCGGCTGGTGCCGGAACATGACCCGCTCTATACCCATACACTGGAAGGCGCTGACGATATGCCCGCGCACATAAAGTCGGCCTTAACAGCTACTAGCCTTGCGATTCCGATTGTTGATAACCAGCTTGCGCTTGGGACCTGGCAGGGTATCTTTCTATGGGAGCATCGAAGGCAAACTACACAACGAAAAATAGTTGTGCACCTTGTTTCCTGAGCACACATATCAGTCCTTAAGCAACGGCTGTCGCCTGTTGTGTTGGGGCTGATCTAGTTACATAATCATCGGCCCCCTGGGTAATCGGCAGAGGTGATACCGGTGTTATATAACAACGAATGAGCTAGCAATGAATCGTTGAGCATTAACTACGCTGACTACGAACTACATTGACCACAGACTACGCTGACCACAGATAATGAGGAAAACCATGTCATACCAACGACCCGTATTTAAAGACCAGTATGAAAATTACATCGGCGGCAAGTGGGTGCCACCGGTTGATGGCAATTATTTTGAAGATACCTCACCGATTGATGGCAAGTTGGTGACGCGCATTCCTCAATCCACCAGTAAAGATATCGACCTGGCCGTTGAAGCGGCCTGGGAAGGGGCCGCGACCTGGAGCAAATCGACAGCCGCCGAGCGCAGCATGCTGCTGTTTCGTATTGCCGATCGCATTGAAGAAAATATTGAGCAACTGGCTGTTGTTGAAACCTGTGATAACGGCAAGGGTATTCGCGAATCGTTGGGTGCTGACCTGCAATTGGTCATAGATGAATTTCGTTATTTTGCTGGTTGTATTCGCACGGAGGCTGGCAGTGTCACCCATATTGATCCTGATACTGTGTCCATGGAAGTTCATGAGCCATTGGGTGTCGTGGGCGCTATTATTCCCTGGAACTTCCCGCTGTTGATGGCCGCCTGGAAAATTGTTCCGGCGATCGCCACCGGAAATTGCATTGTTTTAAAACCTGCGGAACAAACGCCGGTCTCGATTCTGGTAATGATGGAAATCATTGGCGATCTACTGCCCCCCGGCGTGTTAAATGTTGTTAACGGCTTCGGTGCCGAAGCGGGTAAGCCGCTAGCGAGCCACCCCGGCATCAAAAAAATAGCCTTCACGGGAGAAACGACAACAGGCCGTTTGATCGCCCAATATGCTTCTGAAAATATTATTCCCGTATCGCTGGAGCTGGGTGGCAAATCGCCCAATATCTTCCTTGAAAGCGTTATGGCTGAAGATGATGCATTCCTCGATAAAGCCATCGAAGGTCTGGTCTTGTTTGCACTGAATCAAGGTCAGGTGTGTACCTGCCCATCGCGGGCGCTGATTCAGGAAAGCATCTACGAAAAATTTATCGAGAAATGCTTGCCCCGTGTTGCGGCCATCACCATGGGCGACCCCTATGAATTGACCACGATGATGGGTGCTCAGGCGTCGAATGATCAGCACCAAAAAATCATGAGCTATCTTGATATCGGGAAGCAGGAAGGTGCTGAGTTGCTTTGTGGCGGTAATGTTTTTAATCATGAGCAATACCCTGGCGGCTATTATATTGAGCCGACTATATTTAAAGGCCACAACAAAATGCGTATTTTCCAGGAGGAAATATTTGGCCCGGTACTAGCTGTGACGACATTTAAGGACGAAGCTGAAGCCCTGGAAATCGCCAACGACACGCTGTATGGACTGGGTTCTGGGGTGTGGACCCGTGATATCCACCAGGCACAGCAATTTATTGAGGGCATTGAGGCTGGCCGCGTATGGGTGAACTGTTATCACGTTTATCCGTCGGGCGCCTCGTTTGGTGGTTACAAAAACTCCGGTATTGGTCGTGAGAATCACCATATGATGCTTGATCATTACCGCAATACCAAGAATGTGCTGGTTTCCTACAACAAAAATAAAATGGGCTTTTTCTAAATAACTCGATACGCAGGGGTAAGGTTGTGACAGACCAAGTCTTAGATGAGCATGATTATGTCGAGCGAGTCAGTATTACCCCGGCTGCGGAGCAGATTATTGATCAGCTCCGCGAAAAGCATGGCGAATTAATGTTTCATCAAAGTGGCGGCTGCTGTGATGGCTCGGCACCTATGTGTTTCGCGGTGGGCGATTTCAGGGTTGGTTCCCGGGATGTGTGTCTGGGTGAAATTCATGGCTGCAAGTTTTATATGAACCCGGATCAGTTCGAATATTATAAAAACTGTGAAACTACTGTCGATGTGGTCGAGGGCAGGGGTGCTAGTTTTTCTTTGGAGATACCTTTGGGCTTGCGCTTTTTGACCACCTCGCGTTTATACGAAGACAGCGAACTTGATAGGGTTAGACCTGTTGCTGTTGGTGAATAAGGGCTGAATAAGGGCTGAATAAGTGTTCAGCATCAGTAACGAAGATTTAGCTGGTGTTAACAGAACCTATCAGGGCATCGGTTTTTATCGCGAGCGAGAAGCCATTATTATGCATAGCATCCTGCTCGGTAGCCCAAAGCACAGTGGCTTTTCGGTAGGTTGTAACGATGGCTGGGTAGTGTCCATGTTCTTCCGCCAATTCCCCAAGGTCGGCAATAAATTTCAGCGCAGCTACATAGCTGGAAAAATTAAAGGTTCGTTGAATATACTGGTGTCCCGGCTGGTTTTTTAGTTGCCAGTTAGAAAGCTGAGCACGCAATAACCGTAGTTCGGTATCGTTTAGATTAGATGATTTACTGGGCGGTTTATTGAAGGTGGACATTTGAATACACAGGCTGCCTTGTTAAATTAGGGTTGTGAAAGCTGGCTTTGATAGTGTTAGAGACAATTCTCCGGTTTAGGTAGCCCGGCGATTTTGCTAGCGACTCTTGCCGGACTTGGCGGAAACAGTTGCATCAAATAAATGCTTCGACCTTTGTCTTTGCCAAGCCGAGATTTAACATACTTAACCAGAGGCCGCATTGTGGGAGATAGCTCGAAAGTGGTGTGAAATTCTCGTAATAACTCAACGACCTCCCAATGACGTTCATCCATATTGATACCTTCTTCCTCAGCAAGAGCCTCCGCAGCAGCTTCGCTCCAGTCCGAGAGATTTAGCAAATGGCCATCTTCGTCGACCGTAAGGGATAATTCTTTGACCGTTAGTATTGTCATGGCGGTATAGTCATGGCAGTTCAAGACTTGCCTAGTACCAGCTTAGGACTTTATCGGCGTTACCCACCAAATCCACAAAGCCTTCGTAATCTACCGGCTTGAAAAGCGAGCCTTTAAGATGATCATCCAGTCCTCGCGCCTTGATATCCTCCCGCAAAACATAAAACCGAACCTGGGTTTCGCGTAGCCTAAGTATAGTTTCGTTGACGGGAGTCATGCTGAGTGACACCGCACAATTTATCCCATAAACGCCATCTTCAATAAGCAGAACGGCATCGCCGGGGGCAACTCTGGGCAGGCAGTCGCTGAGGCACTGGCTTGAATAGGGTGATTTATTGACGGTGTGCAGAATCATCAGAAGCTCAACACTATTTCATAGCTGTTCAGGATATTTATAACCTGAACAGTTTCGATGATTTCAGCGTCGTCGGCCAGCCTGCCTAGATCAATGCCGCGTTGGCTTAAGGATTCTTTATCGGCCAGCAATGGCCCGACATCATATATAGGCAAGGCCGATATCGTCGCGCTGTGGCTTTTGCCGGTCTCTGTATGACCTTTATGATGAGCATCACGATTATCGATAAGCTGCCAGACGCCTTCGTCAATAAACAGCATAGCAACGTTTATCCCCATCGCCCCGGCAGCGAGAGCGGTCTCTAAAGATTCCCGGGCAAGTGAGCTGCCGTAGGGTGCGGTGCGACAAACTACCAACAGGCGTTTGGTGGTACTTACAGGGGACACAGCATCAGTAGAATTATGTGTTGCCTGGTTCATGAACACGGCCCAAAGGTGATTAGCTTGTCTGACTGCAATGCCGCATCAACAAGTTCGCCAAGCCCAGCTAACTTAAAACCCGCTAAAAGATTATCTGCGGGTTTGGAGAAACGCCGGGCCTCGCCTTTATTTAATATGCCACGACGCAGAGCAGAGGCGATGCAAACGACCGCATCGAGTTGATGCTCTTCAATCAGCTGCTGCCAACGGCTGGTGGGTTGAACCTCATCCTGTGGCAGTGTCATCAGGCTTGAAGCATTGTGAACGCCATCGTGATAAAAAAATAAACGATATATTTCATGATCCTTTTTCAGAGTCGCCTGGGCGAAACGAAAAGCTGTTTCAGCGGCTTCGTCTGTATAAGGTGCACCAAGAATGATGATGGAGAATTTCATCAGGGTATTAAAACAAAAAGGTTAGACGGGCTTATCTTATCAAATCTAAAGGCTGTATTTGTTGTTTGCTATGGGCGTTGTGGTAGCTAGTTAAACTACTAGTCTCCTTTATAAATACAGCCGCTGGTGCAGGTTTCACGAACTTCAACCTTGCTAAGCAAGGGTAACCTTGACTGCAACCGTGTCCATATCCATCGAGCAATATTTTCACTGGTTGGGTTGTCCAGGCCAACAACATTATTCAAATATCGATGGTCCAGAGCTTCATGGATTGGGCCGAAGGCTTGTTTAATATCGTTAAAATCCATCACCCAACCACTTGTTTTATCTAGCGGCCCGTCTACATAAATTGTGGTGTGAAAAGAATGACCGTGGAGCCGCTTACACTTGTGGTCATCGGCGACGTTAGGCAGCATGTGCGCAGCTTCGAACGTAAATGATTTGAAAATTTCCATGCTTTAATTCGTTCGACTAGTGGGACAGTGGAGCTGAGATGATCTGCCGAAGTATAACTATTATGGTGGGACTTCGTCGCGTAAAAAGTGGGATAGTGCTTGGGTTTGACAGCACTTGTGAAGTCGGTAAAATGCGCGTCTCTCATTTGGGTGGTTAGCTCAGTTGGGAGAGCGACGGCCTTACAAGCCGTAGGTCACAGGTTCGACCCCTGTACCACCCACCACAAGCTCTACATAACGGACCGGTAGTTCAGCTGGTTAGAATGCCGGCCTGTCACGCCGGAGGTCGCGGGTTCGAGTCCCGTCCGGTCCGCCATTAGTAATTCTAAGCTGTAGTAATTCTAGGCCGTAGTAATTATGTGCTGCCGATATTTATAAATGGCTGCAGGTAATCAATAATTCTGATCAAAGTCAGAACTAAAAATTAACGACGAGCTTTCATGCCGGGTTTGGTGTCAATAATCCCTTTTTCAGTTAGTATTCCATATTGATCGCCGGTCTCGCAATATAGCCCGATAACGAGCGGCTGGAATACTGGCATGCGCACGAAACCAATTTCCCAGCCAAACCGTTCCAATTGTGGTAGCGCAGCTAGCTGATCTTCATTGAGCAAACTTTTGATATGTTCCGGGACGGCCTTACGTCCCTTGCGCTTCTCTTCGTTCATAATACGTTTGTCTATGAGTGCCTGTCGTTTTAAGGATATTAGTGATCGGTTAGGTCGGATTTTGTTGCAGTAGCAAGAAATCGAGTGAAGTGATATTGCCACCATAGCCGGCCAAAAACCGGGAGTGGGTTCACACACTAGGTAATATTTTTCTAAAACGGCGGGTTTTGGTACTACCAGGAACTTTCGGCCCTTTGTACTGATACGGTGCAGGATGCCGGGGTTTGTTGAATGTTGGGGTTTGCTAATCTGAGGGTTTGTCCAGCATCGATTGTGTCTGACGCTGGACTATGACCTTTTTCGGCTACAGGTAAGTCGGCCGTCAATAGGTCGTTAGATCGTTGATTTGGTTTGCCGACTACAAAACGTTTCAAAGCTTAGTTTCTAGGCCTAGAGAATACGCCCATTTTGCAGGCTTTGCTTGGCGATGTCCGTTTGGGGTTGTTACGGGGTTCTTCTCTCAAGAAGTCTTTCTTTACAGTTCTTTAATTGGCTCCGCCTGCTGGGCTCGAACCAGCGACCCAATGATTAACAGTCATTTGCTCTACCAACTGAGCTAAGGCGGAGTAGCGAAGCGGCGTTATGGTATAGTCCTGTCAACGCCCAGTCAAGACCGACAACACGCTTGTAGACTCGATCTAATGTCGTTTGAGTGCTCGTATTGCGCTTACCCTTTTCACCCAAAAAGCAGCGTTAACTGATCCTTGTTCCCATGGCTCCAAAACCCTTCCAAGTTGTTAGCGATTATGAGCCTGCAGGCGACCAGCCTGAAGCGATTGAAGGGCTGGTAGAGGGGCTTGAAGCGGGCCTCGCCGCGATGACCTTGTTGGGTGTGACCGGGTCGGGGAAAACATTCACTGTTGCGAAGGTGATAGAGCAAGTGCAGCGGCCGACCATTGTTATGGCGCACAATAAAACGCTGGCGGCGCAGTTGTATGGCGAGTTAAAAGAATTCTTCCCAAAAAATGCGGTTGAGTATTTTGTTTCCTATTACGACTACTATCAGCCTGAAGCGTATGTCCCTGCTTCAAATACCTATATAGAAAAAGACGCGGCCATCAATCGGCATATCGAGCAGATGCGCCTGTCGGCTACTAAGGCGTTGATGGAACGTCAGGATGTCGTCGTCGTGGCGACGGTCTCTGCGATATATGGTCTGGGCGATCCAGAGTCCTATTTGAAAATGGTCTTGCATGTGGTGCGCGGTGATCGCATCGATCAGCGGGATATATTGCGTCGCCTGGCCGAGTTGCAATACACGCGCAACGATATTGCCTTTGAGCGTGCTAATTACCGAGTTCGCGGCGATGTCATTGACGTGTTCCCGGCGGACTCTGAAAAAGAAGCCGTACGTATTGAGTTGTTTGATGAAGAGGTCGAGAATATCTGCCTCTTCGACCCTTTGACTGGCGAAGTTTTTCAACGCATACCGCGCATCACGATTTATCCTAAATCTCATTACGTAACGCCCCGCGAAAAAATTATCGAAGCGATTGAGGAAATAAAAGTCGAATTAGTTGATCGGCTCGAACAACTGCGCAACAACGATAAACTTGTCGAGGCGCAACGCCTCAGCGAAAGGACCCGCTATGATTTAGAGATGATGCAGGAGCTGGGATATTGTTCGGGCATAGAAAATTATTCTCGATATTTATCCGGTAGAACCCCCGGCGAACCGCCGCCGACACTGTTTGATTACCTCCCTGACAATGCCCTGTTAGTGGTCGACGAGTCCCATGTATCTATTCCTCAGTTAGGTGGCATGTACCGGGGCGATCGGTCGCGTAAAGAAACCCTGGTGGAATATGGCTTTCGTCTGCCTTCGGCTTTGGACAATCGCCCATTACGCTTTGATGAATGGCAGGGTTTGATGCCTCAAGCCATTTTTGTTTCTGCAACCCCCGCAAAATATGAGGCTGAGCACGCCCAGGCGGTGATTGAGCAAACGGTGCGCCCTACGGGATTGGTTGATCCAGGCATTGAGGTGAAGCCCGCCAGCAAGCAAGTTGATGATGTTATGGAAGAGATCGGTATCTGCGTGGCCCGCAACGAGCGAGTGCTTATTACCGTGTTGACCAAGCGTATGGCCGAGGACTTGACCGAGTATCTGGACGAACACAGCGTGCGGGTTCGCTACATGCATTCAGATATCGATACCGTTGAGCGGGTTGAGATTATTCGTGATTTACGCCTGGGTCAATTCGATGTGCTGGTCGGCATTAATTTGTTGCGAGAAGGTTTGGATATGCCGGAAGTCTCATTGGTAGCGATATTTGATGCCGACAAAGAAGGCTTTTTGCGATCTGAGCAATCATTGATACAAACCATTGGTCGCGCTGCCAGGCATATCAATGGTCGGGCGATTCTTTATGGCGATGTGGTTACTGGTTCAATGCAAAGAGCCATTGATGAAACCAATCGCCGTCGTACAAGGCAGCAGGAATATAACCAGGCCCACGGCATTGTGCCCAAAGGTATTGTCAAATCAGTCACCGATATTCTAGAAGGGGCGGTTAGCAGTGGTGGCCGCGAGGGCAAGCATCGCAAAGTGGCTGAACCCGGCGGTCGCTATGGCATTGATACCTCAGGAGAGGATTTGTCCGCCCCGCAGTTAGCAAAGAAAATTGAAACTATCGAGAAGCAAATGTATGAACATGCTCGCAATCTGGAGTTTGAAGACGCGGCTTTATTGCGGGATCAATTACATGAATTAAAACAGCAGCATTTGGTTGGAGCTTACTAGCAAACAACCGTGTCAGGTTTCTTTATACCTCAAAACTAACCAATTCCATTGTTGTCATCTAATGGCTGTAGGCTTCCCTGTTGAACCAACTGAGCCACCAGATCTAATTCTTCTTTACTGAGCTCGACTAAATCTTTCCTGGAAAATTTCTGTTGCCCGTTGAGCAGGATGGCGAGTTGTTGGCTTGTTGTGTGCAGTTCTCCATCAACTGCGAGCGTAGCCTGATCCTGGTTTTGTTTTGGTTCGTCTTCTGGATATGGCGTGATCAGGGCAATTCGTGAGGCGGGATGCCAGGCTAGTTGCGGGTATTCAGTCCAACTGGCGGACGAGCGTGGCTTATCATCATCGCTGAGCAATTCCATATCGGGGTATTTTCGCGTTGTCATAAAGCGCGCAAACCATTCGCTTAACAGCTTGTCGTCTGAAAGTTGTTCGATCAGGAGTTTTTTCACGGCGCCTAAATAATCCACGTTGATTTCGCCACCGGTTTGGCCCAATGAAAGTGGAGGGTCGATAAAGGGTTGGCTGGACAATTTGGGGTTGGCCATTAATTCAGTTGCCAGATCATCGAGTAATTCCACCGCTGTGGGTGCGCGAAAGCCAACGGAAAAAGTCATTGAGTCGTCACCTTTGGCGATACCCCAGTGGGCGATACGGGGCGGCAAGTAGAGCATGTCGCCAGGCGCTAGCAAGTATTCCCTTTGTTGCTGGAAATCCTGCAACAAACGCAGCGGGGCGTCTTCAACAAGGGCAGTGTTGCCTTCGCAGTGCTGGCCAATACGCCAGTATTTGTTGCCGTGGGTCTGTACTAAAAAAACATCGTAGTTATCGAAGTGGGGGCCGACGCTGCCCTGATCGGCGGACAGGCTGACCATTATGTCATCGAGTCGCCAGCGGGGTATAAAATTGAAATGATCGAGCAGATCGTGAACCTCCGGTAGCCACTGATCCACCGCCTGCACTAGCAGTGTCCAATGACTGGGCGGTAAGCTAGTGAGGTCTTGTTCGCTAAGCGGACCCTGGCGCAATTGCCAGTTAGCTGATTGTTGATCTGTCAGTACAAGCCGCGATTCTATTTCGTCTTCCAGGGCGAGGCCAGCCAGTTCATCTGCCGATAAAGTGGGGAGGTCGGACAGCCCATTTCTTATCAGCAGCGGTGTTTTTTGCCAATAATCAGCAAGAAATTCATTTGCGCTCAGGTCGCCGAGAACCCTGCCGACGCCATTGTTGATACCCGCCATTAGTTAACTAGCATGCGCTTAGCTCGCTTGTGCGAGATTACTTATCGATACCCCGGGCCAGTTCTGTGGCTATACCGGTATAACTGGCTGGGGTGAGGGCGAGCAATTCGACTCGCGCCTGGTCGGGTAGTCCAAGTGTTTCGATAAAGTCTTTCAGGGTTTGTCGCGTAATAGCCTGGCCCCGGGTGAGCGCCTTGAGCTTCTCGTAGGGTTCTGGAATGCCATAGCGGCGCATCACAGTTTGAATCGGTTCGGCCAGGACTTCCCATGCGTTATCGAGGTCTTGAGCCAGACGCGCTGGATTTAGCTGAAGTTTATTTAACCCTTTCAGCAGTGATTGGTAAGCAATCAGGGTATAACCAAAGCCAACACCCATATTGCGCAATACTGTGGAGTCGGTGAGATCCCTTTGCCAACGAGATATCGGTAGTTTGCTGGCTAAATGCTGAAATATGGCATTGGCGAGACCGAGATTACCCTCAGCATTTTCAAAGTCGATGGGGTTAACTTTATGGGGCATGGTGGAGGAGCCGATCTCGCCCGCTACAGTTTGCTGAGTATAGTACCCGAGGGAGATATAAGCCCAGATATCCCGGTTCAAATCGATCAGGATGGTATTTGCCCTGCTGGCCGCATCAAATAGTTCGGCCATGTAATCGTGGGGTTCTATCTGTGTGGTGTAGGGGTTCCATTCCAGCCCCAGAGTCTCGACAAAGGCTTGTGCGCATTCCGACCAGTCGATAGCGGGGTAGGCGCTGAGGTGCGCATTATAGTTGCCCACCGCACCATTAATTTTGCCGAGCAGGGCGACCGAGGTGATTTGCTTGCGCTGCCGCCGCAGGCGAGCGACAACATTGGCAAACTCTTTGCCCATGGTGGTGGGTGAAGCCGTTTGACCATGGGTTCGCGATAGCATGGCTACGCTGGCGTGCTGGGTGGCCAGCTCGGTTAATTTGGCGATCACATTATCAAGGCTGGGCAAAAGTATTTGATCTCTGCCTTCCTGCAACATGAGTCCGTGGGCGAGGTTATTGATGTCTTCAGAGGTGCAGGCAAAATGCACAAACTCGCTGGCGGCAGATAATTCGGGTTGAGTTTCAAAACACTCTTTTAGATAATATTCGACCGCTTTTACATCGTGATTGGTGGTTTGCTCGATGGCTTTTATCCGTTGCGCCTGTTGCTCATCAAAGTCTTCGAGCAATTTTTCAAGAAACGTTAATGTTTTTTTCGAGAAGGCTGGAACTTCTTTTATATCGGAGTGGTTGGCCAAAAATTGCAACCAGCGAATTTCTACGATCACTCGGTATTTAATCAGGCCGTACTCGCTAAAGGTGGCACGCAGGACATCGGTTTTCGACCCATAGCGGCCATCAATCGGCGTTACGGCGGTAAGCGGAGAAAGATCCATAAAAGTGCCTAAAAATATTAGTGCTCACGACATGAGCAGAAGGCCGCTTATTTTACCTTAAGGCCAAATATTAGTCAGGGTGTCGGCGTGGTTGGATTACAGTTTTGTAGGGGTAGTCATCATCGGCGCGCTATCCGTATCGTAACCAGAATCGGAGCCTGGTGACCATACCTGGCTATTATGCCTGGCGATTATGCTTCGCGGCGCAATTGTTTGACTTGTTCCAGCATATGTTTGCGATAAACAATAAAGTGCCAGCGGCGACCACCGACCTGATGCCAGAGGATGCTTGCACGGATACCGGCAAACAATAAACAGCGGACCCGGTCTGCAATATGACTTTGTTGCAGGAAGCCACTCTGGCCATTGACCTGAATTCGAAATCGAAACGTACTAATAGTGTTGCCATATAGCTCCGCCAGACTACCAATCACGTTTTCATGGTCTGGGGAGAAATGCTGTGCCTGGTTATTAGCTCTTTCTATGCCGGTGCCGATTTTGTTGAGCAGCGTGGAGTTTTTAAGCAACTTCCCTTGTAGGTATATCAGGCCCAATACGTAGCGCAAAACATCGGGTGCCTGAGTGCGTTTATTGGAATTCAGTAATTTATCCATGGTGTCGAAACCGACCGTCAGATTACGGAGCGCGCCAAATGTCGCCTCGCAACTTTGGGGATTTTGTTCCAGCAAGCTATTGATGGATGTAGTCAGCGCTTCAGGTCGAACCTGGCCCGTTCTCGCTAAAGTATCAACCAGGGCGCAAGCCTGAAATACCGCCGCTAATGCAATTACCTGGTCTCGGTTAGGGGTTTTGATCATGGCGTTGTGTCGCGACTAATTGAGTCGGTCATCGGGTTCCAGCTGGCTGTTATAACGCCGCCGCCAAGGCAGACCTCTCCATCATAAAAAACGACTGACTGTCCGGGCGTGACCGAGCGTTGGGGGAGTTCAAAATCGACTCGGCAGGTATTGTGCTCTTCAAAGGTCACGTGGCAGTTTTGATCAGCCTGTCGATAACGGGTCTTAGCAGTGCAGTTAATTGAGTCTTGAGCGGGACGGCCGTTAATCCAGTTTAGCTGCTGGGTCGATAATACGGATGTGAACAGCAGCGGATTATTATTGCCCTGATCGGCAGTTAGAACATTTTGGGTGACATCTTTAGCGACGATGTACCAGGGTGCTTCTGGTCGATTTTTCACACCACCAATGCCGAGGCCTTCGCGTTGGCCAAGCGTGTAGTACATCGATCCTTGATGTTGCCCGATGACCTGCCCTGATGGCGTGACGATATCGCCCGGTTGGGCAGGAATATATTGTGCGAGAAAATCTTTAAAGCGGCGCTCGCCGATAAAGCAGATGCCGGTGCTGTCTTTTTTGTCATGGGTGACTAACTGGTGTTGCCCGGCCAGTTTACGCACGTTGGGTTTGTCAATATCGCCTATCGGGAAAATGGTTTTTGCGAAGGCCTGTTCAGACACAGCATAGAGAAAATAGCTTTGATCTTTGTTGCCATCTTTACCCCGCAGTAAAGAAGTTTCACCGGGGTTTTCGGAATGGCTATCTGTTCTTGCGTAATGGCCCGTAGCAATATAGTCGGCACCGAGTAGCTCGGCGTATTCAAGGAAGACCTTAAATTTTATCTCTCGGTTGCACAGAATATCTGGATTGGGGGTGCGTCCGGCACGGTATTCTTCGAGAAAGTATTCGAAGACCTGATCCCAGTATTCAGCAGCGAAGTTTGCGCTGTGCAGGGTAATACCCAGTTTATTACAGACCTGTTGCGCATCTTCGAGATCAGCTAAGGCGGTGCAGTATTCAGTGCCGTCGTCTTCATCCCAGTTCTTCATAAACAGACCTTCGACCTGATAACCCTGCTGCTTTAGTAGCAGGGCGCTCACCGATGAATCGACACCGCCAGACATGCCGACGATGACTTTGCAGTCGCCGGGGGCTGTTGGTCTCACTGAACTTGTATCGGGGTCGGGCATGATTAGCTGGGCTTGATTAGTGAGGCACAATTAAGTATCGGCTGAACCAGTAAAGCAGCCCGCAATCTTAACGATTATTGCGAATAAACTCTAATATGAATTGGCTATTCAATTCATATTCCCTGCTGGCCTTTAGCTCTGGGTTGCTGTGGAGATGATCTGTTTATAGGAAATTTTTTATTGGCTTAGCGACCGCGTTGCCGATCGCCTCGAGTCGATGAGTTTTGCTCAGGCAAGTGGACAGATAAACGTTTGTGTTGTCCTGGCAACAGATCCTCTAATTGCCAGCTGCCGACGCTGACACGAACCAGGCGAAGCACCGGAAACCCGGTCGCCGCCAACATGCGACGCACCTGTCTGTTGCGACCTTCATTAATAGTGAGTGCGACCCAGCTAGTGGGTATGTTCCTGCGCTCTCGGATGGGCGGGTCTCTCGGCCACAGCTGGGGTTCTGTTATCGCTGCGGCCTTTGCTGGCAGGGTTATGCCGTCCTTTAGTATTACGCCGCGCCCAAGTGCGGTCAATGCCTCTGGGCTTATCAGGCCTTCCACCTGAGCCCAATAGGTCTTTGCTAATTTGAAGCGAGGTTCAGCAATTTGCGCCTGCAATTTGCCGTCATTAGTGAGTAATAACAAGCCTTCGGAATCACGATCAAGTCGCCCCGCTGGATATATTTCCTTGATCGTTAAATAATCGGCCAGGCAGGCTTTGCCGTTCCCAGACGTAAATTGACTGAGTACACCAAAAGGCTTATTGAATAGTACAAGTATGGCTGCGGCTTTCTTCATAGCTTACTTCATGCCTTAATTCATGAACTATCGGCATGAGCAGATGCATTCCGGCCATCGACAATACTTGTTACGCGCCGGCGGCGCCATGGTTTCGTTGGGGCGAATTTAGCCAAAGTAACAGTCGTTCAGGCAGGAGGCGGCCGCAACATAACCTTTTAGGAGAGCATAGCAGAGCGAAAATACTTGAAACTGCTGGTAGAACCAGACTCAAACTAATAGAGCCAGTCGCCACCATGCTAACGACAACTACCAAAACCACAGCAACAAAACCCTATGGGCAATACCAGTCAGACAAACTAGTTAAGTCATATACTGCCTAATAATTGTAGTTTTCAGAGTCGGTACCAGATTGTGCCTTGGTTTGAGCGGCTTCGCCGTTGGGTGACGGGCTCTGAGGAGGAGCATCGTTCTCTCCGTGAATATGTGCCGCGTGAGCACCTTTGTCACCGTCGATAAGTTCAAAATTAACGACCTGACCTGCCTTGAGGGTTTTGTAACCATCCATTTCAATGGCGGAGTAGTGAGCGAAAATATCATCGCCACTTTCTTCTGAAAGGATGAAGCCATAACCTTTGGCATTGTTAAACCATTTAACTGTTCCTGTAGGCATAGGAATTGCCTCCTGATCATACTATTTAGATATTTTAATTATTTATTTTAGTTGCTGAGCTAAATCATCGGCGTAACTCGTTGATTAGAGCTGGTTTTGCTGCACTCTGGCGTTTTTAAGTTATTGTCCGTCACAGGATTATGCTGCAAGGGCAGTTTCTAACCTTAATCTGTTAATAAGTCAAGCAGCTACCATAAACGCTGGCTTCCCCGGGATGCCTGGCTGATTACTACAGGGATTATGATGCAAGAAAAGGCTGTCCGAGTTATCCTAGAGCAATGAGCAAAAATCGATATTATTTAGCATCCAAAGTTCATATGGGGCCTGATAGCGACGAAGCCAGCGGTTCGACGAGCGCCGTAGTTGAGGAGGCATTACCAAAACTCAAAAAACCGTCGTTATTTAAAGTCGTATTATTGAATGATGATTACACGCCAATGGAGTTTGTGGTCGACGTATTGGAGCGATTTTTTGGCCTCGATAGAGAATTATCGGTGCGCGTTATGCTCAAAGTGCATACCGAAGGCAAGGGCGTTTGTGGGGTTTATACCCGCGAGGTGGCCGAGACCAAATCCGGGCAGGTGAACAAGTATGCCCGGGAAAATGAACATCCTTTGTTGTGCGAGATCGAACCTTCTGATGATAATGACAGCGAAAGCTAGTAGGAAATATTCATGTTAAGTCGTGATCTGGAAATGACCTTGAATGTTGCTTTTCAGAGTGCAACATCAAAGCATCATGAGTTTATGACGGTAGAGCACCTGTTATTGGCATTGCTCGACGATGCCTCTGCGCTCAATGTATTAAAGGCATGTGGTGCCGACTTGAATACATTACGCCGGGATCTCAACGAATTTATCGACTCCACCACGCCGGTTTTCCCCAGTGATGACCAGGAGCACGATGCGCAGCCAACGCTTGCTTTCCAAAGGGTGATTCAGCGGGCTATATTTCATGTGCAATCCTCGGGTAAAAATGAAGTTCAGGGCGAAAATGTGCTGGTCGCCATTTTTACGGAGCAGGAAAGTCAGGCCGTATATTTTTTGCGTCTGCAAAATATTTCGCGAATAGATCTGGTTAATTTTATCGCCCACGGTATAGGCAAATATGCCAATCAACCTGAACGGGAGGAGGGGGAGGAGCGCAGTGTTGGCGCTGAGGGCAGTCCTGAAGCTGGTGATGGTGATGCGTCACCCCTCGAGCAGTTTGCCGTCAATCTCAATGGGCAGGCCGAAAAGGGTTATATCGATCCACTGGTTGGCCGTGCTGCTGAACTTGAACGGGTAGCGCAAATTCTGGTTCGTCGGCGTAAGAATAACCCCCTGTTGGTGGGTGAGTCCGGGGTCGGTAAAACTGCGATTGCCGAAGGCCTGGCTAAATTAATTGTTGAGGGTGATGTACCAGAACCCTTAGAGGGCAGCGTTATTTATTCACTGGATATGGGCGCACTGCTAGCTGGCACCAAATACCGTGGCGATTTTGAAAAGCGCTTTAAAGGCTTATTGGCTGAGCTTGAAAAGCAGGACAAGGCGATACTTTTTATCGATGAAATACACACCATTATCGGTGCAGGCGCTGCGTCGGGTGGCGTTATGGACGCCTCTAACCTGCTTAAACCGCTCCTAACTTCTGGCAAGATAAGGTGTTTTGGTTCAACCACATACCATGAGTATCGGGGCATATTTGAGAAGGACAGAGCACTATCTCGGCGTTTTCAAAAAATTGATGTGCCCGAACCCTCGGTTCAAGAAACCATCTCCATTCTCAAGGGCTTAAAGTCTCGGTTTGAAGACCACCACGGCCTGCGGTTCACTCAGGGTGCTCTGAAAAGTGCCGCTGAGCTAGCCGAGAAATATATCAACGACCGATTTTTACCCGATAAGGCGATCGACGTGCTTGATGAAGCCGGGGCCTATCAGCAACTGCAACCCGCGTCGAAGCGCAAAAAGAGTATCACCAGTAGCGATGTTGAAGCGGTGGTCGCAAAAATAGCTCGAATACCGCCGAAGAGCGTATCCAGCTCCGATAAAGAGCAATTACGTAATTTGGGCGATAAGTTGAAAATGGTCGTGTTTGGTCAGGACGAAGCGATCAGTGGTCTCGATGCCGCTATCAAGCTGGCCCGGGCGGGTCTGCGTGATGGCGATAAACCCATTGGCTCCTTTCTGTTTTCCGGGCCGACTGGGGTGGGTAAAACCGAAGTATCGAAGCAGCTTGCCGAGGTGCTGGGTGTCGAGTTGTTGCGTTTTGATATGTCTGAATATATGGAACGGCACACCGTATCAAGGCTAATCGGTGCGCCACCGGGCTATGTGGGTTTTGACCAGGGTGGGCTGCTGACTGACGCGGTCACGACTCATCCCCATTCGGTTGTGTTGCTCGACGAGATAGAAAAGGCCCATCCCGACGTATTCAATCTGTTACTACAGGTGATGGATCACGGTACCCTGACCGACAACAATGGCCGCAAAGCGGACTTCCGTAATGTTATTTTAATTATGACCACCAACGCTGGTGCCGAGCATATGAGCAGGGCATCAATTGGCTTTACCAAACAGGATCACAGCAGCGAAGGCTCGGAAGCGGTCAAAAAGATGTTTACACCGGAGTTTCGTAATCGACTCGATTCTATTATTCAATTTGGTGCCCTTGATGAAGAGGTCATTAAAACAGTGGTCGATAAATTCCTGGTGCAACTACAGGCCCAGCTCGATGCTAAAAAAGTCACTCTTGAAGTGGATGACGAAGCCAGACAATGGCTCGCTGAGCATGGCTATGATGAGAAAATGGGCGCTCGCCCAATGGCGCGACTGATCCAGGAAAAACTGAAGAAACCACTGGCAGAAGAGGTTCTGTTCGGCGATCTATCTTCCGGTGGCGGTCGAGTGAAAGTCAGCGTTAGTGATGATGAGCTGGTCGTTGAAACGCTAGCCCTTGCCTAGCACGTTATTGCTTATGTGTTTAGGGCTACCCGTGTTTAGGGTTATCTGGCGCGGAAAGTAATACGGCCTTTGCTTAGATCGTAGGGAGTCAACTCTACGGTAACCTGGTCACCAGTTAGAATCCGAATGTAGTGTTTGCGCATCTTGCCTGATATGTGGGCCGTGACGACGTGGTCGTTTTCCAGTTTTACTCGGAAAGTTGTGTTGGGAAGGGTTTCAATCACTTCGCCTTCCATTTCAATATGCTCTTCTTTTGCCATGCGGCGTCAACACTCCTGGTATGTCTGCTGATGTATGGGTGGTGTGAAATATAGGGATTACGCAGACGGGGCGGCATTTTGCCTCAAAAGACTACGCTTAGCAAAGCGAGGTGCGCCTAGCCCACATCAACCCAGCGCTTGTTGATATACAGTTGCATGGGATGAAAGTTGGATTTGTAGCTCATCTTGTCGCTGTCTCTAATCCAGTAGCCCAGATAAACATAACTGAGATTGTAGGCTTCAGTGAGTTCTATCTGTTTCAAAATGGCGTAAGTTCCCAAGCTGCGTTTATGAAAATCTGGGTCGAAATAGGTATAAATGGCAGATAGACCGCTGCTTAGCCAGTCGACAACCGCTGAGCATATAAGTTGATTATCGAGCCGGAATTCAAGGTAGCGAGTACAGTCCCAGGCGGCACCAATAAAATTTTCGAACTGGTTTAATGAGGTGGGATGCATATCACCATCACTGTGCCGGGCGTTGACATATCTTTCGAATACATCGAAATGCTCATGCAGATCAATGGTCGTGGTAGACGCGACGGTGATGTCTGTATTTCTTTTTAGGCAGCGTCGTTGCTGCCGGCTGGGTTTAAACTTTGCTGCCTGCACTCGCACCGGGATACAGGCCTGACACGTGGCGCACCGCGGTGTGTACACGTATTGACCGCTACGCCGAAAGCCGAGCAGGGAAAGATGGTTGTAGGCATCGTCGGTAATTTCAATTTTGGGATCGACAAAAGCGGTGGTTGCCTCTCGGTTGTCGAGATAGCTGCATGGGTGCGGCTCGGTTAAATAAAGCCTAATTTTATTGACGTCGGGGCTGATGTCACGAGTCATTAACGGTTACCGTAGATGCTTACCCGGTGCAGGGCCAGTGTATAAGCTCTTAGACAGATATTCGATTGGCCAGGTAATTTTGGATTCAACATGGCTATGTAATATATCAAGAAATTCAGTGCGATCAATCATCACCGCACCCAGCGTGAACAGATGGTCATTACCAATTTGGCAATCGATCAGCGAAAAACCGCTCAAATGTAATGCCTTAGCCAAATGAGCGAGAGCGATTTTGGATGTGTCAGGACGCCAGCTAAACATCGATTCACCACAAAATACGCCCCCAGCCGCAATGCCATACAAGCCGCCGGCAAGTTGTCCGCCCATCCAGCATTCCACTGAATGGGCAATCCCCCGCTCAAATAGCTCGGTATAGGCGCTGATCATCGCCTCGGTAATCCAGGTGCCGTCAGCGGTATTACGCTTAGCAGCGCAGGCGTGGATAACCGCTTCAAAGGCGCGATCAGTACTGACTTCGTAACGGCCTGCCCGCAATGTTTTGCGCAGACTTTTTGAGATGTGCAAGTGATCAGGATAAATCACCGCACGGGGATCAGGGCTCCACCAGAGCAAAGGTTGATTATGCTCGTACCAGGGAAATATGCCTGCTCGATAAGCCTTTATCAGTGTATCGGGACGCAGATTACCTCCTGCGGCTAACAGGCCATTGGGTTCAGAACAGGCTAGATTTGGATCGGGAAATGTCACTTGATCCGGAGCCAGTATCATCAAGTCTTCGAGTTCGGTACTCATTAGGGTCAGTTGACGCGATCCTGTTAAGACATGCTAGTTAAGGCACTCTAATCCCAGGAATCCAGGGCCGAAAATCTATTCGAGATCGTCAGATCTAGTCCAGATCATCCAAATACCGCTCGGCATCCAATGCGGCCATACAGCCGGTTCCGGCCGAGGTCACGGCCTGACGATAAATATGGTCACCGACATCGCCTGAGGCAAATACACCAGCAACACTGGTCGCCGTGGCTTGCCCGGCTAAGCCCCCTTTAGTGATGATGTAGCCGTTGTTCATATCCAGTTGACCGCTAAATATTTCGGTATTGGGTTTGTGTCCAATGGCGATAAAAACCCCGGCCAGTTCTAGATCGGTGGTCCCTTTGCCAGCGGTACTCTCGACCCGTATTCCGGTAACGCCCGAGCTATCGCCAAGTACTTCAGCCAGGGTGTGATCCCACATCATCGTGATATTGCCGTTAGCGGCTTTATCGAGGATTTTGTCCTGCATAATTTTTTCGGCGCGCAGGGCGTCGCGTCGATGTACCAGCACCACCTCACTGCACAGATTGGACAAATACAGCGCTTCCTCAACAGCGGTATTGCCACCGCCGATCACCGCGACTTTCTTATTCCGATAGAAAAAGCCATCGCAGGTGGCGCATGCGCTGACGCCCTGGCCCATATAAGCTTCTTCCGAAGGCAGGCCTAAATAGGTGGCTGATGCGCCGGTCGCGATGATCAACGCATCGCAGGTGTATTGATTACTGCCTTTCAGAGCAAAGGGACGTTGTTCCAGATCAACTTCTTCGATATGATCTAAAACTACTTGTGTTTCAAAGCGTTCTGCATGTTTTTGCATTCGCAACATTAAGTCTGGGCCCTGTACGCCATCACAGTCTCCAGGCCAGTTATCGACATCGGTGGTGGTGGTCAGCTGACCGCCTTGCTGGATACCAGTGATAACTACGGGGTTGAGGTTGGCACGGGCGGCATAAACGGCTGCGGTCCAGCCAGCGGGGCCAGAACCAAGAATGATTAATCGGTGGTGTGAAGGGTCAGCCATAATGTCTTGTTCGCCTCTTAAGGTCAGCTAGTGGTAGTTAAGGATATATCGCAGATGTTAGTTGCGCGATGGAGCGGTGAAAGGTCGCTATGATAAAGAAACCACACCCAGGAGACCAAGGCTTCGAGACCTTATTTCTACTAAGTTTTTGATTGGGCGATATGTAGGTTATATATGAACTACATGTGGGTGAGGAACGAGCAGGTGGGTGTATCGAAACAACAGTTTGTGCCGACACCGTTAAGTGGTAGAACAATTTTGTGGATGAACTGGCACGGCTACAAGATTCGAATAGCATATAATGACCTGTCGATACGGCCCAGATAACAACACATAACGGCATGTAACAACATCTAACAGATAATTGAGCAAAATGGTCGCAACGAAATCGTCTGGTAAAACAAAAGCTGGCGCTAATAAAAAGGCAGTTCCTCAAGAGCGCGCTGTTGCGACTTGGCGACAGCATTTGTTGCGACGGGAGGGTGCTTTGATTGGCTGGTTGGCTATAAGCGCTTATCTGCTGATCGCCCTGAGTACCTATTCTCGGGATGACCCAAGCTTCTCCTATGCCGGTTCCGGCGGCTCCGTGCATAACGCCGCTGGAGTGGCTGGTGCCTGGTTGGCCGATGTGCTGTTTTCTGTGGCCGGTTGGTTAGCGTTTTTAATTCCCCTGCTATTAATCATGCGCGCCTGGAATGTCTTTCAGGAGCGTAAAGTGGCAGATACTGGGTTTGATTGGGTCACATTCAGTCTGCGCAGTGTTGGTCTGTTGTTGGTGATGACGACAGCAACAGCCCTTGCCGAAATACATCACGGCGGTGGTGCTTCGTTATTACCCAACGGCGTTGGCGGCATACTTGGGGCGGCGGTGGGTGCGGCGGCCGCTTCAATATTTAGCTATGTGGGCAGTACGCTGATATTGCTGGCTATATTTTTGTTCGGTGTGACGGTTTTTACCGATCTGTCCTGGCTCAACGTGATGGATAAAGCTGGTCGAATCTCGCTGCTAGTTTTTGAGTTTTGCCGTTCAAAAATCATTGTGTACCGAACCCAGCGCAAAGAACAGGAAATCTCTGAAGAAGCTATCGATGTCCGTAAGCAAGTGGTTGAGAGAAAATCTCGAACTCTCGCTGATCGGAAAGAGCCTGTCATCAAGAAACCCGAAATTGCCAAAGTCAGCAGCGTAAGGGTGGAGCAAGAGCGACAGGAACCCTTGTTTAAAGAACCTTGTGCCAGCGAATTACCGCCCTTGAATTTACTCGACCGCAGCAGCGGAGGCAGTGATAAGGGCTATTCAAAAGAATCTCTCGAGGCGATGTCGAGGCTATTGGAGCTAAAACTTCAGGACTTTGGCATCAGCGTTGAGGTGGTCGAAGTATTACCCGGCCCCGTGATCACTCGTTTTGAGGTTCAGCCCGCGCCGGGTATAAAAGTCAGTCGCATCAGCAATTTAGCCAAAGACTTGGCCCGCTCTTTAGCGGTGGTTAGTGTTCGGGTGGTGGAGGTGATACCAGGTAAATCAGTTATTGGCATTGAAATCCCCAATGAACATAGAGAGATGGTGCATCTGGGCGATGTGCTTGCCAGCCCCGAATATGATGAGGCGAAATCCGTCCTGTCGCTGGCATTGGGTCACGATATTTCCGGCCAACCGGTGATTGCCGATCTGGGCAAAATGCCGCATTTGCTGGTGGCAGGTACCACCGGCTCGGGAAAATCTGTGGGTATCAACGTGATGCTACTGAGCTTGTTATTCAAAGCTTCACCCGAGGATGTTCGTCTGATTCTGGTCGATCCAAAAATGCTTGAATTAGCGGTTTACGACGATATTCCCCATTTGCTGACGCCGGTTATCACCGATATGAAAGACGCCGCCAGCGGCTTGCGCTGGTGTGTCGGTGAAATGGAGCGTCGCTATAAGCTTATGGCGACACTCGGTGTTAGAAATCTGGCGGGATACAATCGCAAAGTACTTGAAGCCAGCGAGGCAGATGAGCCTCTATTGGATCCATTCTGGCAGGTCGACCCCCTGACTGTGGTCGATGGCGAATACCAACCGGGAACAGCCCCAGAGTTAACCAAGTTGCCCAACATTGTGGTGGTGATTGATGAGTTCGCCGACATGATGATGATTGTCGGTAAAAAGGTTGAGCAGCTAATTGCTCGAATCGCCCAGAAAGCGCGGGCCGCTGGGATACATTTGATTCTGGCCACGCAACGTCCGTCGGTCGATGTGATTACTGGCTTGATCAAGGCCAATGTGCCGACCCGAATGGCTTTTCAGGTATCATCGAAAATTGATTCTCGCACGATTCTCGACCAGGGCGGTGCCGAGCAATTGCTTGGTCATGGCGATATGCTTTATCTGCCTGCGGGTAGTGGTGTGCCGGTGCGTGTCCATGGCGCATTTGTCGATGACCACGAAGTACACAAGGTGGTGGCTGAGCTAAAAGAGCGCGGTGCGCCAGATTATCTCGATGAAATTACCGACGAACAGGTGACTGCCGATATTGCCGTGGCGGGTTACAGTGGTGAAGAAGCTTCCGACCAGGACAGCGAAAGTGATGTCCTTTATGACGAAGCCGTCAATTATGTAATCGAAAGTCGCCGGGCCTCTATTTCGTCTGTGCAACGAAAACTGCGGGTCGGCTATAACCGAGCCGCACGTTTAATTGAGGCGATGGAAGCGGCGGGGGTGGTCAGCGAAATGAGCGGCAACGGCAGTCGGGAAGTGCTGGTGCCTAATCGAAGTGCTTAGAGAAGTGCTTATCAAAGTACTTACTAAAAAAGCCTGGCAGCAGCTGTTAATGATTAAGCCTTTATTTTTAGCGATATTGTTTTGTAATATTGGTCTGGCCCCGGCGTTGGCGGATGAGAGTGCTTATCCAACGGAAGCCTTAATCGATGCGGGCGCCCGTACTGTGGAAAACAGCACTTTAAAAAATAGCACTTTAAAAAATAGCACGGTGGAAAATAGCACGGCGGAAAAGAGCCCCACCGAAACAAATCTCGTAGAAGCGAATCTACGAGAGCCAAAGGTCGCAGATAATACAGCCGCGCGAGAATTAAAAAAACGTCTGGCAGCTATAACCAGTATCAGCGCTGATTTTCGCCAGCAATTATATTCGGCCGATGATTATCTGATTCAGGACAGTCAGGGTCGTATGCAGGTTTCCGCACCGGGCAAGATCAGCTGGGTGATCGATGCGCCCATGGAGCAATGGCTTATCTCCGATGGCACGACACTCTGGCTTTACGATCCCGACCTTGAACAGGTCATCATCAAGCCCTTCGATCAGGATATCGCAGCGGCGCCAGCATTGTTATTAAGTGGCAGCGTTAGCGAATTATCAGAGGTGTTTGATGTTAGCGAAGTTGTTGCAGCCGAAAACTCGGCTGCTCAATCACCCACAACTAGCATTCGTCGGTTTAAGTTAAGCCCCCGCGATAACCAGACTTTGTACGAGTATCTGACCTTCGACTTTGAAGCATTCAAGCCCGTCGCGATTGTGATAGCCGACTCGCTTGACCAGCGTACCCTCATTACGTTTAGTAATGTATTGATCAATGAAACGGTTGATCCCAGCGTCTATTCATTTACGCCGCCACCCGGGACCGATGTGATTCGCAGCGAGTAAGGTGCAATGACCGAGTCGTTATTTAAGCCGAATATATATCAGCCCCTGGCGGCCAGGATGCGGCCCAACAACGTTGATGAATTTGTTGGACAAAGTCATTTGCTGGGTGAGGGCAGGCCTCTACGGCAGGCGATATTGTCTGGTGATTTGCATTCGATGGTGTTCTGGGGGCCACCGGGGGTGGGTAAGACTACACTGGCAAAAATGATTGCGCACACCGCCCAGGCTAATTTTATCGCTATTTCGGCAGTGCTGTCCGGCGTCAAAGATATTCGTCAGGCCGTTGCCGAAGCTGAGGAGCAGCGGGATGTTCGAGGTCTAAAAACCATATTATTTGTTGATGAAGTGCATCGATTTAACAAATCCCAGCAGGATGCATTTCTGCCCTATGTGGAAAACGGCACGGTTATTTTAATTGGCGCCACCACAGAAAACCCTTCTTTTGAGCTTAACAATGCTTTGCTGTCACGTTGCCGGGTCTATGTGCTGCAGCCGTTACTCGATGATCAACTCACCTCCGTGCTGAGCCGCGCTCTCAATGACGCAGAACGAGGCCTTGGTGGGCGTTATGCCATAACCGATGATGCCAAAGAGCTGTTAATTGGCGCTGCCGATGGCGATGCCCGCAAAGTGCTCAACCTGCTTGAGATCGCAGCGGATTTATTGGCCCCCGAAACTAAAGTCACTGATGGGCGGGATCAAACCGATGGTGAGCCGGGCGTTGCGCCGTCTCTGATTGAACAATCGCTGATCGAGCAGGTATTGGTTAGCAGTCACCGACGCTTTGATAAAGGCGGGGAATATTTTTACGACCAGATTTCGGCCCTGCATAAATCAGTGCGCGGGTCGTCGCCAGATGCGGCACTATACTGGATGGTGCGCATGCTCGATGGCGGTTGCGACCCACTCTATATCGCTCGCCGAGTGCTGCGTATGGCCAGTGAGGATGTCGGCAATGCCGACCCACGCGCCCTGCGGATCGCTTTAGATGCCTGGCAGGTACAGGAACGACTGGGCAGCCCGGAAGGCGAATTGGCCATCGCCCAGGCGGTGGTCTATATGGCGGTGGCACCAAAAAGCAATGCGGTTTACAAAGCCTTTGGCGCGGCCAACAAAGATGTAAAATCCACGTCCAGCCTTGACGTGCCCCTACATTTGCGCAATGCACCAACCAAACTAATGAAGGAGCTCGATTATGGTGCTGACTACCGTTACGCCCATAATGAAGAGGGCGGCTTTGCGCCGGGCGAAAATTATCTCCCCGAACAAATTAAAGATCAGCAATATTATTTTCCGGTCGAACGGGGCATGGAGATTCAGATAGCAGAAAAATTGCGTCAACTGCGCGAGCGGAATGCGAGTAGTAATGAGCAGCGCTATGGGGCGGATTATTCGGTAGATGGTTCAGTAGATCGTTCATCAGACGATTCATTAGACAAGCCCGTAAAGGCGTCCTGATTTTGCAATGGCTGGCGGTGGCATTGGGCGGCACATTGGGTGCGCTGGGTCGATATGGCGTCAATGCTCTGATCTATTCCCTCGCGGGTGGGCGGCTGCCGCTGGGCACCTTGCTGGTCAATGTGCTTGGTTCGATTGCCATGGGTGTTTTTTATGTTTTGATCGTCGAGCGGCATATAATGCCGGGTCCCTGGCGAGAGTTTATAATGATTGGGTTGCTCGGTTCGTTTACTACGTTCTCGACCTTTTCTCTCGATAGCCTTGCGCTTTGGGAGGGCGGTCATGCCGCATTGGCGGTCGGCTATGTAATGCTTAGCGTCGTGTTGTGTATCGCAGGTGCATTGGCTGCGATCACCGTTACGCGGTTGTTATAGCTATTTGAAATAGCCATTAGAAAATCTAACCACCCGAAAAAATCTGTAACTTTAAGTACTGGAATCACTGTTCATGCTTGACCCTAAAGCCATTCGTACCGACCCCGCCGCTATCGCGTTGGCATTGAGGAAGAAAGGTTTTGTGCTCGATATAGCGCCTATTGAAGCTTTGGAGAGTCAGCGCAAAATGCTGCAGGTGAAAGCCGAAAGTTTTCAGGCAGAGCGCAACACGCGCTCAAAAAGTATTGGTCAGGCGAAAGCCGCTGGCGAGGATATCGCGCCCCTGCTGGCAGAGGTCAATCAGCTAAAGATCGAGCTGGAAGATGCCGAAGCCAGACGCAGCGAAATCCAGGCGCAATTAGATAAGATTTTGTGGGGCATACCTAACCTTCCGGATGAGGAAGTCCCTGCGGGCGACACTGAAGATGACAACGTAGAAGTTTGTCGCTGGGGAGAACCTCGAGATTTCGATTTTGAGATTAAGGATCACGTCGATTTAGGTGCGGGTAGTGGCTTGCTGGATTTTGAAGTGGCGACCAAAATCACCGGCTCACGCTTTGCGGTCATGCACGGCCAACTGGCCTTGATGCATCGTGCCTTAATTCAGTTTATGTTAAACACCCACACCCAGCAGCATGGTTATGAAGAAGTGTATGTGCCGTTTATGGTCAATGCGGATTCGCTGCGTGGTACCGGGCAATTGCCTAAATTTGAAGAAGACTTATTTAAACTCGATGGCGAGCAGCCGTTCTATTTAATCCCCACCGCAGAAGTGCCGGTGACGAATCTGTTGCGAGACGAAATTGTCGCCAGCGATACACTGCCCCTAAAGCTGGTCTGCCACAGTCCCTGTTTTCGTAGTGAGGCAGGCAGTTATGGGAGAGACACGCGGGGCATGATTCGTCAGCACCAGTTTGAAAAGGTTGAGCTGGTGCAATTTGTGCGCCCAGAGCAATCTGAGGCAGTGTTGGAAGAACTGCGTGAACACGCAGGAACCATACTTCAAAAACTTAATTTGCCCTATCGTACGGTGATTTTGTGTGGTGGGGATTTAGGCTTTTCAGCGGCCCGAACTTACGATATGGAAGTATGGTTACCGTCGCAAAATAAATATCGGGAAATTTCCTCTTGCAGCAATTTCAGAGATTTTCAGGCACGGCGTATGAAGGCACGCTGGCGCAACCCGGACACCAATAAGCCAGAATTGCTGCACACCATTAATGGCTCTGGCCTGGCCGTGGGTCGTACCCTGATCGCCGTTATGGAAAATTACCAACAGGCCGATGGCTCAATTGTGGTGCCCGACGTATTGCGACCGCTGATGGGTGGTCTGGAGAGTGTCGCCTAATTAAGCGGGAGATATACCCGACTATTCCGTTGAGATAAAGCACTTCACAATAAGGTGTTTCGCAATAAAACACTCGACGATAAATCACTCCATAATAAAGCCCCATGGATTACCTGCCACTATTTCATAATATTCAACACCGGCCCTGTTTGGTTGTAGGCGGTGGTCAGGTTGCCCTGCGCAAGCTGCGCACCCTGCTTGAAGCCGGCGCAAGCATTACCCTGGTTGCGCCGGAAATTGATGCCGCCTTTAGTGAGCTGATTAATGAGTTCGACGACAGCGTGCTTGTGCACAGGCGTGAATTTGATCAGGCAGATTTGAATCAGATGATGCTGGTGGTGGTCGCCACCAATGACAGGGCGTTAAACAAGACTATTTCCAACCTGGCTATAGAACAAAACATTAACGTCAACGTGGTCGATCAGCCTGAGCTATGTTCGGTTATATTCCCGGCAATTGTCGATCGATCGCCGGTGCAGGTGGCGATTAGTTCTGGGGGCGCAAGTCCGGTTCTAGCACGTTTGTTGCGTGCTCAAATTGAGGCCTTACTACCCGCCAAGCTTGGCAAAGTGGCAGAGCTGACCAGCAGCTTCCGCGAAAAAGTAAAGCAGGTAATTAAAAGCTCGACGACGCGACGGGCCTTTTGGGAGTCGGTATTGCAGGGCAATATTCCCGAGCGAATATACTCCGGTAATAGCGGTGAGGCGACGCGCTTGCTGGAAAATAAGTTGGCCGAGCAGAGTGACGCGGAGAACAGCAGTAACCCTGACGGTGAAGGTGAAGTCTATCTGGTCGGCGGTGGGCCAGGTGATCCTGACCTGTTAACTTTTCGGGCGCTGCGCCTGATGCAGCAGGCCGATGTGGTGTTATATGACCGGCTTGTCTCCCCACAAGTGCTCGACAGAGTACGCAGAGATGCCGAGCGAATTTATGTTGGTAAAAAGGCTGGCAATCACCCGGTAAGCCAAACCAATATCAACGCCAAGTTGGTTGAGCTGGCCCGCCAGGGTAAACGAGTGCTGCGCTTAAAAGGCGGTGATCCATTTATTTTTGGGCGAGGTGGTGAAGAGATCGGGGAGCTGGCCGAGCAAGGTATACGCTTTCAGGTGGTGCCAGGTATTACCGCTGCCTCTGGTTGTGCGAGTTACGCGGGTATACCGCTGACGCATCGGGATCACGCTCAGTCGGTGCGGTTTATCACCGGCCACAAACAGGATGATCACCGTCATCTTGACTGGCCGAAATTGATCAACGCCAGCGAAACCCTGGTGTTTTATATGGGCCTCGCAGGGCTGGAAGATATTTGTGCTAATTTGGTCAAGCATGGTTTAGCAGCCGATATGCCGGCAGCCCTGGTCGCCAAAGGCACCACCGAGGAACAGACAGTGCTGGTCAGCGACGTGACCTCGTTACCTGGCATCGTCAGACAAAGTGGGGTGAGAGCGCCGACCCTGTTGATTATTGGTCAGGTCGTCAGCTTGCAAGCCAAACTGGCCTGGTTTAAACAAACTGAGGAATGATTTGTGACGGATACGGACGAAAGCTATGATTTTGATTTGTTTGTCATTGGCGCGGGTTCCGGTGGCGTGCGCGCTGCGCGAATGTCTGCCCAACACGGTGCACGGGTAGCAGTCGCTGAGCAACAATATCTGGGTGGCACCTGTGTCAATGTCGGTTGCGTGCCGAAAAAACTCTTTGTTTACGCGGCTTCGTTTCATCACGAATTTACCTCAGCGGTGGGCTTTGGTTGGCAGGTGCCACCAGCGAGCTTTGACTGGTCGGTGTTGCGGGATAATAAAAATACTGAAATAGCACGACTTAATGGCATTTACGCAAACTTGCTCGACAATGCTGGCGTGAAGCTGTTTAGCGCCCGGGCCGTTATCGAGGGTCCTCACGAAGTGTTGGTGGATGGTCAGAAAATCACTTGTCGATATATATTAGTCTGTACCGGGGGCCAGCCATATGTACCAGATTTCCCCGGCTCCGAACACGTCATCACTTCTGATCAGGCATTTTTTCTCGACGAGCTGCCCGAGGTCATCACGGTCGTCGGCGGTGGCTATATTAGTGTTGAATTTGCGGGCATATTTAACGGGTTGGGAGTCGAGACTCATTTGGTTTATCGAGGCCCATTATTCCTCAAGCAGTTTGACCAGGATTTGCGCAGCAATTTGGCGGAACAAATGCAGGAAAAAGGTATTCATCTGCATTTTGATACGGACATAAACAGTATTTTAAAACAGGGCGATTCATTGGTCTCCACGCTGTCCGATGGCTCTAGCCTGGATAGCAGGCTGATTATGTATGCCACTGGTAGAAAACCCAACGTGGAATCTCTGGGCCTTGAAAAAACTGCTGTGCGTATTGATGATCGTGGTGCAGTTGTAGTGGATGACAAGTTTCAAACCGATGAGCCGTCTATATACGCCATTGGCGATGTAATTGGTCGGGTTGAACTAACCCCCGTGGCAATTCAGGAAGGTATGATCCTGGCCGCCAATTTGTTCGATAACGGTGATGCAATAATGGACTACGACTTTATCCCCACTGCGGTTTTTAGTCAGCCGAACCTGGGAACGGTCGGCTATACCGAACAACAGGCGCGAGAACTTTTTGGCAAGGTTGAAATTTACCGTTCTAAATTTTCGCCGCTGAAAGAGACTCTCGGTGGTGGTGCTGACAAAATTTTAATGAAGCTGATTGTCGATACGGAGACGGACAGAGTGGTTGGATGTCATATGCTTGGCGAAGGTGCCGGGGAAATTATTCAGGGTCTGGCGGTAGCAATTAAAGCGGGTGCGACCAAAAGTGATTTTGATGCTACTGTAGGTATTCATCCATCAGCAGCGGAAGAGTTTGTGACGATGCGGGTGCCCATATAGTTCTGGTCGATAGTCAAACAACAAACCCCACATAAGAAATCTCAAATAAAAAAGGGCTGCATTTATGCAGCCCTTTTTGCCTTATTCTTCTATTCGGATATTTATTAATAGCCGAGCCTTAATGCACGACTATTAATGAACAGCTCTAATATACAATAATGCCCCGAATATTACGGCCTTCAACCAGGTCTTCAAAACCCTGGTGAACTTCGTCGATGCTGTAAGTGCGAGAGCACATGCGGTCAAGATCCAGCTGTCCGGTTTCATAAAAGCCAAGCAATTTAGCGAAATCCACTTTAGCGTTAGTGCTGCCATAGATACAGCCGCAGACCTTTTTCGATGACAATGGCATTTCCAGCGCGCTGAATTTGTATTCATCCTGTGGCGCACCGGCACCGACCATGCAGCAGGTGCCGCCACGACGGGTAGAAGCGTAGGCCTGGGCGGCAACAGCCGGAAAGCCAATTACTTCAAAGGCATAGTCAACACCGATTCCGCCGGTGATTTCCATGATTTGCGCGACGGGGTCTTCATTAGCATTTACTGTATGGGTGGCGCCAAAGTCGCGAGCTGCTTCCAGCTTAGCATCGTTTAAATCAACGGCGATTAAAGGGTTTGCGCCGGCAATTTTTGCTCCCTGCAGGGCTGACAAGCCAACACCACCACAGCCGAATATAGCGGCGCTGCTGCCGGGTTGTACTTTTGCGGTATTGAGTGCCGCGCCAGCACCGGTCATGACGCCGCAGCCGACCAGGGCAGCGGCTTTAAGGTCATATTTTTTATCGATGGCGACCACGCACATTGAGGGGCAGACGACCTGCTCAGCCATATTGCCCAAAGCTGCAAAGGCACCGATGGGCTGACCGTCGAGTTTTACCCGGCTGCTACCATCGGGCTGCATCCCGCTAAAGAGATCCGTAGCGGTACAAAGCCATGGCTCCTGGTGCAGGCAAAAATAGCAATCACCACACATCGGGATAAAAGAAGTAATGACATGATCGCCAACTTTGACGTTGGTTACATTTTTGCCAATTTCTTCGACCACACCGGCGCCCTCATGGCCCAGCACAATTGGCATTGGCATGGGCAGCTTGGCATTGATAACGGACATGTCTGATTGACACAAGCCGGTAGCTGCCATTTTAATTCTGACTTCATCCGCCTTAGGTGGATCAAGCTCAACCTCTTTCACTGAATATTCGTTTTGCGCGGTTAATACAACTGCTTTTATTTTCATGCCTTACCTCAATAAAATTTATGATATGGACGTATGCGAACTAATCGCAGGTGGAGTGGCTGCTTTCCCGACAGTAACACCGTGTAGTGGCAACGGATTGCTAGCGAGCACAGTTATCAGGGCCGCGAGAATCTAGCACGGGCGGGCAAATTTGTCAGCTCTAATCGCTTTCATTCCGAGGCCTTGAATTCGCCAGGTTTGGTTGACTGTGACTGATTTCGACTTGACTATTATCAAGCACAGCGGGAACAAAGCGGATTACAATAATGAGTTCTAACCAAAAGTATTATGGAGTAATACATGTCTGGTGAATCGTTATTGGCAAAAACAATCGTGCTGGATGCACTGGACGCCGCCCAGAACCGTCCGGATATGGACAAGGACGCAATGGGTAGGGCTATTATCCTGGCCGTCGTTGATCAATACCTGGGCTACCGGAGTGTCAAGGATGTTACCCAGGAACTTGAGTATCTCACTGAATCACTGGACGATGATGACCCGGTCGTGACTCGCGGTTGTTAGCTTATTGACACCGCTGAGTTCAGTACGACTTCCCTGGGGATGCGTTGACCACCAAATCGTACCCAATCAAATTGCGTTCATGATTTTTCTTGTGTAGAGTTGCCGCCTTTTTCCCCTGGCGCTAATAGGCGCAGGGCTGACGAAAAGACTACGGTGAGGTGGCCGAGTGGCTGAAGGCGCTCGCCTGGAAAGCGTGTATACGGCAACGTATCGAGGGTTCGAATCCCTCCCTCACCGCCAACTAACCAAATCTTTAATGGGGCAGAAATATTATAAAAGCCCTGTCGCGTGTTTGAGCCGTAGCGTCGCAAGCGTAGCATCAAATATTGCTTCACTATGATTATTGTGTGCCTGAACCCTTAGGTTCTCGGCATCAAGGACTTCGGTGTTAACAATAAGCCCTGCCTGAAAACGGTTTTTGCTGGATATAAGATTTTCCTCAGCCTGCTCGGTTGCTACTGCTGTGATCTTGAGGCGTTGTTGGGCTGCTTGCCCAGCCAGCCAGGCCTTTCGGACTTGCAGTTTAATTAACCCAGCCAGTTCATCCTCCTGCGCTTTAGTGGCAGCAGCCCGACGCTGCAACTGCTGGCTTTTATATCGACTGCTACCTCCATCAAAGACATACCAGACCATGCTGACATTAGCAGCGAATATGTCTTCGTAGATATTTAGTCTACTGTCATGGTGGAAGTAGGTACCGCTGAGTCCTAGCTGTGGCTTGCTCGCAGACCTAGCCATCCGGGCATTGTGATCAAGCGCTTCAGAGCGATATTTTAACGTTTGTATATCGGCTCTCCTGGCCAAAGCTTGATGGCTTATATCTTCTAGCGGTAGGGTTTGTTCAGGTGAGCTTAGTTCTGGCGACATTGATTTTGGAGACGTTGATCCTGGTGAGATGGAATCTGGCGAGCCTGGATTTGACTCGATCAGGGGATCGAGAGTGAATTCTGTATCCAGTGGCCGGTTAAGCAATCGATTGTAATTGGCTCTGGCCAACTGCAACCCATGTTTCGCTTGTAATAATTGCTGTCTGGCATTGGCCAGCGCCACATTTGCCGTCAACAGGTTGTTACGAGCCACCAGGCCCTGGTTAAGCAGGTTCGTAACATCAGTTTGATGACCAGCGAGGCTTTTGACATGGCTTCTTGCAAGCCCCACTGCGCTTTTTGCCCTCAGTACATTGATATAGGCCTCAGCGACGGTAATTTTTACACGGCTAATCGTGTGTGAGGCATTTGCTCCACTGGCGGACTGCTGGGCTTCGGCAGCTTTGATATCGGCACTAATGCGCCCTCCGGTATATAACGGCAATGTGGTCGTTGCACTGTAATACAGGGTATCTTCTTCAAAGAAGGAGACCGAAAAAGGTAAGGAGTCAGTTAAAGTGGATTCAAACGTCGGTGGATTATCCAGTTTCAGATAATCGGCGGCTAGCACCAGGTTTGGTAAGCGACCGGCTTGCGCTCCGGCCAGCTGGGCATCCGCTGCTCGTTGCTCTTCCTCTGCGGCTTTTATTTTGAAGTTGCCAGATAAAGCCAGTTGCCAGGCCTCCTGGAGAGTCTCGGCGTGAATTGTTGTCCCTATGCTGAGAAGTGCAAAAAGCAACAAGGCTCGATAATTTAAATGCATCATTCTGTTCTAGTCATCCGACGGTTGATTGGCGTTTTTGTATGAAGCGTTTTATCAGCGCTTATTAAGTACGGAAAGAAACGTCGAATCAATTCCGTGACGGGAAAAATAAGTAGGTAGTTTAGGTGGGTATTAGAGCCAATAACCATGCCTGCAGGTCACTGGCTTTGGTGGGTTTATGAAGTAAATCCAGTCCGGACTGTTTTGCGGCAACAATAACTTGCGGGTCAGTTTCACCGGTTACCAGTAGTGCTGGTACGTGTTTATCGTCGGATTCTCTCATACCCTTAATCAGTTGTAGGCCATTTATTTGTCCGGGCAAACGATAATCGACAATCATGGCATCGACCGTGTTTTTGCCAGCTACGATGTTTTGAGCCTGTTCGGCATCTTGAGCGCAGTAGACAATGCAGTCCCAGGATTCGAGCAGAAGCTGCATACCTTCGCGTACCTGTTCGGCATCCTCGACTACGAGAACAGATAGCGGGATGCTGACCTCAGATGCCATTGGTTCTTCTTCGGACTGCTCTGATAAAAATTTCTCCGGACGTTGACGTAGCGGTAGCGTCAGCGTAACTGTCGTGCCACGCCCAGGCTCAGATATTAGTTCTAATCGCAGGTCGAGTAGCTCAGTGAGGCCCCGCACGATAGTTAGGCCAAGTCCAAGGCCTTTGCTGCTGTCGCGCTCGGGATTATCAACTTGATAGAAATCATCGAAAATAAATTGCTGCTGATCGAGGGGAATGCCGACGCCGGTGTCTTCGACACTTAATTTGATATGGTTTGAATCAGATATGCAGCGAATCGTTATACCACCAGTTTTAGTGTAAAAAATGGCATTAGCGACCAGGTTTAGCAGAATTCGGTGTAATAAGTCTGGATCGGTCTCTGTATGAAAATCACATTCATCAAAGTGCAACACCAGATTTTTCTCTATCGCGTCAGCTTCACACTCATTTACTACTTGCAACACGATGTCCTTAACTTGAAATACGGAGGAATGTTTGGTGACTACCCCAGCTTCCAGTCGTGAGACGTCAAGCAAAGAAGCGAATAGCCCATCGAGAGCCTGAACACAGGTGTTTATATTTTGGGCGAGTTTTTTTGGTTTATTATCAGGCGGTTGAGTGGCCTGTTCCCGAATTAAAAGTTCAGAAAATATAGATAAGGCATGTAGTGGCTGACGGACATCGTGACCTGCGGAGGCGAGAAATTTGGATTTGGCCAAATTAGCGCGTTCAAGCTCTGATTTTTGTTGTTCGAGTTCAAGCAGCAAGTTCTGGTTTGTAACATCGAGTTTGACCCGATCTCGAAAATCGATATTGATATTGCGTCCGACGATCACCATGAATCCTGTTAACGCAAAGAAAAAAGCACCTGTGTAGGTATGGAAATCCTGTCCCAGGATAAATAGCGTCATACCCGAAGGGATAGTGACTGCAGGTACATAGAGATATAGCGCAGGTAAATAGACAGATAAGATAGCGGTTGGCACCATAATTATGCCAGCAAGCACCATGATTAGAATGGCCTGGTTACCCATATGGTCGGGGACAAAAAGAATATAAGAGCCAATACCCCAGGCGAAACCGCTTAAACTTGCAAATATGACAAATCGCCGCGCCCATGCATCTGTGGATATGGCATCTGTGGATATATTGCCGGTATTATTTATGTACTGTTTATATATTTTGTATCTGTAGGCTAATAAAGCAAGAGAGACCACGACCCAGAAACTGAGAAAAACTTTATCAAGGTTGGGACTAAGAATAATTGCCAAGCCGATGACGGAGGCTGCATTATAAAAAAGCAGCCTTGGTAATTGGTCAAATATATATTTTGTTTGCGCGGCTTTGATTTCAACCTCAATGGTCGAAGAATCAGCAAGAGATATTTCAGATGAAGTAATCATGGGACGTTATCTTTTTTGATAATACACCAAACCGTATTTAGGAACCGTTTCACATAGTTCAAGAGATTTAGAGGTAATAAACTCCTTACCAAATGAAGCACTGCTATCCGAATCTTTTTCCCTAAATTAGACCGCGTTGGATTTCAGGGATTTACTCTCTTCATGCACCAAATGCTGATAAAACAGCACCGGCACCACGATAACGGTCAGGGCGGTGGACACGACTGTGCCGGATATCAGTGAAATCGCCAGGCCGCCAAATATCGGGTCGTTAATCATTACTGCACTGCCCAACATGGTCGATAAAGCAGTGAGTAAAATGGGCCGCAAGCGCAAAAGGGTGCCCTGTAGAATAGCATCGCGAACAGGTATGCCCTGGTCTCGATAATCGAGCACGAAGTCGATAATTAACAGTGAATTTCTCACCACAATGCCAGCCAGCGCAATAATGCCAATTGCGGACGTTGCGCTAAAGGCCTGGCCGAGCAGCCAGTGAGCCGGGAATATACCGATGATACCCAGGGGTATCGCTGACATCGCAATTAGAGGGATTTTGAAGGATTGATAATAAGCGGTGAGCAGGATGTAGATAAACACCACTGTCAAACCAAATGAACTGGACATGCCATTGACGGTATCAAGTAAAAGTCGCAATTCGCCACCCCAGAGTAACTGATAGCCTTCGAGAGAATTAGGCGCCGATGGCTCCAGACCCAGATTGCCGGTGCGTAGCTGATTTCCGTTAGCGATCGCCAGGCCGTCGAGTTTATTGTTAAGCTCTATAACGGCGTATACCGGAGAAATCTGAGTCAGTTCACCTGCTACGTAAATCACTCGCTCATAATCTTTGTGAAAGATCGGTTTTTCCGCATTGACCAATGCTAGTTTGGTCAGTTCAGATAGGGGTATGGCGTCACCCTGTTGGTTGGAGATATACATCATCGATAGATCGGCGGGTTCTACATTAAAACGCCGGGGCACATCCATGACGATGGGCACCGGGTTTTTCTCATCGGTGAGGTGGGCGCGACCTATCTCTTCGCTATCGAGAATTCTGCGTAGCAGGATGGCGACTTCAGTGGCGCTGACTCCCGCCAGGGAGGCTTTTTGTCGATCGACCGTAATTTGGTATTCGTGGGTGTCATCGGCAATCGAGTCGTAGACTTCGACCATGTCGTAGGTGTTTTCAAACTCCGCCTTTACGCGCTCGGCAGCGTCTGTCATGACCGCTAGATTCTGGCCGTGTATTTCGGCTAGCACTGTGGCCTGCATGGGTGGCCCGGGTGGGTCTTCGACTAATTGAATTAAACTGTTGGGATAGCGTTGTTCAATGGCCTCAATTTGTGGGCGCAGTTCGTAGACGATGTCGATAGAACTTTTGCTGCGCTGTTTTTTGTCGGTTAAATTGACGCGAATCTCTGCGTAGTGGGAGCCGCGTTTATTTCGTGTGCCCCGTAACAGGCCGTTAAAATCAATGACCCCCGATTGACCTACCCAGGCCTGATAATTGGTGACGTGTTCAGTAGCCCGTAGGACAACACTGAGTTCGCGCACTACCCGATCAGTTATTTCGATCGGTGTAGTTTCAGGCATGGTCACGGCTATATTAAAGGTGTTTTTGTTGTCCCGCACAAGCATGGTCACGGGAACGCCTAAAAAAGACTGAGGGCCGTTGACGCCTGCGGGGCGTATAAATTGCCAGGCCGATTGTAGAATGGCGAGCAAGATAGTGATGATGATGAGTCCATAAACTACCTGGCGCAGTCCGCGCCTAGCCAGTAAGGGCACCAGTATTGATTGTAAAAAATTGGCTAGAGTAAATTCTTTAATCCCGGCTTTCGCCTCGCTGCTATTCTCTCCATTACCTAGCGCTAAATTAATGCCCAGCCGTTTTGCCTGTTGCATCCCTTCCTTGAGTCGTTCCTGCAAACGTAGTTGTTTACTCAGTTTTGAACCACTCTTCAGAGTGGCCGGGTCGAGCAATTTGTATGCCGCCCAGGGTGTCACGATGTAGGCAATCAACACCGATGCCAACATCGTAACCGGCACGTTAAATGCCAGGGGGTAAAAATACTGTCCGAGCATGCCTGTTAGAACAAACTGTGAAGCAAAGGCCAGCATAATGGCAAAGGTAGCCAGGTTGGTGGGATTGCCAATTTCATTGGTAGCCAAGATAGCGGCCTGGCGTTTGTCTCCGCCGTCGAGCTCCAAAAAGTGGCGATGGATATTTTCAACGACCACAATAGCTCCATCGACGAGCATACCCAGAGACAGTATCAGCGCAAATAGTGTTACCCGGTTAATGGTTGGTCCAAACAAATAATCTGCACCCAGCGTGAGGGCCAAAATCAAAGGTACCGCAAACCCGACGATCAACGCTTCTTTCCAGCCGAGGAAAAAGATTGTGACGATGATAACGGCTATAACAGCAATCAGTAGATTTTGCATTAACAGGTTGACGGCATCATTGGCTTTTTTGCCATCGTCGCGGGTGATAACGACCTCAACATTGCGAGGAATAATGGTTTGCTTCATTAATTCGATACGCGCTAATACCTCTTCGGCCATGACCACGGCATTGGTATTCGCTTTTTTGGCAACCGCAATGGTAACGGCAGGCATTTCTGGGTCGGAGCTATCGCGCAAGCGTGCATCGTTAAAACGCTCATCTGCAAGGCCAAAGGCAAAACGGCTCAAGGTGTCCCGGTCGTGGACTGGGCCATCTGTGATTGTGGCGATATCGGCAAGGTAAACAGGTTGTTGCTCCTGAAGACTGATAACAAGTCCCTTTAAATCATCGACATGGCTTAGCTGGCCCTTAAAGTAGATGTCGATGGCTTCGCCGTGGTTGACACTTGTCCCCACCGGGACCGATATATTGACAGCCTGAACGGCCTTGCGAATATGATCAAAGGAGATGCCGTGGGCTTTGGCTTTGCCTGGGTCGATTTCAATTCTAATCTGCCGATCACGACCGCCTTTCACATAGCTCGCTGAGACGGTTTTGATGCTGCGCAAGCGGAGTAATACTCTATCGGCAATGCGTTTTAGCGCATAATCGTCGTAATCTTGTGAGGCCAGAGTCACGGTGACGATGGGGACGTTATCGACATCGACACTTTTTATAATCGGCCGGGTGGCATCTGGCGGCAGGATCGCCAATTGGCCAATGACCTGATCGTAGAGCTTTACCAACGACAACTCTTTATTCGCTCCAACTTCGAACTGGACATTGATTACGCCCATGGATGTCATTGCTGAGGAAAAGACATGGTCAACGCCAGAAATCTGTTTGACGACATTTTCCATGGGTTGAATGATGAGCTGTTCGACCTCCAGCGGAGACGCGCCAGGTAAACCGATAATAATATCCGCTCCGGGGACAACAATTTGGGGGTTTTCCTCCCTCGGTGTATAGGCTATACCCAGCACGCCGAGCAACAGACAGGCGAGCACAAATAAGCTAGTGATACGCGAGGTAACAAAAAAACTGGCTAAAAGCCCCGCTGGGTTGAGTCGGCCGTTACTCACTGAGCTGTCTCTGCGCGGGCACCCACAGCCTCAACCGAAGCAGATCGCTCGGCCTGTATCAGGTCACCTTCTCTTATATTTGGCGGAACCTGTGCAACGATCACCTCTCCAGCGTTAAGGCCTGAGGCAATTTCTAATTGTCCCAGCCATTGCCGACGAATACGCAACCAGCGGAACCAGGCCTTGTTGTCTTTATCGATGATGTACACACCCTGTAGACCACCTTTATTGACCAAAGCCGAAGTCGGAATGGTAACATTCGCGCTGTTGCCAACCACAAAAGTGACGCTGCCAAACATGCCGGTATATAGCCCGGCACTATCGGGTAGTGCGATACTGACTTTAAAGCTTCGTGTGATTGGGTGGCCGGCATAAATTATTTGTGCGACGTTTGCCTCTATGGGTTCTGGGACATTGTCAATATCGAGAATGACTGTATCGTTGAGCTTAATATTCGCCAGCTGACTCTCGGCCACAAAAGTGTCGAACTTCAGGTTGTCTGTGGACTCAATGGTCAGTAAGGGCAATCCCGGCGTGGCAAGACTACCCGCCTGTATATGTCGTTGGGTGACAATGCCGCTGACTGGGCTGCGAATTTGAGTGTACTGGCGCTGTCCATTTACAATCGCCAGCGCGGCCTTCGCGCTATGCAGGTTTTCCGTGGCGGTTGATTTTTGCAGTTGGGTTTTACGCACTTTTACGGCTGAAATACTGCCCTGCTCAAGTAAGGCGTCAAAACGCTCCAGATCAGCTGTGACATCGGTTAATACCGCTTGCGCAGCATCCACCGCAGCTCTGGCCTGGTTGATGTTGTTATCCAGCTCTTCATCATCGAGCACTATGAGCAATTGCGCCTCGCTGATAGTGTCGCCTTCCTGCACAGTGACCTGGCGGATATAGCTGCTGATACGGGAGGAGATATTGATGTTGCTATCAGCCACCACCGAGCCGATGACTGTGTATCGTTCGGCAAGATTTTCTTTTTGTACGGTTATAACCCTGGCTTTCCAGGTGTTTGGATTCGCAACTTGCTCGCTGGAGTTATCATCGCAAGCGGTTAGTGCGGCGAGTAATGTTGTAAGGGATATGACAAGCGCCGAGAAGCCCAACGACCCCTTAGTTGGTTTTATCACAGACTGTCTTTGGAGTATTTTTCTTTTCATACTATTGTGCTTATTAGTAATTTATTAAGGATTTTTAGATGAGGATTTCAGTGCGCGAGCAAGCCGTTTTCCAGCAGCGCTGTGATATGCCGAGCAATGGTCTCGGCTTTATCGTGCTGGGCGCGCCTGCCGGGCATTTTTTTTCGAACTGCCAAACTTTCGAAGTGGTACAAAACCAGGCCAATAATTGAGGTGGCCAGCAGGTGAGGATCGTATTGTTTTTTGAAAGATTCCCCTAAATTTTGTATGGCACAAAATAGTTCCTGAAAGGTGTTTGTGGTTAATGCTTGAATGCGTTTTGGATCATTGTCTAGCATCACCCACTGGAGTAGTTTCTGGAAGTCTTTATCTTTATTCAGTGCACGAACAAACCAGACAATAAATGTTTCGAGCCGCTTAACTGGTTCTTCATCCTCGGTCATAATGGCCGTTGCATCGGTGATTTTCTTCTTGAATACGCGGTTGACTACCTCCGCATACAACTCATCTTTATTTTTAAAATGGTAATAGAGTGCCGCAGGTGTCACGCCTACGGCTGTCGCCAGATCGCGCATGGATACCCCGTTATAACCCAGCCGAGCAAAGAGAGGCGTTACTCTATCAAGAATAAAAGGGCGGCTGTTTCGTGTATTTTTGACCATGTGGAATTGTGCCTGATATAGCTATGATTTACTAAACGAACGTTTAGTAAATCATAGCTAACCGTTCAATTCAATCCAGTAGCAATGATTTAGATAGGTTAAATTAGAGAACTTAAATTTACAGAACTTAAATTTAACGGACTTATAGCCAACGTCTGACGGTACGACAGTAGTCGTCATAGTGTTTATCGAAGACTTCCTGTAAATGTTTTTCCTCTGGACCAACCGCATGGGCCGTAAGTAATGCCATGACAACAGGCAATGAAAGCAATATCCAGAGATTACCGGCGGTCAGCGCGCTGGCTAAAGTCAACAATAAAAATGCCAGATAAACAGGGTTTCTGCTGAAGCGATAGGGCCCCGTCGTGACAAGCTGCTTAGTGGCCCTATGGGGTAATGCCGTCGTTCCAGCGTTTTTAAGAGTGGCCAGTGACCATATGATTAACAGGATGCTTATGACAAAGCTCACCCAGCCAATGCTCATAAATGAGCGATGGGCTGGCGGTTGAAGGTGGACAAACTGCTGTAAAAAATAGCCTGCGCCGATTGCCAATGCAGGATAAATCGCCGGTGGAAAAGGTATTTGCGGGGCGTTTATCGGGCATGCTGTTTCTGTATCTTCTGAAGAGTCTTGATCATTCATGTGTAAAGCCTGCTCAGTATCGCGGTTATCGCGGTTTCGACCTTCAATATGCGGCGGCCAAGGCTTACCGGTGTGAACCCCCGTTCAGATAGCTTGTCAACTTCGTAGGGAATAAAACCCCCTTCGGGACCGATAGCCAGTGTCGCAGGTTTATTCAACGCTATAGGTGCCGGTGTGTTAGCACCGGGCTGCGCGACAAGACGTTCAGTGTCGGCGGCGATCGTCTCGAGTTCGTCCTCGACGAAAGGTTTAAAGCGTTTTCGCAATATCACCGAGGGAAGGGTAGTGGTTCCTGCCTGTTCGAGGCCTAGTAATAATTGCTGTCGAATGGCGTCTTCATCCAGCCAGGGGCTTTGCCAATAACTTTTTTCGACGCGGTAGCTATTGATCAAATACAGTTTGGCGAGACCGAGATTAGCGCAATTCTGCAAGATTCGTTTGAGCATTTTGGGTCGCGGCAGTGCTAACAATACTGTGACGGGTAAGGCCGGCTCGGAGCGGTCGTCCAAGGTAACCTGAAGCCTGATTTCTTTTTGTCCGACGTCGACGATAGTGCTCACACCAGTCGGGCCATTGACGACACCTGTTTTTAATTCACTGCCAACCGATAGTTTAAGTATATTAACAATATGCTCATAGCGCCGACCGGCTATTTGGACAATGTCGTCGCCAACGAAATCGTTGTTTTCAAGTAAGAGTAGGTTCATGTGCCAGCGTTGGGTGCTAATAAAAAGTGGGCATCTTAACAATTGTATTTGTTATGCGTTTGCTATTCGTTTGTTATGTACTAGCTACACATTATTTAGATCTACGCTGATTTTTGCGCCAAATCTTTGCCAATCTTCTGGATTGTTTAAATTTGCAAACTGCGATTTGTCTGTGGGCGGGATCAGCGGTTTAGCCTTAATGTCCTGCAATAAATTTGCGACAGAAAGATCAGGATTGTCATCAACTAGCCGCATCGCTAAATATTTGATTGTCGTGTCGTCCAGGCAGAGCATTAGCGGAAAGTGATAGCTCTCAAAATAGTATGTCGATTGGTGTGCCACACCGGCGGCGCAGAGTTCTTCCAGTATGGCCGGTTTTAGCAGCGGCATATCTACCGGTGCGACCAGTGCCAGGTGATGTGGGTAATGAATGCTCAGGGTGTATAAGGCGCCGACCGGTCCGAGGCCGGGGTGAATATCTGGCAGAGATTTGACCTGGGCTTCGTTATAGTATTGTTTATAGTCTCGTTGGGTGCGGCAAATAACTATTTCTTCAAATAGATGAGCGGCTTTGAGCTTGTCGGTCATAAATTCCAGTAAACTGTTTTTACCGATTGGCAACAGGGCTTTGTCCTGGCCCATACGTCGGGATTCACCGCCCGCCAATATCGCCGCAATAAGTTTCATGGAGGGCTACCAACGCTTTGCAGCTTCGCCATCACTGCTTTTGGCCTCGACCCAGTGTTCCCCCGCTGGAGTGAATTCTTTCTTCCAGAAGGGTGCGTCCATCTTTAAGTAATCCATGATGAACTGGCAGGCATCGAACGCCTCGCGGCGGTGGCGGCTGCTGACTCCGATAAAAACGATGGGATCGCCGGGGTAGAGCATGCCAACTCGATGGATAACTGTGACATTGCCCAGCGCCCAGCGCTCTCTGGCCGTGATGATAATAGCTGCGAGGGATTGTTCGGTCATACCCGGATAATGTTCCAGCAACATGGCATTAACGGGATTATCTGCCAGGTCGCGTACCATGCCGGTAAAAGTGACTAATGCACCGTATTCACTATCGATGGCAGTCAGTTGTCCACAAAGGCTGGCGAGATCGAAAGGGTCACCGAGAATTTGAATGGTTGTATTCTTGTCAGGGTTATTGGGAGCGTCTTTCGGGGCGTTCTCTCCAGCAGTGTCGGGTTCAATATCACTCATATCAACCGCCAGTCACCGGTGGGAAAAATGCGACTTCATCGCCATCACTAAGGGTCGTTTCGTTGTCACTCATTAACTGATTGACTGCGCTTAGGACTTGTTTGTCAGTAAATACCGATTGCCAGGCTTCACCCCGTTGAGTGAGCTGGGTTTTTAGCTCGGCCACTGTAAACGAGTCGCCGGGGCTTTTTGTGAAAGGAACCTCTAGCTGAGAGCAATTCAGTTTTTCTCTCAGTTGTGCAAAAAATAGCACTTTGATCATGGCGTTTATTCTAGATGGGATTTATGGGATAAATGGATGATTTTGATCCGGGGTTGATCAGAATTCAATCGACGGCGTTTGCTTGGTGTCGCCAGGCGCCGGATTTACCTCCGTCCTTACTGAGTACTCTGATGCCTTCGATAATCATTCCGGGGTCGACAGCTTTACACATATCAAATAAGGTCAGTGCCGCAACAGACACGGCGGTGAGCGCTTCCATTTCGACACCGGTTTTGCCGTCGAGCTTACATTTGGCTTCAATACGCACCCGGTTTTCTTTGGGTTGTAATTCAAAGTCTACCTGTACTTTGCTCAGCATCAGCGGATGGCATAGGGGGATTAACTCCGCACAGCGCTTTGCTGCCTGTATTCCCGCTATTCGCGCTGTCGCAAAGACATCACCTTTGGCATGACGGCCATCGCGAATCAGGGTAAGTGTTTGTTCCTGCATGCTGACATAGCCTTCGGCTGTGGCTACCCGGGTGGTAATCGCTTTGCCACTCACGTCAACCATACTGGCTTCACCAGCGGTATTGATATGGCTTAATTCGTCGTTGTGAGGGGTGGGATGATCGGCGGGTGGCTGGCTCATACTTATGCTTCGCGCGTAGCACATTCAACAGGATCGACGTCTTTTAGCTGGCCGACGAAGTTGCAGGGTTTGTGGCTGGCATCGAGTTGTTCACCAATAATGCCGTCCCAGGCAGTGCGACAGGCGTTGGTGGAGCCTGGCATGCAAAATACAATGGTGCCATTGGACAGACCGGCTACCGCGCGGGATTGGACAGTAGAGGAGCCAATATCGTTATAGGAAATTTGTCGGAACAATTCGCCATAACCATCGATCGTCGTATCAAATAGCGGCATTACCGCCTGTGGCGTAGAGTCGCGGCCAGTAAAGCCGGTGCCGCCGGTAATCAGGACAACCTGAATATCGTCGGATGCGATCCACGTAGCGACCACGGCTCGAATGGTGTAAAGGTCATCCTTTTCAATGCACTTGTCTGTCAATCGGTGCCCAGCCTGGGTGAGCTTTTCTACCAACAAGCGGCCAGATGTATCGGTGTCTTCATTGCGGCTATCGGAGACTGTTAACACCGCAACATTTAGTGGCTGGAATTGTTCCGCGTAGTTTTTAACCAAGACCTTAACCTCCAATCATAGCGAGATGACGGGTGCCGCCACTCTCGCCATCCTGCAAAAAGTGGCTGACTTTTTTGTCGCGTAAGTGATTATTCAGAAACTCGATCAGCTCGTCACGCTGATCGTCAGACTTCAGCAGTGGCCGCACATCAATCCCAGTGTCAGAAAATAGACAAAGGTGTAGTTTCCCCGTTGAATCCATTCGTAGGCGGTTGCAGGTGCTACAAAAATCTTTGCTGTAGGGCATGATCAAACCGACTCGGCCTTGATAGTCGGGGTGATAAAACTCCTGAGCCGGGCCAGCATCTACCGCTCTCAATGCCTGGTTCCAGCCGTTATCCAACAGCCATAGCCGTAACTGTTCACCGGCGACATGATGCCTGGCGAAAAACTCGCTGTTGTCTCCAGTTTGCATCAGTTCGATAAACCGCAGGGTGATGGGCTTGGTTTTTAGCCAGTTGAGAAATGGCTCGAATTGCTTGTCATTCAGACCACGGAGCATCACAGCGTTGACCTTTATACTGGGTATGCCAAGCTCTATGGCACGGTCGAGGCCATTGAGTAATTCGTGGAGCCGGGAGTGCCCGGTGATGCTTTGAAAAACCCCAGGATCAAGACTATCGATGCTCAGGTTAAGCGCATCCAGGCCCGCATCTGCCCATTGATCAACGAGCTCTGGTAATCGATAACCGTTGGTAGTGATGGCGACTTTCTCAATACCGGGCGTGGCTTTTACCATGGGGATAATGTCGGCTAAATCTTTACGTACCGAGGGTTCACCGCCGGTTATGCGAATTTTTCTAGTGCCTGCCGCGCCGAAAGCAGCACAGACACGGCGTATTTCATCCAGGGACAAAAACGTCTGCTCAGGTTTGCCCTCGTAACCATTGGGGAGGCAGTAGGTGCAACGGAAGTTGCAGACATCGGTAATAGACAGACGTAAGTAGTGGAACTCACGCCCGAAGCTATCTTGTAACATGCAAACACCTTTCCAAAGTCGGGAGGAGGCCAGGTTTCCCCGACATCCCTCAGAATTTCGACTTAGCCACTCAATGTAAAAGATAAGACTAAAGTGAATTCTCGGCACAAGGTTCATAACCATTGGGGTTTTAGAACGCGGGTGCTCGGAGCTTGTCGTTAAATTAGATAACAGAGTTTAGCATATCTGTTACACGCTATCGTGATTGTGAAAAGTGGCGTAGAGGTATTCTTTATACGCCAATGAGGTAGCTAAAGCGCGGGTTACTGTGTCAGCCTGATGTGGCCTGAAACAGGCAGATTTGACTATGGGTATCTTGCTTGGCTTTCTCCATAGTTTGCACGGCCTGACGAATTAGTTCGTTTGTGGAAACTGCGTTACCGCCATAAAAAACGGTTATTCCCTGGTTGAGAGTGAGGGGTTTATTCAATTCGTCGAACGATTTGTTCAGTGCCTGGGGTAGCAAGTTGGACAAGTTGTTCTGTAGTCTTTCAGCAATAAGTGCAGCGCCTGAGTAGTCAGTTTCCGGACATATCAGCAAAAACTCGTTACCGGTATATCGATAGCCAGTATCATTTTCACGTAGGGTATCCCGGGTGACAAGTGCAAGTAGCTTCAATACTTCGTCGCCGATCAGGTGTCCCAATTGCTCGTTGGTTTCCCTAAGGCCATCCAGGCTGAAACAAATCAGACCAAATGGGTGTTTATAACGAGTAGAGCGCAATATCTCCTCATGGAGAGATTGATATAGCTGTTTGGAGTTATACATTTGAGTGAGATGATCGGTTCGCGATAACTCACGCAGTTGATGCTCAAGTCCTGCTATGGCGGTTAGATCCTGAAAATAATGAATAACACCTATAGCTTGATCGTCTTTGCCATCCGCCGCTTTTATGGTTGTTGCCGACAATCTCACCGGTAATACTTGCCCGTCTTTTCCGACAATGCGTGTTTTATATCCTGCTATTTGGCCAATAGCCCCATATGAGGCCGTTTCTAAAACCTGCTTAACATCGTCGGCTTCGCCTTCTTGTTCATACACTTCAGAGATATTAAGACTGCCAATGACGTCTTGTGCCTTGAACCCAAGCAGCTTTTCAGCTGCGTGGTTAAAAACGCTAATAACACCCTCATCGTCTACCCCGATAATGGGATGTGGACAAGCTGAGATTATCTCAACGGTAGTTAATATCACAGGACTCCAAGTCCTAATTGGCCATCAATTATTTTGGGCACGATTCAAGTAAAGCCTGCGTAATATAATTTTAAATTGCAATCATATCAATCGCATCGATGTGCTTCACAGCGCGGGATATGCAGTATTGAAGTATCCGAATCAATACTATTGAGCAATAAAGCCACCATCAATAGCTAGTTCCGCTCCAGTCACATATTTCGATTCATCACTGACCAGATACAGTACCCCCTGGGCAATATCCTGCGGCTCACCCAGATAACCGACCGGCGCCATAGCTTCAAACATGCCGCGTATATCCGCTCCGCCGCCTAGATCGTCCATACCCTGTTCGAGCATGGGGGTGAGAATTGGGCCAGGGTGGATGGAATTGACCCGCACCTTGTTTTTCTTTTCTGCACATTCCAGTGCCATGGATTTGGTCATCAAACGCACCGCGCCCTTGCTTGAGCTGTAGGCTCCGGCTGCGGCAAAGCCAACAATACCTGCACCTGAGGAAATATTAACGATAGCACCACCGCCAGTTTTTTCCATAACAGGGATCACCGCTTTCATACCGAAAAATACGCCATCAACATTGATACTATTTTGTAGGCGAAATTCCTCGGTTGAGGTATTCATGAGCGGTTTAGCGATAAACATCGCCGCATTATTATCGAGTATGTCGATACGCCCATAGGTGTCTACCGCCAATTTAACCACTGCCGCCCAATCATCTTCGCTGGAGACATCATGGCGCATCGAAACGGCTTTGCCGCCTGCGGCATTAATGAGATCAGCGGTCTCTTTGGCTCCGGCTTCGTTAATATCGCCGACCACGACACTGGCACCTTCCTGTGCCAGTAGTACTGATGTGGCCCGACCCATACCGGCGCTACCGCCGCCAGTGATTATTGCTACTTTTCCTGATACACGTCCCATATCTCACACCTCACTTAGTTTTCATAAAAATTGTTTTAGCCCGCTACTTTATACACCAGTCGCTTATGCTCATGACTAAAGGGATGCCAGAAACCATAGGCGCGCTGGGTAAATAGCAGCGCCGATATACCTGCTTTTGGCGAAATCCACGCATGCGTACCGGCCATGCCGCCCCAATGATATTCACCAATAGCGCTATCGGGTTCGCCTTCGGCGGGAGAATTCTTGATGGCAAAGCCCAGGCCGAAAACTGTGTTGGGCATATCCCAGGTCGGCAGTTTTACCTTGACCCCGTCGCGAAGCTGGTTGGTGTGCATCAGCTCAACCGACTCTGGTGAGATAATCCGTTGCCCATTCCATTGCCCACCGTTAATGATCATCTGAATAAACGTCGTGTAATCGCTCATAGTCGATACCAGGCCGCCACCGCCGGAATGAAAATTTTTCGGCTCGAGGATGCTGCCAATCATTATGTCCGGGCAGGGTTTGAGGCCCGGCGTCATCGGGTTGCGCAAATCAATGGGTGAATAATTGCGAGTGATGCGGTGGTGATTTTCCTCGGGGACGTAAAAATCGGTATCAACCATAGCGAGTGGCCTAAATATTCGTTCTTTAAGAAATTCGATAAAACCTTTCCCCGACCAGATTTCTACCAGACGCGCCAGAATGTCGATACCGATGCTGTAGTTCCAACGCTCACCCGGCTGGAACAACAAGGGCAGTTTGGCCAGCTTGTCGATCATCTCTTCCAGCGTTGACTCCATGCCCATCATGCGCTGGTCGACATAGGCGACATCGATGGGGTTATTGGGAAATAGACCGTAGGCAAAGCCCGCCGAGTGGCTAAATAGATGGCGGACAGTCGGTGGCGTTTCCTGCGGCACGGTATCGCCCATATCTTTGGAGCCTTTTTTTAGCACCTTTAGATCTTTGAACTGGGGGATATATTTTTCCACCGGATCATCCAGCTCAAAGGCACCTTCTTCATAAAGAATCATTGCGGCGGCGGAGGTGACGATCTTGGTATTGGAGTACATGCGAAAAATCGCATCGTCAATTATGGGCCGCCTGGATTCTATATCCATATAACCCCAGGTCTTAAAGTCGATAACATCGGTGCCTTTTAGAATGACCGCAGAAAGGCAGCTGACCAGATTGTTATCGACATATTTTTGCATGGCCTCATTGATTTCGCTGAAGTCATAGTCGGATGGTGTGATCTCTAGTGTGCTAATCGTTGCTCTCCTGTATTTGTTCCGAACGCATTTCCCAGCCCTTGATTTTTTAGTGTTTGGTTTTTGGCCTAAAGGTGGGGGATGTCCGGCTATGGATATGTGGTAGCGGATGTGTGGCTTGGGATTTGTGCTTGAGCGTAGAATACAGGCAATCCACCGCGCGCAACAAGGGTGTTAAGGCGATAGGTAATTAGTGCAGAGGGGGCAACGAATACTATGAAACAGTTACGTTTACCTAAGACTGGTTCCACTTCCAGAGCTTATTTATTAAGGTTTGGCGACCTCAAGGTGGTAGCGCTCTATCTTTCTGTCCAGCGCCGGGCGGGAAATTTCTAATACCTTACAGGTCTTGCCTTTGTGCCCACCACAGTAATCGAGAACGTACTGAATATGTCTGGCTTCAAGCTCCGCCATGGTGAGCGGCTGACCAGCCTGGCCAGTTGCGGCAGTGGATTCGTTATGAGTATTTGAATTCGATTTAAGGTTGAGGTCGCCTTCATGAATGAGGTTTGTGCGACAGCGGATAACTGCCTGGGTGAGTACGTTTTCCAGCTCCCTGATATTGCCAGGCCAGTCATAATGCTTGAGGCCGGCCAGCGCGCCATCGTCCAGCGAGACCGGACATTTGCCTTCGCTGCGACACACCCGCTGCATCAAGCCTTCGATTAACAGCGGCAAATCTTCACGACGTTCCCGTAAAGGCGGTAACTGAATTTCCAGGGCATTTAGGCGGTAGTAGAGGTCTTCACGAAAATTACCTTTAGCGATTTCCTGAGGAAGGTCGCGGTTAGTTGCCGCAATGACTCGGGCATTGCTGTGTAGTTGCTGGCTGCCTCCGACCCGTTCAAAGCTACCTTCCTGCAAAACACGTAGTAGCTTGGCTTGTAGTGGTAGCGCCATTTCGCCGATTTCGTCCAGGAATAAAGTTCCATTTGCGGCCAGTTCGAACTTGCCGGGTTTGCGGTTCGTAGCGCCAGTGAAAGCACCACGCTCATGACCAAATAATTCACTCTCCAATAAATTATCCACCAGGGCAGCGCAGTTAACGGCAAGAAAAGGTCCGCTGCGCTGGCTGTTGTGATGGATAGCTCGCGCCACCAATTCTTTACCGGTACCGCTTTCTCCGGTGATCAATACTCGCGCCTGACTTTCAGAGACCAGCGCGATTTCCTTGCTGATATCCAGCATGACCTGACTTTTGCCGATTAAACGCGGCTCCGTGTGAACCGTATCATTCACGGCACTGAGCTCGCGCACCTGGCGCGTCAGTTGTTGCTGTTCAAGAGCGCGGGCAACGGTGTGATCCAGCTCTTCGGTCTTGATCGGTTTATGAATAAAATCAAAGGCTCCCGCTTTGATGGCGGCGATTGCCAGTTCAAGGTCGTGCTCAGCGGTCATCATAATGATGGAGGTTTTACTGTCCCCTTTCATGGTCTGGCAAAGCCAGTCGTAGCCTTTGCCATCAGGCAGACCCTGGTCGAGAATAACTAAATCCGGCAAGTGTTCCACGACCAGATGGTCAGCTTCTCTGAGGCTGAGGGCATGGAATACTTCATGACCAAGGTCTTCGAAATGCAGCATTAACATTTGCGCCAGTGCGCTGTCGTCTTCGACCAGTAAAATTCGTGCAAGCATTAGTTTTGGCTCTCTGTGGCTGTAAGGTCTTGCTCTTCTTTACTTTGTTTCGTGAGAGCTTCTTTTACAGGCGCTTTCTTTACAAGAGGCAGGTAAACGGTAAAGGTGGTGCCGTCCTCTGCGTTTGAAGTGATGCTTAAGCGACCCTGCTGCACATCGACCAGTGATTTGACAATGGCAAGCCCCAGCCCGGAACTGTTGGGCTTGCCGCTGACAAAGGCATCGGTAATCACATTGAGTTTGTCCGGGGGGATTATCGCGCCGCTATTGTGCATGCGGACAAAACCGTCGTTACCGTTAAGCCCGGTGGTGCAGGCAATTGCCTGCCCGGCGGAACTGGCGTCACAGGCATTGCGAGTGAGATTTAAAAAAACCTGGGTGAGTTTGTCCGCATCAGCCATCACAGTGGCTGGTTTTCCGACCTCTAACGTCAAGGTTAAATCCTGCGCTTGCGCAAGTGATTCATTGGTAAGCACAAAATCGGCGCAAAAAACATCCAGCTCAACTGGCTTAAGTGTGGCCTGTGCCGGTTTGGTATACATCAGCACTTCATTGAGCATACGCTCCAGCCGGGACACTTCGTTGCCCGCCAGTTCGGCCCGTTTATGACTGCCATCCGTGGTGTTTTGTTGAAGATACTCGAGGGCCAGACGAATGGTGGTCAGTGGATTGCGGATCTCGTGGGTGAGCCGGGTTGCGAATTCGCCAACAGCGGCGAGCTTTTCCTTGTGGGCGAGCTCGTCCCGCGCTGCGAGAAGCTGACTGGTGCGATCCTGTACCAATTCTTCCAATTTCGTCGAGTGTTGTTTGAGGTCCTGATAAAGATCGTAGTTATCCAGAGCAATGGCCACTCGCTCGGCAAACAGTTGGGCGGTTTGTACTTCGTTGTCTCGGAAGTGTCGTGTTTCGCTATCGAAATAACAGATGGTGCCCACCACCTCACCTTTGGGCAGGCGCAGGGGTACGCCGAGATAAGAGTGATAACCTTCCGGCGGGCTTCCGTAGCGAACTTCTTGATCCGTATCTTCCACGCACAATGTTTCACCGGTTTGTATTACATAAGTGGATATAGGGCCGTGGATATCGAGAGGTGGTATTGGCTCGCTTGGCGGGGGCACCAGCGCCAATACATTTTTTTTACCATTGCGGTATAGCGTCACCGCGGCCAGCCCATCACCGAGTAAATCAACCATCGATTCGCAGGTGCTATTCAGATAGTCCTGTAGCTCACCAGCCCGATAACTCAGACTGGCAAGCGCTTCCAGGGTTTTTTCGGCCGGGGCGATGGTGCTTGTTTCGGCGCTATCTAGTGCGCCAGCCCCTGCTCCAGAGCCCGGTGAAGGCCGCTCTTTTGAATCTTCCACATTTAATCCCTGGTTATTTTGTTAGTGCTGCTTTATCCGTAGCGCTTTATTAGAAGCTCTTTTTTCCGAAGCGCCTGATACCAACAGAGCGAAATACATGCCAGCTTGATCATTCAATGAAACCACCTAACTGACTAATAAATTGGGCTTTTTTATGATGCTGTAGACTCTTGCTCGCTGAAACGTAACGAAGCATAACAATGTCGTGCTACTAAGTGTAATAAAACGTTACATTGCAACGCGGGCTTTAAACGCGGGATTTATAAGCCGCCCAGTACCGGGGAGTTAAGCACCAGCATTTTGGCGATCTGCATTTCTCGTAGGGTGTGGGGAATACCGCCAACACCCAATCCCGACAGGCGCAGGCCCGCAAAAGGCATCCAGTCCGTGCGAAAAGCACTGTGGTCATTAATCATTACCGCCGAGGCGTCGATATGACGATACACGTAGGCTGCCTGTTCAATATCCTGGGTAAACACGGCGCTTTGAAAGGCGCTGTCAAGACCATTAGCCAGACTGAGCGCATGGTCAATATCGGAGTAAGGGAAAACTGACACAACCGGGCCGAATATTTCCTGATGGCTGACCTTACAGTTGGCGGGCGGGTCAAGCAGTACCGTGGGCTGATAACAATTGTGATTCAGCGCCGCTCCACCGCATAACACCGATGTTCCCGCCTCGACAGCTTCCTCAACCCAGTTGTTCACTCGTAACTGTTCAGCCTGGCGAATCAGGGGGCCTACTTCAGTGTTATCGCGACTTGGATCTCCGACTATTAACTCGGTAGCGGCAGCAGCGAGACGTGTGGCTAGTTCTTCAGCAAGATGTTGGTGGGCGAATATCCGTTGTACAGATACGCACACTTGCCCGGCATGATAAAAACTGCCTTTAGTGAGCAGAGGTACTGCACGGTCAAGGTCAGCATCTTCGAGCACCAGAACCGGTGCCACGCCACCGTGCTCCAGGGCGCAGCGAACACCCGGCGCTAGTTTTGAGCGCAACGTCCAACCCACTGCGGCGCTGCCGATAAAACTGAAAAACCCTACACGCGGGTCGGTAACCAGTTGTTCGGCGATGGCAAGGTCGTTGATTACCAGGGCCTGGCACCAGTCTTCTGGCAAACCCGCTTCATGAAGTATGTCGACAAAGCTAAGGCAACTCAGCGGTGTATCCTGAGCTGGCTTAACAATAACCGGGCAACCGGCGGCGACGGCTGGGGCAACTTGGTGAACAATCAGATTCAGTGGATGGTTAAAGGCGCTAACAGCCACCACCACACCCACTGGCTCTCGGCTGGTCAAGGCCAGGCGTCCCGATGATGCGCTATCGAGATTCATGGGGATAACTTCGCCGCCCTCACTGCGTAAGCTATCAACGCAACAATGAATGCCGTCGATGGCGCGGGCAACTTCCACACGGGAATCAACCAGGGGTTTTCCACCCTCCTGGGCAGCCTGTAGCGCCAGGGCTTCAGCACGCTCGGCCATAATGTGTGCGGTTTTTTGCAGTATTTCGATACGCCGGGCACGGGCTAGCCAGTTACGGCGCGAGCGAAACAGCTGGTAGGCGCTGCTCAGGCTGTGCTCAACGTCGCTGCTGCTAGCCGTGGGTAAACTGCCAAGCACTTCGCCGCTGTAGGGAGATAGAACATCCAGTAGATCTTGTCTCATGTCGGTAGTCCCTGTTCTTTATGTCTCAAATTTATGTCTCAAATTTAGAGGCGACTAAATTGCGCAAACCAATTCACCCAGGTGCTCGGTGAGTTTCATGTTTTCACTGTAGTCCACCGGGCAGTCAATAATTACCACCGTGTTATCAGCAAAGGCTTTTTCAAGCGTCGGCAACAGTTGGTCGGTGCTTTCTACCCGATAACCTTTGGCGCCAAAACTCTCGGCGTATTTCACTAAATCAGGATTGGTAAAACGGATATTGCTTTCGCGACCGTAGTGACGCAGCTGGTGCCATTTAATCAGGCCGTATTCGCTGTCGTTCCATATCAGTATGACCAGCGCCAGATTCAGGCGCAGCGCCGTTTCGATTTCCTGGGAGTTCATCAGAAAACCCGCATCGCCGGTAACGGTCACGACCTTACGCTCAGGGTGCACCATCTTCGCGGCAATGGCGCCCGGTACACCGATGCCCATGGAGGCGAAACCGTTGGAAATAATGCAGGTATTGGGTGCTTCGGCCTGATACATGCGTGCCACCCACATTTTGTGGGCGCCGACATCGGAAATAACGATGTCCTTTGCATCCAGGGTCTGACGCAAATCCCAGAGTATTTTCTGTGGTTTGATAGGAAAATCATCGTCGCTGGCGTGTTCTGCCATCAGCGCCTCAATGGTATCGCGCAGACTGCCACTGTGGTTGTCATGGCGAAAATCACTGCCCTCACTGATACCGCTGAGGGCTGCATTGAGATCACCCACTACCCCAGCTTGCAACTGGTAGTGGGCATCGACTTCTGCGGCATTGGCGTTAATATGCAGAATGGTTGCGGTTTTATCGCCGTTCCACAAATGGGGATGGTACTCGATCATGTCGTAACCGATGGTGATCACCAGATCCGCCCGATCAAAACCACAGGCCACATAATCATGGGCTTGCAGGCCTACGGTGCCCAGGCTCAGAGGGTGAGAAAAAGGCATGCTGCCTTTTGCCATAAAGGTGGTGGCGACAGGAATATTAAAGTGCTCGGCAAAGGCCACCAGCGCTTCGCTAGCACCGGACCGGATTACACCGTTGCCTGCCATAATAATGGGAAATTTAGCGCCTTCAATCAGACTGACTGCCTGATCAATTTTTTCCTGGGGCGGCACTGGCGCAAGCGGACTTTGTGGCACCAGAACCTGCTGTTTAAGGGCTGATAGCGAAGCAATATTTTCTGGCAGCTCGATAAAACTCGCGCCAGGCCGTTCCATTTGTGCGTCTTTAAAGGCCTTGCGAACAATCTCAGGAATCACCTCTGGTGCTCGAACCTGCGTGGCGTATTTGCTGATCGGTTCAAATAAATTCACCAGGTCGAGCACTTGATGGCTCTCTTTATGTAAGCGCGTCGTAGCGCCCTGGCCGGCAATGGCGACGACCGGCGCGAGATCCATATTGGCATCGGCAACGCCGGTAATTAGATTGGTGGCACCGGGGCCAAGGGTGGCAAGGCAAACTCCAGCTCGGCCAGTGAGTCGGCCATAGACGTCGGCCATAAAAGCTGCACCCTGTTCGTGGCGGGTGAGAATAAATTCGATGTCGCTGTCGAGCAGGGCATCCATAAAGGCGATGTTTTCTTCGCCGGGAATACCGAAAATATAATCGACACCTTCGTTCTCCAGGCATTTAATAAACAGCGCCGCTCCATCTATTTCGGCATATATTTCCCTGGCGTCGTCTTTAGATTCGTTGGTGAATAGTGGCTTATTCATGTCGAGTTCCTTTTGTGTATGTCGCTAAAAATCCAGCTATAGTTGATTAGTTATTGACCTTGAATTAGATATTGACCCTGGATTAGATATTGACCTTAGATTAGTTGTTGGCCTTAAAAGTCGGCGGATTAAATTTACGATCGACCCAGTAGTCGATACTGAGATAGCGCCCACCACCGATAAAAAACAGTACGAGCAACATAAATAAATAGGTGGTCGCAAACTCAATGCCGTTATTGAGAATGACCACTGAGCCGTTCTCAGTAAGCCACTCGTAGTTGCCGTGCTCTTTTAAAATATCTTTGATAACGTTCAGCCGTTCGATACCGCCCATGGTTCGCTCGGTGGCGAAAATACCGCCGCCGGCGGCGATAGCGAGCCAGCCGTTCTCAAGATGAACAGAAAAAATGGCAACCAGCATGGTCATCATTAAGGGAAAGCTGATCCAGCGGGTTGCGAAACCAAAGGTCAGGCACACGGCACCAATCAGCTCAGTGCCCGTCGCAAGCGCGGCCATGAGCCAGGGAAAAGGCAAGCCCAGACCCCAGTCGGCATTGCCAAACCAGTCGACGGTCGATGAGAAATGCCCAAGTTTCTGTGTTCCCGCCATCCAGAATACCGGTGCTAGGTAAAGTCTCAGTAGTAGCGGGGCGAGAAAATCGACAGCGCGGGTGGTGTCGAATAACTGGTGGGCTTTTTGAATTAGGGTGATCATGATTTTTTCTCCTTGGGCCTGGTGAATAATTCGCTGGTGCTTTTGATTTAGGGAGTATCAGTTTTGAGATTATTAAGTTTGGAATTTGATTTGATCGCTGTGCTTAAGCCCTTGACCAAACCAGCATCCAGCCAGCGCATCAATGTGTTTATCGCGATTGCACTGACCTGATCGTCTGACTCTATATCAAGCAGAGCCTCGCAGGCGGAGGCGAAATGGCCGTCGCCCTTAAACTGTTTGAACATGCAAAATTCCGCCGCGCCAAGATGGCGAAATTCAGTGAGCAGATCTTTATTACGCCATACCAACCAGACCGTAGAACCCTGCTGTGGCGTAGGTGGTGTCTTTTCTTCTTTGATGGCCTGCCATATTTCAACGGCATTCCAGTTACTCTCAAAAAGTTGAACACTGGGATGAAAATCGAGATTTAGTGCTGGCCAATCCGCGACGGGAAATTGGCGCAGTTGCTCAAGGGTCGCTCGCGATGCGTCTGCTGCATCAAAGGCGCTCATCAAGAGTCGCTCAAACCTTGCCAGTTCGCTAATCTGTGGGTTGTCGCAAAAGGGCGCTTGCGTGGCTAGAAAATGGGGTAATGCATCAGCAAAATGCCGTAATGAACGATAGCTGGATGCATGTTGCTGTCGATAGTTGTCGACCATCAGCTCAAATAAACTGTCGCCCAGATAAACGCCAATGGCGGGGTGATCCGTGTCGATGGTGTCATGCAGGCGAGCTTGATAGGCATTGCCATAAATGTGCAGGCGGGTCTGCGTACTCAGCTTGCCCTGACGAAGTACGTGTGCTGCGATTTCGCCTTTCCCGGACAACAGATAATCCATCAACTGGTGTTGTCGCTGTTGCAATAGGCGCTTCATAGCGCCACCTGATTTGGTTCTGGAAACAGCACACTACCGGCAATGTCTCTGGCGATATCCAATTCGCCAACGAGGGCTTGCAGCGATGGCATATTGTCATCCCGCTCAATCATTGTGCTGACTGCACCAAAACGCTCCAGACTTTGAGCATAGAGCTGCCACACTGCATCGGCGACGTCGTGGTCGTGGGTGTCAATGACGTAGTCCCCGTAGTCACTATGGCCAGCTAAATGGAATTGCCGCACCCGGTCGGGATCAATGGCATTAATATAATCGAGGGGATCAAAACCATGATTTCTCGCACTGACATAAATATTGTTGATGTCCAGTAAGACAAAACAGTCGGCACGCTGTACCACCTCCGAAAGAAACTCCCACTCCGGACAAACCGAATCGTTATAGCTTAGATAACTGGATACGTTTTCGAGCAAAATTTGCCTGCCCAGATAGTCCTGAACACGCCGCACGCGATCAACGACGTGATTTATGGCTTCTTCGCTATAGGGCAGTGGCAACAGGTCGTGACTATTGACATTGCCGACACTCGTCCAGCACAAATGGTCGGAAAGCCATTCCGGTTCAAGCTCGCCAGCCAGGGCTTTAAGCTTACCTAAATAGCTCATATCCAGGGGGTCAGTAGAGCCAATCGATAGCGATACCCCGTGCATCACCATGGGGTAGTCGCGACGAATGCTGTGCAAGAAATGTTTGGGTTTGCCACCATCGACCATAAAATTTTCGGAAACAATTTCAAACCAGTCGACATCGGGTTTTTGTTCCAGTACATCAACAAAATGATCGGTACGTAAACCCAGGCCAAATCCCAGAAATTTATTGTCCATATTGTTTCCCCAATAACGATTTAGTTGCTAAAACCACTTTCTCTAAAACCACTCTCCGGCACGTAAATATTTATGTGCCGGAGAGCGGGCGGCTGTGCGGTATGTGACACTTAGCCAGTGGGGCCTAAGCGCCGGTTTCGCCGCCGACGTCGCCACAGGCTTTCTCAGGCATAGCAACAAAGCCCTGACCTTTACAGGAGGCCTGGCCCGCGCAGGCGTTATTGGCCGTTTTACAATCGTTATGGCCATTGCATTTATTGACGTTGTAACAATGTGAAAGATCGGCTACCGCAACACTGCCTTTCCATTCATCTTTCGTACTGCCGCCAATGTCGTCACAACTTTTTGATGGCATGGCGACAAAGCCTGTACCTTTGCAAGTTGCCTGGCCTGTGCAGGCGTTTTCAGCGGTCTTGCAATCGTTGTGGCCGTTACATTTATTCACCCCGTAACAATGTACGAGATCAGTCGTGGCGGCTGCCTGCGCCGGGGCAGCTGTTGCAAGGCTGGCATAATTCATTAATCCAGCTGCTGCCAGTGCGAGTGCCGTGCCGGTCAGTTTTGTTTTTAAGTTAGTTTCCATTTCTTTCTCCCTGATATTTTTGGTATCAATTGATATGAGTTTTTAAGTGCTTTCTTGATTCACCGCAGTGGGTGACTCGGATTCTTAATAGCGAACCCCGTGCCAACTTATAACTAATTGATTTTATTAAATTAATAATAAATATAATTTATAGTTAGTAACGAATTGATGAGTAATAAATAGGAGTTTTGTAACGAAACGAGTAAGTAGATAATTGTTGAGAGAGGGCAAAGTCACTGCTTTCCGCCCATTATTTGGAATGGCGACCAAGTCTCCTCTTGAACGGTATTTCGTTTGAGACAGTTATTTACTAATGCTGCGTTGCTTGCCACACCAATGTAATGAATCGAATTAAAGAGATAAGGCAGTGGGTATCAATTCGTTACAAACCAGATAAACAGAATAAAAAAAATAGATATAAAACAAAGAGATCGATATTGGCACGCAGCGTGCACTATAAAAAGCAGCAGAAGCACCAGCATTGGTTCACCACATAAAATTTAGATGTTGTGCTTATCTAAATAAAGCACGTTTTAGCAAATCCAGGCTCTAACAAATTCAACTGTTGATACCGAGAGGCAAAAATCATGGATACGGACCTACTAAAAATATTTGCCGTAAATGTATTAGAAATTAGCTCCCTGCTGTTCGTGTTCGTATTAGGTGTTGGGGTGCTAATCCTTACCTACCTTTACCTCGCCGACGTGACACAAACAAAACAGGCGATCAGAAAAAACTATCCTATCGTTGGTCGGTTTCGCTATTTTTTTGAACACATGGGTGAATTTTTTCGCCAGTATTTCTTCGCACAGGATCGGGAAGAATTACCTTTTAACCGCGCCCAGCGTTCCTGGGCTTACCGGGCGGCTAAAAATGTTGATTCTACGGTGGCTTTTGGTTCGACCCGGCCGCTTAATGAGCCCGGCGATATTATTTATTTGAATGGCCTGTTTCCAACATTGACCGAAGATGCCTTGCCGCCGGAGCCATTGACTATTGGCGAGGGTTTTGCTGCAGAGCCTTATACCACAGCCTCGCTGGTGAACATCTCTGGTATGAGTTATGGGGCCCTATCGACGCCTGCCGTGCGAGCTTTATCCGCTGGTGCCGCAAAAGCCGGTATCTGGATGAACACGGGAGAAGGCGGTTTATCGCCTTATCATCTGGAAGGTGGCTGCGATATTGTTTTTCAGATCGGCACCGCGAAGTATGGCGTGCGCACGCCTGAGGGGGAGTTGTCCGATGACAAACTCAGGGACATCGCTGAATACACCCAGGTACGTATGTTCGAAATCAAAATGAGTCAGGGCGCCAAACCCGGCAAAGGCGGGATTTTACCGGGTGCTAAGGTGACGGAAGAAATCGCACAAATTCGTGGCATACCCGCGGGCAGTGATTCCATCAGTCCAAATGGCCATACCGATATCCGCAGCATCGACGATCTGCTCGACAAGATTCTTCATGTCCGCACCATTACCGGGAAACCCACGGGCTTTAAAACCGTGATCGGTGACAGCGCCTGGCTGGATGAAATGTGTGAGGCCATTCATCGACGTGGTTTTGAATACGCGCCGGACTTTATCACTGTCGATAGCGCCGATGGCGGCACGGGTGCTGCACCACAGAGTTTGATTGACTATATGGGCCTGCCGATTCGTCGCAGTCTACCTCTGGTAGTCGATAAGTTGTTGGAGTACAACCTTAAAGATCGCATCAAGGTGGTTACCTCAGGCAAATTAATCAACCCGGCTGATGTAGCCTGGGCGCTGAGTATGGGCGCGGATTTTGTCACCTCAGCACGGGGCTTTATGTTTGCCCTGGGCTGTATTCAGGCATTGCAGTGCAATAAAAACACCTGCCCAACCGGGATAACCACTCACGATATTGCCTTGCAGAGAGGGCTTGATCCCACTGACAAAGCTGAGCGGGTGGCGAATTTTGCCAAAAACCTGGCTTACGAAGTGGGTGTGATCGCCCATTCCAGTGGCGTTGAACAGCCTCGTAAGCTGGCCCGAAAACACGCGCAAATCATCAATGCTCAGGGTATTCCGGAACCCATGGAAACCTTGTTTCCGCCAGCGGTGCCTCGGCCCGAATACGACATCATCCCTGCAGTGCAGGTCGGCGTGGGCCAATCGGTGACCGGGCCAGAGTCAGCATCATGATTCCCGAACTCCTTGGCCAAATACTGTTTCTTAGCGGCACTGCCATTGTCGGCATGTTGATTCACCGGCTGTTACGGCTCGATCTCACCCTGGCTTGTCTTGGCGCAGGAATACTCGCTGGCTGGGCCGTGCCTTTGCTCGGCATCGACACCGGCATACGCGCTCATAGTCTGCAAGACCTGGTGTTTTTTGTCATTCTACCCGTGCTGATATTTGAAGCCACATGGCACCTTGATCCTGCTTTGCTGAAGCGTTGGTTGAGTCCCATTATGCTGCTGGCCACCCTCGGCGTGCTGGTGAGTTGTTTTGTTACGGCAGGCCTGGTGTATTTGGGCGTTGGCCACCCCACTGGTTTCCCGTGGATAGCAGCCTTGCTGACCGGGGCGATCCTGGCGGCAACCGATCCCATTGCGGTGGTCTCACAATTAAAAACCCTAAATGCACCGGCTGATCTTGGCACCCTGTTCGAAGGCGAGAGCCTTTTTAACGACGGCGCTGCGGTGGTGCTGTTCGTTATTGTGTTTAGTTTTGCGACCGGCAGCATGGCGGAGTCGTCCAACCACCTGGTGTTTTTTGGCACGGTATTTCTGGGTGGTCTGGTGCTCGGTGCGCTGCTGGGCCTGGTGGCCGCAATCGTGGTTTTACTATTGGGCAAGGTTCCTGCCACTAGCGTGGTGCTGGTTTTTACCGCCTTTGGTGGTTTTTATCTGGCCGAAGAGTTACTCCATGTCTCGGGTATTATGACCATTGTTGCCAGCGCCCTGGTGGCGCGCATTGCCTTACGGGAACAGGAAACCACATTCTTATCGGGTATCGTCGATACGTGGAATTGGCTGGGACTGCTCTTTAACAGCCTGTTATTTGTCTTGATGGGCCTGGTTATTACCTGGGATATGTTCCGGGAACAATGGCTGGCAATGGTGATAGCCATCGCTGCGGCACTAGCCGCCAGAGCAATCGCCGTCGGGTTTTGCGGTGTATTGACCAAACCCATGCTGCGGCCCATATCCGGGATCTGGCAGGTGTTGCTGTTCTGGGGTGGTCTGCGAGGCGCTATAGCCATCGCACTGGTTCTCTCACTACCGGTATCGCTGCCTTACTGGTGGACCATACAGTCCATGGTGTTTGGCGTAGTGATATTTAGTCTGCTGGTGCAGGGTACGACCTTTAAACCCTTAATGCGTTACATTGAAAAAGGTCGCCTTTAGAAGTAATGCTAAGGCGGTCTTTTAAGGGTCTGAGTATTTATGCGGCTAAAACAACCCCAGGTATTTCGATAGGGAGCCCGCGGGCTTAGGCCAGCGTAAACCCTTCATAACCTCTTTCCGCAACCTCCTCGCATTTTTCCACATAGGGCGGAAAGCCACCGATGTAAGGCATAAATACCCGTTCTTTCCCGGGGATGTTTGCGCCCAGGTACCAGGAGCTACAGTCATTCAACAAGGTGCCACCGGCAACTTCGTTGACGTGGTCCACCCAGGCGTCTTCGGCTTCTTTGGTGGCGTTTATGGTCGATAGCTTGTGCTTGTCCAGATAAGTAATAATGTCACTGATGTATTCCACATGCTGTTCAATGGATGTGATCATATTGGTAAACACCGAGGGGCTGCCCGGTCCGCTGATGGTAAAGAAATTGGGGAAACCCGCTGAGCACAGGCCCAAATAGGTGCGAGGTCCCGCAGCCCATTTGTCTTTCAAAGTGTCACCACCGATGCCGCGAATATCGATTTTGTTCAATGAACCGGTCATGGCGTCAAAGCCTGTGGCAAAGACCAGGCAGTCAAAGGTATACGCATCGTCACCGACCTTCAGGCCCTCTGGGGTGATAGCAGAAATAGCGGTCTTACTGATATCCACCAGGGTCACGTTATCGCGATTGTAGGTTTCAAAATAACCAGTGTCTGCGCACAGACGTTTGCAGGCAAACACCGTCTTCGGTGAGAGTAATTTGGCCGTTTCTGGATCGTTAACTTTTTGAGCAATTTTTTCGCGAACGAAATCTGCAATCATGTCATTGGTCTCCTGATTGACCATGAAATCTGCAAACCCGCCATAAAAATTCAAGCCGCCCATTTGCCAACGTTTTTCCAGTTCGGCTTTGATCTCTTCAGGGCTCATTTCTGGCGCGGTCTTTTCATTGGCTTGGGTGTCAAATGCCGTGAAGCCCTGCTTACCCTTTGCTCGTACACTCGCGTAGTTTTGTTTTACGTCTTTAACGTAGTCGGGTTCCAGGGCTTTGTTATAGGCAGGGACTGAAAAGTTCGGCGTCCGCTGAAAGACCGTTAAATGATCCGCCTGCTCAGCAATGATCGGAATTGCCTGAATAGCGGATGAGCCGGTGCCGATAATACCCACCCGCTTGCCTGTGAAATCCACCGCTTCATGGGGCCACTCGCCAGTATGGTAAACCGGGCCAGCAAACGAACTCAGGCCGGCAATGTCGGGCGTGTTGGCGGCGGATAAACAACCCGTAGCCATAATGCAATATTTGGCGCTGAGCTTATCGCCATTGCTGGCCGAGATCTGCCACCGTTTGTTGGCTTCATCAAAAACAGTAGATTCTATGCGGGTGTCGAACTGAATATCTCTGGCCAGATCAAAACGCTCGACCACATGGTTGATGTATTCCAGCAGCTCTGCCTGAGGGGCGTAGCGTTCCGACCATTCCCACTCCTGCTGGAGTTCTTCCGAGAACTGATAGGAATATTGCATGCTCTCAATATCCACCCGCGCACCGGGATAACGGTTCCAGAACCAGGTGCCGCCGGGGCCGCTACCGGCCTCATAGATTCGCGCCGTCAGGCCTTGTTCGCGAAGTTTGTGCAGCATATATAACCCGGCAAAGCCCGCGCCGACGATAACGGCATCAAGTTGGGTAATAACGTCGGAGCTTGCAGGGTTTTTGCCAGGTTCATTCATGGGTACGACCTTTGATTTCTGTATGCGGGAATTTTGTATGCGGGATGGTAGGCTAAGGTTTGCCCAGTTCAGGTGTCGCGCATTCGCATTATAGGCAAATATCGCGCATGGTGGAGGATATGCTCTTGAGAAATAACTTCAATTATTATTGCGCAACGTTGATTGCCCTGCCCATGAATAATGGTCAAGATTCGGGGGTACCGACGGGTATTATTGGGCCGCTACCCTAGCAGAAGTTGCCATGAAGAATAGTTGCCGAACAAATCAGTGGGCCTTCCACAAATTAACGCTTATGGGGGCTAGCTCTGATTGACCAGGAACAGCTATGCGTGGCTACTACGCGACAATGCCCAGGCTGAAAATATAAATACAAGTGATCAAACCTACAATCTGAACTATCGATCGCACCGTGGCAATGTTGGCGATGTACAGTATCGGATGTAGCACTCGCATAGATATAAATACCAAAGAGGCGGTGGCAACTTTAGCACTGTCTGCACCCGCAAAGTGGGCCACCACCAGTGCCGCAGTAAACAAGCCAAGAGCCTCCCAGGCATTAGATTGCGCTGCCCAAACCCGCGCGCCGGTACCCTCGAGTTGAGCTGCTTGTAGCCGCGGATATTCATTGTCAACAGAGCCGAATTGTTTACCTCGATAGTAGCCGCCCATGCCGGCGAGAATGTAGGGGATGATGGCAAGTGCCGCGAGGCACCATAGTGGCGTTGTCATAATCGTTTTCCCGGTTATAGGTTATAGGTTATAGGCTAATTGTTATTTAACTTTCGTAGGTATCGTGACGACGGACCCAGGCCATGGTGAAGGGCAGGTCGTCTTCGTCTCGGCCTTTAGGGGTCAAATCCATCAGGTGATAGGCGCCGTTGAGCATGTCCAGACCGCGGGAGTAACACGAGTAGGTGTGGTATACATCATTGTTTTCATCCCGATAATATACGCTGATGCCCGGTGCTTCCTGAAGGTTGGTTTTGCCTTTGTGATAATTGTAGAAGGCCTCCCCGGCGTCAATTTCCTCCGGTGTAAAAGTCACGCCATAGTCGCGATTGAAGGTGGTACCCAGTGAGGAAACCCAGGTGAAATCCCAACCCATGCGTTTTTTGTAGGCATCAAGATTTGCCAAAGGTGCGTTTGAGATGGCCACCATATTGATATCGCGATGATTCAAGTGGGCAATGGTGCCGTTATAGTTGTCGGCCCAAAACGAGCAGCTGGGACAGCCTTCTTCCCAGTCCGGCCCATACATAAAATGATAGACGATAAGCTGGCTGCGTCCGGCAAATAAATCCGCCAGACTTTGTTTGCCGTTGGGGCCATCAAAATTATAGCTTTGATCAACTTTTACCCAGGGTAATTCTCTTCGGGCGGCACTGAGTGCATCTCTTGCTTTAGTGAAGGCTTTTTCTTTGTCAAGATGATCGAGCCGCGCGTTAAACCACTCATCGCGAGAAACTATTTTGGCGTTTTTCATTTTCGTCTCCTTAGCTCTACATCTCTGTAGTTATTTATTACCTATCCCTGGCTTCAGTGACTACATATCCATCGCTTCAGCCACTTCGACGCTACCGCCACTATTCAATATCGGGCAGCCTTTAGCCATGGCTAAGGCTGATTCTAAATCTGGGGCCTCTACCAGGCTATAACCACTCGCCGGGTTGGTGCCGCCGTCGCCGGTCACCGAGCCATTGGCATGTACGGTTGAAGATTGGCCAACGGGGTTGCCGCCATCGACAAGCGCAGCGCCTAGTCCGCCCATCCATTTGCCCCAGGCATCCATTATTTTTGCGCCTTCTTCTGGCGAAGAGGGTGCGCTGCCACCATGAAAAACATATAAATATTTAGCCATTACAGTATCTCCGTAACGTAGTTGTTGCCGAGCTTGGCAACTGAAAATAGAGACTATCGACATTAAACGCAGATTACATTAGGCAAAATAACCTGAATTAGGTGGTTTTATTGTGTATTGTGCACAATATGCATGAATATCACACACAATTGCTTAGCGACGCCCTGGTAAAAATTGGCACCCGCACTGTTCAAAAGCGGATGGCCAGCTACCTCAGTAAACACGGTCCACAGATAGCAGCTGAATTATCAGACATCGTTTTGTCTGAAATCAGTGCTTTTAGCGAGTCTCGCAATCCAGACGTGCTGACCCAGCTGGCTGGGCATGGTCCCGATCACGTCACTGAAATTGCCCGATTGCTGAGCAGCGGTAAGGTGCAGGATTTTGCCTTTGTCTCAACTCATGCCCAGCTACGCGCCCAGCAACATTTCCCCCTCGAGGCGACTTTGCACGCCTATCGTTGCGGCCACAAGATCTTCGCAAACTGGTTGCGAAAGGCCATGCAGCAAGCGATGACCGATTCACAGGCGCAGCTCGAAGCTATCTCCGCAACTGCCGATTTTGCGCTGGAATACACCGATGCCGTGAGCACCATTCTGGTCGAGGCCTACCTGGCTCAGACTCGTCTCAATGCCGATGTGACTATCGATAAGCGGGCAGAATTAATGCGCATCCTGTTGCAAGGCTATGACGAATCCGATGGTCGGGTGACGGATATACTCCGTGAAGCGGGCTACCTCGAAGGCCGCCGGAGTTATTGCCTGGTGGTTATTCGCCCAGTTGACCCGGCGGAAATGTTGAATGCCGAGCGAGCCCGGCGCATGGTCGAATCGCTAGACCAAATCTTGCGTGGCCATTCCACCCACCGCTTGATAGATATTCAGGATAACCGTGTTGTTGCCGTGGTGTCGGACGTGCACCGACTTTCCGGCTGGACCAAACCGAAACAGGCTTTGCATGGGCGTGTGTCTGCCCCCTTACTTGATCTAGGTAATGCGGTGTTAGCCGGTGTCAGCAAAGATGTGCAAGCGACCTCCCTCATACCGGGTGCGTATCGGGAAGCACAATTGGCGCTGGATATGGCCGAGGTGTCCAATCGAGTGGTCAGCATCGCTGACCTTTCAGTGCGCGATGTTATGGTGCAAGCTGCTGGGCTGGAGCTGCGGCAAGCGCTGCCCGACTGGAGTGCTGCCTTTGTCGCCGCGGATAAGCAGGCTGGGGGGGTGTTAGTCGACACACTTCGTGCCTATGCCGATGCCAATATGAATGCACTAAAAGCCGCCGCACGACTGTCGATTCATCCCAACACGGTCTATTTCAGAATGCAGAAAATCACTGATCATACGGGTTTGGATGCCCGTTCTTACCACCGATTGACGGAGTTATTGTTGGTTGCAGATTGTGCGAAATATTATGGCCCGAGATAAATTCAGCCTTTCGACAGGCTGCTAATATTGGTATCAATGGCATCACGCCATTGCGCATGGGTAATTTCGACAACGGAAGTGTCGCCTACCGATGCACTGCAAAGCACGACATCGGGTTTCAGGGCTCGAAGGGCTCTCAGACTTGCTACTAAGTTGTCTACATTACCACCATCACTTTTCAGCACCAGTGTCGACCATTGTCCACTGGACTGAAATAAGGTGTCGCCTGTGAAAAGATAGTTTAAGCCCCCAGGCGATTCATAGTAGAAACACAGCCCACCTGCCGTGTGCCCCGGTGTAGGAATTACGTCGATGCTTGAGTTGTGCATTTGTCTGGTGCTGAAAGTCTTATCTACCGCTGTTTCAATAAAAGGCGTTTCAATCTCGTCAACACATAATTGTGACTGTAATGATGCTTTAATGGTTGCCAGTGATGGCCCCGACTCATGGCGATGACTAAGGTATTGGTAGGAAATACCGCCCAATTTTGATATTTCTTCAATGTCATCAAGGCTGCTGGTGTTGTAGAAAAGGACATTGCTTTTGCCGCGTTGCAATTCTCGTTTCAAGAAATAGGCGTGGCTATTTAAGCCAACAAAAGGATGTTCCAGGGTTGTCTGCCAGAGATCGGGGTATATCTTTTTCACTATGATTTTCCTGGTTATATAAATGCAGACTTAGGGTCACAGACTTAGGGTCAGGTCTATAGATTTAATGCTTATAGCGTTAAGCTTACTTATTCAGCCCACATATCTAGTTTAGACGGCGCTTCCTTTCTAGACCTGACCCAGATTCCTTTTCCAGATTCCTTTTCTAGACCTGACCCAGATTCCTTAGTTACGCCTGCCAGCGTAACGTGTGCAAGGTCAGCAGATCTTAGCTGTACGATCTTGTTTCTGGCTCGTGATATACCAGCCCCAAACCACCTGCTGAGCGGGGTCCGAGTTTTTCAACGATCGTGCCTGCAGTCACTGTGCTCTGATAGCGGCATAACCGACACATGATTCTCCCACGACTCACTAAACGGTGGCTCGTTTGCTTCACAGCGAGGACAAGCAAACCCGTCGGGCCAGCGTAAGTTTTCCAGGTATTTAAGGCAGGCGGCTTAATCATAAAACCAAACGGTAAACTGATTCCAGGTGCTAGGGGAATCACGTCCTGATCTTAAATTCTTTAATGTTCTGTTTACCACTAAATGTCGGCACAGGTGGGGCTAACGCGATACTCCATGCGCATGGCCAGTATATCTAAAGTTGTCAACTAAAAATCCAGTGCGTTCATCTGGAGCCTCAGCCAACAAGCTTCGTTTTGCTGATATATTTCAATACCTTAGCGATGCTTTAGCGGTGTGCGTGTTGGCAACATATATTGCGCGTACTCATTTAAGTGCGAAAACGCTACATAATTGAGCACGCGCGTCATATTTGAGAGGATTTATTGACCCATTGATTTTCCCTTTTAAAT
>JAJFKC010000017.1 GCA_021773435.1 Porticoccaceae bacterium
TGCGCGCTCCTCACTCGAGTCGTCCATGATGAGTACGGCCGAAAATCCGTACTTGCTCGCGTTTCGAGTCTTGGCTCGGTTGTGTTACGACTGATTGAATGATGCGAATCGTGCGCCAATCAATGCCTCGGTCATCGCAGGCGAGGGCACCATGAAATGTCGGGGGTCGAACACACAGTTATTGAGGCCAAAAATCATACCGCGCCGGTAGTCTTTCAGGCACAATCACACAGGATACTCAGTTTTCACACATCACCGAACATACATGTCCGTCAAGTTGTGAATGTCAAACGTGGAATGTCTCAGCACACGTCGAACATCGAGACTTTTTGTTGCGCATCCATGCCATCGTCTGATCGTCGCAGTGTTGGTCCGCATGTCGGCGAGGAGCACCTTCAGCCACGCGGTTTTGCCGAGCTTGAGCGCGATCTCCACTGGGTGCACGGGCACATCGTCACCGTCGCCGTTCATCGACGTGTTCTCATTCGCCATTTCGTTCGGATCGACGCCCGCCTCGAGGAGTGCTCGCAGGACGGGCGCTCGCCGGTGACAGATGGCGGAGTGGATGACCGTTGTGTTCTCCTCCGGGTTGCAAATTACTCGAGTGTCCCAAGTGTGGCTGTTCTGCTTCTGATCGCGCAGGATCTCGATGACCCTCTCCTCAGAGACGAAGGGTGTCTTCGTAACAAGATAGTCGAGGAATTCGGGCTGTGCGAGAAGAGGCTCGACGTTAAACCCCTTACACCCTCCAAGATGAAAAAACAGCATCAACGTACGTACATGCATCCTGGATGCAAACCTGAAATCGTTTTCTTGTTCGCGTTTTCACCAATTTCGATCAGCGCTGCTGACACTCCGTCCAAGGGTCCACCAACAGGTCGTCCAACGTCTTCATGACGTTGGAGACGAAGGTGAAGTTGAAATACAACCAACAACTTTTTTGAGTTCCGCCTCGTTTCGATTCGTTACTGCCTCACCAATTGAACCATGGCCATGTTTGCCGGCACCAAGTACAACTTAGAGTTGCAATTTTCAAAAAAAAACTAATTTTAAGAACCGCATAAATGCGATATTACATGGCCATTCGCCAAAGTCAGAAATACACTACGGCGTCGATTTTTATTCGCAGGAAAACACCACGTTCACAAACTGAATCATGGCAAACGAGACTATTCTTGAGCGCTCAAGAATCCTTTGTAATCACCCGACGGTGAGGGATACATGAAATGCACATAGTTGACGACGCATGTGGGTAGTTCGAGCCTATTTCCGCGTCCCTGCCGTCCATACAACAATCCTGCCGCGACTTTGTACGCCTCGTAGCGTCGCATTTTGTTCAGTCTTTCTTCCCCACCGACGGTGATCGAAGTTCCACCAAACACATACGCGTCCACAGCCTGAGGATTAGTCAAGCCAAGTACAAAAGACACTCACACGCACGCTGACAATGCTCGTCCAAAATTCGTGCGACGTGATGCAAACGTTGGCCTCCAAGGTCGACATGGCAGACTTGCATGCGTCTGCAGCCTTCCCTCCGATCTGTTTGCAGCAGACATGATGGGCAATCGGCCGCTTCTCCGTCGTCGCACAGTTACCGCATTTGCAGTACTTGAAATCAACCACGTCGTCGGCGCAGATTTCATGACCAACGACGTTGTTGTAACTGCAAAGCACTGATATTGAAAAGCAATAACTAGAAGTAGGTACTCACTTTGATCGTTCAATCTTCAAAGCTTCGCGAAATTCATCGAGTTTCTGTGGTGCCAGGTAGTCGCTGGGCTCGCGGTAGTGAATCAAAAGATCTTCGTCCGTTGCCTCATGCTCGGAATGGTCACCATCGCCGATGCCTTCCCAATCGTCGTCTTCGCCGAACGCAGCAAACTGAACATAAATTTGGCATTGTGACGGTACAATCGTTTGCAGTGAAACCTACATCTTCTTCCAACCTGCTTGGATCCGTCTCGTCTCGTAGGTCATCAACGAAGATGAATGTGTCGTCATCAAACGACGGTACATCGTCGTCAGACGCGGAGTGTGCCATTCTGTTTTTATGCTGTCAAAGAGCGCAGTTCACGGCAACGAAAAACTGATGCAAGTTGATAGATATGACGTACCGGTCAAATCGGATTATCCGTGTCGTTGACGCTCAATCGACACTGAGATCCCTCTGTCCTGTGATCAGGTTCAATCGCCAGGGTACAAACAAGGCCCGTCTCATTCGAAAAGCAACTGGTCGTCAGTTGTGTTGGTCATCGACGAAAATGTCACGCCCTTCACGCACCACCCAGAGCTATGACTCGAAGAATGTCTGCGTGCTTTGCCCGGACACATTTGGCATCTACAAAGTGCCGCGCGACGCCAGCAACTTCAACAAGTGGTCTGCCGCTCTACAGTTGACGTCGGAGGAGAAGCAGCGCATGGCGGACATGAACGCCCACCTGTGCAGCGCACACTTTCCACTGGTCGGGACAAAAACGGCGGCGGTGGACGACGTTTGTCCAGTTTACCGTGAAGCTGAGAAGGTCAGTTGATTGCTTCATCAACGCGCTGCTCAGATGTCCAACATTTCTGAGATTTCAGGGAAACCCGCACATTTGGACAACTCTCCACGTCACGGACGTGCCATTCGAGGAGCTTCAAGAGCACCGCAATGTCTCCAAGCCTCGAAAGTCGCCCCTTGTCCAGTTGCATGGGCGTGTTGTGCTCTTTGCAAATGGACACTATGTCGACGCTCATGTTGGCAAAGCTGTGAGGTTCATCATTACGACCACGACATATTCTAGACTGGCGCAAAACTGGTGAACTCGCACATCACCACACCCGATGGCTTGAGACAACGGTTTGTCACAGCGGAGATGGAAGAGTACAAGACATTCTTGGAGCACAACAACCGCATTCCCATCGAATTCAAGATCGGCACTGCGAATGAGCCTCTCATGTTGTCAATGGCGGGTAGCAGCTCCACGCAGGAGGAAGGGGAGAATTCCATCAAACATGTGCTCGTCGGACTCAACAACCTCACCGACCTGCTGCACGTGTGCTCCACCTGCGGCGATGCAATCGACAGGACATCAATTCAAATGACTACGATCGGCTGCAATCTGCGCGTCGAGTGGCGGTGCAGCTGTCCGAAGGCACAAGTGTGGAACTCACAACGAACTCTCACTCGCGTACCAAGTGAGCTTATTGCAACAGCTTTGTGAAAATGTTTTCATGCAGTGCACGGCGGCGGCGCAATGTACGCAGTTCACCTTGAGATCGCCACCGTGCTCGCTACGACTGGGCAGTCGTTCTCCCAATTTCAACGCATATGCGAGCTGCTCAGCGTTCCAATGCTAAGACAGAATCACTACATTCGTCTTGTCGGTGCATACGTGGCGCCGTGCGTCAAGGTACTCTTCAACCGAGAGATTGACCGAGTGCTCTCGCGTTTGGACAACAATGGCAAAGATCTCCACTTCGCAGCCGACGGGCGATACCAAGTGCGATAAACATTTTCATATTTGTACCGGGCAAAACGCATTTCCAGACGGTCGGCTATACGTCACCGCGTGCCACTCTCTCGTTCATCGATTTGTCGACGGGTGAGGTCTGTTGGTCGGCCACCATCAGCAAGGCAGATCCAAGCGAAGAGTTGGTGGCGAGCGGAGTGATGGAGGTGTGTCGCTTTGACTGTATTGGAAGCCAACCCCGTGCAGAAGAAGCTGTTCGAGCGCGGAATGCGTGTGCTTCACGCGCGATTCGGCGACCGGCTGAAGTCGGTGTGCACCGACCAGTGCGCCCAGATCGGCAAGTGGATGCGGGAGCAGATGCCAAGCGTGCATCACACGTTTGATGTTTGGCACATCGCAAAGGGCCTCATGAAGAAGATCATGGATACAAGCACGAAGCGTGAGTCTCCCATTCTCTCCCATTAGCCACTCAGGGAAGGCGTGGAACGTTCTCGCCAAGGGCTTTGCGAAGAGCGCCTTCGATCACGTCTACAGGGTGGCCAAGACCGTCTCGATGCAATACGCGCAGGGCTCCGCCGAGGCAAAGAACGCCGCCGTTGCGTTCTGGCTTTCCTTCCTCGACCACGTCGCCAACGATCACACACATTGCACGCATGCACCGATTGTCGATCGTGAGGACTTGTGGCTGGATCGACAGGGTGCCGCCTACTCGCAGTTGGAGGCACTCATCAACAATCCAAAGGTGACATTTACACTTTCGGCGCCCGCTACTCATGCCAACTACACAGATGCTGCAAGCCATTCGTGGGGCGACATTCTTCCACTTTTCCTCCAAGGTGGAGAGCCTCCACAGCCTCATGGGCGCACTCGCCAACAAACGGCGCACGTGGTCGGACCGCTCCTACGTCTGCGCTATGCAAGTGTCCATTCTCCACTTCAACGCCAACCTCAACCGAGAGCAGCGGAGTGACAAGGACGGCAAGCTCATGTACGCGAAACGCATGCAGAAGCAACGGTGAGATGATTATCTCTACCTTTCCCAACATCCTGTATATGAGGTACTGTAATCGGGCTTTCGGTGGTGCCTGCTTTTGGATTTAGAGAATTTTGCGGATCATTTCAGGGTCGCCGCCAAATATCACATGTTGCCGCTGCTGTGTGCGCCCGACTTTGCCTACGCATCAACGATCGTGGAGGAGGTGATGAGATACCGCACCGAGCACGCGCTCGAAGGCGTTCGCATCGTTGACGCATACGTGAGTGATCGCATAATTACCGGCATTAGTCCATTGCTGCTCTGCTCAGAGTGGACAGCCGCATCGTGTGACCGTGCCCGGTGACCGAAGCAAAACCACCGCGCAGTTGCACGCCGATCGGAGCGACCGAAAGCGTGGTGCCGACACCTCTTCCGACGACGTTGGAGAGCCGTCACCGTCGAAGAGTCGCCTCGAGTAACGCTAATCTGTGCCGCGTTCTTACCTCGAGATCTGCAGTGTTTTCGCAATGACTTGCTTTGATATCCGTACTATCGTATGCGCGCTAATATGCACTTGAAATGTCGAATATGACTCAATTTTGGCGTTTTGTACCCATTTTGAGTCTTCTTGGTGCCGGCAAACATGGCCATGGTTCAATTGGTGAGGCAGTAACGAATCGAAACGAGGCGGAACTCAAACAAGTTAGCAGGTGGGGACCACCTACATGATGCTTTTTCCCGTTCGGGGTTTGGGTATGTTCTAGAGATCCGCCGTCGAGTCTGAATATGATTATCGAAATCCAAAAATAATTATCAAATTTCATGCATAATGTCCAAAA
>JAJFKC010000018.1 GCA_021773435.1 Porticoccaceae bacterium
TATTTCTTTGTAGCGCTTGCCCGTTTTATATAACCGAATGGCTTGCTTGCGTTTTTCTTCCTGTACATCTTGTGATAATTTTCGTGCGTCTATTTTCATCCGGTCATTATATCATCTCTGTTTATAGGCCGGGTTAATAGCCTGTGGCATCTGACTGGGCGCTTAAAAAAAATAGCCAATTTCAATTTGTAGATAGTCATCCTGCCGCATTTGATGACCGATGCTATCAGCTGTAAAACGGCCTGAATCACTATTTCGCTGTTGCTCCGAAAATATCAGCGCTTCTACTGTGACGGCAATCGAGTTGCCAATCTCGGTCGAAAGTTCCAGTACGAAGTTGTGGGCCGAGCTGTCAGCGTCCTGTATCCATAGCCCGAGGACTTCGGTGCTATGCATGTTGTTTAAGGACCAGCGGGTGCCGAGAACGATATCTTCTTCGTTAAAGGTGAGGGCGTTGTCTCGCCGCTGGTCGTAGATACCTTCCAGGATAATACCGAGATCTTGAGAGCTTTCAAAAATACTGTAAATGTTGTATTCGAAACCGCCGGTCATGGCATAGTAATCTTCAACCTCAAACTGAAGATTTGGCTGGCCCTTGCGATAAATGGCTTCCAGTTTCCATAACCATTCGTCTTTGATGTATTGGCCTTCAAGACCGAGTTGTTTAATTTGAGAGTAGTAGGGTAGTAACACCGGACTGGGCGTTCCCAGGGGCATAATCAAGTTCGGATCACGAGCCGTACCTTCAAAATAGGACAGCGCCAACTCCCCATCTTTGAGACTTTGTTTAAGACGTGCGGCCCAGTCGATATGGTGGTCTTTATCCTTATGTTCGTAGAGAGGGTTATTGGTATCGACGACCAGGGCGCCGCGTAAACGCCCGTCTTCACCGGGGAAATTTCGTTCACGAAAATTAGGCATTAGATATAAATCAAATAGCCCGCTGGGAAGTGGGAGCGATAGACTCACCATGGCCTGGCCCAGTTTTTCTTCCTGATCTGGTGCTTCGATGGCATCTGTCTGGTTAATGATATCGACCAGATGTACGGCTTCCGTGACGCCCCAGAATACCTTGTTTATGCCTGCACCGATCTCGAGCGTTGGACTTGCCCACAACGCGTAAGCCTTGCGGATATCTAAATGACTGCGCTCATCGTCCTGAAAATCGTGGCGGTAAAAAGGTATGAATTCCAGACTGAAAGAGTCGGAAAATTTTCGGTAAGCGCTAAGTTCAAGCGCTAGTGACTGGTTTTGAGAGTGTTGGCCAATATAGAGAGGGTTGTCCGGGAAATAGCGAGCCTGGGCAAATGCTTCGCCTTCTAATTCCCAGCCATCCAAAGCCTCCCAGTCCAAAGCTTTCCAATCCAAAGCCGCCCAATCTAATTCCTGCCCACCCTGCGCGACACTGCTGGTGCCGAGTGAAACAATGATCAGCTCAATGTATATAACGGATATCAATAGCCAACGAGCCATTAGCGTGCTCTACGTAAACTGTTCTCGCTGAAATCCGCCTCGGTAAGGCCCTGTCGAAAGACGTAATTGGTGGCGATCATGTCGGTTGACTTGCCGTCCTGCTGATTAATCATCGACAGATAGCCAGGGCGCCAGTATTGATCCAGATACTGTTGGTAACTGGTAATCGTCAGTATTTTTATCAGTGTGGCTTTGCGATCATAAAATTCGACTTTCTGGATGCGATACTCACTTTTATCGACCCAGACAAATTGCTGGGTGTAACCAGAGTCTTTATCAACGGGCACTCTCTTGACCTTAAAACAGTCCTGCTCGGCGAAGATTTCATCGCCGATATATTCGTATGTGTAGTCGTCTACTTCCTGAGGTGCGAGGTCTTCATAGGAGAATTCGCTACCGACAAATGAACCAGCTTTGGACGCGCCGCTAATACGTTTGACACGACCCAGTGCTGGCAAATACAGCCATTGATCATCATCACGCTGCTGGTGAGCATGAGTAATCAATGCGGTACCCCGGATGCGTTTCGGCTCTCGGAAAATGATCAGAGTTTTGTCGCCATCGTTGATGTCTTTATTGCCGCCTTCGAGTACGGTATTTTCCATAATGCGTCGGCTTTCCTGACCGGATTTGTTGCGCAGGATCATTTCCTGGTCCGATGAGAAATCGCCAAAATTTAGATCGCGTCTATCGATCTCTTCAAAAATTGCCCGGCCCTTCTGTTCAGCGGTCTCAGCCTGTACCAGCAGCGGAATCATCAACAGAATGCTGGCCAGGAAATGGAATGGGGGATTTGAAAGGTTGTTTCTCAAGGGTATTTTCTCAATAGTTGCTTTCTGGCAATGGTGGTGGCCCGTTAATTTGCTTCTGCTTCGCTTCTGCTTCTGCTTCTGGCTCGGCATCAGTATCGGTATCAGAACTGGAATCAAGCAGCATCAAAATTGGTGGCAATATCAAATAGGTGATGGCTAGCGATATCATCAACGACAAAGCGGTCATCAGGCCAATAAACTGGTTGATCTTGGTGGCGGAAAATAGCAGCACTAAAAATCCACAAATCAGGATGGTCGAGTTGACCCCTAGCGCTGTGCCAACGCGGTGATAACTGTAATGAATAGCTGCATCAACTTCGTCTTTATTCACCCGCCTGGCGCGCAGATATTTGCTGAGAAAGTGTACGGTATTGTCGACCACGATACCAAAAGCGATCACCAACGCTGGTACGGCAGCAAAGCTCAATCGGCCGTTAAACATGCCCCAGAGGCCAAAACCAATGATGCCTGGCGCTATATTGGGCAGTATCGAGAGCATGCCGAGTTTAAAGTTGCGCAGCACCAGCATGATGACGATGGAGATGGATGACACCGCCAGGACAGCCCCCGAGATCATCGACTTACCATTGGCTTTACCCATATGGCCGAGCATAACCGACGGCCCCACACCTTCCTCGATAGTCAGGCCGGGGAGATTTGCTTTGGCAAACGCGCGGGCATTGAGGTCAGCGGCAACAATCACATTTGATTCGACGCCCGCCATGGTCACCGTTATGCGTGTCGCCTGACGATTAATATCGACCAGGTGATTAACATCAAGCCCGTAGGGTAGGGATAGCTCGTAGAGCAGATGATATTGAGCGGCAAGATTAGGGTCCTCGGGCGTTCGATAGTGAAGTTCGCTACCGTTGTGAATGGTGCGATTTAAGCGGCGCATAATATCGCTGTATGACTCCACATGCATCACGCCCGGCTGGGCTTCATACCAGTGCACCAGTTTGTCCAGGTCGGCCAGATAATCGACTTCAAAAATGCCATCTGCCGCACCTGAATCGATGGTGTGATGAATCATCATGACGCCGGTCAGGTTTGCCTCGACAAAGTCGGTGTGCTGGCGGAACACCAGCTGCTTACCAAAAAACTTGGTAAAGGCATCGTTGAATTGATTTAAGGTCAATCCATGGGCAGTGAAAACACAAATCAGGACAAACGCCACGATCAATTCGTTGCGTCTTTTTATCGCGAAGTCGGCAAAGCGATCCATCAGCTGGCCGCCCAGCTGCGCCGATTTTCCTGGCTTAATCGGTAAATAGCTCAACAGAGCTGGCATGCTGATTACAGAAAAGAAAAAAGCAAAAAAGACGCCTATAGCGACCACATTGCCCAAAGATCGAAACGGTGGTGATTCACTAAAGTTAAGCGCCAAAAAACCGATGCCGGTGGTGACGCTGGTCAAAAAGATAGGCTCTATATTGATGCGCATTGATTCAATAATAGCCTGGCGTTTATCAGCACCCTGTCTTAGTTCCTGAAACATCGTCACTAAAAAATGCACACTATCAGCCACTGCGAGGGTCAGAATAACCACCGCTGCAGAACCGGTAATAAGCGAGTGTTCGATATGTAGATGCCCAGATAGTCCCATGGCCGAAATTGTCGATAGCACGATAACCAGGGTAACGGCAACAATGGCCCATAATGAGCGGAGAAAGATTGCAGCTATCAACAAAATCAGGATAAACATGATGGGGAACAACGTCGCGATATCCAGGTCGCTGGCTTCCTTGAAAGTTTGTCCCATCATGATTTCGCCCGTGAGGTAAGTGCTAATCCACGGCGAATTTGTCTCCAGCTCGGCGATCATTGCTCTGATATAAGTCACCGCTTCGGCCTGGCCGGAGGTGTCATTGGGCGGTAGGTTCATGGTGATATTAATTGCCGCAACGTGGCCTTGTTTAGAGACAATACGATTGACGAGCAACGGTTCATTAAGGGCGATTTGGCGCATTTCGGCAATTTGTTCAGCGCTCATACCAGCCGCATCTTCGGCCAGGGCACGAACGATCAGGTCATCGCCATCGGCGTAGGTATCCTGAAAATTAGTCAATGAATCAACCCGGCGGGAAAAGGGTGTGCGCCAGGCGGCGCGGGTCAATTGCTCAATGGCGTCAAGGGTTCTGGCGGTGAAGACATTGCCGTCTTCGGGTGCCAGCACAATCATAATATTGTCGCGCTGACCAAAGGTTTCCTGCATTTTGTCAAAGGCGACCAGCTGCGGGTAATCCTCGCTAAACACCACTCGGTAGTCGGTGGTCATACTTATTTTGGGCAGTCCCATCGCGCAAAATCCCGCGATCACAAGAGTCAACAAGAGAATCGGCAGGCGCAATCGCAGAACCAGACTGGTGAGGCGATCAATGATCATGATTTGGAATCCTTGCTAATTGGCCGATGGGGTTTCGCAGGTTAGTAGATGTTTGGTTCAGGGTCAGGTGGTTCAGGGTCTGGTATTGATTCAAGGTTAGGACGATCGTGAAGAAAGCCTCGGCACCGCAGCGAGTAAACTCTGTGCATAAGGGGTTTGAGGGTGATGCCAGAGGGTTTCGGTTGCACCGCTCTCAATCAATTCGCCCCCATGCATGACCGCGACTCTATCGCAGATATAGCGTACCACTGAAAGATCGTGGGAGATAAACAGCATCGTCAAGTTGTGCTTCTCGACCAGCCTGAGGATGAGTTCAAGTATCTGCGCCTGAATGGTCACATCCAGTGCTGACACAGGTTCGTCGGCAACGATGAATTCAGGTTTAGTAGCAATGGCCCGACCGATAGCGATACGCTGGCGTTGGCCGCCAGAAAATTCGTGGGGGTATTTGCGCATTGCGCTGGCGGCGAGGCCGACATCATCCATTAAGTTTAATACTTGCGGTAATACCGTTTTGCGCGTGGCCAGGCCATGGTAGCGCAGCGGCTCAGCAAGCGCATCAAACACCGTCATACGAGGGTTTAATGACGCATAGGGGTCCTGAAAGATCATCTGTATACGGCGGCGATAGGGTATGAGTTGATGGGGCGTTAAGCCGCAAAGTTCCTCGCCATCGAACTTAATTGACCCGCTGGTCGTTTTAACCAGTTGCAATATGGAGCGCCCCAGGGTTGATTTGCCGGAGCCTGATTCGCCGACAATGCCGAGGATTTCATTTTTGGTGATGGATAAAGACACGTCATCGACCGCTTTGACTGTCGCATTTGATGTCGTCTCTTCAGTGCCATTAAACCAGGTTTTCAAATGAGAGATTTCTATTAGAGGAGAGTCCGGTGACGAAGAGCTGGTTGCGGGACTGCCAGGTTTTGCACCACCGGGAATAGCTGCTAGCAAAGACTGAGTATATGGATGTTGAGCCCGATCAAAAACCGCTTCAGTTGGGCCATATTCGACAAACTGGCCGTCTTTCATGACCGCCACTCGGTCGGCGATTCCTGCCACTACCGCCAGGTCATGGCTAATAAAAATAACCGCCAGATTACGCTGTTTTTGAAGGTCGGCAATCAGTTGTAGGGTTTGCGCCTGAATGGTGACATCGAGGGCGGTGGTCGGCTCGTCAGCAATAAGCAGCCTGGGTTCGGCAATCAGGGCCATAGCGATCATTACCCGTTGACGCATGCCGCCCGAAAATTCGTGGGCATAGCTATCAAAGCGCTGTTTGGCTCCTGGGATGCCGACTTCATCAAGCAGTTGGATAGCGCGCCCTCGGGCATCCTTGCGTGACATGGCTCGGTGATAAAGCAGCGGCTCTATTAATTGTTCGCCAATCGTCAGATAAGGATTCAGCGAAGTCATGGGATCCTGGAAGATGGTGGCGATCTTGCTGCCTCGGACTTTGCGGAGTTCTCGTTCAGACAGCGTTAACAAGTCCCGGCCATCAAATATAGCAGTGCCACTTTCGATGTTGCCCGGCGGTGACGGAATTAGCCCAAGCAGACTGTAACAACACACCGATTTGCCGGAGCCAGATTCCCCTACTATGGCCAGGGTTTCGCCTTCGGCGACAGAAAAGCTAACGCTATCGATAGCCTTAACGACACCGTTGCGGGTATGGAACCAGATGCTGAGATTATCGACTTCGAGTAGCGCCATTTGCTAATCCAGCCGGTTCAATCTTTTGACGCCCTGGGGTCGAGGGCATCGCGCAGGCCATCACCCAGGAAGTTAAGGGCAAATAAGGTGGTAGATAAGGCCAGGCCTGGGAAAATCAGTAGCCATGGATATTCTTCCATCGTCTCGACACCGTATGAAATCAGCAGGCCCCAGGAACTTTGAGGCGGTTGAATGCCCAGACCGAGAAAACTCAGGAAGGCCTCGAAGAGCATGACGCTAGGAATGGTCAGGGTTGTATAAACAATCACCGGGCCGAGAGTGTTGGGGATAAGATGCCGACGAATAATCGTCCACTGTGATAAGCCCATAGATATCGCCGCTTCAATAAACTCCTGTTGGCGGAGGGATTGCACCTGACCGCGGACAATACGGGCCATGGTTAGCCATTCCACGGCACCGATAGCGAGGAAGAGTAACAATATATTGCGGCCAAAAATAACCATCAGCAGAATAATAAAAATCATAAAGGGCAGGGCGTAGAGGATGTCGACAAGGCGCATCATGGTGGCATCGACACGGCCACCAAAATAGCCAGCGAAGGTACCGTATAACACGCCGATGGTGAGTGCTACAGATGTGGCGATAAAGCCCACAGCCAGAGATATACGGCCGCCATAGAGTAAGCGGGTAAGTAAATCCCGGCCCAGAGTGTCGGTGCCAAGCCAATGTTGTGCAGAAGGTCCAGCGGCCCCTAGTACCAGGTTTTGTTCTTCGTAGGAATAGGGCGCGATCCAGGGAGTGAGCAGAGCAAGTACGCACATCAGGATAAGTATAAACAGCCCACCGACGGCCATTTTGTTTTTTCGCAGACGATGCCAGGCATCACGCCAGAGAGAGGAGCCGCGTTCAGTATCGGTCGCGCCGGGCAGGGTGAGATCATCGTTCATAACAAGCCACTCATCCGGAATCACCATTGGTTTGCTGACGCAGTTTTGGATTCAACCACACGGCGAGAATATCGGAGAGCAAATTAAACAGGATAATTAAAGCAGCAAAGAAAACCGTGGTGCCCATTATCATGGTGTAGTCCCGATTAAACGCCGCCTGAACGTAAAAACGCCCCAGACCGGGAATCTGGAAAATGGTTTCCACTACGAAGGAGCCGCTCAACAGCCCGGCAAAAGCAGGCCCTGCAAAGGCGACAACAGGAATTAAACCACCGCGCAAGCCGTGTTTGATAACCACTATCCACTCGGGCAAACCTTTGGCGCGCGCAGTGCGAATGTAATCCTGAGACATGACCTCAAGCATGCCGCCTCTGGATAGGCGCGCCACATAGGCAGTATAGCCAGAGGCCAGGGTCAGCGCCGGCAATATTTTATCGCCGGGAATATTGCCCCAGCCGGATATCGGCACCCATTCCAGCCAAATGCCAAAAACCAGCATCATTAATGGGCCCAGTAAAAATGACGGTAGACAGATGCCAATCATGGCGGTGGACATAGGTATGTAGTCCTGGGCGGTGTTAGGTTTTAACGCAGCTATGACCCCGGCGGTCGTGCCCAGTAACATACTGATCAATAGCGCATAGAGACCCAGCTCGGCGGTGGCGGGTAAGCCTGCATAAATCATTTCGTTAACCGAGCGGCCGGGGAAGCGAAACGATGGGCCAAGATCCCCCGCGGCAAGATCACCCAGATAAGAAAAGTACTGATTGAGTACTGGTTGATCGAGTTGATAGCGCGCTTCAAGTGCTTTGAGTACGGCGGGAGGCACGGCTTTTTCGGCACTAAAGGGGCCGCCGGGGGCGCTGCGAACCAGGAAAAAAGTGGCGGTGATTACAACTAGCAGAACTGGGATTGCCTGTAGAAGCCGGTGCAAGACAAATTTGCCCATGGTTTATAGGTTCTTCTGCATGGTGGTTGCGTGATTACTTGTGGTGGACTTGAGTGACGCGGATTTGACTGGATCGCGAGATGACTCCAGCCACATTTGCTTATACAAAGCGTAACTTAATAAATTATCAGGCATGCCCTTGACGCTGTGATGAACCAGGTGGTTACTGGTGTAAAAGTAAATGGGCAGAATGGGCATTTCATCGAGCAATATGGCTTCGGCTTTTCTAAAGGCCTTATAGCGGGCTGCTCGATTATTTGCCTTGGGGGCTTGTTTTAACACCAGCTCGTCGTATTCGGGATTCGCCCAGCCGGTGCGATTATTGCCGCCATCGGTGATCCACATATCAAGGAAAGTGTTTGGGTCAACATAGTCGCCGATCCAGCCTGCTCGGGCGATTTGATAGTGACTGTTATCGACATTATCCAGATACACCTTCCAGTCCTGATTGTTCAATACGACATCGATATTTAGTGTTGTTTTCCACATTTGCTGAATGGCAACGGCCAGTTTGCGATGGCCCTCGCTGGTGTTATAGAGCACTTCGGTGGTAGGAAAGTTTTCACCGTTGGGGTAACCCGCTTCGGCCAGCAAGGCACGAGCAGCATCAGGGTCATACACAAAGCCATCTTCAGCTGTGTAACCAAGGGTATCGGTGGGGGTATAAGCGTAGGCGGGAATTTGGCCACCTTTGGTGACCCGTTCGACAATCATTTTACGGTCGATACTCATGGCTAGGGCCCGCCGAACACGCTTGTCGGCAAGGTGGGGAGTTTTGATGTTAAAGCGATAAAAGTAGGTGCCCAGATAGGCGGCGATGCGTAAATTTTCCGGGTGATCGAGCTTGTACACAGCTATTTTATCGACCGGCAGCGCCCCGGTGACATGCAATTGACCGGCCCGAAACATACGTTCTTCAGTCGATACATTCTCAGTGGGATAAAACTTTATGCTTTGTAGTTTGACGACGTCTCGATCCCAATACGTATTGCTCTTCTCGACCTCCACCACCTTATTAAGTTGCCAGTCTTTCAGGGTAAATGCGCCATTGCCGACAAAACTGCCTGCTCTGGTCCAGCGGGTGCCACGTTCCGCGGCCTCGCCAAACTTCTCAATGGTGGCGCGATGCACGGGGAACATACTGTAGTGATCAAGCAATTGTAAAAAGTACAACGTGGGATGATTTAGCGTGACTTGCAGCGTGCGTGGGCTGAGCGCCTTTACACCCACCTGCTCAAAGTCATCGAGCTTGCCCTGAGCATAGGCATCCGCATTTTTTATTGGCGAGTACATGTAGGCGTACTGATTGCCCAACGCTGGTTGCAGGGCGCGCCACCAGGACCAGACAAAATCCTCGGCGGTGACCGGGTCGCCGTTTGACCACAGTGCATCATCCCGAAGGTGGAAGGTATAGATCAGTCCGTCATCGCTAATCTCCCAGCGCTCGGCAACACCGGGGATAGTTTCCAATGTAGCCGGGTCTTTCAGCACCAGGCCTTCGAGCAATGCGATCAGAATGTGGTGCTCAGGCACACCGGTAACGATGTGGGGGTCTAACTCCTGTGGTTCAGTGCCGTTGCCCCAATGGAGAATTTGCAGGCGATTGCCACTCTCGACATTGTTTTCGCCGCCACCGCAGGAAATTAGCGTTAGGCTGCTCAGGATCAGAAAAATAAGGCTCCACGTCGGTAGTCTCGAAATGGCGGCGTTGCCAGTCGAATTATAGGGTGGTTTGTTTAACAACAATGCTTTCGCTGACGATACTAGTGGCACAGATTATCCATGTTTTATTCCGCGGTTTCTTTGTGGAGTAATACTCGGATTATATTCTAGTGTTTGGGGGATATAACGAGCCTGGTCAGCTAGCGATAGCATGCAATACTAACCCACGTTCTACCCAGGTGGAAGGATTGCCGGCATGGTTAACTCTTGGTTCACGCATTACTCAATGATCACTCACTAGCGACAACGCAATTAAGCCCCATTTGTTTGCATTCACCCAATGGAATCACCATAATTCCGCTCCGCAATGGTGGCCCTCATTGGTCCCCTCGCAATAAAACTCTGTGAACCCCGCCAGGCCCGGAAGGGAGCAACGGTAGCAGTGACTTTATGTGCCGGGGTGTGGCTGATGGGGGTCGCCACCAATTATTATTTGTATTTACTTGTTTTCTATCAATAGCCGTGTATTAAGGTGTTTGCGCACATTGTATATTAGGTTACATTAATAATCTTATAAACAGTGGAGTTTTTAATATGGCTTTTACGAAACGCTTATTTTCTGCTACTGAAGCGGTTCCTGTCGCGCCCTCGGTTGTGAGAGTCGCAAATCTAAAAATAATCGCTAATATCGTTGTTCTTTTGAGTTTCTTGTTGGCCTCAATAGCAGCACCGTTGCATGCGGCGGAAGCGGACGCAGTCGGGGCCAGTAATATCGGCCAGCCCCTTTACGAAAGTAGATGCGTGGTTTGCCATAAGCCTATGAAGGCCGGTCAAAAGCACGGTAGCGGCCATGGAGTAGGTAAAGACGGCGGTCATGGCGACAGTCATGGTGCTGAGAAGGGGCACCAAAACCGCCTGGCTCCACCGATGATGATGGTCAAGAAACATTACTTGAAAGTCTATCCAGAAAGAGATGCTTTCGTGGAAAAGGTAGCTGACTGGATAGCTGCTCCCGATCAAAACGCGGCGATGCTGGGCCATGCTGTTGACAGGTTTGGTTTAATGCCACCTCAGGCTATCGATGAGCTTTCTCGCAAGCAGATTGCTGAATATATTTTTGATGACCTACCCGTAAGCCGTGGCAAACATGGAGGTAGCAAACACGACGGTGATTCAAATTGTCACAGGGACAAAGAGAAAGGTCCCGGGGACGGGACACAAAATCACGGCGGCGGCGTCTGAAAGTGTAAGCGGCAATTTTTGTAGCGACGGGTTTACAACGAAGGTATTACCGCAGCGATACTATGATGACAAGGACGATTGGGTTCCGGGCCTGGTATCCGATTGCTCGTGTCCTGGTAAGATTATCTGCCAAACTGCAGATCGTAATTCGCGGAGAACTTCGGGCGGATATCTTATCTATCACTTTCACTATAAATGGCTGGCCAGTATTAGCAAAGGCTATCGATTAATTTCTGTGGGCCGTATAATTTGCCATTCAATTCCGCTGATGCCCAGAGTCTAATAATTTTATGAGTTACCAGGTCTTAGCCCGCAAATGGCGGCCGCGGTCATTTGACGAGGTGGCTGGCCAGGAACATGTGCTACGCGCATTAATCAATGCGCTTGACAATGACCGCCTACACCACGCCTATCTTTTTACCGGCACGAGGGGTGTCGGTAAAACGACGCTGGCGAGAATCCTGGCCAAATGCCTGAACTGTGAAAAGGGCGTTAGCGCCAAAGCCTGTGGCGAGTGCGCTGCCTGTACCGGAATAGATGAAGGCCGATTTATCGACCTGATTGAAGTGGATGCGGCATCGCGGACTAAAGTTGAAGATACCCGCGAGTTGCTCGACAACGTCCAATATCTACCAACAGCTGGGCGTTACAAAGTCTATTTGATCGATGAAGTGCATATGCTCTCGACCCACAGTTTTAATGCCCTGCTGAAAACCCTCGAAGAGCCGCCGCCCCACGTTAAATTTCTGCTGGCCACCACTGATCCACAGAAATTGCCGGTTACGGTGCTATCCCGGTGTCTGCAATTCAATCTGAAAAATCTCAGCCCGGAACGCATTGTTGAATACCTTAACAAGGTACTGGGCGAAGAGAATGTGCCTTTTGAAGAAGCCGCCTTGTGGGCTTTGGCTCGGGCTGCTGACGGCAGTATGCGCGATGCTCTGAGTCTGACCGATCAGGCTATCGCCCACGGCGACGGTAAAATTACCGAGGCTGAATTGAGCACCATGCTGGGCACCATTGATCGCACCACGGTGCTGGACATGTGTCGTCAGATCTCAGAGCAGAATGCCCCGGCTGCGCTTGACCTGGTCGAGGCGCTGGCTGAGCACGCGCCAGATTTTTCTGGCGCACTGGCAGAGATGCTGTCGATTTGGCATCGGGTAGCAGTGGTTCAGGCGGTACCCGGCGCACTGGACAATAGCCTGGGTGATCAGGACGCGATAAGCGAGCTGGCTGCGCAAGTCAGTCGTGAAGATGTGCAACTTTTTTATCAGATATGCTTGTTAGGTCGTCGCGACTTATCTTTGGCTGCCGATCCGAAAAGTGGCCTGGAAATGGTGTTACTGCGGCAACTGGCGTTTCGACCGACATTGAATGAGCAGATCGACCCTCCTGAAGCCGTTTCGTCTGACCTCGCTCCGCCTGAGCCTGTCGCCGTTCAGGGGGACACCGAAGCCGTAAAAAAGCCTGAACCCGGTCGGTCACCGGGTGAGCTAGGGGAGTCGTGTGAAGCAGTAGGTATAGCAGTAGGTATAGCTGGGGAATATTCCAGCGGGGAAGCTGGCAGTCCCCGTATAGAACCATCGCTTGAACCTGATGGAGGCCAGGTTGTTTTATCAGAGCCAGGTGTCGATCAGCTAAACTCCACCAGTACATTAGCCTCGGCAGAACGACCATCGTCAGCGATCAATGAACCCGATTCGCTCGACGGCTTGCCGGAAATGGAATCGGAACCAGAACCACATCGGCAAACGGAAGCTGAGCAAGCGCCTGCAATAGTGGATACCCAGATCGATGCTCGGACTGGTGCTTGCACAACAGCTGTTAGCCAATCGGATGATGAGGCTGCCCCACCGTATACTCCTCGGTGGTGGTTGCAAACCTGTTATCAGCTAGCGATTGACGGACGTGTATTAAATATAGCGTCCAATCTGGAGCTTGTAGAAAAGCAAGGCCGACAGCTCTTGTTTCGCCTCGATAAAATGCAGAGCGCGCTCTACGACGACAATCATCAGCAAGTGTTAGCTGCTGCACTAAACGATTATCCAGGCTTGAATGATGCTGAACATGTGGTTAGTAAAGACCTGCAACGCTCCACTCAACCCCTATCGGTAGTGATCGAAATCGCGCCGGTGCTGGCGGAAACGCCGTTGTTATATCGGCTACGTAAGCAGGCGGAGCGTCAGGCAGAAGCGGTGCGGACTTTTCGCGACGACCCCCTGGTGAAAGCTATCGAGGAGCGCTTTGGTGGCAAAGTGCTGGAAGATACGGTGATCCCCTTAGATTAAGAAGACGGCCCATTCCAATTATTACTATTGATAGTAAATCAAAAATGAGAGAGATAAGTATGAGTGAGATAAGTAAAAGAGAGATAAGTAAAAGAGAGATAGGCAAATGAAAGGCTTGAATGACATGATGAAACAGGCGCAGCAAATGCAGGAAAAAATGCAAAAGCTGCAAGAACAAGCGGCTGCGGCTGAGGTAAGCGGTGAATCAGGGGCGGGTATGGTGCAAGTGGTGATGACCGGTCGACATGATGTGCGAAAAGTCACTATTGATCCCGGCTTACTTACTGAAGACAAAGAAATACTCGAAGATTTGCTGGCCGCAGCCGTCAATGACGCGGTGCGCAAAGTGGAGGCAAATACCAGCTCGGTAATGGGTGATTTGATGGCGGGTATGCAACTGCCACCCGGCTTTAAAATGCCTTTTTAGCGGCGCTGAGATTAGCTTGGTTAGGCTTGTAAAGGTCACATCGAGGAACCTGATATGTACGGCCCGGTAATCGACGAACTAATTGAGGCCCTGCGTTGCCTGCCCAGCGTGGGGCCAAAATCTGCCCAGCGCATGGCCCTGCATTTGCTGGAGCGGGATCGTTCCGCTGCTGACCGGTTGGCGCTGGCCTTAACCGAAGCTAGCAAGCGGGTGGGGCGCTGTCGTCAGTGCCGAACCCTGACCGAGCAGGACAAGTGCGTGATTTGTGCCAACCCGGGTCGCGATCAACGCTTGTTGTGTGTGCTGGAAACCCCTGCTGATCTGTTTGCTATTGAACAGTCAGGCACCTACCGAGGCCTGTATTTTGTCCTGATGGGACATTTATCTCCCATCGATGGGATTGGCCCCGAAGAGATAGGTATTAATTATTTGATGCAGCGCTTAATAGATGAATCTATCGACGAATTAATATTGGCCACAAACCTGACCGTTGAAGGTGAGGCGACCGCCTATTTTGTCGGTGAAAAGGCCACCTCCCTGGGTGTGGCGGTCTCGAGGATAGCCCACGGTGTGCCCCTGGGCGGCGAACTGGAGTATGTTGACGGTGGCACCCTGAGCCACGCATTTAATAGCCGGAAAAGGTTGTAGTCTGTATGTCTGATGTAGCGAGCACCGAGGCCATGGAATCTGCGCCAATTATGGTGACCAGTGCCCGTGGATTGATTGACGCAGTAAAGCAATTAAGCCTGGTTGATGCCGTGGCTCTCGATACCGAATTTATCCGCACCGATACCTATTACCCCCGCCTGGCACTGATTCAGTTGTGTGATGGTAAGACCACCTGGTTGGTCGATCCGCTCGCTTTTAATCAAGATGAAGTGGCGCCACTCATTGCTTTGTTGGGTGACGAAAAGGTAGTGAAAATCATCCATTCCTGCTCGGAGGATCTTGAAGTATTACGCTACGCTCTGGGGGCTTTACCCAGCCCATTATTCGATACCCAGGTTGCGGCAGCTTTTGTCGGATTGGGTTTTTCGCTGGGTTATCAGGCATTGGTCAAAGAGATAACCGGGGTAGTGCTGAATAAGCACGAAACCCGTTCTAATTGGTTACAACGGCCCTTATCCGAGGCGCAATTACGCTATGCCGTAGAGGACGTGCATTACCTCGGTGCGATTTACCATCATTTAAAGGAACTGCTCATGACCAGTGATCGATTGGGCTGGCTACAGGAAGACATGGGAAGCCTGTTGTCGGGCGCGGAGCAGGAATTACCGGTAGAGCAATATTACGTACGTGTGAAAGGCGCCTGGAAGCTGGATGGTCAGGCTCTGGGACTCTTGAAGGTTTTGTGTACCTGGCGGGAGACAGAAGCTCGGACGCAGGACCGGCCTAGAGGGCGAATCGTTGCCGATAAGGAATTATTACAAATTGCGATATCACTACCCCGGGATAAACGCCTGTTAAGCGGTAAGCAAGCATCAGACGGGGCGGGTATGCATCCAAGAGCCGCTAGAGTTTATGGCGACAGGCTAATTGAGTTGATTACCAATAATCTGGATGGGGCTTCCGAGCCATTCCCCCCTTTGTTGCCCAAGCCTGTGCCCCGTGAGCACGGTGGCACCCTGAAAGCCTGCAAGAAGATCGTTCAGGATAAAGCGCTGGCTCTTACCATTGCGCCCGAGATGCTGGCCCGTAAGGCGGATTTTACCTTCCTATTGCATTCTGCGGTTGCCGGTGAGCCGACATTATCATCGGCAATGGCGAACAGCTGGCGTAAAGCGGTGATTGGTGATCAGTTGTTGGCTTATTTCGATTAGCCCGGCGCAGTTAGAAATTGTGAGATGGAATTACCATGAAAGTTTTATGCAAGATATATAAAAGCTCAAGCAAGGCTGACTTCTATCTGTACGTTAAATACGATGAAGATGTCAGCCGAGTGCCAGAAGCCCTGCTCGGCAATTTTGGCAAATATGAATTGGCGATGACATTGGCGCTCACGCCAGATCGAAAACTGGTGTCGGCTGATGCAGTTGAAGTGCTAAGTGCTCTGGAGGAAAAGGGCTACTTTATTCAGCTACCACCACAGCGATTAGACCCTTATATGCAGGATGTTTGTGCTAAAAACGAGAAGCTTTGACAGACTGTAAATGGATGATGTCGTCATGAATGGAACATCTTTTTGGCAACAAAAAAGTCTTGCTGAACTGAGTCAACTAGAGTGGGAAGCGTTATGCGATGGCTGTGGGAAATGTTGTTTGTCAAAAATTGAAGATATCGACGGCGGCGAGATTGTGTTTACCCGGGTAGCCTGCCGGTTGTTGGATGCTGAGCAATGTCGCTGTAAAAATTATGATCATCGCCTCGAAGAAGTAGAGGATTGCTTGCAGCTGACAGTCGAAAATATCAACAGCGTGACCTGGTTGCCCAGTACCTGTGCCTACCGCCTGATAAATGAGGGCGAGCCCCTTTATGATTGGCATCCCCTGGTTTCAGGATCGGCAGAAAGTGTCCACAAAGCGGGAATGTCGGTACAAGGCCGGGTGATTTCTGAACAACATGTGCACCCCGATGGACTTGAAGAGCATATCATTCACTGGGTTGAATAATGATAAATCCACACAGGCGCTCGCGGGCTGAACAGCAAGGTAATTAGATATGTACACGATGGAAAATTATTACTGGGGGCTGGTAGCCTACGCTATTGGCGTATTGATGGTGATGCCAGTTTTATGGTGGGCGACTCGGTTTATTGCCTGGCACCCGGTTAAAGCCTTTTTCCGCATATTGGTGTTGGTGTTTCTATTAACGCCTATGTACGCCTATCCCGACATGCATTATTTGGCCCCCGCCTGGGTAGTCGGCGTGTTCGAACTTGTAAAACCACAAACCGACCAGGGCGTATGGCGCGGTTTGCTGCCGATTGGTGTCTGTTTTGTAGTGATCTATATTCTGGAGACATGTTTGTGGTTGGCTTTGAGAAAACGCGGCAGGGTATCAGTATCCGGTGCAGATGCTAATTCAGCGGCGATACATTCCTGATAGGGCTTTCGTTAAAGAAGAGCCTAGTGGACACCATGCATACCACGCCGCAGGAGCGGCGATATAAGTAGTAGAAAAACGGCGACACCCACGGCCGCCCAGCCGACCTGAGTATAGATATCAAGGGTGTTCGCCAGCGCGGCAGCTTCGTTTATGGCCTCACCTGGCGCCGCGTCACGACCCGTTAATCGAGCGATTTGGCCGGCAATAAAATTTGCCCCCGCAGAGGCCAGAAACCATACGCCCATCATCATGCCAACCACCCTTGACACGCTTAACTTGGTAATCATGGACAGACCCACCGGAGAGATGCAGAGCTCCCCAGTGGTATGTAATAAATATATCAGCACCAACCAGATTAATGGTGTGGCGGCACCAGGGGCCGTCGTCTGGGTGCCATAGACCAGTACCAGAAAGCCGAGGCCGACCTGCAAGATAGCCAGCGAAAACTTAACAGGTATCGAGGGCTCCCAGTTTCTGGCCCCGAGCCAGGTCCATAACAGCGCAAAAAGTGGTGCCAGCAGGAATATAAAAATTGCGTTTAATGACTGAAAGACTGACGCCGGTATTTCGTGACCCGCGACGACTCTATCGACGGAGCGATCTGCAAACAGATTGAGCGATGAACCGGCTTGCTCGAATAGTGCCCAGAATAATACTGAAAACAGAATCAGCGCCGAAGCGACAAACATGCGATGTCGTTCTACCCGGTCGCACTTTAAAAAGGAGTAGGCAACCACGATCACCAGCATTGATCCGCCAAAACCCAGTAAGGCATTACCCACCAGGGCCTGATGTTGCACTAACTGCCAGATAATCAGTACACCGGCTAATCCGCCGCAATAAATGAGCAGCTCTCGGTCTACCGGGCCCAATAATTTTTCTTTAAGCAGATCTGGCGACGGTGGGTTGGCTAGCCCTTCGAGATGGGGCTGGCCGCGTAAAAACACCGCCAGGCCAAACAGCATGCCGATGCCCGCCAGGCCAAAACCATAGGCCCAACCATAGGTTTGACCGAGCCAGCCACAGAGAATTGAAGCAAAAAAAGCGCCGATATTGATGCCCATATAAAATATCGTAAAACCGCCGTCACGGCGGCGATCATTATCGTCATATAGCGCACCGACAATGGTGGATATATTGGCTTTTAAAAACCCTACACCGGTGATGATAAAAGCCAGAGATAAGTAAAATATCTGAAGAAATAAAGGGTTACGCTCAATTTCGCCGCTGTCCAGAGTTGCTGCCGGGCCCTCAATGGCCATGCCGAAATGACCAGCGACCAACAGGATTGCACCGAACGCGACGGCTTTTCTGGAACCAAGATAACGATCCGCCAGCATGCCGCCAATCACAGGCATGACGTACACCATGGCGGAATAGGCGCCGTATATCAGAAAGGCTTTATCATCGCTAAACAGAAAATGTTCGGTCAGATAAAAAATTAGCAGGGCACGCATGCCGTAGTAGCTAAAGCGCTCCCACAGTTCGGTCATAAAGCAGACCAGCAGGCCTCTCGGATGACCAAAGAATAGATTGTTTTGTGGAGTAGCGGTTCGATCAGTCATTGTGTCTGGCTATTCATCATTGTTGTTACGTCATTGTTGTTATTTGTGTGCTGGACTGACAGCGCAGCGGCACCAGGTGGCGATCTCAGCGCTGTAATCTTAGCAGGGCTTTGGGCGGGGTAAAGCCCGTAAGTGGCTCTTTATACAGGATTGATATATGTTTTAGATTGGCTTCGAAACAGTTGAGCGGCTAGAATACGCCGTTTTATTCAATGTCCACTTAGGGGAATCATATGCAATTTACCGGCACCGAGCGCTATGTCGCTACCGACGATCTTCAAATGGCAGTTAACGCTGCGGTGGTACTGGAGCGGCCGCTGCTTATCAAAGGCGAGCCTGGCACGGGTAAAACGATGTTAGCCGAAGAGGTGGCTACGGCTTTGGGTATGCCGCTGATTAGCTGGCATATTAAATCAACTACCAAAGCTCAGCAGGGCTTGTATGAGTACGATGCGGTCTCACGCTTGCGCGACTCTCAGCTCGGCGACGATAAAGTCCACGATATCAATAACTACATCAAAAAAGGTAAGCTCTGGGATGCCTTTACCGCCGATGAACGCATTGTATTATTGATCGATGAAGTCGATAAAGCTGATATTGAATTCCCCAATGATTTGCTCCTTGAAATCGACAAAATGGAATTTCATGTATATGAAACCGGTGAGCGAGTTATTGCCAAGCAACGACCAGTCGTCATCATCACCAGTAACAATGAAAAGGAATTGCCCGATGCGTTTTTGCGTCGCTGCTTTTTCCACTTTATTAATTTCCCTGACCGGGACACCATGAAGCAGATCGTTGATGTCCACTACCCAAAAATCCAGAAAAAGCTGGTCGATGAAGCACTGGATATCTTTTTCGATGTGCGCAAGATCCCGGGTCTGAAAAAGAAACCATCAACCTCCGAGCTGGTTGACTGGTTAAAATTGTTGATGTCAGACGATATTCCAGATGACATACTCAAAGGCCGCGATGCGACCAAGGCTATTCCACCCCTGTATGGCGCATTACTTAAAAATGAGCAGGATGTACATCTGCTCGAACGGCTGGCCTTTATGACCCGCAGAGAAGCTTAATAGAAGGGAGAGATCACCATGCTATTAGATTTTTTCGATGGGCTGCGCAAAGCGGGTTTGCCGGTTTCCATCAAGGAGTTATTGACCTTGCTGGAAACGCTGGAGAAGCACGTCGCGTTTGCCAGCATTAACGATTTTTATTATCTGTCCCGTACCTGCATGGTCAAAGACGAGAGCAACTACGATAAATTTGATCGTGCCTTCGCGCTCTATTTTGAAGAACTGGAATCACTTGATGATTTTCTGGAGGCCCTGATCCCCGAGGACTGGCTGCGTTCGGAATTTGAGAAATCCCTTAGCGAAGAAGAAAAAGCCAAAATTGAAAGCCTTGGCGGACTCGAAAAGCTAATTGAGGAGTTCAAAAAACGCCTTAAAGAGCAGCAGGGCAAGCACGAAGGTGGTAACAAATGGATCGGTACTCAGGGCACTTCACCCTTCGGGAATGATGGTTACAACCCTGAAGGTGTGCGTGTTGGCGGCGAGGGCAAGCAAAAGAAAGCTCTCAAAGTCTGGGAAAAACGTGAGTACGCCAACCTGGATGATTCAGTTGAGCTGGGCACACGGAATATTAAAGTTGCTTTGCGACGCTTGCGTAAATTTACGCGGGTCGGCAGTGAAGACGAGTTGGATCTCGACGATACCATTCGTTGCACGGCTAAGAATGCGGGCTTGCTCGATATCAAAATGGTGCCTGAGAAACGTAATGCCGTGAAGGTGCTGATCTTCTTTGATGCGGGCGGTTCTATGGACCCCTACGTTAAAGTATGTGAGGAGTTATTCTCGGCTGCGCGTACCGAGTTTAAGCATCTGGAATATTTTTACTTCCACAATATGCTCTATGACTATGTGTGGAAGGACAACTTCCGGCGTTTTCAGGAAAAAACAGACACCTACGATGTGTTTCACAAGTACGCTTCCGATTACAAGGTGATCTTTATTGGTGATGCCTCTATGTCACCCTATGAAATCGAAAGCGCTGGCGGTAGTGTCGAATACTACAACAAGGAATCCGGCGCAAGCTGGATGGAGCGCCTCACCGATATCTATGACAAAGTGGTCTGGTTAAACCCGGTGCGAGAAGATTACTGGGAGCATACGCCGACCATTCAGAGGGTTCGAGAGCTGGTTGAAGGGCGCATGTTTCCGCTCACACTGGGTGGGCTCGACGAAGGGATGACACTGCTTACCAAGTGATGCCCCTTGTTTGCTGCTTAATGTTTGCTGCTTACGGCGCTTTGTTAGTGGCGCCTCGTTAATGAAGTCTTGTTGCGGTGCCTAGTTGGTCCGGGCTTTTATAAGATGGCTAAACACCGCTAAAAATGTAGCTAAATAAGGCTGACTCATGGCGGGGCACCAGTCTTTAGACAATCAGTCTTCAGAGATTCAGTCTTCAGAGATTCAGGCGCTACGGGAGCAATTGGCCGCCTGTATGGGCCAGGATCGTTATCGGTTCAAAAGAGAGCTTGATCGCTTATCCAGGTCGGCGGCGGAGCACGCTTCGCCGGGCGACACCGTCACTAAAATTCAACAAAAGATCGAACACTCCTGTCAACTGGCCTAACTGCGAGCGCAGCATGTGCCAGCGATTTCCTACCCGGACGCGTTGCCGATTAGTGGCAAGAACCAGGATATATTGGCTCTGGTGAAGGCTCACCCGGTGGTTATTATTGCCGGCGAAACCGGTTCGGGTAAAACCACACAAATACCGAAAATATGTCTTGAGGCAGGCCGAGGTGTAACCGGGCTGATTGCCCACACACAGCCGCGTCGTATTGCCGCGCGAACGGTCGCCAGCCGTATCGCCGATGAATTATCCGTCAAGCTCGGTGGTACGGTTGGCTACCAGGTGCGTTTTAAAGATCACAGCACTGACCAGACTCTGGTTAAATTAATGACCGATGGCGTATTGCTGGCGGAGATTCAACGTGATCGATTTCTCAACCGCTACGACACAATCATTATCGATGAGGCCCACGAACGAAGTCTAAACATCGATTTTTTGTTGGGCTATTTAAAACAGCTTTTACCCAAACGCCCCGATCTAAAAGTCATTATCACCTCAGCGACCATCGACGTTGCGCGTTTCTCAAGGCATTTTGGTGATGCGCCGATACTCGAAGTGTCGGGTCGAACTTATCCTGTTGAGTATCGCTATCGTCCGTTATATGAGGATGTGGATATTAACGAAGCGGTCAATGCTGCGGTTGAAGAGTTAATCGGCGTGCCTAACAAGGGTGATATCCTTATCTTTTTCAGCGGTGAGAGAGAGATTCGTCAGGCGGCCCAGAGCTTGCGTCGTTGTCAATTTCCCCACCTCGAAATATTGCCGTTGTACGCTCGGCTAAATCTGGCGGAGCAAAATCGAATATTTCAGCCGCACCGAGGTCTCCGAGTGGTGCTGGCAACCAATGTCGCGGAGACCTCGCTGACGGTGCCGGGCATTCGCTATGTGATCGATACCGGCCTTGCTCGTGTTAGCCGCTACAGCTACCGAACCAAAGTCCAGCAGCTACCCATCGAGCCGATTTCTCAGGCCAGTGCTAATCAGCGTGCTGGCCGTTGCGGTCGCTTAAGTGATGGTATTTGTATCAGGTTATATAGCCAGGAGGATCTCGAGCAGCGACCTGCTTTCACCACACCGGAAATACTCCGCACCAACCTGGCAGCGGTGATTCTACAAATGTTGCGATTGCGCATTGGTGATGTGCGCCGCTTTCCGTTTTTGGAACCGCCAGATAACCGTTTGATCAATGATGGCTTTGCGCTGCTAAAAGAGTTGAAAGCAGTCGATAGTCAAAATCGCCTAACGTCAGATGGACGCAAGCTCGCTCAATTCTCGGTCGACCCGAGGTTGGCGAAAATGATTTTGGCTGCAGAAAGGGAAGGCTGTATTAGAGAAGTGCTTATTATTGTCTCAGCATTAAGTATTCAGGATGTTCGTGAAAGACCTTCAGACAAGCGTGAAGCTGCCGACCAACAACACCGACAGTGGCGAGATAAGCAGTCTGATTTTGTCAGCATTTTAAATCTGTGGCGGCATTTTGAAGAGCAGCGTCAGATTTTGTCCCGTAATCAATTCTCAAAATATTGTCGAAAATCCTTCATTTCTTATACACGTATGGTGGAGTGGCGTGATTTACATCATCAGCTGCATATGGACTGTCGCCACAATGGATTTGATTTGAAAAATCCCGGCGTTATCACTGGAGATAAACACGATCCGGTCCACAGAGCGCTACTGGCAGGATTATTGGCCCACGTCGGGTTTCGTCATGAGGCGCGGGAATTCGAGGGTGTACGCAATCGCAAATTTCATATTTTCCCGGGCTCAGGTTTGGCGGCTAAGCCACCCAAATGGGTAATGAGTGCCGAGCTGATCGAAACGACTCGTTTGTATGCCCACTATAATGCCAGCATAAATATCGACTGGTTGCCCGACCTGGCGAGCCATCTGGTTAAAAAGAGCCACAGTGAACCCCATTATGATATCCGTAATGGCCAGGTGATGGCCTACGAAAAACAAACCTTGTATGGCCTCACCATAGCGGAGCGACGCAAAGTTGATTTTGGCACCATTGAACCCAATGCATGTCGCGAAATATTTATTCAGGCCGCTCTGGTTGAGGGTGGCTATTTAAAATCGCTGAACAAACAAAAAGGACCTCGAAAGCCCCGTGCTAAAGCCGATTCCGAATCTGATCCCAAACAGAATACGTCGCGTAAAAACCCTCGTATCGGTGAGTTTGCCAAACATAATACCGACTTGCTGGCGCATTTCTATGAGTTGGAAGAGCGGATGCGGCGTCGAGATATAGTCGCCGACGAAGCGGTTTTGTATCAGTTTTATGACCAGCGAATTCCGGCGAACGTGATTAGCTTGTCAACCTTTGAACGTTGGCGAAAAACTGCTGAGCGGGAGCAGCCGAAACTGTTATTTATCGATCGCGAACTACTACTCAATAATGCCCCAGGCCGGCATGAACAGGCGCAGTTTCCTAAAACTACAAGTTGGGCGGATATCACCTATCAACTCAGCTATCGGTTCGATCCCGGCCATGATGACGATGGCGTTAGCGTTGTGATCCCTCTGGCTATTTTGCATCAAGTGCCTAAATACCTTTTTGACTGGCTTGTGCCGGGATTGTTAAGAGATAAATGCATCGCGCTTATAAGAAAATTACCCAAGCAATGGCGCAAACATTTTGTGCCGGTTCCGGAGTATGTCGATCGGGTGCTGCCTCGATTAACAGCCGAAAACAGGGCCTTACATGAGGTGCTGGGTGAACAGCTGGCTTTTATAACAGGTGTAGCGATACCAGCGGAATGCTGGCAGCCAGAGACACTGGATGCATTTTATCGAATTAATTTTCGCTTACTTGATGAACAGGGGCAGGTACTGGATAACTCTCGAAACCTGGAAGCTTTGCGAATCAGCTATAAACAAAGGGTACAGGCATCCATTACACAGAACGCTGCGCCGGAATTTGAACGGACGGGCCTTACCCGGTGGGATGTCGACGAGTTGCCCGAAGTGCACCATATCAAAAAGAACAAACACACCATTCGTGTTTATCCTGCTTTTCGTGAAGACGAGAAAGCTGTTTCGGTGACATTGTGCGACAGACCTGAATTTGCGATTTACCTGATGGAAAAAGGTGTGACGCGCCTGGCCATGTTGGAGCAGGGTCAGACGGTTAAATATCTGCACAAAGAATTATTTAAGAAACAGGATTTGCTGCTCAAGTCAGCTCAATTACCGGATCGGAAAACATTGGCTGAAGATGTTATCTGCACAGCATTTTATAGTACCTGTTTTGCTGGCAGGCTTATGCCGAGAACCAAAAAGGCATTTGTTGATCAGTTAAATGGGGGCAAGCAGGAAGTTGTCAAGACAGCTCAGGATATAGAATCGGTGATAATGGCAATGACCGACGATCTATCATTGTTACACCGGGAAATAAGGGAGCAGCTGACACATTTTCCGGCTTTAGCTCGTCAAATGAAGGTCCATTTAGGAAAGCTATTGTCGACAGATTTGTGCTGGCAGGCGGGCACTTATTGGCTTCGTCAGTACCTGCGGTACATTAAAGCTGGCAGGCAGCGTATTGATCGGCACCTGAGTCAAACCCCAAGGGAGATCGAATTTGCCAACGAAATTGCCGGGTTTACAGAGGCCCTAAGGCAGTTGACCGATAGGCAGGCTGAATTTACTCCCGAGATTCGCGAACAGATCAGAAGCTTTCGTTTTATGATTGAGGAGTATCGGGTTTCGCACTATGCTCAGCACTTAAAGACGGTGGTGCCGGTTTCAGGCAAACGACTGTCGAAGCAGTTGGAATTAATCGACTCAGCTCTCGACTAAAAAATTAAGCCTAAATAAAAAAATAGCTATCATCGAAACTAACCTGAGCATACTCTGTCATAGTGTCAGCTTGTGGCCACCAGGGTGCGAGCTGCATACTCTAAACATGCGTAACCAAACGGCATAAACCAAGCACTACCAACCAGGTATCAATAAAATCTTTCCAGGAGATTCTCAATGGCTAAATATACAATGAAACCCCTCGCAGCAGCTGTCGGCGCTGCTTTTATGGCCTCAGCAATGACCGTCCCTGTTGCATCAGCCAGTGAAAACCCCTTCCAGGTAACCCAGCTGAGTAGTGGTTATAACCTGGCTGCAAAAGCCGAGGGCGAAGGCAAATGCGGTGAAGGCAAATGTGGCGAAGGTAAAGCCGATGCTAAAGCTGATGGCGAAGGTAAGTGCGGTGAAGGCAAATGTGGTGAAGGTAAAGCCGAAGCTAAAGCTGATGGCGAAGGTAAGTGCGGTGAAGGCAAATGTGGTGAAGGTAAAGCAGCGGCCAAAGCTGATGGCGAAGGCAAATGCGGCGAAGGTAAATGTGGCGGCGAGAAGTAGGTTAATGCCATGATTACAGCCCAGCAATATCCCGTCGATGGAGCGGGGTTGGGATTAAGGCGGGCTCTGATGAGCCCGTTGTCATCTTTGTCTGAAGATGACATCAGTTTTATGGAAGTCGCACCGGAAAACTGGATCAATGTCGGCGGCCGTTTCGGTCGCCAGTTCCGCGAATATACAGAGAGATTTCCCTTTATCTGCCACGGTTTGTCGTTGTCTATCGGCTCACCAGCACCGCTTGATTGGGATTTGCTGAAAAACGTCAAAACATTTTTGGCCGACCATAATATCCTCGCCTACTCGGAACATCTGAGCTATTGCAGCGATAAAGGCCATCTATACGATTTACTGCCGATTCCATTTACCGAGGCAGCGGTGCTTCACGTGGCAGACCGCATTCGTCAGATTCAGGATTATCTGGAACAGCCGCTCATTATCGAAAATGCATCCTATTACGCGGCCCCTCAGCAGGAAATGAGTGAAATCAACTTTCTTCGCGCGGTGCTTGAGGAAGCCGATTGTCAGTTGCTGCTGGATGTTAATAATATCTATGTCAATAGCATTAACCATGGCTACGACGCTGAGGAGTTTTTGCTTTCGATCCCACAGCAACGCATTGCTTATGGCCATATTGCCGGCCACTTTGTCGAGGCAGAGGATTTACGCGTCGATACCCATGGGGCCGATGTCATCGATCCGGTATGGGCTTTGTTAGCGAAAGCTTATGAGCAGTTTGGCGCTTTTCCGACCTTACTGGAGCGCGATTTTAATATTCCTCCCGTCGATGAATTGCTGCGGGAAGTGAATGTTATTCGAGATTTGCAGGCCTCAGTTGTTGATGACACAGGTGTCGAGGCTATACAGGTCGATGCCAAAGAACTATCTGCCGAAGAAATAGTGTAGCAGTAGCACGGAGGCGCGGAATAATGATGGGCAGCTCAAAGAATAAAACCAGCTTCCAGGAAACCCAATTGACCTGGACGGCGCATTTAAGAGCACCGTTGTTGAGTCCTGCACCTACTGGCGTTGAAGATCGACGTCTTGGCATCTACCGCGATCTCGTTTTCAATAATATTGAATCATTCCTGAGTGGCAGCTTCCCTATCCTGCACAGTGTTGTCAGCGAAGAAAACTGGTTATTACTGGTGAGGGAGTTCATCAAGAGCCATGAATGCGACTCGCCTTATTTCCTGGAGATTAGCCAGGAATTTTTGAGTTTTTTAAACGAACAGCAGCCGACCGTGCTCGCCAATACAGCCTTTGCGCTGGAGCTTGCCCATTATGAATGGGCGGAATTGGCGCTTGATGTTTCACCAGAGAGCTTCCCTGACGATATAAAGCTTAAGGGTGATTTGCTGGATGACCGGTTGATTATTTCGCCCCTGGCCTGGCGGCTTAGTTATCAATTTCCGGTCCATAAGATCGGCCCAGAATTTAAACCTGATCAACCGCCCGATCAAGCCACCTATTTGATCGTTTATCGGGATCGAGATGAGCAAGTGAAGTTCATTGAAAGCAACTCGGTGACGATTTGTTTGTTGCAGTTGCTGGAAGAGGGCAGTTGTAGTGCCCGTGAGGCATTGTGCCAAATCGCGGTTGAGATCGGCCATCCCGATGTTGATTTTATTGTGGCGTCCGGCCTGGATACTCTCAAGCAATTACAAAGCTTATCCATTATCTGTGGCTTCCATAAGTAAATCTTGCCTGCGAATGACTTATTTTATGGCCATTTAAGCAGTTTAATCCGTAAGAGTTTCTAGCCTGATCATTACCTGTTCCCGCCAATTTTTATCGCTACCATCCGCGCAAAGCTTTGACTAGAATGTCAGCCTGAATATATAAAACAACTAGAATTGAAGGAAGGCATAAATGAAAGTTCTTGTGCGACTGCTGGGGCGGTTTTTACTAGGGAGTGCAGTGGTCATTGCGAGCCTTTTATCGACTCAGGCGATGGCGAACAGCGATCGGCAGGATGACCCCCTCGAATCATTTAATCGAGCGGTATTTGTATTTAACGATACTGCGGATCGGTGGGTGCTAAAGCCGATCGCGCGTGGCTATCGGGCAGTGACACCTAACCCCGTTGAGCGTGGTTTTGGCAGGATGTTTGGTAATCTGGGTGAAGTGTTGAACACGGTCAATGATGTCATGCAGTGGAAAATAGGCCAGGCAGGCAATGACGCTGGTCGTTTCCTGGTCAATAGTACGGTCGGCCTGGCCGGTTTTTTTGACGTTGCTGAGCATTGGGACATGCCTAAATCGGATGGCGAAGATTTTGGGCAGACTTTTGCGGTATGGGGTGTTGGGCAGGGTTCATATATCGTCCTGCCGTTTTTAGGGCCGAGCACCTATCGGGATGCGCCGGGTAGGGTGCTCGACACCTTTTTGAATCCGATTGGCTATATTGACCATGTGCCGACCCGCAATCAGCTATACGGGGCTAATACTTTGACCGGTCGAGCGGGCCTGCTGGAGACTGAAAAGCTAATTTCAGGTGATAAATATAGTTTTATCCGCGATGTGTATTTGCAGCGCCGCGATTATCTGATTGCAGATGGTCTGGTTGAAGATGATTTTGGTGACAGCGAATACGAGTAGATTACCAACTGTTGAGGACGTTGTAATAACCGTTGGGTAAGTGATGGCCGAGGATAGCAAGCGTGTTCTGATCATATCCCGCGATAGCAAGCGCTATTCCCCGTGGCTGGAGATTCTCCAGAATGCCGACTGGGTCACCTGCCTGGTGACAACTCGCGATGAGGCCCTGGAAGTTATTCCCGAATTCTTGCCGGCGCTGATGTTTGTCGATGTTGAAGCCGATGAACACGTGATTGATATTGATGAAGACTTCGCCCAGCGTTGTCGCGACTCGGGCTTCGCCGTTATCCCCATCCTGATTAACCCTACGCCACAAGATGTGGCCGACAGTTATCGCCGAGGCGCTATCGACGTGTTGATCGAACCTTTCGATGCGGCGGAAATGATAGATACAGTTAAACGCTCTGGCCTGTTTACCGATTTATACCGAGAGAATCTTGATTATCGTGGCCAACTACAGCGTGCTAATCGAGAACTGCAAGATAGCCTCAATACCCTAAAAATGGATCAGTTAGCTGGCCGCGAAGTGCAGCTGAATATATTACCAGGTCAGCCACTGGTCTATGGCGATTATGAAATCGCCCACAAGATTGTGCCGTCTCTATATCTAAGTGGCGACTTTGTTGGCTATGACGTATTGCTTGACCGGTTCCTGATATTTTATATGGCTGATGTTTCCGGGCACGGTGCATCGTCGGCGTTTGTTACCATTATGCTGAGCTTTATGGTGCGCCAGATTTCTCGTCGACACACGCATGAAGATGATACAGCAGCCCTCGAGCGCGCCCCGGAAGGATTGCTCGAACATATTAATCGGCAGGTCTTGACCATGAAGGTCGACAAGCACCTGACCATGATAGTGGGTTCTATTGATACCCACCGAAACGTTATGCGCTATGCGGTAGCCGCTCACCAACCCATGCCGGTTATAGTGACGAAACCCGGTGCTGAGTTTTTGAAGGGCAAGGGTAAACCGGTGGGCTTGTTTGAGGATGCGCAATGGGCTGTCGAGGAGATAGTTTTACCGGAAAATGACTTTTCAATATGTGTTTCGTCTGATGGGCTCCTCGAATGTATTCCTGGCGAGACACTTTCAGATCGGGAACATGCATTACTAGATGCTTGCGTGCAGGCCGAAATGAGTCATGACGGCCTTTGTGCAGCGCTCAAAATTGATGATATTGCTGATGCTCCGGATGATGTCTCATTACTCACCATTACCCGGCGATCAGGCCATGGATAAGGGTGAAATCCTGGTTGGCGAATGTGATGGTAACTACCTGATAAAAATGGCCGGGGACGTGCGGATGACACTCTGCACCTCGCTAAATCAATATATAAACACAATATTTACCAAGCCTGACGTGCGCAGCGTGCTAGTAGATTTGCGCGACGTTGAAGGTCTCGATAGCACCACTCTGGGTTTGCTAGCTAAGCTGGCATTAGCCAGCAAACGGATTTACGACCTGGTGCCAATGTTGTTTTGTACCAACGAAAGCGTGTTGAAAACACTTGAGGTCATGGCCCTTGATGAATACTTCGAAATAGTTCCCTTCCGTGACGCAAGTGAAACCGTGTTGCAGGCACTCCCCTGTAGTCCCGACGAAGAACGGGCCCGTCAGGATGTTCTCGAGGCTCACAAACTGCTAATAGAAATAAATCCTGGTTGTGAGGCGGAATTTATCGATTTGATTCGATATCTTGAAGATAAAGTTCTGGCCTGATTCACTTTAATTCGTCCGTCCTAAAGGTTTAAACCCTCGCCTTCAGGCGAGTAGCTTTCAGCTAGCAGTTGAATTAATGTTTGAGGATGGATTATCGAACAGGCTCACATACGAAATACAAGCTAGAGTATTACTTTGTATGGG
>JAJFKC010000019.1 GCA_021773435.1 Porticoccaceae bacterium
GTGTTAGAATTTGGTGGAACACAGTGTTAGGATGACTCAAGGCTTAAATCCTCTTGTTATTACAGTGTTTGCTCGCACTTACATTGTAACAACTGGTTGGGATTTAAGCCTTTTTATTGACGACTAAGTGGGACAGCAGTGCTTTCTAGTTGTTTAGCAAAAGGGCTAATTAGAACGTTTTTTGTGCTTCCCAGCATTGTTCTTTTTAGCACTTGATACCGCCTTTCCTGTTGAGCTATTTTTATTGCGGACTTTTTCCCTGGTCTTTTTCCTGACCGATTTTTTTGAATCCTTGCTTGAATCCTTTGTTGAGTCCTTGTTAAGCGAAGTCTTATTTCCCGATGTTTTTTTATTTTTGTTTTGTTTGCCAGCAGCTTTTTCCCGCGTGGTTTTACCGGGGCTTTTTCTTACTTTCCGTTTCGCTGCACCCTTATTCCCTTCACCCCGCTTGCCCGAGCTTCGGCTATCAGTGGTGACCAGCTCCAGATCAATTTTTCGCTCGTCCATATCGACACGCGCAACCTTCACATTGACCGCATCACCCAAACCAAAGACGCGACCAGTACGCTCCCCGACCAGGCGATGATGGGCCGCCTCGTGACGGTAATAATCTTTTGGCAAACCGGTTATGTGCACCAGACCATCAATATAGACAGGTTCCAGCTCAACAAATAAGCCAAACCCGGTCACGGCACTGACAACACCTCGAAACTCGTTGCCGACATGCTCCAATAAGTAGTCACACTTCAGCCAGTTGACCACACTGCGGGTGGCCTCATCGGCCCGCCGCTCAGTCATCGAGCAATGATCGCCCCCCTCAGTGATTTGCGCGACATCGTAAGGATAGTTCAATTCTAGAGTCTGCTGGTTGGCTCCGGTGACACGCTTTAAGTGAGCCACCCGTTTTTTACTATGCAGCAAAGCCCGAATAGCACGGTGAACGAGCAAATCAGGATAGCGCCGAATCGGCGAAGTAAAATGCGCGTAAGCCTCGTAATTAAGGCCAAAATGCCCGGCATTGTCGGTTTGATAAACTGCCTGACTCATGGAGCGCAACATCACCGACTGAATAATATCTGCATCCGGTCGCAGTGCTGCCTGATCAAGCACTGCCTGATAATCCTGAGCGGTTGGCTCGTCTCCACCCGGCAGGCCAAGGCCCAACTCGCCAAGGAAAGTCCTTAAATCATCCAGCTTTTCCGGTCTCGGCCCCTCATGGACACGATACAAAACTGACAATTTACTTTTTTCCAATAACGCTGCTGCGCAAACATTGGCACTCAACATACATTCTTCAATCAAGCGGTGAGCATCGGTGCGCTCAACAGGCACAATCTGTTCGATCTTTCTCTGGGCATCAAACAATATCCGGGTTTCGACGGTATCAAAATCAATGGCACCACGGGCAGCACGGTTACCCTGTAATGCCCCATAAAGATCGTGGAGATGATCGATATGGTTAACCACATCCTTGAACTGTTGCCGCACCGGGCTATCACTTTGACCACGCTCCGCCAGCATCAAGGCCACCTGGGTGTAGGTTAGGCGCGCGCGGGAATGCATTACACCCTCATAAAACTGAAATCGCTTAACCACACCGGACGCGTCGATGTGCATTTCGCAGACCATGCACAGCCGATCAACCTGGGGCTTGAGAGAACACAATCCGTTGGATAGCTTTTCAGGCAACATCGGCACAACCTGGCCGGGAAAATACACCGAATTGCCCCGCTCATAGGCTTCGAGATCTAAAGCGCTGTCAGGCTTGACGTAGTGGGATACATCCGCTATGGCGACATACAAGCGCCAGCCGCCTTTTTGCACAGATTCACAATACACAGCGTCATCAAGGTCTCTCGCATCTTCACCGTCTATCGTCACCAGAGGTAGCCGACGCAAATCAACACGGTGTTTTTTATCCCGCTCCGGTATCTCGCCAGCAATCCGGGCCAATTGTTTTTCCAGCGGCTTTGGCCAGACATGGGGCAGCGAAAAATTGTGCAGCGCTAGTTCAATCTCTATACCCGGAGCCAGGTCATCGCCCAGCACCTGTACCACGCGTCCCGCAGGCTGCGCATTTCTCGACGGCTGGCGAGTGATCGCCACCAACACTATCTGCCCCGGTTTCGCCGAACCGACCTCCCCCGGAACAATTAAGACATCCTGGCTAATTCGCGGATTATCCGGGCGGACAAAATGGATGCCACTCTCAAGATAGTATCGCCCCACCAACTGCTCGGTGCGATGGTCGACCACCTCAACAATTGACCCTTCGGGGCGTCCCCGCCGATCGTGTCCAGCGATACGTACCAGCACCTCATCGCCATCCAGCACCCGCCGCATTTGTCTGCTGGAAAGAAAAATATCACCCTCAGCTGCCTTCGATAAAACAAAGCCAAACCCTTCCGGATGTCCCGACACCCGACCTTTGACCAGGTTCATTTTATCCAGCGTGCCATAAGCTCCGCGACGGTTAAGCACCAATTGGCCGTCCCTTTCCATCGCTCTCAGGCGACGACGCAGCGCTTCGATATGGTCGTCAGATGTTAATTGCAGGTCACCACATAATTCCTGATGACTAAGGGGGCCAATACTGTTTTCCAGGTGGGCCAGAATAAATTCACGACTGGGAATGGGATTGTCATAGCGGGCTGCTTCACGCACGGCCTGGGGGTCTGAACGACCTGATTTTTTCATCGGTCTATCATAGCAGACAGACGTCGCAAACTAGCGTTAAAAACCAATGGTGCGGCTATTCGTTTGACCCTTCAAAAAGGCGCCTTCGAATTGACAATTAAAGGTCTGATAAGTAAAGTGCGCAGCCCCTGAAAAGGGTCGCTTCATCCTTGTGCCCAGGTGGTGAAATTGGTAGACACGCTAGCTTCAGGTGCTAGTGATCGCAAGGTCGTGGAGGTTCAAGTCCTCT
>JAJFKC010000020.1 GCA_021773435.1 Porticoccaceae bacterium
GAGTACTTGTCTCATCATTTTGAGGCGAAGCCCAATGCAGATTTCGAGATTGAGTAATAGACCGGCAGGGCCGGTATTTGGTGGGACTTTCAGTCCCTCAATCGAACCCACCGTCTTTTAGACGGTGGTTGTTAAGTCAAAAGGAATTGTCGTAACCCAACATCCAGGCTTGAAGGGGACCAACCAGTTGGCAAAACATCAGCGCTGAAAGTTATGTTGCTGTTGTTACCATACGATTCGTCATACCGGACGTTCAGATTTAGGTATAGTATTCGCTCGATTCGCAATACGATTTCGAAGATGGACGAACACCGAGCACTAACGAGAAAGTATATTTGACTACTGTTTAAACCGGCAGTTTTAGAGCTTATGTGCCGAGCGATAAAATTTCCAATATCACCTGAAAATACGTAGTCTCTGAGTGTCATAATACGTGCATCAAGAACCGTCACTTGCCCATTCCGCCCATTATGCACCAGATTGCTAATTAGGCCCTGTTGAGTTTTCTGCACCATGGGACCATACACAGAACTGGGCCGGTAAATGGCATATTGATCCTTGGTGAAAGACTCCTGAAGTATCTGCTCCTGTGCTAGTTTTAAACGCCCATAGGGCCTGATGGGTTCTGGAACAGAAGCGTTATTGATCACCCGCTGGCCTTCAAAGAGCCCTCCGGCGGAGCTTATATAGTGAAAGACGAAATTTAGGCAGCCCAGCTTTTTTTTTAACATCTGTGCAAAGCGAGTTGTGTCTAAAAAGGAATCATTTTCTCGGGCGACTTCGGCCTGAGTAGCGTGAAACCGACCTTTTCCTGCGCTCCAGACAATCGACAATCTTTCAGGGGTTTGTGAATATGCTAAGCACAACGTTTCAATTAATATAAATTTCTTAGCTCTGTTTTCGGAATGCTCCCAGTCAAAATCAACCCTGGCGACTAACTTATAATCAGAATTTATTAAGGAGTTGCGTATTGCCGAACCTAGCATGCCCACACCAAACATGAGGACGATGTGAGCACCAGGCTTACTTTCAGGTTTCTTGCCAAGGATTTCCACTAGCGGCTTAGCTTCGCAATTTCGTCGATCAATTTGGCATCTGACGATCGGTTCACGACAAAGAAAGAGGGTTTGCCCTGCAACTGCAGCATACCCATGTGGAGTAATTCAACGAGCAGTCCCAGAATGAAAATGGACGCCCCACCGAAGGCCAAAATGACTATCATCAGAGATGCCCAGCCTTCTACTTCTATCAACTGATCACTATAAAACCTGCTGTAAAGCACCGATGCGCCATAACCGACAGACGATAATAATGCAATAAAAGCCAGCGAAGTTGTAACCCTCAGAGTTCTGAAACCAGATGTCAAGACTAACCTTTTGGCGTGTTGAATAAGGGTTGTGAAGCTATAACCGCTTTGTTTGTTTTCTTTATACCGAGAGTCGGATAAATCCATATCGGCGGTGACAATGCGCTCAGTAAACCAGGTAAGGGCAATATCAAAATAAGTGTATTGGGCGCAAATACTGGATGCAGCGCGCGCAATATCACCGCGAATCAACCTGAAGCTGTTAAAGGAAAGTACAAATTGGTTTCCGGATATTTTTGCGATTACGGATTTAGCAAGCTTAGAGAGCATATCTCGATAACCGCCTCCGTGAACGACGGCTTGAGGTCGCGCATAAACGACATCCCCGCTTTTGGAGCATGCCTCTTTAAGTAACTCTTCTATTTGCTGTGGACGATGCTGCATGTCTTCGTCTAAGGTCGCGACCCAATCGCCTGACGAATAAAGAATTCCAGCGATAGTTGCGCTATGCTGACCATAATTTCGAGATAGGTCTATTAACCTTATCCAGGAGTGATTGATAGTTAATTTTCGTAGCAATTCAGGGGAGTTGTCTATTGGCGCATCAAGTACAAAAAGTGCCTCTGTAATCTGCAAATCCAACCCGGCTTCCTGCCAATCATTTCTAAGGTTATCAATTTGAGAAACCAGGTCAGCCAAATATTGACTGCCAGCATGGACTGGCACCACGATGGAGATGGTAATGGTATTGCTTGGATGTTCCATTTTTACCCTTGCCTCGGAAATCAACTAGAAAATCACAGGCAGACTCAAGTAACTTATTATTTTGAACCGTCGGATTCAACAGCAGTGTAAATTGGAAGTTGCTTCTAATGCAAAACTTGATTTACAGCATTTCGTCAGCGGGAATGTAGTTATTTTATGTTCCAGTTTCAAAGGGTTAGTTCCAGAAATATCTGCATAAAATCAAAGGTGAAAAGAACATTGTGTGGATCAATTTCGCAATCAGTTAGAATTGTCCTTATTGATAGATATTCGCTAAAGGGGAGTTGGTTAGTACGCGAAATAAAATCAAAATTTGTGATCAAAGATTTCCCAATTGCATCGAATAATCGATACTACGACAGTTTTTAGTTAGCGCGCCCATCGAAATAAATTGAATCGCTAAGTCGTGGTACTGATCGAGACTGCTTGTGTCAATATTTCCAGAGACCTCTAGTTCTACTTGATTCTGGCGTTGAACCAGGGATGCTTTTTTTATGTCCTCCCGGGAGAAATTGTCCAGCATTACTCTATCCGCCTTTGCAATCAGGGCTTGCTCAAATTCCTCGAGTGTCTCGACTTCAACCTCTATTAATTTCCCCGGTGCAATTTGTTTTGCGCGTGACACCGCGTTGTCTATCCCGCCACAGGCGGTAATGTGATTTTCTTTTATCAGGAAGGCATCATAAAGTCCCAGCCGGTGATTATGACAACCGCCAATTTTGACCGCGTATTTTTGGGCAAGTCTCAAGCCAGGTAATGTTTTTCGGGTATCTAAAATTTGGATTTTGGAATGTTCCACTAGCTTAGAATATCGTCGAGACAGCGTAGCGGTACCTGATAATGTCTGCAAAAAGTTTAAAGCAGTGCGCTCGCCAGTTAGTAAGCACCGTGAATTGCCTTCAAGGCGACACAAGGTTTGGTTTTCTCCAATTTCATCGCCATCGGCAACATTCCAATCCAATGTAATGTTGGGGTTTAGTTGACGAAAGACCTCATTGACCCATGGGATACCACATATGACGGCCGGTTCTCTGCAAATAATAACGGCTTCTGAGAGATTGTCTTCCGGGACCAACAAAGACGTGATATCGCCACTGCCAATGTCTTCCTCTAGTGCTCTAGTGACGTTTTGTACGATATTTTTTTTCAGTTTGGGATCCAGTTGCACATTCAACCCTCTTAAGTTTGATGGATGATTATAACAACCCTCACAGTTTTCATGGCCAAATTGGGCCAGGGAATGACACACTGTTGGATGGTGCCAATAGGGGATTTATAGGGAGATACGTAGCAAAATTCACAAATACTTGCATATATCGTCTATAACCGGATGAAAAATATAGTTAATTTGATGTATATTGTGTTGGAGGCGCTTACGCGCCGATGTACATGCCTGTGAAATAGATAAATGGGACGAAACTTTCGTTGGATAAACAGCACAACAATTTAGCATCACATCGTTCCGTCAGGGGATTAGATCGGAGGCTAGCGATGCCTCTGAAAATGTTGGGAGACAGAACTAACCAATTCCTTACTGAGCGCGCTTTTTTCATCTTTGATCAAGTTACCGATACATTTTTTGAGCTCGCTGATGGCATGACTGAGGCTAGTCAGCAAACCCAATATTACGACGCCATTAAAATACTTAGAGCGGATAAGACTAATGTTCTGAATTTGTGGTTGGACGGCATTTCGGCGGCTTTTAGTGACATAGCTCGCGTTGTTGATTCGGAAGATAGCGACCAGGCTTATAAAGCCAGTGGAAATTCTTTGTCATTATTAGGCGATGATAATCTGGAGGAGGTTGTTGTCTTTGACAGAATGGTGTCAGCGGCAAATACCAAAAATCATCAGGACTTGCATTTGCTGGAGCGACGAATAAGTAAACTATTGAATAATCAAATTGCATTTCAACAGTTGCCAATGAGTCCTGAGTTTATTACCGATCAATTTGCGATTGCGATGCGCGCTTGTGATCTAGCACCACTACCCAAATTATCCTTGCTCGCACTTTATGAGGGGGCTGTATTAGATCAGATATCGAATTTGTTGGCCCAATGCAACCAGTTATTAAAAGATTTGGGCGTTTTGCCTGAACTTGGGCCAGAAATGTTCGCGGGAGATGAGAACGTTAACTTAGAGTCTACCCTTGGGGGGAGGGATCAAGAATTTAGTTCAAATAACTTGGGGGAGAGTGCTGTAAGTTCACCAATCAGTAGCAGTAGGCATCAAAATAGTGGGCACCAAAATTTTCTCGAATCCTTCGAGGACGGGCCTAAGAAAAACCCTGCGCCCGGAGACCAATTTGATGTCTGCCAGGTTGGTCGAGGTGGGCAAGCTGAGCTGAAATCGCGAAGCCCTCTGATCGTCAATTTTAAAAATGTATTAGTGGAAAAGGAAGTCAATCCCCCGAAAGAGATTAGCCCCAAATCTAACGGACACGATCGACTGAGTAGTGAAGAATTACTGGACATATTAAAAAATAATTCTGTCAATGGCTGGGTGATTGATGATCGTCTGGACTCAGATGTCGGCAGCTCGGCAAGTCCGGAGAAAGTGGGGGTCAGGGTTCAAATCGAACAGATACTTGCTTCCCAGGGCGATCGATTTAATGGCCTGGATGATATTGATCAGGCTATTATTATATTGGTCGACAAATTGTTTCGTCAGGCAGGTAAAAGACAGAATACACCTGAGAAGCTGTCGCCATTGTTGTCGCGTTTAGAGTTGTTCACCGTTAAATTTGCACTGGCGGATCAATCTTTTTTCGACCTCGAGCAACATCCAGTCAGGCGTTTGCTTAATGAGGTAGCAGTGGCAGCCAACACTCTGGTTGGCGTAGAAACTTTAGAGAACGATCCTCTGTTTAAAAAACTCGATGAGGTCATAGCCAGGCTCGAATGTGCGGAAACTGATTTAGCTCAACTGACCGATCTGTTATCCGATTTTGTCAAATTTACAGAATGGGATCGTCAGCGAATTGGCGTGCTTGAAAGGCGAGCTATGGAAGAAGCGGCGGCTAATGAGAAGATTGATGCTGCACGCAAAAGTGTTGATGAGCTGCTTGGTTTTCGCTTAATCGGGAACCAATTTGGTTACGCGCTGGTGCATTTTTCAGAAAAAGCCTGGAGCCACGTCTTGTTTCGGGCGAGACTCAAATATGGATTAGAATCAGATCAATGGGTGCAGGCTGTACACTTACTTGACCAGCTATTAGAGCTGGAGTCAATGTCGGAGTTTGATAAGGATTTTTTCGACCGTTTAACCGCTACCCTTACAGAATCCTTGAATGATATTTCTTATGATGATTATGAGAGCCAACGGATGTTTTCAAATATCCAACAATATTTGTTGGAAGATAAAAACAAAGCTGAAAATATTCATCCGGTTGTTTTTGACAAATACGAAGCTGAGCAGGTTGGTGATTATTCATTGCGGGTAACCGTTGAACATATTGATGCCGATTTGCCTGGGGAGGGAGAAGACGTTGACAAAGGCTTGCATGGTTTGATTGATGATAATCTCCTGGCTGAAATTGATTCTCTTAAAAAGGGTGCCTGGGTTGAACTAAGCGATGAGGAAGGTGGGTGTTCAAAACATTGCCGACTAATTGGTAAAGTTGAGTCTACAGGAAAATATGTATTTGGTGATCGCAATGGTCGTAATATATTCGTTGCAAGTCGGAATCATCTGGCAGTAAAAATGAAGGAAGAAAAAATTATCGTGCTCGATAATTCTCATCTATTTGATGAAGCTTTGTCCAAGATTATTCATGACACCAGAAAAATTGGGTAACAGCGCGCCGGATACCTTTTGCTCGGAGGACAAATGTTGCCAGTGTTTGCCCGTAAGACGCCGACAACGAGTCATTCAATATAAGGCATAAATTGTAGTGTTTGGAGAAATAGGGGTTGATGGTTGGCTTACCGCTGTCCGGCATGTGCCGTCAAGGAATTATGATGATCGCCCCGAAAATTGTGATGTGTCGCTTATAGTTATTCACGGGATTAGCTTGCCTCCGGGTGTTTATGGCGGCTCCTTTATTGAAGAATTTTTTTGCAATAGATTGAACCCACTGCAGCACCCCTATTTTTCTGAAATTGGTGGCGAGACGGTTTCTGCACATTTACTGATAGATAGGCTGGGTGAAGTTGTCCAGTTCGTATCTTTTAACCGCCGCGCATGGCATGCCGGATTGTCGAATTATGAAGGGCGCGATAACTGTAACGACTACTCTATTGGCATAGAGCTAGAAGGTGTTGATGATTCACCTTATACGGATGCCCAATACCTGGCATTGATAGGCGTCAGCCAATTATTATTTGGTGCGTATCCAAATCTCGATGTAATGAGCGTCGTTGGCCATAGCGATATTGCACCAGGTAGAAAGACTGATCCGGGCCCCGCATTTGACTGGTCGCGTTATCAAGCAAGTTTGCCACTAGACCTTAAACGTTGTCCTTGAATATTATCCTTGAACAAAGCGGATGATTGATGAGTTTTCGATCATTATTTTTGGTTGATATGCTTCCGCTCGAATTGTCTCGTTGGGTGCCAATCCGCCTCGCTCGTCGTTCCCTGCACATTCGGGCCATTGGACTAGCCGCGCTTATGCTCCGGGAGCCAGACTATTTCACCGCCGCGATCAACTGAGTTTAGTCGGGCAAGTGTTCGCGCCACCACAAACAAGTAATCGGACAGCCGATTAAGGAACTGCGTTGTAGTTTCAGGAACAAGCTCGGTTTCGGCCAGCCTCAAGACACCGCGTTCGGCGCGACGACAAACCGCCCGGGTGATATGGGCCTGCGCTGTCGCCGAGTCACCGCCGGGCAGAATAAATTGTTTTAGAGGCGGCAGGGCCTGGTCAAGATCATTAATCCACTGTTCCAACACTCCGACGTGTTGCTGTTTCATCAGGCTTGTTGCTGTGTCAGCCAGTGTCGCCCCGAGATCAAACAACTGATGTTGAAGTAATACCAGGTTTGCGGATAGTTTAGTATGAGTCGTCAGGCTTACCAGTTTGCCTAGATGCGAATTACATTCATCAACTGTGCCGATGGCCTCGATGCGGACGCTGGTTTTGGATACCCGCGTGCCATCTGCCAGGCCGGTGCTGCCATCGTCGCCGCTGCGAGTGTAGATTTGCGTCATGCCGTTGTTCCTTCTATATGGATAAGGCCAGGCCAGTGCTCCGGCGAACTATTGATCATTAAACCGCTGCGATTTGTCAGACTCTATTATCGGGGCGTGCCACGGTGCGACTTTAGGTAGTAATAACATGCCCGGTATTGCAGCCAGGGCGCAGCCGTAAAAAAACAGCTCCCAGCCCACGCTCTCGACGATAAAACCCGTACCCGCGTTGGCGATAGTTCTTGGCACTGCGGTCAGAGCCGTTAACAGAGCAAATTGAGTGGCGGCGTGGGCGCGGCTGGTGCTGCGGGCGATAAACGCTATAAAGGCTGCTGCCCCAAGGCCGACACCAAGATATTCAAAGCCTATCACCAGTGCCAACAACCACAGGCCTTCACCGACATGGGCCATCAACGCAAAGCCGAAGATGGATATAATCTGCACGCCACCGAATACCCATAAAGCCCGGTTAATGCCTATCTTCACCATTAACAGGCCGCCCGCTAGACCGCCGAAAATCATCGGCCACAAAGCCGCATTTTTGGCGACTATTCCGATCTCGGATAATTCAAAACCTATATCAATATAGAAAGGTGTAGATAGCGCAGTCGCCAGGTTATCGCCGAGTTTGTACAAAAACATAAAGCTCAGGATTAATAGTGCCTGGCGAATGCCATCGCGCTGGAAAAATTCAGCAAAGGGTTCGACCACCGCATTGCGAAGCGAAGTAGGGGTGGGTTGAGCATGGTCAGGCTCGCCAATTGACAGGGTTAGCGCGAGGCCAACGAACATAAATGCTGCGGTAATCAGGAACACAGTATTCCAGGGCAGGTGATCCGCTAAAATCAGCGCCAGCGAGCCGGGCACAAGGGTGGAAATACGATAAGCAGCAACGTGAATCCCATTACCAAGACCGAGATCAGCATCAGACAATAGCTCACGACGATAGGCGTCGATGGCGATATCCTGCGTGGCACTAAAGAAGGCGATCAACGCGCATAGCCAGGCGATGGGCCACAACTGTAGCTGGGTGTCCAGGTAAGGTAGATAGGCGATACAAATGAGCAAAGCCAGCTGAGTTGCCAGCATCCAGCCGCGTCTTCGGCCAAGAAAAGGCAGTGGATATCTTTCCATCAGGGGTGACCAGAAAAACTTCCAGGTGTAAGGCAGGCCGATCAGCGCAAACAAACCAATCTCTTTCAGTCCAACGCCTTCCGTGCGCAACCATGCAGGTACTAGCGCGTAAAGCAAAAACAGCGGCATCCCCGATGCGAAGCCGGTAAACACACAGATAAGCATGCGGCGGTTAAAAATATTTTCCTGCATGGAAGGACTGATCATAGAAATTAAGCGAGACAGGTGGCGCATCGGGTTGACCGACACCTTAAACAAATGTCTACTTGTGAGCTAGTCCTGGGGCAGCCTAAATCTCAGTTAAAGTGTAATTTACAATATCTTAGGTACAATATTTGTTTGGTTAATAGCTTTGCGCTACTGAAGATGCTTAGTAGTTATTTTTTGGATCACTGTGGTAACAATTGTCCGAAGTAATTAAGGCGCTGGCCCTAACTCGTTCCGACTAAAGTTGTGTGCAAAAAGATGGCCTGCGATTGTTTCCTGTGGCGTTGTAATATTTTGGTGTAACTTAAAAGCCATTGTAAACAGGACTTTCTGGTGCCTATATTCAGCGGTTTAGATATTATTTCATATTGAGATGTTTTCTTTTACGTGTAGTCGCGAATTACTTTGTGGCATGAGTTCACCTGCGGGTGGTGACAACTGAAAAATGGCGCTTACCAATAGTGAATTGGCGATTTTCAAATTTTGCGCACATGGGGTTAGGTCAGTAAATCTATGTATAAAAACGCTAGAATAATAGTTGCTGGTAGTTATGCTAAATCACTCATAGGGTTTCGTGGTGACATGATAGGTGCTTTTATCCAATCTGGCGCGGAAGTACATGTTTGTGCACCAGAAATTTCAGCGGATGCCGAAACTACGCGAAAACTGGAGGAAATTGGTGCATTGGCATACGATATTCCAATCTCCCGTACAGGCCTCAACCCCATTTCCGATTTGAAGACGTTTTTCGCATTATTCAAACTGGTAAGGCTCGTTAAACCTACACATGTCTTTGCATATACCATTAAGCCGGTGATATATGGCATGACTGCTGCTGCTTTCTGCAAAGTGCCTACCCGAGTCGCGCTGATTACTGGGTTGGGGTACGTCTTCACAGAGAAGCCAACAGGTCTAAAGCGCTATCTTCGAACATTGGTCCGTCGACTATACCGAATTGCCCTCAAAGATTGTCACAGCATAATTTTTCAAAATCCCGATGATCGCAGATTATTTGTACGCCTTGGCTTGACGGATGAACGTAGGTCGCATCTGATAAATGGATCGGGCATAAATACCCGAGAGTTTGAAGAGGTACCTGTGCCGAGCGCGCCAATAATGCGTTTTCTCCTTATCGCGAGATTATTGAAAGACAAAGGCGTTGTCGAATACGCAGCTGCGGCCAGGATAATAAAGGCCAAGCACCCATCTGTAGAGTTTGGTTTGGTAGGCTGGTTGGATAAAAACCCATCCTGCATTGATCCTAAAGAGTTGGACAGTTGGATACGATCAGGCGTTATAAATTACTATGGTGAGCTGGATGACGTTAGGCCCGTCCTAGCAAAGAGTTCAGTTTATGTGCTGCCATCTTACCGTGAGGGGATCCCGCGCACAGTTTTAGAGGCGATGGCTACGGGACGCGCAATTATTACGACGGACGCTCCCGGTTGCCGGGAAACCGTTACTCATGGTGAAAACGGGTTTTTGGTACCCGTTAAGAATGTTGAAGCGTTGGTTGAAGCTATGGAAAAATTTGTGTTGTCGCACGACCTGACAAGGAAAATGGGTGCGCGATCTCGTCAAATATCGATGGCTAAGTACGATGTTGATAAAGTTAATCGCGATATAATGCAATACATGGGGTTGGACTAAGTGAAGCGCATTTTTGATGTAGCGGTGTCGTTAGTGGCTTTGTTGCTGTTCAGTCCGATTTTGTTGATCATTGCTGGTTGGATCTACGTAAAAATGGGCAGTCCAATATTGTTCAAGCAGACTCGCCCTGGGCGGAGAGAGGTGCCTTTTCAACTGGCGAAATTTCGCACGATGTTAGACATTGTTGATCATGATGGTAACCCATTGTCAGACGAGGCAAGATTAACCCGCTTTGGTATGCTATTGCGCAGCTCGAGTTTAGATGAGTTGCCAGAGTTATGGAATGTTCTGAAGGGTGATATGAGTCTAGTGGGCCCCAGGCCATTACTTATGGAGTATTTGCCACTTTATTCGGACGAACAGGCTCGACGGCATGAAGTGCGGTCAGGCCTAACCGGGTGGGCCCAGGTTAACGGGCGGAACGCCATTTCATGGGATGAAAAGTTTAAGTTGGACGTTTGGTATGTAGACAACCAATCTTTTTTCCTCGATATAAAGATATTGTTTATGACATTGATTCAGGTTATAAAAAGAAAGGATATATCATTCCCAGATCATGTCACGATGACGAAATTCGATGGAAGCTCCTGATGTGCTTTTTTAGATAGAGGGCCACGGACGCGATGGAAAAACTAACAATAATTGGTGCTGGTGGCCACGCACAGCAAATAGCGAGTGCGGCAGAGCTGATTGCATGCTGGGGTGTTATCGAGTTTGTTGATGATGCCTTTACCAAGGAGCGTAAAATACACAATTGGTCAGTCGTCAGCACTATAAGCGATTACATTGATAGCGCAGAAGACGGTTCTAAATTTATTGTCGGTATTGGCGATAATACTACAAGAGTTGAATTGCAACTGAAACTTACCGGTAGAAACTTAACGCCTGTAACGGTTATTCACCCTAGCGCAGTTGTTAACCCTTATTCGACGATTGGTCAGGGTTCTTTTATTTCTACGCAGGCTGTAATTAGCATGAATGCGGCTATTGGTGATGTTTGCATTGTCAATAGTGGAGCAGTTGTGGGGCACGATAGCACTCTGATGGATGGCGTGCATATTTCAACGAATGTGGCCTTGGGAGGGGGAGTGACAGTGGGACAAAATAGCTTGCTGGGGCTCAGTGTAGCGGTTGGCCCCGGATTGTCTATCGGTGCCAATGTGATTGCTGGTATCGGTGCTGCGGTGGTACGAGATGTGCCGGACGGAGCGACAGTTAAAGGTGTTCCTGCGAGAGAGTAAACAGTTTTCTTTGCTATATGGTCATGATGGAAAGAGTTTGTACGAGCGTATCGATGTAAATTACGATGGTTGCGAGGATAGTATAGTTTGTACTCTTGAATTAAAAATTTCTGCTAAATAAACTATTTTCCAAAATTTAACTCTTTGATTAAAAAAGTGGGTTAAATACGGCCCGGGTTATGGAAACCATTCGTTTCTAGTTGATATTGCTAACAGTTAGTCGTCGCAGAGGATAAATCCCGCAACGTTATTTACAAAAGTTGTACTAATTATAATACTGACTGCGCTGTAATATCTAATCGGGCGACCATCAGTCATGTTGTAGTTTATTTAATACTCGCTAAATTTACAGTAATTCCAATGGTAGGATTACCTAAAGAGTAAGGAAATATCTAACAAAGTCATCATGTGTTTTTATGGCGTGCCAAACAGATATTTAACTCTTTTTAACATGCATTTGATGAGGTGCGCATGACTTTTTCTCCATGGCCATCTTATTCTCATGAAGAAATTCAAAAAGTTTCTGAAGTTCTTCGGTCAAATAGAGTCAATTACTGGACTGGCGAAGAATGTCGGAATTTTGAATCAGAATTTGCCGACTTTTGCCAGGTAAAACATGCGGTAGCTGTAGCCAATGGTTCGCTGGCACTTGAGCTGGCGTTAAGAGTGCTAGGCATTCGAACTGGTGATGAAGTAGTGGTGGCTTCGCGAACATTTATCGCGTCAGCCAGTAGTATAGTCAATGTCGGTGCGACACCCGTTTTTGCCGATGTTGACTGCGATAGTCAAAACATTACACCTTCTACTATTCGGGAAGTCATAACCAAAAAGACCAGAGCCATTATATGTGTCCACCTCGCGGGATGGCCATGTGACATGGATGGAATCATGGATTTGGCCAGGGAGTTTCATATAAAAGTAGTTGAGGATTGCGCTCAGGCACACGGAGCTTTATATAAAGGTAGGCCGGTAGGTGGGCTAGGTGACGTCGCGGCATTCTCTTTTTGCCAGGATAAGATCATAAGTACTGGTGGTGAAGGTGGCATGTTAACTACCAACAACCATAGGCTTTGGGAGAGTGCATGGGCCTATAAGGATCACGGAAAAAGTTATGCGGCAGTATATCGTCAATCGCATCCGTCGGGGTTTCGGTGGTTGCATGAATCCTTCGGCAGTAACTGGCGGCTTACGGAAATGCAAGCTGCTATTGGCCGCATTCAATTACGATTATTGAAAGCATGGCATGAATTACGGTTGGCTAACGCGATGGCTATTACGCAGGCATGCGAGAGTTTAATTGGGGAAGGTGTTTTACGGGTACCCTTCCCTTCAGGTGACACTGAGCATGCTTTCTACAAATTCTATCTTTTCGTTGATCCTACAAAATTAGCGGACGATTGGTCTCGTGACCGGATAATTCAGGAAATCAATGCTCAGGGCGTTCCCTGTTTTCAAGGAACCTGTTCCGAGGTTTACCTTGAAAAAGCTTTTGACGGTACTACTTTCCGGCCGAGCAAAAGACTCCCTATTGCAATGGAGCTAGCGGAGACAAGCTTGATGTTTCTTTGCCATCCAACGTTAACGAAGGCTGAAATAAATAAAACCTGCCTGACTATTAATGAGGTTTTTAAATTAGCCGTTCGGAATCCAAAATAATTCTAATACTTGAAACCCGAGTTTGGCTCGCTCCAGGATAATCATAATATCTATACGCTGGAAAGTTCTTGGCACTTAACACGCCAAGCTAAGGGTGGCGTGTTCTCAGCCGTTCATCAACCGACCGCATCGCTTCATCTAAAAATACACCTTAATTGATTGATTAACATAACAAAAATAAAGTAAAAAGGGCCTGAAATTTATCATGGCTCCAACTTGGTAGTCGTGCCCTTAACAAATTCTTAACCGTTCGTCGTCAAGATAGAGTTTGATGAGTTTGGTCACTAGAACCCGGAGCCAGCGTGGCGCAACAGAGCACACCAGTAGCCAATAGTAACCGCAGGAATCGATATAAGTTTTTTGATCTCCTCTGGACAACGGTTCGTGGCGAAATCACCAATCTATCGACGAAGCAGAAGGTGGCGATTGTCATAAGCGTCGATTGCGTTCTGCTAACCGTTGCGGTGTGGCTATCTTGCGTGTTAGTACTTGGTGAGATGCCTGTTTTTGATAGGGATTTTATTGTTGCCTGTTTCTTGGCCCCCGCAGTGACGGTTCCAGCTCTCTATCTTCTGCGTATTTATAAACTGGTCGTCAGGTATTTTCAGGATGATTTGTGGCAGCAGGTTGGCAAAGCCGTACTGATCGGGATGTTGGTTTGGTACGCGTTACTATATATGGCTCAGTACAGGCTACCTGCTTCAGTAGTGGTGTTATATGGCTTGCTGGCCTTTATGGCTATTATCGGCTCACGCGTAATTGCACGTTATATTATCGTCAGTAATACGCGTTCCGGCGAAGAGAAAAAAAGACGTTTTGCGTGGAGTGTATGTATCTACGGTGCAGGCGAAGCGGGACGTTCCCTGGCAGCAGGCCTTGCAACGGGACCAGAAATTTATGTTGCAGGTTTTGTCGATGACAACCCGTCATTGCAAGGCAGAATGATAAACGGAAAACTTGTTATTTCGGCTGATCGGCTTGATACCTTTGGCAAGGAAAAAAAAATTGATGAAATATTACTAGCGATCCCATCTGCCAGTCGCGAAAGAAAACTGGAAATTGTCCAGGAGTTGGAGAGTAAATTATTCAAAGTAAGAAATGTTCCGGGAGTTAGTCAGATAGCCTTGGGTAATATTCGTAAGGCCTGGTTTCAGGATGATTATATGAGTCAATTATTAGGGCGTGAAAAATCTGTCCCTGATCAGGATCTTCTAAGAGAATGTATTACTGGGCGAAGCGTGCTGATATCCGGTGCCGGAGGGTCAATAGGTTCTGAACTGGGCCGACAGATTGTCGAATTGGAGCCAAACAGGCTGGTGCTTTTTGACGTGAGTGAAGTCGCGCTCTACAAAATAGAAACGGAGCTAATCAAGTACATTGATTCCCGAAATATTCAAGTGGAACTGGTCTGCATACTTGGTTCAGTACTAGAGCGACAGCATCTCGAACAGGTTGTCAAAAAGTTTGGTATAGAAACTTTTTATCATGCCGCTGCATACAAGCATGTGCCTATTGTCGAACACAATATGGCCTCGGGCTTACGAAATAATGTGCTCGGAACATTGAATGCGGCTGAAGTTGCAGCTGCCTCAACTGTGCAGAATTTTGTTCTGATTTCCACGGACAAAGCTGTGCGGCCGACCAATGTAATGGGCGCGAGCAAACGGTTGGCCGAGCTTGTGGTGCAGGCGGTTTGTGAACGTGCGAGGCAGGAAGGGAAGACAACTCGTTTTTCGATGGTAAGATTTGGAAACGTACTAGGGTCCTCTGGCTCCGTAATTCCTGCCTTCGTCAGCCAAATTCGTATGGGCGGCCCGGTCACCTTAACTGCCGCCGAGATAACGCGATATTTTATGACGACCCAGGAAGCCGCTAGTCTGGTACTCCAGGCAGGTTCAATTGGGCGTGATGGTGAAGTGTTTGTGCTTGATATGGGCGAGCCGGTAAAAATTATCGATGTTGCCCGTCGCATGATCGAGATGGCAGGGTTGACGGCTCGTGAGGAAGGTGCGAGCGGGGTTCCACAGGATGGAGATATTGAGCTTGTCATAACCGGGCTACGCCCCGGTGAAAAGCTGTACGAAGAGTTGTTGATCGGTGATAACGTGGGTTCGACGGAACATAAACAAATAATGAAGGCTAGCGAAGCGGCGCTGTCAAGGGAGCAGATTCAGGTTGTTTTAAATGATTTAACAAATGCTATGGAAGTACAGGACAGTAGAGAAATGGTCGAGGTACTACTGGCTAGCGTAAATGGTTATCAGCCAACAGCACGTATGGTTGATTATCTTGGTGGTTAAAAGTGGGTCGTGCTTAATATATGAAAAAATGTACTGTTGCAGCAGGCAGGTACATCTCGAATTGCAAGCTTAAAAAGCTGTGGGTATCTGCCAGAGTCTTTTGGACGTACACAGATGATAAATTTACGACTATGTTGAAGGGCGTAATAAAATCATCTTTTAACAGTAAGACGGCATGCTGTCGCAGCCCTCAAAGATTCGCTGAATACAGTGTTTTCTTGTGCTGAGCCAAGAACTCTCCTAAGGGCACTTCTAAAAATACCTGAATAAGTTAATCTTACCGTTAGTCGTTCAAATAATCAGGAACTATCCATGCAACCAGGTTTCTTTGATCTCGATAATCGCCACATCAAACTCGATGAACGAGACCCATTGATTCAACTGAACCAGTTGATCGATTGGGAAGACTTCCGTCCCAGCCTGGAAAAGATCAGAGAGAAGCCGAGAAAAAGCCAGGCAGGTCGTAAGCCTTATGATGTGGTTTTGCTCTTCAAAATGCTGATTCTGGGGCATCTATATAACATTTCTGATGAAGAGCTGGAGTTTCAAGTGAGGGATCGCTACAGTTTTTGTCGGTTTCTCAGTCTATATCCTGAAGATAAGGTACCCGATGCCCGAACGCTCTGGCTATTCCGAGAGCAATTAAGCCAACAGAGCATTGATAAAGAGCTGTTTATAGACTTCGCTATTCAGTTGGACGCCCAGGGTTTGAAGGCGTGTCGTGGACAAATCGTAGACGCCAGCTTTGTGGAGGCGCCGAAACAGCGCAACAGCCGTGAGGAGAATGCTCAAATCAAGCGAGGCGAGACGCCAGAACGTTTTGATCAGAATCCGTCAGTGAAATGTCAAAAAGATGTCGATGCTCGCTGGGCCAGGAAAAACGATGAGACGCATTTCGGCTACAAAAACCACCTATTGGTAGATAATGAACACAAACTCATACGAGGGTTTGAAGTCACCCCGGCCTCCGTGCACGACTCTCAGATATTTTTTGAGCTGTTGACCGAAAACACCTCACAGGATGTTTGGGCGGATAGCGCCTATCGTAGCGAAGAGAACGATCTGATGTTGTTCGCTTCGGGCTATCGTAATCAAATGCATCGAAAGGGCACGCGTAACAAGCCATTGTCGGAACGTCAGCGACAAGCCAATCGAAAGCGATCGAAAGTTCGCGTTCGAGTGGAACACGTTTTCGGATCGATGGAAAACGAGCAGGGAGGCATGTTTATTCGGACGATTGGTTTGGTTCGCGCTAAAACCAGGATATGTCTCATGAATCTGGTGTACAACATGAGGCGTTTTGTGACAATACAGAGGACAGTTGCGCCCGTATGACAGGAGCTAGGGAAAGAACGACGCTGACTGTGTCAAAAGGGCTTGATAACAGGTGTTTTGATCTGTTTTATTGAGCGTGGTTATCAACAAATGACAACATTAGAAATCCTCAGAAATTGAGGCCAAATTTAGACGCATTTTTAGAGGTGCCCCTAAGTTGATTGTAGGGTCTGTTGGTTGACACGACCGTAAGGCAAAGAATTTCATTTGATTACCGTGGCGCTCTTGATTACTACAGTGCGCAGCGGCACATCTTTTGGGAATGGCCCACGGCCACCGGTGGGTGAGTCACCAATTTCGTAAACCACGCTCATGCCTTCTACCACTTTGCCGAATACAGTATAGCCCCAGCCCTGCATGGATTTGTTTTTGTGATCGAGAAAGCGGTTGTCCGCCAGGTTGATAAAAAATTGCGCGGTGGCCGAATGTGGGTCATTGGTGCGCGCCATGGCGATGGTGCCGGTGATGTTTTTGAGTTTGTTATCCGCTTCATTTTGAATGGGTGCCAATGTCGGCTTTTTATTCAGGTTTTTATAAAAGCCGCCGCCCTGGGCCATAAAGCCAGGAATAACCCGGTGGAAGATCGTGCCATCGTAATATTTGCTGTTCACGTAACTAACAAAATTGGCAACGCTTAGCGGTGCTTTTTCGGCGTTGAGCTCAACAACAATATCGCCCAGATTAGTGGTCAGTTTGACGCGGGTTTCCGTTGGCGTATCGGGTGATTGTGGAAATGCTGCCTCAGAGGCGCTAGCCGTCGATGTGCATAATATCGAGGTAAATAGTAGCGAGGCAAACAGGCTGGTAGCGATCATGCATCGATTCACAGTGGTAGTTTTTTTGACCATGGATATAAGCTCCGGTTAATAATGAGTGAAGTCAGGTTTGCAGTTGGGGAAGGTTGGCAAAGTGTTGCAATGCCTCTGGGTTAGCCAGCGCATCGGTATTTTGAACCGTGTCGCCGTTAACAATCTTGCGTACCGCTAGTTCGACAATTTTACCGCTGATGGTACGGGGAATGTCAGTCACCTGGATAATCTTTGCTGGCACATGGCGTGGTGTGGTATTGGCACGGATGGTTGATCGGATAGCCTTAATTAAAGCATCATCCAGCGAAGTGCCTTCACGCAGCACTACAAAGAGTATGACCCGAACGTCGTCGTCCCATTCTTGACCGATACAGATGGAATCTAGAACCACCTTTATTTTTTCTACTTGCCGATAGATTTCTGCAGTGCCAATTCGCACCCCGCCAGGGTTAAGCACGGCATCGCTGCGGCCGTGAATAATAATTCCGCCGTTGCTGGTGATTTCGCCGTAGTCACCGTGTGCCCAGATATTAGGGTAAGTATCGAAATAAGCATCGTGGAATTTTTCGTTTTCGGGATCGTTCCAGAAATAAATCGGGCAGGAGGGGAAGGGTTGGGTGCAAACCAGCTCACCTTTCTCTTCAATAACACTCTCGCCTTTATCATTCCATATCGCCACTGCCATGCCCAGGCCGAGGCATTGGAGTTCACCTTCGTAAACTGGCAGGCAGGGATTGCCCAGCGCAAAACACGAGACAATATCGGTGCCACCGGATATGGACGATAAGCAGACATCGGTTTTTATATCCCGATAAACATAGCGGAAGCTTTCGTGTGACAGAGGCGAGCCGGTAGAAAGAATGGTTTTTAGTTGACTCAGTTGATGAGTCTTGCGAGGTATCAGGCCTTCTTTCTCGATCGCAGCGATATATTTAGCGCTGGTGCCGAAGATGGAAATGTCCTCTTCGTCGATCATATCAAGCATCGCTGTCGGGTTGGGCGCAAAAGGCGAACCGTCGTAGAGCACGATGGTCGCGCCGACTGCCAGGCCATTGACTAGCCAGTTCCACATCATCCAGCCGCAGGTGGTGAAATAGAACAGGGTGTCTTCGGGTTTTAAATCGACATGGAGAATATGCTCTTTAAGATGCTGTAATAAAGTGCCGCCTGCTGAGTGAACAATGCATTTGGGTGCGCCAGTAGTACCCGATGAATACATAATATAAAGCGGGTGCTCGAAGGGGAGCTGGGCAAAGTTGAGGGTCGGAGTGTTTTCAGATACCAGCATATCGGCGTAGTGAACGGCGTTGTTGATATTGACTAGGTCAATGTTGGCAGGTTCTGTTCGGCCCAACTCTGACTTGTTCAACTCTGCCCGGTTTACTATGGGCACTACGACGAGTTTTTCAATCGATGCTATTTGCTGACTGATCTCTCGCACACGGGGCAGCGAATCGATCACTTTGCCGTTGTAGTGGTAGCCGTCACAGGCGAACAATACCTTTGGTTCAATCTGGCCGAATCTATCCATGACGCCGTTGATGCCAAAGTCGGGGGAGCAGGATGACCACACTGCGCCGAGGCTGGTGGCAGCGAGCATGGCAATAATGGTTTCCGGCACGTTGGGCATAAAGGCGGCGACTCGGTCGCCGACGCTGACACCGGCGGCTTTTAGACCAGCGGCCAGTTTTTCAACTTCGGTATAGAGTTCGGCATAACTGAGTTCGCGGCGCTCGCCGTTTTCCAGTCGCGAAACGATCGCGGTCTTATTGCTGCGATCATTATCACAGGAAAAATCATTGGCGAAGCGAAGCAGGTTTTCGGCAAAGTTCAGCCTCGCACCCTTAAACCATTGCGCTCCCGGAAACTTATCGGAATCAGTAAGAACCGCCTGCCAGGGTGTACGCGCAATAACTTTGCTGAAGCGCCAGATACTCGCCCAAAAGTCCTCGCAGCTTTCAACTGACCAATGATGAAACTGCGAGTAATTTTCAAAAGCAATGTCGTATTCTCTTTCGATAAAGCGAATATAGTCGATCATATTGGTCTGGTTAATATGATCATTGGACGGTTGCCAGAGGGGCGTCGACATAGGGGATTAATACTCGTTTATGCAGTTGGGCTTAATAACGTTGAATTCGGCAGGCAGCATTATTGTTAAAAAGTGCGTTCGATCATTGCGCGGCAAGCTCGAATAAATGTCGAAAATATGGTTGATTAATGAGCCAGGGAAAGTTAGGCGAATCAGTTATCAATGTATTCGAATACCCGCACGATTTTGCGAGCGCCACGGGTGTTGCTTGCCACAGCAGTAATAGTATCTGCTTGCGCTCGTGTTACCCGGCCCATCAGGTAGATGGCGCCATTTTCAGTAATCACATTCACATGGCGGCTTTTAATATTTCGATTGGCGAGTAATTTGGTTTTTACTTTGGTAGACAGCCAGCTGTCATTGGTGCGGGCCAGCAGTGTCGTCGCGCCCTGCACCTGCAGTTCGTTATGGAGCAGCCGCACACCGAGAAAGTTGCGTGCGGTATCCCCCGCCAGTTTGCGCATGGCATCGGAGGGTACTTCGCCGGTGAGTAGCACGATTCTGTTATAGGTATGGACATTGACGTGGGATTTCTCCAGCAGCGGACTGGCCTTTTTGATGTTGACGCCGATCAGAGTGGCCATCTGCCAGTCATCCAGGTCAGTGCCAACGGATGTTTCGCTGGGGTCAGGTTTGATGGGTTTGCTGGTGACGACATGAATAGCGGTCGTGCATCCGGCTGCGATAATTGCTGCGGCGAGTATGAAGCCAAGCCAGAGTCTAGCCATTAGTTTACTTCTCCAAATAAGTTGTTTTCGATGAGTGCGCATATACAAAATATGAGCAGCATTTGAATTTCCTGGATGCGATATTGGTTGCCATTATTGGCAAGAAGTTCAACATCGGATGCACTGAGTTGCTCGGCAAAGGCTTCGTTACCTGGTGCAGTCAGAGCGACAATTTTTAGCGCCAATTGTCGCGCAGTGGCGACGGCGGCGGACAGTTGTTGGCTGACCGGCTCAGCACTAATGATGATAAGTATATCTTGTGGTTGTGCGAGGGCACGGATTTGCGTGCTATAAGGGTCGTTAGCATCTGCACTGTTGTGCAGGGTTCTACTCAGGGTCACTGTGGGCAGTCCGGGTCGTTCAAGACCCTGGCCGTTGAGCATACAGTGGGCCAGAGTATCAGCTAGCGGTGCCGACATACCCTCGGCGCAGATCAGTAATTTGCCTTCTTGCAGCAGGCATTCGGTGATTAATTCGGCGGCATCCTGGAGGGGCCTAGACAGCAACTCGACATGCTCGATCTTCGCTTCAATACTTTGATGGAATTGATGGCTAATAATTTGTTCCACGGTCTACCCCCCGGTCTTTGCCAGGTTCGGCATGCGGTTATTGTTGACCACGATCAATTCAATATTAATCATCACCAGCCGTCTCCTCCGGAGAAGGCATCTTTTATCCACTCAGCATCTACGGTTGCAGATTTGCTCTGGGCACTTATGTAGCTCTGGGCAGTTATGCAGATTGTATCAAACCGGCAGGATTGTGAATCGGCAATCCTCTCTTTCTGAAGGTAATGTTGGCTGGCATAGATGATGCGCTGTTGTTTTCGAGGGGTAATGCTTTCGGCCGGGCCGCCATAGGTGCTATTGCTACGCAAGCGGACTTCAACAAATACCAGGGTGCTGCCATCTTCGGCAATGATGTCTATCTCGCCGCGTTTGGTTCGATAATTTCGCTCGCGTATTTTCAGGCCGTGTTTGCGCAGTAACCGACAGGCATCATGTTCGGCTTGCTCGCCAACTGTGCGTTTGCGACCGATCAATATTCTTGTATCACGGTGATGGGGCGTACGCCGGAATTTTTAAATTCAGCCCAGGGCAAGATGCGTTTGACGATATTGCCTGACGATAAGCTCAGCGTGCCGGTGCGACCATAAATTTGAGTCTGTGGTGAGGCTTGCATCAGGGCGATATTCTGGTGTAGCTGGTAGGCGTCTATGCCCAGGGCATATAAATGACGGTACGCGGAGCGCATATTGCTATCGGGTATCAGATCGCCAGCAACCAAGCCAGGCAATGTCCAGGACATCGCGCTAAAACGAACGCCATTAAGATCACGAATCATTTCTGCGCTTTCTATTCCGGTATAGAGGTGGGATGTCGCATAGACTGGCAGGTCGTGGGCATAGAAAAAATCCAGCGTCGGCTTGATGGAGCGCGCCTGACCGGGCTGTGCAACCAGAAAAATCATATCGATATCATGGCGTCGCCTGGGGCTGAATTCGAGATTCTTGCCCAAAGTACGTTGGATTTTTTTGGCGCGTTGATTGCTCTGGTCAATAAGCAACGCGGGTTTAATGATCTCGGTGAAATCTGATTGCGAAAGCGCATAAGGCCTGGTGCTGACGATGATCCCGCCACGATTAACCCAGTGTTCAGAAAAAGCCGTCCGCGCTCGTTCGCCCCAGGCGGTAGATGGCGTTATCACCATGGCCGATCGGTGCCCTTCTAGCCAGGCTCGCTTTGCGACTTGCGCAGCCTCGTCGGAAATAGAAAGTCCGAACTGATAGAAGTTGGCATGGCTGATCGCGCCTGCATAAGTTGCCGGGTGGTCTTCCTCTACCAACTTCTCGTTTAGCCTGTTATCTAATTTTTGATCCAGATAGTTTAGCCCAACGAGCGGAATTGGCAGGGTATCTAGTCTGGTTAGTGCGGCCAGGTTTTCTTTGCGTAGTGGGCCGATCACAAAGTCAGCACCTTCGCTCACCGCATGACGATAGGCATCTGCAATCGCTTGTTCAGAGGTGTCGTAAATACGAATCGTCGGTACCCGGGCACCCTTTGCCAGGTTGTCGTAGTAGTTTGCGAGAAAACCGTCGCGGATTACAGTTCCCGCTTCTCCGTAGCGACCATTCAAGGGGAGTAGTAGAGCTACCTGGGTTGGTAAAAACTCAGCCGCCGCTGCGATTGCACCAAGATTTGAGGGTGGAAAGTACACCGCAGGGTGGGCTGGCCATTGCTTGCGCCATCGTTCGATTTGCCCCTGTTGCAAACTCAAATCACTGAGACTTCGGGTCGCGAGGGCTAGCTGGTACCAGCCTTTTAATGCCATCCCCCGGGCATCGGCGGCCTGATTGAACAAAGTGTTATCAGGCGTGTGACTAAGAATTTGCCAAATTTTGTCGTGGCTAATTTTGATGGCAGTTGTATCGCTTAACAACCGCGAAAGCGCCACGTACTCTGCCACTGCAGCACTATCTTCTCCCAGTAAAGAGAATAAATCTCCCCGCGTTTCACGTAGGGTGATTTGCAAAGGTTTTGCTAATGTTGGCAATGCCGTGAGCAGCTTTGGGGCGGTCAGATATTCACGGGCACGAAAATGCTCGTGCTTGCTCAGTAATACCGGTGCATATAATACGGTGTATTGGCCCAGCGATCGCGCCGATAGCTGGGCGCTATCTATCTCCGCAAGCGTCTTTTCTGCCGACGAATTTAGCTTAAGCTGATGGTAGATTTGTGCCGCATCAAGCAGATGCTGGGCTTTTCCTGGCCCATTGTCGGCCTCGGCGGCACGTAGTGACCGTTCAGCTAGTTCGGTCAGCCCTGGTTTCGTGGTGTATGCTGGTTGTTGCTGAGGTGACGGCCCGGCACAAGCGGCTAATAGCACCATTACCGCCACGGCCAGCATCATGGTTTGAAGCGCAGTTGGAAGCATGGTCAGGGCCACGGGTAACGACGGGTATTTCGTCAGTAATTTGAAGGGCATATTCTACTTATGGCAGGAACACTATTTGTGGTGGCGACGCCCATTGGCAATCTGGGTGACATGGTACCCCGCGCTATTGAGATACTCCAGACGGTTGAGCTAATCGCTGCCGAGGATACACGGCGCAGTGGTCAGTTATTACAACAATTTAATATCGACACCCGGTTGATTTCGTATCACGATCACAGCAGTGCTGGCAGGGTTGATGAGGTGTTGGATGTGCTTGGGCGTGGCGGTGATGTGGCCTTGATTAGCGATGCGGGCACACCGCTGATTTCGGACCCGGGTTATCGTCTGGTGCGGCGGGCTCTGGATAACGCTTGTACCGTGAGTCCGGTGCCAGGCTGTTGCGCGGCCACGGCAGCATTGAGTGTTGCCGGTTTACCCAGTGATCGTTTTGTCTTTGAAGGCTTCCTGCCCGCTAAAGCAGCACAGCGACAAAAAGCCTTGCAGGCTTTAGCTAAAGAATCGCGTACCTTGATTTTTTACGAGGCTCCACATCGTATTCAGGCTACGATTGCTGATCTTGGTGATATCTTTGGGCGCGACAGAGAAGCTGTATTGGCCCGTGAACTAACCAAAACCTACGAAACCATTTTGTGTGGCAGCCTGGCTGAACTGGAAGATCGGATTAATCACGATGCCAATCAACAACGCGGTGAAATTGTCCTGCTGGTGCACGGGTTCACAGGTCTGGCAGGCAGCGATGAAGACGTAGAGCACGAGCGGGTATTGGCAGTATTACTCAAAGAGCTACCGGTCAAACAGGCCGCGAGTCTCGCCGCCGGAATCACCGGCGGCGCCAGAAATAAGCTATACCAGTTAGCGCTGACTTTGACTCAGGAAAACCACTGAATCAGCAAGCTTCTGAACCGGGAAAGCCGCTGAGCCAGAAAAATAGCTGCGCCTGTGGATTGCGCGACCGGTATAGGCAAGGCTTAGGGTTAAGAGTTAACTTTAGTGTTTATCCAGTCTGCGATAGCCTGGCCGATCTCATCCGGCGAATCTTCCTGAATAAAATGTGTGCCTGCCACCGTGACTTCGTTCTGATTAGGCCAGCTGCGACAGAATTCTCTCTGTTCACCAACCAAAATCGCGCCGGGATCTGCATTGATAAAGAGCTTGGGAATATTGCTCTTCCTTAGCCATGCCCCATAGTTATTGACAATTTCGACAACGTTTTCGGGTGAGCCATCGACGGGGATTTGTCTTGGCCAGCTCAGCGTCGGGCGGCGATCTTCGCCAGGTTCGTTAAAAGGCGCGCGGTAATGAGCCATTTCTTGTTCCGACATCTTTCTAATGATCGAGCCAGGTAGTACCTTTTCTATAAAGATGTTGTTTTCGAGTATTATCTTTTCTCCCTCTGGCGAGCGAAAAGCCTGGAATAGTGGCCTTGAAGCTTCGGGCCACTGGTCCCAGGTGATTGGCTGTACGATGGCCTCCATGTAAGCAATACCCTTGATGGCTTCCTGATGTTGGTGCGCCCAGTTAAAACCCAGTGCTGAGCCCCAGTCGTGGAGCACCAGGGTGACATTGCTATCGACACCCAATGCCTCCAGTAAAGCGCTCAGGTACTCGCTGTGTTCGACAAAACTGTAGCGTTCCGGGCCGGACGGCGAGAGCTTTTCTGAGTCGCCCATGCCAATCAAATCTGGGGCGATACAGCGGCCCAGGGTTTCGCAATAAGGTATGATGTTGCGCCATAAATATGAGGACGTCGGATTGCCGTGCAAGAAGACGATGGGGTCGCCACTGCCAACTTCGACGTAGCTCATGCTAGAACCTTTGACGAACTGACGTTTTTTGTCGTAGGGCATATTTGCTGAAATCATGTCGCGATCCTCCTGATCACTTTATTATTAACTCCAACGATACTGACAGACGAGTGTAGGTAAACCAATATCTGCCTGCAATCATCGCTGTATTTTTTACGCTAACTTAGCGTTATAGGCCAATCATGAAAAAGACTAACTTTAAATGCTAGTCATGAATACTAGTTATGAAAATTGATGATCTGATCGCTCTGTTAACCTTAGAACGCCTCGACACCAATTTGTTTCGCGGCCTCAATCAGGATATTGGCTCGCCCAATGTTTTTGGCGGCCAGGTGCTGGGCCAGGCGATGATGGCAGCGTCGGCAACGGTTGAAGATCGAGATATTCATTCTCTTCACGGTTATTTTTTGCGGGCTGGCGATAAGACTGCGCCGATCATTTATGACGTTGATCAGATCAGGGACGGCGGCAGTTTCACCACACGCCGGGTGGTGGCGATTCAGCACGGCAAGCCGATATTGAATGCCTCGATGTCATTCCAGCGTCCTGAAGAAGGTCTCAACCATCAATGTGAAATGCCGGATGCGCCTGATCCTGACAGTTTGTCTTCCGAGCAGGCGTACAGGGTATCTCGGGCTGATATGTTGCCGGAAGATCAGCGTGAGTTTTTTGTCAGTGATCGACCGGTAGAGATGCGACCGGTGCAGCCAGACGAGCTGTTTTCGGCGGATAGTCTACCGCCTGAGCAGATGTTCTGGATTCGCGCAACTTCTCCCGTAGATGTGCCGCTTGCCCTGCATCAGGCGATGCTGGCCTATAGCTCGGATTTTTACCTGATAGGCACTACGTTGCGGCCCCATGGCATACAGTTTGTTCGCGATGAGATTCAGTCGGCCAGCCTTGATCATGCCATGTGGTTCCATCGACCATTTCGTATCGATGACTGGTTGTTATACGTGATGGACAGTCCCACTGCATCAGCGGGTCGTGGATTAAATTTTGGCAAGATTTTCACCCGTGCCGGTGAGTTGGTTGCGTCCTGTGCCCAGGAAGGTTTAATTCGCTTGTTGAATAAAGATGGCTGAATAAAGGTTGGAGAATAAGAGCACTTGGATAGATTATGGTATCGGTGCTTGAAAGGATTCGCGAAAAAATAAGCCTGGCTCGTCAACCGCGTCTATATAACTTAAATCTGTTCGCAAGAGGGGCCTGTTCTCAAATTGACACGGGTAAATAAGCCGACCCACTAATTAGAGTCGGCTTATTTAACATCCATGTCTACTCGATCAAAAAAAATCGGTTAGTAACTGCCCGAGGTTGAAAATACCTTTTTCGGGTTAGCCACCATCATGGTGTCGATATCAGCCTGGTTAACACCGGCTTCAGCCAGTGCCGGCAAGACATCCCGAGGCACATGTTCATAACACCAGTTAGGGGCAAAATTTTCAATGTATTCACCATCGAAGAAATCCTGAAAGCTGCAGGCGTCATGGGAAACTACCATTTGCCCTGCGTAACCTTTCTCGCACAAAGTGGCGACTGTCTTGACCCGATCATCTGAAGGCAGCATAGCTTCGAGACCAAAGCGATCCATACCGATAAAGCAGCCACTGGCAAGAATGCTTTCCAGATAATCAATGTCTGTCGAGTCACCCAAATGGCCGATTACCACACGGCTCATATCCACGCCAAATTCTTTAAAGGCGCTAACCTGATCTATCGCTGAGCTGTTAGCAACCGTGGTGTGGGTAGAGATCGGTGTCCCTGTGGCCCGGTGAGCCAGAGCCGAGGCCTGGAGGAGTTTTTTATTAAAGTCATCGACGCCGGTGTGGTCCGTGGCGCATTTGATAATACCGGCTTTAATGCCGGTATCGAGGATGCCGTCAGTAATGTCGCGAATCATATATTTGGACAGGTATTCTGCATCCCAGCCGTGCATCCAGGGTTCTTCCGTCCAGTAAAAGCCCGTGGGGCAAATAACATTCACGCCAGACGCTTCAGAGACCGCGCGGATGGAATGAATATCCCGGCCCAGGTTAATCGGCGTTAAATCAACGATGGTACACACGCCGCGATCTTTGGCTTTGCTGAGCGAGCCAACCGCTTTGGGTACTTCGGATTCTATATCGACATAATCCTCGTAGTTTGAGCGCATGTCCCAATCGGCGATGATGATGTGTTCATGCATCAAGCACATACCGATGTCGTCGACATCAATAGCGCCTAAAGCGGTTTCTACTTGTGGCATACCGGTTACCCCTTATATTTTGGCGTTAGCCTGCTAGATATTAGTTTGTAGCCTGAGCTTGATAGCCCGGCGAGCGATTTAGCTTGCTGATAGTAGTTGATTTTGTCAGGTCAGAAAAGCGAGCTGCTATCGGCTATTGGTCGGCGTTGTTGATGCCCGTGGTTGTCAGGGAGATTCATGGTAACCTGCGCGCCGGGAGTCGGCCGAGCAGTCGCTATCGCGTTTACTCGAATTATCCGCTACGGACATTCGGGGCCGCGGTGGAGGAAAGTCCGGGCTCCGCAGGGCAGAGTGCCAGGTAACGCCTGGGAGGCGCGAGCCTACGGAAAGTGCCGCAGAAAATATACCGCCTAAGCAGTTCGCTGCCGGTAAGGGTGAAATGGTGCGGTAAGAGCGCACCGCGCGGCTGGCAACAGGCGTGGCAGGGTAAACCCCACTCGGAGCAAGACCAAATAGGAATCCTTTGGCGCGGCCCGCGCTGGATTCGGGTAGGTCGCTTGAGGTGCATGGCGACGTGTATCCCAGATGAATGACTGTTCTCGACAGAACCCGGCTTACAGGCCGGCTCCCCACTTATTCTAAGCAAGCCTGTGTTCTTCTAGGGGGCTATTTATGCCAGATTATCCAAGGGAACTAATCCAGAAAATTTATTGACTGCGACCGAATCTAGCGAAGCCCAAAGCTGGTTCAGCTATTGTCGCCCAGGCTTGGTGGCAACAGATCAAATTTTGGAATCCCTTCGGGGAAAGTCGCCCACTCAGGCGCGTGGGCTGTGTACATCAACATACCGGGTGATAGCTCAGAACCATTTTCAATCGCCATTGCTGCCACTGAGTAAAAATCAGTGAGCTCAGGAAACCCGGCTAAGGTGACGCCACAATTACCGCAAAATGTATATTCGACACGATTTCCGGAATCACCGATTCGGGTAAAGGTTGAGGGCTCGCCTTGGGTAAATTTGAAATTTTCCTTTGGCACCCAAACCCCAAACCATTTGTCTGAATTGGTGCGGAGTTGACATGAGTAGCAGTAACAGAAAGAGCTATTAATAGGATCTCCGGTAAAAGCAAATTCCACTTCGCCGCAATCGCATTTCCCTGTACTCGTTTGCATGATGTTTTCCTGGTTGATTGTTTGAGAGACTGGCACCCCAGTTTGAGTACTCATTATTTATATCTGGCAACAGTTTTGCCTGCGCAATAATCATAGGCATAAATAGGGAAATTACGCTGAGTTATGGTTGGTTAAAATTTGACCAAAGCTATAGAGGTTATTGTTTTAAGTGGAGGTGTTTTTAGATAAAAACAGTCTCTATACTAAGTAATTACTTGAGGTTTGTATTTTACTAGACTGTTTTCTATTAGGTATAAATTTCTCTTTTCTTATTTTAACGGCAGTATCGCCGCTTTTCGAGCTTATATACCGACATCTTCCCACTTTTTAGATCGACTTGTCGATTCAAGATCGATTATGATCTTTTGGGTGGTGAATTGTGGTGAATTGTGGGGAATTGTGGCTGTTAGTGCCTTTTTCCTCTAAAACCAGCTTTTTCCATAAAAACAACAACGGGTTCGGCGGTGTTTCTAGGCAACAGAGAAATCAACATGGATGCTAAGGGGCGTATGGCGTTGCCCGCCCTGTATAGGGACGCTTTGCTTAGCGATTGCGAAGGCCAACTGGTGGTTACCGTTAGTCTTACAGATAAGTGTTTGATGATATTCCCTCAGCCTGAATGGGATGAGCGTGCGGTTAAAATCCGTGCCCTGCCTACTCTAAACCCTCGAACCCGTGGAGTGCAACGTTTGTTGTTGGGTCACGCTCGCGAAGTTGAGATGGATGCTAGTGGTCGCATCCTGATCCCGCCAGAATTGCGCTCTTTTGCGGAACTTGAAAAGAAGTTGATGTTGGTCGGTCTGGGCCATCGCTTTGAGCTGTGGGGTGCCGACCGCTGGAATACAGATCGTGACGATTGGTTCGCAGCAGAAGCTCAGGCAACAGATATCCCTGAAGAATTAAAAACACTATCACTGTGAGGTAAGTTTGGTGGGCCGACAGCCTGAATACCATGCGACTGTTTTGCGAGCCGAAGCCATCGAGGCATTAGTGCAAGACCCTGACGGTTTTTATGTGGATTGCACCTTTGGTCGCGGTGGCCATAGCGCAGAAATCTTGTCAAAACTTTCGAGCAAGGGGCGTTTGCTTGCCATCGATAAAGACCCCGAGGCCAGTGCCTGGGCGGATCAGCATTTTGCCCAGGATAAGCGGTTTACGTTTGAACGTGGGTCGTTCGAAAATTTAGTGCTGATGGTCGAAGGTCAACATCGTTCTGCCCAGGTTTCGGGTGTGCTGCTGGATCTCGGTGTGTCATCACCTCAGCTGGACAATCCTGCCCGGGGCTTTAGTTTTTTGCGTGATGGCCGGCTGGATATGAGACTGGATCCCCAGTGTGGGCAAAGTGCAGCGCAATGGCTCGCTGTAGCCTCGACGGATGACCTAACGCGGGTGCTCAGAGATTACGGTGAAGAAAAGCATGCCAGACGCATGGCGCGAGCGTTGGTAGCGGCGCGGGATGAATCGGCTATTACGACCACCAGTCAACTGGCCGACATTATTGCCGCCGCAAATCCTTCCTGGGAGAAACACAAGCATCCGGCAACTCGTGCTTTTCAGGCCATCAGAATTTTTATCAATCGGGAGCTGGAAGTCTTGCAGCAGCTTCTTGGCAGTGTCCTGGACGTGCTCGCAGTGGGCGGACGATTGGTGGTGATTAGTTTCCATTCTTTGGAAGACCGCATTGTTAAGCGATATATTCGTGGCCACGAGAGGCCGATGCTACCCAAAGGTTTACCTCTGCGAGACAGCGAGATAACTCGGCGTATGCAAGCGGTGGGTAAAGCCACCAGGGCCAGCGGGCAGGAAGTGGCGGAGAATCCCCGCGCCCGTAGCGCCGTTATGCGTGTTGCGGAGAAATTGGCATGACTAAACACAGGGTGTCCAGGTGTCTGGTTTGAGCGGCGGCAAAGGCATTTTTTTGCTGTGGGCACTTATGTTGTTTAGCGGCTTATGTGTTGTTTTCGTCAGTCATCAGTGTCGTCTGTTGTATAGCGAATTGGCCCTGTTAGAGCAGCATAAAAACCGTCTTGAGGTCGAATGGGGACAATATTTGCTGGAGGAAAGCTCTCTGGCATCGTTGCATCGGGTTGAGACAGTTAGTCAGCGAAAACTGGGTATGCGAGCGCCGCTGCTGGATCAAATAGTGGTGGTGAGACCTTGAAGCGTAGCGATACAAAAACATCGAGTTGGCTGATTGGACGCAAGCGCAGACGGCCTAGTGCGCGTCAGATTGGCATGCCTCGATGGCGTTATCTGACACTAGTTTTTATCCTCACCCTGTTGCCGCTGGCTGCATTTTGGCAGATAGCGGGTTTGCAGGTTATGCCCGACGCCAAGTATGGCTTCAGGTTTTTGCAGGGTCAGGGCGATGCTCGGATGATTCGAGAAGATGAAATCCCTGGTTATCGTGGCGTTATCACCGATCGACGTGGCGAGCCCCTGGCGGTGAGCACCCCTGTGGTGTCTGTCTATGCCGACCCACAAATTCTTGATCTGGGTGAAGACAAGCTGGCGGTGTTGGCGAAAAAATTGGGGGAGAAACCCCAGGCCCTTGCGCGACGTCTCGCTGTCTATGCCAATAAAGAATTTATGTACTTGTCTCGTCGCATTACGCCGGACGACGCTGAGGCGATTTTGTCCCTCGGTATTGCAGGCATATTTAAAAAGGTTGAATACAAACGCTATTACCCCGCAGGGGAAGTGACCGCTCAGCTGGTCGGTTTTACCGATATTGATGACGCCGGTCAGGAAGGTATGGAGCTAGCCTTTGATGAATTACTGGCTGGCCGACCCGGAGTCAGGCAGGTGCTAAAGGATCGCAAGCGCCGAGTGATCAAGAATCTGCAACTACTCAGAAGTGAAAGGCCCGGCAAGAACCTGGCGTTGAGCATTGATTTGCGACTCCAGTACGCGGCCTACAGAGAGCTAAAGGCTGCGATGACGCAGTTTCGAGCGGCGTCTGGCTCAGTGGTGATACTTGATGTGCAGACCGGCGAAGTGCTGGCCATGGTCAATCAGCCCGCCTTTAACCCTAACAACCGCAGCCGCCTCAACACAAACGCCATGCGTAATCGTGCAGTGACTGACTTGATTGAGCCGGGTTCGGTGATGAAGCCATTAACCATGATCGCAGCCCTTGAGAGCGGAAGATTTCGCCCCGAGACGGTGATAGATACCAGCCCCGGACACTTCCGTGTTGGCCGCAAAACTTTCGTCGATCATCGAAACTATGGGGCGTTGGATCTGGCTGGCATCCTCAAAAAATCCAGTCAGGTGGGTACTACAAAAATTGCTATGGATCTGGAGCCAGAGGCGGTACGCGGAGTGTTTGAACGGGTCGGTTTGGGCCAAAGCCCCGGCACGGGTTTCCCCGGTGAGGCCTCCGGTGTGTTACCTAACAAGCAGCGCTGGCGACCGGTTGAGCGAGCGACCATGGCCTTTGGCTATGGCATCGCCGTGACACCTTTGCAGTTGGCCCACGCCTACGCTGTGCTGGCTAACAATGGTGTTAAAAAGGCAGTGTCTTTGCTGAGGTTGCCAGACACTAGCCATGCTGCATTACCCACAGAGGATAAAGTTATCAGTGCCGATGTGGCGGCGGATGTCCGTGAAATGATGAAAGCTGTGATTGACGAAGGCGGTACTGGCACGCGAGCAGCCATTGCCGGTTACGCGGTCGCCGGCAAAACAGGAACCAGCCACAAAGTCGGCGCGGGCGGTTATCAGGATGATCGATACGTCTCATTATTTGCCGGTATGGTGCCTGCCGATGCGCCGCGTTTGGTGACGGTGGTGGTGATTGATGATCCCCGTAGCCAAGAGTATTACGGCGGTCTGGTTGCCGCGCCGGTGTTTTCAAAGGTGACTGCCGAGGCGCTGCGATTTTTGAATATTGCACCGACGCAAACGCCGGAGGCGGCATTAGCTGTGGGAACGCAAATGGGTGTTCTAAAAAACGGGGCACTGTCAGGTCAGGTGGCACCCAGTCAAACCCTTGCTAGCCAGAAGGTAAGTCGTCGACCAGAACCTGCCCAGGTTCGGGGTGGCGCAACGTGATGGCGGCTCAGAACACTGTGGGCAATCTAACCCTGGGCAATTTGCTACCACGAGAAGCGCTTGCTAAATCTATATCAAACCTTGAAATTAGTGGTTTACAGCTGGATAGCCGCAAAATACAGGTTGGCGATTTGTTTATTGCCGTACCGGGTTCGGACCCAGCCAAGCCCAGTGATGGACGCCGTTTTATTAGTGAGGCTGTGCAGGCCGGGGCCAGTGCAGTATTAGCAGAAGCTGTGGATTGGCCAAACGATGTCGATGTCGAGATTTCGACAGATAACCCAGCATCTATAGATATAGACGGCTCAACTCCTGCCGTCCTGATTGCAGATTTGGCCAAGCAGATCAGTGCCATAGCTGGTTGTTTTTACGGGCACCCCAGTGATTATCTCAATGTGATTGGTATCACTGGCTCCAACGGCAAGACCACCTGCGCCCATTTGCTTGCGCAACTATTTAACCGTCTTGAAACCAGTGCTGCCACGATCGGTACGCTTGGTTTTGGCGCGCCGAAGTCTGGAGCAGGCGATGATCCGGCGCGAAATACGTTAACGGGCACGGGCCTGACCACACCAGATGCGGTGTCATGCCAGAAAATTCTCGCTGATATGTTGAGCGATAAAGTCGATACGGTGGCGATGGAAGTATCGTCACACAGCCTAGATCAGGGTCGTGTCAGTGATATTCGGATGCGCGGTGCAGTATTTACTAATTTCAGCCGTGATCATCTCGACTATCACGCGTCGATGGCAGACTACCTTGATGCTAAGCTAAAGCTGTTTTCTGCACGAGGTCTTGAATTTGCCGTCATCAATATTGATGATCCGGCGGGTGTTTCGCTGGCCGAATCACTCCATGCTGATATCCGCTGCTACACCTATTCAATAACGGATCATGATGCCTCGGTTTATGCCGAAAATATTCGCCTTTCAGCCCAGGGTCTAGAAGCGGATGTCTTGACGTTCTGGGGGCGAGGGCGCCTGAAGAGCCGACTTATCGGCGAATTTAATCTGAGCAACATGCTCGCGGTGATCACGGTCGCCTGTGCCAGCGGTTTAAAACTGGATGCGGTGCTGGCTGCTGTCGAAGCCCTGGCGCCGGTGCCAGGCCGACTGGAAGTTATCCGTCATCGTGTCGGCCCGATGGTCGTCATCGATTACGCCCACACACCGGACGCTCTGGCAAAAGCCCTGACCGCGCTGCGCTTTGCAGATAATTCCTCAGCACGTAGTAAATCGGCACATGGTAAATCGCCCAGTGGCAAATTGTGGTGCGTGTTTGGTTGTGGTGGTGATAGAGATAAAGGTAAGCGTCCAGAAATGGCAGCAGCGGCTGAACAGTTGGCCGATGAAGTAGTGGTAACCAGCGACAACCCCCGCAATGAAGCGCCTGCCGCGATTATCGATGACATCCTGTCCGGTACGGACCAAGCCTTTCATCGCTATGAAGACCGGGCTAAAGCGATTCGCTTTGCCATCGATAATGCAGACCCTGCCGATACCGTATTAATAGCCGGTAAGGGGCACGAAGATTATCAAATCACTGGTGAAAACCGGTTGCCCTTTAGCGATGCAGCAGAAGCCAGATTAGCATTACAGCGCTGGGGTGATGCGCGTGAATAGCGTGACATTGTCTCAAGCAGCCGTGACCTACGGTGGCACCTTGTTATTTCCAGATTGTAATTTTAGCCGGGTCTCTACGGATTCTCGAACCCTGGCGGCGGGAGATTTGTTTGTCGCCTTACAGGGCGAGTCATTTGATGCCCACCTGTTTCTCAGGCAAGCGGCCGCTAAGGCCAGTGGCTTAGTTGTGCAATACCCAGACAAGCAACTCGATGTACCCCAATGGGTGGTGCCGGACACGGTGCTTGCACTGGGTCAGCTGGCGGCACTGGCCCGGCAGCAGTTTGATGGCCCCTTAATTGCCCTGACCGGTAGCAGCGGTAAAACCACCGTCAAAGAAATGTTGGCGAGTATTTTGGGCTGCGTGGCCCCGGTGCTAGTTACTCAGGGCAATCTGAATAACCATATCGGCGTACCTAAAACATTGCTGGCCCTTGATGCTGAGCATCGTTTCGCGGTGCTGGAACTGGGTGCGAGTGGCCCCGGTGAAATCGCTTATCTGGCGAGCCTGGTTAAACCGACCATCGCCCTGGTCAACAATGTCCTGCTCGCCCATGTCGAAGGCTTTGGCTCACTGGCCGGTGTGGCGAAGGCCAAGGGCGAAATTTATCGCAGCCTTGATGCCTCGGGTATTGCGGTATTGAATTTGGATGAGCCCTGGCTAGATGAGTGGCAACGAAATCTGCCCTGCGTGAACACCATCACGTTTAGCATCGACAACATTCACCCAAAGGGCAAGGCTGATGTTTATGCCAGCGATATTCAGTTAAATGTGCGGGGCTGCGCGGCTTTTATTATGCATATTAAAGACAAAGCGCAGACCCACCAATCGCCCATTCAGCTACAAATCCCCGGTCGTCATAACGTCAAGAATGCGCTGGCAGCAGCAGCTTGCGCCGTCGCTGCGGGTATAGAAATTACCACCATTGCCGCCGGGCTAGAGTCAGTGTCAGCCGTGGCCGGGCGTATGGAATACAAGCCCGGCATCGGACAAAGCCAGATCATTGACGATAGTTATAACGCTAATCCAGGCTCGGTGAAAGCAGCCATCGATGTGCTGGGAGGTCTTGAAGCTCGTCGAATTTTGGTGCTGGGTGACATGGCTGAACTCGGTGCCGATGCCGATCAGCTACACGAAGACATCGGCGAATACGCACATCAGCAAGGCATCGATATGCTGATGGCAACCGGAGATTTATGTGCTCATGCGGTTGCAGGTTTTGATGGCAATGCGCATTTATTTGCCGATAAGCAAGCCCTGGTCGATGCGTTAACCGCCGAGCTGAGTAGCGGCGTGACCGTGCTGGTAAAGGGTTCTCGCAGTGCGGGTATGGATGAAGTCGTCGCCCAAATTACCACTGAGGAAAGCATCTGATGCTCTTTTGGCTAGCCGATTATTTATCTCAGTATTCCAGCATTTTTAATGTTTTTAGCTATCTCACCTTGCGGGCGATTTTGGGGATTATGACCTCCCTGGCGATATCGCTGTTGTTGGGGCCGGCCGTTATCCGGCGTCTTAACGCCTTGCAAATTGGTCAGGCGATACGCGACGACGGCCCGCAAAGCCATTTGATGAAGGCCGGCACACCGACTATGGGTGGCGCGTTGATTCTGATGTCCATTTTTACTAGCACTTTGCTGTGGGCGGATTTAAGCAATCGTTATATTTGGACAGTGCTGGTAACTACTTTTCTATTTGGCCTGGTGGGTTGGGTAGATGATTACCGCAAAGTGGTTGAAAAAAATTCCCAGGGTTTACCGGCCCGGTGGAAATATTTGTGGCAATCAGTGGCGGGCCTGAGTGCGGGGGTGTTTCTTTTTGTTACCGCAGCGACGCCCGCTGAAACTCAGTTAATCGTGCCGTTTTTCAAAAATGTCGCCTGGGAATTAGGTATTTTTTACATCCTGTTCAGTTATTTAGTGATTGTTGGTACGAGCAATGCAGTAAACCTTACCGACGGTCTCGACGGCCTCGCCATTATGCCCGCTGTCCTTGTGGGTGGCGCTCTGGGTGTGATCGCCTATCTGGTGGGTAACATCGAATTCGCCAATTATCTACACATACCTTATATACGCGGTGCCGGAGAGTTGGTGATTTTTTGTACCGCACTGGGTGGTGCAGGGTTGGGCTTTCTTTGGTTCAACACCTACCCCGCTCAGGTTTTTATGGGCGATGTCGGCGCATTGGCCCTCGGTGCGGCATTAGGCGTGATCGCGGTCATCGTGCGTCACGAAATAGTGCTGTTCATTATGGGCGGTATTTTTGTGCTTGAAACGGTCTCGGTGATCATGCAGGTGGCCTCGTTTAAGCTGACTGGTAAGCGTATTTTTCGCATGGCACCGATCCATCATCATTTTGAATTAAAGGGCTGGCCGGAACCGCGGGTGATTGTGCGCTTCTGGATTATCACCGTGATGCTGGTGTTGTTTGGTCTCGCGACGCTGAAACTTCGTTGATAAGTAAGCATCACTATCAGGAATCGGCTTCGCAAGAAAAATATAGCAGTGGATATTTGGGATAGGACATTGCGGTTATGACAACCGTAGAAACAACAAGAAGATATATAACTCAATGCAAGAGCAGGCAGTGGCAAATTTAATCGCAAGCGACAAGCTATCTGTTGTGGTAGGCCTGGGTGCCACCGGATTATCCGTGGCCCGCTTTCTGGCCGCCCGGGGCGAGGCGTTTGTGGTTGTAGATAGCCGGGCCGAACCGCCGGAGCTTGCTGCGTTGCGAGCTAGCCTGCCAGATGCTGCCATTGAGCTCGGCGGTTTTAATGCCGAGACGTTGGCCAGTGCCGATCGCTTGATCATTAGCCCAGGTGTGTCACTCAATCATCCCGCTTTGATGCAGGCCGCTGCCGAAGGCGCAACCTTAGTTGGCGATATCGAACTATTTATGGCCGAGGTCGATGCCCGTGGCGGGGCGCCAGTGATCGCTATTACCGGCTCGAACGGCAAAAGCACGGTGACAACCCTGGTCGGCAAGATGGCACAGGCGACGGGCAAGAGTGTTGGCATCGGCGGCAATCTCGGCACTCCGGCGCTGGATTTGTTGAGCGACTCGCTGGATGAAGAACGGGATTGTTATGTGCTCGAACTGTCGAGTTTTCAGCTGGAGTTACTGAGTAATTTATCAGCCGATGTGGTCACAGTGCTCAACGTCAGTGCCGATCATATGGATCGCTACGCTAACCTGGAAGTCTATCATCGGGTTAAGCATCGAATATTCAAAGGCGCAAAAACCGTTGTGGTGAACCGGGATGACATGCTGACGCGACCGTTGGTTCCGGCTTCGGTCACACGTTTCAGTTTTGGTCTTGGCAAACCCGATTTAAATGATTTTGGTCTGCTGGAAGAAAACGGTGAAGCGTATCTGGCGTTTCAATTTGAAGCGTGGCTCCCGGTTTCTGAATTGGCTATCAAGGGCCGACACAATGTCGCCAATGCTCTGGCAGCGTTAGCGCTCGGCCATGCTCTGGGTTTGCCCCGCAACGCTATGGTGAAAGCCCTGCGCGAATTCACCGGCCTGCGCCATCGCTGCGAAACGCTTGCCATCGATCACAATGCTACCGGTCAACAAGGCGTGACCTGGATTAATGATTCCAAGGCGACCAATTGTGGCGCGACCATCGCGGCGATAACAGGTCTGGCCGATGCCGATGACTTAACTCTCATACTGATAGCCGGTGGCCAGGGCAAGGGTCAGGATTTCTCTGTACTTGAGGCGGCGGCAATGGGTCGTGTCAGATTGGCGATCTTGTTTGGCGAAGATGCCAGGCAGCTGGGTTCGGGATTACCTGCATCGACCGAAATTATATTTGTTGATGACATGTCAGTCGCGGTCAAGATGGCGGCCCAACGAGCAATTGAGGGTGACACGGTATTGTTATCACCGGCCTGTGCCAGCTTCGATATGTTTGCTGGTTTTGCCGAACGGGGTGACTGCTTTGCCGCGGCAGTGGAGGCCCTGTGTTGATTCAATTGCGACAATGGCTGGGCCTCTTCTGGCAAGCGAAAATGCTTACCGAGGTGGATAAACCCCTGTTGTTCAGCGTCTGGGGCCTGGTATCAATCGGCATCATTATGGTCACGTCGGCCTCGGTCGGTTATGGCGATGGCTTCTATTTCTTAAATCGGCATTTGATTTATCTGGGTATTAGCGTGGTTGGCGCGTTGGTCGTGCTACAAATCCCGATGCAGCTCTGGTATCGCTATGCGGGCTACTTAATAGTGGGAAGTGCAGCCCTGCTGATTGCGGTATTGATTCCTGGTGTTGGTCATGAAGTCAATGGTAGTTCGCGCTGGCTTCGTGCCGGACCACTGACCCTACAGGTATCCGAGCTGGCTAAACTGGCGGTGATTATATTTATCGCCGCCTACCTACAGCGTCGCCATTTGTACTTGCGTGATCAATGGCAGGATGTCGCCAAGCCCCTCGGCATCCTGGCTTTGTTTAGTTTACTGCTGCTGCTGGAGCCAGATTTCGGTTCGACTATGGTCATCGGCGGTACCGTGTTGGCCATGTTGTTTCTTGCCGGGGTGCGCTTATGGCAGTTTCTGGCGCTAATGTTAATTGCCGTTGTGGGCATGGCGGTGTTGATCGTGACCAGCCCCTATAGATTCCAACGCCTGATCACTTTTCTTGACCCGTGGGCGGAAAGATATGACAGCGGTTATCAATTAACCCAGTCGCTGATAGCTTTTGGACGCGGTGAATGGTTTGGCGTCGGCCTGGGCAATAGTGTTCAAAAATTATTTTATTTGCCCGAAGCCCACACCGATTTTGTCTTTGCGATCTTTGCCGAGGAATTTGGTCTGGTTGGCGTGCTGGTGGTATTGGCCTTATTGGTGGTACTCATCGCCCGCATTTTCACTATTGGCGTGCAGGCCATAAAGCGCCAGAACTGGTTTGTCGCCTACGCGGTTTTTGGTTTTGGCGTGATGTTGGCGGGCCAGGCCTTCGTTAATCTCGGTGTGGCATCGGGGCTATTGCCGACCAAGGGTCTAACGCTGCCATTTGTCAGTTATGGGGGCAGTAGTTTGCTGGTCTCCAGTTTGATCGTTGCCCTGGTGCTACGCGCGGGTTTGGAAATGAATTACCCGGTATTAGCGGTGGCAACGGCGCAATCTACCCCGCCGGATGCATTAGTCGCGAATGGGCTCGACGAGCATGGGTACTAAGCGCGTGTTGATAATGGCCGGCGGCACTGGGGGACACGTCTTCCCAGGTCTGGCTGTGGCCGAGTTATTGCGGGATAGGGGCGTAGATGTCGTCTGGCTGGGTACGCGTCGGGGTGTTGAGGCGCAATTGGTGCCGGCGCGTGATTTTCTGATCCGTTATATAGAAGTCAGTGGTCTGCGGGGTAAACAAGGCCTGCTTAATAAGCTTAAAGCCCCGGCGCAAATTTTCCGGGCGGTATGGCAGGCGCTATTCGTCGTACGAAGTCTGCGACCCGATGCGGTATTAGGTTTGGGTGGGTTTGCCTCCGGCCCGGGCGGACTGGCCGCCTGGTTATTGCGCAAACCTTTGGTTATCCACGAACAAAATGCGGTGGCGGGCACCACCAATCGCTTGTTGGCACAAATTGCGACTCGTGTATTAGAGGCCTTTCCTGGCAGTTTGCCGGGCGGACAGCCGTGTGGCAATCCGGTTCGAGAAGCGATTAGCGATCTCCCCGAGCCACAGAGCCGAGACGTTGGTGAGTTGGAAATTGCTGGCAGAAGAGCGCCTCGTTTGCTAATTCTGGGCGGCAGCCTGGGAGCGCTGGCTATTAATCAGATAATTCCGGCGAGTGTGGCGCGTCTGGCAAGCGCAATGCGCCCTGAAATTCGTCACCAGAGCGGGCGTGACCATCTGGAAGCAACTCGCGACGCTTATCGGGACGCAGGTGTGTCGGCTGATACAACAGCCTTTATCGACGATATGGCCGAGGCCTACGCCTGGGCTGATCTGGCGGTTTGCAGAGCGGGCGCTCTGACCGTATCTGAATTAGCTGCGGCCGGCCTTGGCTCGATATTGATTCCTTTTCCCCATGCCATTGATGATCACCAGACGGTTAATGGCAATTGGCTGGTTGAGCATCAGGCCGCCATCTTAATCCAGCAGTCGGATTTGAGTGAAACAGATTTGGCGGTGTTGTTCACCGAATTATTCAGCGATCGAGAGCGCTTGTTAGCGATGGCCAGGGCGGCCAGGCGATTGAGACTGCCTGAGGCAACCGCTGCGGTCGCCGATGCGTGCCTGGAGGTGATGGCGTGAGCGGTGTTTACGAGGTGCCAGAAATGCGCCGCATCCGCCGCATCCATTTTATTGGCATCGGTGGCACCGGCATGTGTGGTATTGCCGAGGTGCTAAATAATCAGGGTTATCAAATCTCCGGTTCTGATCTCGCTGCAAATAATAATGTCGACAGGCTGAGGCAATTGGGTCTTGAGATTTTTGTCGGTCACAACGCTGAAAATTTATCCGGTGCCGATGTGGTGGTGGTGTCCTCCGCCATACATGACAACAACCCCGAACTGATCGCGGCTAAAGACTTACGCATTCCCGTGGTGCCCCGCGCCGAAATGCTTGCCGAGCTAATGCGTTATCGCCACGGCATTGCGGTGGCTGGTACCCATGGCAAAACCACCACTACGAGTTTACTGGCTGCGATTTTGGCCGAGGGTGGCAAGGCGCCGACCTTTGTGATTGGTGGCCGCGTTAACAGCGCTGGCACCAATGCCCAGCTCGGTGAAAGTCGTTATCTGGTGGCCGAGGCTGACGAGAGCGATGCATCCTTTTTGCATCTACAGCCGATGACTGCCGTGGTCACCAATATCGATGCCGATCACATGGAAACCTATGATTTCGATTTCGAACGGCTGCAAAATACCTTTGTCGAATTTCTCCATAATTTGCCGTTCTATGGTCTGGCGGTACTGTGCATTGATGATCCAGCAGTGCGTGCGATCATGCCCCGGGTCGGCCGTCCGATGTTGACCTATGGTTTTAGTGAGCAGGCGGATTTTCGTATCAGTGGGGTCAAAGCCCATCAACGTAGTACGGAATTTATCGTCCAGCGCCCTGATGGTGGGCCAGCATTGACGGTGACTATGAATATCCCCGGCGAGCACAATATGCTCAACGCCACTGCGGCCATTGCGGTGGCCGTTGATGAAGGTATTTCAGACCAGCAGATTATCGCTGGCCTGGCCGGTTTCGAAGGTGTTGGTCGGCGCTTTGAAGTGTATGGCGAGTATCCGGTGGCCGATGGCAGCGCCATGCTGGTGGATGATTACGGCCATCATCCCAGCGAAATTGCTGCCACCATCAAGGCGGTTCGAGATGGTTGGCCAGAGCGCCGTCTGATACTGGTTTTTCAGCCCCATCGTTATACCCGTACGCGAGACTTGTTTGACGATTTTGTTGCTGTGTTATCGACCTGTGATGCCCTGGTGCTGGTGCCGGTTTATACCGCTGGTGAGTCGGTTATTGTCGGTGCCGACAGCGATCATCTGTGTGCTGCCATCAATCAGAATACAGCCAACGATAAGATCCAATCTGAAGATTGCAAACATCGCCGACATGTCCGCTCAGTATTAGCAGACTCAATCGAGGCCGTCCCCGAGATGATCGGTAGCATGGTGCGCGGTGGCGATATCGTCATTACTCAGGGGGCCGGTAGTGTCAGCAAACTGGTCAAGTTGTTAGCCGAGAGTCGTCTTCAATAATGGTTGATGATATGAACTCAATTCACCAAAAGGCAATCGCACCGGGTCGGGTCGTCGTGCTCTATGGTGGCTGGTCGAAAGAGCGTGAAGTGTCGCTCGACGGTGGGCAAGCAGTAGTTCGCGGCCTGCACGCGTCTGGTGTCGATGCCGTGGGTCTGGATGCTAGCGAAGACTGGATGAGTCAATTACAGGCGCTGCAGCCTGATCAGGTCTTTATCATGCTCCATGGCAGTGGCGGTGAAGACGGAGTCGTTCAGGGTGCCCTGGAGAGCATGGGTCTCCCCTACACCGGCAGCGGTGTACTGGCTTCAGCGCTAGCCATGGACAAGATTCGTTGTAAACAATTCTGGTTCGGCATCGAATTGCCAACCCCGGCCTTTGAGGTCATCGATGCCGACAGTAACTGGTCAGCGGTATTAGCATCGCTGGGTGGCAGCGCTATGGTTAAGCCCGCCAGTGAAGGCTCTAGTCTGGGCATGAGTAAAGCTGACTCTCCCGCTCAGCTGAGTGAAGCCTGGGCGTTGGCTCGGCAATATGATGACCAGGTGTTGGCCGAGCAATGGTTGAGTGGTGGTGAATATACCGTCGCGATCGTAAACGGCAAGGCGCTGCCAACTATTAAGCTGGAAACCGAGCGCGAGTTTTACGACTACCAGGCCAAATATGTCGCTGACGATACCCGTTATGTGTGCCCTTGCGGATTATCCACCCGGGAAGAAAATGCTATCCAGGCACTGGCTATAAGAGCCTATGAAAGCCTGGGTTGTTCAGGCTGGGGTCGGGTCGATCTAATGCTTGGCGACGATAACCAAACTTATGTGCTTGAGGTTAATACCGTACCGGGCATGACTGATCACAGCCTGGTGCCGATGGCAGCGGCGGCAGCAGGCACCAGTTTTAACCGCCTGGTGCTCGATATATTGCTCGGTTCAACGGCGGTAAACGCATCTCTGGCGGCCACTCAATGAGGCAAATTACGCAATATAACCAGGCCGTTTTGAAGCGACCAGAGAGTCAGGATCAAGGCTGGTTGTGGTTGTCTAGTTTGCGCAGAATTTTAGTCAGTCTTGGCGTGATAGGCCTTGCTGGATTGATCGCGTTTGGCAGTGTTCTGGTTTATCGCTGGATCGATGGGCCGGTATTGGTGGTCGCCATTGCGACGCCCCTGAAGCGCGTCAACCAAATAGAGTTTGAAGCAATCAGCAGTGCAGCGATTAAGGGCGGTTTTTTAAGTCTCGACCTCGATGCCCTGTGTGCTGCTCTGGAGGCTCACCCATGGATCGCAGAGGTGACCGTGCGTCGCTATTGGCCGGATCGGATCGAAATATCGGTCCGTGAGGAAGTGGCAATCGCTCGCTGGGGTGAAAGTGGTTTTCTCAATCAGCGGGGTCAGATCTTGCAGATCGATGACACTAGCGATTTGACCTCGCTGCCATTGCTGTCTGGCCCGGAGGGTAGCGTACAACAGGTAATGCGCGAGTACCGCGATATCAGTGAACTACTTCTGGCCCAGGGGCTCCGGGTTAATGAATTCGAAATGGATAAGTATCAGCGAATTCGTTTGCACCTGAATTCGGGGTTTTCGGTGTGGTTGGGTCGTCATCAGGTGCTGGCCAAGGTGCGCCGATTTTTACAGGCCTGGGCCAGTGAGTTAAAGGTTCGCCAGCAGGAAATAAGACTGATTGATGCCCGATATGAAAATGGAGTGGCGGTTTCATGGCGTTAATAACAACACAATCAAAGATTAACGATGATCCAACCTGGCGCTCAGGGCGGAAATGGCAATTGGTATTTAACTGCTCGCCAGCAACGGCTGATTGGGTGAAGAGCGGTCTCGCTCAGAAGATGGGGTTCTGAATATGGTGAACGGAAATGGCGAACAGATGATTGTCGGGCTTGATATCGGCACATCGAAAGTCGTTGCAATTGTCGGTGTGGTTGGCGCAGATGGCCAGATGGAAATTGTCGGTACCGGTATGCACCGCTCTTCCGGCATGAAAAAAGGCGTGGTGGTGAATATCGAATCAACCGTATCGGCGATTCAGCGGGCTGTTGAAGAGGCTGAATTAATGGCCGGTTGTCATATTCATTCGGTTTACGCTGGCATTGCCGGTAGCCATATCCGCAGTATGAATTCCCACGGCATTGTCGCCATTCGCGATCGCGAAGTCTTACCGATGGATGTCGAGCGGGTTATCGATGCTGCTCGCGCCGTCGCGATTCCTGCCGATCAGGAGATTCTCCACGTCTTACCTCAGGAATTTATTATCGATAGCCAGGAGGGTGTGCGGGAACCGTTGGGTATGTCGGGTGTGAGGCTGGAGGCCAAGGTTCATCTTGTCACCTGTGCCGCCAACGCTGCGCAAAATATCAAGAAATGTATCCGCCGCTGCGGCCTTGAAGTTGACGACATTATTCTTGAGCAACTGGCATCCAGTTATGCCGTGCTCACCGAGGATGAGAAGCAACTGGGTGTGTGCATGATTGATATCGGCGGTGGCACCACTGATATCGCGATATTCACCGATGCCGCGATTCGCCATACCGGGGTGATTCCTATCGCCGGTGATCAGGTCACCAACGATATAGCGATGGCACTGCGTACGCCGACGGCCCACGCTGAAGATTTAAAAATCAAATACGCCTGCGCATTGGCCAAACTGGCTCGGCCAGAGGAAACCGTCAAAGTGCCCAGTGTCGGTGAACGACCTCCGAGGGACTTATCACGGCAAGCCCTTGCGGAGGTGGTCGAGCCTCGCTATGACGAGTTATTCACTCTTGTACAGGCTGAATTACGCCGTAGTGGTTTTGAAGATTTGGTCGCAGCCGGTGTCGTGCTGACCGGCGGCACTGGAAAAATGGAAGGTGTGGTGGAGTTGGCCGAGGAGATTTTTCATATGCCAGTGCGGTTGGGTTGTCCGCAAAATATCCGTGGGTTGACGGATATCGTCAATAACCCGATTTATTCGACGGGAGTTGGATTGTTGCTGTATGGCATGCAGCAGAGAGAAGGTGGTAAGGCAGGAGGTAGTAAACCCGGTGGTGGCTTGATCGATCGGATCAAACGCTGGTTCCAGGATCATATGTAGTTTTTTAATCGACAGTAAAACGGTGTAAACCGAGGGGTAATTGATATGTTCGAAATTGTAGACACTATTCCGGAAGGCGCGGAAATCAAAGTCATAGGAGTGGGTGGCGGCGGTGGCAACGCCGTTAAACATATGATCGAGAGTCAGGTTCAGGGGGTGGATTTTATCTGCACCAATACTGACTCTCAGGCCTTGCGAGACATTACCGGCGCGACTTTGTTGCAGCTTGGTAATGGCATGACCAAAGGTCTGGGTGCGGGTGCGAATCCGGAGGTAGGCCGACAGGCGGCAATGGATGATCGGGATCGTATCGCCGATGTGCTCGATGGTGCCGATATGGTCTTTGTCACCGCCGGTATGGGTGGCGGAACAGGCACGGGTGCGGCACCGGTGGTAGCTGATGTCGCCCGTGAAATGGGTATTCTCACCGTTGCTGTGGTGACCAGACCGTTTCCCTTCGAAGGGCGTAAACGCATGGCCATCGCTGTAGGTGGTATCAATGAGCTGAAAGAAAGAGTTGATTCATTAATTACTGTACCCAATGAAAGGTTACTGTCGGTATTGGGTAAAGACACCTCCCTGCTCAATGCTTTTAAGGCGGCCAATGATGTGTTGCTCGGTGCGGTTCAGGGCATTGCCGATCTAATTATTCGGCCGGGCATGATCAATGTTGATTTCGCCGATGTGCGCACGGTGATGTCTGAAATGGGTATGGCTATGATGGGCAGTGGGCACGGTACCGGAGAGCACCGAGCGCGTGAAGCTGCCGAAGCTGCTGTGCATAGCCCCTTACTCGAAGATGTCGATTTGCGTGGCGCCAAAGGTATTTTGGTCAATATTACCGCTGGCCCAGATTTGGCGTTGGGTGAGTTTGCTGATGTTGGCGATACCGTCGAAGAATTCGCCTCGGATAACGCTACGGTGGTGGTCGGCACTGTTATTGATCCTGATATGGAAGACCAGCTGCGCGTCACTGTTGTCGCGACTGGTTTAGGTCACCAGGAAGAGGCGCGCCGTCCTGCACAGCCCACCAAAGTGATCGATAATACCGTGATCAAACCGGGTGGCGAGATTGACTATACAACGCTGGATCGACCTACGGTTACGCGGAGGCCACGAACGCGTGCAACTACCTCGGCGGTCGCCGTCGATGTCAGCGCTGCCCAGGCTGAAATCGAGATGGATCAAGCAGCCAGAACGCCGCGTGCGGAACTGAAGCAGGAGGTCGATATGGATTATCTTGATATCCCCGCGTTTCTACGCCGCCAGGCTGACTAGCGCCGATGAGTTACACCCTGTGAACCCCTCCACAGGGTGTAACTAAGTAGGTAGAGGGTAAGGACTGGTTTTGGTACTATGCGCGGCCATTTATCTCGAATTCAACGGCCTTGATAAAACAGCGCACCCTCAACAACACCATTCGCGCCACTGGCGTGGGTTTGCACACCGGCGAGAAGGTTTATTTAACCCTTAAACCCGCACCAATCAATGCTGGTATTACGTTCTGTCGCGTCGATCTTGATCCTGCTGTCAAAATAGAAGCCAAGGCTGTGAACGTGGGTGATACGACATTATCCACTTCGCTGGTCAATGGCGACGTGCGGGTGTCGACCGTCGAGCATCTGTTGTCCGCGATGGCCGGCCTGGGAATCGATAACGCGTTTATTGATGTCGACTCGGCTGAGCTGCCTATTATGGATGGCAGCGCCGGGCCATTTGTCTTCCTGATTCAGTCCGCCGGCATTGTCGAGCAGGACGCCCCCAAGAAATTTATTCGCATCAAACGCCCGGTCAAGGTAGCGGAGGATGACAAGACCGCGTCCTTTGAACCCTATGATGGCTTTAAAGTGACATTTGGTATTGATTTTGACTATCCAGTATTTCGAAATCGCAGCCTGAAAGCCTCGGTAGATTTTTCCAGTACGTCCTTTGTAAAAGAAGTTAGCCGCGCGCGCACCTTCGGGTTTATGCACGAGATCGAATATTTGCGCTCCAAAGGGCTGGCTCGGGGTGGTAGCCTCGAAAATGCTATTGTCGTCGACGAAAACGAAATCATGAATGAGGACGGTCTGCGTTACGAAGACGAATTTGTTAAGCACAAAGTGCTCGACGCGATTGGCGATTTATACCTGTTGGGTTATAGCTTGATTGGTGCGTTTGAAGCCTATAAATCGGGTCATGCGCTGAATAATGCGTTGCTACGAGAGCTACTAGCCCAGGAGGATGCCTGGGAAATCGTCACCTTTGAGCAAGACGAGCGGGATGCGCCCATTTCTTATGTGAAACCATTGCTAGCCAACTAAGTTGGTTTGTTGACAGAACTTTTAGTCAGGTATGCAACCAAATTACCCATGAAAATAATTTTACTCAATGCCCGACCGGGCCGATCAGTGACACTGAATGTCAACAGCTGGGTTAAAGCAGTTGCGTCATTGTGCGTGTTGGGGATTCCTCTGAGCATTGGTATCACAATCGGAGTCACCAGTGCCGATAATCGAGAAGATCTTGTCGCTGCGCTGGATTTACTCGAGTCTCAGCTTGATGCACAAAAAAATACCCTTAATCACGGGCGTAGTGAAGCAATTTATCAATTAGAAGCTTACTCATCAAAGCTCGCTGACATGCAGGCGCGGGTTGTGCGGCTTGATGCGCTAGGCGAGCGAATCGCCGACATTGCTGGCTTAACTAGCGGTGAGTTTGATTTTGGTGATCCGCCAGCCTTGGGGGGGCCAAACGAAACGCTAGCAGAACCTACTGTCCAGGCCGATGTCGATTTATTTTATCAGGAACTGGATTCGCAATTGGTCGCTAGCGAACGCCAGCTCGGAATACTTAGAACGATGATGACCGATCGCCTCTTTAAGCGCGAGAACACGATGGCCGGGCTTCCTGCGGCTAAAGGGTGGTTGTCTTCCGCCTATGGTTTACGCCGCGATCCTTTTCATGGCAAGAAAGCCTGGCATAAAGGTATAGATGTGGCGGGACAAGAGGGTTCTCCGGTTATTGCGGTGGCTGGCGGAATAGTCACGCGGTCAGGAACAAAGGCTGGATATGGTCAACTGGTTGAAGTTGATCACGGCAACGAACTGGTCGCCCGTTATGCCCACAATAAAGAAAATATTGTCAAGATCGGTGATCTGGTAAAAAAAGGTCAGGTCATCGCTTATATGGGGAGTACCGGACGTTCAACCGGCCCCCATGTCCACTTTGAAGTCTACAAAAATGGCCGTCATGTCGATCCAGCCAGTTATATTCGGCGCACTATTCGTTGATAATATTGCAATATAGTCGGTTTAAACTCATACCGAGCAGCAAAATTTACATCGGACAGTTTTATAACAGGCTTTTCTATTACCGGAAAGTCAGGGTCGAGGGCCATCATGGTCGCAAAAGTATTCAAAAAGGTTTTTGGTACGAAGAATGATCGCGAGCTGCGGCGCTTGCGTAAAATCGTTAACGCTGTCAATACGGTAGCCCCAAAAACTGAAGCATTGAGCGATACTGAATTACGTCAGCAAACCGAAATATTCAGAGATCGTTTCCAAAGCGGCGCAAGCCTGGATGAGCTAATTCCTGAGGCCTTTGCAGCGGTTCGAGAATCAGCAAGCAGAACGTTGGGTATCCGCCATTTTGACGTGCAGTTAATTGGTGGCCTGGTGCTCCACGAAGGCAAAATTGCCGAGATGCGCACCGGTGAAGGCAAAACCCTGGTTGCAACGTTGGCTGCATATCTGAATGCGCTGTCGGGTTCCGGCGTACACATTGTTACGGTAAATGATTATCTGGCGCGAAGGGACGCCGAATGGATGGCACCCATTTATAACGCGCTGGGCATGGATGTCGGCATTATTCAATCCTACGCCGGGCCGGGTGTTGCCAATTCTTTTGTGATTAAGGCTAATCCGGGGGATGTTGAAGGCGATCAGCCAGCAGAAGGCGCAGCGGGACAAACTATCGATGCCAGTCGTCAGGAAGCTTATGCCGCCGATATTACCTACGGCACTAATAATGAATTTGGCTTTGATTACCTGCGCGATAATATGGTCCTGCAGCTACAGGACAAGGCCCAGCGCGAATTGGGTTTTGCCATTGTCGATGAGGTGGATTCCATTCTTATCGATGAATCCCGTACGCCATTAATTATTTCTGGCACCGCCCAGGATAGCTCTGCACTTTACAAGCGTATCAACGCCGTGGTGCAAATGCTGACACCGGGGGAAATGTCGGAGCACGATCTAGCCGAGCTACAAACGGATGGGGAAGTTGATTCAGCAGCTTATGGCGATTTTATTATCGATGAAAAGACCCGTGCGGCGGAATTGACCGAGCAGGGTCACGAAAAAATAGAACAGATTCTTGAGAGCGAAGGTTTGTTGGGTGAAGGCGAAAGTCTTTACCAGCCTGCCCACCTGGGCTTGCTACACCATGTCCATAACGCGCTTCGTGCTCAGCACTTATTTCACAATGATGTCGAATATATTGTTCAGCAGGGAGAAGTGGTTTTAATTGACGAGCACACCGGCCGAACGATGGCAGGGCGTCGATTGTCAGAAGGTCTTCATCAGGCGATAGAAGCAAAAGAAGGCGTACAAATTCAAAGTGAAAGTCAGACACTAGCCTCAACGACTTTCCAGAATTACTTCCGTATCTACAATAAATTGTCGGGTATGACCGGTACCGCTGATACTGAGGCCTTCGAATTCCAGCAAATATACGGTTTGCAGGTGGTGGTCATTCCGACCAATCAGGATGTGGCACGTGAGGATTATAACGATCTCATCTTTTTGACCCAGGAAGAAAAATTTGATGCGGTTATCGAAGATGTTCGCTCCTGCATCGAGAAAGGCGCACCGGTGTTAGTGGGTACCGCATCGATAGAATCTTCAGAGCTTATGTCTGGCTTGCTCGATAAAGCCAAAATTGAGCACCAGGTGCTCAATGCCAAATTCCACGAAAAAGAAGCCAAAATTATTGCCGAGGCTGGCCGCCCAGGCGTGGTCACCATCGCCACTAATATGGCGGGTCGCGGTACCGATATCGTCCTGGGCGGGAACTGGGAGGCACAGATAAACGGTCTCGATAATCCCAGCCAAACCCAGATTGAGGCAATTAAACAAGATTGGCAGGACCGGCATCAACAAGTCATTGAAGCGGGTGGATTGCATATACTGAGTACCGAGCGCCATGAATCACGGCGCATCGATAATCAATTGCGCGGCCGGGCAGGTCGGCAGGGTGACCCCGGCGTATCGCGGTTTTATCTGTCTATGGAAGACACCCTGATGCGCTTGTTTGCCTCTGATAGGGTGAAAAATATGATGCGCGCCATCGGTATGGAGCAGGGCGAAGCCATTGAGCATCGCATGGTCACCAACGCCATCGAAAAAGCCCAGCGTAAGGTCGAGGGCCGTAACTTTGATCTTCGCAAGCAGCTACTGGAGTACGATGATGTAGCTAACGATCAGCGTAAAGTCGTCTATGAACAGCGTAACGAGCTACTCGGTGCCGACGATATTTCAGAGATGATTGAAGGTATTCGCCACGATGTGATCAACACCGTTATCGACCACTCGATTCCTCCGCAATCTCTACACGAGCAGTGGCAGGTCAGTGATCTCGAAAATGATTTGCAGACCGAATTCAATCTTAAACTGCCTGTCCAGCAATGGCTTGATGAGGATCAACGACTCAATGAAGATGGACTTCGAAGCCGGGTGCTCGAAGAGGCCGACAAAATGTATGACGCCCGTGCCACGAAGATTGGCGGGGATATGAAAACCCTCGAAAAACAGGTGATGTTGCAGGTGCAGGATAATTTCTGGAAAGAACATTTATCCAGTATTGATCATCTTCGCCAGGGCATTGGATTACGGGCTTACGCTCAGAAAAATCCCAAACAGGAATATAAGCGGGAGTCCTTCGAGCTGTTTCAGACCATGCTGGAGAATATAAAACTCGAAACTGTGCAGTTTTTGAGTCGGGTAGAAATTCGTCAGCCGGAAGACGTCGAAGAATTAGAACGGCAGCGACTCGCCGAACAGCAGCTCCAACAAATGGCATTTGAGCACGAGCAGCAGGAATCGATGTTAGCAGCGGCAGGTGGTGGCGGTGCTTCCCGCCCTGTGGCAGCAGATCCGATAGCAGCAGGCCAAACGTATACGCGAAGTGCCGAAAAAATAGGCCGAAATGAGCCATGCCCCTGTGATTCGGGGAAAAAATATAAACATTGCCACGGCAAAATCGCTTGAGTCACGTTGAATTATTTCGGCTCCCTACAGATTGATCAAAGGTTATAGATCGATGACTTTAAAACAATGGCAGTAGGTCCGGGTATATCCACCGGCATCAATCCCGTCGCCGGGTTTCGTCTCGGCACGGTGAGTGCTGGAATTAAAGTCCCGGGACGACCCGACCTAGTGCTTATGGAGTTAGCGGAAGGTAGCAGTGTTGCCACTGTCTTTACCCGCAATGCTTTTTGTGCCGCACCTGTCCAGGTAGCTAAAAATAATCTGATCACTGCGTCTAACCAGGGCCTGAGCATTCGTTACCTGGTAACCAATACCGGCAACGCGAATGCTGGAACAGGTGCCGCTGGACTGGATGGTGCGAACTCAGTGTGCCAAAGCGTTGCCGAGCTTACCGGCGTCGAGCCCTGTCAAGTCTTACCGTTTTCAACGGGTGTTATCGGTGAGGCTTTACCTGTCGATAAAATTTCTCATGCTTTGCCCGATGCAATTGCCGCCATGAACGAAGCGACGTGGCTTGACGCAGCAACAGGGATTATGACCACGGATACCCGACCGAAGGCCGCAACCCGACAAATAAAATTCGGTGGTGAAACGATTACCGTGAGCGGTATTGCCAAAGGTGCGGGCATGATCAAACCGAATATGGCGACGATGCTCGCCTATATCGCCACGGATGCAACGATTGACCAAACGGCTTTGCAAGCCATGCTCATGGCGGCAGTCGAACAATCTTTTAATTGCATTACAGTGGATGGCGATACGTCGACTAATGACGGTGTTGTTTTGGTTGCGACCGGTGCTGGCTGTGTTGCTCCAAATTCGGATAAAGAAGATCAGTTGATACGGGAGACGATTGACTCGATTTGTATCGAATTGGCACAAGGTTTAATCAGGGATGGCGAAGGCGCAAGCAAATTTGTCGAAGTGCTGGTTACCGGTGGCGGCAGTGATCAGGAATGCCTGGACGTTGCTTACACAGTTGCTGAGTCACCTTTGGTCAAGACCGCACTCTTTGCTTCAGATCCAAACTGGGGGCGGGTGCTAGCGGCAGTGGGTCGCGCAGGTGTGGACAATCTGTTGGTCGAAAATGTACGAATCTGGTTTGATGATGTGCTGATCGCCGAACAGGGTTGCCGGGCCGCTAACTATATCGAAGCAGATTGCCAGCGGGTGATGGATCAGGATGAATTCGTCATCAAAATCGATTTGGCTCGTGGCGCCAGTACCCAAAAAATATGGACCACAGATTTGTCCCACGACTATATCCGCATCAATGCCGAATACAGAACCTGAGTCGGTTAATCTGCGTGCCATGGCTAAAACGACGCGCGTCCACGTTGTAGCTGGAATTATTTTTAACCCAGAGCGGACTAGAGTTTTAATTGCCAAACGCTCGGAAGGTAGTCATCAGGGTGGCCTGTGGGAATTCCCTGGGGGCAAGGTTGCTAAGGATGAGGCGATATACCTGGCCTTATGCCGTGAACTGTCGGAGGAGTTAGCCATCGGCGTCACCGCTGCAAGCCCACTATTTACTGAAGATCATGATTATCCCGATAAAGAAATCCGGCTTGATATCTGGACGGTTGAAAGTTTTACCGGCATTGCAAGGGGTAATGAAGGGCAGGAAATTGCCTGGGTTGCTTTGCAGGAACTAACAGGGTTTCAATTTCCCGCCGCCAATAAATCTATTCTTGCTCATCTTTGTGGGAATAATCTTTAGTACAGAAAGCGGCTACTCGCAATTCTTCATGTTTTGATGCTCAGGGCTTACGGGTTGAATAAAGGGTCCTCACATTTTTCGAGATATTTTTAGTAGTTATCCACCTCTTTATCTTGATCACCGAGACCATCCAAAGCCTGCTCATCCTGCGCTAGTGTCCGCCCGGGAATTCGATTTTCTTCGTTTGCCCAATCGCCGAAATCAAGATGCTTGCAGCGGGCTGAGCAAAAGGGACGATGGGGGAACTTTTCAGTCCAGTGCACAGGCTTTTTACACTCTGGGCACTGTAAGACGATATTGTCGGTCATGGATTGTTTCCAGCCATTTCATTGGCTGCGTGAAGGTATTTTTTGTGCAGCCGCTGCACCGGATCAACTAGCGCGTCGAGGGCACCATTATTATCGATGACATCGTCGGCCCGTTCGATTCGTAATTCTCGCGACATCTGCGTGGCAATAATTGCCTTGATTTGCTCAGCTGTGTTGCCATCCCGCGCGCACGCTCTGTCGATCTGCACTTGCTCGGCGACATCGACCACGAGTGCACGATTGATCATTTTGTGCTGGCTGGTTTCAAGCAACAGCGGCGATTCCAGAATCGCGTAGGGGCTATCTGCTGAGGCAAGCTCGCTGGCCAGCCAGTCACCGATGGCGGGGTGCAATAACTGCTCCAGCCAAAAGCGTTCTTGTTCATTATCAAAAACAATTTTACGTAGTGCCGCTCTGTCCAGGGTTTGATTTGCTTGCAATACCTTTTTACCAAAATGCCTGGCGATGGCTTCCAGCGCGGGCGTGCCCAGCTCGACGACTTTACGGGCTGCAATATCCGCATCGACCACTTTGATGCCAAGCTCTCGAAATATCGCCGCTACGGCACTTTTACCGCTACCAATGCCGCCGGTCAGTCCTACAATAAATTTCATAAAATTTCGCTATCGTCAGTTTCGTTCGCTACGGGTTTGTTAACTAAAAGACCTTAATCCAAAATAAGGTCAATCAGAATTCCATGAAGTTAATGACTATTATGTTTGAAAAACATTATAAAGTGCATTGCTACAATCTTTAAAATATAAATTAGTCTATTGGCCATGCTCATGGCGATGGCGATGGCGATGGCGAAAAAAAACATTTACTCTTGGTCAATGCTCAATCTGTATTTGCTGATACAGTTTTTGAAATTGCGTATGAGGCATTCCGGCTTAAGTGACCAATACGATTCATAAAAAGTAGGACTAGACAATGGATGAATCCGTCGATAACGGAGCATTGCCGAGTAGACAACGCACTTACAACGAATTCCATATGGAAAATAGCCGCTGGGATAAACTTGATCCCCGGGACGGCGATATCACCATTTGCACACCAGCCAAATGTGGTACAACCTGGATGCAAATGATTTGTGCTTTGCTGGTTTTTCAAAAACCCAAGATCGACGGCTTGCTGAGTGATTACTCCCCCTGGCTCGACATGTTAGCGGCGCCTATAGACGATGTGGTTGCTCGTCTGGAAGCACAAACCCACCAGCGTTTTGTCAAAACCCATACGCCCCTCGATGGCCTTCGCTATTTCGAAAAGTCTAAATATATCTGCGTCGGCAGAGATCCCCGGGATGCGTTTATCTCCCTGCGCCATCACATGAAAAATATCAACCCGGAGTTTTTTGCGATCATGCAAGAAAACACCACGCGGAAGCTGGAGCGCCCCGAGCGTGCGCCGGATGATTTCTGTGAAGGCTTCCGTAAATGGATCAGCTCCAGTTGTCGCACCGACGAGAAGCACAGTGTCCCAGACGACGTGCTTTACTATCTCAGGAGTTTTTGGCCCTACCGCCATCTGCCTAATATTCTGATGGTGCACTACAGCGATTTGTTGTCCGACCTGAATGGTGAAATGCGCCGCATTGCCAGCTTTCTCGGCATCGAAGTGCCAGAGGAGCTGTGGCCGGAGCTGGTAGAGGCTGCCACATTTGCCAATATGAAAAACAATGCCGATACGCTAGCCCCTCAGTCCACTAGAAATGAATGGAAAGACACCAGCAACTTCTTTTATTCTGGTACCAGCGGACAGTGGCAGGAGGTGCTGGGTGAAGAAGAGCTAGCGCTTTACCAAAAGGTTATGTCTGAAAAGCTGGCGCCGGATCTGGCTCACTGGATGGAAAATGGTCGCCTGGCATCGGAAGTGGATTTAGGTGACATCTAGAAGACCTGGGCGTTGCCAATCTTGGGCGGTGATTTGCTGACAGGCATCGAACTTAGTTCTAACCTTCATACGCCGCTTAAAATAAATTGTTTGAAGCGGCTAGCCATAGTTAGAGCCGTTGTGTTCCCGATACTCGGGTTTGCCCAGCACTAACTTAATCGGGTTTTGTTTTGGCCCACCGTGGTTCTGCTACGTAAATATTTACCAGAGCGCCGCCCAGAATTAGAAAGGCCACCGAGCAGATGAACACCGCCTCATAGCCCAGCAAGGTTGCCAAAATGCCACCGAACAATGGACCTACGGCGCCTGCAATTTCTGAACTAGAATTAGCAATCGCGATACGCACCGGCACATCGTCTCTATGACCAAACTCTAAGGTTAGGTTGGCCGCAGAAGTCTGAAAACCCTGCGTGGCTGCGCCAATACCAACAAATACCAGAACACTGAATAGCATGCCCTGGCTGAATATGAGCAGTAGTGTTGAGGCTATCCACAGGGCAATAGAAGCCAGAAATGCTAACCGGAAACCACGACGGTCGGCGAGCAGGCCCCACAGTAAATTGGAAATCGTACCTGCTAGCGTAAATGCTACCGTCAGTGTCCCCAGTGTTATGCCGGTCAGGCCCAGGCTTTGACCGGCGTACAGGATATAGAACGGCATGGCCATACGACCCATAGTCGCCAGGGCTCGAGCCAGGAAATAATGTGTGAAAGCGGGATCGTTGCGCAATAGAGCCGGTATCTGGGCCAGGCGGGTTTTTAATGTCACATTGGGCGCAACGGTGGGCGGTTCCGGCTCGTTCACAAACACCAGAATAGCGAGACCAATACTGGTAAGCAGGAAGGCCAATAAGAATGTCATCGAGTAACCGAATGCATCGGGATGGTCACCGATCAAATAGCGTCCGCCCAGGTAGGCCACTGAGGCCGCCGTTATGCCCGCGAGGAAATTCCTCAGGCCGGTGAGCCGCCCACGCCGATTGACGGGTATAACCTTACTCATCAGAACATTAAAAATAACGCCCTGCATACCCTGAAATAGCCCCAGTAGCGCGAGCAAAAGAATGATTGCAATCAGGGCTGATGAGGCAGATAAAAAAATCCCCGACAGCGCAATGCATAGGACCATAGCCCTCATGCCCCCTCCGATCAGGAAGCCAGTGGGTAGTACCCGAGCCTTATGTTCAATGAGGTTGGCTCCCACTATGGGAGTGATGGCCATACCAAGGGACTGCATGGCAAGTGCAATTCCGACGGCGATATTGGAGCCATTGGAAAGCAGGAGCACATAAGCAGGTAAGAAGGTGGGGGCATTGATGAGACGAAACCCCGTTTGCCCAAGTAGCCCGTGGGCAAGGTGCACCGCGAAGTTTCGGTTAAGGTTGCGCCGAACCTGAATCTGGTAGCTGCGCTCTGCTCGACGTTTTGATCTGAGTTCGGTCACGGCGATAGTTTAACTGCTTCCTTGATGACCACCGCTAGCTTATCTAGTGAATCTTCTAAACCGCGAGCGAACGTAGCTACCTATGATTCAAAATACCCTGCCCAGGATCGATTATTAGGTGAGCGACGAGTTGAAAGCGCGGAGCCACCTTATAAAACCGGTAGCGATGTTTGGCTGTACTGATCCAAGAATAATAATGTGTACACAGGTTTCAGGGTCGTCTTTAATCTTCGTAGCCATGATCCGGTTGTGGTCTTTGCAGCTTTTTTAGCAATAAATCACTGTTATCGAAAGTATTTCTGGGGAAGTATGTTTGTGTTACGAATTCACGGTACCCTTCCCAGGTAATTGTAAAATGAATGTGCGGCGGGCGAACCCATAACTGACATGCTGAGTATTTACCGCGCATGGTAGTCTTAGAATAGGAGAAATAAACCGTGGCTTCCCCCATTTCCTCATCGACTTCACCATCCATTATGCATGGCATGAAAATGCCGGATGTCGCCGACTGGTCCGAACGGGTCATTGTGGCGCTCGGGCAAAATCCGGGCTCATTCACCGGGCCGGGCACCAACACTTATCTCGTCGGCACCGGATCACGCCGCATCTTGATCGATACCGGCGACGGTCGACCTGAGTACATCCCGATCCTCGACCGCGCGCTCGAAAAGGCAGGTTGTACGATCCAGGAGATCGTCCTGACCCACGGCCACCCCGACCACATAGGTGGTGTCCAGAATATTCATGAGCGTTATGGTAAATGCCGGGTTAGCAAGCTGCCCTGGCTGGAAGTCGATGCCCAGTATGCATTTGAGATGACCCCGCTTAAGGACGCTTGCGTGATCGAAACCGAGGGCGCACGTCTGCATGGAATTCACACGCCAGGGCATGCGCCAGATCACCTGTGTTTCCTGCTTGAGCAGGAGCAGACGCTCTTTACCGGTGATAACGTACTTGGCGTCGGCACCACGGTGATCCCGACGACGACCGGCGATCTGGCCCAGTACATGGCCTCCCTTGGTCGCCTGCTCGAGCGTGAACCGGTGGGAATCTATCCGGCACATGGTCCCTTTATAGAGGACGGTGTCGGAAAATTGCGTGAATACATCGCGCATCGGTGGGAACGAGAGGAGCAGATTCTAGCCTCGTTGGCCGATGGCGTTGACGACATTGAGGCCATCGTCAAGATTATCTACGCCGCCTATCCAGCCTTTTTGCATGCGGCGGCGGGACAGTCTGTGGGCTCCCACCTGCTTAAGCTTGAGCGAGAATCGCGTGTGCGGCGCGAAGGTAAGCTCGATGCGCTACCCACCGAGGTCAGCTGGCACATGATGATAGAATAATGACGGCGAATTAGGCTGACATCCAGGGCGAAGAGTGCGTCGCTTTTGTGACCTCATTGACATCGATCTGATGGTCACCGAGTATGCGATCAGCTCCCTAAGCTTATAATGAGTGAATTGCTAATGTAGCCTCGAACCTTGGGCGTAAGCAAAGATGCAAGAACATATTATTTTTGGCGCAGGGCTTATCGGTGGTTTTCTATACGGGGTATTGGCTTCGCAGGGAAAATCAGCAGCGATGGTGGCGCGGCCCAATATTCGAGATAAGTTGTCTGGGGGTATGAAACTCAGCGGTTATCAAGGGCATCAAGTCGAGGTTAAATCTCCGCAGTTTGTCGAAATGGCCTCCTCAAAATCAGGTGTTAGCGAGCCGCACCATTTAACCAACAAAAGCGAATCTTGTGATTTTCTCTGGTTAACGGTGAAGTGCACAGGAATAGTGCGTGCGTTGTCTGAGTTGGCGGACTTAGTTGATGACAATACAGTGATCTTGTGTTGCCAGAATGGTCTGGGTAGTGATGCTCCGCTGCGTGAGGCTTTTCCCCATAATCGAATCTTGCGTGTCATGGTCGGGTTTAATGTCAGCGATTTATCTGAAGGACGATTGCACAGAGGCTCAGAAGGACAGCTAATCATAGAAAGCGGAATAGACGAGGTTGACAGGCTGATCAAAGCCGCGAACTCGCCATTGCTGCCGATGTGTGGCACTGACAATATTCAGGCAACGCTGTGGGCAAAGCTGCAACTCAATCTGGCAAACCCGGTCAATGCCCTTGCTGATATTCCGGTCAAAGAAATGTTGAGTCAGCGAGAATTTCGTCGCTGTTTTGCATTATTGATGGCTGAACTCCTCGCGGTAGTCTCAGCAAAAAATATCTCGCTACCCAAAGTTACGACCCTCCCGGCTTCTGCCCTACCGAAATTTTTAAGTATCCCAAACTGGTTATTTCGAATAGTGGGCAACCAAATGCTGGCAATTGATCCAACCGTGCGTGCCTCGATGTGGTGGGATTTACACACCGGACGACGCACCGAAATAGACTATTTAAATGGTGCGGTAGTGAGCGAGGCAAAGACACTGGGCATCGAAACTCCGGCCAATAGGCGAATCGTTGAGTTGATCCATGCAGTCGAGCGCGGCGTTGGAAAGACCGGTATTTGCGGTGCTGAGTTATACAGGGAACTCAGCCACGCATAAGGGCGTCATGTATATCTGTGATATAGAGCGCCGAAGCTATCAAGCCTGATAAAGTCAAATTTCTATTTATAGCCTGCCCACTAAAGTTCGATGCACGGGAGTTTGGTGAGTGTTGTGCTGATGTGCGGGTTGCAGGTTAGTCGGTATGAATAGTAGTGTCGCAAATATTGATTTGCTCAATCTCAGCATGGTCTTTGTGCCAGTCGTGATCGTTATTGTCATCCTTTATTTGTGGTCGCTTGACGCGGGCAGAGCGATTTACGCTTTTGTACGTATGCTAAGCCAACTGCTGTTAGTCGGTTATGTGTTGACCTTTTTATTCGCTACCGAACAAAGTGGCATTGTTTTGGGTGTATTGGCGGTGATGGTCGTTGCTGCAAGCTGGATTGCCCTGGGTAACATAAAGGCGCGTCGGGCTGAGGTTTATGGTCGAGCGGTGATGGCTATCTCGTTGGGCGGAGGTTCCGTTCTATTTCTGGTGATTCTAGGTGTTCTTGGTCTGCAGCCCTGGTACGAGCCGCGAGTACTGATTCCCCTGGCGGGAATGATCTTTGCTGGCGCAATGAACGCGGTAAGCCTGGCCGCAGAGCGTTTATTTGCGGAGCTTGGTCGCGGGGTCAAATATATTGAGGCCCGTAATCTGGCCTGTCAGGCTGCGCTGATTCCAGTGATTAACTCCTTGTTTGCCGTTGGGTTGGTGTCTTTGCCGGGGATGATGACGGGTCAAATTTTGTCAGGTGTTTCACCATTGATCGCCGCCCGATACCAGATAATGGTCATGTGTATGTTGTTTGGTGCAACGGGATTTTCGGTGGCATTGTTTCTAACAGGGGTGCGAAAATTGGCTGAAAATGACTGGCAAAGCGGCTCTAATGATGACACGTGAGAACCTGACGACGTCAGGGCTCATTCCCACAACTCCAGAACTGTTCAGTGATTGACTTAAATTGTCGATGGCAGGACTACCTTGCTACACTCATAGGTGTTAGTTTTCGAGAGTTAATTTCAAGCTTTAAATTTCCGTTCACAAAATTCAATCTACTAAAGTTAAGGATTATATTATGCAAATGCTACTTTCTATCGGAAAAATCGGAACATTGGGCTTCTGGCTGCTACCTGTGCTTGCTTTGTGCGGCGTCTTGGGCGACTGGAACGAGTGCGTGCTGTGGATCGCTGTAGCGATATTCTATGCCCACCTCGGTGAGTTGATCGTGATTCAGGGTAAGCTAAAAATGAATGATCGAGATACCATTCACGATGGTTTGATGGTCATTTTGGCTGGTTTTTTTCATTGGCTACCGATCCTTCAAGAAGCCAAACAGCAAGCTGAAAGTGATGATGCGTAAATAGAAATGAAAACGGGCGTTCTTCACTGAGTGTCAATTCTTCGGTACGCGACACGATTTCTTTATACGGGACAAGGTTTTTAACGCGAGAGAGGATCATGGGCAGGCAATTTTGCGGAAGTATTGACGATATGGTTCAGCAGGTTCAGGAACGCGGTTATGCGATTCTTGAAAACTTCCTGTCGTCTGAACAATTAGCTTCAGCCCGGCAATTACTTGATGGAAAAATGGGTGGTTATCAGGGCCGGAATAATTTTGAGGGCAGTAAGACCGAGCGTATCTATGCGTTATTGAGTCAGCATAAAATATTTCAGGATATCGTCGAACATCAGCAATTGATGGCGCTGTGCGATCATTTTCTGGAACCCAACTACTTGCTCACCACCAGTCAGGCGATCTGCATTCACCCCGGCGAGACCCCTCAGCCCTGGCACTGCGATGATGCTTTTTATGCCATTCCCCGGCCGCGGAATATGGCGCTGTCAACGGTCATTGCGCTGGATGATTTCACCAAAGAAAATGGCGGCACCGAAGTTATTCCCGGTAGCAATACCTGGAGCGAAGCAGAGGCGGGAGGCGACTATAGAACCGGAGAGATTGAAACCGACCCTCAATTTGCGGCACGGATGGCGGAGAAAGCCGTTGTCGTCGAAATGCCAGCCGGTGCCTGTGTGGTGTTTGCCGGTAACACCTTGCATCGTGGCGGACGGAATACCAGTGCTGGTGTTCGTCGGGCTTTATCTAATCAATACTGCCAGCCCTGGGCGCGGACGATTGAAAACTTTTTCCTGACGATACCGCGGCACGAAGTCAAAACGATGAGTCCAAAAATACAATCCTTGTTGGGCTACTCGGTACACCCGCCATTTATGGGGCAGGTATCTGGCTCCCATCCATTGAAAACACTTGATCCGGATTTTGTGCCCTCGGTATATCGGGATCGTTCGTAAAGGCCTAATGCGGATAAGGGCCTGGTTTTAGCTAGGGCCGCTCAACATAGACTGTTAGAATGGCCTCCGGCTTTTTCGTCCTCTCTTTATGCAAACCGAAAAACCCCTATTTTCCTATCCTAAATACTGGGCTGAATGTTTCGGCATCGCTCCGTTTTTGCCTACGACCCGGGTGGAAATGGACGCGCTCGGCTGGGATAGTTGCGATGTAATTATAGTCACCGGCGACGCTTATGTGGATCATCCCAGTTTTGGTATGGCGGTGATAGGTCGCTTACTCGAAGCTCAGGGCTTTCGTGTCGGTATTATCGATCAGCCCGACTGGCGTAATAAAGATGATTTCATGGCCCTGGGCAAACCCAATTTATTCTTTGGTATCACTGCCGGCAATATGGATTCGATGATTAACCGCTATACGGCCGACAAGCGCGAGCGCAGCGACGATGCCTATTCACCGGATGACGAAGGCGGCAGGCGTCCGGATCGGGCCGTGATCGTTTACAGTCAGCGGTGCCGCGAAGCCTGGAAAGATGTGCCTATCGTGCTTGGCAGTATAGAAGCCAGCTTACGTCGTATAGCCCATTACGATTATTGGTCGGGCGAGGTTCGGCGTTCTATTTTGGTTGATTCCCAGGCCGATATTTTGCTCTATGGCAATGCCGAGCGAGCTATATCAGAAGTCGCTCAGCGTTTGTCGAGAGGGCAGGAAGTTACTCAAGTGACAGATATTCGCGGCACCGCCGTGTTACGTAAGGATTTGCCGGAAGGCTGGACGGTGATCGACTCCACCCGTGTTGATCGGCCTGGCAAGGTCGATCCCATCCATAATCCATACGACAGCGACGAAGAACTAGCGGCGGCGACGGGTGGTAAGTGTTCAGTTGGCCGCGATGAAGATAGTGGTGAACAGGTTCTGCACTTTGTACCTCATCGCCAAAAAATTGATCGCACCAAAAGTGTGATCCGCCTGCCCCATTATCATAAGGTCAAAAATGATCCGGTGCTCTATGCTCATGCCTCGAGGGCGCTACATCTTGAGACTAATCCCGGCAATGCCAGAGCGCTGGTGCAGCGACATGAAAATATTGAGGTGTGGCTAAATCCGCCACCCATCCCCTTGACCACAGACGAAATGGATGACGTATTTGGCCTGCCCTTTGCCCGCGTCCCCCACCCCAAGTATGACGGCCAACGAATTCCCGCCTACGAGATGATCCGATTTTCGGTGAACATTATGCGCGGCTGTTTCGGTGGCTGTACGTTTTGTTCCATCACCGAACACGAAGGCCGAATTATTCAGAGCCGGTCAGAAGACTCTATTATCAGAGAGATAGAGAATATCCGCGATAAGACCCCGGGATTTACCGGTGTGATATCTGACCTGGGAGGCCCCACCGCGAATATGTATAGACTGGCGTGTAAAAGCGCCGAGATTGAGTCCGCCTGTCGACGATTATCTTGTGTTTATCCCGGTATTTGTTCCAATCTTAATACAGACCACAATCCCCTGATTAGTCTGTATCGTCGCGCCCGCGATTTGCCGGGTATTAAAAAAGTATTGATAGCTTCCGGTTTACGTTACGACCTGGCAGTGGAATCACCAGAATATGTCGAAGAGCTGGTCACCCACCACGTCGGTGGCTATCTGAAAATCGCCCCGGAGCATACCGAGGACGGCCCGCTGTCAAAAATGATGAAGCCCGGCATGGGTGCCTATGATCGTTTTAGCGCCATGTTCGAAAAATACAGTAAAAAAGCCGGTAAAAAACAGTATTTAATCCCGTATTTTATAGCCGCCCATCCGGGCACGACAGAAAACGATATGGTCGAGTTAGCGCTCTGGCTGAAACGTAATCGCTTTCGCGCTGATCAGGTGCAAACCTTTTACCCCTCCCCCATGGCCACAGCGACAGCCATGTACCACACCGGTCGCAATCCGCTGCGTGGCTTGAGTTATAAACGGGGCGAGAAAGTAAGCCGGGTGCGGAATCTGAATAAGCGCCGTTTACACAAAGCCCTGCTGCGCTACCACGATGCAGCAAACTGGCCACTGATTCGTGAGCACCTAAATTCTTCCGGGCGTGCAGATTTAATTGGTGATGAAGAGCATTGTCTGGTGCCACGAGAAAGCGCCAATCGACGATCAGCGGGCAGCAAAAAGTATCGGCTGTTTGAAACAAAGCACACCCGCAAAAACGCTGTGGGCCGCACACGGCGTTAAAGGAATTACCGCCTTACGTGATGTACTTACTGGCCCAGGTTCACCTTACGGAAATAGGCGCCAAAATTTATTTTACTAATGGGTTTTCTTTAGTCGACGATTGCCGGCTTTTTCGGGATGATATTCAAAAAACCAGTTTTCGAGCGCCTGTTGTTTATCACGCTCATGTTGTTGCTGCGCTGTTTTTGTGCTGTTTTTGCACAAATCGAGTGCTATCTGGTTAGCGCGCTGTTGTTTATCTTGGTCGTGTTCAAGCAAATCCTCTGACACCAACTGCTGTATAAAAGCTAGCGTTACTGCTTCACATTTGAGATCGATAGTTTCGGTATTAGCCGTCGAACAGAAGAGGCTGGCAAGCGAGATGATGATGGTTGGGAGTGAATGATTCAGTGACATTAACAATTTACACGCTTTTGATGTCGGGTTCGGGATTGTACCAGCGCATATTTAATACGCATACATAAGCTCAGGTAGGACTGATCGGTAGGGGGGACACAAACTCGTTGGCACAGGCCCCCCCTGAGCTGTTCCCTGTTGGTCCAGGTCAAATTTGCCAAGCAAAGTACTTTTATAGTGCATTTGTGCACCATACCGGTGCCGTATTTTGCGCCAATAACTTACGCTTGCTGTTTTCTCGGTCTATAAGCACTGCTTAATGACAAAAAGCGAGCATTCTCAATTATGGCACGATCCCTGCTTTTGGCATATTGAGCGCCAGCGAAGTATTTGCCTGCTGGTTAGGACCTTGTTATAATGTAACTTCTTAAGACCTAGGGGAAACTAGATGAATATTATGAAAAAAACTCTCGCTGCTACTCTGTTAGTAGCTTCACCGATTGTCGCTGTAGCGGCAGAGGTGAGTGGAAATGTATCTTTAACTACGGATTATCGATTTCGCGGTATTTCGCAAACCGATACTCAATTAGCTGTTCAAGGGGGTTTTGATGTCGGCTTTGACAGTGGTTTTTACGTTGGTGTTTGGGGCTCTAATGTGGACTTTGGTGCAGGAGCCGCTCCAGATTTAGAGTTAGATTACTACGCGGGATTCTCCGGTAGTATAAGTGAAGATGTTGGCTTTGATGTAGGGTATATATATTACGATTATCCTGGCTCAGGCAGTGTTTCTTTCGCACCTTTCAGTTCAGAAAAATTTGATTACGAAGAAGTCTATGCCAGCGTTTCGTTTAAGGATCTTACTGTAGGTGCAGCTTATTCTGATGATTATTGGTTGGGAAGCGGCGATTTCTACTACGTTTATGGTGATTACTCGTTTGCGTTACCTATGGATGTATCTCTGGATTTACATTATGGCTATAACGCCTTCGATAACGCTTCTGGTGACTCAGACGCTGAAGACGCTAGCAAAGCCTTTTTGAGTGGTGATGAGGATAGCTATTCCGATTACTCTATTACCTTGACTAAAGCCGTTGCCGGCGTTGATGTCAGCCTCGCCTGGGTAGATACAAGTTTAAGCAAATCTGATGTTTTCGGGACAAACTGGGCCGACAGCACAGTCGTTTTTGCGATAAGCAAAAGCCTGTAAAATCTGATTGTTGGTGCGCTTGGAGTAGCACGCTTACAAATCCTGAAAGAATTAAAAACGCCGGCTGTTAATTGCCGGCGTTTTTTTGTCTGGGTTTTATAGCGGGAGCTGGAAGCACCGTTAGACGGTTCCGGTCGCAGACTTCAATAAGCTGTCGAGCATTCTCTCCAGATGTTCCAAAGTATTGCAGGTGTTTGCCAGATGGCAGTACGGGCGGTATTTGTACATCACTGAGTCCCCGGTTTTCCAGAAGTTTTCCGGCTCTGGGTTAAGCCAGATGACTCGCTTGGCCCGCTGGTGGAGCAATTGCATGACTTCACTGCGCGGTGCCAGGAAATTGTTACGGGCATCACCCAAAATTAGCACGGTGGTTTTATTGTCGATATCATCCATGCACTGGTCTTCGAGATCGAGCAGGGTGGTGCCATAGTCGGACCCGCCGAGACCGTGTTTGTCCATAATATAATCGATGGCCTGTTCGACGGGCAGATCATCAAAGACATCGTTAACGTCGATCAGGTTGCCGGTGAAAACATAAGAGTCGATACGGGTCATCACATCGTTGAGACTGTACACAAACAACAGTAAAAATCGGGCATAGGCCTGGACTGAGCCACTGATATCACACATCACCATCAGCCGTGGTTTATCGATGAATTTGGTTTTCCAGTAGGTTTCAAATAACACGCCGTCGTAGGCTGCGTTATGGCGCAGGGTTTTGCGGAAGTCGAGCTGACCACGGTTTTCCCGTTTCTTCTTCTTTGAATATTGGGTGCTTAGTCGCTTGGCCATTTTCAGCACAAGGTGGTGCATGATATGGAAATCCCGTTGTTCTACATTCGACAGTTTGGCGCTTTGCAGATGTTCTTCACGGAGATTTCGAGCCGCATTTTTGCCATACATTGATAGCTGCTGTTCGACAAAATCTTTAACCTGCTCGGCCAGGTAATCTTTGGCTTCGCGCAAGGCGTCACCTACGCCATCACCGGGACACTCGCCTTTACCGGCTTCGGCAATTTCATTCTGTAAATCACGTAAGCCCATTTTCTGCATTATCTGCTGGGAATATAGGCTTTTTTGCGTGAAAAACCAGATGTCGGTGAGACCAACTTCTCGGGCGGCTTTTTTCATTTCTGTGCTGAGGCTAGCAGCATCGCGATCAAGTAGCATTTTGGCCAGTGGCTGGTCGCCTTTATATTCATCTTTGGGCACCGGTACCGCCTCATCGGCATTGGCGCTCGGGGAATTCTTTTGCTCGTGGCCCAATTGCTCAATAGTGTCAAAGGCATTGAAGTAGAAAAATCGGTCAAAACACTCGGCGACTATGTCCTGTTCCGGCAGCGACTTGGCGAGGCTGACCTCGAAAGCACTTTTCAGAATACTTCGATCGCGATATCCCACCAGGGTCACCGTGCGACTGGTTTCAATGCTATCCGAGGGCGAGATATTAACGCCGGCGGCGCGAACCACTTTGTAAAAATCTTCCAGTGTCTGCTGCATGATGCTTACCTCGTTACGTTAAGCTTGTCGCGTTATATCTGTTATTTGGGGCCGACCGATTACTGCGCCCCAGAGCGCTTATGGGCCTTGTTAATGAAACTCATCGTGTGGTCGCGCATGCCCTCGATATCAGTCTCAAATTTCAACAACACATTGAGTGTTTGTTTGACCATGGCGGGGTCCAGCTGTTCGCTATGTAGCAGCAGCAGTGTTTTTGCCCAGTCGATGGTTTCAGAAATAGAGGGCACTTTTTTGAGGTCAAGGGCGCGTACATCCTGGACGAAACTGACGATCTCTTTGCGCAGGATTTCGGGCAGATCCGGTACCCGGCTACTCAAAATCTTGCTTTCCAGTTTTTCGTCTGGGTAGGGCACATAGAGGTGCAGGCAGCGCCGTTTCAGGGCGTCGCTCATTTCCCGGCTGTTATTGCTGGTCAGAAACACCAGGGGCTTGATGGTTGCTTTGATGGTACCGAGTTCAGGGATGGAAACCTGGAATTCAGACAATACTTCGAGCAGGAAAGCTTCGAATTCGTGATCGGATTTATCAACTTCATCGATTAGTAGTACACAGCCTAGCTCTTCGTGCAGGGCCTGGAATAAAGGACGCGGTTCGAGAAAGCTCTCAGAAAAGAACAGGTCTTCATGGCTGTGGATTTTATCCATAGATTCCCGCAGCCCGGTGGCACCCTCTAACAGGTCGCCCAGTTTGTCTTTGAGCAGTTGGGTATAAAGCAGCTGTTTGGCATATTTCCACTCATAGAGTGCTTTGGATTCGTCAAGACCCTCATAGCACTGCAGGCGTACCAGAGGCACATCGAGAATCTCAGCCGTGGTTTTTGCTAGCTCGGTTTTGCCAACGCCGGCGGGGCCTTCAACCATCACCGGTTTTTGCAAATTGTGGGCGATATACACGCAGGTGGCGATTTGTTCACTACAAATATACTTAGCCTCTTCAAAGCGGTTCTTAATTTCTTCGACCGACTGAAATTTATCTTGATACAGCGTCTTCATTGAGTTTATTTACCTGAGGTTGATGGATTCTTTGCCTTTGAATCGTTAAAGGTTAGGTGGCAGTAGTTGAGTGTTTATCGGGTCAGTGCCTACCAGCTAAATAATTTTCGGCTATAGATTTTACTCGTACCTGAGTTGCGCCCTGGGCGATGGTAGACAGTAGCTGGATATCATTAAACAATGTTTCAAGTCTCGGATGGAAGTGTAACAAGGGTTCGAGTTTAGCTTGAACATCGCTAATCAAGGCGCGCGCACCAATAATCAGGCTTGTTAAGTCGGGCGGTTCAGCGCTCTGATCAAGCTTGTGCGCGCTCAGCAAGCCTAATTCTGCTACAGATTCGGTCAGACAGAAACAGTGGCCTAGCAGATCCGCGTCTATAGCGGGTGCTTTTTCGTTTGCTACGTCAAGATTTAATCCATTCTTGCCACAATTAACGAGTAACTCAAGTTGCACCTGCATAGCACCGGCAATGGGCGCTAGCATCAGCACATCTTCGAGGGTGCGCATGGGTTTGGAGATTTCTTCAAAGGCGCTGCCGGGTGTGCCGATTAAGGCTTGTTTTGGTATCTGGCATTGGTCAAAGGTGATGCTGCAATGGCTGCTGGGTGCGAGTCGGGTGCTTTGCTCGGCTGGGCCGAGCGTTAAGCCTGACTGCGTTTTATGGATTAGAAAAGCAGAAAATAGTTTTCTATCAGCTACCGTATCGGTAATTGCCAATACGATAAACCAGTCGGCATAAGGGCCATGGCTGACATAGGCTTTTTCGCCATTTAGCACATAGTTATCACCCTGTGATTTTGCGGTACAGCTCAAATGCTTGGGGTGGGCGCCGGTACCCGGTTCGGAAATCGCTAATGAACACAAAACATCGCCAGACAATATGGCATTAATACACTGCTTTGGTGGCTTGAATTGGCGTTTCAGAAAGCCGAGTTTCAAAAGTTGACCCAGCCAGGTCATGGTCAGGCCTGGATGCCCCCAGAGTCTGGTTAGGGCCAGCCCTGTAGCGGCAATATCCTGATAAGTGGTTTGGTCGGTACTGTATCTTGTTAATAGTCCTTTATTTGCCAGCTGCTTCCATAGCTTCATGGGAAAGAGCCCCCTTGGGAATCCACCCGAATCTGGTATCGTAAAATCCACAGCGTGATCAAGTGATTCGATAAATTGCTGGGTCGCGATTATTTTTTTGGTCATTTATCAGACGGCGGAAAATTCAGGAACGACATTCTAACTGTGAATTGTGTACGCGGGGAAATCAGCTTACTGTTAAAATAGCCGGCAAATAAAAGTGGGGGTCGATGTGGCCCGGGGGCCAGACCATGGCTAAGAATGATGATAGCGACCTATTTCGTGAATTCATCGGTGATGTCGAGCCTTTAAAGCAGGCTATGACTAAACAAAAAACCCAACAAAAAGCCCCGGTGTCGAATGATACGCCGGGCTTGATCGAGCGCCGCCGAGCGGCTCAGGCATTAGATGAAAAAACCGGTAACTACCTGGCCAGAGAAGAATTCATCACCCCAGTTAAACCCTGGGATTTGCTGTCGTTTAAGCGCGATGGTGTGCAACACGGAGTTTTTCGTCAGCTAAAGCAGGGCAAATATAGCATCGACGCCACCATTGATTTACACGGCCGTACGGTGCAGCAGGCCCGGCAGGAAATTTTTCAATTTTTAAGAGATTGCATTGATCGAAATATTCGCTGTGCAATGATCACCCATGGCAAAGGTCAATATCGCGAGCCGCCCGCTTTGCTTAAAAGCTGCGTCAATCACTGGCTCAAACAGATGGACGAAGTGCTGGCGTTTCACAGCGCTTTACCCGGTCATGGTGGTTCAGGGTCAAGTTATGTTTTACTGCGCAAAAGTGTGGCAATGGCAGAAATAAACAGGACTAAATTTGCTACCAGGCGTCGGGGTTTGTAAGTGTCTGAGGCGATACTTCTGGATGCCTTGATACCATGCCATAAATGTCGCATGCTATAAGTCGCATACTATAAATTGTGTCAGCGCTGTCGGTTTTGATAACTACAAAAAGTGAGTAATTTGTTAGGGTTAGCTGGGGAGGCGCATGCCTGGAAAAGGCAAAGGAACTGTTTATGGCTAATGACTTAGAGGTGATGTCGCTGGCTTTTCAAGCGAGCTCTCCCTTAATCATTACTGACGCAAATCAATTGATCATTAACGTCAATGAAGCCTTTGTGGCTTTAAGCGGGTTTGGTATTGACGTTATGGGTGGAATGGCTTTACGTGATTTATACTCTTTAACCGGTAACAATTACACACAAATGGTTGAGCCCGGCATCCTCGAATTTTTAGCTGATCCAGGTGACCGGCGTTTTTATTCGGGAAAAACAGTCAGGATCAGTAGCACCGGGAATGTTGTTAATTTTGTAGAAACAATTACCGTCGTTAGAGATAAGCAGGGCAGCCCGATACATTATCTGCTGAATTTCCAGGACGTCACTGATCTGTTGCAAGCTGAACAGGCCCTCCGAGAGTCACAGCAAACCTACTCTAGCCTGATGGAGTCAATGCATGATGGTGTCGTCCTGCTTGACGCACTTGAAGTGCTAGATTGTAACCAGCAGTTCGCGCGCATGCTTTTAACGAATAAATCATCGATTATCGGGCGGAGTATTGCCGAGCTATCGGTTGAGACTCAGCGTGACGGCTCCGACTCTAAAGATAAAGCTGTCCAGGTTTTCAAGTCAGTGTTGGGGGGCCGTCCTGGCGGCATGGAGTGGACCATGCTCCAGTCAAATGGTCAGCTAGTTGAGTTGGATGCGAGCCTAAGTCCGACTACTGTTGATGGCAAACCCCTTTTGTTAGCGACTGTGCGGGATATTACCGCCCGAAAATTAATAGAAAGCGAAAGAAGTTTATTAGTCGAAGAGCTCGCGAAAAAGGAAGAGATGATTCGACTGGCGGGCAGGGCATCAGGTGTTGTGTCCTGGCTTCTTGATGTGAGCAACGATAAATTTACCTGGTCCGACGGTGCCGCCGAATCCTTAGGCGTAAAGCCGCAGCAATTAGGAGATTCACTATATAAGATTAAAAAATACATGGGTGGGGCACAAAGAATAGCGTTTGAAAATGCTATGAATGCCTCAGTTAGCTCTGGTCTCCCACTTAATTATGTAACTACAAATATTGATGATCGTGATGCCGATGCCGAAGCTCGTTGGTTTAGCGTGCAAGGTAAGGTGGAGCTTAACGACAGGGGTGAAGCTCTTGCTGTTCGTGGTACCGTTTCTGATATTACGGAGCAAAAACATGCGGAAGAGGAGATTGCACGCCTTGCATACAATGATCCTTTGACAGGATTGCCAAACCGTCGATTATTACTAGACAGGCTTGAGCAATCATGTGCGCACACCATGAGACGAGGTACGAGTGGCGCTTTATTATTTATCGATCTTGACCGCTTTAAACTCCTTAATGACAGTCTCGGGCACCAGGTGGGTGATGAGTTACTCATAAAGGTGGGTCGCCGACTAAAGTCATCGCTACGCAAGGAGGATACAGTGGCTCGCCTGGGTGGTGATGAGTTTGTGGTGCTGCTACCTTCCATTGATGGTGATGCCAGCAAAGTGGTGAGCCGGGTCCGCCGTATTGCAGGGTTGCTGCGTAGGGAAATTGCGAGAGATTATAAAATTAAAGACCACAGTTACCATATGTCTGCGAGCATCGGGGTGGCGATTTTTCCTCAGGACAGTTCAGCGGCCGATGAGATACTTCAGCAGGTTGACGCTGCGATGTATTTGGCCAAAAAGAGCGGGCGCGACACAGTAGCTTTTTATCATGCCACCTTGCAAACTGAAGCCGACAACCGACTCGCTTTAGAGCGCGATTTGCGAAAAGCCCTCGAGCGGGAGCAGTTCGAATTGTATTTTCAACCAAAAGTCGATCCTGATCTCGGTGGAATCGTGGTCGGTGCAGAAGCTCTGCTACGCTGGAATCGTGGTTCTGAAGGCCTGATTATGCCAGACACATTTATTCCCGTGGCAGAAGAAACTGGCCTAATTCTCGGTATTGGCAAGTGGGTGCTGGAAAACGCCTGTGCAATATTTGCCAACTGGAATGAGGGCCGTGACAGTAACAATTTGCTGGGGATTGCTATAAATGTCAGCCCTGTTCAATTCCTGCATCGCAGTTTCGTGAATGATGTAAAACGCATCATAGGGCACGAGAATATTGACCCTGGCCTCATCACCCTTGAAATTACCGAAAACACGATGATAGACAACCTTAACGAGGCTATGAGTAAACTTGACGAGTTACGGAAGTTTGGTGTGCGTATATCCATTGATGATTTTGGCACGGGGTATTCGTCTTTGTATTACTTAAAAAATCTGCCGCTGGACGAAATTAAAATTGATCGAATTTATGTCAAAGATATTATCGAAGATCAGGGTGATGCTGCGATTGTTGCCAGTATTTTGGCAATTGCCGATAACCTCGGGCTTTACACTGTTGCTGAAGGAATCGAAACTCAGGCGCACGCCGAATATCTACATGATATTGGTTGTAACCTACAACAGGGGTATTTTTATTCGAAACCGATTTCGGCCGAAGATTTTGCACTCAAATACGTTTATTCCCATGGCGATAAGATGATTGATGCCGGAATATCCTAAGTAAATTCGCGGCGAATAGTTGTTGAGTGTCACTACTTTATTGAGATTCATCTGAAATTCCGCAGTTTGACTAATATTAGCAACATGATAAAAAAACCAACTGAATAGCTAGACTAATATTCGCATTAATATTTCTGGGCTTGTCGGATTTATCAGCTACACTTTGAGTAACCGTGCTGGTTTATGCCTTGTCAGATAAGAGGCTTGAATAGTCGGTAGCGGTTTCGAGTCGTAGAAAAACCTAGTCGGGAGTATAAACATGCCAAGCCATACTTATAAACATATTGAAATAACCGGTAGTTCCACCAAGGGCTCTGATGATGCTATCAGTTCTGCCATCGCTCAGGCTGCCAAAACCCTTAACCATCTGCATTGGTATGAAGTGATCGAAAGCCGCGGCTTTATTGATGGCGGCAAAGTCCAACATTGGCAGGTGACCTTAAAGGTTGGCTTTCGGCTGGAGGGGTAGGTTTTAGTTGTTTTGAATAATTGGTGCAATAAAAGTCGGGTGTGTTAGTTAGGCAAGAAGTCAGCCCGGTTTTGTTGGCACAAGCCCCAAAAAAGCGCAACTCATAACAAGGCAAATTGAGTTTGTCGTGTTAACTGACTGTAAAGGATTATATGGTTATAAAAGGTAAGCCGCATTGATTGGCCACACTCGGTATTAAATGTCTGAGCGACGATTTTTTCAATGTGTGGTTGAAGTGCGGTTGGAATACGATTTTCGAGTGCGGCTTTTTAGTGCGAGCTTAGGCAGTAAAAATATTCCAGTAGACGCCATATTTGTAGCGATGCCTTGATATTCCTGCGTTAATATATATCATGCGCGCTGGTCAATATTATTGCCGGTAGAAGTACCCTCTTTTACTCAGCAAAGTGTCTAGACCAACAAGCAATTAACCTTTCATCTCACACTTCTTTGGGGGTTCCATGACCGACTACACGCTAGTACCGCCTATTCTTGGCGGCGCAGGTTTGTTGTGTGCATTTTTCATCTACAAGCTGGTTATGCGCTATCCGGCTGGGGAAGAATCAATCACAAAGATTGCTGACCAGATTCATCTTGGTGCGATGGTTTTTATGCGGCGTGAGTATACGATGCTGGCCTTATTTGCGGGCGCGGTACTCGTTGCAATTTACCTGTCACCGCTGGGTACAAACACCGCGTTAGCCTTTCTCATTGGCGCGTTATGTTCGGCGACCGCGGGTTGGCTGGGCATGATCGCAGCAACCAAAGCTAACGTCCGGACGGCTACCGCGGCCAATACTGAAGGTGCAGCATCAGCGTTGGCGGTTGCTTTTTACGGCGGTTCAGTCATGGGGCTCTGCGTTGCATCTCTGGGCTTAATTGGCCTTGGCAGTTTATATCTCTACTTTGGCGGCGACCCCCACACAGCTCATGCGATTCATGGTTTCGGTATGGGTGGCTCAGTGGTCGCACTGTTTTCCCGTGTCGGCGGCGGCATTTTCACCAAGAGTGCTGATGTCGGCGCAGATTTGGTGGGTAAAATTGAAGCCGGAATTCCGGAAGATGACCCCCGCAACCCCGGTGTGATCGCCGATAACGTCGGTGACAATGTTGGCGACGTTGCTGGAATGGGTTCAGATATTTTTGAGTCATACTGTGGTGCGATGATTGCTTCGATTGCTATCGCGGCGACATTTACGGGTAATGATGCTCAGAATGCCATGATGTTTTTACCTTTGGCACTGGCTTCCGTTGGTTTGATTGCTTCGATTATTGGCATCGGGATTGTTCGAGCGCGTTCTAGCTCCGAGCCGGGTCAGGCTTTGCGTTCTGGAACCATTGGTGCCCCTATATTATTTGTTATCGTCGCCTATTTCATGATCGATGCGATGGGTATTGATCGTGGTGTCTGGTTAGCGGTACTCAGCGGTGCAGTAGGCGGGATTCTGATTGGCTTGATTACCGAGTACTACACTGGTGGCGCACCGGTGAGAAAAATTGCTAACTCTGGCGAAACTGGTTCAGCGACCGTGATGATTACCGGCTTAGCGGTGGGCATGCAATCGGTGGTATTACCGGTGCTCTTTATCAGTGCCATTATATTTTTATCTACTCACTATGCGGGTCTTTACGGGGTGGGCATTGCTGCGGTCGGCATGTTATCGACAGTCGGCATCACCATGGCCATCGATGCCTACGGCCCGGTGGCGGATAATGCCGGCGGTATCGCAGAGATGGGCGGTATGGGGAAAGAAACCCGGGAGATTACAGATTCTCTGGATGAATTGGGTAATACCACAGCGGCCATTGGTAAAGGCTTTGCCATCGGCGCTGCGGCATTAGCGGCATTAGCTATTATTGCGGCCTTTGTCGAAACGGTATCTGCAAACAAACCTGACTTTTCCCTGGAATTGTCAGATCCGATGGTCCTGGTGGGTATGTTTATTGGCGGAGCCATTCCTTTCTTAATTGCTTCCATTACGATGACGGCGGTGGGTGACGCTGCTTTTGAAATGATTCATGAGATTCGTCGGCAGTTCAGAGAAATCCCCGGTTTGTTAGAGGGTACTGCTGAGCCAGATACGGCCACTTGTGTCGATATTGCCACCACGGCAGCTTTAAGACGGATGTTGTTACCCGGTGCAATTGCGGTTATCGCGCCAGTGGTAGTCGGTTTTACCCTGGGTGCTGAATCTCTGGGCGGTATGCTTGCTGGCGGATTGTTGGGCTGTGTTTTACTAGCGTTGATGATGGCTAACGCGGGTGGTGCCTGGGACAATGCCAAGAAATACGTCGAAAAAGGTAACTTGGGTGGTAAGGGTTCCGATGTTCACACTGCAGTTGTAGTAGGTGATACCGTTGGTGATCCGTTTAAAGATACCTCTGGGCCATCAATGAATATTTTGATCAACGTGATGGCGATTGTTAGTTTAGTGATTGCTCCTCTATTGTAGTTCTTGCCCGTGATCTGATTGCTGGTATCAAAAAAAGGACGCCCTGGCGTCCTTTTTTTGTGTCACGTGTAAAGTTTGAATTTTCACAATAAATCTAACGCTTAGGACTCAAGAAAGACGATAACCTAACGCTTCGGTCAAATGCTGATCCTCTATATTCGTGGTTCCCTCCAGATCGGCGATGGTGCGGGACACTTTTAGAACACGATGGTAACCCCGTGCAGAAAGATTAAGACGACTGATTGCAGTCGTCATCATCGCGGCCTGCTGGTCGGTCAGGGCGCAGAACTGTTTCACCTGGGTGGCTTTAAGGTAGCTGTTTTCACACTTCTGGCGATGGTTTTGTCGTCGTCTGGCTGTGTCGATACGAGCAGCAACAACGGCGCTGGTGTCACCAACATTATCTGAATCTGAGTTACGGGCCTGTGTCCGCGTTAATTGATCATAAGGAATTTGTGGTACTGAGACCTGAAGATCGATGCGATCGAGCAATGGGCCGGATATTTTATCCCGGTAGCGGGTGACTCGGTCGGGCGAACAGCGGCATCGCGCGCTGCCCAAATAGCCACAGGGGCAGGGATTCATGGCTGCTACCAGCATAAACTTTGCTGGATACTCGGCACTCGATTGCGCCCGAGAAATCATGATTTTGCCCGACTCCAAAGGTTCGCGTAGTACCTCTAATACAGCGCGAGGGAATTCAGGTAGTTCGTCGAGAAATAGCACACCATTGTGGGCCAGGGAAATCTCCCCGGGTTTCGGGTTGCTGCCTCCACCGACCAGGGCCACTGCCGAAGCGGTGTGGTGGGGTGAGCGGAATGGCCGCTCAAAAAAGTTTTGACGAAGACCATGCCCGGCGACCGAATAAACCGTTGCGACCTGAAGTGCTGGCGATTCCTCAAGGGCCGGTAGCAAGCCTGGTAAGCGACTGGCAAGCATGGTTTTACCCGTACCAGGCGGGCCACTAAATAGCAGGTTATGCGCTCCAGCGGCGGCGATTTCCAAGGCCCTTTTAGCCTGGTGTTGGCCAATGATATCGGTCAAATCGGCATTTTCTATGGCCCTGTTTTGAGCCTCGAAAACCTGCCGGCTTAGGGATTGGGTCTCCCGTAAATGGGCACAAACTTCGAGTAGGTGGTTTGCGCCATAAACATGCGTGTGACGCGCTAAAGCGCCTTCATTAGCGTTATCGGTTGGCACGATAAGCTTCCGCTGTCGCTCTCCGCAGGCCAGAGATGTGGGTAGAATCCCTTCGACAGGGCGGATATCCCCGGACAAAGCCAGCTCACCGACAAATTCGTACTGGGCCAGTGATTCTGGGGCTAGTTGACCGGATGCGGCGAGAATGCCCAGAGCGATAGGCAGATCAAAGCGACCCCCACCTTTTGGCAGATCTGCCGGTGCCAGGTTGATGGTGATCCGTCGTGCGGGGAATTCGAAATGTGAGTTTAGAATCGCACTGCGGACACGATCTCGGCTCTCCTTAACTGCTGCCTCGGGCAGGCCAACCATGCTGAGGCTTGGCAGGCCGTTTGAAAGATGCACTTCGACCGTGACGGCTGGCGAGTTGATGCCAAATTGGGCGCGAGTATGAACGATGGCGAGAGTCATGCAGTCTTCCCTGATATGCAGTGCTCGTTGAAGGAAAATACTAGCCTATTCAGGCCCACAATATATAGCTGTATTACAAAAAAATATCCTTAGGTAAGCACTTCTCCTCAGGCGCCACAATTTTACCGCCGATGTTACCGGCGAAGTTTTAGTCTTTTAATCCGTTAACGCACCAAAATAGGTCATCCATCATTGAGCGTGGATGGTATAGCACTGAATGTGTGCAAGTTACTGATGGAGAGTGTCATATTCCTTTCGTTAAAAGTGGCATATTTCATGCTTTAACAGAGCGCGTACACCTAAAATTGGAGAAAAAGATGAAAATGATTACTGCGGTGGTTAAGCCGTTCAAGCTCGATGATGTTCGAGAAGCATTGGCCAATGTCGGCGTACAGGGATTGACAGTGACCGAGGTAAAAGGTTTTGGCCGTCAGAAAGGTCACACCGAGCTATATCGCGGTGCCGAGTATGTGGTTGATTTTTTACCCAAGGTAAAAGTTGAAGTTGGAGTCAGTGATGCGATGGCCGATGCTGCGGTTGAAGCCATTGTCAATGCTGCGCAAACCGGAAAAATTGGGGATGGCAAAATTTTTATTGCGGATATTCAGGAAGTCATTCGTATTCGTACTGGTGAGACTGGCGATGAAGCCGTTTGATAACAAACTGAATTTTACTGCTGAGGATTAAATGATGGAAACCGATATTATTGAAATTAAGTATGCGTTGGACACCTTCTATTTCCTGGTGTGCGGCGCTCTGGTGATGTGGATGGCAGCGGGCTTTACCATGCTCGAAGCCGGCTTGGTGAGAGCCAAAAACACCACCGAAATATTGACTAAAAACGTCGCGCTTTACGCGGTGTCCTGTGTCATGTACCTGCTTATGGGTTACACGATTATGTATGGTGGTTCGGCAGATGGTTATCTGCCCGACGGTTGGTTTGGTAATAGTATCAGTAATGCTTCGGCTGAAGATGTGCTGGCCGGTGCTGCTGCTGATGCCAGTGATTACACCTACTACTCAGGTGCATCCGATTTCTTCTTCCAGGTAGTTTTTGTTGCAACGGCCATGTCGATTGTCTCCGGTGCTGTGGCTGAACGGATGAAACTGTGGGCCTTTTTAGCCTTTGCTGTAGTCATGACTGGTGTGATTTACCCTCTCCAGGGTATGTGGAAATGGGGCGGTGGTTTTCTTGACGCGGCGGGCTTTCTTGATTTTGCCGGTTCAGGTGTGGTGCATATGACCGGTGCAGCCGGTGCCCTTGCTGGGGTGATTTTACTGGGTGCCAGGAAAGGCAAATACGGCGCTGACGGCTCGATCAAAGCGATCCCCGGTGCCAATATGCCTCTGGCAGCTTTGGGCATGTTCGTGCTTTGGGTTGGTTGGTTCGGCTTTAACGGTGGTTCTGAACTCAAGGTATCTGATATTGGTGAGGCCAATGCGGTGGCAGATATTTTTGTCAATACCAACGCAGCGGCAGCAGCAGGGTTAATTGCGGCGTTGGTTATGGCCCGTATTATGTTTGGCAAAGCCGATCTGACCATGGCCATTAATGGTGCGCTGGCGGGACTGGTGGCCATTACTGCTGAGCCACTGACGCCAGGACCGATACTGTCTACTTTAATCGGAGCTATTGGCGGTGTCCTGGTGGTGTTTTCTGTTGTTACCATGGACAAGATTCGCATCGATGATCCGGTTGGTGCGATTTCCGTACACGGTGTGGTCGGTATCTGGGGGCTGTTGGCGGTGTGCCTGAGTAACCCCGACGCAACGTTGCCTGCTCAACTACTGGGCATCGGTGTCATATTTGCCTGGGTGTTTGGCGCCAGTTTGCTGGTCTGGTTTATCCTTAAAATAACGATCGGCATTCGGGTTAGCGAAGAAGAAGAATACGAAGGTGTCGACATGTCTGAATGCGGAATGGAGGCTTATCCAGAGTTCAGCACAATAAATTAGATTGATGTAAGTGATTAAAAACGGGGAGCTTTAGGTTCCCCGTTTTTTTATGCGCGATTAATTTCCTGATTAATAGTGATCTCTATTAGATGCAATATGGCCCAGAAAAGTGTATCTTTTTCCCGCATGAGGCCGCGACGCTGATCGCCAAAAATTAATAATGAGGAATAAGCAATGAAGTTGATCACCGCCATCATTAAACCCTTTAAGCTGGATGACGTTCGTCAGGCGCTGGCCGATGTCGGTGTTCAAGGTGTTACCGTCACTGAGGTTAAAGGCTTTGGTCGTCAAAAGGGTCATACCGAACTTTATCGGGGTGCTGAATATGTGGTTGACTTCCTGCCCAAGGTGAAACTGGAGATTGCCGTATCAGACAGTATGCTTGACTCAGTTGTTGAATCGATCACCAAAACCGCCAGTACTGGCAAAATTGGTGACGGCAAAATATTTATCTCCTCTCTCGAAGAAATCATCCGTATTCGCACCGGCGAAACGGGTGAAGAGGCTGTATAAGACTATTCCTGAGAATAGTTGGCGTTATCTGACTCTGCTAACTTTTTAGCTTTGCGCGACGCCCGTGGGTGCGCGCTATCGTAAATTTTTGCCAGATGCTGGAAATCCAGATGAGTATAAATTTGCGTGGTAGACAGATTAGCGTGACCGAGTAACTCCTGCACTGCACGTAAATCGCCGCTCGATTCAAGCATATGACTGGCAAAGGAATGGCGCAGCATATGCGGGTTTATCCGATCACCAATCCCTTGCTTCGAACTCAGCAAAGCCAGCCGCTGCTGAATCGCTCTATGGCTGAGACGCCGACCCTGCTGGCTCAAAAACAAAGCTGTTTGGTCGGACTTCATTTTTTTCCCTGGCTTGTCGAGGCGCACGATCAGCCACTCCTGTAGCCTCAATAAGGCCTGAGAGCCAATCGGCAGCATCCGTTTTTTGTTACCTTTACCAAGCACGGTGACCGTTTGGTCGGGGAAATCGAGGTTGTCGATATTCAGCCCTGCCAGCTCAGCGAGTCTTAATCCCGATGAGTAAAGCAATTCGACCATGGCGCGATCCCGGTGGGCCAGCCAGTTATCTCCGGGCACTGACATAAATTGATCGGCCTGATCAACATCCAGCACTTTGGGTAATTTGCGAGCCCGCTTCGGGGCGCTTATGCCAACGCTCGGGTCGCGACTCAGCCATTGATTGCGCATTGCATGGCGAAAAAAAGCTCGTAGGGAAGAAAGCCAACGTTGCAGACTGGCACCGCCGAGACCGTCCTTGTGCAAATCAGTCAGGCAATGACGGATATGGGCGTTGTCTATATCGCTGAGTGATAGCACATTGTGGCCGCTGGCCCACAGGCTAAATTTCTGCAAATCCCGGAGGTAATTTGTCACGGTATGAGAAGATAGCGCCCGCTCGTAAGTTAAATAACGATGGAAGCTGTCCAGCTCAGTCTTACTGGGAACAGTCACGGCAAGGGGTATTAAGCAATGAGAGAAGCATTTCTAGCGGCTGCGTAATTAGCAGTTTTCCAATTCGAAGTGTGAAACGTGAGCTATGGGTCAACACTAGTGTTAATTTAATGCAGCAGTTTTGGGGCAATTCGGTTGAGGACTTCAGCGATATAGCTTAAAAACAAAGTGCCCATACTGCTTCGATAGCAATTTGGATCGCTATTACCAATGGCTAGTACGCCAAAAATGTTTCCGTGACAAAGCGGCACTGCGGCAACAGAGCCGACTTTATCTGCATCTTCGCCGAACAAAAATTCCAGCTCGTCCTGCCGGAGTACACCGCAGATAGCTCGGTTAGTGCGTAGCAGTGTGCCAATGGCACCGTGGGCTTCTTCCAGGCCAACCACTCTGGCATGGCTCGCAGGTATTTTGTCCCGCTCGCCGAGCAGAATGAGGTTGTGAAACTCAACTTTAAAATCGGTACCCAGGCTATCGTAGAGTGTCGTGACAATGGTGTCGAGGTCTGGGGCTTCGAGAATATTGAGTACCAGTCTTTTGGTTTTCTCAAACAGTTTATCGTTAATGCTGGCCGATTCAAGCAGGCTATTAAGTCGCGCTCGCATTTCCATATTGCGCTCACGCAAGACGCTGATTTGTCGCTCTATGAGCGATACCGCCTTACCACTTTCGTGGGGTAGCTCAAGGCTTTCTACAATTTGAGGATGTTGTTCGAAGAAATCAGGATTCGCCGACAAAAATTCACTGACCTGTTGCCCAGTTAGCGGATTATTTTGCTTATCCTGGGGCTGCTTATCCTGGGACTGCCTGTCCTGGGGCTGCTTGTTGTGGGGCTGATAGTTCTCGTTCATATTTCACTCATATTTTTATGCGCCCATGAAATACAGTGGTGGCTGAACCGGTCATCATCACTGGTTGGCCCTCGCCCTGCCACGATATATTGAGTCGTCCGCCGGTTAAATGCACCGTTACGGCAGAGTCTAACAGGTCTTGCTGTATGCCTGCTATCACTGCTGCACAGGCACCACTACCACAGGCTTGGGTTTCGCCGGCGCCGCGTTCGTAAACGCGGAGTTTGATTTCCGTTCGTGACACGACCTGCATAAACCCTGCATTAACATTTTCGGGAAAGTCCGCATGGCTTTCTATTTTTGGCCCCAGTTCGGTCACCGGTGCCACATCTATATTATCAACCTGTAGCACGGCATGGGGATTGCCTACCGATAGTACAGCGAGCTGATAAACGTTATTTTCTATTGGGAGGGAATATAACGATTCTCTGTTATTGCGGGCGAAGGGGATATCTTTTGGGGTAAAGATGGGGGCTTCGTTAGTAACGGTAATATGTTCAGCACTCTGGTATTGAAGCTCCAGAATGCCAACGCTAGTTTGCACAGTGATATTATTTTTGCCGGTTAGCTTTTGATCGCGGACAAACTTGGCAAAGCAGCGGGCGCCGTTGCCACATTGTGCAACTTCGCCACCATCAGCATTAAAAATACGGTACTGGAAGTCTACTTCGGGGAGGGTTGGCGGCTCGACAAGCAAGAGCTGATCACAGCCAATGCCCCGGTGTCGATCCGCCAGTTTACGCGCCAGGGATGGTGTCATCTGCATGGCTTGAGAGACACAGTCAATGACCACGAAGTCGTTGCCCAGGCCGTGCATTTTGGTGAATCGAATGAACATTATTCTGGTTCCGGCAACAGATGCTCTCCATGCATTAAACGCTCAATGGTCTCGCGTTCTCGTATCAAATGCATGTTTGAACCATCGACCATAATTTCTGGCGGCCGTGGTCGTGAATTGTAATTCGAACTCATGGTAAAGCCATAGGCACCGGCTGAATGCACACAGAGTATATCCCCTGGCATGATCGCGAGCGCCCGTTGTTTGCCGAGAAAGTCGCCGGTTTCACAGACAGGGCCAACCACGTCATATATTTTTTCAGGCGCATTTTCGTTAGGGCGTAGTGGTTCAATATTGAGCCAGGCATCGTACAGAGCTGGCCTGATCATATCGTTCATGGCCGCATCGACCACAGCGAAGTTTTTGTCACCGTTGTTTTTGATGTGTTCAACGCGGGTCAGCAACACACCTGCGTTGGCGGTGATCGAGCGCCCCGGCTCAAGGATTAACGTCAGGCCTCGATCATTCAGTTTATCAAGCACTGCACGGATATAGTCCCCAATGGGCGGAGGGCATTCGTCTTTATAACGCACACCGAGGCCACCGCCCAAATCGAGGTGCTTCACGTTAATCCCGGCGTTGGCCAGTTTATCGACGAGGGCAAGAGTCAGCTCCAGGGCTTCAAGAAAAGGTGATATTTCGGTTAGCTGAGAACCAATGTGGCAATCGACACCAATGATATCGATATGACTTAACTCGGCGGCATGCTGGTAGACGCCAAACGCGGTATCGATATCAATACCAAACTTGTTTTCTTTTAAGCCAGTTGAAATATAAGGATGACTTTGCGCATCCACATCTGGATTGACACGCAGAGATACCGCCGCTTTGGTATCTAAACGGGCAGCGATTCGCTGAATAACTTCAAGTTCACTTTCCGACTCTACATTAAAACAATGGATGCCAACTTTGAGCGCATATTCAATCTCTTCGGCATTTTTACCGACCCCAGAGAAAACTGTTTTGCCAGTATCTCCACCGGCAGCTATAACCCTTTGCAGCTCGCCTGCGGAGACTATGTCAAAGCCCGCGCCCAGGTCAGCTAAGACTTTAAGAACGGCCAAATTAGAGTTGGCTTTGACGGCATAACAGATCAGGTTGGAGGTGCCGGCCAGTGCCACCTGGTAGGCTAGAAAGTGTTCACTGAGCGCCTTTTTTGAATAGACATACGCCGGCGTGCCGTGTTGAGCGGCAATGTCAGCGAGGGCGACACCCTCGGCATACAGTTGTCCTTTGGAACAGGCGAAATAACTCATCGTGAAATGGTCTTGGGTAAATTGTGTCAGAAGTAGCCTGGAATTTTGTCTATATAGTGTGGATTTGCAGCTTAAGCTTATTCGGTCGAGACCGGATCGGGCACTTCCAGATTCGGTTGTTGTTCTCCCGGCAGTTCCTCTCCATCGGTAAGTACTTCGGTTTCCAGCTCCACTGGCGCTATGTCTGTTGGTGCTGAGTTCATTGTTTTAGGGTCACTTGTTGTGGGGTCAGTTACTGAAGAGTCCTCAGATGTTGGGCTTGCGGGTATGGACTCATCCGGATTTGCGTTCACAGGAGCCGCCTCTGCGGGTATTGCTGGCAGCTGTTGTACCGGTGGTGGTGGAATGTATAGCGGGCCTTTGTTACCACAGGCATTAATTCCTAGCAGGCTAAGCAGCGAAAGAACAACGAGGTTGGAATGCTTGGTAATGTTGCGAACGTTCATAGTATAGGGCCCATAAGAAGGGTCAGTGTAGTGGAGTTTTTGTGAGGACATAACCGGGGCACAGTATAGCGGGAGACCGCTTAGATACTCAATTGGAGCTTCACGTACAGGGGCACGAAGTTAAGGGTATGACGCCAGATTGCCTGATTAGCGCAGCATTATTTTTCTTGCCTCGGCCACTGCCTTCGTTACCTGCTCTGGCGCGGTGCCACCGAGATGATTTCTGGCATTGACTGAACCTTCCAGGGTCAGCACGTCAAACACATCTGATTTGATAGATCGATTAAATTTTTGAAGTTGGGTAAGAGATAACTCAGCTAAATCCTTTTCCTCTTTGATACCAAAGGCGACAGCTTTACCCACTGCCTCATGGGCATCTCGAAAAGCCAGGCCCTTGCCGACCAGATAATCGGCGAGATCTGTAGCGGTAGAATAGCCACGCAATGCGGCTGAGCGCATATTGTCCTTATTGATAACAACAGCAGGGACCATATCCGCGAATGCTCTAAGACAATCACGGACGGTATCAACGGCATCAAACAGGGGTTCTTTGTCTTCTTGATTGTCCTTGTTGTAGGCCAGGGGTTGAGCTTTCATCAGGGTTAACAGGGCTACTAAATCGCCGTGCACTCGCCCGGTTTTCCCGCGCACTAGTTCTGGTACATCGGGATTTTTCTTTTGAGGCATGATTGAAGAGCCGGTGCAAAATCGGTCGGGTAGTTCAATAAATCCGAATTGTGCTGAAGTCCAGAGTATTAATTCTTCAGACGCTCTTGAAAGATGGGTCATTAGCAGACTGGCAAAAGCACAGAATTCAATAGCAAAGTCACGGTCGCTTACCGAGTCCAGAGAATTAGCAGTTGGGCTATCAAAGCCTAATAAGCTTGCCGTTAGTTCACGATCAATTGGATAACTGGTGCCAGCTAAGGCCGCCGCACCGAGGGGAGAGCGGTTTAAACGTTTGTGACAATCCTGCAGCCGGCCTTTATCCCGTTCGAGCATTTCATACCAGGCCATCATATGGTGGCCGAAGGTGACTGGCTGGGCGGTTTGCAAATGGGTAAAGCCCGGCATGATGGTGGCGGCTTCACGTTCAGCGAGATTCAGTAGGCCATTTTGCAAGCGCAGGAGTTCATCCTGGATATTCAGTATTTCTTCACGCAGCCAAAGACGGATATCAGTGGCGACCTGATCATTACGCGAGCGACCAGTGTGCAGTTTTTTTCCGGCTTCACCTATTTTTTTTGTCAAGGCAGCTTCGATGTTCATATGCACATCTTCCAGCTCGATTGACCAGGAGAACTGACCGCTTTCGATATCTTCCAGAATATCTCCTAAACCAGCCTCAATAAGTTTGTATTCATTATCGTCCAGCAAATTTGCGCCATGTAACATTTGTGCATGGGCTAGTGAACCTTGAATATCCTGTCTGTAAAGTCGGCGATCGAAATCAGCCGATGCAGTAAAGCGTGTGACAAATTCGTCCGTAGCTTCGCTAAACCGGCCACCCCAGGCCTTGTTTGGGGTTTTATTCCCGCTCATTATTACCTCACGATTAATTGGCTGTATTTAATTTAGGTAGGAAGTCTTTTAAATGCTGGCATTATAGCGAAACCACCGGATAATATTGCGCTGGCGTTATTTGGCGAAGCTTTCATGTTGGATTGGAAATCACATCTATTTCCGGAACCTGTATCTTTTGCAAGGCAGGGCGAGGACAACTTTTTTCCCAAGCTGTATCGGGGAGAAGCTGCTTTGGATGTCGTTTTAATCACTCAACTTTTTTGCGTGACTATTGTGATCGCTAAAAGTGGATTATCTGCTTTTGATTGGGATTTATTAGGACTGGTATCTTTGTTAGGTACAGGCATGGCTTTGTCTGGTGCTTTGGTCTTGACGATTTGCGAACAATTTTTCAGCCGGAGTTCTCCTGTTAGAAGTGTTTTGTTGAGCTGGTTTATCAGTTTTATTGTGGTGGTGGTTTGCACGGTTATAGCTGAGCAGGTAATGATATTTGCATTCCCCGGCCGACTATTTTCTATTACATGGGTGGCTGAAACTGTTGCTACCGCTGTGCTACCCATGACGATACTACTTCGTTATCTTTACGTGCATCAACAGGTTCGCGTGCAAGCCCATGCAGCGAAAGAATCGGATATCCAGGCGCATCAAGCGAGAATAAGGCCGCATTTTCTGTTTAATACTATGAATGTGATAGCCAGTTTAATTGCCTCTAATCCCGAGCAAGCAGAGCGCGCTGTTGAGGACGTGTCAGACCTTTTTCGTAACGTCCTGACTGGCTCCCAAACACTTATACCTCTGCGTGAAGAATTGTCGTTATGCAGACAATACCTGGCGTTGGAAAAAATGCGGCTGGGTGATCGATTGGAAACAGAATGGCAGATCAGTGATTATGGCGATGATGTAAAAATACCTTGCTTAACATTGCAGCCTGTCCTGGAAAACGCTGTATATCATGGCATCCAACTCATCCAGAATGGGGGGAAAATAGAAATAAAAATAAGTCGCTTGCAGGACAGAATCCTTATTGATGTCCGTAACCCAAGAAACCCCCGTATCCAGCATAATAAGGGGAGAAAAATGGCTATAAAAAACGTACAGTACCGACTTAAAGCCCATTTTGGGCCAACTGCGGGCGTGGAATCAGAAGTGATGGAAAATTATTATACAACTCATATAGCCTATCCGGTGAAGGGCTGACTACGATGAAAATATTGATAGTTGATGACGAACCTCTGGCGAGAGAGCGTTTGGCCCGTATGATATTAATCCAGGGAGGGATGAATATTATTGGCCAGGCCGGTAATGGTCAGGAGGCGATTCGATTGGCAGAGGAGCACCGTCCTGATGTCGTGTTGATGGATGTACGAATGCCTGGTATGGACGGGTTGGCAGCTGCGCATCATATCGCTGAATTGGATCCTCCACCCGCAGTCGTTTTCTGTACGGCCTACGGGGATTATGCCATTGAGGCCTTTTCTTCACAGGCGACGGGTTATTTGCTGAAACCGGTCAAGCAGGCTGAGTTGGAGCAAGCACTGCTTCAAACCAGGCGGGTGAATAAGGCGCAAATTAGCGAATTACAGCAACACCCCGCAGTTTTGGCCGGTGGTCGTAGCCATATTGCCGCAAAAAGTCGTCTCGGCGTCGACCTTATTTCTGTAGGGGAAGTGAGGTTGTTTCAGGCTGATCATAAATATGTCACTGCCTATTGCGCGGATGGGGTAGAAGCTCTACTGGATGAAACGCTTAAAGATCTTGAACAGGAATTTGAGGGCAGATTCGTGCGGGTTCATCGTAACGCGCTGGTTTCAATTGGTCATATCGCAGGTCTGGTAAAAGACTCTGATGGTCAAAATTTTATTCGTCTCAATGGGCTGGATATTACCCCACAAGTGAGCAGGCGCCATGCGACGATCGTGCGAAAGTTGATCGAAATCCTTTAAGTGAAGAGAGCCGATTCGAGTGGTGCCCGGGGCGCAAATGTTGCTGCGCGGAGCTGGCTGCTGATGCTCGAAATATGACACGCTTTCCCGCGAGAGATGTACTGCGCATTGCCAGCCGGAACAGCCCTTTGGCGCTCTGGCAGGCTAACTATGTCAAGCGTGAGTTAGAGACGGCACATCCCGATCTGGTTGTGCAAATTATTGGCTTCACCACGCAGGGTGATCGCATCCTCGATACCGCTTTATCCAAAGTCGGCGGCAAGGGCCTGTTTGTTAAGGAGCTTGAGGTAGCGCTCCTGGAGGGTAATGCTGATATCGCTGTCCACTCGATGAAAGATGTGCCGATGGAGTTACCGGATGGATTGGCCTTGTCGGTCTATTGCCAGCGGGAAGATGCCCGTGATGCTTTAGTGAGTGGGTCGTTTGAAAAGCTGGAGAATTTACCGCCCGGTGCCCGCGTCGGTACCTCAAGTCTGCGGCGTCAGTGTCAGCTTCGAGCACGGTATCCGGGCCTGGAGATCGACGATTTACGCGGCAACGTCAATACCCGGCTAGCCAAGCTGGACAACGGCGACTACGATGCAATTATTCTCGCTACAGCCGGTCTGTTGAGGCTGGATATGGCCGATAGAATCAAACAAAAAATCCCGATTGAAATCTCATTGCCCGCTGCGGGTCAGGGAGCAGTTGGAATTGAGTGTTGTGCAGATGATGAGTCGACGATTGCCTTGATTGAAGAGCTGCACCATAGCCAAACCGCTCAGGTAGTTAAGGCTGAACGGGCAGTGAATCGTCAACTGCAAGGGGGTTGTCAGTTGCCGGTAGCCTGTTACGGCGAGCTCAAAGGCACTGATATAGTTCTGCGCGCCCTGGTTGGTTCTGTCGACGGCCGGACGATTGTGTACGATGAGCTTGGTGGTTCCGCCCAAGCGGGCGAGGCGCTTGGCGTCGAGCTGGCCGATCGATTGCTCGGCAACGGTGCTGATCGAATTCTGGCAGATTTTTCCCGGCACCAGACTATCGACCAACCCTGACCGACATGAGCGAGCTTAGCGATCTCAACGTTATTGTATTTCGCGCGCGTTCCAGCTTGAGTGTTGACTCCCACACAGAACAAGACCCGTTAGCGACAGCATTAACTGCTCGCGGTGCGCGGGTTTATCAATTGCCGGTTCAGAAAATCGAAGCTGCGTCGGCAGATGATCCGCTTATAAAAATACAAATAGAACAAATTGAAAGCTATGATAAAGCGGTTTTTGTCAGCCGAAATGCGACTTTTTTCGCGCTGCGCTGGCTGGATCTTTGTCAGCAAAGGCTCAGACTTACGAATCAATGCCTTGCCGTTGGGCCGACTTCAGCCGCGCTGCTTGAACAACGACAAATTCAAGTCGCAATTCCCCAATCAGACTGGAGTAGCGAAGGCCTGCTGGCATTGCCTGAGATGAATAACGTGGTGGGTCAGAAAATTCTTATTTTTCGTGGGCAGGGCGGTCGTCGAGCGCTGGCAGAGGGGCTAACCTCAAGGGGCGCTAGTGTGAACTATTGCGAGCTATACCAGCGCAGACTGGATAATAGCCACAAAAAAGAGCTGCTTGAGGTGATGAACTCAGAACCTCCGCTCATTCTGATTGGGCACAATGGCGGTGTGCTCGATGCCATACTGGCTGTGCTGGGCACGGAGCACAGCAACGAGGTATTGACCCAGCCTGTAATTGTGCCCGGCCCTCGGTTACAGAATTACGCGCTTGCGATGGGGTTCCAGCAGGTTATTGTCGCAGCCAGCGCTTTAGCCGAAGATATAGAGCAGGCACTGGTAGGCTGGTACACTCAGAAATACTAAAATAGCCAGCGTTTTTAGATTGGGCTGAGGTGGAGAGTGGATGAAAACGTCGGGCATTTTAGGTAGTAATACGCGGGCATTTCTAGACGGGCACCTTAAGTTGGGGGTGTCTCAGGTAGGCCAGCCTGGCAAGATGTCTGAACTGGACAATCAAACAGGAAACTCAAATAGGAAAATATTGTGGAAAGTGGTACCGAGGAAAAGGCATCGACTACAGATGGTGATGTGGTGGAAGTGACTAACGAACAATCCAATACGGCACCGGCCAGCAAAGCACCACCGAAGGGTCGCGAAAAAGCTGTTGGTCGCGGCTGGCGATGGCTAGCATTGCTGATGATATTGCTGCTGATGGTTGTGATTGGCGCGGTGTCATGGTTCGGTTTCCAGCTGTATCAAGGTGTCGAACAGGCTCAGAAGAATAGCCAGGAGCAAGCCAGACAGATAGCGGCTGCGACGGAGCAATTTGAAACTGATAAATCAACGGTGCTCAAAAATGGGGCGGCGGTTGAGGCGCAGTTGGTTGATATCAAAAATACGCTGGAATCTCAGGCTCGGAGCCTTGCTGAGCTGTCTACACTTGATCGCAATCAATGGCTGATCGCTGAACTGGAATATCTGGTTCGCCTCGCTAATCAGCGCTTGCTGACAGAGCGCCGACCTCAGGGGGCCCTCGCATTGCTTGAAGCGGCAGATAAATTACTAGGCTCAATGGATAATGTCGGGGCATTGACCGCCCGCAGCGTTCTGGCAAATGATATAGCGGCGCTGCGGCTGGTCGAAGTGATGGATCGTGAAGGCGTCTATACCAGGCTTGGTGCGCTGATGCCTGCCGTTTTGTCTTTGGCCGCGCTGCCATCTCAGGATTTAAGCGAATTGCTCGATGATGGCGGGGCTAAGCCTGACCGTGACGATGCTATTAATTCCAATAGCGCAGTAACAACTGAGCCAACGGAGACCAGAACCTGGTATAGCCAACTGTGGCTCAATGCCAAAGCAGCCCTGGGGCGTTTTAGCCGTGACCATTTTCATGTTCGTTACCGGGACATGCGAACGGAAGCACTGATCTCGACCGAGCAAGAGCAGTGGTTGCGTCATAATATGGCAAATAATATTACCAGTGCCCAGTTGGCCTTAATACGGGAAGAACAAGAGATATATACCGCTAGTTTGGCCTCTGTTGAAGACCAGCTGCAGAGTTATTTCAAGGGCTCTTTTCAGGCACAAAAACTGATCGCTGAAATAGAGGCGTTAAAAAACCTCAATATTAAGCAAGATTTGCCCGATATATCGGCCTCTATCGGTGTCCCTGTACAGTTGCAGTTGGCGCCAACAAGGCAGGAGGATGTCAGAGGTGAGCAACCATGAAGCAAGTCATATTCATTCTCATATTGGTTGTCATGGCAGGTGGGCTACTGTTCTGGTTGGTCGAAAACAATGAAGGCAGCGTATTAATTTCGACACAAAATTATGTTGTCCAGTTTAGCCTTTGGACTGCGCTGATAACGGCTTTAGTGGCCATTATGATTTTACGACTTACCTATGCTGCATTGCGCGGCCTATTGGCGCCGGGTTTCAGGTTGGTGGCCGGTCGCAAGCAACGCCGTCAGGAACGGTGGCGTAAGCAAAACAATCGGGGTTTGCTGGCCTTTGCCGAAGGTCGTTGGGCTGCGGCCCGGCAAGATTTACTCAAGACTGCGGATCGGCTCGATGAGCCGGGGGCATTAATCAGTTACGTTGCCGCTGCCAATGCAGCCGCCCAGGACGGCGAGATTGGCGAAGCATTAGCAACATTGCAGCGCGCTGATGGTGCCGTGGGTACCAACAATCTGGCAGTCGGATTAACCCGGGCGCGGATGTTTCTCGATGAAGAGCAATATCAGCAAGCGTTGCAGGTGCTTAGCCTGCTGCGCACCAATAATATTCATCATCCTTATGTGCTGGCGTTATTGGCTCAGGCTTATCAATCAGTCGGTGACTGGGATCAGCTGGAAAAATTGTTGCCCGATTTGCTGGGCAATAAAGTCGTTGATAAGGCACAGATGTTTGAATATCAGGTTCAAATTCGTTCAGCTCAATTACAGAGTTTGGCACAGAGTCAGCAATCACATGAGGAAACCTTGAAGCAGGTAGAGCAACTGTGGTCTCGCACTCAGAAAGTGGTTAAGGCTGATCCTGTCGTGTTGGGTCAATATGTCCAAACACTCGAGAGTATTGGCGAAGGTGATGTAGCGGAGACTATTTTACGCAAAGCGATCAGTAAAAACTGGAGCAACAAGCTGGTTTTACAATATGGAGACATGGACAGTAGCAATCCGGTGCAACAGTTAATAACGGCAGAGAAGTGGCTACGAGCGCAGCCTAATAACTCGGATTTGTTGTTAGTATTGGGACGGTTGTGTAAAAGTAATAAGTTGTGGGGTAAAGGGCGGGATTACCTTGAAGCCTCACTACGCTTACAAAATAGACCTGAAACCTGCGCTGAGTTGGCGGAAATGATGACCATGCTCGGTGAGGACGAACAGAGCAAGCAATACTTTAAACGTGGATTGCTAACTAGTTTGGGACTTGGTAAAGATCAGTTTGGTGATGAGCTGAAAGCAGAGCCAGTTCAGTAATTAATTTTCTGCAATATGTCTTGGATTATTGATCTGGCGCTGTATCGCAATGCAAGCTACAACGTTGGCCCAGCTGCGACAATGTCTTCAGATACGTCAAATTTGGAAAAATTATCGATAAATAGGCCAGCCAGTTTGGTGGCCTGGTCGTCGTAGTCTCCGGGCCTGTCCCAGGCGGTGCGTGGGTTAAGGTAGTGGCTCTCTACCCCAGGAACATTCAAGGGCGCCTCTAAATTCAATATCGGCAATGTCTGCGTGGCAGCACCTTCCAGTGCACCGCTTTGTATGGCCGCGACAATGGCCCGGGTGACGGGTATTGGGAAACGCTGACCGCTTCCGGTGCCGCCCGAACCACCGGTCCAGCCGGTGTTAACCAGGTAAACTCGGCTGCTAAAATCGCTGATACGTTTCATCAACAGCTCGGCATAAACGCCAGCGGGACGAGGCATGAAGGGCGCGCCAAAACATGTTGAAAAGGTCGGGTTAATACCAGCTTCACCGCCCAGCTCCGTCGAGCCAACACGGGCTGTATAGCCGCTCAGAAAGTGATAGGCGGCCGCTTCTTTGGAAAGTATTGATACTGGCGGTAGCACGCCAGTGACGTCGCAGGTCAGGAAGAGAATGTTTTTAGGTTCGCCTGCCCGGTTTGCTTCGCAACGCATGTCGATGAGGTCAAGTGGATAGCTGGATCGGCCATTTTCGGTCAAAGCTGTGTCAGCATAATCAGGCTGGCGACTTTCATTGAGTGCTACATTTTCGATAATCGAGCCAAAGCGAATCGCATCCCATATTACCGGCTCATTGTCCCGGCTCAGGTCGATGGTTTTGGCGTAACATCCACCCTCCATATTGAATACAGCGCCTTTAACCCAGCCGTGTTCGTCATCGCCGATCAGGTAACGACTGGGATCGGCGGACAGGGTGGTTTTGCCGGTGCCAGACAGCCCAAAAAATAGCGCTACGTCGCCATCTTCACCAAGGTTTGCAGCACAGTGCATGGGCATCACATCTTTTTCAGGCAGCAGAAAATTCTGTACTGAAAACATGCTCTTTTTTAGTTCGCCAGCGTACTTCATGCCTGCCAACAGTACCTTACGTTTAGCAAAATTGATAATCACGGCGCCACTGCTATTGGTACCGTCACGCTCAGGCTGACAAACAAAATTGGCGGCATGCATGATGCGCCACTGTTCCTTACCGGAGGGATTATATTTGCCGGTGCGAATAAACATATTGCGTGCAAAGAGGTTGTGCCAGGCGGTTTCGGTGGTGACTTTGGCAGCGATGTAATGCTCGCTGTCCTGACCAATGTGCAGGTGTGAAATAAAGCGGTCCCGGTCTGCCAGGTAAGCCTGAACCCGCTCCCATAAGGCATCAAATTTATCCGCAGGAAATGGCCGATTAACCGGCCCCCAATTGATGGCGTCACTGGTGCTGGGTTCGTCTACAATAAAGCGGTCAGCGGGTGACCGGCCGGTGTGTTTTCCAGTTTCAGTGCGCAAAGCGCCGGTATCTGTGAGGATTCCTTCGTTACGCTGTAGAGCTTGTTCGATAAGCTCGGCAGAGCAGAGGTCCTGATAGACTTGAGCGGCAGATTTTTCGTTTTGGGTCATCAATGCTTGTCCTGAGAATAATTGTCCTGAGAATAATTGCCCTGGGTACTATCCAGTAGAAAGGGATTAAGCGTGGCTCCAATCCGGCTCAATAAAGGATCGGCAATTATGCCAGAAAAAGACCACCCCCGAGAAGGTCAATGGCGGGGCTTTTATGGCGGTACTTACTATGGTGATACTTAGTGAAGGGTTGAAGATTGAGGGCTAAATAATTTCGTACAATCGGCGTCATAAAAAAGGTAGAGTTCGTGGCAAAATTGACAGCGGACCTCAATAGGATTGGTTTCACTGAGCATAGTAGTGATTTCGTCAAAACCAAAACTGGCAAGCATACTTGCGGTTCTCTGTTTTGAACAACTACAGGCAAACTGGACATCAGAGGGCATAAATAATCGGAGCGACTCGGCGTGAAAGAGACGGTGTAGTTGCTCGCCATGGCTGAGTTGAAGCTGCTCGGCGGCAGTGAGCGTCTGCGCCAATTGAGTCAGATGGTGCCAGTAGTCTTGTTTGTCTTCCAACTTCTGTTGACCGCTCGGTAAGGCCTGAAGCAGCAGTCCGCCGACTCTCTGTTCATCTGCCTGTAACCAAATTTTGGTGGGTAATTGCTCGGACTGACTAAAATAATCGGTCAGGCAACCACTCAGGGTATCGTTCTCAATGGGAATGATGCCCTGGTATCGTTCACCTTTGCTTGGATCAATGGTGACGGCCAGCGTGGCATTTTCTCCGAGGAAATCTTTCAACCTGTAGAGCGGTTGACTGAGGCCGGATTCGCCCTTATCAAACTTGTCACCCTTAAACTTTTCATCACTGTAGCGCGCAATTGCCCGTATATCATTGTGGCGGGTGCAGTCCGCCATCACCATGCTTAGCGGTTCAGTGCCTGCAGCCTGTAGTGAGACGATGCCGTCAAATTTCAAGGTGGCGCTGAGCAGGCAGGCGCCGGCGAGAAACTCACCGAGTAATTGAGCGATGGGCGCGGGATAGCAAGCCTTATCAAGAACTGCTTGATAGCTGTGCTCAAGGGTCAGTATCTCGCCGCGAATGTCACTGTATTCAAACAGGAAACGCTGGCGGATATCACGGTCTTGGATGGTCACTGATCTAGCACCTGTATTTGAGGCTGTGGAAACGTACGGAAGATGTCTGATGTTATCCAGCAATTGGATTAAAAATGAAACGCAGCTGAGTGGTTAGTGATTACCTTGTTCCGTGAATCGGTGTATCTGGCGACGTTCCCGTTTGTTGGGTTTGTGATCGGTGGGTCGATGGCCTGCGTTAGCTAATTTTTTTGTTGCCGCCCGCTGTTCGCGCTGATCGACACTGTCGGGCGTTTCGGTATAGAGTAAGGCGGCGTCGGGTGCCCCGCGACGTTGGTCAGAGAGCTTGTCTACGAGCACTTCTTTCTCGTCCCAACCCTGACGAATAATAATCGACTCTCCTACCCTGATCTCTTTGCTGGGTTTCACGCGTTGACCATCAATGCGAATTTTACCGCCCTCGATGGCTTTTTTGGCCAGGGCGCGGGTCCGAAAAAAACGTGCGGCCCAGAGCCATTTGTCAATGCGAACTTTTTCCATGATTCACTGTACGGTCGTTATTTGTGGCGTAGGCAATTTTTGGTAATTATATAAAGGCAATTAGTCATAGATAGCTATTCTTAGGTAGTTAAGGGGCCGGTAATAAATCTTTGAAACTGTCTATCGCTGGAAACCTCAGGTCAGTTCTTGGTGCTTTAGTGCTGTCGGGTTGGCGGATACAGAGTAAATGACCGATGCCATAATCTTTTGCTGCCTCCAGCATGGATTCGGTATCGTCAATGAACAAGGTGCGCGCCGGACTAAAACTGATCTGTTCCATGAGTTGATCCCAAAATTCCCGGTGCTCTTTGGGGACGCCGAAGTCGTGGGAGGAGATGATGCGATCGACGCTGTTGCCGATGCCGGTTGCCTCTAGTTTAATCTCAACGCTATCTCGGTGGGCGTTGGTGATGAGCACCCGCTGGGCGTCGCGCTCGCCCAGGCGGTCGAGGAAAGCTGTGGCATGGGGGCGCACGGCGATAAGGTGTTTGAGTTCTCTTTTTAGCGCAGGAATATCCATGGCAAGTACCGCTGACCAGTAGTCGGTACAGTACCACTCGATGCTATTTTTTTTGGCATCAAACTGCTGATACAGCTCATAGAGTGCCTTCGCAGGGTCGATTTGATGATGCTCAGCGTAGCGGACAGGCAAGTAGTGCTGCCAGAACTGGTTGTCGAAATGCAGGTCAAGGAGGGTGCCATCCATATCGAGCAATACAGTGTCAATGGTGTTCCAGTCGATCATGACGGATAATACTCGCCAGCCAATTTTAAAGCCCGCAGTATGCCCACTAAACCCATTATTTTGAAGCGACACAGTGTCGCAAAAACTCGGCTATTTCAAGTTGAGCAGCTCGATCTTCGGTTTTCCAACGGTGTTGAACGCAGTTATGAGCGACTTGCCTCCGCTGGCTATGGCGCGGTTGCAATTGTTCCCGTGACCACTGAGGGCTGTGTGATCCTCGTTCAAGAATACGGTGCGGGTATTAACGGTTATCAGTGGGGGGTGCCCAAAGGTGCGGTTGATCCCGGCGAAACCATGATCGATGCGGCCAATCGAGAGTTGATGGAGGAGGCCGGGTTTGGCGCCCGATCATTGCACCCCCTAAAAAATATTCACCTTAGCCCTTCTTACATGGAGCGCTCCATCGATGTTGTTTATGCCGAGGATCTTTACCAAGCTTCCTTGCCTGGTGATGAGCCTGAGCCGATGGCGACCATGGAGTGGCCCCTCGATAAGCTTTCGGATCTGCTGGATCGAGATGACGTGAGTGACGGCATTTCGATTTCGGCGCTATTTCTAGTGAGGGATTTTCTGGAAGCACGAAAAAGTCAGGTAAAGTAATTATTGGCCGTGCGCTTAATTGAACCGCTAAGTTAGCAAAACATTGTTCGCGAACGACCAAATTTCGTATCAGCTAATTTGTGTGGGATTTTTTAAACAAAATAAATTGGAGCAACTGTGGATTCCGGTCTTATCGAAAATGTAATGGCCTTAGCTGTTAAGGCCGGCAAGGCGATTTTGGAGGTATACGAGGGCGACGAATTCAAGGTCGTAAAAAAAGCCGATGACTCTCCCGTCACTGCGGCTGATCTGGCGGCCCACAATATATTGCAACCTGGTCTTGAGGTGTTGTTGGACGATGTGCCGGTGTTATCGGAGGAGTCGGCGATTCCCGATTTTTCAGAGCGCAGTCAGTGGCATAAATACTGGATTATTGACCCGCTGGACGGCACGAAAGAATTCATCAATCGAAATGGTGAGTTCACGGTGAATATCGCCCTGATAGAAAATTCTGTGCCGATTCTAGGCGTAGTCTACGTGCCGGTGACGGGTATTACCTACGCCGGGCTATTTGAACAAGGTGCTTTTAAACAGGATAGTAAGGGCAACAGAAGCGCTATCAACGTGCGATCGATGGCGAAACGTGGCAATGCAGATAGCCCCGTAGCTGTGGTTGCCAGCCGAAGGCACGGTGCCGGGGCCGTCGATAGACTTCTGGAAACCCTGGCAAAAAATCTTGGTGAAGTTGAGACCCGAAATATGGGCAGCTCCTTGAAGCTATGTTTGGTTGCTGAGGGGGGAGCAGATCTATATCCGCGTCTGGCACCTACTATGGAGTGGGATACCGCCGCAGCTCAGGCGGTGGTCGAGGCTGCGGGAGGTGCCGTGCTCAACGCTGATTTTGAACTTATGCGTTATAACACCAAGGATGATTTGCTCAACCCTCACTTCTATGTGATTGGTGACCCGGATTTTAGTTGGCAAGAATTATTGTCGGTATAATTTCTTGTTGTTGATGGCGCAGTTAGTGGCATAGCTAGTAGCGATCTGGTTAATGACGGCTTGGTTGATAGATCTAGCTGATAGCTTTAGCCGATAGATTCAGCTAAAAACAGGCGCTTATCTAGGGAGTGCTACCGGCTAAAAAATATCCTCGGGCAAAGGTGCTGCCTTGCTTCTGTATAAAGCCGGTGAGCTGTTTTGGTCGAATTGAGTCGGGACGTTTTCTTCGCGGAACAACTCAAATATAGCATTTGTCGAATTAGCATTGGCCAGTCGGCCGTTGGTTGGGTTGATTTTCACCGATACCAGGCCTTCTGGCTGTGGATGAAATTTTGCCTCGCTGCCGGCCAGAGCGACTGCCATATAGTCCATCCAGATTGGCAAGGCGGCTGAGCCGCCGAACTCTTTTCGACCTAATAATTTGTTGTCATCAAAGCCCAGCCAAACGGTGGTGACGAGGTTGGGGTTGTAGCCTGAGAACCAGGCGTCACGCGGTCCGTTGGTGGTGCCCGTTTTGCCAGCGATGTCGGCTCGTTTCAAGGCCCTCGCTTTAACGCCAGTGCCGCGACGAATCACATCTTTGAGCATGGAGTCGATAAGGTAGGCGACCCGTGGTTCGATAATTTGCCTGGCGTTGGGCCGCACCGCATGTGCGGCTGGCTGTTCTGAGCGCGTATTTGTTGTGGCGTTATCATCAAGTGGCTTTATATTATCAAGTATCTCTGTATCAGCTGTGTTCGTCCCGTCTTCGATGGTCGGTTTCACTAGTGTCCGGTTTGTCGCATCATGGCGAGCATCATCTTTTGCCGATAACGATTGTTCTGCAGGCTCGCAGTTTCGACACACTATGGGATTGTTTGCCTGAAAAACAACTTCGCCATCTAGACGTTCAATCCTTTCTACCAGATAAGGCTCGATTTTATAGCCGCCATTGGCAAAAGTGGCGTAGCCTACAGCGATCTCAATAGGCGTTAATGCATGGCTACCCAGTGCCAGTGATAAATTGCGGGGCAAAGCGCTTTTGTCGAAGCCAAATTTGGCGATCGAATCTATGGCCGTGTTGATCCCGATGCGGCGTAACACTCGAATGGAGACCAGGTTTCTGGATCGATAAAGCGCTTCTCTTAATCGGGTGGGTCCATAAAACTGGCCACTGCTATTTTCAGGGCGCCAGGCTCTCTCTGAGCTTGTACCATCAAAAACAACGGGGGCATCATTAATAATGCTGGCCGGTGTTAAGCCTTGTTCCAACGCGCCCGTATAGATAAACGGTTTAAAGTTCGACCCTGGCTGCCGTTGAGCCTGATAGACGCGATTAAAATGGCTTTGGTAAAAATCAAATCCGCCGGTGATTGCGGTGATGGCGCCAGTATCGGGTTTCAATGAGACGAGGGCTGCCTGTGCCTGGGGTAGCTGGCTTAATAAAGGTGTTCCTTCGTCATTGTAATGGATGCGGATTAAGTCGCCGGGCGAGAAGATATCGCCCAGAATTTTAACCGGTGCACTGCGGCGATTTTCGGAAATATACTTGCGAAGTGTCGATATGTTTTTGTGCTCTTTGGCGAGTATCCCGTCATCTCGATATTGCGTAATAATGGATAGGCCATCATCGCCAACTGCCGTAACAATGGCAGGAAGCAGATTACCTATGACAGGCGTTTTTACCAGGGTGTTCCGCCATCGTTCAGGATTATCTATATGGGCTTCCGGACCACGATATCCATGTCGCCAATCATACGCTCTAAGACCATTTCTGAGCGCCTGATCAGCTTTCAGTTGAAGCTCGCTATTAATCGTCGTTATTACCGCATAGCCTTGAGTATAGGCTGATGGGCCTAACTGATTTAAAGCTTGAACACGTGCTTCTTCAGCAGCATAGGGGGCGTTATAGTCGATTAGAGGGCCGTGATATAGCGCCGTAACGATGCTTTTTATAGCTTCTTCATGTTGCACGGGGGTGATGAAATTTAATTTAAGCATGCGACCTAAAATCCAGTTACGTCGACTGATAGCCCGTTCCGGGTTAATAATTGGATTAAAGGTGGAGGGTGCTTTAGGTAGCCCTGCAATCATGGCCAGTTGGGGTAAATCAAGTGCTGCAATTGATTTACCGTAGTAAGTGAGCGCTGCGGCTTCTATACCATAGGCCCGATTACCCAGATAAATTTTGTTGCTGTACAGCGTGAAAATTTCATCTTTGCTCAGCTCGTCTTCAATTCTTAACGCTAGTAATATCTCATTAAATTTGCGAACAAAACTTTGTTCCCTGGTCAGGAAAAAATTCCTGGCCAGCTGCATGGTAATGGTGCTGCCCCCGGATTTAATATGACCAGTGCTGGCAAGCTCAAAGCCAGCCCGGAGTAGCCCTTTGAAATCGACACCAATGTGCTGATAAAAAGCATCGTCCTCTGCCGCCAGAATTGACTGGACGAAAAGCAATGGGATTTGTTCGAACTCTATGGGCGTCCGGCGTTTTTCCCCAAATTCACCAATAAGTTTTAAATCTTGTGAGTAAACTCTCAAAGGTGTTTGAAGTTTAACGGTTTTCAGGGTTTCCACAGAGGGTAGTTTGGGGCTAAGGTATAAGTACAGGCAAGCTGCGAGTATAAGCCCACCGCCTAATGCCGGAATCAAAAATAGCTGGATAACACGGGCCAACAGTTGAGCACTGTTATTCATAAGGGTTTGCGGTGAGAGTGAAAAATTGAAATCAACGATATTGTACCGCTAATAAGTACACCAAAAATACTTGCAAAGTCATGGCAATAAGTTAAAGTAGATTGTTAAAAGTAGATTGTTACTGGATTTGCATAACTATAGGAATTGATAATTAAAAATGGGAATTTTTGCGTTTCTTGATAGGCAATCGAAGCTGGCGTTAGGGATTGACATTACTTCCTCCACCGTAAAGTTGCTTGAATTAAGCAAAAGTGGGAATGGATATAAGGTCGAAAGTTATATGGTTCGACCGTTACCGCCCAATACGGTGGTTGAAAAAAACATCAATGATGTCGAGGCTCTGGCTGAAGTGATTCTAAAAGTAGTGAGCCAGGCCGATGTGAAGATCCGGGATGCTGCAGTTGCGGTTGCCGGTTCGGCAGTCATTACCAAGGTTGTTGAGATGCCTGGAGATCTTAGTGATGAAGGTTTGGAGTCACAGCTCTCCGTAGAAGCAGATCAATATATACCTTATCCCCTGGATGAAGTGGCTCTGGACTTCGAGCTAATAGGCCCATCTGAAAATAATCCCGATCAAGTCGATGTGTTGCTGGCGGCGTGCCGTCGCGAGACAGTTGATTTGCGTGCTGAGGCATTAGAGATAGCGGGACTTCGGCCCAAAATAGTTGATGTGGAAGTTTTTGCGATTGAGCGTGCATTCCAGTTGATCGCTGAACAGATGGAAGATTTGGGTGAGCAGGTTGTGGCTATTGCCGATATTGGCGCTACCGCAATGACATTAAGTGTTTTAGTGGAAGGTAAGACTTTATATACCCGAGAGCAGTCATTCGGTGGTAAACAAGTGACTGATGAGATACAGCGTCGCTATGGCCTTTCTCTTGAGGAGGCAGGTCAGGCCAAGAAGCAGGGCGGGCTACCAGAAGACTATGAGCCTGAAATTGTCGAGCCGTTTAGGGAAGCGCTGATCCAGCAGGTTTCTAGATCCTTGCAATTCTTCTTCTCCTCTAGTCAATATAATTACGTCGATCAACTTGTGTTGGCTGGCGGTGTGGCGGCGATGGAAGGGTTAAGAGAAGAGGTGGAAGAGAAGCTTGGGCTACCCACTATAATTGCCAACCCATTTGCCAATATGGCCGTTAGCAATAAGGTTAATGCCGTGGCATTAGCAATGGATGCTCCGGCGATGTTGGTGGCAACCGGGTTGGCGTTAAGGAGTGTTGAATAGTAATGGCTAATATAAACCTGCTCCCCTGGAGGGACGATCGCCGTCAGGATAAGCAAAAGGAATTTATCATTGTCGCTGCAGGCGTGTTGATTCTCGGATTTTTGAGTATTTTAATTTGGGATGTTTGGGTTCAAAGCCGAATAGAGTCGCAAGAAAGCCGCAACAAATTGTTAATAAGAGAAATATCGGTACTCGATGAAAAAGTGAAGGAGATTAATGAGCTGAAACTACGCAAGCAACAAATGATCGAGCGCATGGAGGTAATCCTGGCTTTGCAGGGTAACCGGGCTGCCATTGTGAAAGCATTTGATCAGTTTGTTCGTGCGACTCCGAGGGGTGTTTATTTTGTGGAGATGGTTAGGAAGGCTGATAATATTTCCTTAGTAGGTTATGCCGAATCAAATAGTCGAATTTCAGTGCTGATGAGGCAGTTGGATACGACAAAAATATTTAGTGACCCGAATTTAACGAAAGTGGAAGCCGACGATGCTATAGGTGAACAAGGCAGTAAATTTGAGTTGCAAGTAAAGGTTGTACCAATTGTGGAAAATAAAGAGGCTTAATCTTGATGGATAATTTCAAAACCAAGAACCTCGAAGTTGCTGAGTTTGGCTACCACAATATTGGGTTGTGGCCGCAGCCATATCGAGGGCTGGTTTTTGCGGGAATATTTGGCGTAGTCCTGATTGCCGGATATTTCCTGCATGTTAAAGATATCTACGCTTCATTGAACTCGGTGCAAGCCAAGGAGTTGACGCTACGCGCCACCTATCAGGAGAAAGCATTTGAAGTTGCAAATATAGAGGCGTATAGGCAGCAAATGACCGAGCTGGAAGAATCATTTAGTGTGCTACTTGGGCAATTACCGGGTGACACAGAAGTGCCGGGTTTGCTGGAGGATATCACGGAATTGGCTTATGGCAGCAGCCTGGAGATTAGCACTATCTCATTGTTGCCGGAACAGGCCGAGGAGTTTTACGTTGAGTTGCCTATCAAAATAGTAGCTCAAGGTGGTTACCATGACGTAGCAACCTTTGTGAGCGGAGTGGCGGGTCTGCCTCGTATTGTCACCTTGCACGATTATTCATTAAAGGTTGATGAAAAATTAAATCGACAGGTATTTGAGGTGCAAGCAAAAACGTATCGTTATAAGGGAGAGGGTGATTAGCATGGTTAAAGGCTCAATGTTTAATTTTGTGCTACTTGCCGCTTTGTCATTAGTTTGTCTGGGTTGCAGCGGTGATAGAGATCATGCCGATTTAAAACTTTTCATGAATGATGCTCGAACTAAGCCGCAGGGGGAAATAGAACCTCTGCCAACATTTCGTATGTATGAGTCGTTCAAGTATAGCGTTGTGGCATTTCGTAGCCCTTTTGAAAAACCGTTAACAGTTACCGCTGAAGATGTGGATAGGAAAGCTGCGGTTAAGCCCGACGAAACCAGAGAAAAGGAATATTTGGAAGCCTTTAATGTGTCTGCTATCACCTTAGTAGGTGTTTTAAAAAGGGATGGGATTACATGGTCGCTGGTGGATGACGGCGAGGGAAGTGTGCATAGGGTTACTTTAGGCAATTATCTGGGTAAAAACCATGGGAAGATCGTTGCAGTTACCGCATCCCAACTTGAGCTGATAGAAATAGTACCGGATGGCAAAAGCGGCTGGGTTGAAAGGCCGAGGGCTTTGGCGCTCAGGGAGAATAATTGATGTTAAATTTTGAGGAATTTGGTATGAAGGCAATTCAGTGGCTAGAGAGGTCGAAAATGTCTGCAACTATACCCCTGGTGGGAATAGCGATGCTCGTTCAGGTCGCATGGGCGCAGGCTGCAACCATTGATAGTATTAGTTTTTCTGCATTGCCTGGTGATCGCTTTGAAATAAGATTAGGTTTTGAGGGGCAGGTCGTCGAACCAGTAGGTTACACAGTCGAGTCTCCTGCGCGGATAGTGCTTGATTTTGAAGGAACTGACAGTGGTCTGGCTGAAAAAAAATACCCTTTGTCCTTTGACAATGCGCAAAGTGCTGTAGTTCTCAGTGCCGGTGATCGAACCCGTATGATTGTAAATTTAAATAGCTCGGCACCCTATGAGATAACCATGAGTGAGGATGGTTTGGTGTTGTTGGTCGGCGACAGTGGATCGTTAAATGGTGCAAGCCAGGGGAATGAAAGTGGTATTGGGGCAGCGTCAAGCGCTAATGACAACACCATTGTGGTTGACCATTCTCAAAATACGATTGAGGATATAGATTTTTCTCGTGGCGAGGAGGGGCAGGGGATCGTTAGCATAGCCATGGCCAATTCGGAAACACCTGTAGATGTTTCCCGTGAAGGCTCGATCATTATTCTCTCATTTTATCGTGCCGACTTGCCCGAAAGGCTGGACCGCAAACTAGATGTGGTTGATTTTGCTACACCAATTAAATCTATCGACAGTAAAAGTGATGGAAATATTACGACGGTTACTATCGAGGCGTTAGGGGCGTATGACTATCTGGCGTATCAGGCTGACAATCAATACGTCGTAAACGTCCAACCTTTGACTGAAGAGGAGTTGGCAGAGAATAAGGCCAAATTTGAATTTACGGGTGAAAAATTATCATTAAATTTTCAGGATATTGAAGTACGTTCTGTGCTTCAGCTGATTGCTGATTTTACCGGACTTAATCTGGTTGCTAGTGATACGGTTACCGGTAGCATTACTCTTCGTCTTGAGAATGTCCCCTGGGATCAAGCCTTGGAAATTGTTTTGAAAGCAAAAGGTCTGGACAAACGTCAGCAGGGCAATGTGCTGATGGTTGCCCCCGCTGTAGAGATAGCCGAACAGGAACGCCTGCTTGTAGAGGCAAACAAACAGCTGATTGAACTGGCACCACTGGTAACTGATTTTGTCCGGGTTCGGTACGCTGATGCTCGAGAATTATTTGATTTATTTAACGTTAAAGAAAATCAGGGAGGAGGCGGTGGTGGTAGTTCTGATGATCGAAACGCAACTTCCAGTATCCTGTCTTCTCGTGGTACTGCGATTGTTGATGAGCGTACTAACACTATTATCCTGACCGATGTGCAAGAAAAAATCGACGAGTTTCGCGTGTTGATTGAAAAAATTGATACGCCTATCCGCCAGGTAGAGATAGAAGCGAGAATTGTCACAGCGACACTCAACTATAGAAAAGAGATCGGCACCCGGTGGGGGATTTCAGGTATTCGTCGACCAGGTGATGATACATTGGCGTTCGCGGGTACTAGACAGGCACAAAAAGCTAATGGCGTAATTGATGCTTTTACGATTGACTCAGATGAAATAGATGTAGACGATTTGGGTAACGTAACCATTAATAATGAACATGATTTAACCTTAGCGGAAACGTTGGCGGTTGATCTGGGTGCATCCGAACGCTTTGGTAGTTTCAGCTTGGGTTTATTAAAAGATAATACCATGTTAGATTTAGAGCTGAGTGCAATGGAAAACGATGGTTTTGGCGAAATCGTTGCACGCCCAAAGCTGATTACTGGAGACAAGCAGGAGGCGACCATCAAATCTGGTACCGAGATTCCGTATCAAACCGGAACCTCGAGCGGGGAGACCGATCTTGAGTTCAGAGAGGCTGTTTTAAAGCTTGAGGTTACGCCACAAATTACACCAGATAACCGCATTATAATGGATCTGCGTATTAACCAGGACACTGTGGGGCAAATTGTGCCTACTTCTGAAGGCGGATCGGAACCCTCCATCGATGTCACCGAAATCGAAACGCAGGTATTAGTTGGCGATGGGCAGACGCTTGTGCTCGGAGGGATTTTTCAAAGTGATGAGCTCAGTGTTGTTCAAAAGGTGCCTATACTTGGTGACATACCATATATTGGCAGGCTATTCAGGAATAATTTAAAGCAAGATTCGAAGCGTGAAATCCTGATTTTTGTTACACCGAAAATAGTGAATGATCTACTTCTGGATCAATGAGTGTGCCAGCGGATATTTCTCGTCGGTCCTATGGGCGCCGGCAAAACTACAGTTGGTAGACAACTCGCCAGGCTTCTAGGTCGCACATTCCTGGATCTAGATGCAGAAATCGAGGTTCGCACCGGAGCTGATATTTCCTGGATTTTCGATGTCGAGGGCGAAGCAGGCTTCCGCAAGCGTGAATCAGCGATGCTGGCAGAGCTTGCTGCAAAAGAGAATGCGGTAATTGCGACAGGTGGTGGAGTTGTTTTGGCACCGGACAACAGGGCTGTACTCAAGGCCAGTGGAATGGTTATTTATCTGGCTGTGCCCCTTGCCGCTCTTTATGAAAGAACCTCTCGTGATTCAAAAAGACCACTATTGCAGGTGGCGGATCGGCGTGATGCAATTAGTAAACTGTTGACAGAGAGGGCACCGCTGTACAGGCAAGTAGCGGACACCATCTATGAGGGTGTTAATGCCAGTCCATTAGCTACCGCTGAAGCGTTGACTCGACTTATTCGCGATGCAAATTAATGCTATATACTCGCGCTGTAGGTTTCTGACGCAGTATCGTCTTATACTAGCCACTCCGTGCGATCTTAAGTTTTAACCTGTCTGCAACCACCCTATTGCGCAAACACATATTGCGGTGATACCCAATTCAATATGCAAATGCTAAGTCTCGACCTAGGTGAGCGAAGTTACCCCATTTTTTTTGGGGCAGAATTGCTAAAGGATAAAAGTATTTTGGCCCCCTATCTTGGGAACGAAGGGGTGCTAATTGTTACAAATGAAACTGTCGCGCCTCTTTATTTACAAGACGTCAGGGATTTGCTAGATGGTCACCAAGTCGATGAGCTGATACTTCCTGATGGCGAGCGCTATAAAACGCTCGATACGTTAAACCTAATATTTAATACCTTGCTTGAAAAAGGTCGTACCCGTGGTTGCATGTTGATTGCTCTCGGTGGCGGTGTCATTGGGGATATGACTGGATTTGCGGCGGCCTGTTATCAGAGAGGTGTCGACTTTATTCAAATCCCTACCACACTGCTGGCGCAGGTTGATTCATCGGTCGGTGGTAAAACAGCCGTCAATCATCGGCTCGGTAAAAATATGATCGGTGCGTTTCATCAGCCGAAAGCGGTCATAATTGATGTCGATACGTTAAAGACTCTGCCCGACCGTGAATTCAGATCCGGACTAGCTGAAGTTATCAAGTATGGCCTGATCGTCGACAAAAATTTTTTCAGTTGGCTGGAAGAAAATATTGATGCACTTTTGGCCAGGCAGAACGATTCCTTATTATATGCCATTGAATGCTCATGCAGGTTAAAGGCTCAAATCGTCAGTGTCGATGAAAAGGAAGGCGGTGTCCGCGCCATTCTCAATTTCGGCCACACTTTTGGTCATGCGATTGAGACTCATCAAAAGTATGGAGAATGGTTACATGGGGAAGCTATAGCTGTCGGCATGCTGATGGCAGCTAAAATGTCGGCGAAGATGAATTGGTTGCCAGCTGAAGATGTCGAGCGAATAAGCCGGCTGTTGAAGATTGTTGGGTTACCTGTTGACCCGCCGCCTGATCTTTCTCCACAACAGTTTCTAAACCACATGGTTGTCGACAAAAAAGCTCGCCTTGGGATCATCCGACTAGTGCTCTTAAAAGCGATAGGTCAAGCTGTCATCAGTGCTGACTACGAGCCCGACTTACTGAGAGCCATTGTAACTCCAGGTTAGAATCTCTGCATTTGTCCGCTTTCCTTCGGATATGTAGAATGTGCATCCCTTTGCCCTATCGCGCTTGATCATTTCCAGTGATTTATTTTAACCCATTGTTTTTAATAGAGTAATTTATGTCTAAAGGTTTGTACCGGCTTGATGAATTTCGCGACAATTGCGGATTCGGGCTGATTGCACACATAAAAGGTGAAAGCAGTCATTTGCTGCTACAAAAAGCGATTAATGCTCTGACCTGCATGACTCACCGCGGCGGTATCGCTGCTGATGGCAAAACCGGCGATGGTTGCGGTCTCCTGATACAAAAGCCAGATGGTTTTTTTCGTGAAATCATCTCTACAGAATGTGGTGTAACTCTTCCAGAATATTATGCTGTGGGCTGCCTTATGCTGCCTCGGGATAGTGATACACAACACGTCATCAAAAATATTATCGAATGTGAGCTTGGTAAGCAGGGTTTAGGCATTGCGGCCTGGCGAGTTGTACCAACAGACAGTAGTTGTCTGGGTGAAATAGCGTTGCGTTCATTACCGGTCATTGAGCAAGTCTTTATTACCGCACTGGATGATATGGAAGCTGCTCATTTCGATGCTCGACTTTATGTCTCGAGACGACATATTGAAAATCAATTGAGCGCTAACAAAGGGTTTTATATAGCCAGCTTGTCGGCACGGGTGGTGTGTTACAAAGGTTTGATGATGCCAGTGGACCTACCCCACTTTTTTAAGGATTTGTCAGACGACCGGCTAGAAACAGCCATCTGTGTGTTTCACCAGCGATTTAGCACAAATACACTTCCCGAATGGCCTCTGGCCCAGCCCTTTAGATTGCTGGCCCATAATGGTGAGATCAATACCATTCTCGGTAACAGAAACTGGACGGTTGCGAGAACCCCAAATTTTGATACACCGCTAATACCAGAGTTGTCTGAATTAGAGCCTCTCGTTAATCGGGCGGGGTCGGATTCATCCAGCCTCGACAATATGCTCGAAGTGCTGGTAACTGGTGGTATCCCACTACACCAGGCAGTAAGAATGTTGATACCACCCGCCTGGCACAATGTTGAGGATCAGGACCCTGATGAGCGTGCCTTTTTTGCTTATCAATCCATGCACATGGAACCCTGGGATGGCCCTGCGGGACTAGTAATAACCGATGGTCGCTACGCCGTGTGCGCTCTGGACCGGAATGGATTGCGACCTTCGAGGTGGGTGTTGACCGATGACGATGTGATCACAGTGGCTTCGGAAGTGGGCGTCTATTCGTATCCTCCAGAGGCGGTTGTGGCAAAAGGGCGGCTTGGCCCCGGAGACATATTGTCTGTTGATGTCGTCAAGGGAGAGATTGAATATCGCGAGCAAATAGACAGACGACTGGCTGCAGCCCAACCTTATCGTCGCTGGTTACGAGAGGGTGCAAAGGTGATCGAATCCTCTATGGAGCAGGATGGTCTCGAAGTTGAAGGCACGCTATCTCGCCAGCTAATTCGGCGTTATATGAAAATGTATGGAGTCTCTCATGAGGAGAGAGCTCAAGTACTTGCGCCCCTGGCTGAAACCGCCCAGGAGGCCATTGCTTCTATGGGTGATGACTCGCCGATGGCAGTGTTGTCGGAAAAAAATCGCAGCGTGTTTGATTATTTTCGGCAACAGTTTGCTCAGGTAACAAACCCCCCAATCGATCCGCTGCGCGAGGGTATTGCAATGTCGCTCAGCACGCAGTTGGGCAAAGAGCGCAATGTTTTCAAGGAAACCGCTGAGCACGCTCAAAGGATTAATCTCAACAGCCCAGTGCTCGCACCGCGCAAATACTTTGCACTGAAAAATAACGAATTGGATGGGTTTGAGGTACGTAAATTTCCTTTGAAATACGTCCCTGCGGAGACTGATCTCAAAGAAGCTATAGGACTATTGTGCGCTGATGTAGAGGCAGCGGTGCGACAAGGTGTGACTATATGTATTCTTTCAGACTATAAGATAGATATTGGCGAGATCCCCATCCAGGCGGTATTTGCAGTGGGTGCGGTCCACAACCATTTGATTGCTGCCGGTGTGCGTTGCGATGCCAACCTGGTGGTCAGCACGGGTGCTGCCAGAGATTCACACCAAATTGCTACTTTAATAGGTTGCGGCGCGACAGCTGTCTACCCCTATTTGAGTTATCACTTGCTCCATGAGATGTGTGAAAGCGGTGAATTGGTAGTGGACATTGACAATGCATTTAAAAATTATCGAAGAGGCATTATTAAAGGCCTGCAAAAAATACTCTCAAAAATGGGTATTTCTACCATCGCTTCCTATCGAGGAGCGATGCTGTTTGAAGCTGTCGGCTTTGCCGATGAAATAATAGATCAGTGTTTTCCCGGACTAATTAGCCGAATTCAAGGTTCAGGTTTCGTGGATTTCCAGCATGACCAGGAAATACTTGCCGACTTTACCTGGAAAGATAGGAAGCCGATATCGCCGGGCGGTTTATTTAAGTATATCCATGGGGAGGAGTATCACGCATTTAATCCAGATGTTGTGCAGGCACTTCACAAAGTGGTCCGCAGCGGTGACTTTGCCGATTGGCGGGCGTATGCCGACCTGGTCAATCAGCGTCCAGTGGCTGTGTTGCGTGATTTGATGAAATTGAAAACTGCCAGTGAGCCAATCCCGTTGGAGCAGGTAGAACCTGTTAAAAAAATTATTGCTCGCTTTGATTCGGCAGGTATGTCTCTGGGTGCTCTATCGCCAGAGGCACACGAATCTCTTGCAGAGGCGCTTAATAGCCTTGGTGGTCGGTCCAATTCTGGAGAAGGCGGCGAAGATCCAAAACGTTACGGGACGAGCAAATCCTCGAAAATCAAACAAGTCGCATCAGGTCGGTTTGGTGTCACCCCCCACTATTTGGTCAACGCAGAAGTTATTCAAATTAAAATCGCTCAGGGGGCCAAGCCTGGTGAAGGTGGGCAATTACCGGGTGGCAAAGTGAATAATCTTATTGCTGAGCTGCGTTATTCTGTGCCGGGAGTGACCTTAATTTCGCCACCGCCACACCACGATATTTATTCCATCGAAGATTTGGCCCAGCTGATATTCGATTTAAAACAGGTGAATCCGCAGGCGTTGGTTTCGGTGAAGCTAGTATCAAGACCCGGAGTGGGCACGATTGCTGCCGGGGTTACTAAAGCCTATGCTGATCTGATTACCATCTCCGGGTACGATGGCGGTACTGCCGCTAGCCCGTTAACGTCGATACGTTATGCCGGTTCGCCCTGGGAGCTGGGGCTTGCCGATACACATCAGACCCTTAAGGCCAATGATCTTCGTGGCAAAGTGCGAGTTCAGGCCGATGGTGGATTCAAGACCGGGCTAGATGTCATAAAAGCAGCTATTCTGGGTGCAGAAAGCTATGGTTTTGGCACCGCGCCCATGGTCGCGCTGGGTTGCAAATACCTCCGCATTTGTCATCTCAACAATTGTGCCACGGGTGTTGCTACTCAAGATCAGCGTCTGCGCGACGGCTACTATAGCGGTACGGTCGAAAATGCCAGGAACTTTTTTCTGTTCGTTGCGGAAGAAGTACGAGAATACCTGGCGATGCTAGGTATAGCTACGCTTGCCGAACTCATCGGTCGAGTAGAGTTATTAGAGGTGCTCCCAGGTGCCACAGCTCGACAGAAAAAACTGGACTTATCGCCCATACTACATACCGATGCACTGCTCGATAGCAAGCCACAATATTGTCAGGTCGCTAGTAATCAGCCATTTGACAAAGGTGAACTGGCGGAGCAAATGGTGATCGATATTTTACCGGCGATAGAAGCAAGATCCGGTGGTGAATTTAAATATCAGGTGTCAAATGGCGACCGTACGATCGGTGCGCGTTTGAGTGGCGAAATTGCCAGACGTTACGGTAATCAAGGTATGGCAGATGCGCCTGTAAAAGTGTCTCTGAGCGGTGTGGCGGGGCAATCCCTGGGTGCCTGGAATGCAGGCGGACTGGAGATTTATTTGTCGGGAGACGCAAATGATTATGTAGGCAAGGGTATGACCGGTGGCAAGATTATTTTGTCGCCCCCTACTGGCAGCCAGTTTCTTAGCAACGAGGCGCCAATCATGGGCAATACGTGTCTTTATGGCGCCACGGGCGGCAAGCTATTTGCTGCTGGTAGGGCTGGCGAACGTTTTGCCGTCAGAAATTCTGGCGCTTACACGGTAGTAGAGGGAGCTGGTGATCATTGCTGTGAGTACATGACCGGCGGTGTGGTGACAGTGCTGGGATCGACGGGCCATAATTTTGGTGCCGGTATGACGGGTGGCTTTGCATACGTGCTTGATGTAGAACGTCGGTTCTATGACCGCGTAAACACAGAGCTGGTGGAATTGCAGCGCATTACTCAGGAAGCCCTGGAGAATCAGCGTTATTTTTTACAACACATGATCGAGGAATTTGTTGCTGAAACGCAAAGCCAGTGGGGTAGCGAAATATTAGAAAATTTCGACGACTACGCGGCTAAATTTTGGTTGGTCAAACCTAAATCGGCCACCTTAGCAAGCCTGTTTGAAACTACGCGCGCGCGTCCAGAGTAAATCCAATGAGAGCAACACTAGCGGTTTACATACCAGCGGGTGGCAAAGAGGACAGCACTGATGGCTGAGCGCTTGAATAACGACTTCCAGTTTCTTGAGCTAGAGCGTCGCGATCCAGAAAAAAAGTCGATGGCTGATCGTACTCGGGGCTTTGCCGAAATCTACGAGCCCTATGAAACGGCAGATGCTGTTTCGCAATCGCACCGATGTCTTGACTGCGGTAATCCATACTGCGAATGGAAATGCCCAGTTCACAACTATATACCCAACTGGTTGCAGCTAGTGGCGGACGGCAACCTTCTGAAAGCTGCTGAATTGTGTCATGAAACCAATACTCTGCCGGAAATCTGTGGCCGGATATGTCCTCAGGATAGACTCTGTGAAGGTGCCTGTACTTTGAATGATGACTTTGGTGCGGTTACCATCGGCAACGTTGAAAAGTATATTACCGACACAGCACTGGCTATGGGTTGGCGACCGGATATGTCAGCTGTTCAGGCTACTGGTAAAAAGGTGGCCATTGTCGGCGCTGGGCCTGCCGGTCTAGGTTGTGCTGATATACTGGTGCGCAATGGTGTACAGCCGGTGGTCTTTGATAAATATCCGGAAATAGGTGGATTGTTGACCTTCGGTATTCCCGAGTTTAAGTTAGAAAAATCCGTTTTGGCCAGGCGTCGTGAAATATTTTCTGAGATGGGCGTGGACTTTCGTCTTGGCATTGAGGTTGGGATAGATATCCGTTTTGAAGAACTGATCAGTGATTACGATGCGGTGTTTTTGGGGATGGGCACTTATACCTCAATGCGAGGGGGATTTCCCGGAGAAGGGAAAGCGGGGGTGGTGGATGCCCTGCCTTACTTGGTGGCCAACGTCAATCACAATCAGAATTGGCCCCAGCAGGAGGGCGCAACATATTTGTCAGTGAAAGGCAAAAATGTGGTCGTGCTTGGTGGTGGTGACACAGCAATGGACTGTAATCGCACGGCTATTAGGCAGGGCGCTGATAAAGTCACCTGTATTTATCGGCGTGACGAAGTAAATATGCCGGGTTCTCAGCGAGAGGTCGTTAATGCTCGTGAAGAAGGTGTCGAATTTTTGTTTAATCGCCAGCCGATAGAGATACTTGGCGATGGTAACGTCACCGGCGTCAGGGTAGTTGAGACCCAGCTTGGCGAGCCTGATGAAAATGGTCGCCAACGACCAGAACCTATTCCCGGTCGAGAACAAATTATTAATGCCGACATTGTATTACTTGCTTTCGGTTTTCAGCCGAGTCCGGCCATCTGGTTTCCTGAATTTGGCATTGATCTCAATGATTGGGGCGGGGTGATCGCTCCTGAGCAACAGCCTTATGCATTTCAGACAAATAACGCCAAAGTTTTTGCTGGTGGCGATATGGTACGAGGTTCTGACCTGGTGGTGACCGCGATATGGGAAGGTCGACAAGCTGCTGAAGGCATTCTCGATTATCTGGATGAGTAAAGCCTGGATGCGTAAATCCTAGATGTGTAAATTTTTTCTCAGCCCTAACCTAAATAAAATCTACTTGTCGAGCAAACCTAACTATCGAAGTTAAAATTATGTCGAGTTTGAAAAATGATCGTCTATTGCGCGCGCTGTTGCGCCAGCCAGTGGATGTTACCCCAGTGTGGGTTATGAGACAGGCAGGTCGATATCTGCCAGAGTACCGAGCCCGCCGTCAGCGAGCTGGCGATTTTATGTCCCTTTGCAAAAATCCTGATGCTGCGTGTGCAGTGACGTTGCAGCCTTTAGAGCGCTTTAATCTTGATGCGGCGATCTTGTTCTCGGATATTCTAACTATCCCCGATGCCATGGGTCTTGGTTTATATTTTGAAGAAGGTGAGGGGCCAAGGTTTCAAAAGACTGTCGCAAGTATCAAAGACATAGAAAACCTGCCCATTGTAAATACTGCAGTTGATCTGCCTTATGTACTTGATGCTATTCGTTTGATTCGGCGCGAATTAAACGGGGCTGTTCCTCTTATCGGCTTCTCCGGTAGTCCGTGGACCCTGGCTACCTATATGATAGAGGGCGGCAGCAGCAAAGATTTTGCACGTATTAAAACCATGCTTTACAGCCAACCGGATGTGTTAGACATATTGCTGGAAAAGTTGACGGCGTCTGTTACAGATTATTTGAACGCGCAAATCGCTGCAGGTGCTCAGGCTGTTCAGATTTTTGATACCTGGGGTGGGGTGCTTAGTAATGCTGCATACCACCAGTTTTCCTTAAAGTATATGGCACAGGTTGTGGATGGATTAATCACTGAATCTGAAGGTAGAGAAGTGCCTGTAATCCTTTTTACAAAGGGTGGCGGTGGCTGGCTCGAATCGATTGCCGGTTCAGGTTGTCATGGTATTGGCCTGGATTGGAGCCAGGATATTGGCGAGGCGAGAGAACGTGTGGGCGATCAGGTAGCGCTGCAGGGTAATATGGACCCGGCAATTTTACGTGCACCCATGTCGACCATCGAAGCCGAAGTAGACACGATACTTAGTCGGTACGGACAAGGGGTTGGTCACGTTTTTAACTTGGGACATGGGATAACACCGGATATTGAGGTTGCGCAGGTAGCTGGCCTCGTCGATGCGGTACACGAACTATCAGCGAAATTTCATTGATGCTCGAAATGGGAATAGTTACGGGTGTACCAATGAACCTGGAATGAACCTGGAATGAACCTGAATTGGCCGAGTACTCGTAGATGAGTCGTTTTTATTTAGCGAGCCGCCGAAACGCCAGATAACTAGTCATCGATAATAGGCTTTTTTATCAAGTTTGCCCGGAAGCTGATCGTTGATCACCAGCAATTAGATGTGGCTGCTGTTTTTGCACCGGTGTGTGCTAGTGTCAATGTGCCACAAGAGTCACCCGATTGTGTGTTTTGTGGAGCAGCCTGGAGCTGGTAGGTGGTTTGGCCGACTCCGGTCAAGGTGATAGCGTAAAAACTATCAGTACCGTCCTTTGGTGATTTGGTAAATGGTAACGCAACGGCTGTGCCCCCCGTATCTTGATCAAAGCGATTATTCTCGGTGTAGAATCGTTGCATAAAACTGGCTAGTTCAACCAGGTCAGCTTTAGCAACGCCCCGTCGGGTTTTTTCGATTTGTCTCTGATAGCTGGGCAACGCCACTGCTGCGATAATAGCCACAATTGCTACGGTGATCATAAGTTCCAACAGCGTAAACCCACGGAATGAATTAGCCGAGTTGTTTTGGTGTCGTTGCTTCAGGTGTCGTTTAATCATCGTGACGATCCTGATCCACTCAATAGCCATATCACTTGTACACGAGTGTTGTTAGGACGTGCAGCGAAGGCGAGGCCGACTTGATCCCCAATTTTTACAATTGGTTGCTTTTCTCCCCGTCTGTTTCTTTCTTGCACGATAACATTACGGACGAGCTGAAAGGATTTACCATTAACCGCAATTTTTTTCTGGGGGAGATTTATCTTGGTGACCTGGCCAATGACATCATAATTTTGGGCATGGAGAACCCCCGCTCCCGGCCCACTTATTAGGCCAAGAATGATCGTTGTTGCAAGCAGGCGTTTGATTGAGAGGGACACATTTCTGAATGTTTTCATTTATAGGATTCCTTGTTAACAGGTATGTGGAATGTATATATGTATTTAATTCTCGAGATATTGCCAGGACTTCCTTCCCCTGCTGCCCTTTCCAGGGTTTTCCACAATAATATCAATATTGCCTGTCGAGCCGCTTTCATATTTATATTCGGTTTTGCCGTCTTCACTGACTACGATTCCAGGTGTCGGTATAACGCCGATTTCCGGTGGCGATTTTCGTCCGCTGGCTGGGATAAAATCGTCATTACCATCCCCATCAATGTCACCCAGGTTTTGAAGATAATCTTCTTCATCAAACTCATCGTCATCATTGAGATCGAATGGTGTAAAGGGCAGTCTACCCCCTGAGATAGCATCTATTTCCATCAACCAGCCGGTGCCGCCGGTGCATGGATCTTCATCTGGAATCAAGGTGGTGAAAATGATTCTTTCATTTCTTAATACAGAATTACTGACCTGGCGTTCACCATAATTGCTGGACGCGCCACCATCCTGGTTAAATAGATCAAGATACCAACCCTTATGAGTGCTCCAGTTGGGGGCGAGTTGTGTTGTGGCCCTTAACTCTACACCAAATTCGACCACTTCTTTGAAGATCGTTTGTTCCAACAAAGCGGCTCTGGTAAAGGCTGAAAAGCTACCGTCGTCTTCGTCCCAGATTGCGTAAAATGTTTGGTCGTGTTGCGACAGGACATCGTTATCGCCCACCTCTATGTATTTGCCAGTGCCGAAATAGATTAGGTAGCCGCCAGAGGGGTGTCTCCCCACTTGAGGTTTACTGGTAATTTGCTGAAAATTCGAGCTGCTGCATGAATTGCCTGCACAGGCCGTGAACAATGGGACCGAGTTAGCCACCGCCCAGGTACTTGCTGAGGCGCTGGTAAGGTCAAACTTCCACAGGTTGCCCTGAAGGTCGCCGGCATAAACATAATCGGCAATGCTATCGTCGTCGATATCCACGACCGCAGCCTCAGAGAGGCCGTTGGGGTAATTATTGCCACTGGGGTCAGATGCACTGCCAACACCGGTGTCTATTTTTTTGATCAAATCGCCGGTCGCGAGATCGACGATATATAGCACGGCATTGCCTGTTGTACTGTCATTGGTTGCTCCGTCACTGTCGTTATCTCGCGTATTATCGTAGCCATTCCCGAAAATTGCCGCCCATTTGCCATTGTGTAAGCGGACAATATTGGCCTGACCAAAGGTATAACCCAGGTCAGCATCAAAGTTGCTGTTGGTGCCCGAGCCTGTGTCTGTGTCGTTGTCGGTGAACTCCCATAGCACCTTGGTTTTTGCTGTGCTTTCGGAATTGAAATCAGTGGGGTCGGTGACATCCAGGGCAAAGATACCTTGCCCACCTGCCCGCAAACTGCCCACCAATATTGTTTTCCAGTTGCCACCTAAAAAGGCATCAACAATGGTCGGTGAACCATCGACATAAAATCGGTGCGAGTAAGTGGTGCTTGATAAATCAACGAGGCCGTCAAATAGCTCATTAGGGATGTAGCCAAATTTTTCGAGGCCGGTGTCGCCATCAAATGCATGCAACATACCATCGTTAGCACCAATATAGACCAATGATGTACGTCCGGCGCCAGAATTCATTAGTTTTAGACTTGCCACAAAAGATGAATAGGGGATAGCGTCCTCAGGCTCGGTGGTCGCCCCATTCCAGTTGTCAGGGTAATGGTAGTTAGTGGAGCCAACCACAGAGGGCGCGGAATTGACTAGATCACCTAATAAACTGTTTCGAATTCTAAACTGGTCGCTTCCGCCCTTACCCAGCTCGTTTATACTATCGCCTCGCAAATAATTTAACACGTCTGCAGAACCCAGTAATGCCTGTTGGGCGGCTGAAATGTCACTCCACCTAAATGTCTGTGGGTTGACGCCATCGTGGGTAATAATCACTCGTGACCCAGAAGATGGGAACATCGGGTCCACCCAAACATTACTGCCTAGCGTACCATCGGGATTAATGGGAAGCGCCAATAACGTTCCAATCCAGGTGGTACTGTCAAATTTGGCCTGGTATATCTTGGTATCTGTAGCAATGGAGCCCGTATTCAAGGCTACAGATGCAGCTGAACCCACTCGCTTGGCAACACTAGCGAGAATGGCGGTTAGTTGCCTGACAAAAGTTTCGGGGTCTGCGGCGCTGAAAAATTCCCCCCTACTATTAACGGCTGCGTGCCACATGTCGTCAATGTGTTGAGGATTTCCGATAACGGGGTCAGGCCAATTTGTCGTACCAGCTTGTAAGCCGATCCAGTCAGTTCCATTGGGATCGGAATCTAAACTGCCGGTGACGCCCAATCCTACCGTGTAATTGACAAGGTGTTGCCAAAAAGCGGGGTCAGCTGAACTTGTAGGTACTTCATTAGACAGGTCTGTGCGTAAGTCATTGACCCAGTATTCCATGGCGTAATCTGCAAGAGTGTCGGAAGAGCCGTCGCTATAGGGTGGGCCTGGAGTATAGGTAAAGCTTTGGTTTGGACTGCCCACCGCTGGAGGCGGCCCGGTAATGGTGGCGTGGGCGGTGTTGTCGACATTACCTACGGCTGGCGCCGCGCCGTTGTAGTAACCGTCCGTCATCAGAATATTGAAACTCTGCCGGCACACTAATTGGTCGGTTGTATCGTTGGTACCGGGGATTTCGCCCCAAGGGCCTTTATTATCATTGCGTTCAAAGTAGTCACCTACAGCATTCAATGCCCTGCGGAGCGGTGTACCTGAAGTGGGTATGTTATGCCCGTACAGGTCATCGAAAAACTGGCTACGGTCAGCACCCGCAAACGGCCGCAGTCCGCGTACCAGAGCGCCTAGGCTGGTGACCGAGTCAATACTAGCTGGACCTACGTTAATGGCCGAAAAGCCGACCCTCGTTTTGTCCCCCTGGGTGGCAAAAGCCCTGCCGACTCCACCCCTGGCAGTTAGAATGCGTGAGCGGTAATAGGTGTACCAATTGGCAAAATTCTGTATTTCCTGGGCGTAAGTGCAGGTAGTGGGGGTGGGGTTGCAATCAGTACGTTTTGAACCACCGGTATAACTGGTTACTGTCGGCGTGATAAGTACCTGGGTAAAGTTGGCTGCAGTCCACTCGGTAACATTATCGAAAACAACGCCGGTATAGCGATAATAAACCGCTGGCCAAAATGTCCGACTAGCGCTAGTAGTGGTCACACCGCCAGGAAACCCTACCGGTAATCCGTTATAGGTTTCCCAATTGGCGGTTTGGGTATTATTAACCGTCAGGTCGCGACAACCAGCACCTGTATTGTAGGGGTTGTGCGGCGCACAGGTAATCGATGCGGCTCCGATGGGGAGGCCGCTTGACGTTACCCAGGGCACATAGGTGATTTCGGGGTTGTAGTACATCTTGTTTATCTGGGGGCTGCGTGTTCTGGAGCTGTAAGACAATGCGCTGTTGAATTCGGGTACAAAGTTGCCGTAATCGCTGGGGCCATAGACATTGCTGGCTCGCGGGTAGACAAAGAATGTCCAGTTATCATCGGGCATGTATTCCCAGTGCATGGAACCGGAGTCATCCAGCGTGAACATGATGTTGGCGGGAACGCCGCCGCCCAGAAGTAGAGGCACGGGACTCAGGGACAGGGGCGTTGCGTTAATTGTCGAGATGTAAGCCGCTATGATGGCGTATAACAGATGCCGTACTCGGTTAAGCGCTTTGTTAGTAGAGTTCCTCATTTAAAACCTCCTGGCGTACATGCTTTGCAGTTTTACCAGGGTTCGGTCAGTGCCACCTGTTGCCCTGCTAGTTATCCGATAAAAATTCAATCCAGTAGCGGTTTGTTGCTGGCCAATGCTCAAGCTATCTTTCACGAACGTATCCTCTTCGATAATTCGCCTGGGCTGGGATTCAACGTAAGCAATTCCGCTCAAAGCGACCGCGTTACTTCCCCACCATGAGGAGCTCTGAGTGGCCCACCAACTACCTGTGCCGATATCTTCAAACCCCCAGACGCCGTTGCTACCGGTATTGTCGGGGTCAGGTAACGAATTACTGTCGTCCAGCCACAATTCCCCGCTTCGCAGCGCACTTTCCGCCGCCTGGTAGGCAAAATTCCAGTCTCGGGTGTTTCCGGCCATTTTTTCTTCAAAAACAGAGCCTTGCATGGTGCTGATGCCAATTGCCGTTAAGGCGAGCAGCAAGATCAGGCTTAAAAACAGCACGGCCCCTTTTTGATCCCCTCGGGGGGGATTGTTAGTCCGTTTGGTAATCATAAGATAGAGTTTCGTATTGCGACGGTTGTGGTTATGACTCGGTAAAGGTAATTATCGGATGCAGTTACAGTGTTGTCGTCAAAAGCGTATGTTTGGAATGATCCGTCAGGAGTAAGGCGATCATTTTCGGATTTTAATAGCATGCTAATACGAGCGCTCACCACGCGGCCATAATTCAGCGTCGTGCAATCATTACCCGATCCCAGGGTGGTTCCAGCATTGAGATAACAATGGGCTGTGACATTGCTTGAGACAGCGCCGTCGGTGTTCATCCCATACCTGATTTGCATATCTTCCACGTTATCGATCAGTGGCCGCGTCAGGGTATTGTTGGTGCCCGTACCGGGATCAAAAATGTCTGAACGGCAGGACAGCGTATTATCGTCATTTATATAGAAGCGATTGGTGGCGATAAATCCGCTGCTAATGACTCGGTCAAGGCAGTCCCGCGTTGAGTTGTCAGTTGCGCCACGGTATCTGAGTGCAATTGTATTGCTACCATCCAGTACGCCATCGCTAGAGCCGCCTGGGTTGTCATCAGTGCCACTGATCGATTCACCGCTCGAAAATGATATTGGTGGGGGGACAGAGGGGCTCGATGGCGTGGTGTAGGCAGAGAACTGTGATGCCATGTCCGTAGTCGCGTCTTCACGGTAACCAGTCATGCTGATAGTTTTGTTGATTACCGCTATTGCAAATCGACCATCCTCTTGAACGCGTGACAAATCTTCCTGAACTCTAAAAGCGACCCGGTTCCCGAGCAAGACCTGTAAAAGAGCAGTCACCAGGAATAATCCTAATGACATAGCGATTAGTAGTTCTAACAGGGTGTAACCTGATTGACCATTACGAGCGTGATGAGTAAGGTAATTGATGGTTTTCATTAGGGTTGAATATTCAGGGAAAATGTTTGGCTGGCAAACCCAGTGCCTTCGGCCTCTTGCCATTGAACCTGTATTGAATGAAGTGAGCCGCGGGTGCAGGGGTCAGCATCCGTTGCGTCAGAATCTGCACAGGAAATGGAACCGGTTCCAGAAGGCAACGCGGTGGTTAAGGAGTCATACCATATATCAAGGTCGGCATTTGCCATTTCCGTAGGTGAGCACACATTAACGGTTGCAGTGCCGGAAAAAGAAGATGAACAGTCATAAGCGGGTGATGGCTGAGAGGATGCCACATATGTGCCATTTACCGCAGCGGTGACATTGGCCCTTATCCGGTCGCTGATATTGTAAGTTAGCTGAGTGGCCTGAGTTCTCAGGTCGGCAGTGCGATTGAATTTGATGCCCTGGGTTTGTAAAGCAGCAAACCCAAGCATGCCCAGTGCCATTACAAAGACTGTGATGAGCACCTCAATCAATGTAAACCCACGTCCTCGAAACATCGCTAAATTGTCCGTCGTTTTCTTATTCATCAGGGATTGCAGCTCGTCAATGAAACGTCGCTGTCGGATGGCCTTAATTTCCTGACTCTGCCTGTATTGCTTAAGTTCACCACCCAGGCGTTCTGGTCGTCGAAATCGCCACTACCATCGCGATCGTCGTCAAAACATACGGCCAGTTGGCCATTTGAACCAACACCGTATCCTCGAGCACTAAAAACTACGCGGTTTTGGACATTGCTATTACCTCGCAGGGTGTACTGGGCACTATCGAGACCATCATTAACCAGAATGATTTCTTCCCCTACGTCTACGACACCTGTGTTTGCCGGATCAACAAAGACGATCCAGCCGGCATCCCATTCGCCGCTACAACTAGTGCCATTGGAACTCTTACACATCGTCATCTGCGAGTTTCTGTGTACTGCTTCACTACGAGCGACATTAAGGCTGGATATGAAATCATTTACTTCACCAGATAGTTTGTTGGTCTTTAGTACTGAAATAAGACTGGGCGCAGCGAGGGTCATTAGAACGGCGGCTATAGCGATCGCTATCAACAGCTCCAGCAGGGTAAATCCGTGCGAACACCGCTGGCATCGAGCACCCCGGTCGGTTTTCCCTTTAGTATTCAGCAAAGTTTTCATTGTTGGGTTTTCATTGTTGGTTGGTCTGATCCGTCTTTGAATTTCTGTCTTATATTGGGTTAATTTACACTCATGATTTGGACAAAAGAACAGCTTGCTGACAGGCGGTGCAAATTTAAGTGTAAAGTGTTATATTTAATCCTAGTTGTGCAGTCTACATTATAATATACTGTTTTTCATAGGAAAAAATAATGAAATGGTGGTAGGTTTTGATCGATTTTAGGAAGCTTCGGAAAATAATTTTCGGATTTGTGAACGGGGACACATTTGAAACTTGGGTTAATCATTAACCCAAGTATAAGGTGCCGGGGAGGGTGTTCGCACAGTGATCAGTGCCAGGTAAGAAGATCCTTCTTCTCTATTACTAGTGGATTCTTTTATTTGAAAGGGCAACGTATTTGAAAGGGCAACGGCTAAAACTGATTAATTTAGTTGTTTTTAACGATGTAGCTTGAACTCAAACTATCCGGGAGCTCAACATCTATATGGTATCAAGGGAAATGCGTCATTTTTTTTTGAAGCGGCTCACATTGTGCTGATGTTAATTAGCGCCGGTCGGCAAATAACACCGCCCATACGAATCGTCTTGCAAAAGGCATTATTTTGTTTAACCTTCCCTAGCAAGACAAGACATTCCAGACCCTCACGCCGGGGCGTCCCGGTTTTTTGTTGTTTCTCCTATAGAGAGCGGGGTGCGCGCCGGGGTTTGGCTCTGGCATAGCGATAATCAACATGGAAATAAAAGAAATTCAGGTTAGTGTGGGGGATTTGGTTCCAGGCATGTATGTGTGCCGGCTAGATTGCCCCTGGAGCAGTACCCCCTTTCCCATTCAAGGATTTCGTATAACCTCTCTGGCCGATGTTGCTGCTCTGGGGACTTATTGTTCCCATGTTTATGTCGATAGCGTCAAAGAATCGAATTCAATTGATACGCGAGGAGCCGTCTGGGCGCCTGGTGCTCGCCAGTCTAAATTTAGTCCGCGGGTAGTGAAAAACGATCGGCGAAAGGTGAGTAGTAAGACCTATGCTGACGCGAGTTATATATCACTTAAGAAACACACCAAGGGCTACCCAGTAACAATGTCGTTGCGTGATGAAGTCGTGCGGGCCAAATATGTGATGCGCGATTTGAGGGCGGATCTGTCTCTGGTCAGCAGGCAGATATCTCGGGGCAAACTTACCGATTATGGAAGTTTGAGAAAAAATGTAGAGGCCATGGTTCAGAGCGTATTACGTTGTCCGGATGCGTTTGCCTGGCTAATCCGTTTACGTGAAAAAGATCAACACAGCCATGACCATAGTTTGCGGTCATCGTTATGGGCGGTTCAGTTTGCCCGTTATGTCGGGATGGATAGCCAGGAAATAGCAGTACTGTGTTTAGGCACTTTACTCAAAGATATCGGCAAGGTTAAGGTATCAAACGTCATACTGCGGAAGCAAAATAGAACTGAAGAAGAAGAACGCGAATATTATAGCTATGTGTCGCACGGAGTTGAAATGCTTCGCCAGACGCGCAAAGTAGAACCTCGAGTTATCTCTATAGTGCGTTATCACGCTGAGCGACATAAAGGTCAAGGTTTTCTTGAAGGGTTGTCAGGTGCGAAAATACCCTTGCTTGCAAGAATTGCGGGTATGGCCACTGCTTACGATTTAATTTGTAATCCGCGCGGGGCTGACCAACCTGTGGCACCCTCTCGGGCCGTGAGCTTGCTATACAACATGCGAGGCAATGAATTTGAGGAAGATTTAATTATCGATTTTATTCAATCAGTTGGCTTATATCCAACTGGCACTTTGGTTGAACTGACTACTGGTGATATTGGTGTAGTTGTTGAGCAGCACCCCAAGTCACGATTGGCTCCACAAGTTGCGATTCTTCATCAAGGCGAGGGGGATCTAAATCAGAATATGTTCCTTGTAGATTTAAAAGAAGAAGAAAAGACCATCAGTACGCTGGAACAGCGTCGGGGCAGTGACTTGCAAGTTATCGGTCGGGTAGCTATTGCCCGTGATCTCGAACCGACAGGTTATGATGTCGATCTATCTAATGTCTCTATGCTATTTATGAGCGGGGAAACTGAGGGTAGCAATAAATTATGGGCCGTAATGCGAAAAAAAATGGGTTTAAAAAACTGACCGACCGATATATTGTCCCTGCCAAGCTTGCTCGATGTAACAGTCTGTATTCATGTATATCCTCTCTCGAGCTATTGAGAACCTCTAGATATAACGCTTATGTAACTCTCTATGTGGTACTGTCTAAGAGGGCAATAAACCCTCTATACAGCGTTGCTACCTGCCGAGAATCTCCCTACGGCGTCGCCTACACGCAAGGCTAGCCCAGACTTTAATTCCTTGTTCAGAAGTAGCTGATCCGAAAATAATAAAATTACAGTAGAGCCGAATTTGAAGCGGCCAATCTCGGATCCTTTGTCAAAATGGAGTGGGCAGGTGTCATGCTGGTATCGAGACGGTGTCCCTGGTGAGTACTTCTTTTGCCAAACAGTTTCAATTCCTGCCACTATCATTGCTCCGACCATAATGACGACAAATGGTCCGAGCCGAGATTCAAAAGTGCATACCAGGCGTTCATTGCGACAAAATAATCCCGACACCTGCCTGGTTGTGGCGTTATTAACCGAAAACAATTTGCCTGGGATGTAGCATGATTCTATTAAGGTCGCAGATACTGGTATATGCACTCGATGATAATCACTAGGTGAGAGGTAGGTGGTAATGAAACTCCCATGCTGGAATGTCGGTGCCAGTGAACAGTCGTCAAGTAAATCGGTTACCGAGTAGTGAAGACCTTTCGCCTGCAATATGCTTCCCTGTTTTATTTTTCCGCATTGGCTGATGATCCCATCGGCGGCTGAGACAGCAGACATTGGATCATTATTGATGGGCCGTGAATCAGGAGTTAGCGCTCGTGTAAAAAAGTCATTGAAGCTGCTATATCTTTCTGGGTTTTGGTATATGGCATCGTCCATATTCACTTGATATCGAGCAACAAATAATCGAATCAACAGGTTTTTGATCGAAACTGTTTTCGTGTTGGCCAGTTTGGCCGCCAGCCGTGATAAGCGATGTTGCGGTAACATGCGTTGTAAGGCGCAGAAGATTTTGTCTTTAATATCACTCACGTCTAAGCTCTGTTGGTCAGTAGGTGGTCGTTAAGACTTAATGCGGAAGAGTGAGGATGGAGACGACTGTGCTCACTCCTTCCAACCAGGTTGGTCAATCGAGACCAAGACTCTGGCTGATCCGATGGTAGCTGTCCAGTCTTTGTGCCGATATAGAGCCTTCCTTGCAGGCCGCCCGAAGAGCGCAGCCGGGGTCGTTTTTATGACTACAGTTGCGGAACCGGCACTGGCCCAAAAAGGGTCGAAATTCGATGAACCCCTGGGCCAATTGTTGTCGATCCAGGTGCATTAAGCCAAATTCCCGAATACCTGGTGAGTCGATAATACTGCCGCCGTCAGATAACAAATAGAGATCGGCTGTGGTGGTGGTATGGCGTCCTTTGGCTTTGGCGGCCGATAGTTTACCGACTTTTGCATTAGCGGGCGGGCACAGCGCATTAATGATCGATGACTTACCCACCCCGGACTGACCGACGAATACACTGGTTTTATTAGTCAACCGCGTGACCAGCTCGCCAATGCCCAGGCCGGATTTGGCCGATACCTGGAAAGCCACGTAGCCGATATCCTGGTAGGGAGCCAGCAGGTTAGATACCGATTTTACCTGTTCGGCATTAAGGTCAGCTTTGTTGAGAACAATCATCGGAGTAATTTTGTGCTGCTCGCTGGCAACGAGATAACGATCGATTAGTTCGTGATGCGCTTCTGGTTCCGGCGCGACCACAATCATAATATTGTCGATATTTGCCACGACAGTGCGAATGTTGCCTCGACTATCTGGCCGTTCTAGTTGGCTCGTCCGGGGCAGTACGGCAGTTATCACCCCAGTTGAATCGCCTGCGCGCCAGACAACCTGGTCGCCAGTGACCAGTGACTCTAGATGAGACCGGAAATAACAGCGTCGTAGTGAGTCGGTGGGTCGAAGGCTCGACATGACATCGGCCTGATTACTAAAGCGGGTCACCACCGTGCCGCTCTGCTCAGGTCCCAGTTGATCGGAAGACAGCAAATCGTCGAGCTGATCATCGTGTTTATTAGTCGGAGCAGCGCGCGATTGTTTATCGCGGATACGTTTTTGTTGCCGCAAAGTGAGCTTTGACTTTGCCATATCTCCCATTTTCTACATCTGTCCCGAAACCCTAGCTTATAGCATAATGAACTGCTAAGACATTGGGGCAGATTAACTTTGACGGACACTATTATTAATACAATAAGTGGCTATTTGCCGCTGTTGGTTGTCCTGGCAGCGTCGGTATTTACATTAAGTATTTGCCATCTATTGCTAATTCGTCGGGCGGATAAAAGCGAGGGTTCATCGCTGTTGCGACAGCTAACAATGCTCTTGTTGACGGTTGTTGCTGTCATCTCAGTCATTCTTGCCCTGCCGATTGCCGAGGGTCCAAAAGGGGATCTGTTGGGTTTGCTGGGCCTTGTGTTGACCGGAGTTTTCGCGCTGTCATCCACGACCTTTGTCGCCAACGCTATGGCCGGTTTTATGCTGCGCACGGTAAAGAGCTTTAATTTGGGTGACTTTGTTCGCGTCAACCAACATTTTGGTCGTGTTACCGAGCGAGGTTTATTTCACACCGAGATTCAATCTGAAGACCGAGACCTGATTACGCTGCCCAACCTTTATCTCACTGCGCATCCGGTCGAGGTGGTGCGTGCTTCCGGGACAGTGATCTCCTGCGATTTATCACTGGGCTACGATATAGCTTACTTCCAGGTAGAACCCTTGCTAAAACAGGCGGGAATTGATGCCGGTCTGGAGGAGCCGTTTGTGCAGATTCTCGCGTTAGGGGATGACGCTATCACCTATAAGGTGGCCGGATTTTGCGCTGAGGTAAAATATATCCTGACGTTGAGAACCCGCTTGCGAAAGAAGGTGCTTGATCAATTACACGGAGCGGATATAGAGATTGTCTCGCCAAATTTTATCAATCAAAGACGACTGGAGGTCGGTGAACGGAAGTTGGCTCCGGCACAGTCGTCAGCAGTACAGGCTGACGATATCCGAGCGCCCGAACAATCGATATTCGATAAAGCGGATCGGGCAGAAAAAATTGATGCGCTAGGTAAAGAGCTGGCGACGCTTAAAGACGAAGTTCGATCAATCGATAAGATGGAGAAGGTGGATAAATTTGATGACGGTAACGATGACGACCTGGCCAATGATGCCCGCCAGCATCAGGCCGAGCAACGCATTAAGCATCTGGAAAATATCCTTCGAGTTGCCAAACAAAATCACAAGGAGGATTAGGATGAATTCTCGTATTAACGGGTTCCCAAATGGATGAGCTAAATTTAATCTGGATCGACCTCGAAATGACTGGGCTCGATACCATAAATGATACCATCATAGAAATTGCGACGGTGGTGACTGATAAAGACCTGAAAATCCTTGCCGAGGGTCCCATGCTTGCCGTCCACCAAAGCGATGAAATTATGGCTGGCATGGATGAATGGAACACCCGCCAACATGGGCAGTCGAGTTTAACAGATCGGGTGCGCCAAAGTGATTTAACGGCGAAAGATGCAGAAAAACAAACCTTAGAATTCCTTCAGGTCTGGGTTCCTGCTGGCAGGTCACCTATCTGCGGTAACTCTATCTGTCAGGATCGCCGCTTTCTGGCGCGAGAAATGCCGGTGCTCGAAGCCTATTTTCATTATCGCAACCTGGATGTGAGTAGTCTAAAAGAGCTGGTCTCCCGATGGCGTCCCGAGTTATTGCCGGGCTTTAGCAAAAAGGGCAGTCATCTAGCGTTGGACGACATTTACGATTCCATTGCCGAACTTGAGTATTATCGAGAGCACTTTATTCTCGATTCGTAATAGCTGATTCGCGGTATTCAACCCCCTAGCGCTCAGTTCGTGGCACTTAAGCCGTGGCGCTCAATTCCTGGCTCTCATTTTCGAGTAACCGACTCGTCATTATTGACCAGATAAATGGCCAGCCATATTTCGAAGTGTTACCTCTTTGGTAAGGCACTTTTTTTGGTGTGGAAATATTTGGTGTGGAAATATTTGGTGCGGCGACTTTTTGATACGACAATTTTTGGTACGGCATAGTCGAATAAATACAGGTATCATTTGGCCCCCGAACTAAGACCTCGTGGCTAATTTAAAGCCGCTTAAGGCCAAATCAAATTGGCGACCAGGAGCCACAATATGATTGTCGACCCCATCCTCCCTCAAGCAAGAATAGACGCAATGCGTAGCGAAGGCTGGTGGCGCGATGAGAATTTGCTGGATTATTTTGATGCCGCGTTGGCAGCCTGTCCTGACGATGTCGCTCTGGTGGATTTCCGCACCGAGACGAGTCAAAAGATATCAATGACTTACCGGGAGCTAGATGAAAAATCTCGCAGTATTGCGGTCGCTCTAGCTCATTACGGTATTCAAAAACAGGACGTCGTTTCATACCAGTTGCCCAATTGGTGGCAATTTGCGGCTATTAGCCTCGCCTGTTTGCGCATCGGTGCCGTATGCAACCCCTTAATGCCGATATTTCGCGAACGTGAATTGTCGTTTATGGTCGATTTTGCCGAATCAAAAATCCTTATCGTACCCAAACTGTTCCGCGGTTTTGACCATGAAGCCATGATTGATGGCATGCGGGACCAGCTTCCCAAACTAAAACATTTGTTTGCGGTGGGTGGCGAAGGGGCTAGCAGTTTCGAAGATCATTTAGTTAATCACTCCCTGCCATCAGATGCCGATGCTCTATTTCAGGAACGTCAGCTTACCCCGCTCGACGTGGTGTTACTGATGTATACCTCCGGCACTACCGGGATGCCCAAAGGTGTCATGCATTGTGCCAATACCTTTGTTTACTATGTGCGCGGGATGATCGAGCGCGGTGCGATCACAGAAAAGGATAGTATATTTATGGGTTCCCCCCTGGCCCATCTCACCGGCTTTGCATTTGGTATGTGGATGCCGATGATGCTTAAGACCAGGACAATTTTGCTTGATGTCTGGAATGTAAATACCGGCTGGCAATTAATACACGATGAAGACGCATCATTTGCCATGGGTGCAACGCCCTTCTTAGCAGACCTGACCCAGTCCGATCGCGTCGAGGCCTGCAATAGCCCACGCTTTCGTTTGTTTGTTTGCGGTGGCGCACCTATTCCTCGGGTATTGGCAGAAACTGCTGCTGAAAAGCTCGATATCAACCTGATGGCGGTATGGGGCATGAGTGAATGTGGCGTGGTCACGACCACGAAGCTTGATGATCCCAGGGAAAAAGTCTTTGGCACCGACGGTGTAGCCGTACCCGGGTGTGAAGTGAAAGTGGTGGATCGCGATGGTAAACAAATGCCGGTGGGTGAAGAGGGACTGTTGCTAGAGCGTGGTCCGGCCACATTTATCGGTTATCTCAAAAAACCTGAGGCTTACGACGTCGACCGAGACGGCTTTTTCGATACCGGAGATCTCGCCACCATGGATGAAGATGGTTATATCCGCATTACCGGGCGCTCAAAAGATATTATAATTCGCGGCGGTGAAAATATTCCCATCGTCGAAGTAGAGAACCTTTTATACACCCATCCCGATGTGATCGATTGTGCCGTCGTCGCCATGCCAGATGATAGACTCGGTGAGTTAGGCTGCTGCTTTGCCACGCTAAAAGACGGTGCGAGCATGACCTTTAGCGATATGATTCAATTCCTCAAAGATAACAAGTTGGCAAGAAACTACCTGCCTGAACATTTAGAAATCCTCAATGACATGCCCCGAACCGCCAGCGGTAAGATTCAGAAATTCGAGTTGCGGGAAATCGCCAAAACCGTTCGCAGTAACTAGTGCTCTCAAGGCTAGTTTCGACCGTCACCACACCGCAAGGAGAGTTGCATGACCTTACCCTGGTTATCCGAAGACGATTTATTGATTAAAGACACTGCCGAGCGCTTTGCCCGCGAGCGACTCAAGGATGGCTATCAGGATCGATGCAATGTCCACAAGCTCGATCGTGATCTATTACAGGAAATGGGTGCATTAGGCCTGATTGCGCCCACCTTCGGAGAAGCTTATGGCGGTATCGGCTCCACTAGCCTGCTGTCAGGCGTGATCTGTGAAGCTGTCGCCTATGCTGATTTGAGCATGAGTTACATGTGTATGACCACGCCACTGATTGGTGGTGTGATTGAAAAATACGGCAACGAAGAAATGAAAGCCGATGTGTTACCGAAAATGGCAGCTGGTGAACTGATTGTGCAGTTGGGTCTGACTGAGCCACGGGGTGGATCCGATGCCGCGAATTTAATCGTTAAAGCCGAAAAGAAAGGCGATGTGTACGTTATTAATGGCGAAAAAACTTCTATCAGTTATGGCGATCAGGCCGAAATGATGTTGTTGTTTGCGCGCACTGATCAATCCAAGCCCGGTGCCCGTGGCGTTTCGGCATTCCTCGCGCCGCTTGATTTGCCCGGGGTGACCTGCACCCACTTTGATGATATCGGTACTCGTCCGGTTGGCCGTGGCCAGGTGTTTTTTGATGACGTAGAAATCCCAGTCTCATCCCTTCTAGGTCAGGAGGGCGAAGGTTTTACCAAGGTGATGGAAGGCTTTGACCTCAGCCGTATGCTGATCGCCCTGCAATGCCTCGGTAGCGCCCAGGCTTCTGTGGATGAAACCTGGCAGTATATTCAGGATCGCGAAGCTTTTGGCCGACCTCTGGCGAAATTTCAGGGCACCACCTTCCCCCTGGCCGAACATGAAGGCAAGATGTCTGCGGTGCGGGCGCTATGTCATCAGGGGCTGATGATGCGGGACAGGGGTTTGCCTCATACCAGCGAGGCGGCCATGGTTAAATGGATGGGCCCGAAACTGGCCACCGACGTGATTCAAAATTGCATCCTGCTCAATGGCCACTATGGCTACACCACCGAAATGCCCCACCACCAGCGCATGATGGATGTCATGGGGCTTCAGATTGGCGACGGCACCGCGCAAATCATGAAGACCATTATTACCCGGGAAAAGATTGGTTCGATTGGTGTGGCGTACAAATAAGCTCTAGCTAATTAAGTCCTGGCTAATTACCGTAAGCTCGCGTTGATTAAACTTGAACGCCTAACATCGCTGCTGCCTCCGCCGGATCGGCAATTTCCCGACCCTGAGAACGCGCAACTTCTGCCACATGGACAACTATCTCGGCATTGGTTGGGGTGCCCAATTCCAGGTAAGGCCAGTCACCGAGACCGATGGAGACATGCCCGCCCTCGCCAATTATTTTTGGCGCTAGTGCTAGCAAGTCACCACCGTGGTTCATTGCTGTCCACTGAATGTTACGATCATCAGGTATAAACATAGTGTGGGCATCAAGTCCTTGTTCAGTACCGGGGTGGGCCGAAGGTAGATCATCGCCGGTCATAATCAGGCAGGCGAAGGCCGGTTCAGCAATGGCACCCATCTTCAAAAAGGCCAGAAACTGCCGGGTAAAACCCACATTCCATAACGACGCATAAGGCCTCACGGCTACGGCCTGCAATTGCTCGGCAAAATACAGAAGGGTTTTAGTGGTATTGGTGTACACCACTTCGTCGCTGCGAAAGCTTTTTGTCGCAGAGTTATAGGCGTCGATATTGGTGGTACCCATATCCAGCGGCGCAAAGTGAGGCCGGGTTTCGGGATCTTTGGCCAGGTCTAATATTGGCTGAATACGTTGAGATGCATCGCCATCATTGGCAAAAGCGCCAAGGGTGGGGTGGATCAGAATATCGCTGCGGGCTTTAATGCGGCGGATAATATCGGCGTAGACCGCCACGTCATGCTCGGGGCCACCATCTTTACTGCGGGCATGGAAATGAACGATTGAGGCTCCCGCCTCGCGGCACTGTGTGGCGGCCTCGGCGATCTCTTCGGGATTCCAGGGCACATTTGGATTCTGTCCTCGACCTGCGTATTCGTTAATACGCGCTTCGATGATCAGCTTATCCATAAATGGCCCCGATCTTTCAAGGGCGACTGCTTAGCTACCACACGCCAGTTGCGCGTAGATCGCCGCCTTCGTTTATTTAAGGCTTAATTGACAGCCATTGCGGCTTCTTTTTCCAGTTGTCGGGCGCCTCTGAGCATACCGATCATGGCGTGATTGCCCTCATGACAGGCGTATTCAAAGATTTGGTCTTCCGTGGCCCGCAAAGGAATGGCTACCGTAAAGGGTTTAGTGAAGGTGGCGGGGTCGTTAACGGTATATTCGTAAATCAACTGCGAGTCGCTGGTTCGAGTAAAGCGCTCGATAAGGTGCATATTTTTACCCGATCCGACGGCACCGATTTGAGTGGGGTTATCAACGGTGATGGGTAATTGGAAAGCGGGCGTTTTATCGGTGAAATTTGTGGTTTCGACGACCAGCGTGTCGCCTTCCCAATGGCCAAGTGAATCACCTGTCCATTTTTTCATATCTTTTGACAGATGCGAGCGGCCATCGATTGGTACGATCCGTGCTTCGTGAACCATCTCCGTGAATAGCACGACATGGTCAGGGGCCTGGACGATGCGCAGGTTGTTGTTATATGCGCTGGGTATAAGTGGTGGTCCGGCATTGAAGCCGATCATGCAACGTTCAGATAAACCAAGCGATTCGGGCCCTTCAGGTCTAAAGGTATTGAGACCGATAGAAAAGAATTCTCGTACGGGTAGTTTGCGTAAAAGATAGTTTTGTCGGCCTGCCAGTGCCTCCGCTGTTAGCTCGGGTAAACGGCCATTGGCTGGGTCGACGATCAGTGACGTTCTGCGATCCTCGTTCATTGCTGTACCGAAATCCAGCCAGAAATTGTTGTAGGGCACTTCTACGTCGGCGGCGGCTGGCAGGTCCAGATCCTTTTTATTATCGGTGTCATTACCGACGACCACCTTGTTACGATAAGCTTGCTCTTCTTCTTTGCTGAAGACCTTCTTATCACCTAATTCCTTTGGCCGTTCCAGCGGGGTCAGTGTGCGGAAATCCCAGATACCCTGAAGATCAGGGTGGCCCTGAGCGTTGCGGGTGGGTTCATATTTTGTTTGACCCGACGCCGAAGCAGCGGAGACAAAAATAATCGGAGTAATCAGTAGTAAAATGACCTTTAAGGTTTTCATGGGTTAATTTCCTCGCGCTAGTTTGATATTTATATGACCGGGATGGTGGCTGGCTTAGCAGTCGAAAATCGTCTAAATATTACTCAGACGCCTTCACAAACCAATGTCAATACAACCCGTGCCAATTCCATGGTGTAGGTTAGTACAGAATCGTTATTTCGGCTATATCTTTCGGATTAATATTGGTCCTCCGGCATAGAAGCGAATCGTTAATACGCAAGGCTTGGGTGTTTAGGACGAAGGGAAATAAAGAATTCTTCTATATAGGCTTACAGCTTGTCAGCTCTGGTATAGTTTTAATGTCAATATAATTGCACGCCGGTCATGTCGGCCATCAAAACTAACCTCACTGGAGACCGCAAACATGCTGAACAAATTTGATGATTTCCCCGTCCACCAAACCGCCGAGCCGCTGGCGCATCCAGCTACCAGTGATCCTAATTTTTATGATCGCACCTGGTTTAACGGCTATGCAAAAGACGGCAGCTGGTATTTTGGCATCGGCATGGCGGTCTATCCGCATCTCGGTATTCTGGATTGCGCCTTTAGTGTCATCGAGAAAGGCGGCCGACAACATTGTTTTTATGGCTCCTGCCGAGCGCCCCTTGAGCGCACCGAAATGAAAGTCGGCCCTTTTAGTATCGAAGTGCTTGAACCCATGCGCCGCACGCGCGTGGTGCTGGAAGACAACAAGACCGGCATTAGTTGCGATCTCACTTTTTCGACCCGGACGGCTGCTATTGAAGAAGCTCGGCAAACGGTATGGAGTGGCACTCGGCGAATTATGGATGCGACCCGGTTTGATCAGTTCGGCGAATGGTCAGGTGAGGTCAACTATCCTGATGGCAATATTCGGGTCGAGGCAGATAAGTGCCACGGTACCAAAGACCGTTCGTGGGGCGTTCGTAACCTGGGTAAATCTGGTCCAGTGGGCGCGCCACAACCGCCGTCGTCGTTCTTTTTGCTGTGGGCACCGTTGTTCTGGGATGACCACGTGTCGCTGGCGATCTTTTTTGATGGCCCCGACGGCGAGATCGTTTGCAGAGAAGGACTCACTGCGCCGCTTTATCAGAATGCCGCCGCCGTTCCGCGAGGTGAAGATCCAGGGGTTACGGATATGCCATATATGACGCACCGTCTTGAGTATGTGCCTGGCACGCGGTCGATTTCCAGGGCTGAAATTGATATGACTAATTTGCAGGGCGCTACCCGCACGATTTCGTTCGAACCTTTATTCAAATTCCAGATGAAGGGCCTGGGCTACTTCCACCCTGTTTGGTGTCAGGGTGTCTGGCAGGGCGAAATGGAGATTGGCGGTGAGGTGTTTGACCCGGAAACTCTTGATCCTAATGACGCGTCCAATTTGCATGTGCAACAGGTGGTGCGTGTTTCAGACGGATCACAGCAAGGCATGGGCGTGCTCGAACATGCTTGCCTGGGGCCATATCGGCCGTATAGGTTTACCGATTTCGCTACCGGCAATGCTTCGCTTTGACTTAGCCGCCTGTTGAATGGAAGTTAATGAGTGGTTAATGAATCACCGGGTTTTGTAGTGACTATCTGTGATCTGGTGTTGGCTATCCAGGCTTAAAACCACATTAGCTCTATCAGGCATCTCGGCTAGATTGTGAAGGGTGAGCCGTTCGTAATGCTGAATAAATCGCGACAGAGACTGTTTATTCATAATCTGGTTTGGCGCCTCTGAAGTATCTGTTAGAGCGCTTTGGGTGGCGAGCTTTTGTTCCTGCTCCAGACGCCAGCGACGGACGCAGTCGAAGTTCGGTGCTTTGAGCATAATCAGCGTATCAAGCGTGGCAAATAAAGCTCGATAGTCGGATAGCAGCCGCTGATTGATATAGTTTCGCCAAACTCGGTCTGGGTCTTCCTCGGCTTCCAGGCTATTGATCGGAGTGATCAATGCGCCACTATCAAAGGGTTGCGAGCCGACACACCAGCCTTCAAAAATAATTAAATCAGCCGGCCCTGTGAACGCTTCCCAATCATTTAGAGGTTTTCGATCATCCAGTGCTTTATCAAAACGGGGTAGTTGGATGGTGTGACCGATTGTAAGCTTTTGCAGTTGGGCAATAATATCGATGCCCAGACCAGTGTCGTGGGTGCCGGGCACGCCTCTGGTTTGTAGTAGTGGGTGCACAGTTTGTGCGAGGGTTTGTCGTTCAATGCGACCTAAATAAATATCGTCAAGGGACAAAATAGCGGTTCGCCATCCGTAGTTGCCTTCCAGGATAATTTTCAAAATAGCGCTTAAGGTAGATTTCCCCGTGCCCTGTGCACCGCTAACGCCGACCACCGGCGGTGTAGCCATTTGCAATTTCCCGGGTTTATATTTTGTATAAAGCCACTGTGCGAGCGGTAAATAGTAGTCATCGACAACGGCCCAGAAAGCCTGGGGTAGTTGCTGAGCGTCGATAAATTCTTCCAGCCGATTAGTCATGATTTATCCCACAGCACTGTTGCGAGCGTAGTTTTGTGGTTTGTTGTAACTGATAATAATTATCAGTGACGGGCGGCGCGGGATAATGCCATAATCTGCCATCGAGGTAAGACCTAATCGCTTAATTTATAAGACCAGGAGGATATTATGACAATCAAAGCAGGCGACAAAGCACCGGAAGGTCGATTCAACGTAATGAACGAAGACGGCCCCGGCTCATTGAGCACGAAAGATTTATTCGGTGGCAAAAAAGTGGTGATTTTTTCTGTCCCCGGCGCATTCACGCCAACGTGCTCCCGCCAGCATCTGCCGGGTTTTGTTGAGCAGGCCGGTGCCATTAAAGGCAAAGGCGTTGATACCGTGGCCTGTACGGCGGTCAATGATGTCTTTGTTATGGATGCCTGGGGCAAGTCTGCCAATGTTGGTGATAATGTCCTGATGCTGGCCGATGGCAATGGCGACTATGCCAAGGCTCTGGGTCTAGAGCTGGATGGTTCCGGTTTCGGTCTGGGTCAACGGGGCGCTCGTTTTGCCCTGGTGGTGGAAGACGGTACGGTTACGCAGACTTTTATTGAAGAAGGCGGTGCCTTTGAAGTCAGCTCCGCAGAAAACGTGCTGGCTAATCTATAACGAACACAGCGTTTTAGAAATAAGAAAGCTGGTGCATTTAGCGTAAGCTTTTTTTATCCCAGCCCGGCCTTCCTGAGACCACTGGTAAACAATTGCCAATCGACATCGTCTTTGTAGGGCCAGCGTCGCATAGTGTCGATGCTGATTTCAGAATGCTTTTCTTTAAGTGATTCAATTGTCCTTTGGGCCACTTCGTCGTTTCCTGCCAGCCCAGCGGCAGCGGCCAGTACGATCAGGGTTGGGGTGACATTGCCAAACCGGTGGAGTGCCCGCTCAGCCCATTCCGTTGCCGTATCAAAGTTACCCAGCTTTAACTCACCTGCAGCAATCGCCTGCATCGTCTGACAGGTCGACACATCGGATTCACCGATAGTAAGTTTCTTTTTGCATAACTCTATCCCTTTTGTGGTTTCCCCTCCAAATACTTCCAGTTGACCAAGGTACAATTGGCCGAGGCCGTAAAAAGGGTTGATTTCTATGCTGCGTTGGAAGTTACGGTTCGCGCCCGCGTGGTCGAGCCGACCGTACAATAAAAAATAACCCATTACCCAGTACCCAAAGTCGCTGTTTCTATTTAGATCAAGGGATTTCTGAATAATATTTTCAACCTTTGTTAGTTGTTCCTGATCTAGAAGGCGGCATCCAATCAATAATTCACGTTGTAAAAAAAAACCGAACATTCCCTGCAACATAGCGTGTTCGGGTTGCTCAGCTAGCAGTTCATCCACAATTACAGTGCCGCTGTCCCAGACAGCCTCATCGACACTACATATAACCACGGTCAGCTTAGACAGGTTGGTTTCGAAATCACCGTCGTTGCGCAGTGCAAATCGCTTGCGCAGCTCAATTCTTAAAGCGCTTGATAATTGTGAGTTGAGTTGGTCGATGGTTTCAAGTCGATCATCTATGGTGGCTTCAAACCGGGCTGACCAAAAATCCTCATTGTTGTGTTGGTCCTGTAAACGTAGGGTCACTCGACAGCGGGATTCGTTGAGCACGACATTTGCCCTGGCAATATAATCAGCAAGCGCCACATCTGTGACCAATACACTACCGGTTAAGTTGGCCATTGCCCGTCGCACTTCTTCGTTTATTTGGTGAGCAAAACTACTTTCGTCGTTGGAGCTGCCCGTGAACGGCTCGATATAAATAGTTGGCTTGCCCGCTTGTCTGGCGTTACTCGCACTTGCCACGCCCTGCTTGGTTTTTTTCTTTGACTTAAAAAATAAGGATTTAAAGTTGCCGCCGAGAGGTGACAGGAGCAAGGCGATAATCGCGATAAATGCGGCAACGCCGGATAAAACGGACTCGTTCTTATCGAACCAGTTGATGATTAATGTTATCCAGTCCATCTAATAGTCACTATATATGGCCGGCAATTTAGTAGTTTATCAAAGTATATTGTTGGCAACTCTAGCTCAGCTCAGCTTTTCTGAGTCCACTAACAAATAATTCCCAGTCGGCATCGTCCTTGTAGGGCCAGCGTCTCATAGTATCGATGCTGATTTCCGGGTGCTTTTCTTTTAATGAATTGACGGTCCGGGTAGCCACTATTCCATCGTCCGCAAGGCCTGCGGCAGCGGCGAGGATAATCAGCGATGGTGTTGTTTCAACCCCCGCATGACGGATGGCTTGCTCGGCCCAGTTCACAGCCTGGTCAAAGTTGCCGAGCTTTAACTCACCTGCAGCGACACTACGCATCGACTGCTCGTCTCGCTGGAACGATTGCGTATTTGCGTTAGCATCTTTGCATAATTCAAGCCCTTTCGCCGTATCGCCGCAGAATATATCCATAATGGCGAGACCTTTTAGCCCGACGCCATAAAGGGGGTTAATATCGAGGCTGCGGGAATAGCTGGTTCTGGCCCCGGCAAAATCCAGTTGGCCGTAGAATAAATAACGCCCCAGCATAGTGTGAGCAAAATCGCTGCGGTTGTTCAGTGCAACGGCTTTCCGCAACGCCCGCTCGGCTTTTTCACTGTCTTCGTCACCCAGTGGGCCATAGCCATGGGCAATTTCGTGCATCAGTAGGCCACCGTAAATTGCCTGCAACATTGAGTTTTCGGACTGTTCATCGTGCCATTTTTCGGCAGATACGCGTGCCTCAGCCCATACCGCCGGATCGAGGCTTATCATGGCAAAACCCATACGACCTAGCTCGACCTCAAAACTGTCATCCTCACGATTGGTGAATCGTATCGATACTTCATACCTTATTGAGCTTGATAGCTTGGCGGTCAGTTGGTCGATGGCCTCGAATCGGTTCTCGATATCCGCCTCGAATCGCCCCGACCAGAAATCCTCGTTGTTGTCACGATCCTGCAAGCGCAGAGTGACTCGACTGCGTGAACCGGTGAGCTGAACATTGATATAGGCAATATAGTCGGCGAGCACGACATCATTGACCAGGATACTGCCGGTCAAGTTGGTTACTGCGCGACGGACATCTTCGTTGAGCTCGAGTCCAAAACTAAGTGCTTCGTCGGAATTGCCGGTAAACGGCTCTATATAGATGGCTGGTTTACTTTCCTGGCGGATTTTATTTGTCGGAGGTGGGTTGGCTTCGCTGGAGTAGATAGATTTTGCCAGGAATATTTTGAAGTAGCGGCCAAATGACGTTAATAACAGACCAGCAATGACCACAAAGGCAGCAATGCCCGATAATACCGATTCGTTTTCGCCGAACCAGTTTGTGATGAAGGTTATCCAGTCCATCTGGTAATGCCTGTCCGTTGCTAACTGTTTATCGCATTTTCTTCAGGTTAAAGTTCTTCTATAAAATTAGGGTTCTTCTTTAGGCCAGTTTAGCCTAATTTATTCCAGCCCAGCTTTTCTAAGGCCGCTGACAAATAGCTCCCAGTCTGCGTCGTCTTTATAGGGCCAACGGCGCATGGCTTCGATGCTGATGTCCGGGTGTTTTTCTCTTAATGAATTGACAGCCTGAGAGGCAACTTGATCGTTCCCCGCCAGGCCAGCGGCGGCAGCGAGTACGATAAGTGTCTGAGTAACTTCGCCGTATTTATGAATGGCGTCTTCGGCCATTTCAAGGGCTGCGTCGTAGTTGCCCAAACGAATTTCACCGGCAGCAATGGCTTCATGATTGCGGCCATTTTTTAGTATGGGCGATTTTAGATCTAGCGTGCATAGGTCACTACCTTTTCCCGCATCCCCACTGTATATCTCGATCTCGCCCAGACCCGCTTCACCTAAGTGATAGCGCGGCGTGATCTCAAGACTGCGCAAAAAACTGTGTTTCGCGCCAGCAAAATCACCTTTAGCGTAGAGCAAATAAGTCCCCAGGCACACATGTGCAAAATCGCTGCGATCATTTAAGGCGACGGCTTTTCGAGCGGCCAGTTCAGCTTTGTCTATTTGCTCATTGTTGAGAGGGTGATAATCAAATCTGATTGTTGCGACCAGCAAGCGACTATAGATGGCTTGAAACATCGAATCGTTGGCATGTTCCTCAAGCGCATCCTCAGCGAGGGCCAGCGCTTCTATGAAAAGGTTTTCATCTGAACGGGCTATGCTCCCACCCATCCGGATCAACAGTGACTGAGTATCATCGCCTTGTTGCGTTAATAGATGAGTGGCTATGCCATACCTCATCGCCATGGAGAGCTGCGCGCTCAGCTTGTCGATGGCTTCCAGTCGATTATCAATATTTGCTTCATAACGTTCTGACTGAAAATCCTCGTTATTGTGGACGTTCTGCATAAGCACCGTGGCCCGACAGTGTGTGCCGGTGAGCAGCACATTGACGCGGGCGATATAGCTGGCACGTTTGATATCTGAAACCAGCGTGCTACCCGTAAAATTAGCCACCGCCCGGCGCACTTCTTCATAGAGTTCGTGGGCGAGTGTGCTGGCTGCTTCGGAGCTGCCGGTAAATGGCTCGATATAAACAGTCGGTTTGCCCGCTGGTCTGCTTGCACCATCATGAGAAGGCAAGGGTTTAGCTTCAGGGTTTTGTTTGGCCCCAGTTTTGGACTTGGCTCCGGGAAAAAGCGCTTTGATATTACCGCCCAGGGGCGACAGCAGTATGCCGACAATTGCTACCAGGGCCGCTATGCCCGATAACACCGATTCGTTTTCTCTAAACCAGTTGGCGGTTAATGTTATCCAGTCCATGAATGGTTTTTGTCCAGGTCGTTATTTGTCGTCAGCCATTATGCTAGCAATAAAACTGCTAGACGATTTTGCACGTCAGCCTGCTGAGATTTCAATGGTCATTGACCACAGCTTGCTGAATAGATTTTTTGTAATGGCCCAATGAGGGTTCGTTACGGCCGACAATCACTTCCTCCAGCGCGTTCGATAGATAAGCCCGTTCGATATCTTCCGAGATCCGATAGTCTTCTTCATCCACCGTCCTGAAGGCCAGGTCGATATTGGCATCCCAGTATTTTCTGGCTTTTGGGTCGGTGACCGGTACTGGCACATAGCAGTCGAAGCGAATCACGCATTCGTCAACACGATCTTTGGACGGGAAAACCCGCCAGGTTTCCACATGGTCAGCCTGGATAACGAAAATAGTATTGGGGAAGAGCTGATAAGAAAGCCCGGTATGTTTGACAAAGTCCCATTCACTTTCGGGTTTATCGCGGAGGCTTTCAATACTTTTGCGAATCACCGATTCCCGGTGGTTGAGCCCGAAGGCTTCAAATAGACATTTATTGTGGAAAAACAGCGGTGCTACGGTATTTTTATGTAGGGTACTAAAATGATAGGCCTCCAGAAAAGTCTCAATGGGTTGCTTCCAGTTGGCGCGGCGCTCAATGGTACGGGTTTTGTCGGCGTGGTAAGCACCGAAATCATAAGAGGCTAGCTCACCACTCAGACCTGCCAGGTGTTCGTCGATGCACTGTTCTAGATCCTGGCCCCAATCTGCCTTAGGATTGGGGATAACCCAGATCATGCCGTGTTTTTCCAGAGTTGGTAGGGGGGTTAAACCTTCCTGAGTGGGATCAACACCGGGAAATGAGCGTTTATCCGGCAGACCAACCAGTTCGCCCTGTTTATTGTAATTCCAGGCATGGTAGGGGCAGGTGAACGTGGCACTGCGGCCACAACCCTTGGCCAGTGGCGTACCCCTGTGGCGACACATATTAACGAAGGCGCGGGCGATTCCATCATCGCCTCTGATTAGCAGAGTTGGGATTTCACCATGATCTTCGGCCAGATAATCACCGGCTTCGGGGATTAAACCAGAAAGCCCCATAAACAGCGGGTAGTCACGAAACAGGGTGGCTTTCTCACGGCTAAACCAGTCGGGGCAGGTGTATTCGCTGACCGGATGTCTGAGTACTTCGGCACCGAGATCGGTGCTATCGGCATCGATATGAGCGAAGGCTTTTTTGGTCAGTTTGACCTGTAACTGCTGCTGCATGCTGTGCTCCTGCCTGGTTTAGGTATCCGCTTCCGTAGCTTGTCGGTGGATGGCTACCTGTGTGCTTTAAGATGGCAATGCCCGCGTATTTTAAGACCTCAATGATAGCCATCAAGCAAATTAGGTAAAGGCCCTGCATTATGGCAGAATCGGCGGCCGTATTTTATTTTGAAATTCTGCCATTAACTATCACTGTAAGGAGTATGTATGGACGTCGGCGTCGTCATGGCTTTTCAGAGTAGCCACAATCAACCTTTATCAGACCTTGAGGTTTACCAGAAAGAAATTGAGGTAGCCAAACTGGCCGAACCACTGGGTTTCAGTTCAATCTGGGGGGTGGAACATCATTTTACTGATTACACCATGTGCCCCAATCCCATCGAGTTTTTAACCTATATGTCGGCTGTTACCAGCACCATTAAGCTGGGCACAGCGGCGATGATTCTGCCCTGGCACAAGGACCCGCTGCGTATCGCCACGGATTTGTCCATGCTCGACAACCTGTCCAATGGCCGAGTGATTGTAGGCCTGGGTCGCGGTCTGGGTAGGGTTGAATACGACGGTTTTGGTGTCGATATGGCCTCATCCCGTGATCGTTTTAACGAAGCGGCACCGATGATCCTCGATGCTCTTGAAAATGGCGTAATGGCCGAGCACCATGGCGAATTCTTCGATCAGATCGCGGTGGATATCCGCCCCAAGCCGGTTAAATCCTATAAGGACCGTACTTACATCGTTTCTATGTCCCCGGATACCGTGCCCCACGCGGCGCGTCTGGGCGGCACCATGATGACTTTTGCCGTAGGACCCTGGGAGCAACGGGCTAAAGATATCCGTCTGTATCGAGAGCTCTTTGAGAAGGAACATAATCGGCCCGCGCCGCCCACCTCAGCCAATATTTTCACCTATTGCGATAAAGACTCTGGTCGCGCCAAGGACATGGCTTATAAATACATGGGCGACTACTGGGAGTCGGCGATGAGGCACTACGAAATGAAAGGCGAGCATTTCGATAGCATCAAAGGTTACGAGCATTACGGACGTTCAGCGGTCGCGATGCGTGAAAATGCCGACCGCGTGACTGAGCAATACGTCGAGCAGCAAATTTATGGCACGCCGGATCAGTGTCTCGAAAAACTCAGAGGCATTGAAGACATTGTTGGCCCGATCGAGCTCAATTGCTTCTTTACCTATGCCGGTATGGATTATGAGCAAGCAAAACAAAGCATGACCCTGTTCGCAGAAGGCGCATTGCCCGCACTGAAAAAGTGGGAATATAAGGAGCATGCAGCCTGATTTTTCTGGTGGAGTTTTGGGGAGTTCTGTATTCGACTCCCTGTAACCCGGAAGAAAATCAGCGTTAAAGTAGACAAGTAAGGCCATAAAATAACGGGACAAGAGTATTGACGATGAATGAGTGGACAACAAAAACAATCACGGCCGGGGGTTCTGAGCTGGTCTTTACTGAAGGCGGCAGCGGCAAACCCCTGCTGGTGCTATGTGAAGAGTTAGGTGATCCAGGCTGGCTTAAGTGGAAAAAGGAACTGGCTAAAACACGCACTTTAATAACGCCACAACATCCTGGCTTTGGTGTTTCGCCGCGTATTAGCTGGGCTCTGAGTATCGGCGATCTGGCTAATTATTACGCCCAGGTCATGGTTGAGCAGGGCTGGGTCGGCGCGGATGTGGTTGGCTTTAGTCTGGGTGGCTGGATAGCGGCGGAGATGGCGGCGCAAAATCCGGTGCAGTTTTCATCCATGACGCTGGTGGCGCCCATGGGCATTAAACCGCCGAGCGGCGATATTTGTGATATCTATCAATATCTGACCAGCGATTACCTTGCCTATAGCGTCAGCAATGTTGACGGGACGCCTGAGTTTGGTGATTTGTTCGGGGGCGAGGTAACTGCCGAGCAATTTGAACGTTTTCAGGATGCGACAGCGGAGTCAGCGCGTTTTGCCTGGCAGCCCTATATGAATAATCCCGCGCTTAGCAAGCGCCTCGGCTTAATCAAAGATCTGCCTACACAAATCCTGTGGGGCGATGAAGATAAAATCGTTCCTGCCAGCGCGGCGGATGTTTATCAAAAATCCATCCAGGGCTCCAAAGTGGTGACATTTAAGGGTTGTGGTCATCGTCCGGAAATCGAACAGACCGATAAATTCGTCGCCGAAGTTCAAAGCATATTATCTTAGGTCATTATTTTAGGTAGGCAGACCGACACCCAGATACAGGAGATTAAATCATGCATATAACAACATTTACCGAACGACCCTACGCCCATATCCCCGAGGAAGAAGTGATCAAGAATTCCAGTTTTTTTGGGGTTTCCAATAAGTTTCTTGATCCGGTTAAAGGTGGCGCGCTGTTTAATCGATACTTCGATGAAAAAGTCTATGCTGAAGAGCTGGGTTTTGATGGCGTTATGCTTAACGAACACCATGCCAACCCGTTTACCATGGGTGGCGTGATGGACGTAGAAGCGTCAATTTTGGCGCGTATTACCAAAAAGGTGAAAATCGCCCTGATGGGTAATCCTCTGCCGGTAGCAGATCCGTTGCGATTAGCAGAAGAATTGGCGACCATCGATATGATCTCCGGGGGACGCCTGGTCACCGGTTGGGTCCGGGGTGCCGGTTGTGAGCAGCTGGCCAATAATATTAATCCGACCTATAACCGCGAACGTTTCGACGAAGCCCATGACTTTATTATGCAAGCCTGGAGCAAAGATGGCCCCTGGCGTTATGAAGGCAAGCATTACGAGTATCGCCACGTAAACCCCTGGGTGAAGCCCATTCAAAAACCCATTCCAGAAACCTGGATTCCCAGCCTGGTCAGCCCTGAAACCGCTGAGTTCGCAGCGCGTAATCGTTATTCATACTTTGCTCTGGCGACTTTTTTAGCGCCCACCGTCGAAATGTGGAATCTCTATGCTGACACTGCTGCGAAAGAAGGTTATCAGGCCGGGCCAGAATGCTTTGGTTACCTGCAAAAAGTCGTCTGTGCTGATACTGACGAAGAAGCTTATGAGCTGGGCAAAAACTATGTTTATGGTGGTGGTCAGCCAGCCTTTGCGCGCCCTGAGTGGATGTTCCCCGCAGGCTACAACTCCAAAGCCGCGACGAAACGCATGGCCTATGCCTTGACTGACCCGGAAACCAATGAAGCGGTGGTCTCTGGCAAGGATGCCAGCGAAGAAATTAACGTCCCTGAAATGAAAAAATATAATACCGAAGTGCTATACAAAAATTTAATACGTAATCGGCAAATTATTACCGGCACTCCTGAGACTTGTCTGGTGAAGATCAGGAATATCATGGAGACGTTACGTCCCGGTATTTTCGCGGTGTGGCATATCGAAGGTGGCCCGACCACTCACGAACAATCCATGAAGAGCATGAAATTATTGGGCGAAGAAGTGTTGCCAAAAATGCGCGAATGGGCAAAGGAACTTGATTTGCCCGGCCCTGGCGAGGTCAAACCGGGATCCCGAAAGCTACCCACTAATGGCAAACGTGACCCGGTGTGTGATGAGTCGGCGCTGGCTGCATAGGGCCTGAATAAATCTTTGATTAGACGCGACGAACTTTGATGAAACTGGTGGTTCAGTCGTTTTGCCAGTGAGCGGCAATAAGTTGCGCGTGTATGGCTATAGGAGAACGCACCAAAAGGAGAACGCACCAAACCGGTAAGCCAATGGAGAACCGGGGGAAGGATTAGTTTTAGTGGGTCACACTCTTGGGACTAAAATTTCTGAAACAAATCAAATTCACCGACTAGCAGGTCAAGTACTATGATTAACAATGAAGAGATCGTTTGTGACTTTATATCGGCCTGGTCCAGGCTTAACGCAAAAGAGCTGTCAGCATTTTTCACTGATGACGGTTGCTATTACAATATGCCCATGCAGCCAGCAAAGGGTCGTGAAAATGTTGAACAGCTTATCGCTGGTTTTCTGTCAACCTGGACAGAAACAGATTGGGAAATTGTTAATATCGCCTCATCAGGCAACATTGTCATAGTCGAGCGTATCGATAAAACAAAAACTACAGAGGGTAATGTTGACCTGCCCTGTGTTGGCGTTTTTGAATTGGAAAATGGAAAAATCAAAGAATGGCGAGATTATTTTGATATGGCCACTTATTCTGGAGCAATGCAAACGTAGCGTTTCGCCGTTCTAGTATTTCTATTTCGTTTTTCCTCAGGTCTGTGAATAAAGGGCTGTAAATAAAGGGCTGTAAATAAAGGCTTGTGAATAAATGCCTGTTACTGAAGATTTGTAATTAATGATTGGCTTGTATTGATTTCATCCGTATGGAAAATAAAACCCTTCGAGAATGATCCAGCTCATTAAAACTACCGTGGGTGCCTGTTTATTCAGGTGCTATGCTCAATTCGTGCACGGATTGACATTCAGAGTGGCGAGGCAAGCCGATATGGATGCGCTTTATCGTTTTCGGTTCGATGTTTATACCGATGAAGGCTATGTTAATCCCGACGACTATCCAGACAAGCTATTCAGTGATCAATACGATCTGTTTTCTGTCAGTGTTATCACCTTAAAGGGTGGTCGAATCATTGGTTGCGGACGGGCCACTCACTGGTCTGATCTGGGCTTGCCAGTATTCCAGTTTTTCGCCATTCAGTTGCCGGCGGACATTGAACTTCAGTCAATAGTCGAAATGGGTCGCTTTATGGTGAACCCGGCCCATCGTGGCAAAGCCCGACTGGCAACCCTGGGTATGTCTATGGAGCTTAGGTCCCATGTGCGTAGTGATAGCTCAACAAAATGGTTAATCGCTTTTATGTCAGAGAAAGTGCGTAACGCCTTTTATGCCATCGTGCCTTTTGAAATATTAGATCAACATCCCCCGGAACAAAACCACCTTGAGGCAAGAACAATACGACAGGGCTATTGGGACAAGGGAGTGATCCACCCAGTAATTGCCGAGTCATCGCAATTACTTTGAATTTATCGCACCTTTAGGCCCATGGTATTGGCGATCAAATTTCGTTGCATCTGAGAGGTGCCCGCGGCAATCGTCGTACTACGTGCATCCCGGTAGTGACGTTGCATGGCATATTCCATCATGTAGGAATAGCCACCCATGATTTGCATCCCCTGATTGGCGACTTCAGCAAAGGTTTCTGAGCCAAAGAGTTTGGCCTGGGTGACCTCGCGCATCGCGTTTTCGCCTTTGGCCAGTTTCACCGCAGCACGTAACATCAACATCCTCGACGCATCCACATTGGTTTGCATATCCGCCAGCATGTGCGCAATGGCCTGGGAATGACCGATAGGCTTGCCAAACTGCTTTCTTTGTTTGGCATATTCCAGCGCTTGATCAACCACCGTCTGGGCATTGCCCACATAACCTGCTGAAGTAACAATTCGCTCAAACATCAAACCCGACAACATGCACTGCCAACCGCCATTGACCTCGCCAACCCGCTGGCTATCACTGACCCGAACATTTTCAAAAAACACCTCGCTGAGCCCCAGCATGTTGCAACCGAAAGTGTCTAACCTTCTAATTTCCAGGCCGGATGTATCGTTGGGGACCAGAAATGCCGTAATACCTTCCTGGTAAGGGACATCATTATCGGTCTTACAATAAAGCGTGATGATGTTGTTATTCGCATCAGCAGCGGTAGAAAATACTTTTTGGCCATTTATCACCCAGCTATCGCCGTCGGCCACCGCCAGTGTGCGCATATTCCCGGCATCGGAGCCCGCATCCGGTTCTGTCATTGAAATTGACATGCGAATCTCGCCATTAATCAGCTTTGGTAGGTAATGTTTTTTCTGCTCTTCGCTGCCATTGTGTAACAGAGTAAGCCCGCTAAAAGCTGACAATCCATAGGCTTCCAGAAAGGGGTAGGCTTTACGGCCGAGTTCTTCACTGACGATGGCCATATCAATAACATCGCCACCATAACCACCGTACTGTTCAGGAAAAGGCAGGCCCAGGAGGCCCATTTCCACCCATTTTTCGTAGACTTCGTAGGGGTAAAGTCCGTTTTCATCATGCTCACGAAGATAATCTGATGTGGCAATGTCGTCCATCATTTTGCGGAGGTTATCCCTTAATATGGTCTGCTCTTCGTTAAGATCAAAATCCATAGCTGGCACCTTTATCGTCAGTTGATTTTGTATTGTTGATGGCAGGATAAAATGGATTGGCGCTACAGTATACCGTTAACAAGGGCTTTGAATCGAAGCATTGACAAGTACAGAGCAAAACGAAATTTATGCAAAGACAGTGTGTTTCGTTCGATTAATGAAAGTTTTGTTGCAATAGTTGAACATGATGGTATCTGGTCATGATGCTTGCTCCGAAGTTGCCCAGCAAAGGCAGGAGTGAACCGAGTGCGACAAATCTGTACTTGTTGTATAGGCTAATTTTGGTGTGGTCCTGTAGATAGGCTAGCGAGTGGCTGTGAACGGCCACCACGATGGCAAGCAGCTCGTATTGGATGAACCGCTAGTACTCCGAAACTCACTGAATCGAGATCACTGTCATTAGCTCGCTTACCAAGGTTATAGGAAAGCCTTCGCTAATTTTAAAAATTGGGCTTGGAAAACTCTTCGTGAATATATTGGAAGAGTTAAAATATTTATTAGAAAACGGTACGCCACACCCCAGGAAGGTTAAAGCCATTAAGAAGTCTATTTGAGGTAAACCAGATAAAGGAACTTACGCCGATTGTTGATAGTGTCCGAAAGCACCTTTTTTGGTCTCGGTTGTTAAGTCGGTGTAAAGCTATGGAATTAAATCAGATCGACAGTTTAAAATTGAGAACTCTTGCTGTTTTCGTAACAGTAGTCAAATTATATGGTGGGCCCAGAAGGACTTGAACCTTCGACCAATCGATTATGAGTTGCAATAAGCCCCCTTTCCCCAATTTTTCCCAACACCGCTTTTACATTGATAAACATATATAAAACAAATAGATACCGTTTTATCTTGTCTTCTTTAGATTTCCCTAGTACCCTCATTTTTCCTGCCAAGAGTAGCACATGGGTAGCACAGAAGGATCTGGGATGGAGACAAAATTCCGTTTTAACAAGAAAACCATCGATCAAATTCCGATCCCGGCGCAACGTTTACGCCTCTACGATACCGGCGTAGCCGGTCTGATCCTGGAATTATCGCCAGCAGGCAGCAAAACTTTTCGCGTCTACCGAAAAATTAAGGGCCAGCAAGTACCGGTGACCGTGACCCTGGGTAAGTATCCAGCGCTGTCGATTGAGAACGCCCGCCGACAGGCTATCGAGAAATTGGAGGTGCTTAGTTGCGGGGTGAACCCCAATGATCAGCAACGTTCGAAAAAACTAGCTGAGATTTCTTTGGATGAGGTCTACCGGGACTACCTCGATGCGAAAAGACTCACTGACAGTACCCGCACTGGTTACAAGCGTATTGTCGAAACGTACCTCAAAGCCTACCGATTTAAACCCCTGGGTAAATTGACCGAGGAGGCGGTCAAAAAAGAGCACCGCCGGATTACCCAGGCGAGCCCCGCCCAGGCTGATTTAGTTATGCGCTTCCTACGCGCCTTATTCAACTTTGCTCACTACGAATACCGAGGCCTCGATAATGCTTTTTTGTTTGAACACAATCCTGTGCATATCCTGAGTCATCAGAACTTATGGAACAAAGTTCCTCGCAAACACACCCGACTGACAAAAGGGCAGTTGCCGGATTGGTTTGATGGCCTCGAAACGGTTCGTCAGCAGGGCAATCCGTTTTCTATTTCGGTTTGCGATTTGGTGGAAACTGCTCTGTTAACCGGCTTGCGTCGTAACGAGCTGATTGGACTCACCTGGAATTGCGTGAATCTTAAGGAGCATACTTTTTACATCGATACGGCCAAAAACGGCGATCCGCTGGAATTACCGATAAGCGACCATTTATTTGCTTTATTCGTGCGCCGGAAGGCTCTGCGTAACGAGAGCGCCTATGTATTTGATGCGCCCAATCGTCACGGTAAGATTGTTGAGCCGAAAAAGATCCTTGCCGAGATCGTGAAGCAGGCGAATGTTACCTTTACTTTGCATGACCTACGAAGAACTTACACCACCACCGCTGAAGCCCTTAATGTGGGTACCTATACGATTAAGCGATTGCTGAACCATCGAACACGCCGTGACGACGTCACCGCAGGGTATACGGTGTTAACGCCGGAAGAGCTGAGGGAACCGGCGCAACGAATCGAGGACGCCATCCTGAGGCAGGCAGGAATTAAAACCCCGGAAGCTGGGTTGGATAAAACGTTGACCTCCTTGCTGGAGAAACTCTCAGAAAATGATAAACGTGAACTCATTTTTGATTTGTCAGAAAAAAGACATGGAGCGGTTGAGCATGGGCGATGACGAGGAAAGTTGGGAGGAAGAATTCTATAGGGAGGAAACACTTGAAGAGGAGGAAGCAAGGTCAGATTTTTTTGCTGAAATGCACCAGAAAGAGGAAGCCCGACAATATGCTATTGAGCATAAAACTCTAGTATACGATCTTAGTTATCGGAAGCGATTCTATGGGCGGTTTATCCATCTCGATACCTGGCTATTATTCAACGAAGCAGTGCCAATATATTTCTGCTATGAGCCCCAATATTGGATATCTGGTTATTGCGCCTATATAGAAGAAAGCATCCAGCTGTTGCGGCAAATTGCAGCGGGTGCTGGCTACACCTTAAATGTATTAAATCCCAGTGCCGAACGAATCGAATGGCGCGTTAAACCCAAAGAGTTCATCAAATGGGTGGCTGACAAAGATTTCGATACTCCTGTCGAATTGGCCGATATTTTTGGGTTAGATGCAGAGGGTAAGTCTCAGCAAAAGATTGGTGATTACAAGACTCACGGCAATACAGAACATCATGCACAGCGTAGAGAAAAAATCCTCGCGGCAGCTTTGGCGGTGTTATCAGCCGTCCCAGACAAATGTCAAAACAAAGGTAAAATATCATCCAGTGCCATCGCCGATCAAATTGAGTTATTTGGCGACCATGTTTACGGCCAGTATGAAGATCCTCCTCTTTCACGTAGAACAACCATAGACACTATTAGTAAGGCGTTAAAGCTAATTCCAGAAAAGTAAATTGAGTAAAGCAAACAACAATAAAATAAAAATACTCAGTACGCACTAAACAGATAGTCTGCACATAGCTTCCTATCTATTCGCTAGGATTGTTTCCGACCCTTACTGAACGGAAATAAAGCCTAATGAATGTAGATCAATCAGATCGACTCTTAACCGCCAGCCAGGCCGGTGAATTCCTCGGTGTCAGCGAACAGACACTAGCTATTTGGCGTTGTAATAAGCGTTATGACCTTAAATACGTAAAAATTGGAAGGAAGGTTAGATATCGTTTTCGTGACCTAATGATGTTTGTCGAATCAAGAACTGTTGGTGCTGAATCAACTGGTTCTGAGGAGACCTCCTAATGAAAAAGAACCTTCTCGATTATGTGACTGCCTGCGAGGGGCAAGCCATTGGCCGACCCGCAGCAGCAGACACATTATCCATATTGGTAATGTGGGTAACGGTGACAGGTAATTATTTGATAGCACCTGTGGCAATCATCGAAGCGGTAGTCCATATGGCATCTTGTTCGTTAACGGTGGTTTATGATTTGTTTTATACGAATGACTCATTAGATTTAGCGCATCCTAAGCAGACTAAATTACACCCCGCAAGCTTGAAACGGAATAAACCTATAGCGTTTATACAAAACTCACCCAGCCGATCCCATTGTAAAAACAAGCGTATTAGAAGCATGTTGCGATGAGCATCTATAAAACCCACCCCGATTTAAATGGGGAATCCGTTAAGGAGTCTCCTGAGGCTCCTTTTGTTTATGCCGACGGTTTGACCCTGGAGCAAGTGAGAAATCCTGAACCTGTCATCACCAATTTTGGCGTTGCTGTGCCCGGCCAGCCTTTGAGCGGTAGCGAAAAGCATAGGCTAGTCAAGGCAGCCAAAAGTCCGACACCGCCTGTGAAGCCAGATAACTGGGGACAATTGCCGGATACCTGCCCGGAACCCGTATATATTGATCCGCTGCCCGTACCGGTTACCCCAGAGGGGGCGCCCGGTGCTTATACAGTCATCCAGTACCGCGAATGGGCCGATGAATACCGTGTACGCACGCGAGTGGAAACAACAAGCGGTACGATGCCCCCTGGACACTTTGGCCCGAGGATTACAGCGATGTTATCGCAACGTGCTGTCCGCAAGATCGCAGAGAGTTGTGCCTATGTCGCTAAGCAGCATGATGGCTACTCGACGTTTTTGACCTTGACCTTCACCCCTGATCAACGATTTTGTTTGCAAGCGAGCGGCAAATATTGCGACCTGACGACACGTAAGGTTACAAAGCCAACCTCCATTCAAAAGGAGGTCAGCCGGTTTTGTGATGGTCTTAGTAAAATGTGGCGGCGCGGTTGGCAGGCTGAGTTTACGATCAACGGCAGGCGTATCGCTTGCGTTGATGAACATGGCGTGACAATGGGCGAGGAAGCCCGAGGTGATACCCCCCTGCTCTATTGTTGGGTTGCTGAGGTGCCGGATAATGACCAAGGCGAACCCAATCCACATGTGCATATGATGATCCGCTGCCGTGTCCCCAAGCCGCTATTTGCCTGCTGGGCTAAACGCTTTGAGGAGCTATGGGGCAATGGCCTGGCTCATTTAGAAAAAATCAAAGATGGCGACGCGGCGGCAGCTTATATGATGAAAGCGGCTGGCTATCTTTGTAAAGCCCAGGGTAAGACCGATCAAGGCACGATACGGGGCAACCGTTATGGCATGAGTGCGGAGGCACGAGCACCCGACTGGGTAACAATTGAAGAAAGTCAGTTGCATGCCATGGGGCTGCTTATTGCTGATGTCCATGACTACATTACGACCCGGTATGCCAGTGAGTATCAATTACGAAAGACTTTGAAGCAAAACCTCGACAACGCTCCGAAAGGATCGAAGGCGCGTTTTATTATTGGCAAGAAACTCGAAAGTGTTCGGGCGATATTGGCCAAGGTTCCCATCGTAGCGAGCAAATATCAAGTCATACTAAAAGGCAGAGCGGCTTTTTATGAGTTTATGAATTGGGCTAAGTCACCGGGCCATTGGCGGGATTTTGTGTGTGACTGGTTACCGGAAAAGTGGCCTGGCGAAAATTGGCTACCCGGTAGCCGCCCCGATTGTCACTGGATGGCAGACTTTAAAAAGCGGCACTATCAACGTCGAGTTTTGCGTCATATGCCAAAAACCCTGTCTGATGAGGAATGGGGGCAAGCTGTTGATGAGTATGCTGAGTGGGCAGAAATGGACTTGGAATTCTGTCAATAACTGTACTCAGGAGCGATCCAACCGTTAAACCGCCAAACTATCTGCGGGACTCAGCACTCCCTTGCCACCTCGATTAATCACATGGGTATAAATTTCAGTCGTAGAAACGTCAGAATGACCCAATAACTCCTGGATCGTGCGCAAATCATAACCAGATTCCAGCAGATGCGTGGCAAAACTGTGGCGAAAGCTGTGTGATCTCGCAGGTTTGTTAATACCTGCGCCCCGAACAGCTTGCCGAATCTTTTTGGCAAGTGCAGAGGCATGTAAATGATGCCTTCGTAAGATACCTGAACGGGGATCTTTGCCAATCTTGCTAGCTGGGAAAAGATATTGCCAGCCCAATTCCCTGGCTGCGTTAGGGAATTTCCTGCTCAACGCATCTGGAAGATAGACATCGCCATAACCCTCCTCCTTATCTTGGTCATGGAGTTTTTTTACTTTTTCAATTTGGCGCTTCAAGGATGGGATTAATCGCTGAGGTAACATCGTAGTTCGATCCTTACTACCCTTACCGCGATAAACAAAAACATTATTGCTGCCAAAATCAACATCTTTGACACGCAAAGAAAGTAACTCTGCACTACGTATACCCGTCCCGTACATTAACCCAACCTGTAAACGGTATGTGCCGTGTAAATGGCCCATAATTGCAGTTATTTCATCGCGACTATAGACCACCGGTAATCGCCTTGGCACATGCGCTAAGGAATAATCCAGTTCACCTATTTCTAGACCCATATATCGCTTATAGAGATAAATCAGAGCATTTAGTGCAATGCGTTGCGTACTAATCGAACAATGGCGTTGAACACCAAACCGCCACTTCGTTCTGGTTTGTCGTCCCCTGCTGCAGGCGTTAAGTTTTCAAGTTACCCACAGAAAGTAGACACCCTATATAGTTTATTGGAGAGTCAATACAGGAAAGGCGAAACTGAAATTGTATTCATTAATGGTAAGGCAGACTAAATAACCGTCGAAGGCATTGACTATATCCCTTTGTCTAATAAGGCCTGGGCTTTCCAGGCCTTATTAGCTAGCTTCCTCCTCTGATAACCTTCCTAGTCGCTAGCGTACCGTGCCTGTCGAGTATCTCTAGCAATCTTCTCCAGAAAGTAATTACTTTTTGAAATCATAAATATGCATAGCCGCCTACATACAATGCTTTATGGGCATGGCTCATTGCAAGAAAAATAAAATACGACTGTAACTTGTTGTTTTTATTGGTACCGGAATCGAACCGGCACGGTATTGCCACCGAGGGATTTTAAGTTATCCAAAAGTAGCACATTGGTAGCACAAAGATTTAAGTGCAGTGATAAGTATGCATAACATATTGATTTATATGGTGGGCCCAGAAGGACTTGAACCTTCGACCAATCGATTATGAGTCGACTGCTCTAACCAACTGAGCTATGGGCCCATGACTTGCCTGTTATAGCTTCGCGCATTGCGAGGCGGAAATTTTTTGTTTCAGCTTTTGACGATGACGAGAATAACGCAAAAAACCACCCCAGTTGCGGGATGGCATTATAAAAGCTCTGTGAAATACCTGCTATATTTAACCGGTTTATTCGTCGAGAAAACTGCGCATATGTTCTGAGCGCGAAGGATGGCGTAGTTTGCGCAGAGCCTTGGCTTCGATTTGGCGAATCCGCTCGCGAGTGACATCAAATTGTTTGCCGACTTCTTCCAGGGTGTGATCGGTATTCATGTCGATGCCGAAACGCATGCGCAGAACTTTGGCTTCTCTGGCGGTGAGTCCGTTTAAGACCTCATGGGTTGCTTCAGTAAGACTTTCCTGAGTTGCGGAATTTACGGGTGAATCGACATTAACATCTTCGATAAAATCACCGAGATGGGAATCTTCGTCATCGCCAATGGGTGTTTCCAGCGATATTGGTTCTTTGGCGATTTTGAGCACTTTGCGAATCTTGTCTTCAGGCAGTTCCATGCGCTCGCCGAGTTCTTCAGGTGTTGGTTCACGGCCCATTTCCTGAAGCATTTGTCGTGAGATGCGATTGAGTTTGTTGATAGTCTCAATCATGTGGACAGGTATGCGAATAGTGCGGGCCTGGTCAGCAATCGAGCGGGTAATTGCCTGGCGAATCCACCAGGTGGCGTAGGTCGAAAACTTGTAGCCGCGACGGTATTCGAATTTATCGACTGCTTTCATCAGGCCGATGTTGCCTTCCTGAATCAGGTCGAGAAACTGTAAGCCGCGATTGGTGTATTTTTTGGCGATGGAAATCACCAGGCGTAGGTTGGCTTCAACCATTTCTTTCTTGGCGCGTCGCGATTTCGCTTCACCGATAGACATGCGACGGTTCATATCTTTGATTTCAGATATTGCCATGCCACATTCTTGTTCTAACACTGATAGTTTCTGCTGCTCTCGGACGATATCATCATGGCGAGCTTTGATCGCGGCGGCATAGGGCTGCTTTCTACGGGACAGGTTTCCAGCCCATTTGAGATTGGTTTCATTGTCGGGAAAGTTATCAATGAATTCCCGGCGCGACATTTTTGCTTCGCGAATGCAAATATTCATGATATTGCGTTCGTGGTTTCTGATTTTCGTCAGGGTCGTTCGGACGCTAACGATCAGCGGGTCGTATTGGCGTGGTGTTAATTTTAGGAATTTGAACACTTCACCCAGTTCAGCAAGATTCTTCTGAGCAGATGTATGGGTTCGACCATTACGCGCAACTGAGCGTTTTGTTTTGTCGTTTTGTTTGCGGATTTCGGTAAAGCGGCGAACAGCTTCTACGGGGTCGAGACCGCCTTCGTTTTCATCTTCGTCATCTTCGTCATCGTCATTGCCTTCGTTAGCGGCTTTTTTGTTGGCCTGTTCCAGCGCTGAGGGCACATGTTCGACCGGGTTAAGGTAACCGGCAATGATATCAGTGAGTTTGCGTTTCTCTAATTCGACAAGATCATACTCGCCAATGACTCGGTCGACATTACCAGGCCATTCCGAAACCGCTGACATAACCTCGCGAATGCCTTCTTCGATACGTTTGGCGATGGCAATTTCGCCTTCGCGTGTAAGTAATTCTACGGTACCCATTTCCCGCATATACATACGCACGGGGTCAGTGGTTCGGTGTTTCTCGGTCTCTACCGCAGCCAATGCAGCTGCAGCTTCGGCGGCGGCAATTTCGTCGGCGGAGTTGTCGCCACCGGTAATCAGTAGCGTGTCGGCGTCGGGCGCATTTTCAAATACGCCAATACCCATGTCATTGATCATTTGAATAATGTCTTCAACCTGATCTGGATCAGAGATATCTTCCGGCAGGTGATCGTTCACCTCTGCATAGGTCAGAAAGCCTTGCTCTCGGCCTTTGGCGATGAGTTCTTTGATCCTGGATTGTTCGTGGGCAGCTGTACTCATAGAGTTTCCATCGTCTGTCGGTTAGGGCTGTTGGTTGGGTCGCTCAGTTAGGTTGTTCGGATACGTCAAATGTTAAATTAATCTTGCGCCAGTGTTGAATAGCCAGTGTTGAATAAATGGGTCTGCGCAGTCTGCCAGTTTATGGCGCTATTTCGGTCGGGCTGTGGCCCTATTTTAAGAAAGCGACAGTGCATAAAATAAAGCGCGCGATTATATATGATAATTGGGGCTCTGTCTCTCAATTACAAGTGTAGCCGAGCTTCACTTTTCTGCCACCGCGGTGCTTGTAAGCAATTGTTTTATAGACAAAATTAATTCTGGCGCTGCGCCTTCGGCCTTGAGCTTATGCCACAGGGTTATGGCAATTTTTCTGTCTTCATCATTAAGCGGGGATTTGTTGGTCAGGGCCGCTATTTGCTGCTCCGGGGGGAGGTTTGCTTCTACGTTGCGTAGCAGGGTCGAGACAATATCTGCAACCTGGGCACGATTGGATTCATCGGTCTGCCCCGGCGCGGTAATCAGGTCACTATTAATGATTTTGCCCAGTTGTTCGCCCTGTTCCTGGCCGTGAATGCCGCGCCAGTAGCCGAGCAGATGGTTGAGCGAGTAGTCGGGGTGTTCCTTTAGCAATGTAATCAGGGGTAATAATATCTCCACGCCCGGCGAATCGAGCTTAGCCAATCGTTTAATGTGCTCATCATCTATGGTCGCGATCAGGCCAGGATTATGCGCCAGCAAGGCGATTAGCCAGTGCGCCGGTGAAAGTTCAACCTTTTTACCGGTGTTTGGCGGCAGCGCTGATCTTTGCGGGCGGCGACTTTGATCGGGCACAGCGGCATGCGAGACATCTGTTGGATAGCCGCTACCATCAATGTCGGCATAGTTGTGGGTGTAGGCGTCGGTCGGCGGGTTTTGCCAGGGCGGTGGATTATTGTGTTCATCGCTAATAATTTCTTCAAGCCTGGCACTGGCCAGACCGGTTTTTTCGGCCAACTGGTCGATCATCAGTTGATGGAACACGCCGGTCGGCAGGCGGTTAATCAGGGGTGCAGCCAGTTGGCTTAATTTGGCCCGATCATCCGGCAAGCTCAAGTCGAGGTTTTCGGCTAAGGTTTCAAATAAATAAGCTGATAGGGGTGTGGCTGCTTTGAGTTTTTTATTAAACGCCTCGGCACCGATTTTTCGGACCAGGGTATCGGGGTCTTCACCGTCGGGTAAGAATAAAAATCGGGCACTACGGCCATCTTGCAAAGTGGGCAGGGATGTCTCCATAGCTCGTCGAGCAGCTTTACTGCCAGCACTATCGCCATCAAAACAGAATACGACCTCGCTTGTATAACGGTATATTTTCTCCAGATGATCAATTGAAGTAGCGGTGCCCAGGGTGGCAACGGCGTTAGTGATGCCAAACTGGGCGAGGGCGACGACATCCATGTAACCCTCGACAACTAACAGGTTGTCCATGTTTTTAGCGGCGCGGCTGGCTTCGTAAAGACCATAAAGTTCGCGACCTTTGTGGAACACTGGTGTTTCAGGGGAGTTCAAATATTTGGGTTTGTCGTCACCGAGCACTCGGCCGCCGAAGGCTACGGTGCGGCCCCGGCTATCGCGAATGGGAAACATAATGCGGTGGCGAAACCGGTCGTAAACCTTGTCACCTTCGTCCCGTACCACCAACATGCCAGCGGTGGTTAAGTGCTCAATTTGCTTATCGTCACCATCGGCCAGATTGAGCAGATTGGCCCAGCCAGGCGGGGCGAAGCCAATGCCAAAGTCTCGCACGACTTCGCCGGACATGCCTCGGTTGCGCAGGTATTCGATGGCTTCGTTGGTTTTTCTATCAGGGGTTTGCTCACGCAATTGCGCCCGATAGAAACGGTCAGCTGTTTCGAGAGCAGCATAGAGGCTGCGCCGTCGGTTTGCCTGTTCATCATCACGAGTGCCTTCGGTGGGCACTTCCATGCCCACCAGGCTAGCCAGGTTTTCGACCGCTCTGGGGAAATCGATGCGGTCGTAATCCATGACAAAGCCCAGGGCATTGCCGCCTGCGCCACAACCGAAACAGTAAAAAAATTGTTTGTCGGGACTGACCGAGAAGGATGGCGTTTTTTCATCGTGAAAGGGGCAACGGGCAGAATGGTTTTTGCCGGTTTTGCGTAAATCCAGTCGAGCGCCCACTACATCGACAATATCGACGCGGTCGAGGAGGTCATCAATAAATCGCTGCGGGATTCTTCCAGACATTGAGGTGCTCGCTTGGCAACGGGCTTATTGAATCACGGAGCGGCGCTAATGTTTAGCGGTGTGATGAAAAAAAATTGACTGCCTGGCCTTGTGAACCTGAATCGGTTGACCTGGCTCTGTTGATGAGTCGGCCTTTATTGAAAAAGTGGGGGTGTTTATAGTTGTCTTGTTATGAAACAAGGACAATTGCCTGCATTGCAATAGCTTCTGTACCGTGCCGTGCAGGTTGATCGGGGCTTAACTCAACCGCAGCTTAATTCAGACGGGTTTTGATAAGTTGACTCACGACGGCCATATCGGCCCGACCCTGAAGCTGTGGTTTAAGTATCCCCATGACTTTACCCATATCGCGCATAGATTCTGCCTTGCTGTCAGTAATGGCCGCAGTAATTAGTTCGCCGACTTCGTCTTCGCTCAATGCTGTGGGTAGAAATTCAGCAATTACGGCTAGTTCGGCATGTTCCTGAGCAGATAGGTCGTCTCGTCCTGCTGCGTCAAACTGGGCGATCGAATCGCGCCGTTGCTTGGTCATTTTGTCGAGAATTGCCAGCACACGGGTGTCGTCTACCTCGATACGTTCATCGACCTCGATGCGTTTAATATCGGCCAGCATTAAGCGAATCGCACCCAGGCGTTGCTTGGCTTTGGCGCGCATCGCATCTTTCATGGCTTCGGTGATTTGGTGTTTGAGTGAGGTGTCAGTCATCATTTGGTTACTATAGCTGGGTGTAGGGCAACAAAAAAAAGCGCCTCAATAGCGGCGCCTTTTAGAATGCTTTTTTTGAAATATTTTTTGAAATACAAATAGCTTTCGGGCATCACCTAAAGTTCTCATTATGAACTTTAGCAACGAGTGTATGTGCTAGCTCATATAAATCTAGTACATGCGCTGAAATTTACGAGATTCTCGTTGCAGCTTTTTGGCATGACGCTTAACGGCGGCCGCCGCTTTGCGTTTACGACTCCAGGTGGGCTTCTCGTAAAATTCGCGGCGACGTACTTCGGCTAAAATGCCGGCTTTTTCGCAGGAGCGCTTGAAACGGCGCAGTGCTATGTCGAAAGGTTCGTTTTCTTTTAAGCGTACAGAAGGCATGTTTTCCCTTGTCTAAGTCTCGTTTTAACTTGGCGTAGTTTAGTCAGGCCGCGCATTCTATACAGTTAGCAGGCCAGTTGCAAAAATAGTTTGGCTGAAAGGGCCGCCTAAGCTTTTGAATTCGGGGTGGTTTTGCGATAGGTCGAGCATTATTATGCGCAGGTTATCTGATTGGCAGGTAAATGCGTAATTGATCGCACAGGTAAGTTATCTCATAAAATTTCTAAGGACACCCTGAATGCGAGTGCTGGGTATAGAAACCTCCTGTGATGAAACCGGGGTCGCGATTTATGACAGCGAGGCGGGATTATTGGCAGATGCTTTATACAGCCAGGTAGCGGTGCACGCCGAATATGGTGGTGTGGTGCCAGAACTGGCGTCACGTGACCATGTCCGTAAATTGTTGCCGATGATCCGCCAGGTGCTACCTGATGCGGACTGTAAGCAAGAGGATATCGACGGTATTGCCTATACGGCAGGCCCTGGTCTGGTCGGCGCCTTAATGGTCGGTGGTGCCGTGGGTCGTTCCCTGGCCTACGCCTGGGGTATTCCCGCCCTGGGGGTTCATCATATGGAAGGCCACTTACTCGCCCCGATGTTAGAAGACCAGCCCCCAGGTTTCCCGTTTGTCGCGTTGCTGGTCTCAGGAGGACACACGCAGTTGGTGTCAGTAGCAGGTATTGGCGACTATCAAATTCTGGGCGAATCTCTTGACGATGCGGCGGGCGAAGCCTTCGACAAGGTAGCCAAAATGTTGGACCTTGATTATCCAGGCGGCCCGAGAATTGCGCGTTTAGCGGAGCAGGGTGATGACAGACGTTTTAAATTTCCTCGACCTATGACCGATAGACCCGGTCTCGATTTCAGTTTTTCAGGGCTGAAAACATTTACCATGAATACCATTGCCACCTATAAAGGGGGTGACGTGCTACCCGATGATCAGACCATGGCCGATATTGCCTGCGCATTTCAAAACGCGGTGGTCGATACATTGGTTCTTAAATGCCGCCGGGCCTTGAAGCAAACAGAGCTTAAAGTGCTGGTGATCGCAGGTGGTGTTTCGGCCAACGTGCTGCTGAGGGAAAAATTGACTAGCGCACTAAATGAGCTGGACGCTCAGGTGTTTTATGCGCGCAATGAATTTTGCACCGATAATGGCGCCATGATTGCCTACGCTGGGTGCCAGCGTCTACTAGCGGGCCACAGTGACGATTTGTCGATACGCGCCCAGCCACGCTGGCCGATGGATGAACTGAGTCCGCTCTAACGTTCCTGGGGCTAAGCCCCGTAAAGTATGCCCGGAAGGGGGAGGAAGATCCGGAGAGAAGGCCCCAGACATTGTAATTGAGCGGTGCTTCTATCTATTTACAAGAGCATCTGCATATAAGAGCGCCACAGGAATATCTATGGATATTGTTTATATTCGCGATTTACAGGTTGATACTATTATTGGGATCTATGACTGGGAGCGGGAAGTGCGTCAGACTATCTCCCTGGATCTGGACATGGCGACAGACATTAGCATCGCTGCACATAGCGATAATATAAAGGATGCCCTGAACTATAAAGCCGTGGCCAAACGGCTGATCAGCTTTATTCAGGATAGTCAGTATCTATTGGTAGAACGATTGGCGGAGGAGGTGGCCATGATTGTCATCGCTGAATTCAGCGTACCCTGGGTGAGATTAAGGCTGAGCAAACCGGGGGCGCTGCGCGGTTCAAAAGACGTTGGCCTGATTATTGAGCGTGGCCATCTTGTTAATTCCAATAATCAGCCTGGCACAGGTGTTAGCGAGACAAGTAGTTCTTCATGAGCGCACAGGAGACGCATCGAGTGTATCTCAGCATCGGCAGTAATATTGACCGTAGGCAGCACTTGAGTGCAGCACTTGATGCTCTGGCAAAAGAGTTTGGCCCCCTGATGTTATCGAGCGTATATGAAAGCGTCTCGGTAGGCTTTGATGGCGATAATTTTTACAACATGGTGGTTGGTGTTGATACTGGTTATCCAGTTGTGCACTTAACAGCAGTGTTGCGAGCAATTGAGCAAGCCAATGGCCGCAGTCGCAGTGGGGCCAAGTTTGGGCCTCGTACCCTCGATATCGATATTCTCACTTATGGACAATGCGCGGGCCTTGTCGATGGTGTGTCACTGCCACGGGATGAAATATTAAAGAATGCCCACGTCCTGTTGCCACTGGCAGAGATTGCCAGTGATGAGCATCATCCTGCCTGTCAGCAAACTTATCGGCAGTTGGCAGAGGTTTTTGCTAATGGTAATAAGGACGCTGATCTAGACGGCGCAAAGCAAAAATTGTGGCCGATAGATTTTGCTTGGCAAGGTCGAAATATATCTTTCTATAAATCGTAATTAATTTTCCGGTACTGTTTCCGGTACTAATTCTAGTGCTTATCGATCGCGTTCAGATATATGTCTGCAGGACCAAGATTTACGGAAAAACCCATCACCAGATTATTCCTCCGGTAATGGGTTTTAGCAAAAGCGAAAATCTAGATTATCTCAATACGCCGTTTTTGAGGTTCTACGTCCCGGGCTTTCGGTACGTCGATTTTTAACACACCATCCGTAAAGCCGGCAGTGAGGTCTTCATCGTGTACGTCTGTTCCCAGCGTGAAACTGCGCATGTATTTACCATAGCGACGTTCCTGACGAATGACTTTGCCCTTCTCTTCGGTACTGTTTTCATCGACTATTTCTGCATTGATGGATAAAACTCCATCTTCTAATAAGACGTGGACATCATCTTTGTTGACGCCGGGCAGCTCAGCGGTGATTTCATAGTGATCCTCCAGCTCTTTAATATCAACGCGGGGAGCGAAAAACCCACTCTCAGCGGACAGGGGCCCAGAAGCTGGTGTCAGTAAATGATTAAAGACCCGATCGATATCAAAAAAATTTCCTCGTGGTACTAATGTCATGATAATTACCTCTTGATGAATGCGCTAAAAATGAATCTCAAAGAATTAATGGGATCTAAAAATTAAAATTCAATCTAATTTATCAATTTATTTTTTATAAAAACTATTATGTATAGATAAAATCCCAACGAAAGCGCCTGTTGTGTGATTCTTTCCAAAACAGGCTAAGATTGGTGTAGGAAAAAAATTTGAATAAAGTTAATAAGGTTTGCTAAAAAAGGTGGGGAGATGTCTGAGCCGATTGCACAACTTAAAATGATACTGGAACAATCGCAGCGGACAGTGATATTCACTGGCGCCGGTATTAGTACCGAATCGGGTATTCCTGATTTCCGCAGCCCTGGCGGAATTTGGAGCAAGCATAAACCGGTAGATTTTGCTGATTTTCTTAATTCTGCTGAGGCGCGTCGCGATTCCTGGCGGCTTAAATTTATGTTTGATGAGGATATGCAAAAAGCCAAACCCAACCGTGGTCATCGTGCTATTAGTCACCTGGTCGAGCAAGGTGTGGTTAGCCATGTTATTACTCAAAACGTCGATGGTCTCCATCAGCAATCCGGTGTGCCCGACACGAAAATTATCGAATTACACGGTAATACGACTTACGCCCATTGTCTCGATTGCGGGCAACGTTATGACCTGAGACTTATCAAAGAAAATTTTGAGCGCGATGAAACGCTGCCCATTTGCGACCACTGTGATGGCATTGTTAAAACCGCGACCATCTCTTTTGGCCAGGCGATGCCGGAGGATGAAATGTTAAAAGCCCAGGTGGCAACGGTTGCCTGTGATTTATTCCTGGCGATTGGCTCTTCTCTGGTGGTTTATCCTGCGGCTGGCTTTCCATCGGTGGCGAAGCAAAATGGTGCCACGCTGGTGATTATTAATCGTGACGCGACTGATCTGGATGATACTGCCGATCTGGTTATTCATGATGAAATTGGCCGTGTACTCGGCAATGCTGTGGCCGTTCTGTGAGGAAAGAGTTTTAACTGGGTGGAATTCAGTGTGAAGATTGACATGTGTTGGCTAACGACATGAATATAAATAATTACCTACTGGCAATCGTCCTGATTACCGGGTCGATATGTCCCATGACTTTAGCCGCTCAGCCGCATTCCGAGTTCGACAAGGCAATGACGCCCTTCATTGTGGAAGAAATTGCCAGTGGTCTGGGCGTGACCTGGGGCATGAGTTTTCTCGATTCAGATCGCATTCTATATACCCAGCGTCGCGGCGCGGTGGGGATTCTAAATATCGATACCAACACAAGTGTAGCTGTTTCCGGGGTTCCCGAGGTATTGAGCGAGGGGCAGGGCGGACTGCTCGATGTGGCCATACAGCCCGGCTATCTGCCTGGGGATTGGATCTATTTCACTTATAGCAAAGAGGTGGCCGGCCAGGGTGTCACCGTGCTTGCCCGCGCCCGCCTTGAAAATAATCGGCTAGCTGATTGGACGGACATCGTTATTACCAATTCAGCCAGTGGGACAAGCCGCCACTTCGGTAGTCGCATTGCGTTTGATGATTCGGGACATCTATTTTTTACGGTAGGTGACCGAGGCCATCGACCCAACGGTCAGGATACCACTACCCATGCCGGCTCAGTGCTGCGCGTTAATCTGGATGGCAGCGTGCCCGATAATAATCCCTTTGTAGGCAAGCCGGGCGTGTTGTCGGAGATTTGGAGCTACGGTCACCGTAATCCGCAGGGTATCGCTTTCGACCGTAAAACTAAACGACTGTGGATCAATGAGCACGGCCCTCGCGGCGGAGACGAAATAAATCTTATTTTGCCGGGGCGTAATTACGGTTGGCCCCTGGTCTCTCATGGCAAAGAATACTGGGGGCCACTTGCAGTGGGCGAGGCTAAATACAAACCTGGTATTGAAGCCGCTCGGAAAGTTTATATACCCTCCATCGCGCCCAGCAGTTTATTGCTCTACACCGGGGAAGCATTTGCCCACTGGCGTGGCAGTTTGTTATCAGGTGCCTTAACGCTGACCCATCTTAATCGGGTAACCCTGGATAGTCAGGGCGATGTTGTTAGCGAAGAACGACTACTGGAGTCAATGAACATGCGTATCCGTCAGGTGATTCAAAGTCCCGAAGGCTGGTTGTATTTAGCCACCGACGACGGAATGATTTTACGGTTAAGGCCTCGTGAATAGCTTGTTTAGAAACAGAACAGCGACACCTAAGATTTAAGGAGTAGGGCGGAGCACCTTAAACGAGAGCTGCGATAGTCAATCAAAATAACCATGTCCAGGTCTGATAGTCAGTCAAAAAAGGCCAGTGTTCTGACTTCTATGCTCTGCCGGTCTGGCGCATCTCCAGGCGTATTGGGGTCATCAAAGGCCGTGTGTGCGGTGTATCTGGCACAGCCGTCTTGCTCTGAATCGAAGCACTTCAGTAATAGTGCTTCGTCGGCTGTCATTTCTGACAAATAATACCAACGGTGCGCTGGTTGATGCGTCACCATCTGAATTTGCCCGGTTCGGTCGCGGTATAGCAAAGCGGTATCGATAAAATCACTTTGCTGCATAGTGCTGGCATCACAGACGGCAAGGGGTGTGCGTAGCACTGGGCCGACAATGGGCGTCCAGACATTGATGACCGCAAAGCGATTTTTTAATAGTTCGTTGGCATCGTCACCCATAATATCTTTAACGCGCTGGGGGCCGGAGGCATCAGTGTAATCGTTGTGCACGAAGCGTACCGGCTTGCGTGCCATATATTTCTTCTGTTCCGAATAGCTTTCGCATCTGACGTTGTAGTCAAACGCGTGAACCCGCTTAGCGCCAGTCGCTTGTTTGACCAGCGCCTCTACCTCTGGCATATAAATCGCGCGGACCTGGGTGTCGTTATAATAATCTTCGAGGGTGGAGGAAAGCGGCACGACCGCCAACCCCTGATTATCTAGCGAGAAGGCTTGCTCGGAAGCTCGAATATCATTAACCTCAACGTCATAGTCTCGATATTCCGGCTCTATATACTTTGTACTTAGATCGGGCTCACCCGGCCTTGGCCGGTAATTGTAAATCGCATGGGCACCATCCTTTGCTGCGATATACCTCAGTTTAGTCTGTACAGATTTATTAGTGATGGTGGTTTTCATGTTGGCGGCTCTGGTTTTGGATAACCAAGTATTCGAATAAGTAGGATTTTGGATAAGCAGGTTTAGATAACCAGATTTAAACAGGCAGACTCAATCTGGTGCAGATCTGGCCCGCTGATTATAGAGCAGCGCACGTCTATGCGCTTTTTCTGCATCGGATAGTTTTTCGACATCCTCGCCCATATCTTTGCCCACAGCCATACCTCTCCGCACGGCTGGGCGCTCGCTGAGTTCTTCGAACCAGCGCTTAAAATACTTAAACTCATTAATATCCTGGCCCTGCAATTTCCAGCCAATAGTCCATGGATAACAGATCATATCGGCGATGGTGTATTCCTCTCCGGCCAGGTACGGCCTGTCATAAAGTCGATTATTCATGACACCATACAAGCGATTCACTTCATCGTTAAAGCGAGCGCGGCCATGTGACTGATCGCCAAAAGACTCGCCAAGTCGGCGGAAATAACCGGCTTCCCCTGACTTTGGCCCCTGGTTTGCCATTTGCCAATGCAGCCATTGATAGACCTCATATTTGCTTCGGGTATCCTGGGGGCAAAATTTACCAGTTTTTTCTGCGAGATATTGCAAGATGGCACCGGATTCAAAAATCGCGATGGGTTCGCCACCATCCAAGGGTTCGTGATCGACCATGGCGGGCATACGATTGTTGGGGCTGATCTTTAAAAACGCATCACTGAATTGGTCACCCCGACCAATATTGCATTCGACAATATTGTATTCAAGCCCGCATTCCTCAAGAAAAATAGTCACTTTTTTGCTGTTCGGCGTTGGCCAGAAATGTATATCAATCAATCTGATTCCTCCAGACTCAAAGTCCCGGGATATAAGTGGTCCCGGGATATAAGTGGTCCCGGGATAATAAGTGTAATTAAAGCATAGTACATCAGCGATCATTCAGCGCAGGATTACAGCTCGAGGGACAATGATAATTTCACGACCACAGCCTGCCCGACAATCTGCTAGCATAAGGGGGATAAATCAAACAATTATCTCTGGAGAGGCACTGCCTCCGACTTTGGAAATTAGACGCCTGACGATGCCCGTTCTGTCCCCACCGCTAAGCTTATTTGTCACACTCGCCGTTGGTTTAGTCATCGGCTTGATAGCAGGTTATGCAATTGCCGCCTGGCGGGCCCGTAGTGCTCTGCATGCCGTTGAAAAGCAACACACGAAAACAAGCGGTGAAATCAGCACTATCAATCATCGGCTTGCCGATCGGGATGCACGCATAGAAACCCTTACCCAGCAAGCCAATACTGAACGAGTAGCGTTAGATCACGAACGTAAAATACTGGCCGATACCCGAGAGCAGGCAAAAGCTAATCAGGTCAATGTTGAACAATCCTCGCAGCGTATAGAAGAGCTTAAGGCCACATTGGCTAATCGGGAGCGGGATCATGCCGCGCTTGACGAAAACTACCGCCAACTCTCCACAGACCACACACAACTGAAAACCAGCCTTGAAGAAAAACAACGTCACTTTGATAAACAACTGCAATTGCTTGATGAGAATAAAAAGCAATTAAAAACTGAGTTTGAAAATCTCGCCAACCAGATATTTGAAAATAAAGGCAAAGCCTTTACCGAGGCTAACCGCCAGTCTCTCGATGGCGTACTTAGCCCTTTTAAAAAGCAAATCGACGACTTTAAAAAGCAGGCCCAGGATATCCACCATAAGGACACCCAGCAACAGGCACAGTTGCGATCCGAATTAGGTCAGCTCAAAGAGCTCAACAAACAAATCACTGAAGAGGCCCACGCCCTCGCTACTGCGCTAAAAGGCGAAAAAAAAATGCAGGGCAACTGGGGCGAATTGGTGCTGGAAAATGTGCTTGATCGATCCGGTCTGGTGCTCGGCAAAGACTATAAGAGAGAGGTTTCTTTTAACCTGGAAGAAGGTGGTCGCGCCCGGCCTGACGCCATCATCTATTTGCCCCAGGGCAAACACCTGGTGATTGACGCCAAAGTCTCCCTTAACGCCTACACCCGTTTTGTTAATAGCGAGGATGAAGCTGAACGCCAACTGGCCCTTAAAGAGCATGTCGCCGCGTTTGCCAACCGCATCAAGGAACTTTCAGATCGCGATTATTACAAACTCCCCGGCCTGAATTCGCCGGAAATGGTGTTTATGTTCGTACCCATCGAGTCGGCTTTTGTTGAAGCACTAAAGGCCGATGAAGCCCTCTTGCTTCAGGCGATCGAACAAAATGTATTGGTGGCCACACCGACGACCATGCTGACCAGTCTTAATATCGTTCGCCAGCTTTGGCGCTATGAAGATCAGAACAAACACACCGCCGAACTGGCCAAAAAAGCTGAGGGAGTCTTTAAAAAGCTGAACAGCTTTCTAGCCAGTTTTCTGAACGTTAAAAGCGGTCTGGATAAAGCTCACGAAGCCTATCAGAAAGCCGAAGGGCAACTGGTCAGCGGTAAAGGCAGTCTGGTCAAACAGGTGGGGCAATTTAGAAATTTGGCCCCGGCCATCCAGGCTGAATTGCCCGACTATTTCACTGAAAAAGCCGATCTGGAAATTGATTTTGTTAGCGAGGACGATAAGTCTCTATCGCCTCCTGCGGAAACTCCTCCTGACTAACCCGAACGGCTTACAACTTAATCAACGAAGCGCTACTACCAGGAGCAGCGGCATATAAAACACCTTATACCTGGCTAAGGCGTTTTATATGCCGTTACATTAACTGCCCTGCTATTGTTTCCATCTCCGCCAATATTGCATCCAGCGGTCCCTCCGGTAACCAAAGCACGACGCGATTTGCGCCAGCCTTTTCCAGCGCCTGTATGTCTTCGGCTCTGCGCCACTGGCCCTGGCCACTAAATACCGTTTTGTCTAGTTCGTTATAATCCCGGCCCGCTTCGTCCGCTGCACGCTTGAGTTTTTCCACGCCTTCACTGAACTGGGCGACGCTTTGCACAGCCGGTAACCAACCATCACCCCATTCGGCGATCCGTTGAAAAACTCGCTTATGAGTAAAGCCGCCCAATAAGATGGGCGGGTGAGGTTTACGGAAAGGTTTTGGATAACATTTTACCGGTGGGAAATCGACAAACTCACCGTGATATTCAGATTCATCTTTAGTCCACAATTCTTTCATGGCCAGAATGTAATCTTTGGTTTGCCCCCAGCGGCGATCAAAATTACCACCGAGGATTTCGCATTCAGGGCGGTTCCAGCCCGCACCAATGCCCATAATGAACCGGCCCCGAGAGGCATCATCAAGGGTCGCTACCAGTTTCGCCATCAACAGAGGATTACGTTCGGGCACCAGAATAATCCCCGTGCCCAGCTTGATGGTGCTGGTTACCGCCGCTGCACGCATCAACATCATCAACGGGTCGGGCATTTTCCAGAGGTAATCCGGGTCAGGTACACCGCGGGCAACACCGGGATATTTTTCATCATAATGTACCGGCAATATGGTGTGATCCGGCACCCAGTAAGAATCAAAACCCAGCTCCTCGGCTCTCTTAGCGACAATTGCAGGGTCGGCAGACATGTCCGCCAATATCGAAATTAGCCCTATTTCCATATTCATCTCCTTAGGGTTTTTAATTATTGATGCTACTTAGTCTAGTTTTCATGGCTAGCTAAATCAAACCAATACCCCCGGGTAGTTGGCTTTGACCACCGAAAAAAATATGATGTCGAACTACCGATAACTCACTGGCAGTGATTAGTCATTAAACCAGTCATTTAAGCCATCATTAGCCCCCGATAAGGAAACCCCCATGAGCAAGCAAGAACTTGAATTCTGCACCACGGAGCTGGACGGACATATCCTCACGGTGACGATTAACCGCCCTGAGGTTATGAACTCCCTGCATTCACCCGGCAATGCCGAAATGGAGCAAGTGTTCAACCAGTTTGCCGATGACCCAGAACAGTGGATTGCCATTATCACCGGCGCAGGTGATCGCGCCTTTAGCGCCGGTAACGATCTGAAGTATCAGGCTGGCGGCGGCACAATGGTGCCCTCAAAAACCGGCTTTGCTGGGCTTACTTCCCGCTATGATCTGAACAAACCTGTTATCGCTGCGGTTAACGGCGTCGCCATGGGCGGTGGCTTTGAGATCGCTCTGGCCTGCGACCTGATTATTGCCTCAGACAATGCCGTGTTTGCGCTACCCGAACCCCGGGTTGGCCTGGCCGCACTGGCGGGTGGCCTGCATCGGCTGCCACGCCAAATTGGCCTCAAGCAAGCCATGGGCATGATACTAACCGGTCGCCGAGTCGGCCCTGAGGAGGGCGTCCAACTGGGTTTTGTCAACGAAGTGGTGTCCCAGACTGAATTGATGGCTGCGGCTCGACGCTGGGCAGAGCTTATTCTGGAATGTTCGCCGCTGTCTATTCGTGCGAGCAAGGCAGCGGTCATGAATGGCTTAGATGAAGCCGATTTGCAGCAAGCTATGGGCCAAAAGCTTGATGCAGTGCGTACGTTATTCAAAAGTGATGATTTTATCGAAGGGCCGAAAGCTTTCGCCGAGAAGCGCAAGCCGGACTGGAAAGGTCGTTAGCGGAAGGTAAAGCTGCCTGTGAGTGCAAGATAAAACACCCGCTAGTTCCAGGTAAAGTGCCCGTTAGCTAGAAGTCGAATATCCGCTAGCTAAATTGTACGTCTAGCTAGCTTTCAGTCGTCACTAAATGGCACAATAGCGACCCGCGAGGTCTCGCCTCTCGGGTCTCTATTTTCACTAGACGATTTTCACTAGACGATTTCCACAAAACGAATTGCACTACCTGTACCTTGAATGAAGTACCACGCCTCCGTAGCTCAGCTGGATAGAGTAACCGGCTTCGAACCGGTTGGTCGGGAGTTCGAATCTCTCCGGGGGCGCCAATCCTTATATCATGCCTTGTATCATGCCTTGTATCATGCCTTGTATCGTGGCTTATTTCGCAACTAGCCCGTTTTACCTGCCCTCAAACTTGCTTTCAATACCTGGTCGCAAATCAATGGGCCAATGGCCAATTAATTGCTGTACCTTAATACTGGCGTTAATACCGGCGTTTTAATCTCGCGGCACATTTAAGGTTAGTAAGCCGTTGGAGTATTCAGTCTCGATGTCGGCTTTGTCGAGGATGGTATTCCCCAGGGTAAAACTGCGTATCAGTTTGCCGTTACGACGTTCTTGCTGGATAAGCCGCCCCTCTGGATTAGAAGCGTCCTCCGGGCTGGTTTTAGCAGTGATGGCTAGCACGCCATCGTTCACCGTAATTTCGATGTTGTCTTGACTGATGCCCGGTAGTTCAGCAGTAATTTCGTAGTGATTCTCCAGCTCTTTAATATCAACTCGAGGGGCGGTAAGAGAGCTTTCCAGAGCCTTCACTTTTGATTGGCGAAGCGTCAGCCGGTTAATGATATTGCTAAAGTCAAAAGGACTTTTTGATGTTTCTAATGTCATGGGTATTACCTCCGCATGATTTAATAATAGCGTCCAGGTAGTGGACTACTGTTACCAATTATAACACTGAGGCATAAATTTACATTAATTTATGTATGAAAGTTATGCATAGTTGATATGCATCACACTTTACAAATTGAGGTGTTTTCCACCATCCACTGCAATAGTTTGTCCGCTAATGTAATGGGCTTTAGCGATCAAAAAATAAGCTAAATGAGCAATATCTTCAGGTTTTCCCATTCGGTTCAATGGTATTTTATGTAGAATATTTTCCTGATTATTTTTAGAGTTTTGAGGAATATTATTTTCTGGCCAAAGTATTACGCCCGGTGCGATGCCATTAACTCTGACGTTAGGCGCTAAATCTTTTGCCAAGGCTTTTGTCATCATGATATTTCCCGCCTTTGCGATGCAATAAATGCTGTGCTTGCTTAAAGGCTGGAGAGCATGGATGTCGGCAATATTTACAATAACACCTCCTCTGGTGGCTAATTCCTGGCTGACTGCCTGACACAGGAAAAACGGACCCTGCAAATTATTACCCATTAATTCCAGCCAATTCGCTTCTGTGGCGGTTGGCAGTGGCGTCGGATAAAAACTGGAGGCATTATTGATCAGGGCATCCAGGCGTCCCCAGTGTTGAATGCTGCGTAAAGCCAATTGTTGTACTGAAGCAGTATCATTCAAGTCGGCGCTTATGCTCCATGCCGAATCGGCGCGTGTGGCATTTAACTCTTTGCACAGTGTTTCTGCATCTGCGACTGAGTGGTGATAATGAATAACGATTCTGTAATTGTTCTGGTGAAAATGTCTTGCCAGGCAAGCGCCAATCCGTCGGGCTGAGCCGGTTATCAGGACGACCGGGGGTTCTGCACTGTAATCAGCATTTTGTGCTTCAGGCTCAGCCATGACTTGAATGGTCGGTCTTATGTTGGGCGATAATTTCGAGCCGCCGTTGATCAATCGCGTCACCGATGCCGCTGCCTTTAACGCCCGCGTCGATAAATTTCTGAGTTGTGATCGTGCCAAGTTTTTTTGCGAGGGAGCTTAACCAGGGTGCAGAAAGATACGCGGTATTTTCAAAATTAAGACGACCCCTGGCATCGGCTTCGCAAGCCAGTAAAAACAGACTCAACTGCTCGGGGTTGCGAAATACATCGAGGCCTTTCAGTATTTTCAGTACAGTTTTAGGCCGGAGCGTATTGATCTTATGGCACATCAAGTGAAACCGGGTCACTCCGATGGCGACCTTGATAAAGCGCTTTGGGACGCGCAATCGCGCAGATACATTTTCTACCAGCGGCACGCCATTTTCTTCATGGCCGCTATGGCGAGGCAAAATATGATCGGGGGTCAAACCCTTGCCAAGGTCGTGGACTAACACGGCGTAGCGAACCTCGGGACGATCACTTAGCTCTGCGGCTTTATCAAGGGCCATCAAGGTGTGCAAGCCAGTGTCGATTTCTGGGTGATAATCTGCCCGCTGTGGCACACCAAATAAACAATCTACCTCGGGGAGTAACACTGCTAACGCACCGCATTCTCGAAGTACTTCTATATAGCTGCGGGGTGAACCTTCGGACAAGCCTTTCAAGGTTTCCTGCCAGACTCGCTCAGCGCTGAGGTGTTCCAGCTCGCCACTGGTAACAATATGCTTCATCATTTGGGCTGTTTCTTCAGCGATCGTAAAGCCGAGATGCTTAAATCTAGCGGCAAAACGAGCACCCCGTAAAACCCGAAGTGGATCTTCCACAAAGGCATCGGAGACATGACGGAGTACGCGAGCGTTTAAATCCCCCTGACCGTTGTATGGGTCTATCAGTTCGCCATTATCATCCTGGGCAATGGCATTGATGGTGAAATCCCGCCGCGATAAATCTTCCTCAAGGGTGACATCTGAGCTGGTGTGAAAACTAAAGTCGCCATGACCCGGACCCATTTTGCGCTCGGTTCTCGCCAGCGCGTATTCCTCCCCCGATGTTGGATGGATAAACACCGGGAAGTCTTTGCCTACTGGGCGATAACCAGCATCCAGCATGTCCTTAGGCGAGCAACCCACCACCACCCAGTCTTGCTCATCAACCGCAATATTGAGCAGCCTGTCGCGGACAGCGCCACCCACCAGGTATGTTTTCATAGCTCGCGATGGTGCCATAGGCAACACTTGCCGAAAAGGTGAACAGCTGTGTCTGAATGACTATACATTTTCAAACAGCGGCGGAGCTAGGGGATGCTAGTTCGGTATCGATAGACGCGGCTTTACGTTTGCGTGTTGAATTCCCCGGTGCTTTAGTTTTGCCTTTTTTCAGCATGGCTTTAAGAAAGCGACCGGTATGCGAGCGTTTTGATTTAGCCAGGTCTTCTGGGGTTCCGCTGGCAATGATTTGACCGCCACCACTGCCACCCTCGGGGCCGAGATCAACGACCCAGTCGGCGGTTTTGATCACGTCGAGATTGTGCTCGATAACCACCACGGTGTTGCCATTATCACGAAAGCGATGCAATACCGCGAGTAGTTGTTTGATGTCCTGAAAATGTAATCCAGTGGTCGGCTCATCAAGAATATAGAGGGTTTTGCCGGTATCTCTTTTCGACAGCTCCTTAGAGAGTTTGACGCGTTGGGCCTCGCCACCCGACAGGGTGGTCGCTGATTGACCCAATTTGATATACGACAGCCCGACGTCCATCAGCGTTTGTAATTTCGTCGCAATGGTGGGGATAGCATCAAAAAATTCCCGAGCAATTTCGATGGTCATCTCCAGCACTTCGTGAATATTTTTGCCTTTGTAATGAATCTCCAGAGTCTCGCGGTTATAGCGGCTGCTGTTGCAGGTATCACAGGTTACGTAGATGTCAGGTAAAAAGTGCATTTCGACCTTCTTCACGCCGTCACCCTGGCAGGCTTCGCAACGCCCACCCTTGACGTTAAAGCTGAATCGACCCGGTTTATAACCCCGCGAACGTGCTTCCTGAGTACCGGCAAACAGTTCTCGCACCGGGGTGAATATGCCGGTGTAGGTGGCAGGGTTGGAGCGGGGTGTACGACCAATGGGACTCTGGTCAATATCGACACATTTGTCGAGGTGTTGCAGGCCGTCGATGTTTTTGTGAGGTGCAGCTTTTAAAGTGCTGGCTTTGTTCAGCACAGTTGCGGCCAGGGGATACAGGGTTTCGTTGATCAAGGTCGATTTGCCCGAGCCGGAGACGCCAGTGATGCAAGTGAACAGGCCGATAGGGATGGCTAAATCAACGCTTTGCAAATTATTGCCGCCGGCACCATCGAGCTGCAACATCTTTTCAGGATTCGCGGGTATGCGCTTGTTGGGCAGGGCGATGGATTTTCGGCCCGCCAGATAATCGCCAGTCAAGGACTTTGGCTCAGCGGTAATATCGTCAAATTTGCCCTGGGCGATGATTTCGCCACCGTGAACACCGGCCCCGGGGCCGATATCGATAATATAGTCCGCTGCCCGAATGGCTTCTTCATCATGCTCAACGACAATCACGGTGTTGCCCAGGTCACGCAGGCGATTCAAGGTGTTGAGTAAGCGTTCGTTGTCGCGCTGGTGCAGGCCAATGGAGGGTTCATCGAGAATATACATTACGCCGACAAGACCGGCGCCGATCTGGCTGGCCAGCCGGATTCGCTGAGCTTCACCACCCGACAGCGTTTCTGCACTGCGATCCAGCGTCAAATAATTTAGACCGACATCGACAAGGAAAACCAGACGATCACGGATTTCCTTGAGTATTTTATCGGCAATCTCGCCCTTTTGACCGGGTAAGGCAAAGTGCTGGTAATAATCGCACAGCTTACCAACAGACTGCGCGGTGATGCTGGGCAGAGTGGTTTCATCGACAAATACATGGCGCGCGGCCTTGTTCAAGCGCTGGCCCTCGCACTCAGGGCAGAGCTGTGTATCGAGATATTTGGCAAGATCTTCGTGCACCGACTGGGATTCGGTGTCACGAAAGCGGCGCTCCATATTGGGAATAATGCCTTCAAATCGATGGGTTCGCTTGTAGACGGTGCCGCGATCATTGACGTAGTTAAAGGTGATTTCTTCGCCGTCACTGCCAAACAGAATTTTTTGCTGGTGCTGTGGCTTGAGCTGTTCGAAAGGGGTATCAATATTAAAGCCATAGTGGTCAGCGAGAGAGGTCAGCATATTGAAATAGAACAAGTTGCGACGATCCCAGCCCCGAATAGCGCCTTCAGATAACGTCGCTTCGGGATGCAGGACAATCCGATCCACGTCAAAGAATTGTTTAACGCCCAGGCCGTCGCACCCGGGACACGCCCCGGACGGGTTGTTAAAGGAAAACACCCGGGGTTCCAGCTCATTAATGCTGTAATTGCAGACCGGGCAGGCAAAGCGCGCAGAAAACACCAGGTCGGGTTGATCGTCCTCGACAAAGTTAATCAGTACTAGCCCCTCTGACAGAGCCAGTGCGGTCTCTACGGATTCAGATAGACGTAGCGCCAGATCAGCGCGTACCTTGATACGATCAACCACGACTTCAATGGTGTGCTTTTTGTTTTTCTCCAGTTTGGGTAACTCATCCAATTCATAGACGCGATCATTGACTCGGCAGCGAATAAACCCCTGAGCACGCAATTGCTCAAAGATATGTAAATGCTCTCCTTTGCGCTCTCGTATCAGCGGCGCTAACAGCAACAGCCGTGTGTCGTCGCCTAGAGCAATTATTTGGTCGACCATTTGCGTCACAGTTTGGGCTTCTAGTGGTTCATTGTGATCAGGGCAGCGGGGTTCGCCCACCCGTGCAAAAAGCAGGCGCAGATAATCATAGATTTCGGTAATCGTGCCCACCGTCGAGCGAGGGTTATGGGATGTGGATTTTTGCTCGATAGAAATCGCCGGCGACAAACCTTCTATATGGTCAATGTCGGGTTTTTCCATCATCGACAAAAATTGCCTGGCATAGGCCGACAGAGACTCTACATAGCGACGTTGGCCCTCGGCATAAAGGGTATCGAATGCTAGCGAAGATTTACCCGAGCCGGATAAGCCGGTGATCACAATAAGCTTGTCGCGCGGCAAGTCCAGGTCAATGTTCTTTAGATTATGCGTACGTGCGCCGCGAAGCTGGATGGATTTCATGGGCTGGAACTAGTCTGCGGGCTAACCAGAAATTATAGTTTCTTTGCTGTGGGTACGACAAGCAAAGACATGCTTTTAAAGACTTAATTCTGACGCTTTTAAAGGGATTAACTAATATGCGTCGCTGGTGCTTAGGTGTTAGTCCAACAAATGATGGCTCGGTGGCGCAGCGTTAGTGGCTAACAAATACGTTCAACAAACGAGTTCAATAAGCATTTTTGCCAGTGATGATAGCAAAGGGGGTTAATGCCATTATTTTGATATCAAGCCAGATAGACCAGTTATTTAGATATTCCATATCATATTTAAAGCGCTTTTCCATTTTCTCTCTGGTTTTCGTTTCGCCTCGGTAACCGTTGATCTGAGCGAGGCCTGTTATACCTGGCTTTACTTTATGACGCTGCATATAACCCCATATCGAACCGCGGTACTCTTCATTGTGTGCCACTGCGTGGGGTCTTGGGCCAACAACGGACATATGCCCGGTGAGGACATTGAAAAACTGGGGTAACTCGTCCAATGACGAGCGGCGAAGAAATTTCCCGATGCGGGTTACGCGCTTGTCACCGTTGCAGGCTTGTCTAAATCGCGAATCTTTGCCGGTGATCTCCATGCTCCTGAACTTCCAGATTGTAATCTCCTGTCCATTCAAGCCATGCCGTCGCTGCCTATATATTACAGAACCCTTAGAATCGATTTTGATTGCCAGAGCAATCAGCGCCATGATGGGCGCGGTTATAACGATAGAGACAAATGCAACGATCAGGTCTTCACATCGTTTTAGTCCTGCGCTTGATCCCAGCATGGGCGTTTCAACTACGCTGACCGTAGGCGTATCACCGATGGTAATCCATCGCCCTTGAGCAAGCCCGTAAAGGTCAAAATCCGGCACCAGGAAGGTTGATACCGTCGAATCGGAGAGCATCTCGAGAATTTCGTCGATTTGCTGGTGCTGGCTTGCCGGTAGAGCAATATAAACAATATCGACCCCGCCGTGGTCTTTCAGTTCATAAAGCGTGTCTAGCCCACCTAACCATTCCAGGTTCTCGTCGTCTTTCCGACAGCAGTCACCGGCTGGATTATTTTCTGTGATAAATCCCAGGAAATTCAACCCAATCCAGCTCATGTCCTGGATATTGCTGGCTAAACGCTGGGCTGTTTTTCCGGTGCCGATAATCGCCACGCTGCGAGTGTTGTAGCCCAGCCTGCGGCCGAAATTTAGCCCTGATTTTAGCAGTGCACGCCACAATATTAAGGATAGAGGAGCGCCCAGGAACCAGAGGCCCAAAACCACGCGTGAATAGCCGTGGGTTATCTTGAATATATAACCCACAAACAACAGCCCAGTGATTGCACTGAACCAGGAATAAAGTAAAGGTGAAATCTCGTGGCTGACTCGACGATAGCGCGAAGATAGATAGAGGTTATTAATTTTTGCGGCAACATAAAAAAGTGCCACGCCGCTGATCGCTACAAGAGTGTACTTTTCCTCCCACACTTCAAGATAAAGCCAGCACGCAAGTACCAGAGATAATATTATGAGCACACCGTCAACAGCGTGTTTGAGGATATTAAGCTCTGATTCGTAAGGGCGGATGTGACCGCCAATAGTTTCGTCCATGGTTTGATTTGTCTTCTGGCAGCGATGACCATAATTAAATAAAGAACATTTATTGACCTGTTCTTGCTCCGTTTATCGTACCGACAAACAGCTTGCTTGTCATCGTTGTGGTGCTGATGTTGCCTTGCTCAGGGAAGAAAACTCGATAGCTGACGCAGGTACCATCAAGACGATACGCCGACCGGAGCTATTGATCTTTCCGAAGTAACTGCTCAAATACCGGTTATTACACAATGCAGTTGATCGGAATTGATTGCCGAATGAACACGTGGTATCTCTCATTTAAGTGCCAGGGGAAATCCACACGGCATGGTTTTGGTGGTGCTATAATCGCCCGCTGCGAAAACCTCAACATACGGACAAGTCAAGGCTAGTGCGAGTGTTATCAATAACAACAAAAGATTATTCCCCACCAGTGCCGCGTGTCAAAAATTCACAAATCGATTCAAACTCTCTTCCTCCCCACCTTGGGTTAATCATGCTGCTTTGGCATCAAGCAATAAAGCTGTGTATTGAGTGGGTGATTGAAGCATGATCAATCCACATGCAGCTCAACCCACCTCTTTGGGTTCTTTAGTTAAAAGCCTGGTTTCGCATCGACAGCTTATTCTGCAGATGGTTAAGCGAGAAGTCGTTGGACGCTATAAGGGTTCCTTCCTGGGGCTGATATGGTCATTCATCAATCCAGTGCTTATGCTGGCTGTCTACACTTTTGTTTTTGCCATTGTATTTAAGGCTAAATGGGGAGTAGGTGGCGAAGACAGCAAAACCCAGTTTGCCGTTGTGCTGTTTGTGGGTCTAATAGTCCACTCTCTGTTTGCTGAAGTGCTCAACCGGGCTCCCGGTTTAATTCTTGCCAACACTAGTTATGTCAAGAAAGTGGTATTCCCGTTGGAGATACTGCCAGTTATTACCCTGGGCGCAGCCTTATTCCACAGTCTTATTAGTCTGGGTGTACTGCTGTCAGCCTTTGTGCTCTTTAATGGTTTTGTGCATTGGACTGCGGTGTTTATTCCTCTGATTCTTCTGCCGTTGGTCATCCTCACCCTTGGCCTCGCCTGGATGTTGGCTTCCCTCGGCGTTTTTCTGCGCGATGTAGGGCAGACCATTGGCATCATCACAACGGTCATGCTGTTTCTTGCTCCGGTTTTTTTCCCGGTAACGGCACTTCCGGAAAAGCTTCGTCCGTGGATTATGGCTAATCCATTGACATTTATTATCGAGCAGGCGCGGGAGGTGCTTATCTGGGGGCACCTGCCAAACTGGGTCGGTTTGGGTATTTACACTGCAGCGGCAACAGCCGTGGCGTGGGCAGGCTATGCCTGGTTCCAGAAAACCAGAAAAGGCTTTGCTGATGTCCTCTGATCCGGCTTTTTCTGATGATGTGGCCATTCGCGTACAAGGGCTGAGCAAGTGCTACCAGATCTACGATAACCCTCGTGATCGTCTCAAACAGTTTATTATGCCTCGACTGCTGCGTCTGATCGGGCGGCCTGCTGGGCAATATTTTCGTGAATTCTGGGCGCTAAAAAATATTTCGTTCGAGGTCAAAAAAGGCGAATCAGTTGGCATCATAGGTCGCAACGGTAGTGGTAAGTCCACCTTGCTGCAAATGATTTGTGGCACGCTTCACCCCACTAGCGGCAGTATTCAAACCAATGGTCGTATCGCCGCTCTGCTTGAACTCGGTTCTGGTTTCAACCCCGAATTTACCGGGCGCGATAATGTTTATATGAATGCCGCTGTGCTTGGCTTGAGCAAAGAAGAAATCGATGCGCGCTTTGACGACATAATCGCTTTTGCGGACATTGGCCAATTCATTGAGCAGCCTGTTAAGACCTACTCTAGCGGAATGTATGTTCGCCTTGCCTTTGCGGTCATTGCCCATGTGGATGCTGACATACTAGTGGTTGATGAAGCGCTGTCAGTCGGCGATGCGGTGTTTACACAGAAATGCATGCGTTTCATCCGCAGCTTTCAGGAAAATGGGTCTCTGATCTTTGTCAGCCACGATGCCGCATCGGTGCAGAATCTCTGCAGGTCAGGTGTCTGGCTTAAAAATGGTGAGCTTGAACAGGTCGGTACGGCAAAGAGTGTCTCGGAAGCGTATTTGCAGTACACACTGCAGGAAATCTATGGTGATGAGTCAAAGCTAACTTCGACAATTTCTGCTGCTATCGGCGATGAACCATGTACTGAGGAACCCGTTCCAGATGCGGAGGCTCCGCCGACAATTGACTATGGTGCTGTTGCTTCTATGCGGGACAACATCGATGCAGCCAGTGGCTGGGAAACCGGTAGGGCGGAGATGCTTTCCGTTTCACTTGAGCACTTGTCTCAGGGTAAAGAAGGCATATTCGAAGGTGGTGAACGCGTGTGCATGCGCTTGCGTGCGATAGCCCGTGAGCCGTTGCAAAAACCGATCCTTGGTTTTGTGTTTCGCGACCGCCTGGGGCAGGACTTGTTTGGAGAAAATACATTACCCTTTACTGATCTCGTACCCACTCCAGTTGGGGCGGGTGAAACGTTCGAGGGTACTTTTGAGTTCAGGTTGCCCATTCTACCCGATGGGCAATATGCAGTGATGGCCTCCGTCGCTGGTGGTGAGCTTTATGATAATGAGCAGCACCACTGGATGAACAATGCGCTGATTGTCACTGTGTCCTCCAGCAAAGTCCGGTTTGGACTAGTAGGTATTCCGTTCGAGCGGGTGAAATTAGAGCTAATTCATGAGTAAAAAGACGCTTCATCAGCTGTATGCTGAGCAGACTGGCAAGGTTTCCGATAAGTGGTCGTTGTATTTAGCTGAGTACGAGCGGTTGCTTGATGGTTGGCGCGACAAGCCAGTACGCTTGTTAGAAATCGGCGTGCAGAATGGCGGCTCGCTCGATATCTGGTCAAAGTACTTTAGCAATGCATCAGCCGTGATTGGTTGTGATATCAATCACGGCTGCTCTCTTCTTAGCTATGACGACCCATGCATAAGTCTTATCGTTGGTGATGCTAATGCCGACGATGTACGTGAACAGATCCTCCAGTGCTCACCGCAGCTCGATATCATCATTGATGATGGTTCCCACCTGTCGGGCGACATAATCAAGTCGTTTACACTGTATTTTCAGCATGTTGTGGATGGTGGTATTTATATTGCTGAAGATTTGCATTGTAGCTATTGGAGTGATTTCCAAGGTGGTTTGTTTGATCCCTACTCTTCGATTTCATTCTTTAAGCGTCTTGCCGACATCATTAACTATGAGCATTGGGGTATAGCTAAAGCGCGAGCAGATATTCTACGGGGTGTTTTTACGAAATATAATTGTGATATTGATGTAGAAGTGCTGGCTCAAGTGCATTCCGTGGAATTCATTAATTCCATGTGTGTGGTGCGGAAAGCGCCAGCCGCCGACAACAACCTAGGCCGCCATGTTGTCTCAGGTTCAATGGAGTTAGTGGTTCAGGGGCATAAAGAGCTGCACGGTAGTCTACATGAGTTGGCTCCAAATCTGGAGTCTAGAAATCCGTGGGCTAATAGAGAGATACCACCCGATGAGTCGGTTCAACAGACAGAGCTGGCGCTTACCAATGCGTTCGAGCAGCTCGCCAGCCTTGGTCAGACTCTGGGTGAGAGAGAGAAGCAGGTTGCCGAATTCGGTCAGGCCATAAGTGCGCGTGAGGAACAGATTGACGAACTCAGCCAGAGCTTGGGTGAGCGTGAGGAATTGCTTGGCGAACACAGTCGGTTCCTGGTTGAGCGTGAGGAGCAGATTGCCGAACTCAGTAAGCTTATAGATGTCTACCGAAATTCAACTAGCTGGAAACTGACTAAGCCTGCCCGATTCGTTGGGCAGAAGATCAGGCGGATCAAAAGAATTCTAGTTCTTTCTGGCGCGTTGCTTTCTAATTTTAAAAAGCTAATAAAGATGGCTTTCAAATTAAGAAGCAAGAGGTTAGTTGATGTTGAGCGTTATGTTCAATTACTTCGGTCTGAAGAATATGTAACCCGGGTTTCAAGAGATCGAGGGTTATCACCCGAGTTTTTGAGGGCATTGATCGTTTTGTGGGACGTATTTCTGCGAATTAAGCAGTGGTGGTTGGCCAACAATTTACGTAGAGAATATACAGAACGTGTGACCGCTTTTTTTCACGGTGAAACTGAGGCATGGAGAAAAATTGCGCCTGGGCACTTTCGTATTAATATCGATAGTCCAAATAGATTTTTTATGATAGTCGATGGCTCTTTTGTCATCTCTGGGTGGGGTGTTGATCTTGATACTTGCGCTGCCTTAAAAGTTAGAGCCCGGATTGGAAAAACTATATATCAACCACACCTGAAGCAACGCGAAGATGTACAGCGGGTTTTTGCCTCAGTAAGCGAGCTTCCTCTTGATGTCGGCTTTGCAGTCGTGCCAATGCTTTCAATAGGCTTGCATAGGCTGTGGGTTGATGTAGAAGATCCCGATGGCACCTGGATTCCTGTTCATCGCACGTTATTGCTCCACAGGCCTAAATTTATATCTTGCCAACGAAAGAAGGGGGTATCGTACAAAGCGTGGACTCGTGAGGAGCGGAAGCGACTGGAAGCTGAGTTTCCCGATATCACACGACACATGGATGTAATGCTTTATAAGCCAATATTTACTGTCGTTGTTGATGTGAGGCAAGGCCTTGATGGCTGGGAGAAAACCTTACAGTCGATACGCAGGCAGATGTATCCATATTATGATTTGCGTGTCCTTGTAAGTGCTGAGACAAGGCTGCCAGCCCTTCTGAAAAAGGATGCAAGACCTCTTCTTGATATGTCCCTTGCGGATGTTTCAGGGGATTTCGTTGTCTTTATTGAAAGTGGTCAAGGTTTTTCTAGCAATGCACTTTATGAATTCGCTAATGCCATCAATCAGTACCCCGATCTCGATTTGATTTATGGAGATCAAGATCATTGGAGTGCTATCGGGAAACGCTGTGATCCTTTCTACAAACCAGATTGGAGTCCTGATTATTTAGAGACTTTTAATTACATCGGATTCCCTGCGTGTTTTCGAACCAAGGTTGCCCATGGTTGTTTTGACAGCACTCACTTATATGATCTTGCCCTTCGGGTCACGGAGCGCACCTCAAAAATTATGCATGTGGCGAAAATTCTTGGGCACGAAGCTGAACGACAAATTGATGAAAAAACATTAGATGCTCAATCTGCACAGAATATTACTGCTCTCCAAGGGCGGCTCAAGCGAACTGGACGTTATGGTGTTGTTCGCGAACATGCGTTATATCGTGGGTGTTATGACATTCAGCTGGAACTTAAGCGCGAACCACTCGTTTCAATAATCATCCCAACAGCAGGAAAAACGGTCACCACAGAAGGGCGCCAGATAGACCTCATTACGAATGTCGTAGACCAGATTCGAAACCAATCAACCTACAAAAATATTGAGATTATTGTAGTTGATAATGACGATTTGTCTGAGAGACAAAAGCAAGCACTGGTTGACTACGATTGTCAACGGCTTACCTATGCTGAGCCGGTATTTAATATTCCCAAGAAATTAAATCTTGGGGCAACAGTTGCCAATGGCGAGCTACTGTTGCTTATGAATGATGATATTGAAATTCTCGCGCCTACCTGGATAGAACGGATGGTCGAACATTTTGAGAAACCTCACGTTGGAGTCGTGGGCGCGAAGCTTCTCTATCCTGATGGTCGAACGCAGCATGTAGGGGTTGTTCATAACTCTGGGAATCCAGATCATGTAAGGCGTCTCTTTCCGGGGGATGAGGCAGGCTATTATTTTAGTACCTGTGGGGTACGCAACTTCATGGCAGTAACGGGCGCGGTCATGATGACTTTGTCGAATGTGTATCGCCAGGTTGGAGGGTATAGCGAAGAGCTTGCCATAAGTTACAATGACGCGGATTATTGTCTTAAAGTGCAGGAGGAAGGCCTTTGGAGTGTATATGCCCCCAAGGTTGAGTTGACGCACATGGAGTCACAGTCGCGTGTTGCCTCGGCGGACATATGTGAAGTTGTTTGGTACCAAAAACGTTGGGCCCATTGCGTTATCTCAGATCCATACTACAACGAACAGTTTTTTACGGTGGCTTCACCGACGTTCGTGCCACATGTTAATCAATGTATATTATGAAAAGCTAGGGTGGAAATTTTATTGTTCGACTCAAATCAAACAATTGCGGTCGCCTATCTTGCCCGTGGCGCGGATAAGGATTGGTTTTTATCGTGTGAGCGATTCCTTGATTCTTATAAGCGTAATGCCCCGGGCGTTACGCACTCTCTGTACGTGATATTTAAAGGGTTCGCGGATAACGCCGATTTGGAAAAGGCCGAAGCCTTATTTAATTACGTGCCATATAAGCCAGTATTCTTGGATGATGAGAGTTTGGATATTGGTGCCTATATTGAATGGGCGAATATGATCGAAGAAGAGTTGATCTGCGTGTTTAATACGGGTAGTGAAATATTAGCGCCGGACTGGCTTGCTAAGCTGGCGATAAATTTAGCGTTGTCTGATGTGGGGTTGGTAGGTGCGAGCGCCTCCTACGAAAGCCTGAACGGATTAAACAGTGCTTTCCCTATTTTCCCAAATATTCATCTCCGCTCAACAGCTTTTATGATTGACCGTAGCTTATTTTGCAGAATTACGGAGGGGCTTGAAATCTCTAGCAAAATTGATGCATTCCATTTTGAAAGTGGCCCAGATAGTCTGACACGGCAAGTTTTAGAGACAGGAAAAGAGATTCTCCTTGTAGGGCGTAATGGCCGTGGATATTCGCCAAAATTTTGGCCTATGAGTGATACCTTCAGGCAGGGAGCGCAGAAAAATTTGCTGGTAGCTGATAATCAGACCCGCAATTTTTTGGCATTTCCCTGGGCAGAAAAAAGGGAATTTGTAATCAGAACGTGGGGCAAATATATCGGGAATACGGCGGCTTTATAAAGCCTGAGCCTATAATGGCGAATGGGTTTTGGTATAAATAATAGCAATTTAAGTAAAACTGGAGGCGTAGAAATGAAGGCAGTCATCTTGGCGGGAGGATTGGGGACACGTATAAGTGAAGAGTCACATCTAAGGCCAAAACCCATGATCGAAATCGGCGGTAAGCCGATCCTGTGGCATATCATGAAAATGTACTCTCATTATGGAGTTAACGATTTTGTTATTTGCCTTGGCTACAGAGGCTACATGATTAAAGAGTATTTTTCGAATTACTTTTTGCATACGTCAGATGTCACGTTTTGCATGCGCGACAACAAAATGGAGATTCATCAAAAGTTTGCGGAGCCATGGAAAGTCACTTTGGTCGATACTGGTGACACCACGATGACGGGTGGTCGCCTCAAGCGTATAGCGTCATATATTGATGACGAGACGTTTTGTTTTACTTATGGCGATGGGGTGTCAGATATTGATATTTCCGCCTTGATAGAGCACCACAAGTCGTCTGGTCGCCAGGCTACAGTTACGGGAATTCAGCCCCCTGGGCGTTACGGTGCGTTGCATATTGATAATGGCGCGGTTCACCAATTTCAAGAAAAACCTGCGGGTGATGGTGCCTGGATTAATGGTGGTTTTTTCGTCCTGGAACCAAGTGTTCTCGAATACATCGATGGCGATGACACTGTTTGGGAACAGCAGCCATTGAAGAAGCTGGCCACCAGTGGGCAACTTTCTGCTTATCAGCACAGAGGGTTTTGGCAAGCGATGGACACGTTGCGCGATAAAAACCATCTCGAAGGCCTTTGGTCGTCGGGTAAAGCACCCTGGAAAAGCTGGTGATGATGTTTGGTGATGTTTATAAAAATCGACGGATTTTGGTAACCGGACATACCGGCTTCAAGGGAAGTTGGTTAGTGCTTTGGTTGCAAATATTGGGTGCAAAAGTGACGGGTATTTCTTTGCCGCCCGAGACGTCACCTAACCATTGGAATCTGTTAGCGCTTGACATGGAGTCTTTCCATATCGATATCCGTGATGAGCTTTTGCTCCGGCAGAAAATTGTGGAGGCCAAGCCGGAGATTGTTTTTCATTTGGCTGCGCAGCCTTTGGTTCGTCGCTCGTATCGGCAGCCGCTGGAAACCTGGGCCACCAATGTGATGGGCACCGCAAACGTGCTTGATGCCTGTCGGCAGGTTGAAGAATTGGCGGCGATTGTCGTCGTCACGACCGATAAGTGTTACGAGAACAAGGAATGGGATTGGGCCTATCGAGAGATTGATCCCTTGGGGGGGCATGATCCGTACAGCGCCTCCAAGGGCGGTAGCGAACTGGTTGCAGCCAGCTATCGCCGATCTTTTTTCAACACGCCCTCCAGTCCTTTGTTAGCCACCGCACGTGCTGGTAACGTGATTGGCGGCGGAGACTGGTCAGAGGATCGACTGATTCCGGATCTGGTTCGGTCTGTAGAGGCTGGAAAGCCTCTGGAAATACGTTCACCTAATGCGACTCGCCCTTGGCAGCATGTATTGGAATGCCTTTCCGGCTACCTGGTGCTTGGTAAGCAACTGGTGGAAGGAAGCAAGCGGTGCGCCGATGCCTGGAATTTTGGGCCTGATAGAGATGGCAATCGCCAAGTCAAGCAAGTGTTGGCTACATTAAAGGCAGATTGGCCGACTGTTGAATGGAACTGTACCGACACGCCCCAGCCACACGAAGCCCAATTGCTGCATCTGGATAGTGGCAAGGCGCGGGAAAAATTACTTTGGCGGCCTGTGTGGACCTTTGATGAAGGTGTTGCAGCGACGGCCGAATGGTATCGGGCTTTGATTGATCGTAACGATGTAATAAGTCTTGAGCAATTACGGCGATACATTAAGCTTGCTAAGGAACGTGGACTCTCATGGGCAGGAGAGGTGTAGCTTTGAATCCAGTTGAGACGAGTATATCCGGTGTATGGATTATAGAGAACGAAGTATTTAAAGATGATCGAGGGGCATTTACTCGCTTATTTTGCTCTGATGAAATGCAAGGTATTATTGATGCGAGGGTGGTTGTCCAGATAAATCACTCGATGACACATAGTGTCGGTGCTGTAAGGGGTTTCCATTATCAAAACCCACCCCATGTGGAAATAAAGATAGTCCGCTGTCTCAAAGGGCGCGTTTTCGATGTGGCGGTTGATTTGCGTCAAGCCTCGCCGACATTTTTGAAATGGACGGCGGTTGAACTAACGCCGGAAAACCGTTCTGCTTTTGTGATCCCCGAGGGGTGTGCGCATGGTTTTCAGGTATTAGAAGAGGGCAGCGAATTACTTTACCTGCATACGGCGTTTTACATGCCAAGTTTTGAAGGTGCCGTAAGATTTGATGATCCTAAAATTGGAGTAAATTGGCCGCTTGCGCCAATCGATCTTTCTGAAAGAGATTTAGGTCATCCACATTTAAAAGATGACTTTACAGGAATAGTTTTGTGAAATGTCGCCATTGTCAAACTGTGTTAGAACATGTTTTTCTTAATCTTGGGTTCGCACCTCCCTCCAATGCTTACCTTTCAAAAGAGGCGCTGTGCGCACCTGAGACCACTTTCCCGTTAAAGTTATACGTATGTGATAAATGTTGGTTAGTACAAACTGAGGACTATACTGCGGCTGATGACTTGTTCTCAGGTGATTACGCCTACTTTTCATCTACTTCGAAGGGCTGGTTACAGCATGCTGAGCATTATACAGCAACAATTTCAAAGCGTTTGGACTTATCGAAGGAAAGTTTTGTCATTGAAGTCGCGTCTAATGATGGTTATCTACTAAAAAACTTCGTTGCTGCGGGTATCCCTTGTCTTGGTATTGAGCCAACAGATAGTACAGCGGACGCTGCTGAGAAAATTGGTGTGCCAGTGCTACGTGAATTCTTTGGCATGTCCACTGCGATGTCCTTAGCTGAAGATGGAAAATGCGCAGACCTGATCTGTGGCAACAATGTTTATGCGCATGTCCCAGATATCAATGATTTTACACAGGGACTTCGAATTGCATTGAAAGAAGGAGGTACCGTCAATCTGGAGTTTCCCCATTTGATGCGCCTAATCGAATATAATCAATTTGATACCGTCTACCATGAACATTTCTCTTATTTGTCACTTACTTCTGTTTTGCAAATTTTCGCTCAATCAGGATTGCGGGTGTTTGACATAGAAGAGCTCGCTACCCATGGTGGTAGTTTGCGGGTTTACGGTTGCCACGACAGTGATCTGAGAAAAACCGAGCCTGCTGTAGCCGCTATGATTGAAAGAGAAACGACATTTGGGCTAAAAGACCTCAGTGTGTATCAGGGGTTTCAGAAAAAAGCAGATAAAGTAAAAAATGATTTTCTTGCTTTTTTGGTTGAGCAGAATAGTGCGGGCAATTCTGTAGCAGCGTATGGTGCTGCAGCTAAGGGAAATACCTTGATGAACTATGCAGGTGTTAAGCCTGATTTGATTGCTTTTGTTTGTGATGCCGCACCCTCAAAGCAGGGGAAGTTCATGCCTGGCAGCCATATCCCAATTCTTGCCCCTGCTGAACTTGCCAAACGTAAACCTGACTTTGTTGTTATCCTTCCATGGAATATTGCTGAGGAGGTTGTTCAACAGCAGGTGCTGTCATGGGGTGGCTCGTTTGTGATGGCTGTGCCTGAGCTTAGGGTTCTTACATGAGAGTGATGGTAACAGGGGCTACGGGTTTCGTAGGAAGGCACGTGGTCAATGAATTATTAGCTTGTGGGCATTCTATTGTTGCAGTCGCGCGAGACATCAAACGTGCGAGTGGAATGCCCTGGTTTGAAAATGTTGATTTTATTGAGTGTGATTTACACAAAAATTTCCAACCGCTTTTACAAGGCGAGTCTCTCCCCAACGCAATAATCCATTTGGCATGGTCAGGTCTTCCAAATTATCGTGATTTCTTTCACCTTGGTAAAAACCTAACTGCTGACTTGGCATTTTTGGAAGCAGCCGTTAATTCAGGGGTGCCTCACTTAGTGGTTGCAGGTACATGCTTAGAATATGGCGCACAACATGGCACCTTAACAGAGGATATGGAAACCCATCCTACAACGGCATATGGTTTTGCAAAAGACACCCTGCGAAAGTCACTGCAATTCCTTCAAGATGATAGGCCATATACTCTGCAATGGATGCGCCTTTTTTATATGTACGGTGAAGGGCAAAATAAAAATAGTCTTCTTGCCCAACTAGACTCTGCAATCGATGAGGGGTTAACGGAATTCAATATGTCTATGGGTGATCAATTACGAGATTATTTGCCAATTGAAGAAGTAGCGAAGAACTTCTCGATAGTCATTAATAATCCTAATTGCCAGGGCGTGATTAATTGTTGTAGTGGTGTGCCGATATCAGTTTTTGATCTCGTACAACTACACTGTAGGAGAAGGGCGAGTGACATTGAGCTTGTTAGAGGGTACTACCCGTATCCTGATTATGAGCCTATGGCTTTTTGGGGTGAACGCTCAAAGCTTAATGCTATAACTTCATCGGAGGCTAAAAAACGTTAGACAAATGGAAAAAAGTGAATATAGTCCGTAGTTGATACTCGGGGAATTATGGTCATAATATTGCTTTCACGTATTAATAAGCTGGCTAATGTGATTACAGGTAGGGTTGTTGAAGATGGATCCGTTGAGGCGCTATGAAAAAGCAGTAGCAGTGTATAGGTTTAATTTCTCAATGATGCTACATTTTCCGAGGATAGCTACGACTATCAGAGCAAGTCTCCCCGCGATTGTCTAGCGGTAAACACCAGATGCCCAAAGACGCGTAACCCGAGTTTGAATATTACCGCTGCGAGCCTTACTAAAAGCATTAAGCATTGCGTTATTCTCGGGAGTAAGGACTTCTCGGGCGTGCTGTAACGCTTGAATGTTAACGCCGTTCCAGTTTCTAAAGCGCCCCGGAACTGCTTTTTTGTTCAATGACGAAGCCTTCTTGAATATCGATTATAGAGAGCTGATACGCGGACTCGCCTGCACGGGCTGTTGGTATTAAGAGAGGCGCGGGGTGTCGCGAGATAGGGTTCAGTTTTGGTGTCAGATAATCGAGTGTCAGGCTTTGCTGAAAAGGGCAAGGTTGGTTCTGGTTTGATAAATGCGGGTGTTTATGTGGTTAATCCCGGTGTTTTTGAAAGCTTTGGTCTTTCTGGGAAGTTTGGTTTTGAGACCGATTTGCTACAAAACCACTGTGATGAATTAACACCTGGAGCATTTATTACCGACGCATATTTCATAGACATAGGAATTCCAAAAGACTACGACCGTGCTCAGCATGAACTCCCTGAAATTTTATATTTACAGGCCAATTTGCCGGAAAAATAAACCTTGTTCGTCTTTTTCGGATATGAGGGGAGGATTTTTGATTGGCCATTTTATGCCAATATCCGAATCATCCCAACGAATACAGCGTTCGAATTCCGGTGCATAGTAATCAGTGGTTTTATAAAGAAAGTCAGCGGTTTCAGATAGTGTTAGAAGCCCGTGGGCAAAGCCTTCCGGGATCCAAAGTTGTTTTTTGTTCTCTGCGGATAAAGTTTGCCCAACCCATTGCCCAAAGGTGGGTGAGTTTTTGCGAATATCGACAGCCACATCAAATACTTCGCCTTGAGTGACCCTTACTAGTTTGCCTTGCGCTTTGGGTGGCAATTGATAGTGCAGACCTCGCAACACACCTTTGATAGATTCCGAATGATTGTCCTGGACGAAGTTTGGTGCAAGCCCCGTCGCTTCTTTAAAAGCTTTCTTGTTGAAGCTTTCAAAGAAAACCCCCCGGTCGTCGATGTGGACCTGAGGTTCGAGCAAAATAACATCGGGTATGATCAGACGGGTGGTTTTCATCCAGGGGTTGTTTCTTTGGCGACTTGCATCAGATATTGTCCGTAGCCGCTTTTTAGCATGGGTTCCGCGAGTTTTTCCATCATTGCGGTGTCTATCCATTGTTGCTGGAAGGCTATTTCCTCTGGGCAGGCGATTTTTAAACCCTGGCGGTGTTCAATGGTTTGCACAAACTGATGAGCTTCAAGCAGGCTCTCGTGAGTGCCGGTATCGAGCCAGGCATAACCTCGCCCCATCAGTTCGACAGACAAGGCATTCTGTTCAAGGTAGATACGGTTGAGATCCGTGATTTCCAACTCATCGCGCTTCGAAGGCTTTATTTGCTTTGCGTATTCAACGGCCTTCTCATCATAAAAATAGAGGCCAGTGACTGCGTAATTGGATTTCGGATAAGGCGGTTTTTCTTCGAGACTGGTGACTCGTCCGGCCTGATCAAATTCGGCGACGCCGTAGCGCTCTGGGTCTTGCACGTGGTAGGCGAAAATAGTGGCACCTTCTGTGCGCTCATCAGCGGAATGAAGCAGCGCGTCGAGCGAATGACCATAGAAAATATTGTCCCCCAGCACTAGAGCGGAAGGGGAGCCATCTAAAAATTCCTCACCAATTATAAATGCCTGTGCGAGGCCATCTGGTGATGGTTGCACAGCATATTGTATATCCAGGCCCCATTGAGAGCCGTCGCTGAGTAGTTCCTGGTAGCTGCCAATGTCGTGGGGTGTTGAGATGACTAATAGCTCTCTTATACCTGCAAGCATAAGTGTCGAAAGAGGGTAATAGACCATAGGTTTATCAAACACAGGTAGCAGTTGCTTGGATACAACCTTGGTCGAAGGGTACAGTCGGGTGCCGGAACCACCGGCCAGGATAATCCCTTTACGTTTCATTTGATTTCCTGGGAAACAAATTCGGCAACCCATCTTTTTGCGTGTATTTGCCACGGCGGCAGATACACACCGAAGGTGTTGGCGAGCTTTTGTGTGCTGAGTAGCGAGTTAGCGGGTCGTTTGGCTGCTAATGGATATTCGGCTGTAGAAATTGGCTCAATAGATTCTGGCATGACGTTAAATTTTGCACCTTTCGATTGGGCCTCAGCAATCACAAATTGTGCGAAGCCATGCCAGCTGGTTTTGCCGCCGGATGTCAGATGATAGGTGCCCGACGCCTCTTTGGCAAAAGCCTTATCGTGAATTGTTTGGTGGAGACAGAGGCTGGTTACGTCTGCTATCAATTCGGCACTGGTAGGTGCGCCAAATTGATCCGCAATCACCTCTAAGTGATCGCGTTCCTCAGCTAGTCGCAGCATGGTTTTGGGAAAGTTGGTGCCGCGATTGGCGAAAACCCAGCTAGTGCGAAAGATGAGATGTTTACAGCCGCTGTTATATACCGCTTCATCGCCCTGGAGTTTGCTCACGCCATAAACACATTGAGGATTGGGTCGGTCGGCCTCGGTATAGGCTCCGGTCTTATTGCCGTCGAACACATAGTCTGTCGAGTAATGGATCATCCATGCATCGAGGCGTTTCGTTTCCTGAGCTACCAGGCCAACTGCTTCGGCATTAATACGGTGGGCTTTGTCTGGTTCGGATTCGGCTTTATCTACAGCAGTGTAGGCGGCCGCGTTTACAATGATTTTTGGTGAGAAATCTCTGATGATGGTGCTAAGCTGATCTAAATCTTCCAGATCCGCGGTATAGCGATTGCATGCTTTTAGTTCGCCATGGGGGGCGAGGGAGCGTTGCAGTTCCCAGCCAACCTGCCCGTTAGCGCCTAGCAAGAGGATCTTCATGCGTAGTGTTTTTCAACCCAATTTCGGTAGTCGCCGCTGGTGACATTGCTGACCCAGTCCTGATTATCCAAATACCATTGAACGGTATCACGCATACCCGACTCAAAAGATTCAGATGGTTGCCAGCCGAGATCATGCTTAATTTTGCTGGCATCAATGGCATAGCGTTGATCATGCCCGGCACGATCTGTTACAAAGGTGATTTGTGAAGCGTAGGATGCCACACTGGGTTGAGGCTTTAGTTTGTCTAACAAATCACAAAGCGTGTTGACAACTTCCAGATTCGTCTTCTCATTCAACCCTCCTATATTGTAGACATCTCCCGGTCGTCCCGCTTCGAGCACGCGCCGGATGGCCGCACAGTGATCGCCTACATAGAGCCAGTCGCGGATATTGCTGCCGTCACCGTATATGGGTAGTGGTTTACCAGCCAATGCATTGTGGATAACCAGAGGAATCAATTTCTCCGGGAATTGGTAGGGCCCGTAGTTGTTGGAGCAATTCGTGGTCAACACTGGCAAACCGTAGGTATGGTGATAAGCGCGCACCAGGTGATCGGATGCTGCCTTGCTGGCACTATAAGGGCTGTTTGGTTGATAGGCGTTGGTTTCCAGAAAGGCTGGATCAGTGTAAGCAAGGGACCCATAAACTTCATCGGTCGAGACATGGAGAAATCGGAATTCATCTTTAGCGACCACTGGCAATTCGCGCCAATAACTCAGCACCGATTCGAGCAAATTGAATGTCCCGACAATATTTGTTTGGATAAAACTTTCTGGCCCGCTAATAGAACGATCGACGTGTGACTCAGCCGCAAAATTGATGATCGTGCGAGGTGAATATTTAGTCAGCAAATCAGCAAGCAATGCCTTGTCGGCAATATCGCCTTTGACGAAATGGTATTGGTCACGGTCAGAAACTGACACCAGGTTGTTTAAATTGCCAGCATAAGTCAGATTGTCGAGATTGACGATAGCTTCATCTGAGTTTTTGAACCAGCCATTTATATAATTCGAGCCGATAAAACCCGCCCCGCCTGTTACCAGAATCGTCATCCACTAACCTGTGTAATTAGATTTTATTTAAAAAGACAGCGAGGCCCAGCCCCAGATTACCTATCAACGTTTGTCGATACACCCCTGAGCGCCAAACGCCTAATGCTCTGGGCACTAACCAGCGTGCTCTCGCTGCTGCGTATTGGTCCAGAGCTTGCCTATTTTCGGATGTGAGGAGACCCTGAGCCTGCTTTAGCGCGAGGGTATTAATAGCATTCCAGTCTTGGAACCGACCTTTTAAAATCATCCTAACGCGCAGCCAGCTCGCCCGCCAACCAGGGCTGGCACCGAGAACATTGTCGTCATGCTGTCGATATCTGACACTTGGGTGAGCATCATAAAAAATAGTCCCGCCTGCCCCAGATATCAGGCTGTAGGCCCACCAGTCATGGCTGACAATATGAGGCTGCCCCGCCTGACATAAAATATTACGTGCCGCTTGATTAAATACCATGGTATTGCCACCGCTGAGGCTTTGCACCAATGAATTCGCAAAGCTGGGTGCTCTGCGAAACAGAGGTGTCTGGCCAATGTCAGCACCGGTTTCTGCTATCAATTTTCTGCGAGCGCAATAGAGTGCAGGGGTATCAGAAGCAGTGGTTTCAAGTTGTTCGATCGCACGCGATAATTTATCTGCTTCCCAAACATCGTCCTGATCAGCAAACGCGTAATAGTCTGCTTGTATGTCAGTATTGCAGACTTGGGATAGAAAATTGGCTGCATAGCCTTGTTGAGGGCCAGATCTGATGGAAAAGTGCTGTTCACCCCAGTCCGTTTGATGGCGACTTAAAATATCCGTGGTGTTATCTGTGGATCCATCGTCCGACGCGTACAGCGCTATATTTGAGAGATTCTGATCGTGAATTGATTCTAGCTGCTCATCAAGAAACCGCTCGCCGTCTTTCGTACAGAGCAAAATGGCGATGCTAGTCCCGGATTGGGTGCGTGATAACTCCTCTTGTCCCGTTGGAATGTCGGCAACCGCAACACCACTATGGGGCAGATGTCCATCCGACTCCGGCTTATGATAATGGTCTATTTTGCTCGCTATAGTTGATCTGCTTGCCGTCGCCATTTATATGCTGAGTGCCATCCAAGATCCTTTGCCGCGCAGTATAACGCATTTGATATGCGTAATGATCGCCAGTGCCAAGTTTATCGATGGGGCCAGCGCCGAAAATCTGCAGGTTGACTCCGGGGCTTTAGCGGGTTTTTTATGTTTGCATCCGCCCATTCATTGACTGGTGGTAGCATGGCTACCGACGGGCACTGAGTTAGGACTAATAGGAAATTAAAGGTATGGCAAGAACTGTCTTAAATTAGGCCAACTCAGTGATATTGGCATGTGAATTATGGATTTTAATATCCCCGTAGGGTTACACTGAGCGCCATTGGTATGCACCGCAAAATTAAGAAGTTTCCGGAGTTTGTAGCTAATAGCCGTCCTCGTAGATGCTGGCGATTTTGACACTATATTTCGGGATAGTGATTGGTTTTGAATACCATTTCTCAAATATTTAGCAGCCAGAAATTAATACCAGAAAGAGGAGAAGATCATGGCCAGAGGTATCAATAAAGTGATTTTGATCGGTAATCTCGGGCAGGATCCCGAGACCCGCTATATGCCCTCCGGGGGTGCCGTGACCAATATTACTGTGGCGACCAGTGAGAGCTGGAAAGATAAGCAGACTGGCCAGCAGCAGGAGCGCACCGAATGGCATCGGGTGGTGTTTTTTAATCGCCTGGCGGAGATCGCCGGTGAATATTTGCGCAAGGGTAGCAAGGTTTATCTGGAAGGTTCCCTGCGTACACGGAAGTGGCAGGACAAAGCGACCGGGGCGGATCGTTATAGTACCGAAATCGTCGCTAATGAAATGCAAATGCTTGATAGTCGTGGCGGGGCAGGTGGCGACTATGCGCCAGCTCAACAAAGTTCATCACAGCAAGGCACCGTTCAAAGCGCTCCAACAGCGACTCAGGAGATGGCTGCTGCTGGCGGCGATCCCGCACCTGCACAGCCCGGTGGCTTCGACAATTTCGACGATGACATACCCTTTTAGATATCTCTCTACGAAGGGATGACATTGCGCTTTCTGCACGGGCACTATGTGTTTTCTATCACTATGCGTTTTCTATAAAGGCACTATCAAACCCGCTGATCGGCTAAATAATTATCATAAGGAGTTAATTTGGGTACCAATCTGACCTGGCACGCCGCTGCGGTAAGCAAACAGGAGCGGGCTGATAAAAAGGCGCAGAAGCCTTGTGTCATCTGGTTTACTGGCCTTAGTGGTTCCGGAAAATCAACCTTGGCCAATGCCCTGGAAAGAGCTTTGTTTGAGCGGGGGCACCATTGTTATTTGCTTGACGGCGACAATGTTCGACAGGGTCTGAATGGAGACCTGGGCTTTACTGACCAGGATCGCGTGGAGAATATTCGTCGAATTGGGGAAGCCGCCAAATTATTTGTCGATGCGGGATTGATTATCATGACCGCGTTTATTTCTCCTTTCCGCACCGAGCGACGTTTGGCAAGAGATGTCGTTGAGGCTGATGAGTTTATCGAGGTGCATTTAGCCACTTCACTAGAAGTGTGCGAAGAAAGAGATCCTAAAGGGCTATATAAAAAGGCCCGTGCGGGCGAAATCGCCAACTTTACAGGCATTGACTCGGTCTATGAGTCACCTGAACATCCAGAGATTGTCGTTGATACGGCGGTCAATGATATTGGAGCCTGTACAGAGCAACTGGTTAATTACCTACGTAAAAATAAATATATCTAGCTGCTGTTTAGTTTGGTGTTGTCTAGTATGCCTTTATAAGCATGACAGAATAAACATGATAGAGAGACCGGGCAGTATTTACTGGTGATATTTTTGTAATACCAGCGTCGCGTTGGTGCCACCAAAGCCAAAACTATTAGACATGATGCGCTCGATGGTAACGTTATCTATTCGACTTGTTGCGATGGGCATATCAGCTACTTTGGGGTCGAGATTGCCGACGTTAATCGACTCGGCAATAAAACCGTTTTCCATCATCAGCATGCTGTAGATGGCTTCATGGATACCGGCCGCACCTAAAGAGTGCCCCGACAAGGATTTAGTTGAGCCAATCGGTGGCGCTTTATCACCGAACACGCTGCGGATAGCACCGATTTCGGCCACATCTCCTACCGGCGTACTGGTGCCGTGGGTGTTGATGTAATCAATGTCGCCCTCAACTGTCGATAGTGCCTGCTGCATACACCGCGTCGCACCTTCACCAGACGGTGCAACCATGTCATAGCCATCGGAGGTAGCACCGTAACCGACAATCTCGGCATAAATTTTTGCGCCCCTGGCCAGGGCATGATCCAGTTCTTCGACGACGAAACAGCCACCACCACAGGACATAACAAAGCCATCCCGGTCAGCATCGTAGGCCCGTGAGGCCTTTTCCGGTGTGTTGTTATAATTTGTTGATAACGCCCCCATGGCATCAAACATGCTCGCCATAGACCAATGTTGTTCCTCAGCACCGCCAGCAAACAGGATGTCCTGTTTGCCCAGTTGAATTTGCTCTACGGCGGCACCTACGCAGTGCGCGCTGGTTGCACAGGCGGAAGAGATGCAAATATTCAGGCCTTTAATTTGAAAGGGTGTGGCCAGACACGCAGCGACAGTGCTGCTCATAATTTGGGTGACGCGATAAGGGCCCATACGACGGACGCCTTTATTGCGGCAGGTATCGATAGATTCGACAAACTTTTCGCCGGAAATGCCCCCCGAGCCCATAATAATTCCAGTGCGTGGGTTACTGATGTCGGCCTGACTCAAGGCGCTGTCATCAATTGCCTGTTGCATGGCAAGATAGCCGTACGCCGCAGCAACACTCATAAAGCGCAGGTGCTTTCGGTCGATTAAATTTTTAAAGTCCAGGTCGATCTGACCAGAAATCTGGCTTTTCATGCCCGCTTCCCGATAGGCATCATTGACCTGAATGCCGGATTGGCCGTTGCGGAGTGACTCGGTCACGCTAGCCGCGTCACTGCCCAGACAAGAGACCACACCCAACCCTGTAATTACAGCCCGTCTCATATCAACCTCTATTTTCGCCTGTGACTATAAAACACGTGACCATCAAACACGTGATCCTTAAACCATTGAAAACGTCAGAATTGTACTGAATCCAGCTAGAAATTGTCAGTTGACTGGAATAAACCTACCCGTAAGCCTTTCGCGGTGTAGATCTCTCGGTCACCGACATAAACTGTTCCGTCAGCGATGGCCATAACCAGCTTTCGTTCAATGACTCTCGAAATATCCAGCTTGTAGGTGACTTTTTTGGCAGTCGGCAACACCTGACCAAAAAACTTAACTTCGCCCGCACCCAGTGCTCTGCCGTGACCATTATTACCTCGCCAGGTCAGGAAAAACCCGGTTAACTGCCACAGTGCATCAAGGCCCAGGCAGCCAGGCATAACGGGATCGCCAGGGAAGTGGCAGCCAAAAAACCACTGATCGGGCTTGATATCCATTTCGGCGATGATTTCGCCTTTTCCGTTGGCGCCGCCCTCGGCGCTGATGTGGGTGATGCGATCCACCATGAGCATATTAGGTGCCGGTAACTGAGCACTTTTAGGGTTAAATAAGCGTCCTTCAGAGCAGGCTATCAGGTCGTCATATCCAAAACTATTACGTTGGTAAGCTTCTGATTCGGTCAATGGAACCTCTGGCTGAATGGAGTATTAGCGCGACAAAAACTAAACATGCCGCAAAAAAAGACGCGCCATTCTAGCTTAATGACCAGGGAACTCCAAATAGCACTTTAAAGGAGGATTGCACAGCCCATTGGCTCATTCAGGCTTGATTAGGGCGGACTATTTTCCATTTGACGTGGTGTGTTTTTACCTGTCGTAGAGGCCTCGATATTTTTTCCCATTTGGCGCGCGAGTAACCACAATTTAAGGGTAGAATGCCCGCCGATTTATGTTTTGCGCTCACTGGAATTTGCGCATAGAGCTTGATGTATAGAAGAACGTTTACAGGAGGTAGCCGAGAGTGATCAAAAAATGTTTATTTCCAGTGGCTGGCTATGGCACCCGGTTTTTGCCAGCCACCAAATCTATGCCCAAAGAAATGCTGCCGGTAGTCAACAAGCCTCTGGTGCAGTATGGCGTGGAAGAAGCCTTGGCTGCAGGCCTTAATGAGATCTGTTTGGTAACTGGGCGGGGCAAGCGGGCCATCCATGATTTTTTTGATACCAGCTATGAACTGGAGCATCAAATTGCTGGTACAGATAAAGAGCAGTATTTATCCAGTATTAAAAATGTTATTGCTCAAGCAAAATTTGCTACTACCCGGCAGTCAGAAATTAAGGGTCTGGGCGACGCGATTCTCACCGGTGAATTGTTGGTCGGCAACGAACCTTTTGGCGTGATTCTCGCGGATGATTTATGTGTGGCCGATGACCAGGGCGTGATGGCGCAATTGGTCGAGATTTATCGTCGTACTAAATGCTCGGTCATTGCTATTCAGGAAGTCGATGACGCAGATATATCAAAGTTTGGTGTCGTTGACGGCACTGAAGATGAACCTGGATTGTACACAGTGACGGATATGGTGGAAAAGCCTGAATCCGCTGATGCACCGAGTAATTTGGCAATTATTGGGCGTTATGTGCTAACTCCTTATATCTTTGAAATATTACGCCATACGCCGCCTGGCAAAAATTCCGAGGTGCAGCTCACCGATGCGCTTTTGACGATGGCCAGGACAAGCAAAGTTTTAGCTTGGAAATTTAAAGGGCAGCGCTTCGATTGCGGTAGTGTCGATGGCTATGTCGAGGCCACCAATTATGTTTACGAAAATATTTACCTGAAAAATAAGAACCCCTGATGGCGGACTTATTTTATCCAGAAAAGTACACCTGTTTTAAAGCCTACGATGTACGCGGCCGGGTGCCAGATCAACTCAATGCAACCATTGCCTACCGTATAGGCCGCGCTTTTGCTCAATACCTGTGCGCAAAACAAATCGTTGTTGGTCACGATATTCGTTTGACCAGTCCAGCTATCTGTAATGCAACCATCAACGGGATTCGCGATGCCGGCTGTGACGTGACGCATATAGGCCTATGCGGCACCGAAGAGATATATTTCGCAACTTTTAACGGCGGTTATGACGGCGGACTGATAGTCACCGCCAGCCATAACCCCATGGACTATAACGGCATGAAGTTTGTTCGCGAACAGTCCCGACCTATTAGCGGCGATGATGGCTTGCCGGAGATAAAAGCGCTCGCTGAACGCGGTGATTTTATCGAACCTATGAATAGAGGTTCAATGACTCGAAAGGACGACAAAAGTGCTTATATCGAACATTTGCAGACTTACCTGGCCAAAGAGGTTCTGCAACCGTTAAAAGTTGTTGTCAACGCGGGTAATGGCGGGGCGGGATCGATTGTTGACTTACTAGAAGCACATTTGCCACTCAGCTTTATTAAAGTTCACCATGAAGCGGATGGCCATTTCCCCAATGGTGTGCCGAATCCTTTGTTAGAAGAGAACCGACTGGCTACGGCCCAGGCGGTACGCGACCAGCAAGCGGATCTGGGCATTGCCTGGGACGGTGATTTTGATCGCTGTTTTTTCTTCGATGAAAAGGGTGATTTTATAGAAGGCTACTACGTAGTTGGCCTTTTAGCAGAAGCCTTCTTAAAGAAAAGCGGTCCCGCAGCGGTGGTTCACGACCCGCGGTTGACCTGGAATACCATCGACATCGTCGATAATTTAGGCGGCACTCCGGTACAAAGTAAAACCGGCCACGCTTTTATCAAGCAGGTCATGCGCGATCATGATGCGGTCTACGGTGGGGAGATGAGTGCCCACCACTACTTTCGGGATTTTGCCTACTGCGATAGTGGCATGATTCCCTGGCTTTTAGTGGTGGAGTTATTGTCGATCAGTGGTAAGCCCCTGTCAGAATTAGTGGCGGAACGTCAGGCCGCATATCCGGTGAGTGGTGAAATTAATCGTTCAGTGGCAGATGCAGATCAAGTGCTAAAAAATATTGAAGCCCGTTTCGTTGCGGATGCGCTGTTGATTGACAAAACCGATGGCGTGAGTATGAAATTCGCGCAGTGGCGCTTTAATGTGCGCATGTCTAATACTGAACCTTTGGTCAGGCTTAACGTGGAAAGCCGTGGTGATCAGACCTTGATGGAGGCTAAAACGGCGGAAATTCTGACTATGATTGGCGACTAGCCGAGGAATTCTAAGCAATAAAAAAGCCCTTGAAAGGGCTTTTTTATTGGCCGGAAGCCACTGTTTTCTGTCAGCTTAGGCCAAGTCGAGATTCGCAGTAATGTCGATCACGGCCTTTTTGCCATCGCCAAAGACCATCAAGCAGTTATCCATAGCAAACAACGGGTTGGGCAGACCGGCAAAACCGGGACTCATAGAGCGCTTGATAACGACCACTGTATTGGCTTTATCGACATTAAGAATGGGCATGCCGTAAATCGGACTACCTTTATCTTCTCGCGCCATGGGGTTGGTGACATCATTGGCACCGATTACGATAGCTACGTCGGTCTGATCAAAGGTAGGGTTGATGCGATCCATCTCGACCATTTTGTCGTAGGGCACTTCGGCTTCAGCAAGTAGCACGTTCATGTGTCCTGGCATTCGGCCGGCCACCGGATGAATGGCATATTCGACTTCAATACCACGACCCTCCATAACATCGGCCAGTTCTCGAACCGCGTGTTGAGCTTGGGCCATTGCCATACCAAAACCCGGGACGATAACCACACGGCGTGCTGTTTCGAGGATCATGGCAACTTCTTCGGCGCCGGCACTCTTAACCTTGCCGCCATAGATTTCGTCGGCATCAATGGCTTCACTACCTTCGGCCATGACGCCGAAAAGCACATTGGTCAGGGAGCGGTTCATTGCCACACACATAATATTGGTCAGAATAAGACCGGACGCGCCGACCAGCGAACCAGTCACGATTAATACAGTGTTGCCCAGGATAAAACCGGCGGCGGCCGCTGCAATACCCGAATAGGAGTTCAGCAGTGCAATCACTACTGGCATATCAGCACCACCAATGGGTAGTACCAGGGTTAGCCCAAGGACGATAGCCAGTGCTATCAGGGTCCAGAACAAGGGGGTGTTGCCAGGGTTCATACAAAGCATAACCAGCAGCGCGATAGCAGCGATAAAAATAGCGGCGTTAAGGAACTTCATCCCGGCAAAGCCAATGCCCTGGCCGGATATTAATTCCTGGAGTTTGGCATAGGCGACCAGGCTGCCAGACATCGTTACCGCACCGATCAACACAGTAAACATCACAAAAGACACCGCCAGGGTGCCCATAATGTCGCTGGTGTAGCCGCTGCCTTCCATCGCCAGCAAATAACTGGCAGAGGCGAGACCGAGGGAGGCACCGCCGCCGCAACCGTTTAACAGCGCAACCATTTGCGGCATCGAGGTCATCTGTACCCGAGTAGCCATTAAACCGCCGAGTATAGCGCCCGTGATCATACCCGCGACGATGTATTCGAAGCTGACGATATTGCGATCGAGCAACGTTATGACCACAGCAACCAACATGCCGGTGGCCGATAAGGTATTACCGCGAACCGCAGTTTTTGGTTTGGTCAGGCCTTTAATGCCCAGTACAAACAGTACTGCGGCGGCCAGGTAGACTAAACTGACAATAGAATCATTCATTGCTTAGTCTCTCCTTTTGAACATGGCGAGCATGCGGTTGGTAACCAGATAGCCACCGATCACGTTTAGCGTGGCCATGACCACCGCCACGAAACCCAGCACGTGAACGAGAGTAGAAGCTTCGCCTGCGCCTGCAGCCAGCACTGCGCCAACCAGAGTGATACCGGAGATGGCATTAGTGCCAGACATCAATGGTGTATGTAAGGTAGGTGGCACCTTGGTGATCAGTTCGACGCCGAGGAACAGCGAGAGCACGAATAAGGCCAATTGCATAATCAATAATTCCATCAGGAAGTCTCCCCGGTTGATTCTGTAGTTATGTCTGCCTCTGGCTCCGCCGCTTTTTCTGGAAGGGCAGGTAAACCGATCAGGTCGCGCATTCTTTTGTGCGGCACTTCGTTGTCGTGAGCGATGACCGTTTCATAAATGATTTCGTCGTCAAAATCGAGTTTAAGGTTATTAGCGTCATCAAGCAGATGACCGAGCAGGATTTCCATATTTTTGCCATACATCTGGCTGGCATGGGTGGGCATAGTGGATGCGAAGTTGTCCGGGCCCAGAATAGTGACCCCGTGAGCAACTACTATTTCACCCAATTTGGTCAGCTCGCAGTTACCCCCGCGCTCTGCGGCCAGATCAACGATGACTGCACCACGTTTCATTCTTTTCACCATTTCAGTCGTGACCAGAATCGGTGATTTAGCCCCGGGTACGGCAGCAGTAGTAATCACCAGGTCTTGCTCGGCGATCACCTGGGTTAGTTGTTCCTGCTGACGAGCAATAAACTCTGCGCTTTGCTCTTTGGCGTAACCGCCTTTATCTTCGGAGGTGTCTGTTTCCAGATCCAGCTCCACTGGTTTTGCCCCCACAGACAGGATTTGTTCGCGAGCGGCTGGGCGCACGTCGTAGGCTTCAACCACACCTCCTAGGCGTTTTGCCGTTGCGCAGGCCTGCAGACCTGCGACGCCAACACCCATAATCAAGGTGCGCATGGGGTTGAGCGTGCCAGCGGCGGTCATCAACATCGGCATAATGCGCGGTGCGTGCGAGGCACCCAGTACCACCGCTTTATAGCCAGCCAGTGTCGCCATGGATGACAGCACATCCATACTTTGTGCACGGCTAATACGGGGCACCAGCTCCATGGCGATGGCGGTGGCACCGGTGCCGGCCATCTTTTTAGAGACGCCGGGTCCGCCGAGTGGATCCATCATGCCCGCAACCAGCTGTCCGGCCTTAAGTGACGCAAGGTCATCGTCGCCATTGACCTCGTTAGCACCAAAGGACTGTACCTGCATAATAATATCGGCATCGGCAAAGATAACGCTGCGATCATTTTTCAATGATGCGCCGGCCTCTTCGTACTGATCATCCATGAAGCCGGCAGCCTCACCTGCGCCGCTTTCGATAATAAAATCGATACCCTTTTGCGTCCACACCTGGACGTTGGTGGGAGTCATGGCGACCCTGTTTTCACCGGGCTTTATTTCCCGGGGTATGCCAATAATCACTGTTTTTTCCCCTTTAATGGCTCAGTTTTAAGTCGTTGTTAGCGCCCTGTTTAGTGTCCAGGGTGGTAACAAGACGGAATTAGCGTGCTGAAAAGGTCGGCCACTCTACCCTATAAGCCATCTAAATAATAGCTTGTTTCAGCTTGTTTCAGCTTGTTCGCGCTGGTCTTAAGTGCTTGATAAAGAAAAGATAATAGCGCTTTATTTTTGTAGTATTTTTAGCTTTCTCTGGGACCGTCGATGGAGTTATGTAAACAACCTAACAGAGAGCGAGTTGAGCTATCCATTTGCTCATGAGCTACCGACATTGTTTCTGTTTTGTTAAGTAACAAAAATAATTCATTACCCATTTCTTTGCCCAGTTCGACGCCCCATTGGTCAAAGGCATTGATATTCCAGATCACACTTTGCACGTAAACACTGTGTTCATAAAATGCCAGTAGGGCGCCGAGACATCTGGGCGTTAAGTCGTCTAACAAAAGTGTGTTGCTGGGCCGGTTTCCCGGCACTGATTTATGGGCGGCCAACCGGTCAGCTTCATCTGGACTCGCCCCTTCTGCTAACAATTCTTCATAGGCCAGAGCCTGAGATTTGCCCTCCATCAGCGCCCTGCTTTGTGCCAGGCAGTGGCTATTTAGATGTCGATGGCTGCCGGCCTCACAGTGGGCGGATCGGGTTGCGATAAACTCTATCGACTGTCTATCTGTGCCCTGTAATAACAACTGATGGAAAGAATGTTGACCGTTGGTGCCTTCGCTACCCCAGATGATTTGACCGGTAGAAAAGTCTACAGCGGCACCCTCTTTTGTAGTCGTTTTACCCAAGCTCTCCATCATCAATTGTTGGAGATAAGCCGGTAGCTGCCCGAGACGATGGACATATGGCAGCACCGCCCGGCTTTTGTAGTTACGGAAATTAATATGCCAGATGGCCTGTAAACCGTGGAGCACAGGCAGATTAGCTTCAAAGGGTGTGTAACGAAAATGTTCGTCCATTTCCCTGGCACCTTCAAGCAGTTGCTGAAAGGGCTCAGTACCCAGTGCGATGGCTATCGGTAAGCCAATAGATGACCACAGCGAAAAGCGCCCACCAACCCAGTCTTCGACCGTGAATATGCGATCCTGGGCAATACCCCATTGTGTCGCGGCGTCGCGATGGCCGGTGATTCCAACAAAGTGCCTATCCAGAAGCTGCCCTTCAATACCAGCTTGGCGTAGCCATGTGTTGGCACGGTCCGCGTTGTTTAAAGTTTCAAGCGTCGAAAAGCTTTTTGAAGAAACAATGAATAGAGTGGTGTCTGGCGTACATTGCTTTAATGTCGCAGTGAGGGCGTCACTATCAATATTGGCGACAAAATGTGTCTGAAGAGTGGTGTGATAATGTTCGGGGAATGCCGACACCACCAACCGGGGCCCTAAATCTGAGCCACCGATACCGAGGTTGACAATATTCCTGAAGGGTTTTGCCGTTGAGCTTTTTATTTGCCCCTGTCTGATTTGAGTTGCAAATTGAACCACTTTTTTCAGGTGTTGGTTAGCCTTTTGACCCGCTTTACTTGCGGCGCTCACACCACCACCACCACCACCACCACCACCGCGTAAAGCGACATGAAGTGCTGCCCGGCCTTCGGTATTGTTGACCAGCTCGCCGTTAAACATTTTTTGGATTGCAGGCTTTAACTGTGCGGCATCGGCGAGCTTAAATAAATAATCGAGGGTTTGTTCAGTGAGATGGTCTTTGGAATAATCAAAATATAGCCCGCAGGCTGAAGCGGAGTATTGGCTGCCTCGGTCGGGGTTGGCGGCAAAAAGATCGATAAGTGTCGTAGTATCCATCGCCCGAGACTCCCCGGCCAGGGCCTGCCACTCGTACGTTTGTGTGACTGTGGTCGGTTTATCCAAAGACTTTGTACTCACACTTCATCAGGGAGCCTATGCTACAGAGACTATCCGAATAGCCTATCTTAGTCGCTAATTTAAAGCGCTCGCTAGTCGGTTCTATTAATTTAAAGCGCTCGCTAGTTGGCTCTATTAATTAGTAGATTCAATCGGTTAATAGGTTAAATCGATTAATAAGTTCTATCGACGGAAAAATCGGCAAGCTCTTGCATCGCAGTATGATAAGCCGAAGTGGGTAGGGCGGCGATACAATGTTTTGCTTTGTCGATATGCTGCTGCGCAAGGCCCAGAGTATATTTGAGTGATTCGGTATCGTTAATAACGGCTATCACCGCCTTAAATTGGGCACTATCTTTTGTCGTGATTGCCTGACTGACGATTTTGCTTTGCTCAGGCGAGCCGCATTTTATTGCCTGGATCAACGGTAGCGTCATTTTACCTTCGGCCAGATCGTTGCCCGCTACCTTGCCCAGATCGACGTTGTTGCCGTCGTAATCAAGAGCGTCATCGACCAGTTGAAAGGCGATGCCCAAGTGCCAGCCGTAAGTTTCAAGTGCGAGACAGGTCTCGTTGTCTGCATCACTTAAAGTACCACTCGCGCGTGCAGCGCCCTTAAATAATTGCGCAGTCTTGCGGCCAATAACCTGAAGGTAATCAGCTTCACTTAGTTCGGTATCACCAACATTGACTAGCTGCTGAACTTCTCCCTCAGAAATAATATTTGTCGTGTCTGCGAGAATACGCATTACCTCAAAATTGCCCAGCCGGACCATCATTTGAAAGGCGCGGCTGTATAAAAAATCACCCACCAGCACGCTCGGTGCATTGCCCCACTGGGCATTGGCGGTGAAGCGGCCGCGGCGTAATTCTGAAGTATCGACCACATCGTCATGCAATAAGGTTGCTGTGTGAATAAACTCGATAATCACTGCGAGATCGATGTGGCGCCGATCCTCGTAACCGCAGCATTTCGCAGCGAGTAATACCAGCAAAGGCCGCAGGCGTTTACCGCCCGCCTGAATCAGGTGGTGGCCGATTTGCTCAACCAGACCCACTTCTGAGTGGAGTTGATCAATGATGAGCTGATTGACTGCATCGAAGTCGTCTTTGACGATCTCTCGAAATGGCAGCATATGGACAGAGTCTCACTGGCGTATAGCGCGGCATCCTAGGGGCTGGGTATGTGAGCTGTCAAGATGGATGCCAGCTTAGGTAATGCATCATTAACCCGTGTCACTGGATCCCAGGAATGGCATTACCTTGCCACTATTGACCCTTGCGGCGAACCGGGCTTTAACATAGAATTGCCGCCCTCGAAAAGTTGGCCTCAAGTGTGGCTCTCAAGCGGGAGTCACACGCCGAAATATGAAATATAAAGGTGCGCTCAAGCTGGTTAAATAGCCGTGCAGATCGCCCCGTAAGTTATTCAGTAATAAAAGAACGTTATTCAGGAGCAAGATATGTACGCGGTGATTGAGAGCGGTGGGAAACAACACCGTGTTGAGCCTGGCGAAGTGTTAAAGCTTGAAAAGTTAGATGTGGCGACCGGCGACAGCATCGATTTCGACAAGATTTTGCTGGTGGCTGACGGAGAGGCTGTGAAGATTGGCGCGCCTTACGTCGATGGCGGCAAGGTGAGTGCTGAGGTGATTGCTCATGGACGTGGCGACAAGGTAACGATTATCAAGTTTCAACGTCGTAAGCATCATCGCAAACAAATGGGCCACCGTCAGTGGTTCACTGAGGTTAAAATTACTGATATAAGCGGCGTTTAAATCTCGCATTGTAGACAGCGCGTCTAATTCGGTAAAATAGGCTAAATAGAGAATCAGGAGTAAATCATGGCCCATAAGAAAGCCGGTGGTAGTACCCGTAACGGACGCGATTCAGAGAGCAAACGTCTTGGCGTCAAGCGTTATGGTGGCGAGCGGGTAACCGCAGGCAATATTATCGTCAGGCAGCGTGGCACACGCTTCCACTCTGGTGTAAACACTGGTTTGGGTAAAGATCACACTATTTTTGCTACGGCCGATGGCATCGTAAATTTTGTCCAACGCGGCCCAAATAACCGCAAGTTTATTGACATTGTGCCGGCCTAGCACGGCCGGGTACTACGGGATCAAATTTAAAAGCCCCGCTTGCGGGGCTTTTTTTATGCTTGCAGCGTATTATTAATAAAGATTTTATTTATATCTATTTGTTTAATTGAATGGGTTTAACTGAAAAGACTGGCGGATAGTTAGGTGAAATTTGTAGATGAAGCACCAATTAACGTCCGTGCTGGCAATGGCGGGCGCGGCTGCCTGAGCTTTCGGCGGGAAAAGTACATTCCCAAAGGCGGCCCTGACGGTGGTGATGGTGGTGATGGTGGCTCGGTTTATCTTGAGGCCGATGTCAATCTCAACACCCTGGTGGATTATCGCTATCAACGCCATTACCAGGCCCAAAACGGCGAACCTGGCCAGGGTAAAATGCGCACCGGCAGAAAGGGTGAAGATCTGGTTCTCAAGGTGCCGGTTGGTACTACCGTTATCGATGCCGAAAGCGGTGATATTCTCGGCGATTTAACCAGCCCTGGCGAACAATTATTGGTCGCACGCGCCGGTTTTCATGGCCTCGGTAATACTCGCTTTAAATCTTCGACTAATCGGGCGCCACGACAGACTAGCCCGGGTGGCGAAGGCGAAGCTTTGCAACTGCGGCTTGAGCTAAAAGTCCTTGCTGACGTTGGCCTGCTGGGCTTGCCTAATGCGGGTAAATCGACGCTGATTCGGTCGGTGTCGGCGGCCAAACCCAAAGTGGCTGACTATCCTTTTACCACATTGGTGCCTAACCTGGGTGTCGTCCAGCTGGGGCCTTATCGAAGTTTTGTTATGGCTGATGTGCCAGGTCTGATTGAGGGCGCTTCCAGCGGTGCTGGCCTGGGCATTCGCTTTTTAAAGCATTTAACACGGACCCGTTTGTTATTGCACATGGTCGATATGCTACCCGTGGACGGTTCCGATCCGCTGGAAAATGCATTGGCGATTCAGAGCGAATTAAGCACTTTTAGCACGACTTTAGCCCGCCGTGACCGTTGGTTAGTGTTAAATAAAATTGATCTGTTACCCGTTGATAAAGTCGATGCCATCTGTGCCACTTTGGTCGAGGCCATGACGTGGACGGGGCCAGTATATAAAATTTCTGCGCTGTCAGGACTTGGCAATGAGCCTTTATGTGAGGCGATATATGTCCATATGCGTGAGCGCCGAGAGGCGGAAGATATCGACCCTGAGGCATTGCTAGCTGAGCAGAATATGCAGAATCAGATGCAGGCTGAGGTACGTGAGAAAATAGCCAGCCTACGCACCTCACGTCGTACCGACGATGCGGCTGAGCCAGAAGCGGCGTTGGATCATATTGATAACGATGAAGAAGACGATGACGATACCGATGTTGAAGTGGTTTACCAACCGTAGGCTTGTTTGAAGCATGTAGCTCAAAGCATGCAACAGGATGAACAGTTTATTAAGATTGTGGCGTTAATGGTGAGTTTAAGAAACAGATGAACACAGAGCAAAGCCCCCGGCAAAAAATCAGTGCCGCACGGCGTTGGGTGGTCAAAATTGGTAGCGCTTTGCTGACCGATCATGGCCGTGGACTTGACCGTGCTGCCATCGGTGCCTGGGTCGCCCAGATAGTTGAGTTGCAAAACAGTGATATCGATGTGGTGCTGGTTTCTTCCGGTGCCGTGGCTGAGGGGATGAGCCGCCTGGGTTGGCAGCAACGGCCGCAGACCACTCACCAGTTACAGGCCGCAGCAGCTGTGGGTCAGATGGGGTTGGTGCAGGCGTATGAAACGCAATTTCAAGTTTTCAACAAGCATACCGCGCAAGTGCTGCTCGACCATGATGATCTGGCCAATCGGCAGCGCTACTTAAATGCACGCAGCACGCTGAACGCTTTGCTGGGGCTGGGCGTGGTACCAGTCGTTAATGAAAATGATACCGTCGCCACTGAGGAGATCCGCTTTGGCGATAACGACAGACTGGCCGCGATGGTCACCAACCTGGTCGATGCCGAACTACTGGTGATTCTCACCGATCAAGCCGGTTTATTTGAGGCGGACCCGCGTAAGAATCCAGATTCTCCGCTGATCCGATTGGCTGAAGCCGAAGATCGGAGACTTGATCAACTGGCGGGAGGCAGTAGTAACGAGTTGGGCCGAGGTGGCATGATTACCAAATTAGAAGCAGCGCGCCTCGCCGCTCGCTCCGGGGCTAATACCTTAATTGCATGCGGCCATATCGACAATATTCTTCTTAAATTACAGGTCGGTGAGGACGAAGGTACTCTGCTGGTTTCTAATCGGGAACCCCTTGATGCCAGGAAGCAATGGCTGGCGGGTCATCTGCAAATGCGCGGCCAACTAGTGCTTGATGACGGGGCTGTCCGAGTTGTTCAGGAGCAGGGCAAGAGCCTATTGCCGGTGGGGGTGACATCGGTGAGCGGTAATTTTACCCGTGGTGAAATGGTCAGCTGCGTTGATCAAAATAATCAGGAAGTCGCCCGTGGTCTGTCAAATTATAACGCTGACGAAGCGAGCAAAATAATCGGTCGGGCCAGTTTAGAAATTAGTGAAATACTTGGCTATTGTAATGACGAAGAGTTGATTCATAGAGATAATATGGTGTTGCTCTAGCGGTGCTTATCCAGGTGCGTAGCGTTAAAAAAGCACCCACAAAAAAGCCGACAAATATGTCGGCTTTTTTGTGGGGTTAATCAATCAACCCAGTATTTCTACCCGGGAGCCAAATCAGGCAGATAACAGCTTAATCTTTTTATTCAAGCGACTCTTATGACGAGCAGCTTTATTTTTGTGCAAAACTCCGCCTTTATCTGCGTAGCGGTCTAATACCGATACCGCAGCGGCATAAGCGGCTTTCGCTTGTTCAACATCATTGGCTTCAATCGCCGCATTCACCTTCTTCAGATAGGTGCGCGCCATAGAACGCATGCTGGCATTGTGTTGACGTCTGCTCTCGTTTTGTCTGGCGCGTTTCCGTGCCTGAGGTGAGTTTGCCACCGTGTGACTCCCGTTGTTGTAACACCCGTTATCGTTACGCCGTTCCCGTGATTCAGGAACGCTAACCATGGAAAATCTGAGGCCGCGCAGTCTACAGAATTCGAGAATCGATATCAACGCCCCTGTCCTTGCCGGTATGGTCTTGTGACTGGCGCTTTGATTGCTCATCAAGCGCCCAGACGACATGCTCCTTAACAAGATCCGAAACCCGTTCAGGTGTGTCCTCCAGTCTGGCCTGTAAAGCCGCGACCAGGGCAGCGGAATAGGGGGCGTTGCCCAGGCCAACCGCCAGATTCCGCAACCAACTCTGATAACCAATGCGCCGAATGGGTGAGCCTGCGGTGTGGTTGAGGAACTCTTCTTCGCTCCAGCCAAATAAAGTGATCAGGTAGCTATTGTCTAGGTTGTGGCGAGGTTTAAAGTCTGGCTCGTCAGTCGGTGAGGCAAAGCGATTCCAGGGACAAATAATCTGACAGTCGTCGCAACCAAACACGCGGTTGCCCATGGCCTTTCGAAACTCAACGGGGATTGGCCCTTTGTTTTCGATAGTCAGGTAGGAAATACAGCGACGAGCGTTCAGGACATAGGGTTCTGGAAAAGCGTTTGTCGGACAAATGTTGTGGCAGGCTCGACATTGGCCGCACTGTTTTTCTGCTGTTGGCAGGTCGGCTGGCAAGTTAAGGCTGGTATATAGCTCGCCCAAAAAAAACCAGGAGCCGGCTTCTCGGTTAAGCAACAGGGTGTTTTTGCCGATCCAGCCGAGGCCAGCTCGTTCGGCGAGTGGCTTTTCCATCACCGGCGCACTATCGACAAAGGGACGCTGGATCACGGGGTGCTCGCAGGCAGATTCGATTTGGCTGGCCAGCGTGGCTAGCCGTTTGCGCATTAATTTATGATAATCCCTGCCCAGCGCATAGCGTGATAGATAGGCTTTTTCGCCATCTTTCAGGCAGGCAATCATGCCGCTTTCAGCAGGCAGGTAATCCATGCGTACACAGATAACCGAAACTGTACCCGGTAGTAGTTGATTGGGCTGCCAGCGTGTTTCGCCGTGCTGCCCCATCCACTCCATATCACCCTGAAAGCCTTTATCAAGCCATTGCTGTAGGCGACCCCCGGCATGATCGATATTGGTGTGGGTAATACCCACTTGCTGAAAACCGAGCTGGCGACTCCAGAGACGAATGTTTTCTACCAGTTGGTTGTCTGCTGTCGTGGTCATCAATTTATAATTTGAGTTGGATTTAACCGGGGATCAGTTTTCTGGTGATTAGTCAGGCTGTCACTAGTCAGGCTATGATTGCTCAGCCAATGATTAGCGGCGTCGAAAGCAGTTTAACCCCGCCAGGTTAATCACAAAGGTCGATGTCGGCCCGCTTGCCATGGCGTATAATTCTCTCAGATTTCTCTCATAAAGAAGGCACAACATACAGGCTTATGGTGAATATTTCAGATCGACTTTACAGCGCTGAATCTGTGCGAGAGCTAGATCGCCGAGCCATCGAAGATCACGGCATGCCTGGCATCGCTCTCATGAAGCATGCTGGAGAGGCTGCTTTTGATGAAATGCTGGCGCGGTGGTCAAAGCCGCGTCATATCACGGTGCTTTGTGGTGGCGGCAATAATGGTGGTGACGGCTATATTATCGCTGCGTTAGCTCAGCAACGAGATTTGTCGGTGACTGTCCTGCAGCTGGCAGCGGCCGATAAATTGCAGGGTGATGCCCAGCGAGCCTGGCAATTTGCCTGTGATGCTGGCGTCTCGATGTCAACTTTTGAAGGGCAGCTGCCGGAGTTGCATTCCGCTTTGTCGACTGATGATGGCGCTCAGGATCCACTTGCTCAGGATTCGCTTGCCAAGGCCGCGACCGATAGTGGCGAGATAATAGTCGATGCCATGCTTGGTACGGGGATCACAGGCGAAGTGCGTACGGCGTATGCGCAGGCCATCGACGCAATAAATCAATCTGGACTGCCGGTTTTGGCGGTCGATATTCCATCAGGTTTGTGTAGTGATACTGGGGCTGTGCGTGGTACGGCAGTGGCGGCGGACATTACCGTTACGTTTATCGGCATGAAAGTGGGTCTGTTAACGGGTAGAGGTCCGGCTCTCTGTGGAGAGCTACGTTATTACGATTTGGATGTTCCCCGTCAGGTCTTTGAGGATATGCCGGTCACTGCCCAGCGACTCGATTTGCACGACCTGATGGCGTTATTGCCTCGGCGGGAACGTGATGCCCACAAAGGCAAATTTGGTCATGTATTAGTGATTGGTGGCGACGAAGGTTTTGGTGGTGCGGCGGCCATGGCTGCAGAAGCCGCGTTGCGGGTGGGTGCCGGGCTGGTGAGTGTTGCGACACGCTCAAGCCATGTCTCGGCTTTACTGGCCCGTCGGCCGGAGTTAATGGTCAAACCGGTGGATTCCGGCCAACAGCTCGAACCCGTTCTCGACGGACCCAGCGTACTGGTGATTGGGCCGGGCCTGGGTCGGTCGCCCTGGTCGGAACAGGTGCTACAGCAGGCGATAAAATCGGGCCTGCCGATGGTCGTTGATGCCGATGCATTAAATATAATTAATGAGGGCCGGGTTGGCGTCGGTGCCGATAGTAGTGCCTGGGTGCTGACCCCACACCCAGGTGAGGCGGCACGCTTGCTCAATATCAGTAATGCCCAAATTCAGGAGGATCGCATTGCCGCCTGTCACGGGATTCAGCAGCGTTTTCGTTGCACCGTCTTACTGAAAGGCGCGGGCACACTGATCAGTGCTGGTGGCGATACGCTGGCGCTTTGTCCTTACGGTAATCCCGGGATGGCGACTGGTGGTATGGGCGATGTCCTGGCTGGCGTGATCGGTGGCTTATTGGCTCAGGGTCTGAGTGCCGAGCAAGCGACCCAGTTAGGTGCTTGTTTGCATGGGATGGCGGCTGATCGGGTTGCCACAAAATCAGGGGAGCGGGGTATGATGGCGACTGACTTACTTGAACCCCTGCAACGTTTGGTGAATGGTAAGTGACGGGTAGGTTCACTGTTCAGATAGATGGCGAAGAAGCCATGGTTGCCTGGGGGCGGTTACTCGGTGAGGCGCTGGCAAGCAGCGCCACTCTATTCTTTCATGGCACACTGGGTAGCGGTAAAACCACTCTGTGTCGAGGCGTCTTACGGACCTGGGGACATCTCGGTGCGGTTAAGAGCCCGACCTATACGTTGGTGGAACCCTACTGTTACCGAGGTGTCGATATTTACCATTTTGATTTATACCGACTTGGCGATCCGGAAGAACTTGAGTACATGGGCATCCGCGATTATTTTGATTCGGACAATATTTGCCTGGTCGAATGGCCAGAGCGCGGTCGGGGCATATTGCCCGACGCCGATTTGGATGTGATGTTGAGCAGCCAGGGTCAGGGTCGTTTGGTGGAGCTTGTGGCATCTGGATCACGGGGTGAGCACATAATTGACAAAATCCGTGCAGCTGAAGATATAGTTAAAACTCGTGAGCAAACCAATTAAGACTCTGGTGAAAATTATTTGTGGTTTAGTTCTTCTGCGTAGACCGTGGATGGAAGGTGCTTCCGGAGTTTCACGGCGTAATTTTTTGATAGCCATTTGCCTGATGCTCCCCGGCCAAACTTTATTGGCTGCCTCCGTTGAAGGCATTCGACTTTGGCGGGCACCGGATCACACCCGTCTTGTGTTCGACTTATCAGCACCCGTCGAGCACAAAGTATTTGCCCTCAAAACCCCCCGTCGTCTGGTGATTGACATGGCAAAGACGCAATCGAAAGTAAAAACCAGGCCGCTGAATTTCAATAAAACGCCCATAGAAACTTTGCGTACGGCAGTTCGTAATAAGCAAGATTTGCGAATTGTGTTGGACTTGGCGGCTGCCGTGAACCCGCGCAGTTTTATGCTTGGCAGCAACGAGCAATATGGCGACCGCCTGGTGATTGATCTCTATGAGAGCAATAAATCAACCGCCAAAACCGTCGCCGATGTGGTGCCCAGAAAGGGCAAGCTGCGCGATGTGATTGTTGCCATCGATGCCGGTCATGGTGGTGATGACCCCGGCGCCATCGGGCCGGGTAAGGTGTATGAAAAGAAGGTTGCACTGGCAATCAGCCGCAAATTAAAAAGATTAGTTGATGCTGAGCCGGGCTTTCGTGGTGTTCTAGTGCGCACTGGTGATTACTATATCCCCCTGAAAAAACGTGCTGGTATTGCCCGAAAAAACCGAGCGGATATCTTTATCTCAATTCATGCCGATGCCTTTAAATTATCATCGGTGCACGGCGCTTCGGTATACGCGCTGTCGCGAAGCGGGGCGACCAGTGAGACAGCTCGTTACCTGGCGCAGCGTGAAAACCGCGCAGATCTTATCGGCGGCGTGGGCACTGTCAGCTTAAGTGACAAAGACCCAATGTTAGCTGGAGTGCTGCTAGATTTATCTATGACGGCAACGCTTAATAGTAGTTTAGATATAGGTCGAAGGGTGTTGAGCTCAGTTGGCCGTATCACCCAGCTGCACAAAAAACATGTAGAACAAGCCGGATTTGTGGTGCTTAAATCTCCAGATGTGCCGTCCATTCTGGTCGAAACCGGTTTTATATCAAATCCTCAAGAGGCCCGGCGTCTGAATCAGGTAGATCATCAAAATAAAATGGCGAAAGCGATATTTAGTGGCGTGAAAGGCTATTTTAAAGATGCCCCGCCGGTGGAATCACTGTTGGTCGCGCAGCAAAAAAAAGCGGGTACTGTTTACGTTGTCACGAGGGGCGATACCTTGTCTGAAATCGCCCATAGATATCACACTAGCGTGCGGGACATTAAGCACTATAACCAACTCACATCGACCCGGATTCGTATTGGGCAGCGGATCAAAATTCCTCGGTCATCATGAATTGTATGTCTGAGAAGGCTATTACTATAAGCAAACTTCGCTTGTGCTTCACGCAAATCTGGTTAGCACCACATGCCTAATATACACTTACTTAATTCACGCTTAGCTAATCAGATAGCGGCCGGTGAGGTGGTAGAAAGGCCCGCTTCGCTGGTCAAGGAATTGCTTGAAAATAGTCTCGACGCTGGTGCCAGTGTGATTGATATCGATGTCGAACAGGGCGGAGTCAAACGCGTACAGGTGCGGGATAACGGCTCCGGTATTGACAGAGATGAACTGGCTTTGGCGTTGAGTCGCCATGCCACCAGCAAAATTCAAAATCTCGACGACCTCGAATCGGTAGAGACGCTGGGTTTTCGTGGTGAGGCCCTGGCCAGCATTGCTTCAGTATCAAAATTGACGCTAACCAGTAATACCCAATCACAGGGACCTGGCTGGCGCGTGAATACCGCTGGGCCAGATATGGCAGCCAATATCGAACCCGCGCCTCATGCCCGGGGTACCACGGTCGAGGTGCGCGATTTATTTTTTAACACCCCGGCGCGACGCAAGTTTTTGCGCAAGGAAAAAACCGAATTTAATCGGCTTGACGATGTGGTCAGGCGCATGGCCCTGAGTCATTTTGGTGTCACGATTACGCTGCGCAACAACGGCAAAGTGGTGCGGCAATATCGCTCAGTAGACAATCTATTAGAAAATTCCTCCGAGAATGTCGCCGAGCAGGAGCGGCGGGTTGCGGCTATCTGCGGAAAAGCCTTTATGGAGCAGGCTCGCTTTGTCGAGATAAAGCGTGATATTGAGCCAGACGTTGAGCACAGCCGATTGCACTTGCGGGGCTGGCTTGGCTCACCTCAGTTGTCCCGCAGCCAGGCCGATCAGCAATACTTTTTTGTTAATGGGCGCACGGTGCGAGATCGAGTTGTCACCCATGCAGTACGCCAGGCTTATCGTGATGTGATGTATCACAATCGTCATGCCGCCTGTGTGTTATTTTTGGACTTGCCCGCTGCAGATGTTGACGTCAATGTGCATCCCACCAAGCATGAAGTGCGGTTTCGGGAAAGCCGGGCGGTACACGACTTTTTGTACAGCGCCTTACATCGGGCCGTAGCCGAATTTGGCCCTGGCGAAGAGTCGGCTTCACAAATATCGGCACTCGCAAATATAGAAACGAATGGCGCGACTAGCTTTGCCAATGTTTCAGCCAGCGGCTTAGATTCAATGGCAAGTTCTTATTCGGGCAATGCCCAACAGTCGCCGTTATCGCTACGCCACCCGATAACCGGTGTGGCCGAGCAAATGGCGGTTTATCGATCTTTGCATCCACCCGCAGGAGATAGGCTCGCAGGAGATAGACCCTCTGGCGATAGGGGCTACAGGCAGAGCGCGAATGCTGAGCCAATTGAAGCCAGGGGTGAAGTGCCTCCGCTGGGTTACGCCCTTGCTCAGCTGGGCGGCGTTTATATCCTGGCCGAAAACGAACAGGGCATGGTGCTGGTCGACATGCATGCCGCCCACGAACGTATCACCTACGAGCAATTAAAACTGGGCTATGACGACAGATCGCTGGTGGCGCAACCTTTGCTGGTACCCCGGACTATGTCGGTCAGCGAACCCGAGGCTGATGCTGCTGAGCAATATCAGGACATGTTCAGAAGTTTTGCCATTGAATTGCAACGTGCTGGCCCAGAAGCGCTTGTCGTTCGCGAAGTACCCGCATTGATACGCGATGCTGATATCGACGCCTTGATACGCGATGTGCTGGCCGATTTGATCGCTCAGGGACATAGTGATCGCGTTGAGGTGTTAGCTGACGAGATGTTGTCGAAAGTCGCCTGTCACGGCTCGGTGCGCGCCAATCGCGCTCTGTCTATCGTTGAGATGAACGCTTTGCTGCGGCAAATGGAAGTGACTGAGCGCAGCGGTCAATGTAATCATGGCCGACCCACCTGGACGCAGATGTCCATGGTCGAGCTGGATAAACTGTTTCTACGTGGTCGGTAGTTGACCTTGGCAGCAAGTTTGTCCGGGGCAGGTAAACAGAAACCACCCATTATCTTTTTGATGGGCCCTACGGCGTCGGGTAAAACTGATCTGGCCATAGGTCTGCGTGACCACCTGCCGGTAGAGCTTATCAATGTCGATTCATCTCAGGTCTATACTGGCATGAACATCGGCACTGCCAAGCCCCAGGCAAAGGTATTGGCCCAGGCTCCACACCGCTTGATCGATATTCGAGATCCCGCTGATACTTATTCTGTTGGCGAATTTATCGACGATGCCCGCAGTCACATCAGCGAAATCACCACCTCGGGAGGCGTCCCGCTGCTGGTCGGTGGCACTATGCTCTATTTTCGCGCCCTGCTCGATGGTCTGGCCGATTTGCCCCCAGCGAACCCTGAGATGCGTGCACAAATCGAGCGTCAGGCTGAGCAACATGGCTGGCCCTACATGCATGAACGGCTCAAAGAAGTGGATGCTATAACGGCCGGGCATGTGCACCCCAACCATTCCCAGCGTATCGCCCGCGCGCTGGAGGTATTTCAAATTAGTGGTACGCCCCTGTCGACATTGATAGCTAAGCAACAAAAAGGCACAGGTCGCAAGCCCATTATCAACCAATACCGTGTTGTGCAGCTGGCTTTGATTCCCCCCGATCGAGCACAGCTACATAAAGCGATAGAGCAACGGTTTTTCGATATGTTGTCCGCTGGGCTGATTGATGAGGTAAAGCAGCTTTATGAGCGAAAGGATTTGTCTGCAGACCTGCCTGCTATGCGCGCAGTGGGTTATCGTCAGGTTTGGGGTTACCTGGCTGGCGAATACGACTATGACGAAATGGTCGCAAGGGCAATCGCAGCGACTCGACAATTGGCTAAAAGGCAGCTGACCTGGTTGCGAGGCTGGCCCGGAGTGTACTGTGTGAACACTGTAGACCCAGAGGATCAGCCCGGCGATCGATCGAATATGAGTCTGCAATCACCGCAACAAATATTGACTAATGCCTTGAATTTTTTAGAAAAAGCTGCCATATACTTAGCGGAGGCCGAGTAGTATCATGCGCGGCCCAATCTTGGTGAGAGTCGCTGACACATAGGTCAGCTATTAATGTCTCTCATTACTTGAGCCGTCTATTGGATGGCTGTTTTCGTCAAAGTACGTAGGAGAACAATAATGTCCAAAGGTCACAATCTGCAAGATCCGTTTCTAAATGTGTTGAGAAAAGAGCGTATCCCGGTATCTATTTTTCTGGTCAATGGCATTAAATTGCAGGGCCAGGTTGAATCCTTTGATCAGTTTGTGGTGCTGTTGAAAAACACCGTGAGTCAAATGGTTTACAAACACGCTATCTCGACGGTGGTGCCTTCCCGTCCAGTTAAACTGCCGATGGCCGTTCCGCCCGAAGATGATCAAAGCGATATGGAGGACTGATTGTTCTTTGATCGTCCAGCAACTGGCGAACTAGCGGTTTTAGTACATCTAAACCTGGATAACGAGCGACAGCCAGAAAATCGACGGGAATTCGAAGAACTTGTGCTATCAGCTGGCGGTGACCCGGTCAGTGAGATTTCCGGACACCGCCGTACACCGCATCCACGCTACTTTGTGGGCACTGGCAAGTTAGAAGAAATCCGCGAACAGATCAATCAAACCGGCGCCCAACTACTTATATTCAATCACGAGATCAGCCCTGGCCAGGAACGAAATATTGAACAGGCGTTGTGTTGTCGGGTGCTCGACCGCACCGGCCTGATCCTCGATATTTTTGCCCAGCGCGCACAAACCCACGAAGGGAAATTACAGGTTGAGCTGGCTCAGCTTGAATATATGAGTACACGTCTGGTGCGTGGTTGGACTCATCTAGAGCGCCAAAAAGGTGGGATCGGCCTGCGTGGTCCCGGTGAAACTCAGCTGGAAACCGACCGAAGATTGCTGTCGGCGCGGATCAAGTCCATTCATAAACGACTGGAAAAAGTGCGTCGTCAGCGGCATCAGAGTCGGCGCTCCAGACAGCGGGCCGAGACACCGACAGTGTCGCTGGTAGGTTACACCAATGCGGGCAAATCAACCCTGTTTAATGAGCTAACCGGCGCCGGGGTTTATGTCGCCGACCAGCTGTTTGCAACCCTTGATCCGACTATGCGAGCCATCACAATGCCAGTGACAGGCACCGTGATTCTTGCCGATACGGTCGGTTTTATCAGTCATCTGCCGCACAAATTAGTCGAGGCGTTTCGCGCCACCCTTGAAGAGGCGACTAACGCATCGTTGCTCTTGCATGTCATCGACGCCAGTAGCGAAGAGCTAAGCGATAATATTGAACAAGTTGAAAACGTGCTTGAAGAGATTGGCGCTGCTGAGATTCCGGTCTTGAAAATCTACAATAAAATAGATTTGTTGGGGGCCGGTGAGGCCCATATCGACCGGGACGAAAACGGTAAGGCTATTGCAGTCTGGTTGTCCGCACAAACCGGTCTTGGCTTTGATTTGCTCTTTGACGCGATACAGGAACACCTCGAAGCGGATGTCATTGCTATTACTTGTCGCCTGCCTCCAGAAGCGGGGCGCTTACGGGCAAAATTCTACGCTGCGGGAGCAGTCGTAACTGAGCATAATGGCAGGGATGGTGCTACTATGATTGATCTTCGAATGCCCAAAAAAGACTGGTTGCGTATACTCAAAGCTGAGGGCTTCACCGCTCAGCAAATAGTGGTTGAGCCTGGTCAGGCTACGACCATCAAGCGGGTGACTGTTCCGGACGAGACTCCGATAGCAGTTCAGGATGCTAATAAAGCCGATCTGGTCAGAGCAAGCTGATCAAACCCAGCAGGGGTCGCTACGGTTGCGCCAGGTGCAGTAAAAATTACGATTAAAGTTTAGCGTTGCAGGTCGGGTGCTAAACGTGGCACGTAAGTAAGAGCGTACTCTTAAGAGGCAGGTGGATTTTAAGAGGCAGGTGGATTTTCGTGGGCGGATTGATAGAATCGCCGCCTCAGATTTTTGTGGAGTTAATTATGGCGTGGAACGAACCCGGCGGTGGCAATGGCGGTGGCAATAACGGTGGGGGCAATGGTGGAAAAGACCCCTGGGGCGGCGGCAAAGGCAGTAATAGTCCTCCTGATCTTGATGAAGTGCTGAAAAATTTGTCCGATAAACTCGGCAAAATCTTTGGTGGTGGTAAAGGCGGCGCTGGTGGCACTGACGGTGGTAACCGCGGTAGTTCGAGTTTGCTAATTATTGCTGTAGTAGTTGCTGCGTTGGTTTGGGCATTGCTTGGTGTCTATCAGGTAGATGCCAAAGAGAAAGCCCTGGTGCTGCGTTTTGGTAAATTCTACAGTATTGTTGGTGACGGCTTGCATTGGAATCCGCCCCTGATCGACATCGTGACCAAGGTTCGGGTTACCGAAGAGAGGCAATATCAGACCCGCGGGCAAATGCTCACGGAGGATGAAAATATTGTTGAGTTGCCGATGACCGTCCACTACAACATAAAAAGCATCAAAGACTTCCTGCTGGTAGTGAAAGATCCCGAGATCAGCTTGCGACATGCTACGGAAAGCGCTTTGCGTCATGTGGTGGGTAGCACCAGCTTTGATGAAGTGGTTTCAACCGGTCGGCAACAACTCAGTATCGATGTCCGTGGTCGTTTGCAGACTTATCTGGATAATTATGGCGCCGGTATTAAAGTTGTTAAAGTGAATATCCTGGAGGCCAAACCGCCATCGGCAGTCAAGGCTGCCTACGATGACGTCATCAAGGCGCGGGAAGATCAGGAACGCCTGGTTAACGAAGCTCAAGCTTATGCGAACGGTATTGTTCCGGAAGCACGGGGTCGCGCTCAACGTGTTATCGAAGAGGCCAACGCCTATAAGGCAAAGGTGGTGGCTGAAGCACAGGGTGAGGCGCAACGCTTTACTCAGGTACTTGGCGAATATGAAAAAGCACCTGCAGTGACGCGAGAGCGGCTTTATCTCGATGCCATTCAGGATGTACTTGAGAGTACATCGAAAATTATGGTTGATGTAAAAGGGGGCAACAACATGCTCTATCTGCCTTTGGACAAACTGGTTCAGCAGCCATCGGTGATTGGCAAGCAAGCCAGCACATTATCCAGTCAAGACATCGATCTAATTACCAAGCGAGTGGTAGACAATATCAATATTCGTAGCCAACAAAGTTCTTCCCCGCGCCGGGAGTCACGGTAATGAGTCAGAAATTATCTGCATTTTTAATCGGCCTGGCACTGGTCGTCATGCTTGCTAACAGTAGTCTCTATGTTATTAAGGAAACTGAAAAAGCGGTAAAACTGCGCTTTGGTCGGATTGTAGAACCGGATATAAAGCCTGGCATCTATGTCAAATTGCCTTTCGCCGATGATGTGCGCAAGTTTGATTCGAGGATACTGACTCTTGACGCTGAACCAGAGAGCTTTTTGACGGTACAGAAAAAACGACTCATCGTCGACGCTTTCGCCAAGTGGCGGATTGTTGATGTGGCGACTTACTACAAGGCCACAGGGGGTGAGGAATCGGTCGCTCACAGTCGCCTGGCGGATCGAGTTAATGATGGCCTGCGTAACCAGTTTGGCACGCGCACCTTACACGAGGCTGTATCTGGCGAGCGTGATCAGTTAATGGCCCACATTACTGAGGATTTGAATGAACGAGTGCGAGAGTCTTTGGGAGTTGAGGTAGTCGATGTGCGGGTCAAACGAATTGATTTGCCACAGGAGGTTAGCGAGCAGGTATTTCGTCGTATGAAGGCGGAGCGCGAGAAAGAAGCGCGGGAGTTGCGTTCGAAAGGTTTAGAGGCCGCAGAGAGAATTCGCGCAGACGCTGATCGCCAGGAGACGATTATTGCTGCTAATGCCTATCGTGAGTCTGAAAATACCCGAGGTGCTGGAGATGCTGAGGCGTCGACAGTTTACGCCACAGCCTATCAACGCAATCCAGAGTTCTACGCTTTTTCCCGTAGTTTAATTGCTTACAGAAAGGCATTTGCTAATAAGGGCGATGTCATGTTGATAGATCCAGACAGCGATTTTTTTAGCTACTTAAAGGATAAGAGTGGCAAATAAGCGATAATAAAATTGCGGTGTCCAGATATTGGCGGTGCTACAATTGCATAACCGGGGCGACCCGGTTTTTTTATGAGTGCGATAAGTTTTGTGCAAGTGTTAATCGGTTATGGTGGTGTGGAATTTGCCGATATTTCAATGAAACTATTTATCGGGTGACTGAGTAATGGGCCAGGACTTTTTGGCGGCACTGTGTCTGGTTCTGGTAATAGAGGGCATATTGCCTTTTCTGATACCTGGTCGCTGGCGAGAGATGATGCTGTCACTCACCCAGGTGGATGAAAAAACGATTCGATTAATCGGCTTGTCGAGCATGTTACTGGGTGCTGGACTGCTGTTTTTGGTGAAATAGAGAATGACTTCACTCGGCGCAGCGCAGAGCAAGTCACAGTGAGACAGGTAAGGTTGGTACGTAGGAAATGACGAACATTGTTGATCGGTGGCTATTGCCTGAAGGTATTGAAGAAATTCTGCCGAATCGGGCCATTAAGGTAGAGCGCCTGCGGCGTCGGCTGCTGGATTTATGTCACGCCTGGGGCTATGACCTGGTGATTCCTCCATTGGCAGAATTTACCGAGTCTTTATTGAGTGGCTCTGGCGCTGATCTTGATTTAATAACTTGCAAAATTATCGACCAACTCAGTGGTCGGATGATGGGTGTGCGTGCGGACATCACCCCTCAGGTAGCGCGAATGGACGCCCACAGCATGCAGCGCAAAGGCCCAAATCGACTTTGCTACGCGGGTCAGGTGCTTTACACACGACCTAAAAATCAAACAGAAACCCGCTCGCCTATTCAGCTGGGCGTAGAGCTGTTTGGTGAGGGCGGCCTCGAAGCTGACGTCGAAGTGGTGTTGTTACTTGTCGAAACGCTGAAACAGGCGAGCGTGAAAAATATCCACCTAGATCTCGGCCACGTGGGAATATACCGGGGGCTTGAAGCCCAGGCCGAGCTTGGCGAGGCACAAAGTCGGGAGCTATTTGCGCTGCTGCAAAGCAAGGATGTGTCGTTGCAGAGCTGGGTAGGCGCAAACATTAATGATCAGGCCATCGCTGCCATGGTCGCGGCACTGCCCTCGCTGACCGGCTCGATAGATGTGTTGGAGACAGCACAGAACCTGTTGGCAAAGGGTACAGATGCCGTCGCCGCTGCGCTGGAGGAAATTTCTTCACTCGCAACAGCCATCGACAGCCAAATGGATGATGTGAATATTTATCTCGACCTGGGCGAGCTGCGCGGTTATCACTATCACACCGGTGTTGTCTTTGCCGCTTATACCGAAGGTTCTTTGGTGCCACTGGGTAATGGTGGTCGCTACGATCACATCGGCGAGGCCTTTGGTCGAACCAGGGCGGCAACTGGCTTTGGCGTTGATCTCAGTTTGCTCGCTTCACTCGTTGAAAATGAAGAAGAAATCATCCCCGGGATATTTGTCCCCGCCAGCGATAACGACGCCGTGCTTGATGAAGTGGCTAGATTACGGGACCAGGGCGAAAGGGTGGTGTGCGGCTTTATCGGGCAGGAGCCGGATTTTGCAGAATTGCACTGTGACCGACAATTAACAGAAACACAGAGCGGTTTTGATTTGACCGTAGTCAATTCAATGAAGCGGTAAAAAATGTAGCAAAACGCTAAATCGGGAGCGAAGAGAAGAAACAATGGGAAAGAACGTTGTCGTGCTGGGCACCCAATGGGGTGATGAAGGCAAAGGTAAAATCGTTGATCTGCTGACCGATCAGGCGAAAATTGTGGCGCGCTTTCAGGGTGGTCACAACGCGGGTCACACCCTGGTGATTGATGGTGAGAAAACCGTGCTCCACCTTATTCCCTCTGGGATATTGCGCGAAGGCGTTAGCTGCCTGATCGGCAATGGCGTGGTCCTGGCGCCCGACGCCCTGCTCAAAGAAATAGCTGAGCTTGAAGCAAAAGGTGTGCCGGTAAGAGAGCGCTTGCAAATATCGCCGGCTTGTCCGCTGATCTTGCCCTATCACGTTGCACTTGATCAGGCGCGGGAAAAGGCACGTGGTGTCGATAAAATTGGCACCACGGGACGGGGCATTGGTCCGGCTTATGAAGATAAGGTAGCCCGGCGTGGACTGCGTTTGGGTGACCTGTTTGATCAGCAAATATTTGCCGAGCGCTTGCGCGCGGTTTTGGAGTATCACAATTTTATGCTCACCCAGTATTACGGCGTTGATGCCTGCGACTACGCTGAAACTCTGGCCCTTGCGGAAACCTGGGTTGACGAGCTGAAGCCACTGGTGATAGATGTTACCGGCAAATTACACGATGGTCGCGAGGCCGGACATAACCTTCTATTTGAAGGTGCTCAGGGCTCGTTGCTTGATATCGATCACGGCACCTATCCCTACGTAACCTCATCTAATACCACAGCCGGAGGTGCTGCAACCGGTAGCGGCTTTGGCCCACTATTTTTGGATTATGTGCTGGGTATCACCAAGGCCTACACTACGCGCGTCGGCTCAGGGCCTTTCCCCACCGAGCTGTTCTGCGAGATCGGGCAGCACCTGGCCGAAAAGGGCCGTGAATTAGGTGCTACCACCGGTCGGCCCAGGCGTTGTGGCTGGTTCGATGGGGTGGCCGTTCGCCAGGCAGCGCGGATCAACAGTATCTCTGGGATATGCCTGACTAAGCTCGACGTACTGGATGGTCTGGAACAAGTCAATATTTGCGTCGCATATCAAGATGCCAGCGGCAATGCCGCGCCGACCCCAGTCAGTGCAGATGACTATGAACAACTGGTGCCTGTCTACGAAAGTCTACCTGGCTGGAGTGAATCCACTATCGGCGCAAAACAAATCAAAGATTTACCCCTTAATGCCCAAAGCTATATCGATCGAATAACAGAAATCACCGGGGTGCCTATTGATATTATATCCACAGGTCCGGATCGTGTTGAGACCATCGTGCTACGTCATCCTTTTGATGCCTGAGTATTTGATGAGCATTTGATGATTGTTTAACAACTTATATCACCCGGCCCCGATGTTGTGAGCACAATAATGATTGACGGGTTTGGGCCAAAGGTTAACTTTCAGATACCTCTACTGAATATAATAAGATTTAATTCCAATAAGTTTTCAGCTGCGATGAAAACTACAAAATTTTAAACAACTAGAAGGATTAATCAATGACCATAAAAGGCAAGGCATATATTGCCGGAATTTATGAACATCCGACGCGGAACGCTGAGGGTAAAACTGTGCCGCAGCTCCATGCCGAAGTCGCCAAGGGCGCATTGGAAGATGCCGGACTAACCAAAGATGATATCGACGCTTATTACTGCGCGGGCGATGTGCCGGGCATGGGCGGTATCAACCAGGCTGAATATATGGGCCTGAACCTACGTCAGATTGACAGCACCGAAACCGGTGGCTCTTCCTACGTTTTACACGTAAACCATGCGGCGCAGGCGATTGCTACAGGCCACTGTAAAGTGGCTTTGATCACTCTGGCAGGCCGACCACGAGCCGATGCCAAAGATCAAATTCGCGTTCGTCCCGGCGGCGGCGCACCGGCAGAATATGGTTTTGAGGGGCCGTTTCGTCCTACCGTGACCAATATGTACGGTATGGCAGCTATGCGCCATATGCACGAATTTGGCACCACCAGTGAGCAACTGGCCTGGGTGAAAGTAGCAGCCTCGCACCATGCGCAATATAATGAGCATGCGGTGTTGCGTGATGTCGTCACAGTCGAGGATGTGGTGAATTCGCCGATTATTGCTGATCCATTACATCGTCTCGATTGCTGTGTCGTCAGTGACGGAGGTGGCGCGATTATTGTTGTTGCCCCAGAAATTGCCAAACAATTAAAGCGTCCTGGAGTAAGAGTGCTTGGCGCCGGTGAAGCGCCCAAGCATTTAAATGGCGGTAAGGTTGATCTCACTTTCTCCGGTGCCCGTTGGTCTGGCCCTGATGCCTTTGCAGAAGCGGGCGTTACGCCAGCAGATATCAAATACGCCTCTATTTACGACTCATTCACTATTACCGTAGTGGAAACTCTTGAAGATTTGGGCTTTTGTGCCAAGGGCGAAGGTGGCAAGTTTGTTTCGGACGGCAACCTGATTTCTGGTGTCGGTAAATTGCCTTTCAATACCGATGGCGGTGGTCTGTGTAACAACCACCCCAGCGACCGGGGTGGCATTACTAAAGTCATCGAAGCGGTGCGACAACTGCGCGGCGAAGCACACTCGAAAGTCCAGGTACCCAATTGCGATATCGCCCTGGCCCACGGTACCGGTGGCCTGCTCGGTTCACGCATGGGCAGTGGCACATTGATTATGGAAAGGGGAGACGCGTAATGAGCGAGAAACCAAACAGTAAACCTCAGGTCCGCGCACCGCGGGTAAACCACGAAACTAAACCGTTTTGGGATGCCACCGCAGAAGGCAAGTTACTGGTTAAAAAGTGCAACGATTGCGGCGAAAATCATTTTTACCCGCGTTCGCTTTGTCCTTTTTGCTTCAGTGATAACACTGAATTTCTGGAGTGTTCCGGCAAGGGCGTGATTTACACTTACAGTGTTACTCGCAGAACTAAAGAGCCATGGGCGATTGCTTATGTAACCCTTGAAGAAGGCCCGACCATGATGACTAATCTTATCAACTGCGATTTTGATAATCTCAGTATTGGTCAGGCCGTCGAGGTTGCCTTTGTTGATACCGGCGAGGGTACGGCCTTGCCGTTTTTTCAGCCCGCCTGATCAGTGTTTAAGCGCGAGCTACCAACTAAAAAAGCCATGATGGTGATTGTCATGGCTTTTTTAGTCGCTGACATTCCTCCCTCAGTTAGCGTGCCGCAGCAATAGTCTTGCCCACCGGTTCACCGTCTATAATCTGATCACAGTATTCCGACAGGCCGTAGCCAACTTTGTCTTTATAACGATATTCCGTCATGGCCTCAGTAATTCGTGTATGTAGCCAGTCGCCATTGTCGAGCTGGCGTCTGTTGCGCACCGGTACCAGGGTGATGACCTTGCCAGTAATAACGTACTCGCCTTTTTCGGTTTTTGCCCAGGTGCGCATTGCGGTTTGATTAAAATCGTCGTCCCATTCCGAATCCACAGTGCAATCGGTAATTAATTCATATTCGCCGTTGTTTAAAATCATACCGCCGCAATCCAACTCACCTTTGGCGGTGCCGGTGGTCATGATCATGGCGCCAAAGCTTTCATCAAAGCTGATCGGTAGCCAGCGATACCAGTGGATGTTTTGCCAGTAGCGTGGGCCCCAGCTGTGATCGCGCAAACCGTAACCGGAAATCGTCCAGGTATTGTCGCCAACCTTGATGGTGCCCTGGGCTTTGACGTGTTGCTCAAAATGCGCGCGGGCCAGAGCATGCTCCATATCCAGCTCGGGCTGGGAGCCGTCGGGGTTCAGATGCTCGCCGCCGTACATCGGTGATACGCCGGTATAACCGAGGTCAATTGAGCAAGGCAGTTTCGGATTATCCTTAAAGGCCTTACTGGGATTGAGCAAGGCCTGTGGATCGGCCATGGCCAGGATATCGCCTTCGTAGGTCACCCGGAGTTTTTTGTAAGGTTCGATAATATCGAAGCGCGCACCACCGGCTTCAAATGCTTCATTGCTGTCGATTTTGGCTTTTTGAAACATAAAGCCCGCCGTGCCGTCGGGAAAGTACAAGCAGATGGTAACCTCGGCATAACCTTCGTTAACGCGGTTACCAATGCGAAACCAGCCGCCCATTTTCTGGTCACCATCATAAATATTGAAATAGGCGCTTTCGTTAAAGTTGGATACCGCTTCGGGTTCGTGGGTATATTCGTCTTTCGGCTCCATCCGGACGTTGTCGCCGGGCTTGGTAATAAACACGTGTTTTACCACTTTAATATCTCCAGGTTAGGATGCATGGGAAACTGAAATTGTTGTAGAGAGTATGGTGGATGACTATGTTTCCGGCAAGCGCTAGCGGGGCTGTTAGGGATAGCCATGTTGAGATAGACCTGTTGGGATAGACCTGTTGCGATAAGCTCGTTACGGCAGCCCTGTTATAGTGCCCCAGTAATAAAACTTCCTAAGGATTTATTTATAGGCCCCGTATGACCATAGGCCCCGTATGACCGCTTTTAACGCTATCACCTTCGAAAATAGCTATCGCCAACTGGGTGAACAGTTTTCTTCTGAACAGCGACCGGCACCTGTGTCGGCACCAGAGCTGATTCGCTTCAATGGGGCCTTAGCCGAACAACTTAATCTACCTATGGGTCTGAATCACTTAGAACTGGTGAACGTTCTGGCCGGTAATATGGTACCGGATAATATTAGTCCCATTGCAACGGTTTATGCGGCCCATCAATTTGGTAGCTGGAATCCGCAATTGGGGGATGGACGTGCCATCTTGCTGGGTGAGGTGATTGGCAAAGATAACAAACGTTACGATATTCAGCTAAAAGGGGCGGGCCAGACCCCATACTCCCGCATGGGTGATGGTCGCTCGGCGCTGGGACCGGTGCTTCGTGAATACATTCTCTGCGAAGCGATGGCGGCGTTGGGTATTCCTACTACTCGGGCTTTAGCGGCGGTGACCAGCGGTGATCAGGTGGCGCGGGAAACCATGCTGCCCGGTGCGATTTTCACCCGCGTCGCCCAGAGCCATATCCGCATCGGTACCTTTCAATTTTTCTCTGCTCGCGATGATATCGAATCGGTTAAAGCGCTCGCCGATTACGTGATCGATCGGCATTATCAGGATGCGGTGAAAGCTCTTCAGATGAATCCAGATACAGACTCTTACACAGCCTTGTTGACCTGTGTGGTAGAGGCTCAGGCCCGTCTGATCGCGCAATGGATGTCGATCGGCTTTATTCACGGGGTGATGAATACCGACAATATGCTGGTCTGTGGCGAGACTGTGGATTACGGCCCCTGTGCGTTTATGGATCAATACATCCCGAACAAGGTATTCAGTTCCATTGATCAACACGGTCGTTATGCGTACTCGAATCAGCCGGATATCGGCGGTTGGAATGTCAGCTGGCTGGCCCAGGCCCTGCTGCCCTTAATGGATGAAGATGAGAGTAAAGCGCTGGAAAAAGCTAAGCACGCGTTAGCGACTTACTCAGAGATATTTGAGCAACACTATCATCAGCTGATGGCTGAAAAACTTGGCTTTGCGGAAGTCAGTCCGGAGGTCACCGAGCTATCCGTCGAACTGCTCGCCTTAATGGCCGAACAGGGCAGCGATTACACACTGACCTTTCGTGCGCTAACTGATGAGCTTGCGTCGGAAGCTGAGACCCATGTGCTGAGCGATGATGTGTATCGATTGTCTGACGCTTTTCAACCCTGGTTGGCTGACTGGCAGGTACTATTGAAAGAGAACAACATCAAAGCGGCGACGGCCCACAATTTAGTACTCCGCAAAAATCCTGCATTTATTCCAAGAAATCACTGGATAGAGGCTGCGATAAAGCAGGCTACTGATCATCAGGATTTTGCTGTGTTTCATCAATTGGTTGATGTGCTGGCAAAACCTTTTGAATATAGTCAAAAGAATAGTGCTTTTGCTATGGCACCAACGCCGGAACAAGAAGTGTTGCACACGTTTTGTGGCACCTAATACATTTAATAGCGTTTAGCGGATGTGCCGCCTTTTTCCTCGAGCTGTTCCCTTCGAGGCGTTCCCTCTCGATAAATTGCTCGCCGAACACTGAGGCGTCCAAGTTTCAGCCTGGGCGCCTGAATTGCTAAACACCCACCAATTTGTCACCATGCGCGCTGCGAAAAATTTGGCCGTACGGTATTAACCACAGACGGTCATTATCAACAGAGTCTGGAAACCATGTCGATTCAAGCAATTCGAACCGAAGAAAATCTGATTACCAAAGAGCCCTACTATGAGCCGGTTGGCAATGAGGTCGAAGTCTTTGCCGCGGCCTATCGTAATCAGCTGCCGGTATTACTAAAAGGCCCAACCGGTTGCGGTAAAACTCGGTTTATCGAATATATGAGCTGGTATTTGCAGCGACCCATGATCACCGTCGCTTGCCACGATGATTTAACCGCTTCCGATCTGATTGGTCGCTATCTGGTAAAGGGTGGCGAGACAGTCTGGGTGGATGGTCCGCTGACTAGCGCGGCGCGCAATGGCTGCATCTGTTATCTGGATGAAATTGTTGAAGCTCGCAAAGATACCTCGGTAGTGATTCATCCATTGTGTGATGATCGACGCTTGCTGCCCATAGAAAAGCTCGGCGAGCTGATTCAGGTGCCGGATACCTTTTGCCTCGCGATCTCATACAATCCCGGTTATCAGAGTGTGATGAAAGATCTCAAGCAGAGCACCAAGCAGCGTTTTGTCGCGCTGGAATTTGACTATCCAAATGCTGACAAAGAGCAAACTATTGTTGAACGGGAAGCCGAGGGTATCGATAGTACCATTGCGGCACAGTTGGTAAAGTTTGGTGATATGACCCGAAACTTGAAAGGGGTTGGCCTTGAAGAAGGTGCGAGTACTCGTCTGCTGGTTAACGCGGCGAAGTTAATCCTCGATGGGATTCCACCGGTGGTGGCGACTGACTCCGCTGTGGCGCTGGCGCTTACCGATGATGTGGATATGTTGAAAGCGGTGCATGAACTCAGCCGCTCGGTTTTTTGACCTGGGCTGTTTTTTTGCGCCAAATTTTGCGCTGCCATATTGTTGCGTTAAGTTGTTTCGGTAAGTTGTCTTGGAAAGCAGTCACGGTAAGTTGCCAAAGTAGATGGCCAAAGTAGATGGCCAAAGTAGACCGCCAAAGTAAATTGTCACATTAATTTTTTAACACCAAATCCGCCCTATTGATTTTGTCTTATTAATATCGCCCCCTTAACATAGCCTCGCGAGTTATCCTCCTGGCGTCGCATTAACGTTGTTACCTCAACCATGTCAGAAGATCAACTTGCCAACCTGCTGGGTGAAGACCCCGATCAGCCTGCATATAATGCAGCTTTCGCTGAGTCTTTCGCCGCATTAAATCTGGATGATCAGAAATTTATCGTCAAGTGGTTTGAGATTGTTGGCGAAACCGATGCCGCGCTTGCTGCCGAGTTTGTTAATAGTGCCCCCGGTGTGTTTGATGAGCTGGATCACACAGGTGTCGAAGCGTGGCTAATGAGCGCCCTCCAGGCCTTCGATGATGAAGACCTGGATAAAGCTCATCGCCTGCTCGCCGAGCCTGCCGAGTTTATCGCGAATTATATTTACATGCATAGCCGTTGCACTTTCGAATCTGTTAGTCAATTTGTTCAGCATTTTGTCATCGGTCTGGGTGGCCGCGAATTAATTATTACCAAATTTCATGAGGCTTACACCGATACCGAAAAAATCTTCCTGCCCGATCATATTAAAGATTACCCCGGGCCAGACCTGAACTTCTCTGTTTATAAACTGACGGCTGTGCATTTATGGGCCCAGGCCCGTTATGGCACCTGGCGCTTTCAGGTGGTCGAGACGCTGGGTCGCATATCGAACAATGCCGACGCCATGGCGGTGTTTAACCGTCTTGAATGTGTTCGTCTCGATGCCTGCATTGGCCGAGAATTACCAGGTATTTACCGGCAGTTTGAGGCGCTGGGCTATGTGTCGGATGAGCATAAACAAGCGTGGCAGGATTTTCGGGACGAGTTGTCTGGTCTTGAGGAGCCGACAGCGACAGCCCTGGATAGTATCGCGCTCATTGAGCAATATCTTGATAACAGTAAACGACCATTACCGGTTTTAAAACGTTATCAGGCAAAAATGGATTTAGCGGCGGTGCGCAAGGCCATGACCGCTCGGATCAATCGTGAGAAAGAAGCTGTTCAGGAAGCCCTTGGCGAATTACAGCGTGCTATTCAGCAGGTGATTAAGGGTGACGATATTGAACCGCTCGACGATGAGGAGGGCCGATTTACTATCGTCGATGCTGATGATCAGAGTCGGGGCGACGGCCCCAACGTGGATTTGTATTATGACGATGAACTGATTCAGATGACGCCAGAGATCGAAGACCTGATGGAATCCATCATTCAGGATTTCGGCGAAATCCCCGAACAATATATGGACGGCGTGGCACGTGTCCCCTACGCCAGTGATCAGGAAGCCGATCTGGGTGAAGAGGGTTTTATCCCCGACCCGGTTCAATCCGCAGACACCATCCGGTATCGAGAATGGGACTATATGCGCGAGCGTTTTCGGGAAGGCTATTGCTTAATGACCGAGCTGGATGTGCCGCCGGTGGATGACAATTTTGTCGAAGTCACGCTGGAGAAATACCGCGGTCTGCTCAAGTCTATTAAAAAGACTTTTGAGGTGGTACTGGGAGAATCCAAACTGCTGCGCAGACAATCTCAGGGTGACGACATTGATATCGACGCTCTGGTCGAAGCCCAGGCGGATTTCGTCAGTGGTCAGGAGATGAGCGACTACGTCTACACCCGCTATCGCAATCGGGAACGTAGCGTCGCGGTGATGTTTATGGTCGATATGAGCGGCTCCACCCATGGCTGGATCAACGATGCCGAACGGGAATCGCTGATACTGTTAAGTGAAGCGCTGGAGACCCTCGGAGATCGATACGCTATTTACGGTTTCTCTGGTAAAACTAACAAGCGTTGCGAAACTTATCGAGTGAAGCGTTTTGATGAAAGTTATAGTTCGATGGTCCGCCAACGCATCAGTGGGATTCGCTCCAAAGGTTTTACCCGCATGGGTGTGGCGATTCGACACCTGGGCCATCTGCTCAATATGAGCCGCGCGCGAACCAAGATACTGATCACGCTTTCCGATGGTCGACCCGAAGATTACGATGCTTACCGAGGTCGATATGCCGTTGAAGACACTCGGCACGCGCTGCAGGAATTACGTCATGAAGGCATCCATTCGTTTTGCATCACCATCGATAAAGAAGCCCAGGACTATCTGCCTCATATGTACGGTGCTGGCAATTACGCGGTGATTCACGAAGTGCAAAAACTGCCGGTCAAAGTGGCGGATATTTATCGACGGTTGACTACTTTGTAGAAAACGCGATGCGAGTGTTTCTGGGGCGGTAATCTGACGATTTTTAGATTTGTGTCCCGGAGAGGGTTCGAGCACTGCTCGAACGCCAGCAAAAATAATTAGTGCGTAGCGCATATAACGAGTGCTGGCCGGTATAGTCCTCTTGTAGCAAAAGAACCTTTAACCTGAAACTGCGAGAATCTATCTTGCGAAAGTTTGTTAGATTGGTGCCAGGAGAGGACTTGAATATTGCGTGTAACAATATGATCCTATTGTGTTTATCTAATATCTAGCGATCTTGGTGTTACTTTCAGTGTTGCATATGAATAACCATTGATTCTGAGTCGTCTAGCTTTGCTGTCGAATATTGACAATATTCGACAGCAAAGCTAGAGTCATCAATAATACTATCCGGAGGTGCCAAGATGACCAGCAGTATGAACCTCTCCTTAACTGACGAGCTGCGAGAGTTTGTAAACAACCGTACCGGTGATGGCGGTCTCTATGCAACGCCAAGCGAATATCTTCGTGACCTGATCCGCCGCGATATGGAAACCCAGACGACCGTTGCTCATGTCATGGGTGGGCTGGATGATTTTGCGCACGGTCGTTTCTCTGACAAATCTATCCTTGATATTGCAGAAGAAGATTAGTGTTGATGGCAAGGAAGCACAAGCATTACATCCTGACTGCAACGGCTGAAAGGGATTTTAGAGAGGCGAAGCGGTGGTCTCTATCCCGGTGGGGCGAGGAGCAGACCAGGCAGTATTTCACTGATCTACATAAAAGTGCCGAGAGCATAGCTGAGAATTTGAAGCGTTTTGCTTCATTTGAGCATGTTGCTGGTACAACCGACTTGAGCATTTATCCCGTCCGGGAACACTATCTTGTGTACGTACCAATCAGCGGCAACTGTATTGTGATTGTCGCTCTAATCCGGCAGACTCAAGACGTACCCGCAATCCTTAATGCCAACAGCTTTATGATCCAGCGTCAATTGAAAGCGGTGCTCAAAAAGCTGGAACAGGGAGCAATTCCAAACCTGGCCAAGTGAGATATTACCAGATTCTGTTACGCGCTCATATTTTCAGCAAATTGAGAAAATAGCATCCAAAATCCTCACAAAACGCTATTATTGAGCAGATGTATGCCGATCTTCTCAATAATGCGGAGTTTTGAGCGATGCTTTTGCTGGATTTAGAGCCATTACCACCCAAGGTGTTATTGGAATCACCGAATGTGCTACGTGCGCTGGTCAAGGCTCATCGCTATTTGGCGGAACTAAAAGGCGTAGCAAAGACAATTCCAAACGAGGGGATATTGCTTTCGAGCTTGTCTCTGCAGGAGGCACAGAGCAGTTCTGCCATTGAGAATATCATCACAACACAGGATGCACTCTATAAGCATGAGCTGCAAACGAGCGGCGCAGATCCGGTTACCAAAGAAGTCGCTTATTATGCTGAGGCCTTGCGCCGAGGGCATAGCATGGTCCGGCAGCAGGGCACGTTAACATTAAACACGATTCTTGATATTCAAACCTGCCTGGAGGGAAATCGCGCCGGCTTCCGCAAAGTGCCCGGCACGGTTTTGAAGAACGAGCAGACAGGTCAGGTTATCTTTGATCCGCCTTCACCAGAAAAAATACCGGCGTACATGTCGGCGTTAGAGCTATTTATAAATACTGAACAGAATATTGACCCTCTCGTTTGTATGGCCCTTATCCATTATCAGTTTGAAACCATTCATCCCTTTTATGACGGTAATGGCAGAACCGGGCGTATCATCAATATTCTTTACTTGGTAATTTCCGGATTGCTGGATGCACCCATTCTTTATCTTAGCCGCTACATCAACCAAACAAGGCCTGACTATTATCGGGGGCTGCAAAACGTGCGTGAAAATGCTGACTGGGAGGCATGGATACTTTACATGTTGCGCGGTGTAGCGCTAACGGCAAGGCATACGACAGGCCTGATTGAACGCATCCGTGACTTATTGTTTGAGCAAAAACTGCATATCCGCGAGCGGCACAAATTCTACAGCCAGGATTTGATTAATAATTTATTTCATCACCCCTATACCAAAGTAGCCTTTTTGGAAAATGATCTAAAGGTTTCACGTGCCACGGCAACACGTTACCTGGATGCCCTGGCAAAAGACGGCGTATTAAAAAAGCATAAACTGGGCCGCGAGAATTACTACATCAATTTCCGGCTCATTGATTTGCTTTTCAACATGCCGGAGTTAACAGAAGAATAGTTGCATAGAATAGACAGCTGGACGCGACTACAATCGTCAGCCTGACTGCAACGGCTTTATGATCCAGCGGCAATTGAAAGCGATACATAAAAAACTGGAACAGGGCGCGGTACCAAACCTGGCTAAGTGAGATATTACCGGATTCTGCTACCAATAGATTTGGACATTCACCTTCTACGAACAACCAATTGGCTTGCTTCTGGGTGATATTGTCTAAAAATACCGATTTGCGGTTTTGGAAGAATAAGTGACAACGATGACAGCAAACACCTTGGGTTCTGCCGGCATCTTCATAATGACAATACCCTTGTTGTTCTTGGCATCGTCCCCCACCGCGGGTTGGCCGATATAGGCGGCGGCAAAACGCCGGCCTTCAATTTCTGCCAGGGAAAAGCCATAAACATCGACTTTGAGTTTTTGGTTAAGCATGGTTTAAATCTCCTGAATGACTTCCATCGGGGTAAAGGAGTGGGGTGGAAGTATCCCCACTGTTTAAAGCCCCGGCACGACACAGGCGAGAGGAGTGGGACGCCATGGAATGTGAATGCTATAAAGGGGTCTGACCCCTTTATACTTTCGTGGTCGCTCCTGTACGCTGCATATTAATTACAGAACATCACACCAGATTAGAATGCAGGCTGATCGCCTGCTCGGGCCGGAGGTTTCTGATGTGGATGGGAATACTGAAGAACGACGCGGTACCGTTTCGGTATTTAATGGGGCGACTCCTGATATTAATATCGTGGATAGTGTTGAAGATGAATGCAAAGCGGTCAGTGAGTGGTTGTCGAGAAGAGGCAGTGAAGGGGTATTACCCCACGAGATTGGCGTATTTGTCCGTTCTGAAAAAGAACTCGATCGCGCTCGTAACGCAGTCGAGGTTGCCGAACTGCCGTTCAAAGTGCTTGATGAAAATCTAGAGACAACCAGCGGATACGTTTCGATCAGCACTATGCATCTCGCCAAGGGCCTGGAATTTCGTGCCGTTGTGGTGATGGCCTGTGACGATGAAATCATACCCCTACAGGAACGGATTGAGACAGTTGTTGACGATTCGGATTTGGAAGAGGTCTACAACACGGAACGTCACTTATTGTACGTAGCTTGTACCCGTGCGCGTGATTATTTGCTTGTGACAAGTGTCGATCCCGCTTCTGAGTTTCTCGATGATCTTCGGATGTGACTATGTGGAAATTTATTCACGCAGCAGACATACACCTCGATAGCCCCTTGCATGGATTGGAACGCTACGAAGGCGCTCCAGTAGAAGAAATCCGCAGTGCCACGCGCCGTGCCTTCGATAACTTGATCGAGTTGGCAATTGATGAAGAAGTGGCATTCGTATTGCTGGTCGGGGATCTGTATGACGGCGACTGGAAGGACTACAACACCGGCCTCTATTTTGTAGAACGCATGGGAAGGCTGCGTGAGGCTGGTATTCGTGTCTTCATCGTGGCTGGAAATCATGATGCAGCCAGTCAGATTACAAAGCACCTTCGTTTACCTGAAAACGTTACTCTATTT
>JAJFKC010000003.1 GCA_021773435.1 Porticoccaceae bacterium
ACGATACCGGCCTGGAAGAATGAGCCGATTGTACCCCCTGCCAATTTCAAACCAGGCGATTATCATCCGGACCCGTTTGCTGATGATCAGGTGCTGTTTACCATCACGGCGCAGAACTTTCAGGAGCATGCTGACAAGCTCACTGAGGGTCAGAAGCAGATGTTTCAGGCCTATCCTGATTACTTCATGAACATCTATCCGAGCCGACGTTCGGTGGTGTACAAGCCGTATATTTATGATGCGGCCCTGAAGAACCTGGATCGCGCCGAACTAAAATATGTGCCTGAAGTGAATATGGGCATTATTGGTTTTGAGGGTGCCCGTAAAGCCTGGGCGTTTCCGATTCCAAAAAATGGTGATGAAGCCTGGCAGAATCAGGCGACCAGACCTATCACTACCTGGATGGATTCCTACGAAACCACCCTATCGATTACAGCATCAGGAAACTATGTGGTCAATAAGCTCAATGTCCAACAACATCAGAAGTGGAGCGATGCGGAAATTAGCGATGAGGACTTCGTGCCTGAAGATCCCTCACTGCTGTACAACCAGGTCTTGAATGCGCCGCCAAAACTGGCGGGTCAGGTTGTTTTGGCGATAGATCCGGCGACCTTTACCAAGGTGTTTCGTCGGGCCTGGGCCTATAGCCCTGGACAACGTCGGGTTAAGCGGGCGCCACAGATTGTTTATGATAATCCTTTGACAGCGAGTGATGGTCTGGCGACGACGGATCAGAAGTTTGGTTTTAACGGACCCAATGATCGCTTTAGCTACAAATTGTTAGGCAGGCGAGAAGTATATGTCCCCTACAACGGCTATAAGCTGTGGGCCAAGGACGCTACCCCTGACAAGGTAATTAAATCAGATGGCAGGCTTAAACAGGACTACGCGAGATATGAGCTGCATCGGGCTTGGGCTATTGAAGCCACGCTTAAAGAGGGCACTAACCATGACTTTGGTAAACGTGTTTTCTATCTCGATGAGGATTCGTGGTGGATTACAGCGATGGATGGCTATGATCGCCGTGGTCAGATTTGGCGATACTGGGAATCTCATTGTGTGCAGTTTTACGACACGGGGTTTTTCCATACAATCACCGATATTCAGTACGACATGAATGCGGGTCGGATGATTGCCTTGATGTTTGATAAGGATAATGGCCCGGACTTCACCTGGCGTGCACCGGACACGTATTTTACACCGGCTGCTGTGCGTAGACGGGGTATTAGATAGTTCGGTTTAGAAAGAGACTTATTAGAACCCCTCAGTGTGAAGACACTGAGGGGTTTTTTTGTCTTTAGAAAATTGTTAGAGCTGGCGGCGAGCGCTCAGTGTGTTCTTAAGACACCAGCATAGAGTCCTTCTACGGCAAAGTCCTGCTCCCGTAGATCTACTTTTATGAGCTCGTAATCCCTGTTTTCAGGTAACAGCTGAATAAGGTAGCGACTGCGGGTTTTTTTTAAGCGCTTAACGGTTACTTCATCGTCTATCCGGGCAACAACGATTTGGCCATTTTCAGCCACGGGTGTTTGATGGACAGCGAGTAGATCGCCATCCAGTATGCCAACATCGCGCATGCTGTGGCCTTTTACACGTAACATAAAGTCGGCTCTTGGATAAAACATCGAGCCTGGTATGTCACAGTAATCTTCAATATTCTGCTCGGCGAGAATGGGATCCCCGGCAGCGACCTGGCCGATGATGGGTATTCCCTGAGCCGGACCCACGAGTCGAATACCTCGGGAGGCCCCCGGTGTCATTTCTATCATGCCTTTTCGGGCTAGTGCGCGGAGATGCTCCTCGGCAGCATTAGCCGAGCGAAAACCAAACTCGGCGGCAATTTCTGCCCGTGTCGGCGGGAAGCCGGTGGTCAAAATAACCTGCTGGATAAATTCAAGAATTTCTGCCTGACGTCGTGTTAGTTTTTCTGGCATGGGCGCGCTCCCTGTTTGTACTGTAGATATGTCCAGTATAAAGTAATTTTGGGAATTGTATCTATAGTTTCTGGATACATAAAAATTACTTGTTTGTGAATGAGATGACGCCGGGTGGATCAGGAGAGTGATGATCACCATGCTGACCTGGGAATGTTGGCGGAAATATATTGGCTTTTAAGTCTGTGTTCCAATAGTCAAATACATAGCATACGGGAGAACAAAAAGACGGTTGTAACGTCGCACGGCCCGTCAGCTCCTCGCATTTAAGTCTAACAAAACTCGTAGCCCGGATTCTGCCCGGTGCGCTTCCGATACCTATATCCTATATACCGCTGCTGCCGGGCGCTAGAGTGGTAGTCGCTGATTTGGCCTAAATTTATATAGTGCGGAGCCCCGGGCGGATTAAGCGCTGCTGGATTCTATTACGGATCTCGGTAACTTAATGTGCGGTTCGATATGCCAAAAAATGGATGGGCGACCGACCATCCTTGCTTCGTAATCTAACTGAACTATTTGACAAAAACGCCATCGTAGATGGAGAGCGCTAAAATGCCCTGAGGGAATGATAAATATTCCATTGAATTATAGGTTAAATGGTGCCATCTTAGCGTTGTGAGGGGAGCTTGAGGAAGAAAGATAATCCGGCCACCTCACTACTGCTACTAATATTGATGAGTATGATATGAGGAGAACACCATGACCATGATTAACGATAGTCGTTATTACAAAGTGTTGGTGGTTATCAGTGCATTTGCAGCGAGTATCTCGCTGGCAGCTGTGACACCAGAAGAACGGGCCAGGATCGGCCTGGAAGGTACGGAGTTGACGCCATCGGGAGCAATTCGGGCCGGTAATGTTGAAGGTACGATTCCTGAATGGAAAAATGAACCCATTGCGCCGCCTGCTGGTTTTAAAAAGGGAGAGTTTCATCCTGATCCGTTTGCCGATGATAAAGTATTATTCACCATTACTCCGCAAAACTATCAAGAACACAGTGACAAGCTATCTGAAGGGCAGAAAAAAATGTTTCAGACCTATCCAGACTACTTCATGAATATCTACCCATCTCGTCGCACTATAGTTTATCCGCCATACGTATACGATGCTGCACTGAAAAACCTTGATCGAGTAGAGCCCACCTACGCCGATATCAATATGGGTATGGCAGGTTTTACGGGTGGTCGGACGGCCTGGGCATTTCCTATTCCTCGTAATGGCGACGAGGCGATCTTGAATCAGGCTTCGCGGCCCAGAATACCGTGGTATAACGCTCGTGAAACCACCACTGCCGTGGCGACTACTGGCGACTATGTGGTTAACAACTTACAGGTTAACTTTCATATCAAATGGAGTGATCCTGACATTGCGGACGATGAACCGGGTGCTGACGAAGTCGGGGGTAACATACTTTATTCGCAAGTATTAACCGCGCCTCCTAAACTGGCTGGTCAGGTCGTACTTGCCCTGGAGCCGATGACCTTTACCAAGAATTTTCGAAAAGCCTGGGCTTACAGTCCTGGTCAGCGCCGTGTTAAGCGGGCACCACAAATAATATACGATAACCCAATGACTGCTTCCGATGGTTTGGGTACCACCGATCAGGTCTACGGCTGGAACGGCCCGACGGATCGATTTTCATGGAAATTATTGGGTAGACGAGAGATGTACATCCCCTATAACCCCTACAAACTATTTGCCAAGGAGGCCACTCCCGATAAGGTCATCAGACCTGATGGTCGTTTTAATCAGGACTACGCTCGGTACGAATTACACCGGGTATGGGCGGTTGAGGGGACATTAAAGGAAGGCACTGGACACGACTACGGTAAGCGCGTTTATTACTTAGACGAAGATTCCTGGGAAGTGGCATTAGGAGACATGTATGACCGCCGTTTAGAGATATGGCGCCATTGGGAAGAGCACCCCATATACTACTATGATATTCATCACGTCAATCGTGCGACAGAGCTACAGTATGATATGAATGCTCACCGAATGGTGGCGTTGATGATTGACAAAAGCCGTGTGCCAGATTTCGAATGGACCGCCCAGGACAATTGGTTTACCCCAGCAGCTGTGCGCAGACGGGGTATTCGTTAATTTGGTCTGGTTTGGCGGGCAATAACTTTACCAAACCAATCGTGCCCGCAGCGTGAAGACGCTGCGGGTTTTTCTTGTCTGTTCGTTATAAACCTGGGTATTTCATGGATAAGCTAATCAAGGTGTACTTTGAAGGTGTCTGCCAGCTGCAACTTGCGAGCTATCTGCGCAACAATTAGAAAATCGGCTACACTATTTGTGGCTATGGTTAAGCTTTAGCAGGAAGTAACTTATCGGATATGATCATCTACACAATCTGCTCGTCAAATCGCCAGCAGGCTAAACCCATAAGCCAAAACCCAGCAGCCTAAAGAGAGGAGTACAACAAATGAGCACCCCAAAAATTATCATTGTGATTGCATTGATCGTGCATGTCTTGCTTAGCATCCCGGTCATAATTGCCGATCCAACATTAAGCACATTTATGTCGATTCTCAGCCAACGGGAAACCTGGGCATTTCAGGTGACCTCTGATTTACTATTTGGTTTTGTACTTTTTGGCGTGTTGGTCTATCTCCTCGAAAGCTCATTAAAGACGGCTGTGCTATGGTTTGTCGTCGCCAACCTGCTGGGTAACCCCGCGTTTGCAATATACTTATTGTTGAATATCGATAAACTTCGTACTACTTTTGCGCCGCCGTTAGCGGACTGAATGAACAGCTAGAGCGGATCGTATGTAGCCTGGCCGCCACCTCACGCGTCTACCACGTCTACGCTAAGCTGCGTTACGTGCATTTTTTAATACCTGTGCCTAAAACGTAAAGGCATACAAAAATTATATCGCCTGGATATTCATGTAACTCAAATATAAAGGAGTAAATTATGTTTAAACCCATTATTTCGTCGGATTCCCATGTTTGTGAACCACCGGGAACCTTCGTTGATCGTATCGATAAGAAATTTCTGGATGTCGCGCCACGTGTCGTTCACGACCCAAAACGCGGCGATATTTTTGATATCAAGGGGATTAAAAAGGCTATTCCGCTGAGCCTGATTTCTGCTGCGGGTATACCGCCGGAAAAACTATCGACCAAGGGTGCTAAAGTTGAAGATTTACACAAGGGTGGCTGGGATCCTGCAGCGCGACTGCTTGACCAGGACAAGGATGGCATATCCGCAGAGGTGATTTACCCATCTGTGGGTATGGAAATCTGCAACCTGACCGACCACGATTATAAAAAAGCCTGCATGGATGCCTACAATTTATGGATCACGGAGTTTTGTGATCCCGCACCAGATCGCTTGATTGGTCTGGGTCAAACACCTATTCGCAGTATTGATGAAGGCATCGAAGATCTCAGGAAAATCAAAGCGCTGGGTCTCAAGGGTGTGATGTTACCCGGCAGGCCAGCGATTCCAGATGTCGACTATGACCACGAGATGTTCGACTCGTTTTGGCAGGCAGCGATTGATCTGGAATTGCCGCTGAGCTTCCACATTCTGACTTCTGGCGAGATGAAGTCGATGGAGTTTCGTGGCACCAGTATTAACTCGGGTTACGCGATTATTCGTGCTAACCAGGACATCATGAGTATGTTTGTTAACTCAGGCATCTTTATGCGTAATCCCAAACTCAAGATAGTCTGTGTTGAAGCCGACGCCGGTTGGGTGCCGCATTTTGTGTATCGCATGGACCACACCTATAACCGGCACCGTTTCCGTCTGCGCGGCCCAGAGCTGGATAAAATGCCCAGCGAATATTTCCTCGAAAATATCTATCTCACTTTTCAGGACGACATCGTCGCATTTACGATGATGGATTCCATGAACCCGAAACGCATTATGTGGGCCAATGACTTCCCGCACAGTGATTCTACCTGGCCGTGGTCGCAGGACTTGTTGCAAAAATATGTTGCGCCTCTGCCTCAGGCGCAGCAGGACATGCTGCTCCACGACAATGTGGCTGAGCTTTATAATTTGAACACTGCCCACTAACTGCACTGGTATTTCTTACTAACGTATTAGCCGCTAGCTATAAAAACGGTTTGCTTAGATAGAGCAGACCGTTTTTATATGGGCAAAAGTAAGTCCCCTGATTAATGGATTAATCAGAGCCTTCGGCTAATAGAGATTGTTTAATACCCCATGATTTTTGATCAGCAAACCACATTGTGGCTGTCTACGCTCTGCATTGATTTAGGCTTTGCTATTTTGCTGTTTCGTTTATTTGGCAAGCAAGGGCTGTACGCCAGCGTCGTACTGAGTTTGTTGCTGGCTAACCTGCAGGGGCCAAAGCTCACCGAAGTCATGGGTATGCAGACCAGTGTTGGGGTCATATTGTATTCGGGGATTTATTTCGCGACTGATTTGTTGAGTGAGCGTTACGGCAAGCGCGAGGCTAACCGAGCAGTGATGCTTGGTTTTGCTGTTAGTTTGATTATTATCGTAATGATCTCCCTGAGCTTGAAGTTCGCGCCCTCGACCCATGTTAAGACTGTTGCATTCGCGACTAATATTCATGAAGCAATGGATACTTTGTTTACGTTCACCCCCCGGTTTGTGCTCGGTTCATTGCTGGCCTACCTGCTCAGCCAGAGTTTTGATGTGTGGATATTTCACGTAATTAAAAATAAAACTCACGGTAAGCATTTATGGTTGCGCAATAATGTATCGACCATGCTTTCCCAACTGATAGACACGTCGATTTACGGTTTAGTGGTCTGGTGGGGTATTGTGGATTTGAGCACGGCTATCCAGCTGGCGTTGGCCAAGTATGTGTTTAAGGTGGTTATTGCAATAATCGACACGCCCTTTATTTACCTGGCGCGAAACTGGGATGTTTCAAAAAAAGATTGGGGTTGAGGTCTTCCTTTATCAGCTGTGTAAGGAGCAAAATTAGCTTCACTATTTCTCGACACTAAAAACAACCAAACCAGGACTAATATTATGAGAATGAATACACCACGAATCGCTCCACTGGATCCGGCAGACTGGAGCGATGAGCAAAGTAATGCGTTGGGGCTGGATATTAAAGAACTACAAAGCAAAATTGGTCATGAAGACACGGTTTTCAATATCCTGAAAACCCTGGTGCGTTATCCGGCATTGCTAAAGGCATGGGTCGGTTTTGCCAACCATATTATGTTTGGGTCATCTCTCAGCCCCAGGGAGCGAGAAATCGCCATTTTGCGCATTGGTTGGCTGTGTCAGTCTGGTTATGAATTTGGCCAGCATATTTTAATGGGTCAGGGGGCCGGACTTAGAGACGATGAAATTAAGGCCATTGCTGATGGTGCCGATGCCGGCAACTGGTCTACGGCAGAAAAATCGTTAATTAAAGCTACCGACGAATTGCACGGCGATGCTTTCGTAAGCGATGCGACCTTTGCCGATCTGCAAAACCATTACAGTGAAGAGCAAATACTGGATATTGTTTTTACCGTTGGGCAATACAATATGGTTTCAATGGCCCTGAATACCGCTGGCGTGCAGCTCGACGAAGGCATTCCTGAATACAAATCCTTTCTCGGCAAATAAATGGCAAATTAATGTTTTATCACCCTGGAGTATCGAAATGAGTGAAGAGCACATGACTCTCGAAGTCAGCGATGGCGTTGGTCTGATTTCCCTGTGTCGGCCGGACGAAGGTAATCCGGTTGTTCAGGGCATGGTTGAGGAGTTAATCGAAAACGCCATTATTTGTGACGAAGACCCAGCCATTAAAGCCGTGGTGCTGGCAGGTACCGGGCGCATGTTTAGCGTCGGTGGCGGGTTAAAGGATTTTGCTGATCAGGGCGACAAGATATCCAGCCACTTGAAATTGGTCACCCAGCTTTTCCATGGGGCTATTTCTAAATTTAACCGGATGGCGCCGCCCGTGATTGCAGCGATTAATGGCACCGCTGCCGGGGGTGGCCTGAGCCTGGCACTTTGTACCGACCTGGCTGTCTCTGCGCGATCAGCCAAGTTCACTATGGCCTATACCAATGCCGGTTTACCCCTCGATGGCAGTGCTAGTTTTTATCTCGCGAGAATAGTCGGTATGCGCCGCGCTAAAGAAATGTCATTGTTGAATACCGTGCTCACTGCCGAGCAAGCGCTCGACTGGGGTCTGGTAAACCAGGTTGTGCCGGATGATGAGCTTATGGATGCCGCCATGGCGATGGCGAAACAGCTAGCTCAGGGCTCAACTTTGGCTTACGGTGAGGCCAAACGTTTGATTCTTGCCGGTGCCACGGAGGGGCTTGAGGCTGCGATGGAGCTAGAGTCCCGCTCCATTTCTGAGTTGGCTGGTGGCGAGGACGGCCGTGAAGGCGTGACTGCATTCCTTGAAAAACGTAAACCGATATTTAAAAATTAGAGGATTTCTAATTAATCCTGGGCGTAAGGTGCAAACCCGTACCTCGTGGATCCTTGAGGTATGGATCCATGAATTGACGACAGAGGTTTTATGAGATTAAATTTATAGCGCCTCTTTTGCCGGTTGTCCAGAAACGAAGCGTTGGTAGACAAAAACAGGTATATCTAGTTCGCCCAGTTGATTTTGTATCAGCGTGTCTATGTCTTCCCACTTCATCCCACCAACACCTGTGGCCAGCCGGGGTAAAGCCAGAGAAGTGAGACCTTCTTTAGAGATGATTTTTTTGAGGGATCGGAGCGCATGGTTAACGTTTGCGGTTGAGGCTTTTCCTGGACGACGCCCGTCGCTATAGCCACCTTCCTGTGTGATCAGGTTGATGATAAACCTGCCGTCAGCATTACCCCACAGCCACGCTTCGCCCGGTTTAGGGTGAGCGGTGTGGCACCAGTGATGGTAGTCCTTATGCATTGCTGGATACTCTTTATGTAGGCTTTGTGCCAGACCCTGGTCCATGGGATCATTGGCGGCAACACCATGTGCTATTGCTTTTGCTTTGCTGAGAAGGATATCCCCTTCAACGTATTGAATCATCGCGTTTTCCGAATTTGAACAGCTGTAAGAGGCAAGCATAGCAGGAGTTTGGGATAGTTTTAATGAACTGGATCAAGTGGTGTGCTTGAAATGGCCCTCGGGCTGGTCGGGGCTGCACCTGGCAGTTTGCCCAGCGGGTATTTGGTTTATGGATGCTAGTCCCTGGGCTCTCTACTCACGGAGCCCTCGTCTCATGGAGCTCCCAGTTCATAAAGCGACGTTGCTAACCCCATGAACTGTTTTGCTTAAGTTGACTTTATCTCGGTTTCACTGACCGAAAGATATGCCGCATGGCATCATTGGCTGAGTGGAAAGGCTGGGCTTCACTCATATCAGTGATCTTGTCGTAGTTGGCCTGAATTTCTTCCGGCGTGGGGATTTCACCACCACCCAGAACCGTGCCCTTAGCCTCGACGATTTGTACTTTGCCGTAATAGCCTGCACCCGCTTCAACGACATCGCCAGTAACGTCATTTTCTTCAGCGCAAAACCAGGCGACCACCGGGGTAACAAATTCTGGTTTTACCAGGGGCTTAATTTTCTCGGACATGATGTCTTCGGTCATGCGGGTTAAGGCCATTGGCGCAACAGTATTAACGTTGATATTGTATTTTGTGCCTTCCTGTTTGAGGGCATTCATCAAACCAACTACGGCCAGCTTGGCGGCTGCATAATTGCCCTGGCCAAAGTTACCAAACAGGCCAGCCGCAGAGGTGGTCATCACAATACGGCCATAGTTGGCATCTTTCATGTGGTTCCAGGCGGCGAGTGTTGTATAGCCTGAGCCAGACAAATGCACATCGACGACGGCATCAAAATCTGCAGGTGTCAGTTTGGAAAAAGACTTGTCGCGCAGATTGCCTGCGTTGTTAATGAGAATGTCAATTTTACCGAAGTTATCGATGGCGCTTTGAATAATGCCAGCAGCGCCTTCGGGTGTGGCAACAGAATCGGTGTTTGCTACGGCTTCTCCTCCAGCGGCTTTAATTTCTTCAACGACCTTTTCTGCGGCTGTAGTTGAGCCACCGCTGCCGTCGATCGCGCCACCCAGATCGTTGACGACAATTTTGGCACCACGGGAGGCGAGAAATAATGCATGGTTGCGGCCTAGCCCGGCACCGGCACCGGTCACGACAGCGACACGGTTGTCATATCTGATAGTCATAATTTTTCCTTTTATAGCGGGTTAAAATGATGTTCGTTGGTTGAGGTACAACTATATTGTTATTCATCTGCCTGGCGATAGATTAACCTATGTTTAAGCCGAGTGAAATGTTAGCGCCTGTATATATGGGGCAATTTCAAGTTCGAAGTGTCGTCTCGACAAAGTAAAATAAAACACTGACAATAACTCCGCCAAGAATTTCGTATCTTGTTCCAAACTCATTTCCAGGAGGTAGCTCAAGTGGCTGTCAATCCAAAAACACTGCCCAAACCGACACCCGAGACCCAGCATTTTTGGGACGGTGCCAAAGCTGAACAATTGCTTCTGCAGCAATGCGATGCTTGCCAGCATATTTATTTCCCACCCCGACCTTTTTGTCCTGAGTGTGCATCGCGTAAGGTCAGCGTAATCAAGGCCAGTGGTAAGGCGGTGCTCTATAGCTATGTGATTAATCATCGCGTCCCGAAGTGGGCTGATGGCCCTTATTCTATTGCCGTGGTTCAGCTTGAGGAGGGACCGCGGATGATGACCAATATCGTTGATGTGGAACAGACCCCTGAAGCACTGGTGCTCGATATGCCCGTTGAGGTGGTCTTTGATGCGGTAAGCGAAGATATAACCCTGCCTAAATTTCGGCCTGCTGGGGGTGCATCATGAAGCCCCGTTCGATTGCAATAGTTGGTGCGGCTGAAACCACCGAACTGGGCAAAATACCCAACGCCTCCCAAATTCAGCTCCATGCTGATGCTGCGCTCAATGCTATGGCGGATTGTGGCCTTGGCCCAAAAGATATCGATGGCATCGCCTGTGCGGCGGAATGGCCTACCGATCTGGCGCATTACCTGGGCATCACGCCAACCTGGGTGGATGGCACGATGGTAGGTGGCTGTTCGTTTATGATCCATCTACGCCATGCGGCGGCGGCCATTAACGAAGGTTTGTGTACAACTGTGCTGATTACACACGGTGAAAGCGGTCGGTCGTGGATCGGCAGCAAGGCCATGGGTAATAATCAGGCAAGCCTGGGTGGGCAGTTTGAAATTCCCTTTGGCTGCCTGGGGCCGCCCACCATGTTTACCATTCCTGTGCTGCGTTATATGAAAGATCGGGGCCTGACTCACGAGCAGCTGGCCAATGTGGCCGTCGTGCAGCGGGAATGGGCTGGGATGAATCCGCGTGCCAGTTTTCGGGATCCTATCACTGTGCAGGACGTGTTCGATTCAAAAATGATTGCTTATCCCTTCCATATTCTGGAATGTTGTTTAGTCACCGATGGCGGCGGGGCACTGATTTTGACCACTGCTGAGCGGGCAAAAGATTTCCCGACTAAGCCCGTCTATGTGCTCGGTACCGGCGAAAGCGTCGAAACCCCCATGATTAGCCAGATGGAGGACTTCACGTCATCAAGGGCATTCAAGGTTTCTGGGGCCAAGGCATTTAATGAGGCGGGTATCTGCCACGGTGATGTTGATCATTTGATGATCTATGACGCTTTCGCTCATCTGCCTATCTATGGTCTGGAAGATCTGGGCTTCGTCAAACCCGGCGAGGCGGGGGACTACATTTGGGAACGCAATACCGCACCAGGCGGTGAGCTGCCTATGAATACCAATGGTGGAGGCTTAAGCTATATGCACTCTGGTATGTACGGCATGTATGCTTTGCAGGAGAGTGTTCGGCAAATGCGTGGTGTTGCCCCTGCGCAAATCGATGGCGCGAAGATATCGGTATGTCACGGCGTTGGCGGGATGTTTGGGGCCAGTGGCACTATCGTGATGACTAACGAAAAGTGACTCATAGGGTCGGCCGGGTCAGTGAGTGAGCCGTTATTGCGTTAAATAACTGATGGTTATTACTCGCGGCATTAATGTGAGTGGTGTTGATCTAAGTCATATGCAGTAGCCGAATATTAGTTATAGCAATTGATTAAACGCTGGTTTATCCTCCTTAGTGACTAAATTTTTCACACCAATGTCAGCTTTTGGGGCGTCGATTCTGGCGAGCCTGGCCTGGCAGAAATACACTTAGCGAGAAGTTCGCAATCGATGAAGCTGTTTAAACAACTTCCGGAGAAATTAAAATGACTTACGACATTGTAATCAGAAACGGGACCGTTATTGATGGTACCGGTGCCGGACGATACAAAGCCGATGTCGGTATTGTTGATGGCAAGATTAAATCCATTGGTGTTGTTGAAGGTGACGCCAATGAAACAATCGATGCTAGTGGGCAGATTGTTTCCCCCGGCTTTATCGATGGTCATACCCACATGGATGCGCAGGTTTCCTGGGATCCTCTCGGCACCTGTTCGGTGTGGCATGGTATTACCACTGTGGTCATGGGCAATTGCGGTTTTAGCCTGGCACCCTGTGCGGCCAAAGACAAAGCTTTCGTGGTGCGTAACCTTGAGCGTGCTGAAGATATCGCCGGAGAGGCCATGGAAGCGGGTATCGACTGGACCTGGGAAACATTCCCTGAGTACCTCGAATCTGTCGAGCGCTTACCTAAAGGCATTAACTACAGTGCCTATGTCGGCCATTCTGCCCTGCGAACTTATGCAATGGGCGAGCGCGCGTTCACAGAAGAGGCTACCTCGGCTGATCTAGCGGCTATGAAAAGTGAATTGACTGATTCAATTCGCGCTGGCGCTATGGGTTTTACGACGTCTCGAACCAAGAATCATCAAACACCCGATGGTGATCCCGTTGCCAGCCGCCTTGCCAGCTGGGATGAAGTGAAACAGCTGGTCGGTGTGATGGGTGATCTCGGTGCTGGCATCTTTGAAATAGCGAGTGAGGAAGTAGGCCGTGATCCCGTTAAGCAACGGGAATATCACGAACGTCTGAAAGACCTCGCTGTTGAGTCTGGTCGACCCGTGACCTGGGGCATGTTTAGTACCAAGCGCGCTCCCGAAATATGGGAACCCTATATGGACTTGCTGGACGAAACAGCTGAGGCGGGTGGCACTATGTTTGCTCAGGTACACAGCCGAGCGCTAAACGTATTGATGTCCTTTGAAACCCGCATGCCTTTCGATGGTTACCCAGTGTGGAAAGAAATGCGTAAAAAACCTCTGGCTGAACAGGAAGCGGCACTACGTGATCCGGATATGCGGGCCAAGTTGGTTGCTGCTGCCAATGGTGATAACCCGGATAAAAGGAAAGCTGCAGGTCCTGAAATACGCCGGATGAATTATGATGCGGTGACCTTTATGGACACAATTGAAGGCCCCAATAAATCCATTAACGAGATTGCTAAAGAGCGTGGTATGGATCCCGTTGATACCATTATTGAGCTGGCGCTGGAAAGTAACATGAAGGCTTTTTTCCGCCAGCCGCTGATTAACGAAAATCAGGATCATGTGCTGGAAATGATGAAGCATCCCCGCTCAGTGGTCACCTTCTCTGATTCAGGCGCACATGTTTCACAAATTATGGATTCTTCTCTGCAGACCCATGTGTTGTCGCACTGGGTACGGGAAAAAGGTGAATTTAGCCTGGAGGAAGCCGTGCAAATGCTGACCTCTCAAGTAGCAGATGCCTGGGGTTTTGACGATCGAGGCTTGCTCAAAGAAGGTATGGCCGCCGATGTGATTGTCTTCGACGCTGACCGGGTCGCACCACTGATGCCAGATGTTAGAACTGACCTTCCGGCGGGTGCGAAACGACTTGTGCAGAAAGCTGAAGGCATTGCCATTACCATCGTCAATGGTGAAGTGTTAATGCGTGACGGTGAGCACACCGGCGTTTATCCAGGCAAATTACTCCGTGGACCACTGGCGCAAACCAATGAGGTGATTGCCGCCGCTGGTTAATTACTGTGTACAGATTGGCTCCCAAACGGGGGCCAACTGCCCGATAAACTGCTTGGCAAAAGGCCGTTCTAATTCAACAGAACGGCCTTCTTTAGTTTTAGGGGGATAGATTGATCGAGAGGTAAGTTTGGGAAATTGGCATGGCAATCGAAAAAAACGTGGTATATGCTTGAAGTCACGCTTAATTTACTAGACTTATTTATTGTTCATTCCTCGGAATAAGTCTTTAATTCTGAGAACCGCTTTCACTTAGAACATTGCGCCGAGTTTTTTGGCTAAGAGATATTTGACTAAGTGCTTTGTGCGAAGGGCCTGAGAGTAACCAATTTATCCTTTTATTTAACATGGCAAAAAAGTTAAACAATTCTATTACAAACATTAAAACTATCTGAACCGCTTCAGGAGAATACGGCATGACTTATGACATCGTGATTAAAAATGGCAGTGTGATAGACGGTACTGGCGCCGAGCGCTTTAAGGCCGACGTCGGCATCGTCGATGGCAAGATCAAAACCATTGGCACCATTACCGACGATGCCAAAGAAATCATCGACGCCACTGGGCAAATTGTTTCCCCAGGTTTTGTTGATGGTCATACTCATATGGATGCGCAGGTAAGCTGGGATCCACTGGGTACTTGCTCTGTCTGGCATGGCATCACCACTGTAGTGATGGGTAACTGTGGCTTTACCCTGGCGCCCTGTGCGGCGAAAGACAAGCATTATGCAGTCCGCAATTTGGAGCGTGCAGAAGATATCGCGGGTGCTGCGATGGAAGCGGGGATCGACTGGACCTGGGAGACCTTCCCCGAATATCTGGATTCTGTCGAGCGTCTGCCTAAGGGCATTAATTACAGCGGTTACATAGGGCACTCTGCATTGCGCACCTACGCCATGGGTGAGCGGGCCTTTGAAGATGTGGTGCCAACCCGCGCAGAAATGGACATCATGAAGAAAGAGCTGGCGGACTCCGTTAAGGCGGGCGCAATGGGTTTTTCTACCTCCCGGACCCGTAATCATCAGACACCCGCGGGCGATCCCGTAGCCAGCCGTATGGCCAGTTGGGATGAGGTCACGGAATTGGTTGATGTGATGAAAGACCTGGATACGGGTATTTTTGAAATTGCCAACGAAGAAGTCGGTCGTGATCCAAAAAATCAGCGTGAATACCACGAGCGTTTACGTGACCTGGCCGTTGAGTCTGGTCGCCCAGTCACCTATGGGGTGTTTGGCAGCAGGCGAGCCCCCGATGTTTGGCCACCTTATTTTGATTTGATGGAAGAAACGGCCGAAGCGGGTGGCAAAATGTTTATTCAGGTGCACAGCCGTGCGCTTAATGTACTGATGTCTTTTGAAACCCGTATGCCGTTTGATAACTATCCGATATGGAAAGAGATGCGCAAAAAATCTCTGACCGAGCAGGAAGCGGATTTGCGCGATCCAGAAATGCGTGCCGCTCTAGTCTCTTCGGCAAAAGGTGATAATCCTGACCCCAGGAAGGCCGCTGGCCCAGAAATTCGTCGTCCCAACTATGACTGGTTGCTGGTCATGGATAACATTGAAGGCCCCCATAAAACTGTTGCCGAGTTGGCTGAAGAAACCGGTAAGGACCCGGTTGAAGTCATTATCGACGTGGCTCTGGAAAATAATATGAAAGTATTTTTCCGCCAGCCAATCTTTAACGAAAACCAGGATCATGTGCTGGAAATGATGAAGCATCCCCGATCAGTGGTGACCTTCTCCGATTCTGGTGCCCATGTGTCGCAGATTATGGATTCGTCATTGCAGACCCATGTATTGTCTCATTGGGTGCGCGAGAAGAACGCATTTACGCTTGAAGAAGCGGTGCATATGCTCACCGCTCAACCAGCCGAAGCCTGGGGCTTTGCAGACCGTGGATTACTTAAAGAGGGAATGGCCGCTGACGTGATTGTTTTTGATGCCGATCGAGTCGCGCCCTTAATGCCTGAGGTCAAACACGACCTGCCCGCTGGGGCGAGACGGCTTGTGCAAAAAGCTGAAGGAATATCCATCACTATCGTTAATGGTGAAGTGTTGATGCGTGATGGCGAGCACACGGGTGCTTATCCCGGTAAGTTATTGCGCGGTCCTCTGGCTGGACAGCCTGAGGCAAGTGCTGTTGCATAATTAGACCGGCGCACACATCATCTACAAACGTGGTGTGATGCTAAAAAGGCCGCTTTGATAAATTGAAGCGGCCTTTTTTAATTGTTTTACAGGCGCGAGATTCCCCGCTTAGTTAAACTGGTCATACTGAGTAGCAGGGCTAGAAAAGACTTAGGAGCATGTTTATGGAGTTCGGATTATCAGAAGAGCAAGTTATCCTGCAGGACTCAGTGCGTCGTTTATTTGAAGAGCAGTCGCCCCTCGATAAAGTGCGAGAAATAGCCGATACGGGCACGGGTTTTGACGCAAACCTGTGGCAGTCCTGTGTAGAGCTGGGCATGGTTGGCGCGATTATTCCAGAACAATATGGCGGCTCCGGCATGAATTTTTTTGATGCCTTTATTATTCTTGAAGCCGCAGGCCGCTGTACCGCCCCGGTGCCCTTATTAGGCACTATGGCGATGGCATCGGTGGCATTGCTGCAAGCAGGTAGCGACGCGCAAAAAGAGCGTTATTTGGCAAAGGTTTCTAGCGGTGAACGCAAGATCGGTATTGCCATAACAGAAGTGGTTAACCGCCGAGACGAAGCGGGTTTAACACTGGATGGAAATGCGCTGAGTGGCAAAGCTCTGTTTGCGATTGATGCCGGAGTCGCTGATTTGTTTTTGGTGGCGGTGGGTAATGACACCCTGGTTATGGTGGAAAGGGATGCACCTGGATTCAGTATAAATAACCTGCCCACAGTTGATAAAACCCGCTGTGTAGCCGAGCTTTTATTTGATGATACCTCCGTTGAAGTTATTGGTGACGCGGGTAATGTGTCCGAGGCCATCACCAAAATGCTCGATGCTGGTCGCATCGCTCTAGCTGCTGATACCCTTGGCGCAGCGGATGTGATGATCGAAAAAGCCATCGCCTACGCTCAGGAACGCGAACAATTTAATCGTCCCATCGGCTCCTTTCAGGCGGTTAAACATATGTGTGCCGATATGGTGGCTGAGCTTGAGCCAGCTCGATCCCTGGTCTGGTATGCGGCCCATGCTTACGATTTTGTGCCAGAAGATGCCCGGCTGATGGCCTGTCATGCAAAATCGCATATGGCCGAAGTGGCGAGTGTGATCGCGAAAACATCTGTTGAAGTGCACGGTGGCATGGGCTTTACTGATTTAATGGGCCTGCATTACTGGTTTAAACGCATTGGCTTGAACCGACAACTTTTGGGTGGGCCGGAACAAATTCGCCATGAGGCAGCAATTATTCAGGAGTGGATTGCGGCCTGATGGTTTGCCTGGTTTGCACCATCTAAGTTTATTCAATATACATGGCTGGTTTTTTTGATTATTGAGAGGGCTTGATAATGGTAAAAAATAATTATCCTCCGGTATGTCCCCATGATGCTATTGCCGAGCTTTTCCCCGATGTATTTTGGGTGCACGGTAGTATTAAAATGGCCCCGGGATTGAGCATAAGCAGAAATATGCTTATCGTTAGAAATGGATCTGAGCTGACGCTGGTTAATCCCATACGATTAAACGACTCTGAAGAGCGCAGGCTTGTTGAGCTCGGTTCAGTTAAGCACGTTGTTCGTCTGGGTGACTTCCATGGTCTGGATGACGCTTATTATATTGATACCTTTAAAGCTGAGTTTTGGTGCCAGGCAGGGCAGCTGACCTATTCAGCTCCGAGTCCGGATCAGGTTATTTCTGAAGCCCTGGAGCCACCGATTGGCCAGGCAGCTTTCTTTGTTTTTTCTTCCGCTACTGTTCCTGAAGCGGCGTTGTTGTTGAAAGATAAACGTCTGTTGATTACGACTGATGCGATTCAATACTATACCGAATGGAGCCGCACCTCTTTGCTGGCTCGACTCGTGTTGCCCTTGCTCGGCTTTAAAAAAGATCTGATGATTGGGCCACCCTGGTTAAAGAAAGTCACGCCCAAAGGTGGTTCGATGCGCGGTGATTTTGAACGGCTACTAGAACTGGATTTTGATCACTTGATTGCCGCTCATGGTGAGCCGCTACGAAATTCAGCAAAACAGGAATTGGTGCGAGTGGTGGCGGAGACGTTCCAATGAAATTTTTGATGTGCTTGTACGATAAACTATCGGCTTTAGTGTTTTAGAATCTCTCAATACTAATTAAGTCACGACCACATGGCTGCGCCAAAACTTCTTGCTTCATAGTTTGTCAAGTTCGATTAATTTCTCCTAAATTGGCACGGCTTTATACGCTATGTTAGGTTGCTGGTTACTTAACGATTTTTTTATTCAGTGGTATGAACGCTATCTGAAGAGCGCTCGGTGATGGCATACACACCGAACTGGGGCACCCAGTGGCCGTAATTGAGATAGTCGGTTTTCGAATTCGCATGTAAATCAAAATTATCTGTTACATGTGCGAAATAAGCCTCACGATAGCGCAGTTCGCCAGTGGATTCATAAAGAGACCAGATTGCCCACGCCCTCGAATAATTAATGCTCAGATGGTGAGCATTTTTTAATTGACTGATTGGCTTTAGTTGGTGATTGCTAATTGGATGGGTGGCTAATATTGTCCGTAAGCGGTTATCCATACCAGCTCGCTGCAGCAAGTGCACATAATTCCCATATATTGAAAAAAATCCCGGTTGGTTGTCAGTGTTAAAATCGATAGTGCCAATCTCGCAATCGAGAATTCTTTCGCGCAGTTCAGAAACACGATTTTCCTTTTGGATAAATTGATAATAACTGAGCAATCGGAGATATGCCCAGCTTTGGTTTCTGTATTCGCCTAGTTGTAAATCACACTCGCTATTGAGGAGGTAATCGTACAGCGATGCCGCAACATCATTGGCCATTGCTCGGATCTTTTGTGAACCCGTTGCTTTTTCGTATTCTTCTGTTAATATTAACCCGGCCTATAAACAGAGATGATATAATGACCGGATGAAAATAGACGCACGAAAATTATCACAAGATGTACAGGAAGAAAAACGCAAGCAAGCCATTCGGTTATATAAAACGGGCAAGCGCTACAAAGAAATAG
>JAJFKC010000021.1 GCA_021773435.1 Porticoccaceae bacterium
AACACCGTCGATCAGGCTTAACTGAACAGCTTTAACTTTGAATTCATTTGAGTACTGCCACGTCTTTCTGGGTTTTGTGTATTTCGGCATTGGACACCTCATCTGTTAGATGTTGGTGTCCGTTAAAGCGGGGGAAGATCATGATTCCAGTGGAACCCCTTGTTATGCGACGATAGCTTGTACTGCCGTATTGATTGCTCTAGCGGAATAACCAAGCGCTTTTAGCACTTCACGTAGCATCTCACGCTTTTGCGGTGTTGGAGAGTTTGTCATTACCCAATAGGGCGAACCTGGAATTTGCTTGGGCTGGGTGCTATTTCCTGATGCCTCTATTTCAGCTTTAGATTTAGCAAAATAGACTCTTCCTCTACCCTGTAGTGCTAGTACGACATCGAATTCAGAACGCTTATCTCGGTATGCAAAAGCCAAAAGATCAAGAAATTTACCTACCACACCGCGAGCCATACGAAATGAAGATGAATCTATGGCTTCCGTAAGCTCATGAGAGTTATTATTGGTGGGAGAAGGTGTAGTTGATACAGACCCATTTAGACTTAGCTCCCGCCTAAGCACATCAGAAGCCGTTTCTCCGAATACCTCAACTCGGCTTAACAGATAGTCGTGAATATCTTGTTCAATTTCAATAGTGTGCATTTTACGGTCCTCGTGCTGAATATGAGGCACACCTTAGCAAGCGCTTAAAGTATAGACAAGCGCTTAAAGCGCTTAAATCTATTTAATTGATTGCGCTAGTTGTGTCTTCTTCTACGCATAACGCCCGGCTAAACGGCGAGCTGCTTAGCAGCGAGTCCAGCACACATAGTGTGCGAGTTTGAGCCGTTTGTTATGAATTACTACTCTAACCATCTAGGAATAATCCGCATCGTAATACATGATATATGTCTTTACGGTTTTCTTTCCTTGACGCCGATAAAAGAAGACCTTCTTCTTTAGCCACTTGGTCAAAAACAGTTTATAACCGCGGCCGGTTTCAAAAAGTATGTCTTCTTCTTTAACCTCTCTAGTATTGCACCAGGGCATTCCTTTCCGATACCACTGATTATTATTCTGTGGATCTTTTTTAAATCCCTGAGATTCAGGAAATCTTGCTGCATCCGAGTCTTTTAGATGATATTCCCATCTCCAACGGAATGGGATTTTTTCTAGAAGGCCCCATATTGCCGAGGTAATAATACCGAGAACGATAACGCCTAAAACAGTATTTAGAAAAAATTCACCCATCGCTTACTCAGAATTCATAACGTCCAGAGCTCAGCGGCCTACCGTGGCGGGCGTTTCTTTTGCGTAAGCAAAAAGAAGTGACGGGCAGGTAGATGATCTTCACCCGATAAAACGGACACGCTTACGCTGCTCTTTTTTCATAGTTAATAGGGCTGGTGTATCCAATCCCTGAATGTAATCTACTTCGATTGTAAAACCCATCGATATAGGAAGACAGTGCTGTTCGAAGATCATCGGTATCCCAGTATTTTCGGCCTCTGATCAACTCCCCTTTCAGGCTGTGATAAAACGATTCCATATGTGCGTTATCCGTACAATAACCAAGTCGATTGTAGCTAGGCCTTAATCCATGCCTTTCTAATTCGTCCTGTATCGCATAGGCCATAAATTCAATTCCCCGGTCCGTGTGGAATATCAATCCCGGTAGCGGCTTACGCTTGCGTATGACGCGTCTTAGCAGCGCCAATACATCATCGGCCGTTCGGCTGTCACAGAGCGACCATCCCAGTATCCGGCGTGAATAAACATCCATGATCGTTATCAAGTACTGATATTTATTGCCTACCTTTATATAAGTGAGGTCGGCTACCCATTGTTTATCACAGACTGCCGGTAGTGGTGCATTGAGGCGTAGGTTCTCGCCACTCTGCTGAAACTGCCTTAGTTTTGGCGCTCTTCGGGTGACGCGTACCACCCGGCCTTTGATGCCGCATTCCCGCATAAGACGCGCTACCCGCTTCTCTCCTATCTGCATCCCAGCTTGCTTTAGGCTGCGGTGTACACGGGGACTACCATATGCCTCACGGCTTCTAGAATGTATACAGCAAATTTGTTCTGACAATTCAATGTCTTCCCTGGCTCGCTTACTGGGTTTGCGTTTTAGCCAGTCGTAATACCCACTGCGTGATACGCCCAGCCAATGACAAAGGTATCTGACGCCTAGTTCTCGTCCGTATCGCTGGACGAACCCAAATCGTTCTGATGTTGTTCCGCCAGATACCGTTGCCACTTTTTTAGTAGGTCGTTCTCCTGCCGAAGTCGAGCATTTTCCTTTTCCAGTTTCTCTAGTCGATCCAATTCCTTTTTTTCCTTGCTCAGACGGGTGACCTTGTTTTTCTTGTCAGCCACAATTTTCCCTTCTCGATACTCCTTTCGCCACCGGGATAGCATAAAAGGATGGATGTCTAAGGTCTTCGCAACATCCTTGACTTTAATGTCTTCCAAATGCGTCAGCTCGACCGCTTTTGCTTTGAATTCATTCGTGTACTGCCAGGTCTTTCTGGGTTGATTGTATCTCGGCATCTCTGGACTCCTCGTTAGGTTGAGGTGTCCGTTCTAGCGGGTGAAGTTCACGCGTCCGCTTGAGTGACTTGTTATGTTTTACTGACACGTATATGCGTCTGCTTGAGCGAATGGAAGACTAAAACCGCGATCAACGACTATAGACGTAATAACAATTGAGTTTCCTTTTAGCTCCGCAGTTTTATTGCGCAACTTGTTTAACATATCTCTTTTTGCAGCGGCTAAGCTGGTATAGCTCAGCCCTCCTCGAACTTCAATAACCCCAATAAACTTACAAGATGATGCCCAATCTCTTTGAATTTCACGCACCTGCGATCCAGCTGAACTTAAATTCGTAGAGGCGGTACAACCCGCCAACCATAAAAAGACAATAATACTTAAAGTTTTCATGAATAAATTAATACCTCTTGTAATACTATAATGGCTGAAGAAACATAACGTTGAAATAAGCCGCGCGTCTTTTTGCGTCGGCTTAATTTTTTTGTTATGCGATTTTACCTATAATTCAACTACTTACATAATTTACTGTATAGAATAACTTGACAGCACAGGACACTATGTCCTATGCTTTATATGAATCTGAACCTTAGCTTAACTGAGTATTAGGATTCGCCCGGGGCCGAAAGGCCCCTTATTTTTTAAAGCCGTACTATCCCATCCGGGTCATTGTTCGACGCAGCAGTACATAAAACCCCTTTTAGCCTCTTAAAGAAATTGTGTCCAGACTTTTTCTTCATATAAGATGATGGGCAAATACTCTGATATAGAACAAATGCAGCAACATCTGCTGCTTGAATGAAGTACGATTTCCTAGAGTCTTTAAAATATGGATCTTCAACAAAATTTGTAACCAGTAGATTTCTATATCCTTGCCCGTACTCGTTCTGATTAGGTATTGGATTATATCGTCTCATCTTTCTAATAATTTCAGTAATTTTCTTTACTTCACTCATATCCGGGATAATTAAACCTCGATCATCTGCATTTGCTGGGCCCGGAAAATTTCTATGAGACATAGTATTAGAAAACCTTTGCACCAATGTTTTCCATGCAGTTCCTAACACATCATAGTCATCAGCTTTTCCCTGCTTATCAACAACTACATTTATAATACTTATATCTTGCATTAGTGCTAATTCATTAACAAAATATTTTATTATAGATAAACGATCATTTCGTTTTATACGTACAAGTTCACCCGGTTTATTCAACATTTTAGCCGCATGAATTTCATCACGAAGCAATAAACCAAAAGAGTTTCTAATTCGTTTTCGATAATCAATTATCCTAGACAAATAATCATTCCATCGAAGTTCATGCACCACAATACCAGTAAGGGCAAAATATCTAGTCGGACTATTTACTATCCCACTATCGCCACTTTCATCCACATACATTAAATACATCAATAAATTCCTTTTTTCGCATAACAGAGGGATATGGACCCGTTTGTCCAATAATGTGTTATAGGGACTCTCGACAATTTTTCTTGATATTTTATTATTTTCAATAGCTTAGGATCCATTCCTTTTATCTCCTGCAATATCATAGGTGTCCACTTTGCTATATTCAATAACATATTGGGCTATATGCCGATAATGTTGAAATCGCTACACAATGGGGCACAACTTTAAACATACAATCCAATCATATAGCGAGGTCCGGCCAATACTAAGGTAATAACACATTGCAAGAGGACTTGTGATTAATACTGTATAAAATAATAGTATTTATCGATAATGATATGGACAAGCCAGTAAAATTGACGGATCAGGTGCGGGCCGGTGTCCGTTGTAAGTACTACGCACCTTCGACGGAACGCGTTTATCGTTTCTGGATACGTCGTTATATTTTATATCATGGCAAAAATCATCCAAAGGATCTGGGTGGGCGCGGTGTGGTGAGCCCGGCTGATGTATCCGCCTAACAGCCAAAGTTCGATGATCACGCCGGTTCATTATTAACTCAGCGATGGGCGATTACGTGAAATCTGCGTAACTGAGAACTGATCGTAACGTACTGTTGTGTAAAGCTGCTGTGAGTGTTCGATTTATAGTTAATAATATCAATAAGTTACACTTTACATGATTGATTCATAATGCTGGGGTCGGCGGTTCAAGTCCGCCCGTAGCTACCATATAAATCAAAGGGTTATCGTGAATTTTTACCTCCTCAACATCTGCCAATCTCAACTTAAGTCCACTATAAGTCCAAAAATAACGCGTTATTAATTGAATTTAGGCAGCGTATTTCAATTTTAATTTGTCAACAACATCATCCCCAGTATTAGGTAGACCGACTTTCGAATCGCAGTAATCCGATCTTCGAGGTACGGAAAAACCTGATTTGTGGCAGATTTATAATGAACTCGAGGAATCCGTCTTGTAGGTCCATGCTGGCGCAATGTTTCCACCATAAACCTACCATCGGATCACCTCCACGCAACCTCAAATCAACCTCCACTCAACCTCCACTCAACCTATAGGAACCTTGTAAACTTCCTGTAGTTCTCTGCTAATTCTCCTGTAGCACTTTTATTGTAGATTCGTGGGTGTTCTTGTAATTTGCTGCTTCATCCCCTCGCTAAATTACTTTGTACTGACTCAACAAGCCTTATGGATAGACCCTTTTATCTGTGGACGTTTTGCCAACTATGTTAAAGACATGCGCCGTTAGGTGGAGGTATTGGGCGAGTGGCCAGAAGAAGTAACAGAGGCTTATGCCATCGCGCCCTGGTCAAACGAGATCAAGACAAAATTTGCGCCGTTGATTGCTCGCATCGAATCAATCACCGAAAAGCCAGCTTTTCGCTATGCCAGGAATACCCGACAACGCTGCATTATTCCTGCCTTGGGCTACTGCCAATGGAAGACAGAACGGGGTGCCAAACAACCCAATTTTTGCGCGCTGAAGATAGCTCAACTTTATTTTTTGCTGGCCTCTGAGCCACATCGCGAAGACGATATACCGTCATCTTGCTTGATCATCACCCAGGCAGCGGAGGAGGGGCTTTCTGCATTACATACACGTCGATAATCTTGGGTCCCGAACAGGCCGATGCGCGGTTGAGAGCCTTGCCCCAGAGTCCCGTGAATTTGGCTCTGGCAGACCGAATAATTGAACTCGATGTTTATCCTGTCAGTTTTGTATCGCTTGCACCATGCGAGCCCATCTACCACGATAAATAAGCGATGCGGATTTATCGTGGTAGATGGGCTCGAAAGTCAGGCAATTATCTAATAAGTAAGCGTTTACGCGTTTATGTTACGGCCTCCGTAGAACGAAAATAAATAATAATGCCATGAGCACAGCCCCGAGAAACACATAATTTCCAGCACATAACAGCGACTGGGCACTGGCCTTTATTTGCGTCAATGAACCGGAAGGCGTCTACTTTTTTCCTGGAAACAGCCTCTCCGCTTTCTTTAGAACAGTATTTTCTGAACGTAGCCGTTTTAATTCCTGTTCTAATTTTTTGATCTTTTCCTGTGCATCCATCAGCTCCGTGATGGAGCGTGCTTCCTGGTTGTTATCTTCTATCTTTCCCTGGCGCATCTCTTGCCTCCAGCGGTACAGCATGATCGGATGAATCCGCAAAGCTTCGGCCACATGGTTTGCTTGTATGTTCGGGTGGTTCGTTATTGTGACCCCCGTATGTTTAAACTGAAAGTTGTAAAACGTGTAACTTTGCTTCCTGCTTATAAAACACCTCTTCTATTTCATCATTAAGAGGTGGCAATTATTTCGGGGTAGGTTCAGGTCGGCTGAATGCATTTGTTAGCGGTGAATCTAGCACGTAACATCTGAATCCCTAGCCTCTTTAACTGAATGAATATTTAGGGCCAGAGTAAAAATACATCATCACGTTTCTGCCCTGGATTAAATATTTTAATCTGCTCCCTATTATCCAACAGTCCGAATCAGCGTCGACGAGCAATCAAGATAACAAGAATAATTACTAGCAATAATAGAGACCATACAAACCAATTAACTGGCGAACTTTTGGATGTGGCTGTGTTAGCCGTCAACAGCATTCTCCATTCATGGTCTCGAAATAGCTGGAAAGCGTCTGAACGTTGTGAAAAATACCCAGGGCTTTCGACTTGAATATAATAGGTATCACCAGCTTTCAACGACAACTGTTTTCTTCCAGAAGTCCCAGTCATACCTTCTGCAGATTTAGAAGCGTCTTTTTCAAGATGAATTGTCACAGTCGCATTTGGGATTGGCTGCATTGATTTTGCGTCGAGGACGACTGTAGTAAGATCAAAATTCGAGCCTTCATCATAAGAACCGATCACAAACTCACCTGGTTGAATAAATGTTGGTGCAATAGGATCTTCAACGCAAGACCTCGAGTTGCATATATAACTAGTTGGCGCCCAATAATGCACTCCCCAAGCAGCATAACGCCCGGGGGGTGGTTCGTTAGGGCCAGGTGCTGCCGGCAATGATCCGCTTGAGTCAGCACCGTTAGGATCGGTCATATCCCATTCCGCATGTATACCATCGTAAGGCTGAGCATGGGCTGGAATATCAATGGTATTATCTGGTGGACATGAGAGAGTTCTTGTCCAAGTGTCCGACTCGCCAGCCTCCCGTTCTGCTTCCGTTAATACAACATGTAATTCAAAGGTTACGCTAATGGTATAACCTGGAGAGCATCTAAGTGTGACTGTTTTAGCCTCGGCGAGCGTACACCCACAAACGAAAAAAACTACATAAAACAGTTTAAGAGTATTCATGATATATCTCCTTTTCCCACGTTAGTTAAATAGTCTCGATTGGCCTGATAATCTGGCCAGCTGCCTCAAATTTAATCACTCCGACACTTTTTTTCACACCTTTATTCTAATCGGTTAAAAAAATTCTCTTCCATCGAATTCAAAAGCTAACGACCAAGCTGTGCGGGGCAAACGAAGCGCAGCGAAGTTTGCGCCCGAATGAGGCATTGTTATGGTTTTTTGATTGATTAAGTAAGTTCTAGTTTATCCATCCCTTATGCATTACCCGTTGTGAGTACCATATTAAAAATGCCGCGACTAATAACGACATCAAGCTACCTACCCAAATATCTATCGTGGTACTTACTTGAAATGTATGAATATTAGCCACAATCACTCCAAGGAACGATGCGACAAATAGATAAAATGCGGTAGCTTTTTTTAGTATCAGGAGAATATCCCCAAGCACACCTACAAACACTGCTATTGCAAATGCGCCAGTTGCCCATACCGGGCGACTGGCAATTAACGATTTCGCGGCTTCAGGATAATTAGCTAGCATGCCTGAATTCATTTGCATGATGAAGTTAGCGCTTCCCATAACATTCCAGATTAATGCAACAACGCAAATCACCCAAAAGCTCCAATGAACTTTTATTTCAGCCATATATATTTTCCTGAAATGAAGCTGAAGGCAACGTTATGTTGCGTACTCCACTGCTTTTTCAGCATGGATTTCCGTTGTATCTAAAAGCCTTACAGTTGTGTCTACTTGACTGACTAGCATTCCTATTTCTGTGCAGCCAAGGATAACAGCCTCTGCTCCTTTGGCTGCTAGGGCTTCAATGATGCGCAAATACTCTGCCTTTGAATCAGACTTGATTTTTCCTAAGCAAAGTTCTTCATAAATTATTTTGTGAACAAGAGCTCTATCGATCTCATCGGGCACCGACACTTGAAGGCCATATTTATTCGTTAATCTCCCTTTGTAGAAATCCTGCTCCATAGTGAAAGCTGTGCCAAGCAAACCAACTGATTTAATACCTTCATTCACTAGTACCTCTGCTGTTGCATCAGCAATGTGTAGCAGGGGAATTTGAATGGCCGCTTCAATCTCAGGAGCAACCTTGTGCATGGTGTTTGTGCAAATGAGCAAAATATCAGCCCCGGCAGCCTGAATGATTTTGGCCGCTTCGGATAATATTTTTGCTGTTCCGTCCCAATCTCCAGCGTGTTGTAGTTGTTCAATTGGCTCAAAATCAATGCTATACAAGACGATTTTTGCTGAGTGAAGGCCGCCAAGAGTACTTTTAACTCCTTCGTTTATTGTTCTGTAATAACCGAGCGTACTTTCCCAGCTCATTCCACCCAGTAAACCAATTATTTTCATAACCTATCCCGTGTGTTTCTACACTATAACGCGCCGCATCGGCGGCCCAGCTTTACTCGGTTCAATCCGACTGTATACTTTTGTTAGCTTGCTTTTTGTTATGGCACCCATTTGTTGCGACATAGCTTTATTTTGTCTGCGTGCACGCGTTTGTTAGGTGCAATTATTTTAAGTAGCCAGGTAATGACTTAAAAAGCAACGGAGAAACCTGCGACGATACGGCTGTCTACATCTGTTTGCTTTCCATTCTTGTCTTCTACAATTGGTATCCCATAAGAAATAAAGCCGCTAAAATTATCTGATGAAACCCTGAAACCCGGTGACAAATATATCCTAGTGCCTCCTGAATTATCTTCTGAGGCACCAGAAACCTTATTCTTTCGCCGTGTTTCACCATTTAGCTCAACAGACAAATCCCATTTTAAGTCATTACTATTAGATGCATCGTTGTGCCTGTGGTCACGTGTAGCATGACTATCATTGAGCCTATAAGTTATAGCAGCATTGTAAGAAACAGCATCACCTATCTCAGTAGATGTTTGCTCGGTGTAATCCAGCTCTGTGGTGCAGCCTGCCTCTTTCCAGAGGACATCATCTATATTTTTGAAAGTTTGCTCAAACATGTATTTTTTTACGTTCCTTTTATTGTAGATTAGTTGTATGGGGTTTTTCTTAAAACATCAATAACGCTGCTGTTTCAATGTCTAAAACTGTTTTAGCTTACCGTACCCAGACATCCTTCAAGCCTGGCAAGCATCGCTTGGTGCTTTCCGGAATTCTGCTCTTTAAGCTTCTGCATATTCTGGCCCATTGCGATCACTGATTCTGTTTTAAACTGATCATCCATTCTGGCCCATTGCGATCATTGATTCTGGTTTTATTCGATCACTTTTGTCGGATTCCCAGAATCGGTGATTGGAAAGAACCAGAATCC
>JAJFKC010000022.1 GCA_021773435.1 Porticoccaceae bacterium
TTGGTAGCGGGGGCAGGATTTGAACCTACGACCTTCGGGTTATGAGCCCGACGAGCTACCAGGCTGCTCCACCCCGCAATCAATTCTGTAACCCTCGCTTTAGCGCATAATACCGATTAACGCGCTATGCCCTAAACAGCCATTCCTGGTAAAAACCAGCCGTCTCAAGGGCGGGGAATTATAGGGCTGAGGCCTACTTCGGTCAAGCCTTTACGGCGATATAGGCGACGCAGCACCAGGAGGCCAAAACACATCATAATGTCGTCGTTATCGAGCACAAAAAAGGCCCGCATTATACGAGGCAATAGCGCTATGATGGGAGTGCTGCTACTTTGTTTAGCGTCTTCAAAATGGTGCCCAAGGCCGGACTTGAACCGGCACGGCTTGCGCCACTACCCCCTCAAGATAGCGTGTCTACCAATTCCACCACTTGGGCTAATTTTCTCAAGGCTCTTTATTGTTCAACCCTTATTCTTATACCAATTATTCTTGTACCGATTATTCTTCGACCGGGATCGACAGATCGCTGTCTAACTCGGGGATTCCCAACGTCGTGCCGGAATCCAGGACATTGCCACCGGCATCACCCGCCTCATTAATAAGCGAGGGGATTTCATTCTCATCGATAATTTGTTGCAGCTCTGGCTCGATAATTTCTATTTCTGGTGTGTCTAGATTATCGAATCTATTGCCTATTCCAGCATTATTGCGCGCCATCACGGCAAGCGTCAGACTGGTAGCAAAAAACAAAGTCGCCAATATCGCTGTGGCTTTACTAAAAAAGTTCCAACTACCGGCGCTGCCAAACAGGGTTTGCGAACCACCACCGCCAAATGAAGCACCGGCCTCAGCACCCTTGCCCTGCTGTATTAAAATCATCCCGACGATGGCTACTGCAATTAGTAGATGTACCACCAAAACCAGTTGTTCCATTAGTTTAATCCTGCCACTTTACAAATTTTTACGAACTGGTCGGCCTGCAATGATGCTCCGCCAACCAGTAAGCCGTTAATATCCAGCTCTTTCATCAGCGCTTCTGTATTCTCTGCTGTCACGCTACCGCCATAGAGTAATTGCGTGCTTACTCCCGTGGTACCAAGCAAATCCCTCACTTCCGATAACACTTGTTGAGCCGTTTCTGCGGTCGCTATCTGACCTGTTCCTATCGCCCAAACTGGCTCGTAAGCAATGACGGCAGAAGTTAAAGCCGGAAGTCCAGCTCTACCAATAACGGCATCAAGTTGCTGCTGCACTACTTCCATAGTTTGGCCCTTTTCTCGTTGCGACTGGGTTTCCCCGACGCACACTATAGGTCGCAATCCTGAGCTTTGTGCTGCTACAAGCTTATTGGCTATTTGCTCGTCGGTCTCGTGGTACATCTGTCGCCGTTCAGAATGGCCGACTATGACATATTGACAGCCAAACTCTCGGAGCATGCGTCCAGATATTTCACCGGTGTAGGCGCCATCTTCATATTCACAAATATTTTGCGCCCCCAGCTGGAGAGCATGGCTATCAGCATCAATATTTGTCCCGTCTTTTATACAATTTTCAACAATACAACCTGCAACGTCAGCGACATATAACGTTGGCGGGCAAGCGACCACTTGAATAGCTAGCTCCTCAAGCTCAGCGAGCAAATTCCTGGTGAGATTGACCACGCTGTCTCGTGTGCCATTCATCTTCCAGTTGCCGACGACCAATGGCTCCGGTTTCAGCAATTCAGGCATTTACGCGCAGCCACTCCTGAAAAAGGGCGCCAATGGTAGCGAAATAAGTGAGCAGATTCAAGATGATTAGCACTGCGCGGCGGCGGCTTCAACAACGTCTGCCAGCTTATGGGCCAGGGTTTTGACAAGCGCTAAATCTTCGCCTTCAACCATCACTCTAACGATAGGTTCGGTCCCTGATGGGCGCAGCAAAACGCGACCATTACCGGCTAATGTTTGTTCTGCGCTATTCACTGCCGCGGTGACGCATTTATCACTTAGATCAACAACATTGGTGACCGGCACATTAATCATGGTTTGCGGTAATTTGTTCATGCCTTTTTTTAACTCATAGAGGCTTTGACCGGACTCTAGTATCGCTTTGAGAATCTGTAGTGCCGCGACGATACCATCGCCGGTGGTGGTGATATCTCCGCAGACAATGTGGCCGGAACTTTCACCGCCCAAATCCCAATTGCGCTCACGCATCGCTTCGATAACATAACGATCACCCACCTGGGTACGAATAAATGGCACACCCAACTCAGCCATCGCCTTCTCAAGTCCAAAGTTACTCATCAGCGTCCCCGCGACGCCACTGCAGGCATTGCCATTTGCCTGACGCGATCTGGCAATAATGTAGAGCAACTGATCACCGTCTACCTCATTGCCTTTGTGATCGATAAATAACACCCGGTCGCCATCGCCATCCAGGGCAATACCCACATCCGCCCCGGCCTCTAATACTTTTTCTCGCAGGCGCTCGGGACTGGTGGATCCGCAGCCTTCATTAATATTGATGCCATCGGGTTGGACACCTAACTCAAGCACCGATGCACCCAGCTCACGCAACACGTCCGGTGCCACGTGATAGGTAGCACCGTTGGCGCAGTCCACTACCAACTTAACCCCGGTCAAACTAAAGCGGTAGGGCAAGGTGCCCTTACAGAACTCCACATATCGACCGGCCGCATCAGCGACTCGATGGGCTCGGCCGAGATTAATGGACTCACTGGTAGTAATGTCCAAATCCAGAAATCGCTCAATTTCATGCTCTACTTCGTCGGGCAATTTAAATCCGTCGGCACCAAAAAACTTGATGCCATTGTCCTGAAACGGGTTGTGGGATGCACTGATGACGATGCCCGCCTGGGCACGAAATGTGCGGGTTAAATAAGATACCGCCGGGGTCGGCATCGGGCCTAGCAAACTGACGTCTACACCTGCAGCAATAATGCCGGCCTGTAACGCGGACTCAAACATATAGCCAGAGACACGGGTATCTTTGCCAATCAGGATAAGCTTTCGACCATGGCCACTTGTTAATGTATCCCCAAATACTTTGCCCGCGGCCCAGCCCAGTTTGAGAACAAAATCTACGCTGACTGGGTATTCGCCCACCTGACCACGAATACCATCAGTTCCGAAAAATCGCTTAACCATAATTAGTTTTGCTCTCTACTTCTAGCGGCCATATGGGAATATTCCCATGGCCAAGTTCCTATTTACCTATCTACCTGTTTACCTGTTTATCGCGGTCAACACCTTCAAAGCATCTACTGTGCCACCAACGTTATGCACTCGGATTATGCTAACACCCTGTTGAGCCGCCAATAACGCCATTGCGACACTGCCAGTGTCACGCTCAGCTACAGGCTTATTTAACATATCGCCTATCATACGCTTTCGCGACAAACCTACCATCACTGGCAAACCTGGGGCGACAAATTTTGGCAATGCGCGAAACAAGCTAAGGTTATGGTCAAGTGTTTTGCCAAAACCGAAACCGGGATCAAGTACAAGCTTACTACGGCTAATGCCTGCTAATTCACATGCGATAATACGATCAGATAAAAACGCCAAGACATCATTAACAATATCGTTATAAGCAGGAGCTTGTTGCATGTTTTGAGGCTCACCCAACATGTGCATCAGCACAACCGGCAACTGACTCTTTGCGGCAGCCTCGATAGCACCAGGGCGACGCAGCGCACGTACATCATTTATCATCGCTGCTCCTTCTGCAGCTGCGGCCTCAATCACTTCGGGGCAACTAGTATCCACTGACAGGGGAATATTCAAACGAGCGGTGAGCGCCGAAACAACGGGAAGTACTCGTTCGATCTCTTCGCTCGCAGTTATCGAACCGGCGCCCGGGCGGGTCGATTCACCGCCGATATCTAACAGATCGGCGCCCTCTTTGATCAATGACTCTGCCAGGAATAATATATTGTCAAGATTGGGCAGACCGTCTCTATAAAGTTGTCCGCCATCGGAAAATGAATCAGGGGTGATGTTTAAGATGCCCATAACCTGGGGCCGTCCGTGCTCTGTTGGGAAAATCATCCGGAAGGCAAGGCCAACATAACGGCTATACAGCTAAAGTATTTTTGAGAAAGAATTTGTAGTAGTCGATAATTACTTTATTCGAGCAGTTATAAAATGAGCGGGATCAATCCCACATGTTTCGATTCGAGAATAAATTGCTAATCGTTTGTTTTCTTCCTATCCTGGCTCTAGCTACCTTCAACAGGATCACCAATAGGCGTATCTTTTTTATCCTGAGTTTCTTCCCCGACGGGAGTCTCAGCAGAAGCGCCAGCACCCCCCGACGAAGAATCGATATCGGAATCATGCCAATCTCGTGGTGGCCTCACTTTACGGCGGGCCATTAGATCATCAACTTGCTCTGAGTCGATAGTCTCATACTCCATCAATGTGTCCTTCATGGCATGGAGGATATCAATGTTTTCCTTCAGGAGGGTTTCGGCCTGGGCATAGCTACTATCAATAATCTGGCGCACTTCCTCATCAATCAGTTGAGAAGTTGCACCGGAAAAATTCCTGCTCGCCTGCCCCGGCATGGCAGATTCTTCATCGCCATACAAGATCGGGCCCATCTTTTCGGTCAAACCCCAGCGTGTCACCATACTCCGCGCCAACTGGCTGGCCCGCTCTATATCATTTGATGCACCGGTGGTTACACCATCGAGACCATGGATCAACTCTTCGGCAATACGCCCACCATATAAGCTACACAACTGGCTGGTCAGCTTGCGTTTGCTCATGCTGTACTGGTCTTCTTCGGGCAAAAACTGGGTGACGCCAAGTGCGCGGCCGCGAGGAATAATAGACACTTTATGGATGGGATCATGTTCTGGCACCAATTTGCCGACAATCGCATGGCCTGCTTCGTGATAAGCCGTGTTGGTCTTTTCCTCTTCCGACATAACCATCGAACGGCGCTCGGCACCCATCATGACCTTGTCGCGGGCCTTTTCAAATTCTTCCGTGGTAACCAGTCGACGGTTGGCCCGGGCTGCAAACAACGCAGCTTCGTTGATTAAATTGGCCAGGTCGGCACCAGAAAACCCCGGCGTGCCCCGTGCAATTACGTGCAGATCGACCTTATCGTCCAGCGGCACTTTGCGGACGTGGACTTTGAGTATTTGCTCTCGGCCGCGAATATCGGGCAGACCTACATAAATTTGACGATCAAAGCGACCTGGACGCATCAACGCCTGATCCAGCACATCGGGGCGGTTAGATGCGGCAACGACAATGACACCGTCGTTGGCTTCAAAACCATCCATTTCGACCAACAACTGATTCAGAGTCTGCTCACGCTCATCATTACCGCCACCCCAGCCGCCACCACGGGTACGACCAACAGCGTCAATTTCATCGATAAAGATGATGCAGGGAGCCTGTTTCTTGGCCTGTTCAAACATATCTCTGACCCGGGACGCGCCGACACCGACAAACATCTCAACAAAATCAGAGCCGGAGATGGAAAAGAACGGCACATGAGCTTCGCCAGCGATCGCTTTCGCTAGCAGTGTCTTACCTGTTCCCGGAGGTCCCGCTAACAGCACGCCCCTTGGAATACGACCACCGAGGCTTTGGAATTTTAACGGGTCACTGAGGAATTCGACCAGCTCACCGACATCTTCTTTCGCCTCATCAACACCGGCCACATCGGCAAACGTGGTTTTGATTTGATCTTCGCTGAGTAGTTTGGCCTTACTTTTACCAAAGGACATAGGGCCGCCGCGACCGCCACCTGCACCGCCCTGCATTTGCCGCATAAAAAACATAAAGATTAATACTATCAATAAGATAGGGAAGGCAGCCATCAATAGCTGCATCCAGACACTACGCTGTTTCGGCTCCTTGCCTTCGACATTAACATTATGATTGAGCAGATCATTCATCATGCCATTGTCAGCCAGCTCAGGCCTCACCGTGATAAAGCGAGTGCCATCATGGTGCTCACCTTCGATAAGTTGGCCCTGAACAACTACACTGCGCACACGATCATTTTGCACTTCATCGACAAAGTTCGTGTAGCTAATTTCCGGTGGCGTCGGGCCTTCCTTAAAATTTTGGAAAATCGACAGCAGCACAGCTGCAATAATGACCCACAGAATCAGATTTTTCGCCATTTCACTCAACAGATCACCCTCATGTCAGCGTTGTGCTGACCTAATGCGCTAACTACCAAACGCTTCAACTACCAGTATAGCCAATGACAGTATAACGCGCTTTGCCATTGCCGATTGCTAACCACGAAAACCCTTTGCTACTAAATACACTTCTCTCGATCGGCTTCGCGATGCATCCGGCTTTTTTGCTGAAACTTTGTCAAAATTGCGCCGAACGTCCTTTAATAACTGATCAAAACCCTCTCCCTGGAACACTTTGGTAACAAATACCCCACCCGGCCGCAACACCTGACCGGCAAAATCAACAGCTAACTCCACCAAATACATCGCACGCGGCTGATCAATGGCCTTCATACCACTCATATTGGGTGCCATATCAGAAATAACAAGGTCTACCTGGCCGCCGTCCAGGCAGCTAATGATCTGATCAAACACTTCCTGCTGGGTAAAATCGCCCTGCACAAACTCGACATCGGCAATAGCGTCCATGGCTAATATATCAGAAGCGATTATTGTACCCCTATCACCCACACCAGCAGCCGCCACCTGGGACCAACCCCCGGGTGCAGCACCCAGATCAACAACCGTTTGGCCGGCGCAAAACAAGCCAGACTTCTCGTCTAATTCCAGCAACTTGTAACTGGCGCGAGAACGATAACCGTCTTTACGAGCACGCAATACGTATTGGTCCTTTTCATGTTCCTGCAACCATCGGCCACTGCTTTTTGATTTTGCCATGGGGTCTACCGTCTGATTCCGCTATAATTTACGCCGCTTTGCGGCCAGCTTGCTAATTCAACAAGCTGCTATCCACTGATTTAGCCCACTCATCTAGCCCACTACAACGCACTCTAATTATGAATCCAGTATGAATCCAGCCCCCGCGACATTATCCAGTTCCGATAAAAAACACTTACGGCGTCTCGGCCACGGTCTGTCCCCGGTTGTCACCGTTGCCGGCAAAGGCCTTAGCGACAACGTCCTGGCAGAAATTAATCGCGCCTTGAATGATCATGAGCTAATCAAAGTAAAACTGGCGGTGGGGGATAAACAAGCAAAAACAACCGTAAGCGACGACCTGTGTAAGCAATGCCAGGCGCAACTCGTACAAAGCATCGGTCATATTATTTTATTATTCAAAAAAGCCGACAAACCCGACCCGAAGTTATCTAACTTACTGCGCTAGACTTCTGCGACAAAGGTGCCCGGGAGAAAACCGGATTCAACTTCGACCCCATAGTCACAATATAAAAGGCCAACTATAAACTCGGCCTTTTATATTAACTCACTACACTAAACTACCCGTGAAATCCTAAGCACCCACTTTTGATGATGGGAAGTTAGCCACACGTTTTTCGTTAACCGCTGCAACACCTTCTGCCGCATCCTCGCCCAGAAAACAGAGCATTTCCATACGCAGCGAGTTTTCAAAAATCGGGGCGGCCATTTGCATCCAGCCATTGAGGGTCGTCTTGGTACCGCGAATCGCGTGCTGGCTTCCAGCTGCCAGGTTATCGGCGATTTCCATGGCACGAGGTAATACTTCATCGGCAGGCGCACTCATGCTAACAAGACCTATTCGATCTGCCTCTTTGCCATTAACAAATTCGGCGGTCATCAGGTAATACTTGGCTTTAGCCATGCCGCACAAAATAGGCCAGATAATGGCCGCGTGGTCTCCAGCGCCGACACCCAACTTGACGTGGCCGTCGGTGAATTTGGCGGTTTCGGACATAATGCTAATATCGGCCATCAGTGCCACAGCTAAACCAGCACCTACCGCAACACCGTTAATGGCAGAGATAACCGGCTTTTCCAGAGCCAGCATATTGAAGACGATATCGCCCGCTTCTTTCTGAATTCTGCGAATGCCTTCCGGCTTGCCCACCACACCCTCGATCCACTTTAAATCGCCGCCGGCAGAAAAGGCTTTACCTGCGCCGGTCACCACCACCACATTGGTCTCGTCGTCATTGGCGATGGTGTCCCAGATTTGGGTTAGCTCCCAGTGCATACGGCCATTGGTGGCATTCATTACGTCTGGACGATTGAGCGTTACCAGTAGCACGCCATTATCTTTGTGCTCAAACAACAGGTGTTCGTATTCTGAATATTGCATCGATGACTCCTTCTATATAAGGTTAAATATTAGCGTTAAAACAAATAGTCGACTGACCATAACTATTTACAAAGCGGTTATTTGCATAAATCCTCATCCAGCGTCATACCGGAATCAAGTTGTACACCCAGGGTATTGAGCGCCATAGACACCAGGTTGTACTGGCCTATGGTGAAGACGATATCCATGAGTTGTTCGGTGTCGTAATATTTGCTCAGCGCTTGCCAGGTACTATCCGATATAAAGGCATCGCTGTGTAATTCATCGGTTGCCTTCAGTAACAGACGTTCATTATCCGACCATGCGGTCGAATCAGCGCCGGTTTTTACCTGCTCGATATCTGCTGCGCTCATATCGCATTTTAAGCCGATCAACACATGCTGGCCCCACTCATAACCGGACTTACATAACCAGCCGATGCGCAGGATTATGATCTCGCGGTCACGCAAACTAATCGACGATTTACCGAGTATGTGATTGGCAAAGACCATCCAGCGTTTTGCCAAACCCGGATGATTAGCCAGCGTTTTAAAAATGTTTAAGCTTCGGCCATCCATTTTGGCCTTGCCGATTGCCTCCCTTTGCGCATCGGTCCAATCCGCTTCTTCGATCGGTGCGACTCTCGGTGTTTTCACGCGCATATCAATATCCTCTTTTCATAATGATCGATTAATAGCGGTATCAATAGCCTCTGCTGCGACATTACACCGACTTGTATTCCACCTCGTCAATTTCGTATTCAACATCGCCGGACGGAGTCTTAACGACCACAACGTCATCGACCTCCTTACCGATAAGCGCCCGGGCGATGGGCGATTGATAGGATATTTTTTGATCTTTAATATCCGCCTCATCATCACCGACAATTTTGTAGGTAAACGTCTCGTCGGTATCGACATTAATTATGGTGACAGTGGATGAAAAAATAACCTTGTCACCGGCAGCGATGGTGCTTATGTCGATGATCTGAGCATTGCTCAGCTTGCTCTCAAGATCGCGAATTCGTGCCTCTGAAAGACCCTGCTCTTCACGGGCAGCATGATATTCGGCGTTTTCCTTCAGGTCACCGTGGGCACGCGCCTCAGCGATGGCCTCAACGATCCGTGGCCGATCAATTTTTTTTAACTGGTTCAGCTCCGTTCGTAGTCGGGCCTCGCCCTCAACGGTCAGGGGAGTTTTACTCATTATCCGTCCTTTTTAATCTTTGCTTGTCCAATACAAATGCCAAACCCAACACCCTGTTATTTATGGCGGAAATGAAGCAATCGTGTCAATTGTTTTCACCGAGTTCCTGTAATTTTCGCACCTGCATGTCACTACCAAACTCCAGGGCCATACAAACCGCACTACCACCGGCCAGAGTTGTTGTGTAGTAAATGCCGCTGGATTCCGCGCTGGAGCGAATGGCGGCCGAATCGCTGATGGCCTGGCGACCCTCGGTAGTATTAATAATCAAATCTATTTTCTCGTTTTTGATCATATCGACAACGTGGGGTCGACCCTCTTTTACCTTATTGACGACCTCGACCTCCAGCCCTTCATCCTCAATAATCTGGGCGGTACCACGCGTACAAAGCAGTGCAAAACCAAGCCGATCAAGCCTTTTAGCGATGTCCACAATACCTGATTTATCCGGCTCGCGAACACTTAAAAACGCGGTTCCCGATGCGGGAATTTCATCACCTGCCCCTAGCTGCGCCTTGGCATAGGCCTCGGCGAAGGTGACGCCTATGCCCATTACTTCGCCGGTGGATTTCATTTCTGGCCCTAAAATGGGATCGATGCCGGGAAATTTATTGAAAGGGAATACCGCTTCCTTCACGTAGAAATGTTTAGGGATAATCTCCCTGGTGACGCCCTGTGACACCAGAGATTTCCCAGCCATACACCGCGACGCTATTTTGGCCAGAGATACTCCGATACTTTTAGACACAAAGGGGACAGTTCGCGAGGCGCGAGGATTAACCTCTATCACGTAGACCTTGTTGTCCTGCCAGGCCAGCTGGACATTCATTAAACCCTTAACCCCTAGCTCAAGAGCCATGGCCTTGACCACTTCGCGCATTTCTTCCTGCACGGCCTCAGGCAAACTATAGGGCGGTAACGAACAGGCTGAATCACCGGAATGAATACCGGCCTGTTCAATATGTTGCATGATGGCGCCGATCACCACATCGTTGCCATCGGAGACCGCGTCAATATCGACTTCAATTGCCGCTGATAAAAAATAATCCAGCAACACGGGAGAATCATCAGACACCTCTACAGCATCACGCATATAACGTTCCAGCTCATCGTCACTATAGACAATCTCCATAGCACGGCCACCCAGCACGTATGAGGGCCTCACCACAAGGGGATAACCGATGTCCCCGGCTGTTCCGATGGCCTGATCCACTGAACGCACAGTCGCATTGGAGGGCTGCAATAAACCCAACTTATCAATCATTTGCTGGAAGCGTTCCCGATCCTCAGCGCGATCAATCGCATCAGGTGTGGTGCCGATAATCGGCACACCCGCTGCTTCCAGTGCGCGGGCCAGTTTCAAAGGCGTTTGCCCACCAAACTGAACGATCACACCTTTAGGTTTTTCTATTGCGACAATTTCAAGCACGTCTTCCAACGTCACAGGCTCAAAGTAGAGGCGGTCAGAGGTGTCGTAATCTGTAGAAACGGTTTCAGGGTTACAGTTGACCATAATGGTCTCGTAGCCATCCTCACGCATGGCCAATGCCGCATGAACGCAACAATAGTCAAACTCAATGCCCTGGCCGATGCGGTTGGGGCCACCACCGAGCACCAGGATTTTATCCCTGCTGGAAGGCGCGGATTCGCATTCCTCCTCATAGGTGGAATACATGTAGGCGGTGTCGGTGGCGAACTCGGCGGCGCAGGTATCAACGCGTTTGTAAACCGGGCGAATATTGGCCTGCCAGCGAGCCTCACGTATTTCAGCCTCGCTGACACCGATTAAATCGGCAATACGTCGGTCGGCAAAACCTTTGCGTTTCAAGGCGTAAAGATATTCGGCATTCAACGCGCTTAACTGGCAGGCACTCAAATCTTGCTCATCTTTGATCAAATCTGCAATTTGCACCAAAAACCAGCGATCAATAGCCGTCGCCTGAAAAACATCCTCAACGCTCATGCCAGCGCGAAAGGCGTCTCCGACATACCAAATACGGTCCGCACTTGCGGCGGTCAATTGCTGGCGAATCTCACTCTCCGCTTCATCACTGTTCAAATCCACGTGGGGGTCGAAACCCGCGCTGCCCACTTCGAGACCACGCAAGGCCTTTTGCAGGGATTCCTGAAAAGTGCGACCTATTGCCATCACTTCGCCTACTGACTTCATTTGCGTAGTCAGCAGTGGGTTGGCCTGGGCAAACTTCTCAAAGGCAAAACGCGGTATTTTGGTGACCACATAATCGATGGTCGGCTCAAAAGACGCCGGTGTTGCACCTCCAGTAATGTCGTTACTCAGTTCATCAAGGGTATAACCGACTGCTAGTTTGGCGGCAATTTTAGCGATGGGAAAACCAGTTGCTTTCGACGCCAGCGCCGACGACCGAGATACCCGCGGGTTCATTTCAATCACCACCAGGCGGCCATCGTCGGGGTTCACCGCAAACTGAACATTGGAGCCACCGGTCTCAACACCGATCTCTCTCAGCACCGCGATAGAGGCATTACGCATGATCTGATATTCCTTATCAGTCAGCGTCTGGGCAGGGGCAACCGTTATCGAGTCGCCGGTGTGAATACCCATGGGATCAAGATTTTCGATGGAACAAATAATGATGCAATTATCATTTTTGTCCCGCACCACTTCCATTTCAAATTCTTTCCAGCCAATCAGCGACTCGTCAATTAATAGCTCTTTGGTCGGTGACAGATCCAGGCCACGCTTGCAGATTTCTTCAAACTCTTCACGGTTGTAGGCAATGCCACCGCCGGAACCACCCATGGTGAAAGACGGCCGAATAATGCAAGGAAAACCGAACAGGTCAGGCACCTGCAAAGCCTCTTCAAGACTGTGCACAATGCGTGAATTGGGAGTTTCCAGACCAATGCCTTTCATGGCGATATCAAACTTTTCGCGGTCTTCGGCTTTATCAATGGCCTCTTTGGTCGCACCGACCAGTTCAACATCAAACTTGTCGAGCACACCTTCTCGGGCTAAGTCGAGGGCGCAGTTGAGCGCTGTCTGGCCACCCATGGTCGGCAACAGCACATCGGGCCGTTCCTTTTCGATGATCGCCGCCACCGTGCGCCATTCGACCGGCTCGATATAGGTGGCATCGGCCATGGCCGGGTCAGTCATGATAGTGGCGGGGTTTGAATTCACCAGGATGACGCGGAAGCCTTCCTCCCGCAGCGCTTTGCAGGCCTGAGCGCCGGAATAATCGAATTCACAGGCCTGCCCGATAACAATCGGCCCGGCGCCAAGAATTAATATGCTTTGAATATCGCTACGTTTCGGCATTGACGCGCATCATAGTTTTTCCGAAGAGCCCTCAGCTCGGTAAAGAGCCTTCAGCCCGATAAATGTCCATTAGCTCGATAAAATGATCGAATAAGGGTGCGGCATCATGGGGGCCTGGGCTTGCTTCTGGGTGGCCCTGAAAACTGAACGCGGGCTTTTCAGTGTGGGCTATGCCCTGCAAAGAGCCATCAAACAACGAACGGTGAGTGGCTCGTAAAGTCTTCGGCAAACTGCTTTCATCCACAGCAAAGCCGTGATTCTGGCTAGTGATCAACACTGTTTGATTATCGAGATTCTGTACCGGATGATTGGCGCCGTGGTGGCCAAACTTCATCTTTTCGGTTTTCGCGCCGGTCGCCAGGGCTAACAACTGATGCCCCAGACAAATACCAAATAAAGGTATGTCCGTATCGAGCAAAGCTTTAATCGCGTCAATCGCATAGTCGCAAGGCTCTGGATCACCCGGACCGTTAGACAGAAATACACCGTCCGGTGCCATCGCCAATACTTCAGAAGCAGATGTTTGCGCGGGAACAACAGTTACCTCACAGCCACGGTCCACCAGCATCCTTAAGATATTTCGCTTCACGCCATAATCGTAGGCGACAATTTTGTAATTCGGACTAGCCACGGCTGTGGTTTTAGGCTGATTCTCTTTAGCTGGATTTGTCGCAGCGAGTCGCCAGCTACCACCCGTCCATTGATAATTACTTTTCGTGCTGACTTCCTTAGCGAGGTCCAGGCCTGCCAAGCCACCAAAGCTTTGCGCCGCCTTAACTGCTTCCGCTTCTGCTTTGTCGGCGTCATCGTAAGCCGCGATCAAGGCGCCGCTCTGAGCACCCTTCTCACGTAAAATTCGGGTAAGCCTGCGGGTATCGATGTCGGCAATTGCGACAATATTGTGTTGCTTCAGATAGGCGTCGAGGTTTTGTTCACTGCGGAAATTACTGACGACTAATGGCAGGTCGCGAATCACCAGTCCAGCCGCCCACACGGCAATTGACTCTTCATCCTGGGCATTGACACCGACATTGCCGATGTGGGGATAAGTAAGGGTGACTATTTGCCGAGCATAGGACGGGTCGGTGAGAATTTCCTGATACCCGGTCATGGCCGTGTTAAAGACCACTTCGCCACTGGCCAGCCCTTCTGCGCCTATCGCTGTACCGCGAAAAATAGAGCCATCGGCCAAAGCCAGAATCGCAGGTAGGCGAGCAGGTAGGCGGGAAAGCTGGGGCAACAGAAGCTCCTTCAAACGGCCGGTAAATGAGTTGGTTTTCTGACAACGGAGGAAAGGTTTTGCTTGCTCTAGTTAAAAAATCGCTCTAGTTACCAGCCTGTCCAGGAAAACCAGGCTATAAAAAAGCGAGATGAACGCTATTGTTTCATCTCGCTTATTAGCAATCTTTAAACCATTACACCTCTAACGTTGACAGGCCTTGTCTCCGGGGAAGCTCCGAGAAATCTCTGGGAAACTAACAGTTTATACCCCGGCTAGACCTGAAGCGGGATTCTAGGTGATTAGCACTTAAGTGTCCAGTTGCGGGGGCTATAATGCAGTCCAATCAAGTCGACTGACCAGCGTTTACTTCAGCCCTAACACATCCTGCATATCAAACAGGCCCGGTGGCTTTTCGGCCAGCCAAGCAGCGGCTCTTACGGCCCCTCGGGCAAAGGACATGCGACTGGAGGCTTTGTGGGAAATCTCCACCCGTTCACCTTCGGCAGCGAACATCACTGTGTGATCACCGACAATATCCCCGGCTCGAATAGTCGCAAACCCAATGGTGTCGTCTTTGCGCGCGCCGGTCTGGCCTTCGCGGCCATAGATCGCAACTTCATCAAGATCACGACCCAACGCATCTGCCACTATTCGGCCCATACTCAGCGCGGTACCGGACGGGGCATCAACTTTATGCCGATGATGGGCCTCGCTAATTTCGATATCGACATCATCGCCCAGAACCCGGGCTGCCATATCGAGCAACTTGAAGCATAGATTCACCCCGGTGCTGAAATTCGATGCCATACACAGACTGGTGGACTCAGCTGCGGCTACGACTGCCGCTTTTTGGCTGGCGTCAAAACCAGTGGTGCCAACGACCATTTTTTTACCCGACCGGGCACAGGCCTGAGCATTGCTAACCGTTGCACCGGGCGCAGTGAAGTCGATAAGCACATCGAAATCGTCAATCACGTCATTAAGATCATCAACAATAGACACACAACTCTGATCAAGACCTGCCAGGGACCCCGCATCGATACTCAAAAAAGGGCTTCCCGGCTGCTCGATAGCCGCCGCCAGGATTAGATCGGGATGATTGGCTACCGCTTCAATCAGGGTCCGACCCATTCGACCACCAGCGCCTGTTACTGCTATTTTTATCATTTCATCTTTCCTGAACGATCAATCTACTTATCGAATCAGGCGCTAAAGCCATCGAAGAAGGTTTTTACGCCCTTAAACCATGAGGTTTTGCGCGGCGAATGTTTATCATTGTCCAATGAATCCTGAAGCTCTTTCAATATTTGTTTTTGCTTTGAGTTGAGCTTTATCGGTGTTTCCACTACCACACGGCAAAGCAAGTCGCCCTGGGGACCGCCCCGGACAGGAACAACACCCTTACCACGCATGCGGAACAACTTACCGGTTTGAGTTTCCAACGGCACTTTAAGTTTGACGCGACCGGTGAGCGTTGGCACTTCAAGCTCCCCGCCCAATGCGGCATCGATAAAGGAGATAGGCACTTCGCAATAAAGATTAGCCCCGTCACGTTGAAAGATCGCATGGTCCTTAACCACAACCTGGACATACAAGTCCCCAGGCGGGCCACCGCCAGGGCCGGCTTCACCTTCACCAGACAAACGAATTCGATCACCGGTATCAACACCTGCCGGGACTTTAACTGACAGCGTTTTCTGCTCTTCTATCCGACCACGGCCATAACACTTATTACAGGGGTCAGTGATAATTTGGCCGCGACCTCGACACTTGGGACAGGTTTGCTGAACTGAGAAAAAGCCCTGGGAGCGCCTGACCTGGCCCACACCATTACAGGTGCCACAGGAAGCTGGCGAGGTACCTTTTCGAGCGCCAGTACTGTCGCATTCGGCACAGTTGACCATGGTCGGTACCCGAATTTTGGTCTGGGTACCCTGGGCCGCGTCTTCGAGGCTTAGCTCCAGGTCGTAACGAAGGTCAGAACCTCGTGCAGGCCCACCGCGGCCGCCAGCCCCGCCAAAAATATCACCAAATACATCACCGAAAATATCGCTGAAACCCGTGCTACCACCGCCACCAAAACCACCCTGAGCATTTAACCCTTCATGACCGTATTGATCATAGGTGGTTTTTTTCTCCTCATCAGACAGCACTTCGTAAGCTTCGCTGGCTTCCTTGAACTTTTCTTCAGCCTCCGGGTCATCCGGATTGCGATCCGGGTGATTCTTCATAGCCACGCGACGATAAGCTTTTTTTATTTCACCCTCATCCGAACCACGTGATACACCAAGGACTTCGTAATAATCCCGTTTTGACATAATTTTGCTCAGCTTTTCCTTTGCAACCGTTCAGCAGCTACGGCTGTCACATTACATATCTAGTATGGCTTTATTTGTACAAAGCAACTCGTAGGGCATAACAGACCAGACCGTTTAGCAAATGTAAACATCACACAGCACAAAACGCAGGCCCACAGACCTGCGTTTTCGCATCGACACAAGCAGTAACTATTAAGTGACGATTACTTCGCCTCGGTTTCGTCGACTTCCTCTACTTCCTGCACTTCTTCAAATTCGGCATCGACAACGTCTTCACCATTATCGCTGCTTTCAGCTTCGCCAGTGCTTTCAGTTTGCTGGGCCTGCTCATACATTTTCTGGGCAAGACCCGCCGAGGCCTCAGAAAGCTTACCAGCTGCCGCATCAATGGCCTCTTTATCATCACCGGCAACAGCTTCTTCGACCTCTTTGATAGCGGACTCAATGGCCTCTTTCTCTTCGGCTGAGGCCTGATCACCGGCTTCTTCGAGAGTCTTTTTAGCCGCGTGAGCAAGACCATCTGCGGTGTTACGTGCCTGAATCAGCTCTTCAAACTTACGATCGCTTTCTGCGTTAGCCTCTGCATCCTTAACCATGTTTTCAATTTCTTCCTCAGACAAACCGGACGAAGCTTTGATAACAATTGACTGCTCCTTACCGGTGGCCTTGTCTTGGGCAGAGACATTGAGAATACCGTTGGCATCAATATCGAAAGATACTTCAATCTGCGGCAAACCCCTGGGGGCGGGGGGAATATCCGCGAGGTCGAAGCGACCCAAAGATTTATTCTGCGCCGCTTGTTTTCGTTCACCCTGGACCACGTGAATTGTCACCGCCGACTGGTTGTCATCAGCGGTTGAGAAAATCTGCGATTTCTTGGTCGGGATCGTAGTGTTTTTGTCAATCAACGCTGTTGCCACGCCGCCCATGGTTTCAATGCCCAGAGTAAGAGGCGTGACATCGAGTAACAATACGTCGGTTACGTCACCGGCCAATACGGCACCCTGTATCGCAGCACCGACAGCGACAGCTTCATCGGGATTAACATCACGGCGAGGCTCTTTGCCGAAAAAGTCTGTGACTTTCTTCTGTACCAAAGGCATGCGGGTCTGACCGCCCACCAAAATAATTTCATCGATCTGCGCGGCAGATTTACCTGCATCTTTCAGTGCAATTTTTAGTGGCGCCAGCGAGCGCTCGACAAGGTTTTCAACAAGCGACTCCAGCTTGGCCTGGGTCAGTTTTACGACCAGGTGCTTGGGACCGGTGGCATCTGCTGTGATATAGGGCAAATTGACCTCGGTCTGCTGACTGGACGACAACTCAATCTTGGCGTTCTCAGCGGCTTCTTTAAGCCGTTGCATAGCCAGCGGATCGCCTTTCAGGTCAACACCATTAGCTTTTTTAAATTCTTCAGCCAGATATTCAATCAGGCACAGATCGAAATCCTCACCACCAAGGAAAGTGTCACCATTGGTAGACAACACTTCAAACTGCGTTTCACCATCGACATCGGCAATTTCGATAATCGATATATCAAAGGTACCACCACCCAGGTCATAAACCGCGACTACATGATCACCACTGCCCTTGTCCATACCATAGGCCAGGGCTGCTGCGGTGGGCTCATTGATAATACGTTTAACATCCAGGCCAGCTAGCTTGCCAGCGTCCTTAGTGGCCTGGCGCTGGGAGTCATTAAAGTAGGCCGGCACGGTGATCACTGCCTCGGTGACATCCTCACCCAGGTAATCTTCGGCAGTTTTTTTCATTTTCTTCAGCACTTCAGCCGAAATTTGTGGCGGTGCCTTTTTATCACCAAGTGCTTCTACCCAGGCATCACCATTGTCGGCCTTGACAATTTTGTAGGGCACCATACTGATGTCTTTTTGCACAACATCGTCTTCAAAACGGCGGCCAATCAGACGCTTCACCGCAAACAAAGTGTTATCGGGGTTCGTGACAGACTGCCGTTTAGCTGACTGACCGACCAGCACTTCACCGTCTTCAGTAAAGGCGACTGTCGAGGGCGTTGTTCGCGTGCCCTCAGAGTTTTCTATCACTTTAGGTGTATTACCTTCCATGACCGATACGCATGAATTCGTGGTTCCTAAATCAATCCCAATTATCTTGCCCATCGCGGCATTCTCCACTTAACTATTACTTTAAACGATTCAATCTCTGAGCTATATATTGGCGCTTTCACCAACATTTCAAGGCTCGTTGAGCGACTTTTAGCTGACATTTTGATCAAGCTTCCTTATCCTCAGGACCCTTCGAGACCACCACCATTGCAGGCCTAAGCAAACGTCCGTTAAGCAAATAGCCCTTTTGGAACACTTCGATGATGGTATTAGCAGACACCTCTGGGTGAGGGATCATGGCCATTGCTTGATGAAATTCGGGGTCGAACGCCAGATCTACAGGGTCCACCGGTTCGACTTTATTGCGCACCAGCACATCGACAAAACTTTTCAGGGTTAACTCAATGCCTTCGCCAATGGCTTTTTGGGCTTCATCCTCACTGTCGAGACCCTCATTTAAGGTCGACAGACCACGCTCAAGATTATCGACCACGGGCAATAACTCACCCAAAAAATTCTCCAGAGCGTATTTGTGGGCTTTTTCAATATCTCGATCGACTCGGCGACGCAGGTTTTGCATTTCGGCCTGAACCCTGAGGGTTTGATCTTTTGCTGCCTGTAATTGCTCCTCGATTGCAGCGGGATCCCCTGAACCATCAGCTTTTTCATCAGCTGTGCCTTCACCATCCTCAGGTATCTGTTCAGATTCTCGATTCTTAATATCCGTCGTATCATCATTTTCAGCGTTGGCATCTACTGCCGGAGTGTGAACTTTATCTTCCTCCGACGGCGGGTCTTGCTGAGGAGCTTGCTCATCAGTTGACACAGTTTTCCCCTAAGTTTTTGACTTACCCGGTATATTGGGTCGGCGATTATTGTTTCAAGCCACCGACAACATCGATTGCTATTCGCGGGGATATTTAGGTATAACGTCTATTAGTAATCAAGGTACCTGCCGTCAGGCGGCTGATGGCCAGTATGCCCCCTTGATTTCCTGACTGGATTTCCCGTGTCCCACAAACTGGCAACATTTTGGATTCTCTTTGCTAACCTCCCTGACCATTTCAAACTTCACCCTGGTAAGTCACCTCGATATAGAATTTTCAGCGGGGATGACTGCGGTAACCGGCGAAACGGGCGCGGGTAAATCGCTGATTCTAGATGCCCTGGGTCTCGCTCTAGGTGATCGAGGTGACACAGACCGTATTCGAGAGGGTCAGGTGAAAGCGGAGGTCTCCGCCCTGTTCATTCTCGACACCAACCTTCCGGCCCTGGCATGGCTCGACAAACATGGCTTTGCTTGCGCTGATTTCCCTGAAGGGCAGGCCAACGACAATATCGACTGTCTAATGCGGCGCACTTTTACCCGTGAAGGTCGCTCGCGGGGGTTTATTAACGGCCAGTCAGCCACCATGGCCCAATTGCGGGAACTGGGCGCATTTATCATCGACATACACAACCAGCATGAACACCAATCACTGCTCGGCAGAGATCAACAAAGGGCATTACTGGATGATTTTGGCGGCCATCACAAGCTGTGTAACTCGGTTGCCGCGGCCTATGAGTCCTGGTTAGCGGCGAAAACTTCATTTGATCAATGGCAACAGCGTAGTGAAAGTTCAGCAGCGCAGCGAGAATTGTTAAGTTTTCAACTGGACGAATTAAGCCAGCTGGGCCTCGCAGAAGGTGAAATAGAAGCGCTTGAGCGGGAGCAGGTTTTGCTGGCCAACGCTGGAAGCATCCTGACTGACAGCCAGCTTGTATTGGGCCTGTGCGACGACAACGATGGCAACGACAACCAAGTCGGCGCGAATGGGATCCTTAATAAAGCATGCACCATACTAGAAAACATGCCCGAAAGAACAAGGCCGCTGGAGGAAGCACTAAATTTGCTCAACTCAGCGCGCATTCAGGTCGGCGAAGCTGGAGCAGAAATTCAACATCAGCTGTCCTCCAGTGAACTCGATCCAGGCAAATTAGCGCAGGTAGAGGAACGATTAACGCAGAGCTACCAACTAGCTCGCAAGCACAAGGTAAACGCCAACGAATTGCCAACGCTACTAACCAGACTAGCTGATCAACTGGAAGAGCTCGGCGGTGCTGAAGCAAACGTTGAAGCGCTGGCTGCACACGTTGATGAACTAGAAGCAAGCTATGTGTCAGCAGCGAAAAAACTCAGCAAATCTCGCGTCAAAGCGGGAGCCAATTTTACCGTTGCGGTCAACAATCAGCTCAGCAACCTGGCCATGGCCGGTGCATCGATCAAGATAGTCCTGCCCCCCAACAAAGATAATCGATACAGTGCTCGCGGACTTGAGGGCATTGAGCTATTAATTAGCACTAATCCGGGACAGGCGCACCAGGCCTTGAATAAAGTAGCCTCTGGAGGGGAATTATCACGGGTGAGTCTCGCTATACAGGTGGTTGCCGCTGAGCATTCCAGCGTTCCCGTTTTAGTTTTTGATGAGGTCGATGTCGGTGTCGGAGGAGCAACCGCCAGTGTCATTGGCAAGCTGCTCAGTAAGCTCGGCGAAAAGGGCCAGGTAATATGTATATCACATCAGGCCCAGGTAGCGAGCTACGCTCAACACCATTTACTGGCGACCAAAGCGCAAATAGAAAATGCTTCCGAAAGTCATTTAGTTAAATTAAGCGCTGCTGCCCGCAAAGAGGAAATCGCCAGGATGCTGGGCGGCGAAAAGATTACCGAAAAAACCCGGCTACATGCCGAAGAAATGCTGGCCGCAGGATCTACCACATAGTTAGCTCTATCGTCTTAGCGAAGATATACCATTCGCCCAGAAAGAAAGACAAACTTGTGAGACTGTCAACCGAGAAATTCAATTAGCTGCGTCATATAGCTGGCTCTGTCGCCCTGCCAAGAGATTTTAAGGCACAAAAAAACCGGTGCCTGAGCACCGGTTCTTGTTTAGCGACCTACCAAAGCTGGCAGATCTGTATTTATGGATTAGAACTGATAAGTCAGTCGTACGGTAATATCATCCATGTAGTCAAAGGGCTGAAAGACCGAGTCCTGATTGCCATCAACGATATTGACAAAGGTTTCTACAATCCAGTCATTGTTGGGCTTATAACGTACCGACGGTTGCACAAATATACCGCCCTGATCATCCCACAGCATGGACAGATCAAAACGCCACAGCAGACTGGGTGAAGGTTGTTGAAACGCAAACACCAGGCCATTCCAGCCGCGATCCTGTTCACCACCACCGGGACGGCTGTCTGCATCGCCACCAATACCACTCAAGTGCCTACCCAGCAAATCTGATTCACTGCGATGCATCCATTCAAAGATAAAGAAAGTGGCCGGAAAAGAGTCCGAAAAACGATGGTATTTTTCGATAACCATACTGATCAAATATTCGTCTGCTTCAATAAATTGAGAGGACAGATTATTGGAGAATTTTTTGTCCGGGGTCATGCTGGCTTCGAAACGCACCACCATCTGGTCTAGCAGGGTGTCTTGCTCAGCATAGAATATGTAGTTGAGACCAAAACCAAAGACATTTTCAGAGGCGTAATGGGCATTGATCTGGCCGGTTAACGTACTGTTGGGTATGCCGCCGGTGGAAGGAAATCCGGGTGCCAGGGGTGCTGCAAAGAAAGCGCCCAAAAAGTCATTGGCATCAATACCGTCTGGATCACCTCCACCCAATGTATTAAGCCCAAAAATATTACCGCCATCAATCGTATTAAGCCATTCCCCATTGGGGTCTTGCGTCATACCAAAGCCAGCCGTAACGATGGCATTGACAAAGGGATAGTCATCAATCAGGTTATTAAGTACCGCAACACCGTCTACACCCTGGACTTGGGAAAGGTAGAACCATTCCGCGGCACTGCTCGCACCATAACCACCGTCCTGATAGACAAAGGGCTGGGTGTCAAAGCCGGGGCCGAACAAGCCGCCAGCCGATGTCTGCCCACTAGGCAAGAGGTCAAATATCGGGTTCGGATCATGACGAGCTACCGCAAAAACTTGCACGCCCAATTGATCAAATTGACCCGACAAACGAACACCCGCGTTTATATTATCCTGGGTGTTGTCATAACCCTCCTCGTAGTTTGGGTTAAAACCATTGGCGATGACATTAAACGGTGAGTTGTTGGTGGGCAACAGCGAAGGCTGGAACATCTGAGCAAAGACCTCCAACTCCCAGGTGGGGTTAATCGCCATACTGGCCCGGATGCCGGGGGATGACATACGCTCATCGGCATATTCTTCTGCACCCAGATCAAAAAACACGTGGCGGCGTAAATCGAGACCATTAGCCACATCCTGAACCCGGAAAAATAGCGCCTCACCCCAGGCGATTTGCTGCTGACCGATACGCACCCAATACTTGCCTTTGGTCCAGTCCAGATACATAGCAGGCACATCAAGCATATAGTCGTTGTTGGTCAGTGACAGATAGGTAGGCTCCTTGCCATGATTATTGACATTGAAGTGATTAACCTTACCACTTTCGCCATCTGCCGAGCCACTGTCCGGGGTGGAATCAAAAACATCCCACATATAATAGCCGCGCAACTTAACAAAGGCGCTTAATTCGGAGTTGAAGTTCATGCTGATATCGACTTCGGCCTTGGTGCCAAAGAGGTTCCAGTCGTTATCTTCCGACCGATCCGCCTTGGGAACCCCCCCGATAGTTACACCCGGCGGTAAGCCCGCCAAAGGACCTGATATCAGCGGAGTTGTACCATTAAATTTGCTGCCATAACGGTTTAATTGATTTTCCTCACCGGTGTATTTATAGGCCATCTCCTGACGGATAAAGCCCGATACCGATATATCAAAAGCATTTGCTACCTGAGTAGCCGACAGTACTGCCGACAGTACAACAGCAGATATCCCTAGTTTTATCTTACTTATTATCATTTTTAACACCCCAATTAACATTTTAAAAAAATTAAGCCATTTGATCACTCAAACTACGTTTGGCCCGCCAAAAACGCCACCCTGGTAAAATTTTATCTCCACGCCACCGAATAATAGTCTAAGCATGATAAAAGTGCGTGAAACGATTTCACTATCATCACCATTGCCCCTGTCGCGCCATGCGTCCTGCCTTATAGTTACATCTTTATTCATGCCGTTTAGTTGCGGGCAAATACCTTTTCACACCGCAACTAAACGGGTATTCCTGATCGTGTTTCTACTACTACTCCTGTCATCCAAACCTAGGGTTACAAGCTCTGGCTAAGTTCCTAACCGTCTAATGGCCTGAATGGTCAGGTATTTTTCATAGGCTCCCTCAACATCGAACTTGGTCTCAACACCGCCACGAATCGTTTGAGCATGGTTAAAACGTGTGAAGCGGTTAGTCTGTACGTCCTGGGCATGCACATAAGACCAGGACCATACCGGATAACCATTATTCTCCAGTTGTGCCAGATCACCTTTCTTCTGCTGGCTAAAGCCAATCTCAAAGGAGCGCCACAACTCACCACGACGGTCATAAGTGACATAACCAATCGCCGCCATGTTACGAACATCCAGCCACACTCGCTTCTTGCTCACCGGTGCCCGTGGATAACCGGTGGGCTCAGCTTCGACCACAATTACTTCCGGACACAGCTGAAAGTCGGTGACGTAGAAGTTGAGGCCTTTTTTACCGCCGTGCAGGCTAGCGTCCTTGGACCAGTTATCCTGATCACCCTCCCAGGTATTGGATTGCGAACCCAGGAAGGGTCCGCGACCAATAATTTTATAGTTGCCCCAGGTCAACATCGGGTCTCCCGCTGCCCAGGCATCGGACAGGAAGAAGGTGATGCCCGGCACAATAGGCTCAAAGCGCTGGTTGGTGGGGAATCGACGTACCCGTTTAAAGGCGGGCAGATAACCAAATAAATCCGGGAATTCTCGCTGGTCATATTTCCAGAGATTCAGAAAGGATGAACCCTTGGAATCATTGGGATAAGTAAACCAGACCGACTGACGCCGCAACATGTCTTCCTGGCCTTCCAGGTAGGGACCATCGGGGTTACTCACCAGGCCAACGGTGTTTTGCTCACACCAGCCCAGTTGATATTCATATTCAATGTCACCGTCGGCACCGATGTCATGGTCTTCTACAGCGTATACTGACGTATCGTGACGACCCCAGCTTAGGGTAACGTTGGCAAAGGCTTCCAGCCCCGTTTGTGGGTCGGGGAAGGGCGAGCCACCAATCCACGGCCTGCCGGTATCTTTGACCACAACGTTGCCGCCGTCGTCAAAAACGCCTTTGCCCTGATTGCGCAGCGTCGCTTGCAAATAGTCGTGGGGGTAGAGCTCACTGATATCGGTGGAAGTCGGGGCGATACGTATTTTCCGCCCCATTTGAACAATCTGTACGTAGGCAACCGGATCTAGAATATCTTTGACGTGCTCAACATTGTTCGCATCAACTATGTCGCCCGTTTTGATCTTGCCTTTGGTATAGACCTCTATCGAGGTCAGCTCTTCTGGATAAGCTTTGCTGATATCCCCCGAGTTACCCATCAAGGGCAACAACGAGGTAAGCACACCCGCGCCCATCGTCCCCTTTGCCAGCTTGTCCATGAAAAATCGGCGACTGTAATCAAAATCGTACTTTCTTATATGCATGGTTTTATTCTCCGTCACTAATTGAATGTGGTTATTGCATTAATTATGTCGTCTAACGATACAAGTAAGCTTACTTGTATCTATTTGTGATGCACTCGAGATTGTTACCGTCGCAGCTATTTTTGTTTCCTTAGTTATTATTATTAATTCATTCTCCCCCGAGAATTTCATTTGACTACATGCTTTAAAACTATTCAAGGCATAACCTGATGAAATACCACATTATTTATGCCAACCCATTGATATATTTATACGGGCCTGTGGTCAAAATTGGCGACTACTAAATAAAATTTCGGCCAAAAAAATTGATTATTTTACTGCCACCTGTGCCTTTAATATAGCAAGGTATATTTCACATCTACTGCGGCTTCCCTTTGTGTAAGCACCACGCTTAAAGCACAGTACTACTACCTACTACCTACTACCTACTACGACTGTTTGCTACTTTTCTTTACACGCCATTCAATTATTTATCTGAACGATACGTCCGGAATGGCCAACCATGACGACGTTGTTAGACAGCCCATTGTCGACGGGCGTCCCCTTAATAGATTGATACCACTTAACCGGTACATCACCCTCGGTGATCGACTCCCAACTCGCACCCCCGTCGCGGCTGCGCAACAAAGTTCGAATGCCAGTAATCAATACATCCTGCCCTGACGCCCAGACATCAAGCAGGTTTTCTCGGGTCGGTACGACGATGCCCTGCCAGGTCAAACCTCCATCGGTAGACTTTAGCACTTTGCCATCCTGGCCGGCCGCGTAACCGGTCTGACGGTCGGCAAAATAGATACCAGACAAAGAAGCGTCGGCCTTATTGACAACCTCCCAGGTATCGCCACTATCGGAAGAAAGTAAGACCAGCTCAAATTCGCCAATCACCATAATTGTATTATCTTCAAAAACAGCAACGTCATAAATATGGGGTTCGAGGAAATCATTGAGTATGGCTTCCCAATCAAAACTTATTGGCGCCCAGGTCGCACCGGCATCGGTGGATCGCAATACGGCGCCAAAACCACCAACGGCGACAGCGAGGCCTTGCTCATTTGCAGCAACTGACAGCAAGCGTTGATCGGTACCAGAAGTGATCACCTGCCAGTCACTATCCGTTTTGGTCAGCAGACTTCCGCCCTGCCCGACGGCAATTGAAGATTTACCGGTACACGATACCCCCAGTAGCGCTTTATCCGTGACTGGCGTTTGAGCTTGCCAGGTAACGCCCGCATCAGCGGTGGCCAATATAGTACCAGCGACCCCTACGGCTAGCCCCGTATCGCCATCGAAACACACATCGTATAAAGCATCGTGGGGAATGCCTTCATAAACCAGGTTTAAGGTTTTTTCTTCGCCGCTTTCTTCCCCAAGCGCATAAAGATTAACGCCGCCGATAAGGCTGATACTTAGGAGTAGACTGGCCATTACTCGCCAGGATCGACTGGATTTCACGCATCGCAACATACAACTGCACTCCACACTTTTATTCACCAATCATGCTCTATTTATAGAGCTTTATTATTCCGTCGCGCGACTATTGATATGCCTTGTCGCCGCCAGCGTAGTCTGATAAATCGACACCTTCACCGACCAGCAAATCTTTAGAGGCGACAAATTTTGGCTTCATCAGCCACACCAGTAAAGGCACAACAACCAGGGCAATTACCATATTGATCAACATCACCATAACCAGCAGCAAGCCCATATCGGCGAGGAACTTCAGCTCGGACATAAAGTACCAGGGCAAAATACCTATCAATACGATCGTCGCGGTAAAGAATATTGCTTTACCTGTGGTCGCCACAGACCCCAGAATCGCCAGGCCGTAATCCTCTTTCTCCTGATACTCTTCACAAATTCTGCTCAGCAGGTAAATACCGTAATCGATACCCACGCCAATTCCAATCGCCGCAATAGGAAGGGTATTTACATCTAGCCCAATGCCCATGTAAACCATCACGGCGGCCAGAAAACAGTTAGACATATTGACCGGTATTAACAACAGGAACCCTGCAACGAAGGAGCGATAAGCGTAGGAACAGGTGATGAGAATAACAATATTGAGTAGCAACAAAATTATGTACTGATATTTGTCGACGGTATCGTTGATAGACTGCTGAAGGGCTATGGTGCCGGAACCCAGCCGGATCCTGAATTTCTCATGATCAAGACCAATCTGATCCAGGGCGCTACGCACCTGCGCCAAAGCCACGTCAACCGTTTCCTGCTTGTTATCTTTGTACCATAACGACACCGTGCCGTTTTGTTGCACAAAATCTGTCACATGAGAAAACGCCTTGGGGCTGGAACCAAACAGGACAGCGCCGCCCGCAGCTGACACTGCTGGATCATTATTATCCAGTGGTGCCCATTTCGGATTACCACCACTAAATAAGCGATTTGCTTCGGGCAAATAATCAGCAAAGGATTGGGTTGCAACCGGTGGCGTCTCATCGCTCTCGACCAAACGTTGCAGGCGACCCATTTTAAAAATGGTATCCGCCTGCTTTAATAGACGCTCCTGCTCCTCTTCCTTAACTTCAAAAATAATTTCCAATGTGTTCAGGCCCGGAAAGTGGCTGTTAATTTTGCTGACCGCGACGTTGTATTCGGAATCACTCCACAGCAGATTACTGCCTTCTACCGGATTACCAATTTTAATTTGCACCATTTTGAAAATACTCAGTACAAATAACACGCCTACCACCGCTGCCGTAATGCGAGCGGGCTTGCCATAACTAATTTGCGACAGGCCCTGCAACATGCGCTTTATCCGACCATGGACACCCTTATTTTCGCCTTCTACACCAATAATCTCATTAACATTTTTTGGTTCGGGCATGATCGACAATAGCAGCGGCGTCAAAAATACACCGGAAGGAATCAGCATCAGCGCCCAGAATCCACAAAATACTGCGAAGCGTTCCATGGTTGGAATAGGCGCAATGGCAATCAGAAACAGGCCAACTGCATCCGTGACAATGCCCAATGTGCCCGGCGCCATCATCACGCTCATAGCGATCTCGGCGGCTTTTTTCTTGTCCTTGACGTGGTACTGAATTTCGTAGAATCGCTCAATAAACTGCACGCAGTGGCTAAAGGAGCGGGCCACTAGCAATAAGGGCACTACCATAATCAGCGGCTCGATCGGATCCCCCAACCAACCAACGAAACCAAAGCCCCAAATTGCAGCAACAAGGCTGCACACCAGGGGTACGACAACCCCAACAAGATTGCGCATATACAGCACCAGAGAAAGCAACAGCGCAACACCGGTCACAGCAAAAATAAGCAACATTTGCTTCTCGTAAAAATATACCCAGCCAGTGAGCATGGGCTGGCCCGCCACGTGAATTTCGTGGGCATCGTCCTGTTCGTCAGCGACAATAGTTTTCTGAACAAACTCAAAGACTTCACCGTAATCCATCAAACGTTCGATAAAAGTCGCCTGAATCAAGGTCGCCGTGCCGTCTTTGGATATAAGGAAATTCTGACTACCGGGTGATTTCTTTACCCGCTCAGTAAACTCGTCCATCTCTGCGGGTGTTTGCGGTGCGTGGTCGCCCATTAAGGGCTGACTGTCAATGCCGAAGGGTGTGGCCTGGGCGTATCGTGCTTTTTCTGTACTTATGGAGAGGATCTGATCGTGATCAACGCCAGGCGTCAAATCGATGTTACGGGTCATATCCCAGACTTTTTGCAAGGTCTCAGGGTTATAGATCGACTGACCGTCGTTGCGCTTGACCATCACGGTAACCGTTAGAGGGTTACCAAAATTTGGATGGTCTCGGTAGGTTTGAACGAAGGGATGATCTTTAGGCAGGAGGTCCGTGAAAATTGTCTTTAACTCAGTTTTCGTCGCCCCAACTGCAAAAAAAACGGTGAAAGCAAAAATTATAAGTAGCGACAGCCACTGATGATGCATAACGTATTTGGCTATACGATAACGTGTGGTTTCCAATTCCCGCTCCCCTACTCTTGTTTACCAAGCCCCAAAACCCGGCGAACCTTAGCATGCAAAAAATAAGACATCTACAAAAAATCTTTTTTTGCCCATAAAAACAGCTTTAAAATCAATATCTTTGTCAAGGCATTGACGCAAATCAGGGCAATTTTGAGGGGTGTTATTCCATTTTCAATAGGGCTATAAACTTAAAATGGGAGATTGCGAGGGGTCGATTTGACGGGTTGGCCTGAATCCACTAGCCGGTGTGAGAAGATTTTTTATTAGTAAAAACCCAGATAATCAATGTCACCACCATGCCGATAATGACTAAACCAAGCGCTAGCCACCCCGAAAACACGGTTGGCGTTCGCTCAAAGCTCGCCGTTACGCCGGGAATACTCCATAGATCACCACTACCGCGACCAACCACCAGCTGCGCTTTCATACCTTTCTCCATGTGCTGGGCGATATCGCAATGGACGAGATAGGTTTTATTATCGCTGGGTACAATAAAGGTACCGACCTGGGTGTGACCGCCGGCGGCTTCCATGTGGAACATGCCCTGGTCGTAGAGATATTTTGGTAGCTTGTGGATCATCCACTGGTGACGCACCTCATCTTCATTTTTAAAGGTCACGGTAATACGGCTGCAGGGTTCGACCCGCCATTGGTGTTCATTAAAGCCAAAAATTGTATCCACATAAGGCTCGGCAAAGTCGGTGCCGGCAATCACCTCGAATTCATAGTCGCGGCTTATTTTTGCGCAGTCCTCAGGTAACTTATCTTTATTCTGGTTCATCACCATGCCGGTGGTGTCCAAGATCATGCTGTGGTCCATGTCATGATGGCCAGCATGAGGATCCGACTCGCCGAGAACCGACATCGACAGCAACATCGACAATAGACCGAGCAGACCCAGGGCAGCCAAGCTAATTGCATTAACTGCTCTGCACTTAACCACGACGCCTATCCGAGAACGACCAAATGAGTAGTAAGCCGAGAATAATACCTACGAGAATCACCAGAGCGATGATTCGCAGGCTGAAATTATTCGACCTGTCGACACCGGGCAAAAGAGTCGATTCACTTTCACTCCGCTCATAAAACCCGGTAGTCAGGTAATTAGACCAGTCTACACCGAAGGTCATGGGCCAGCCGTTGTCCTGTAAATAGCGCTCGTAAACAATGGCACTGACATTACCGCCCGGGCCAAAACCATCGGTAACGACGCCCCGCTCCTGATGATCATGCAGCAGCCAGACACCCTCGCCGTAGCTATGCAGGCCATCATTCTTTGTCGATAGCTCCAGGTCAACTCGCTGGGCGGATGCCACCCACACCACGTCCCGGGTGACGCGTACCGGCTCTGGATATTCAACACCGTCATGGTGGGTGATCGTCACTTTATGGCCGTGGGTATGAATGGCAACCCCTTCGCTGCCGCCATTGACCACCCGTAGCTTAACCCGCTCGTCAGGCGCGGTGACGATCAATGAATCGCGCGCGGTGTAGGGAAAGGAATGGCCGTTAAGGGTGTAGTACTCTGCATTAGCCTGACCAATATTGTATTGCCGATGGATTTTCTGCGTAATCACTCGCGGATCATTATCGCCCTGAATCGTCTCGCCTAGCTCTTTATCAATATCCTGATAATGCAAATCATATTCACGGTCATACTTTTCTCGAACCGCTACAGAACTATGCCGGACAAAACCATCACCGACGTTCATGGTTTGCACCCAGTTATTTGGCCGGTTTTCTTCAATCACAAACAGACCGTTCAAACCCATCAGCAGATGCGCCTGAACCTCGACGTGACAGTGATAAAACATCGTACCCGGCTGACGTGGCTGCATTTCATAGGTGCGCTGCTTACCGGGCATAACCGGCTTCTCGCTGGTCACAGGGACACCATCGTTGCCCTTGCCTTCAACGGTCATAAACGGATGATCAACACCATGAAAATGGATGGTGTGGGGCATGTAGTGTGTATTTTCCAGGGTAATCTTGACCCGGTCGCCCTGCTCAATTCGTATCGCAGGAGACGGCAACCTCAGCCCGGGCTGGGCGATGAGGGATTCAAAATTTTCAGTGGACATACCCAGGGACTTTGGCGCGAATACCCACAGCCCCGGTTTAATGCCGGGCGCGATTGCGTACTGCACAACCGGCTCATTGAGATCAGGGGAAGCACCGTTTAGCTCGAATACTTCCAGGCGAATATGAATTTCATCGGGGTCGCCATCGCCATCAAGGTCTCGACCTTTGACCACCGCATCCGGCGACAATTTAGCCGTCATCAGCGTCATATGGCCGACATTGTTGGTGCCCTTAACAAAAGCCGCGATCGCATGGGGATTATCCGCCAGGCAATTTGGGGAGGAAGCTATATCGATACCGTCAATGGTCTGGGCTTTGCGCCAGCTTTTGATATCAGGCGGGCAGGCCTCTTCAATCTGTTCGGATGGGATTGCAGGTGTCGTCGCAGCGGATTGTTGGTAGGCACTGGCACCAAACATGTTGTCATACCAGACCCGCCAGTCGCGAGGATACCATTGCCAGGGCATTAGCAATAGCCCGGCGATGATAAGAACAATCACCAGAGCTGCTCTATACAGGCCAATTCTATTCGAGGTTAGTCTAAAAACGGGGCTCACAGGATTAGCTTAAGTTGTCGAATTACTTATTTTGACCGACATTGAAAATATGGCTTCGACCCGCGCCATAGATAAACACACCACAGGCGCCAAACAGCATGAGAAAGTAAGTGACGTAACGCCCGTAGTCGACCTTGCCCACGGAAAAGGGAAATACCGAGGTATATTTTAATCCAGTTTCGATGTGGTGGGCGTTAACGATGCCAATATAAGGGCCTTCCTGAGCAAAGTTATAGCGCACATTCAGAATCCCTTTCTGGTATTTCTTAGGCTCCTGATAAAAAATGGACGCCGCTTCAATGGCTTCATCACCACCCAGATCACTATAAGTGGCGGTCACACCAATTTCATTAACATCACGAATAATACGAAAATCCAGATCCATAGCGCGTAGTTCATCGCTAATAAAATCGATCACAAAGATGCTTTCGGTGGCGACGGGGATATCTTCGCAAAACTCCTGGGTCGCGCGCTCCTTTGGCAAATAGCCGGTAAAGTGGGCTTTATAGCGATCAATCTTAATCAGGCAGACATCATCTTCAATAGACACGCCACCATGACCAAATACCAGGCCGCTGCCAGCCGCCAGCCACGCGATCAGCGTCCCGACAAATATCCCGCTCAACATAAGACGATGAATAACAGACTTTAATATTGCAGGGACTTGTATCATTAACATAACTCAGCCATTTTGAATCTGTTAGTTAGCCAAATAAACAGCCCCGTAGCAAGCTAAGGGGCTATCCTGATTAGCTATATTCTGATTAGAAGGTAAGTTCTAAAATTAAAAGAACTCTGGCAGAACCGAGCCACCCACTTCCTGATAATATCGGGTGCCAGCATCATCATAGTAAAAGATCAATCCAGCAAAACGGCTGTCTGGATCGTGAATCAAGCCAGTCATACGGAACTTCTCCCAAAGAGCGTCAGAGGCGACCAGCTCAACATCTACCGACTGGCCTGGAGAAATATAGTCGACCGATACTGTCAGGCCATCCATAGAGACCATTTCTTCGCCTTCATAAAATTCGCCTTCATTAACCTCAGCATTTACAAAGCGAATATTAGCGGTCAAAAATTCGCCAATACGAATCGGACTATCACCATGATTGGTCATATTGACACGCATGGTTAAACTTCGACCTGCCAGCTCATAAGTTGCATGATCGACCACGACTTCGAGATCGCCTGAAGGTATTTCTATGGGTTCGACATCGACCAACCCGGTCTGTAATGGAATGGTAATCGGATATTTATTTTCCGCCCATAAGTAACCGCCCAGTATCAATGCCAGCGTTAAGGTAAAAAAGATGCTGCTAGCGATAAAATCACGCTTGGTCAATAATTCATTGGCGCGGTCATCGCCCATCTCACGAATCCGTATAAAGCGCGGGATGAACAGCTCTTTTTTGGTCGCCAACCAGTAAACCAGATAACCGACACCCATCATAATCCACAGGACGTGCCAAAAATAAACACCACCGACCCCGTGCAGGCCATAGGTCTCGAGGTCGATGGTATCACCCGGCAAGGTCGTCACTTCATTGACAAAAGGTTCGCCACTTTCGTTGTCTGCCACTTCCAGCCAGGTTCCTTTTGCGACTAGAGAGCCAGCATCCATCACATTTAACAGCGGGTGGACATGATAGCGGCCGGCAATGCGGGCACGCAGTACAGTCGTATATTCGTAGACTTTCCCGAGTGGAAATGCTGTCGAACGCATCATAGGTACGCCGTTGACTTCAGAATGCAATCTGAGAAAGGTTGGCCCAGGCACACCAATATTTAAATACACCGTTTCTTCAATACTCGGCATATGTTTTGGCCACCACACCGATGTAACAAACTTGCCGGTAACGGTAACCACATCACCAACTTTGACGTTCAGGGGCGTTACTTGCGTATCAAACCAATGCACCGTCCGCATGCGCATACTGGCTAACTGCGCACGTTCACCGTGAGCCAGCGCATCACCGGCCAATAACAAGAGCACTATAGACGCGAGTAAACTATTGACGCCTACCTTCCCACATAACATTCTTTTCATTGACCTATTATCCTCAACGTCAGGTTAAACAATACGCTTAGCGTATTTGTCGAGGCCGTTGATCCACGAACCTACGTATAAAAATATCGCATAAATTACGATCCCGCATAAGCCGGCAAATACCGCAGTGAGCGGTGTCACCGAGCCACCAAAGGTCCGTAATGTCGACTCCTCAATAATGCGCAAATACTCCGGCGTTGTGGTGCGAATATATTCGTAGCCCATCAAATCTGCGACAGACATGAGCGTGCCATTAAATTCAACAGGCACTTTATAGGGCGCCATAAATGACCAGTTAAGCGGATAAACCAGCGCACCAAATAACCCACCGCCTATCATTGCCGAAACCACCAGACTTCGCGTCATAGCCAGCGTGCAATCCAATAAAATACCCAGCCCGATATAGGTGGATGGAAAGGTGAAGGACATAGGGAAATGCGTGAACTCGTAGAAATTTAAATACCTGCTCAGCCAGGACACTAGACATAACAGAGTCGTAACAGCCGTAGCGATAATAGGTAGACGTAGTCGAGTCCAGATGCCATAGGTAAAAGCACCGATAAATAATAGCAACGTAAATGGCGACACCAATGGCCACCAGCGACGATCACGCCAGTCGATCCAGTAATCCCAGTCACCAGCCGTCAGCGTGAACTGAATCTGAATACCCAGCGTGATGAAAGCGAAAAGAACCAGAATCAAAATACCATCAAATCGACGATACAGCTTCATCGCTTTGGGGTTATCGAGAGACTTGATATCTAGCGCTCTCGCTTTAGCTTCTTTCTCTGTGATTGCTTGCACTTCACTCATGACGATACCTCACCGGTACTGTGAAAGATTATTCAAAGTATAGGTTATAGAAACAGATGCTGGAAAAATTATCCCCACAAGTTTGCGCTTGTGGGGATAAGGATGACACAGCTACTCGACAGAGTAGCTTATTAGGATTAAACCGACTGGTGGTCGCCTTCTTCGGCAGTAGTCTCAGCGATCAGACGAGCCATATTGGTGAACAGCTGTACAGCCAGAGGCACCAGGAAGAACAGTGACCAGCCCAGGAAGACAAAGCCCCAGTGGATGGGTGCCGCGAATAACTCTTCGGCGTAGAAGAAAGTATGACCCCACTCGTTAAAACCGTAGTTTGGCATGATCATCAAAATACCCACGACAACCGCCAGGAACGGCAGTGAAATTTTGTTCATGTAGGCAGGGAGGCGAGTGTGGGTCCAAATAAAAGTCGGAATCAGCATCGCCGTCAAAAATGGCAATGCAAAGTAAAAAATAATGATGTGGGTGGGGGTAAAATCGGTATCCCGGATCGTTACCTGATGCCATGCGGCGTCAGATTCTACCGCGTTAGATGCAATTGCCCCTGCCCAGACACCCATAACAGTAAAAACGCCGAGCAACTTCCAGTAGCGGCTTAATTCAAGCTCCTTACTGATCTTGCTGGCATCCATTTCTCGGGTCATCCAGAAGTAAACAGAAAGAATGACCGTAAAGGCGCCCATAAAAATAATCTCGCCGTATAATAGCGGCATCCAATAAGTCTGGAATTCTTCTGAGTAGTAGTCAGTACCAACAGAAAAGCCCATAGTGTCTAAATAAATACGTAACGCCGCACCGACAGCGATGGCAAACGCACCAGCAGTGTAGGCAAAACGATTACGTTTGAAGTGCCCGGCTACCTTGCTATCAGCACCGGCTTCCTGAGTTGTAGTTTGAGCAATTGTTTGTGCCATTTTAATAACCCTGCGTTTATTATTGAGAATGTGTCATTTAAAGTGAATTGTTTAAAGCGATTATCACCCTATTACCTTCCCGTTCTAACCCTCTTCTAATCTTGGTCTAACACAATACAGAACCGGAAACGGTGACAAATCACACCTGCCTTTTATTTCAGGCTTGCAGAATACGACTGTAATCCGTCCTTGCGCAGAGCAAAAGATGACAATACTATTGCAGAAAGTGACATTATTTGGCGCCATTACATCTAGCCGAAAACGCAATAACGCTGCTAACCGAAACGTCGAAGACGGCACTTTAAAACATAACCCCATGTAATTAAAGGTATTAATTGAAAACATATCGCACTTAACTGCATATAGCCCTTGACTGGAAGGTGCACTCAGTGCTGTTCTAAGTAGCCTTTCTCGATAATACTGAAAACTATAAATAATTAAACATGACAGAGAAATGACAAAAAACACAGACGACAAGCCTGTAACAAAAACCACGGGGCTTCTTAAACAAGGTGCCGTAAGCGCCTATTTTGTCTCTGCCAACTACGCCAACCTGGTCTTCCACGCACTAGGCGGCGATGAAGACGTTCAAGCCTGTTTCGAGCGCCACGGTATCAGCCAGGAATTACTGCAAAATACCGATTCTAAAATTGGCTTCGAGGCCCTGTACGAAACAGTTTTCGAATTATTAAAAAAGTTCGAACTGAAAGATGCAGGGCTTTCAATCGGCACTAAACTGCACGTTTCCAGTCACGGCACTCTGGGCATGGCTGTGATCAGCGCGACCACTGTAGGCCAGGCCATTAGAGACGCCGCAAAATATTATAAAACAGCCATTAATTTTATTGATGTTGATCTGTTTTACGAAGATGACTACATTTTTATTGAAATTCTCGAGTCTTACGACATCCCAGAAGTACGTACCATTGTTGTCGAGGCCCTGATGCTAACCCTGCAAAATGCACTCGAATTTGTCAGCGGTCAAAAACTGACCTGCAGCAAGGTCATTTTTGGTTATCCACAACCCGATTATAGTAAAGACTACGAAAATTATTTTTCAGGGCAAATCGAGTTTTCAGGTGATCGACACATGATGGTGCTGCCCAAAACTGTTCTCGATATGCGCTGCATTAGTGCCGATGAAAACATCCATCGGCTCGCCGAAGAGCAATTGCAACAAAAAATGCAGGATATTCGGGACAACAATCTTACCGTTCAACATGTGTTAAACCTTATGCGTCGGGCGCCGGACCAGATGCCCAGCCTCGATGATCTGGCCACCATTTTTAACGTCTCTTCGCGAACCATGATTCGCCACTTCCAGGCTGAGGGCACCAACTACCGAGAATTACGCGATCGCGTCCATAGAGAATTTGCCACCGATTCCTTACGCAATACCGATAATTCGGTGGAATCCATCGCCATGGAAATCGGCTACCAGGATACCGCCAGCTTTCGAAGAGCCTTCAAGCGCTGGTGCGGTCAATCGCCATCAGCTTACCGCGCTGAACACCGTCGGGACAGCTAAGCGCATAACTATCGATAACCGTAACTTTTCGATAAAAAGCTCTACACCATCTGGCGCATTAACCCAGGTTAAACGCCGATACATGTCCCTCGCGCTCCACTCACTATCTATTCACTATCAACAAGGAAAACCTGCATGACCACCAATAGCATTGAAATATCACTGGCTGGCAAAGTCGCCTTAATCACGGGTTCAGCGAGAGGTCTTGGCGCAGAAATCGCGAAAACCTATTCCCGTGCTGGCGCAACTATCATGATTACTGACATCCTCGAAGACCTCGGTAAAGAAACCGTCAAAGAGATAGAAGCGGCTGGCGGCAAAGCGACCTTTTTGCCACAGAATGTCACCAGCGAAGCAGACTGGGGAAGAGTCACTGCCGAAACAGTATCAACCCTGGGCGGCCTCGACATCGTCGTTAACAATGCGGGCATTGAAATATGCGCCCTGCTTGAAAACACCTCCCTTGAAGATTTTCAACACATCCTGGACATCAATATTAGCGGTGTCTTTCTCGGTCTAAAGTACGCCTGCAAAGCCATGAAACCAGGTGGCATTGCAGGCAATGGAGGCTCGATCATCAATCTGTCTTCCGTCGCCGGGTTAAGAGGGTTTTCAGGGCTCAGCGCATATTGCGGCAGCAAAGGTGCGGTAAAGCTGCTCACCAAAGCGGCGGCTGTAGAATTCGGCCAGCTCAAATATGGCATTCGCGTTAACTCAATTCACCCCGGGTTGATACCAACAGATATGGGCACTGCGGTGATTAAAGGGTTTATCAATGCAGGCCTCGGTGCTGACGAAGCGTCGGTACAAGCAGCGTTTGAACGAGGCACGCCGCTGGGCATGATTGGCGAACCCGCCGATATTGCTAAAGCCGCCCTGTTTTTGGCGAGCGATCAGTCACCCTGGGTAACCGGTGCAGAAATAGTTGTCGATGGCGGTGCAACGGCTTCATAAGACAAGCCTCAACCGACATCTAGTAGTAGTAGCTTGCAAACAGAGCGATAAACTGGGTTCCGTATAAATCTTATCCCGTATAAACAAAAAGCCCGCATTTTTCAAGAATCCGGGCTTTTTAATGGATCACATTGCTATCGAAATAAAAGCTAGGCCGCCTTGTCCCGAACCACTTTATCCCGCACAACTTTCGATTTACCTGCATGACTAATCCATCGAAATATCCGAGCCCATTGATCGCGGTCAGGTAGCGTCTTTACCGGCGCGAACTCGAAAATGGACAGACCCTTTTCTGCCGCGCGGATATAGTTTTGACTGGCACGCAGCGAGGCCAATACCGGCAGTTTTTTTCCACTCGGAAGTTTCAGTGCATCCAGATATTCATTCAAATCATTAGCCGCAAGGGTATTTTCACGTACTCTGTTAGCTATCGTTGCAAAACGCACATCGGCATTGACAACCTTGCGCAACTTATTGACCTCAGCGAGAAAATTTTTGGCCGCACGCACGTCAATGGGGGACGGCAAAATGGGCATGAGAATCGTATCGGCTCTACGCACCATATCTGCCAACGTTCGGCCATGAAGCGCGGCAGGACTATCCATAATCACATAGTCCGTGTCGCGGGGCACCCGAACCTGTTCTTTTGAAGCAGAAATTCCGGTTATCGGCGCTCTTTCGGGGCTGCGATTTGCCAGCCAGTCGATACTTGATTCCTGAGGGTCGTAGTCTACCAACGCGACACTTTTGCCCCGCGCAGCGTAATAACCTGCAAGATTTGTTGCGACGGTCGTCTTACCACAACCCCCTTTTGAATTGACAACCAGAATCGATCGCATCAACTAAACTCCTTTTTCGCAGTGGGAAAGCAGGAGCATAGGAAATACCCCGTACTATTTCAATAATATTATTGGTTTTTTACTATTTTTTGGCAGTTTTTTTAGCTTTTAACAATGAAAATGAATTAACAGGCCAATAATTTGTCTTTTCAGCCAAGCTTTTCTCGACATCATCGGTCGCAACAGCCATCAGTTAAGCCAGAAAAATTAATGACAGGTATAGCCACCATCAATAATCAACTCGGTGCCGGTCACATAACGGGCTTCATCTGATGCCAGATATAAAATACCGTTCGCTTGATCGATGGGCTCAGCCATATGGCCAATGACGATTTCGTGCTTGATGCGCTCCATGTCCGCCGGGCCAAATAAGTCACCCACGCTCTCCGCCATCGGCGTTTTGGTGAAACCCGGATGCACCGAATTAACGCGAATGTTGTATTTTTTCTCGGCACAATAGAGTGCGGCCGACTTGGTAAACAGACGCACCCCGCCCTTACTGGCATTATAGGCCGCAGAACGAGGGTCGCCGATAATTCCTTCAATGGACGATATATTGACGATACTGCCGCCGCCATTGAGCTTCATTTGCTTAACAGCATTTTGGGTGCCCATAAATACCGCTTCCATATTCACCGAGTGCACAAAGCGCCAGTGGGCCAGGTCGCTGTTTTCAAGGTCAGTCCCAGCGCCAACGCCCGCATTATTGACCAGCACGTCTAATCGGCCGTGAAGAGAGACAACCTCAGCGATCACCTCCGGCCAGCGACTTTCTGAGGTCACATCCTGCTCGATAAAGCTCACCTCATAGCCCTGATCTCGAAGGGTTAGCGCCGCCGCTTCACCTTCAACCGGGCGAATATCGGTAATGACCGCCTTACCGCCCTCTTTGCACATCAACTCGGCAGCGGCGTAACCAATGCCGCCGGTACCGCCGGTAACCAAACAGACTTTATCCTGCATTCTTGCCATTGTTAGTGCCCCAAATCTGTCTTAGTGTGCCGTAAATCCGCCATCAATCACCAGCTCTGTGCCAGTCATATAACGGGATTCGTCTGAAGCCAGAAATAGTATGCCGTAGGCTTGATCGATGGGCTGAGCCATATAGCCGACCGCGATTTCGCGATTAATACGTTCAGCATCCTCGGGTGAAAATGTGTCAGCGGCATTTGCCAATAACGGTGTTTCGGTAAAACCGGGATGCACCGAATTAACCCGAATGTTGTACTTTTTTTCCGCGCAGTAAAGTGCAGCCGACTTGGTGAACAACCGCACACCGCCCTTGCTGGCATTGTAGGCCCCGAATTTAGGATCCCCGACGATACCTTCGATAGAAGAAATGTTGATAATACTGCCGCCGCCATTGAGCTTCATTTGTTTGATGGCGTTCTGTGTACCCATAAACACCGCCTCCATATTCACCGAGTTTACGAAGCGCCAATGGGTCAGGTCGCTGTTTTCAAGGTCAGTTTCCTCACCGACACCAGCGTTGTTGACCAATATATCGAGCCGACCGTATTTTGAAACGACCTCGGCCAGGACTTCTTTCCAGCGCACCTCGTCGGTGACATCCTGCTCGATAAAAGTGGCGTCATAGCCATTATCTCGCAAGGTCTGGGCCGATGCCTCACCTTCGACCGGTCTCAAATCGGTGATCACGATCTTGCCGCCTTCCTGACCGATTAACTCTGCTGTCGCGTAACCAATTCCAGCGGTACCGCCTGTGATCAATGCTACTTTATTCTGAACTCTTCCCATGTTGCACGCCTCGTTTAATTTGATTTAAAAAGTTGATCCAGATGTTAGAACCTACATACTGTCTGTAATATTTGTTCGACCTCTCGCTGCTCGATACCATCAGTAATAAACACCAGCCTCATTGCGGGCACCCGGCCTTCCGGCCAGCTCTCAAGCCATACCAGAGGATAAACCTTGTCCCTGATGCAGTGCACCACAGCCGGGGTAGTTATCTTACTATCAACCGCCACTAAGCCTTTGACACGGAGCAGCTTTTCCGGTTGGTAATTTACCAGTTCCTGAAAAAATAGCACCAAATCTGCCAGACTCATGGCTCGATCACGATGCAGTGTAAACGTCTGGATGCTCAAGCCATGGCCACTTAAAGCATGTCTACTAGAGACATGTCCCGATGCCTGATTTTCACCCAGCCAACTGTCGATATGCGTCGCGTTTGCGCGCACCGGATAATGGTTAACTGAAGTGAGGTCATCTACAGCAAAATCTCGAACGTCGCTGATTGTAGCCACAGGGTTTATCTCGATAAGCTGGGCCTGCAAATTTGCCAGCTCATCTGAACCCCGTTCATTTGAACCCAGTTCTTCTGAATCCACAACGTCCATTTTGCTAATCAACAATTGATCCGCAAGCGCAACCTGGCGGCGGGAAACATCCTGATCGGCCAGTGTTCGCAACCCGGCCACAGCATCCACCAGCGTCACAACCGATTGCATACGATAGACCTTTCTCAATTCGGTATTGGCCATAAAGGTATGAATAATCGGTACCGGGTCGGCCAGCCCCGTCGTCTCGATCAACACGCGATTAAAACGCGGCACATCACCTAGAGTTCGCAACAGGTACAGATTGCGCAGCTCGAGTGCCAGATCTTCTCGAATCGTGCAACAGATGCAGCCATTCATCAGCTGAAGGATGTTTTCGCTACTTGAAGCGATCAGAGTATGGTCGAGATCGGTTTCACCGAACTCGTTAACAATCACCGCCGTATCGGACAGGTCTGGGCTTTGTAGTAAGCGAGAAATAAGCGTGGTCTTGCCACTACCCAAAAACCCGGTGATCACGGTAACGGGAATCATGGTTTCTGATCCGCAATAATTTCGATAACTTCTACTGATGCCATGTTTTGGGAGGGGCTAAAAATCAGGGTTTTTGTGTTAGCGCGAGGCGGGGGAAAGACCCGAAGCGCAGTGTATATAAACATATATGAGCATCGGAAACTTGAGCCCAACGCGGCTATAACGCAAAAAGACAATTTTGAAGGGACTCAGTTGACTTGCCGGGTTTGATCTCCCCAGTACTTCGCACGCAGGGTTTTCTTGTCCGGCTTGCCGTAAGCCGTGAGAGGGATCTCATCCACCACTTCAATGGTTTTTGGCACCTTGTAAGCAGCTAAACGTTGCTTACAGAAGGCGACCAGATCATCTTCATCCAATCCGCGCTCAGCGGGAATGACCGCCGCACACACCGCTTCACCCCAGTCTTCGTGGGGAATACCGATAACCATCACCTGGCTAATGCCGGGATATTCCTGCACCACGTTTTCGACTTCAGACGAATACACATTCATCCCGCCGGAAATAATCATGTCTTTAGAGCGATCGACAATAAACACGTGGCCGGTGTCGATCTGATAACCCACATCGCCGGTTTTTATCCACTCTCCAGCGTAAACCTCCGCAGTTTTTTCCGGGTCGTTGTAATAGCTTTCAAGTGTGTAAGGCGAGCGGGCCATAATTTCACCCACCTCACCATAAGGCAAAGGTTTGCTGTCTTTATCACCGATACACACATCGGCGGTAATAATCGGCTGACCACAGGAGCCAAGGAATTTTTCGTTAAGATGGTCGGCCTTGGACAGCTTGGTAGCGAAATTCGGCACCTCGGTCTGGCCAAATAGCTGTACTAGCACCGGCCCAAATTTGTTCAGCACCTCCTGCAAGCGCACTTTGGTGATCGGTGCTGCACCGTATACAAGGGTGCGTAACGATGCGATATCGTGGGTGTCGGACTGATGGGCATCTAGCACCCGGTAAATCATGGTCGGCACCATAAAGGTCCAGGTGATCTTTTCCTTGCTGATAGTATCGAGCACCGTCTCCGGATCAAACTTGCTGTGCACGTAAGCAGTTGCCCCCTGCAACAATGCCGTTTGCAAAAAGAAACCCGCCGAGTGTGGGAGAGGGCTAGTCAGCAGTAGTTTTTCATCCTCGACAATTTCACCATGGACGATATGGGTCAAACCATTAATCATCATCGCGCCATGGCTATGCATCACACCTTTGGAGCGCCCGGTGGTACCGCCGGTATAAAGAATGAAAGCGGTATCTTCCGGGCCAACATCCTGCCATTCAAAGCTGGCATTTTCTCCGCTGAAGACTCTGCTCCAGGCCATGTTGCCATCGACGATGCCATTACCCAGGTCATCCACCTCAACACGGTGCGCAAGATCAGTGTTACTCAACTCTGCTTCGTCCAGCTTATCCAGCAGAGAGCTATGCACCACCATGGCTTTCGCCCCGGAATGCCCCACCATATAGCCAACATCGCTCATGCTGAGCATCTCGTTAAGCGGTACCTTGGCAGCACCCAGTTTAAGAATCGCCAGATCAGTAACGATATATTCGACGCAATTACGCAATAAAATGGCCACGCGATCCTGCTTAATCACGCCAGCCGCCTTTAGGTGGGCGGCAAGATTACTCGATAAGTCATCCAGCTCTTTGTAGGTATAAGATTGTCCGCCAACGACCACTGCTGTTTTCGGGGCGTGGCGCCACAGAGCATTGCGGAACATAAATTGAGCGGATTGACTGGTGTGGTGCATGGTTTAATCTCGTATTAATTAACTGGGTTGGGGCGTAAGGAATGAAATCTGTCAGCATCTGACATTAAGGTTTAGCTGCTTTTATATAGTTCACTCATTGACTTAACCGCCACGCGCCACTTTAACGACTAAAATAATGGGCTCTGTACTCTTAATTTCGCAAATAATTCGGTGCACGCCCTAGCTTACTTTATATCCTTCCTGACAAGCGAGTTTAACGCAACCATCCGCTCCTGGGTTTTCACACAAAGAATTAATACGTTTAAGTACCTTTTGGAAATCCTGATTGGGGATGCAACGGGGATATTTTATAGCGGGTTTTTTGAACTCACCAGACAGCGCTGTTGACTTGATAGCGATTTCATTATCTACCGGCATAAGGCCACCGCCATCAGTCTACGCTTTTGGAGCACTTCCTTTGATCATTTTATCGTTACAATGAAAGTATCCCCGTAGACTAAGGGCTAAGGCTGGTTCAATTGAGGCGGGGAGACATTTTGAGTTTTCGCATATCTAATATGTAAGGCCTCGATCTCACTTTAAATTGGTAGAGCGTTTACCCTAGCCGACCGCTTATACCAGGTCACTCAATCCATTAAATACCAACTCTCTGTAGCCAATAATACCGACCACTTTACCATCGACAATCACTGGTGCACTGGACAGACCGAAGCGGTCAAACAGTCGTGCGCAGTAACGTACATCCATATCGGGGTCCACAGAAATCACCGGCTTGGACATAATTTCGTAGATGTTTACCCGGTCTGGCGCCTTATCTTTGGCCAGCACTTTTTTTGCAATATCGGACAACAGCAAGACACCAAAGGCATCATTCTCACTACGTTTTTTTACGATAATCACCGAAGCGTTGTTTTCCTTCATGGCATCCAGCGCATCCTTGATAGTGGCGGTACCATCAAGTTCTATGTGGTTTTTGTGCATAATATCCAGGGCTTTAATCACTTTCTTTTTCATCACAGTAGTTCCTCCATATCATCACTGATTTGTTTAGCCTGATGGGCTACACCCAGGGCATCTTCGACATCGAGCTGAATAGCGATTCCAGTGCCCGGCTTTTCATCGAATTCGCCGACTCGGGCAATTTCCTCGAGTATATGACGACTAAGGTGTTCTTCTACCAGTAGCAACACCACATCACGCTGGGTTTCCAGGGAGAGTCCGAAGAAGGTTTTGCTTTTCTTGAGACCTTCACCTCGCGCATTATTGATCACCGTAGCGCCAGTGGCGCCGGCCTGCCGTGCGGCTTTCATCACGGCATCAGTTTTATCGTCTTCGACAAAAACCATTATCATTTTAAAGTGCATAATTTCACCTCTACGGATATTAACCACAGACCAAAGGGATACAAACCTGAAAACAAACACGCCATATCATCAAGCACTCTTGTCCCGTGATTTGTTCGCATAATTAGCTCTAAGCTGTGATAGCTGCGCATAAGCCATCACAGAAATAATAGGGAATAAACTGGCAAAGGCAATTAAGCCGAAGCCATCAATCAGAGGGTTTCGCCCTGGTACAGTTTCTGAGAGTCCGAGGCCAAGCGCCGCCACCAGAGGAACGGTGACGGTCGATGTCGTAACACCACCGCTGTCATAAGCCAGGGGCACAATCAGTTTTGGCGCAATCGATGTTTGAACAACCACCAGAATATAACCGGCGATAATGTACCAATGGATGGGATCGCCAACGACGATGCGATAGCAGCCAAGGGAAATACCGGCCGCCACACCTATAGCCACAGAAATCCTCAAACCCCAAACACCAATGGCTCCCCCCGAGACCTCGTTAGCTTTTATCGCCACCGCTATCAGGGAAGGTTCAGCAATGGTGGTGCTAAAACCAATCAGAAAGGCAAACAGGTAGACCCAGTAATAGTCCTGCCAATTAACGTCTTTGACTAAGGCCGCGCTGGCATTAACGCCGTGGACAAAGGCCGGATCAGTCAACTGTTCAGCCATCAATCGTCCCAATGGAAACAAACACCACTCCAGACCGAGGAGGAAGAACGATAAACCGATCAACACCCAGACAAAGCCAACGAGAATCTGGCCAAGATTGGCTGGCTTCTTCCGGATCACCAGAAACTGAAAGCCAAAAATGATCACCGCTATCGGCAGCACATCTCTAGTCGTCGCAACGATCATTGCCAGGAGCTCACTAATGGCGCCCATTAGATAAACATTCCGTAGGCCAGGACAAATATGATCGGTGTTAATGATGCAAAAGCGATCAGACCAAAGCCATCGATCATCGGGTTACGGCCTTTGATTGAGGATGCCAGGCCGACGCCAAGAGCGGTGACCAGAGGTACTGTAATGGTCGAAGTTGTGACACCACCCGAATCATAGGCTATGCCAATAATTTCCTGTGGCGCAAACGCTGTCATGACCACCACCAGCAGATAGCCGCTGATAATAAACCAGTGGATGGGCCAGCCTTTCAATATACGAATCACACCCATAACGATCGCCAGGCCCACCGAGAATGCCACTGTCAGACGCAGACCCGTGGCGTATTGTGCTTGAGCGGCTTCGGAGCTTCCAATAATTGCTCCATTGGCAGCCACGCTCGCCGCCTCTGCCGCGACAGCTATCAGCGCTGGTTCCGCGATGGTGGTGCCGAAGCCCAGGCAAAAAGCAAACAGAGCCAGCCAGAACACACTGCCTTTACGGGCAAAGGCATGGGCCATCGATTCGCCAATGGGAAATAACCCCTGCTCAAGTCCGTGGATAAAAAAAGTTAAGCCCAAAGTCACAAACAATATGCCCAATAAAAGTTGCGCAACGTTCGGCAAAGCTTGCTGCAAAACAAAAGATTGGAAAAAAAGAATCACCAGTACTATCGGCAGCAAATCTCGGACGCTACCGAGTAATGACCGAATGAGTTTAAGAAGGGTGCTTTTCAAGCAAATTTAACCTTATCGAATACGTTAGCCTTGCGACACAAACAAGCGACATAACACCTAACGATGATTATTTACCGCACACAGAAATCAGGGTCAGGCCCTACATTTTGTAAGCGAGGTTAGCTACCCGCTCAACGATAAGCTTGGGATCAAGATTCTCTGGTACATCACCATAAAGACAAGCTCTTTCGATAGACGGCACAGCGCTGCCATCCCAGAAAGCACTGGTTAAACCGCCGCCTGTAGGCATGTCCTGCCCCCCCAGCTGGCTTGCGTCGAGGGTGGCGATCAAGCGGATATCCGCCGTCAGGCCATCAAGGCCCTCGGCCAGTTCTCTGCTTTTCAGGCTCAGCGCAAATACCCAGTCGTAATGCCCGGCTACCCCCTGGAGAACTTCACAGGCTTCGCTTTCTTCGCCCAGATCCACTTTGCTATTGGTAAAACCCAATACCACCCCGGCTATGGGCAACTCGGCAAAGCCCCGTAGCAAATCGGCCAGCAAAGTGGCGGTATCATCGAGCATATCGAAATCGATATTGGCGCTGTCTTCGCTCAGCGCGATTAACAATGCCGATGGCGACGGTAATGCCAACACCACATCGACTTTAGCGCTCAGTTGATGTGACATAGCAGCAATGGCGTCGTTACAAAAGGTTTTGAAACCCTCGTCACCGACGATGGCAGAAACTTTTTCGCTGCCCTCTTCATCAGCGGCCAGCTCAGCATAGGCCGCAAAAACTGCGCCGAAATCAAATGCCACTACCTGAGAGCCGAGCACTTTATTGGCATCGGCCAGCCCAGCTGCGTAGCGCATGGGTTCGCGGTACCAGCTTTCGTGGTCGTTGCCGAACACTTTACGGGCGTAGTCTTCAAACGCTAGCCATCGCAATGTAGACGCATCACCGTGTAGCCAGTTTTTTATTAATCCAGTCATGCTAATCCCGTAATACTAGCCCGCCTTGGTCACCGACATTTATCTGACCTATTTTTTTGAGCGCTGATCAAGCCTGTTTCAAGGCAGCCAGCTCAGCCTTCAGTTTGGCGATTTCGACATCTTTAGGATCAGGCATCATCACCGGCACGATGGCATCGGCAGGGCAGGTGTTGTCGGGCGTACCCAAATGCAGCACCGTGGGATCGTCCCAGCTGCCGTAAAAAGGCAAACCTTCAGGTGGCGTGGCTTTAGTCCATTCAGCTGCAAACTCTTTATAGGGTTTTGCCCGAGCCAGACGTGACTTACGCTCCGCTGCGCGGGCTTTATCGGTGGCGTCCTGATCGACTGCGCCAGTCGCGTAATCCATGACCACGTGATAAATATTTTCAATGGTGTGTTTGGAGACAATTCGGTCGGCCCAATCTTTAACAATATCGGCAGGGTCTCGCTCTAAAATATCGCCGTAACCACCGCCACCACCCTGAGTGATCATGTACAGCTCACCGGCGTCGGCCAGCTCAAACTGCAAACCTGCATGGTGAGAACTGTATGTCGCGTCGGGGAAGGGTTGTTCGTTCATGATCTCGTCAATGGTGAAACGCATCAGCTCACGTTGGTCCTTCATGACTTCGAAAACATTAACGTCTTTGACCTTACACAGCGGGTAACAACCCGGCGCATAGCCACCAAAAATACCGTAGGTGGAGGGGAATTTGGCACCGATAGTATTGACCATATAACCCCAGGCCTGAGTGTCTTTGTGGGTGACAATTTGCTGGTAGCCGTGACCACCACGCTGCTTGCCAAAGCCGCAATTGTCGACCATGACCTTGTGGGGAACCAGCTTCATCATGGGTACTTCTTCTTCGATCAATTCCTGCTCGCCGATATCAGCCATGGACGCAAAGATGGGGGCAATGGAATGCTCGCCATCACGGGTCGCCCGCGCGGCACCGCCCATACCGTTGAGGTCAGCACAGACATTACCGACCAGTTCTTTGTGTTGATTAGAGCCGCCATAAACAAAGGTGGTAATCATGTTGTACCAGCAGGCGACAATATCTGTCGAACGGAAGCCAGCAGAAAACAGCAGTTTTGGAATGGCATTTTGCACGGCAGTAAAGGCCGGGAAGAAGGTCATCATGCTCTGGGCATTGGGTGCTTCAGGTGAGCAGTTAAGCGCTGAGCCCGGATCAGTTAGTACGGTAATCGGCGCAAACACCGCCTGATTACGCGGCAGATCCGGCCACACGAACATCAAGAATAGCTGTGCCAACATGCCTTTCATGGATGCCAGAACAGTATTGTTGGCCCGGTTCAAAAACTCCGGTGAGGAGCCACGCAGATCGATAATTAGTTCATCATCCTTCTTAATCACTTCGCAGCGAATTTTAATCAGCACATTTTCACGCAGGGTACTGTCGGCAAAGACATTGGATAGCACCTTGCCATCTGGCCAGGTTTGCAGACGGCGGCGGACTTCCATTTCAGTGTCGCTCAGGGTACCGCGCACGGTGGCCAGAAAGGCATCAACACCGTAGTCGGCAATGACTTCTTCAACGCGTTTTTTGATCCGCAGGCAGGCATGAAACTTTGACTTCATGCCTTCCAGTTGCAACTTGGGCTCTCGCACGGAGTTCTGTAAAAACGTGAGTAGATCTTTCCGGAACTCAAAATTCTCGCCGACTTTGAGGGGTGGCATTTTCAGGCCTTCATCGTAAGGGCTCTCTGCACCGCCAGGCATACCACCGGGTTCGCAAGCCCCGTTTTCACCTTCGTGAACAATGGAGCCGACGATGCAAACCAGCTCACCCTCGTGAAAAACCGGGATAGACAGACTTTGATCGGTGTTGTGGATATTGCCGTAGCGGGCGTCGTTGTGCATGAAGATATCGCCTTCGCGAATACCTACAGTGGGGTCATCTTTCCAGTACTTGAGCATAAATTTCTGGGGATGCTGGGCCAGCACTGAAAATATCAGTACCCCGCCAGCGCTCGACAGTGCCAGATCGCCCTGGCAGGAAAAGATCCCGGCAATTAAGTCACCCCACTTGGCACCCGGTGCCGCGCCCATTTGTTCAACCATATCGAAAGATTCATTACAGGCGGTTTGCAGGCGGTTGCGGATCAGGTTGATATCCTCTGAACGATCTGCCCAGGCGACGACGGCTGCGGATTCTTGCTCGGTCGGAATAGAAACACTGTGATCACGCATAATCCCGGTGTCTGGCCCCAGGAAGAGTACGTTGTCATCAAGAAATTGCTCAATGAGACTGCGTTCTGTTGGCGCTTGCTCTTTATTCATAATGTGTGCTCCTCTCAGTTGACGCTGTGTTGTTCAAGCCAGGCCGAGCCTTGCTTGCCCATGGTCAACGACCAACCGGGATAAACGAGATAAGTGGTGTGCGGGGTTTCTACTAATGCAGGGCCATCGATACTGACGCCCTCGGCAATGTCCGCAATATCGTAGACGTTGGTAGAGACCACACCCTCGGTGCCGTCAAACCAGCAATCTCGGCTGGACGTGGGCTGTACAGCGGCGTCACTGCTGGCATCACTGGTTTCGAGTTTTACCGCCTCGTGCTCGACATAAGACACCACGCGAATGACGTTAACTCGAATACCCGCCTCCGGTGCAGCACTGCCCTGGCCAAAACGTTTTTCGTAATTGGTACTGAATAGATCCAGCAGGGTCATCACATCCTGATCAGACTCGATGCGATTAACCGGGCTAATGACCGCGGTTTGTGCCAGCTGGTTGCCATAGCGCATATCTAGCTCAACACGGGATTTGATATCTTTTTCATCCACACCCTGGCGCAGCAGATCTTCACGACCAAGTTTTTCGAGATCCACAACGGTGGCATTAAACTCAGTAAAATCTTCGAGAACCTGACGTTCTAATGAATCGTAAAGCATCAGATACAGTGAACGCTCGTGGATATGCAGCTGGTTCATGCTGCCTGCACCCAAGGCAGAAAAAACCGCACTGTAAGGTGGTATCAAAATACGTGTCACACCAATTTTCCCGGCATAACCGCAAGCGTGAAGTGGCCCACCACCGCCGTAGGACAACAGGGTGAAATTGCGAGGATCGTAACCTTTAACGGCTACTTCCTTGAATATGGCATCGGCCATATTGGCATCAACTTTGCGGCGAATGGCTAGTGCGGCTTCTTCGACACTGGTACCCGTGTGCTCACAAATATGGTCTCGAATGGCACGCTCAGCACGACGTTTACTGAGTTTAATACTGCCGCCCGCATAGTTTTTCTCATCGAGATAACCGAGCACGAGGTTGGCATCGGTGGTGGTTGGCATTTTCCCACCACGACCGTAACAAGCCGGGCCGGGATCGGAACCCGCACTTTCTGGACCCACTTCCACGGCGCCCCAAAGTCGGTCAAAACGGGCGATTGAACCACCCCCTGCGCCGAGAGTATGGAGATAACTCATCGGTGTACTAATCAACCAACGATCAATGACGGGGTTAAAGTCGTAGAACTTAACACCATCACTGGTCACCAGGCCGATATCAAAACTGGTGCCGCCCATATCAGTGGCGATCATATTGGGCTCACCAAACTGTTTAGACAGGCTTTCTGTACCTTCAAGTCCGGCGACTGGCCCAGAGTGAATGGTCTGCAAAGAGTGGGTAGAACTCATTTGCGCCATACCGCAGGAGTTGTGGACCACCAACATCGGACGGTTGTAGTTGTTTTGGCGCAGCACGGCTTCGAGACTGGCCAGGCCGTGATACATCTGATCATGGAGGTAGGCATCGAGAATCGCGGACATGGTTCTCGCGTATTCGCCCTTACGACCGGCCACACGGTGAGACAGGATTATCGGGATCGAGCCGAGTAAATGACTGGGATACTCTTCGAGAATAATGCGCTCGACTTTCTTTTCGTTCTCTGGGTTGACGACGGCGTTGACCAGCGACACCACAAAAGCCTGGGCACCTCGGTCGACCAGGCAGCGTACCACCTCGCGGACGTTATCTTCATCGACATCAAAAACTATGTCGCCTTTGTAGTCGACCCGCTCTTCAATGCCTTCGATCATCGATCGAGGCACGATGGGTACTGGACGTGAAGCCGCGGGCAAATCCTGTTGTTCTCTATCACTCAGGCCATCGCCATATCCGCGTGCTCGCATCAGTGGCACCGAAAATTCAAAGCCAGAAGTGGTGAGCAATCCCACTTCCGGACCTTTGCGTTCGATCAGCGCATTGGTGCCGAGGGTGGTGGCGTAACGCACTGCGTCAACCGAGGACAAAGCCTCCTCAACACCGAGGTCAAGCTGCCCACAGGCGTCTTCCAAAGCACCCATAAATCCGGAGGCCAGATTATGGTGGGTGGTCAGCGCTTTGCCTTCGGCCCTTCTATTATCAAAATCGAGGAAGCAGTCGGTAAACGTACCGCCAATATCTACGCTAACTCGCTTCATGATTGTTCCCCTTTATAAGTGCGGCTCATGGCTGACCTCCCTGTTCCGAACCACTTATGGCTGCCGCATGACGGGCTTTTAGCGCATCAATATCCAGCTGCAGATCATTCAACGTGAGTGGATGTCCGGGTGGTAAATACTCCACTTCCATCTGCGTGGCGCACTGGGGGCAGTAATATTCAATAATCCGGCACCAGGCAGGATCGGGCGCGTAGGTGAATTCGTATTTTTCAGGATCGATGGCAGGATCATGAATTTCACTGGGTTCTCGTTCATACACCATCAGCGCTTCTTTGTAAGGCCCTCGTGCGTTGCCCAGATTTTGATCGCAGCGGCGGCAATGCCAGGTTTCTTTATCCAGATCGATGGCCAGGTATTCGGTAATGGCGACCTTGCCGTCTTCGATGGTAACGCCACTTAAATCGGGCGTGGCTGCGCTATCTGTACTCATGGCTGTTTCTCCACTATCAAATCTCCATTGGAGGACACCTCGAAAGACCAGTTGGGTCGAATCAGGCAGGTCAGGTAATCATCTCGAAATAAGGCCGGGCCACTGCCCGCTTCACCCGGCTGCGCAGCCTTTAAGGAATAAACCGGCAGCATCATCTCCTCACCACCCAGGTTAATCGTTGCTTTGCCGGTAGCTTTGGCTGGTTTGCTATCAATTTTAGCGCCCCGCGTAAGGTTTAAGTGTTGCAGAGTATGTGTTGCGGTGAGCTGCAATGCGGCATCATCCAGGCTCTTAGCTATATCTAAAAAGCCATCAGTATCGCCCGCTGCGCCCGGCTGATACGCCTGCGAATTCAGGCGACCCTTATTGGCACCACTGACGACTATTTCTTCATTCCAGTCGCCTGCTTCCATACCCTCGCCATACATGTCCCGCTGAGCACGCAGGCGCATCTCGGTAATCACAACGTCTACGCCCCGTGCAGCAACTTCAGCCATCGGCACCCGGTAATGATGGGAAAGATCACTAAAGCCAATACCGTAGGCACTAAATACCGATGAATAGGCCGGGATAATCAACCGCTTGAAACCACCGGCTTCCGCAATGCCATTGGCATTCATGGGGCCACCTCCGCCAAAGGCCAGCATATCGGTTTTGTCGTTATCCAGAGGCCGCGTATCAAGCTTTCTGGAATCGATGATATTCTTCATGTGATCGGCAATTTGCTGCTCATATGCGCCAATCATTTGATCAACAGCCACTTCGACGGACACACTGAGTGGCTCCGCAATTTCCTGCTTAATCACACTTTCGGCCAGTGATTTATCCAGATTTATTTCGCCGCCTAAATAATTGCCAGGATCAATAACCCCGGCTAGTAACAGCGCATCAGTAATTGTCGCAACGGTGCCACCACGACCAAAGCAGGCAGGGCCAGGGGCGGCGCCAACGCTCTCTGGCCCGATCAAAATCTCGCCGTTTTCGACACGGATAATCGAGCTGCCGCCATAACCAATACTGACGATATCGCCCATAGCGAGGGAGCTGGGTATTTCTTCATCGCCAATCATCCCATGGGCTAATTCTGTCGGCGTACCGTCTATCACCATAGAAATATCTGTGGTGGTGCCGCCGATATCCATCGTCACCATGGTGCCAGCGTTATACAAACCGGCGTAAGCCACGGCGCCTTCCATGCCGCCCCGAGGTCCGGAGCCATAGGTTTTGATAGCCGTGGTCTTCGCCACCCGCGCCGAGTCACCATCGTTGCGATAAATCAGCATGGGGCTGGCCAGGTGGTTTTGCTTGGTGATGCGCTCGGCACCGTAAAGGAAGTGTTCCATGCCTGGATGTAAATATGAGTTCACCACCGCGGACAAGAGACGGCGACCATGATCCTCATCCCGCACCAACTCGTGGGAAAACAATACCGGGATGGCGCCCAGTAAATGTCGGGGGTAGCGCTCCAGCACCACATCTTTAACCAAGGCCTCTTCTTCCGGCGACGGCAGAGCAACGACAATGCGGGACACGCCGTGGGATATCAGCGTGGTAAAACCTGCCATCAGCGCGACTTCATCGACATCGCCTGCTTTAATGTTCAGCGCGACCGGAACACCGGGCACCATGGACTGCCACAGGCCACTCTTTCCGAGTGTATCGGCAGCGCCATAAAGCAATTGCTCCTGACCCTGAGCCACCATGACCCCGACCGGGGAGCCTTTGTGCTCAACCACGGCATTGGTGCCAGATGTAGTCGAGTAACGCAGGTGATCGGTTTCGCCCAGTAATTGGGCCAGGTTTTCAGAGCCATAAAGCTCCTGCGACAAGCGGGTTAAGGAATCCACAAAGCACTGGCTAAGATCGTGGGGTGTGGTTGGCGATTTGATATGCGCCACGCGCTCGCCGTCGGTGGCAAAGGCATCGGTAAACGAGCCGCCGTTATCAATATTAACTAATAAACCCATGTAGTGTTTCCCGCTGCAGTGTATCGGTTAGATTATTGGAGTTTTATATGGCACTCACCTATGCGCTGACAGAGGCCGAGGGAGAGGCATTTATTCTTCGAGTGAGCGTGCGCGCCGGAGCGCCATAAAAATATAGTCCGGGTTCGATGTCAACCCGCCCAGATCAACCCGGTTTGAGGTGTAAATCCCCACGCTCAAAAGTGGTCGCCTGAGTAGGTCGATCTGAACACCTAATACCGGGCTAAGCCGCTGGCTAAAACTCAAGGTGACCATAAAGATCATAGTCATCAGCATCACCGATGCACACCTGAACGACGTCGCCACATTGTACCTGTTGAAGATTTTCCGTCATTCTCGATAAGTCGCCTGATAGATCAATGAAGACATTACCATCGATTTCCGGGGCGTCTCCCTGACTCCGGGCCACGGCGCCATGTTCTTCTTCGTCGATACATACCTCATCAACAATCACCTCCAGGGTTCGACCGACTTTACTCTGCAGGCGCGTAGCGCTAATTAGCTGCTGAGTTTCCATCAAGCGCTCCCAACGTTCTTGCTTAAGCGCTTCGGGCACTGCATTTGGCAAAGCATTAGCGCGGGCACCCTCAACGGTTTCGTATTTAAAGCAGCCGACACGATCTAGCTGTGCTTCTTTTAACCAATCAAGCAGATGCTCAAAATCAGCATCGGTTTCGCCGGGGAAGCCGGCAATAAAGGTACTGCGCAGGGTGAGGTCAGGGCATGTCCGTCGCCAGGCATGAATTCGATCCAGGGTCTTTTCCTGATGGGCCGGGCGTTTCATGGCTTTGAGCACGGTCGGGCTGGAATGCTGAAAAGGAATATCGAGATAAGGTAGTATCTTGCCCTCGGCCATCAACGGGATAACGTTATCGACATGGGGATAGGGGTATACGTAATGCAAGCGCACCCAGACCCCCAGCTCGCCCAGGGTTTCGCAAAGATCCAGCATGCGGGATTTCACCGGCCTGCCCTGCCAGAAGCCGGTGCGGTATTTTATATCGACACCATAGGCGCTGGTATCCTGGGAAATCACCAGTAGCTCTTTTACACCACTCTTTACCAGCCGCTCGGCTTCATCTAACACGTCGCCCACCGGACGACTAACCAGCTTGCCGCGCAAATCGGGAATAATGCAAAAGGTGCAAGCGTGATTGCAGCCCTCAGATATTTTCAGGTAGGCGTAATGCCGCGGCGTTAACTTAACACCCTGGGGCGGCACCAAATCGGTATGGGGGTTATGCTCAAGTTTGTGCTCAGGCAAAGGCGGCACATGCTGATGAACCGCACTGACCACCGCCTCATACTGGTGCGGCCCACTCACCGCCAACACATCGGGATGAACATCGAGAATCGCCTGCTCATCACCACCCATACAACCAGTGACGATCACCCGGCCATTCTCAGCCATGGCTTCACCAATGGCATCAAGGGATTCCTGTTTGGCACTATCGAGAAATCCGCAAGTGTTGACCACCACTACCTCAGCATCGGTATAGCTTGGCGACACCTCGTAGCCATCCAGCTTTAACTGGGTGAGGATGCGTTCAGAATCGACCAGGGCTTTAGGACAACCGAGGCTGACAAAACCGACTTTGGGTGCTGGCATAGGGATTCCTACAAATTTCAACGCGAGTGTGGCTTAACTGTCATCAGACACCACCTGTACCAGCACCCAGGGTCTAACCACCACTGACCAAACTGCTGCATTGGTCTCCAGCCACTCGATGGCCTGTTCGTCAGTGACCGAACCAAGCAGTCTGTCGGTTTGCCAGCTTTTGATTTGCTCGGCGCTGTCGGCGCTGATTTGGTAGGCGGCCTCAACCAGGTCTAGCTCGGGAGCGACGAACATTGCGCTGCCATTGGCAAAAAACCGTTGCAGATCACGCCAGGCAATTTTTGCCGTCTCAGACACTAGCTTGGCCCGCGCCAGTGCTTCGGGAGACAAGGTTTCGGGCGCTTCGTTTGAACCGAGGTCTGAGTTAGGCTTTGCTTCTGGTTTATCGATTTTGCTTATCTCGCCTATTTGCTTATCGCGCCTATTATTGTTTATGACGCCTATGTTAGTCATCTCGCCTGATAGCTGACCCGGCTTAACACGCAGGTTGTTTCACGATTAATCGCTTGCCCTGGTTTCTAATTACAATCCACACAGGGCTAACTTTTCCTGCCGCGACAGACTTTTTATAGCTGCTTCGCGGCGACTTGCTCTGCTTCTATCTTTGCTGGGCTCGCTGTAGACGATCTTTTGCGGTTGTCGGCCGCCATGAAAATACTTGGCACCTTTGCCCGCCTTACCCTCCTTATGTTCTGCAAAGCGACGTTCCAGATCGGTGGTAATACCAGTGTAGAGCGAGCCGTCGCTGGCCAGAATAATATAGACCGTCCAGGGCATGGCGCAGGACATCGCGGTTTTATCGCACCTAGTGTTGGTGACCGCCAGGGCCATGAGCATGGCCATGACTAAGCTCCTCAGCGCTTGCTTCACGGACGTCCTGCACGTCGATATCAAAAATCAAATCCATACCGGCAAACGGATGATTGGTATCTATATCAACGCTGTATCGACCAACTTTCACCACGGTTACCTGACGAGGGCCATCTTTACCCTGCACCACGACGATTGAACCGGGTTCGGGTTTTTTCTTGGCGCGCAGGTGTTTCAGTGGCACCCGTTGCACACTGTCCGGGTGATTCGGCCCATAAGGTTGGCTCAATTTGGCGCTCACCTGGGCACCGGTGCTTAACCCGGCCAGCTCCTTTTCCAGAGCGGGCAACATACCCCCGTGACCATGCATATAAGTCGTTGGCTCACCACCCTGCGAATCTTCCAGCACTTTGCCAGCAATATCTTTCAGTACGTAAGAAAACTGTACGACACAGTCTTTTTTGATTTCCATAATATTCACCTAAACTCGGCACCCATATTACCTGGCACCCAAATCAGAGCACCTGAAGGACACCACTTATGACGCGAGCCGCGCAGTATCTTTAAAGATCGAGGCATTGGCAAGACGAAATGGGGTTTTCGCTGATAGATACTCTGGAATGTAGTGGTGGCTTGCCAATTATTCTGCTGGCACTTATTCCACCAGGACTGATTTAAGTCAACGGTCTCAGCTCGCTATGGCAACGGCGACATTTATACACCGCTTTGCCCCGCTTCACTTTGTTGTGTCGGCGAATTCCCAGGGGATGCTCACCACAGGCGCAGTGATACATAACGGTACGGTGCTGTCGCTGGGGCACACCATCAAGGCTATGCTGAAAAGTACGGCTGGCATCTGCGCCCAGGCGCGCCATAATGTCTTGCCACTCGCCACCATGGGGTTTGATATTGGTGAGGCCATACAGACAGTCCGCCACGTAATGCCCAACTTCGTGGGCCACGGTCGAACACAGGTGCTCATCGAAATGCAGGGCAAAGATATAGGGGTTATAACGAATCCAGCGTTCGCTACCGCTTACCTTGTACATACCACTCGCACGACCGGATAAATCGAAACGAACGGGAATACAGTCAAATTTACGCTCGAACAGACTTGCTGCCAGCGCCATGTATCGCTCGGTTTCTGCGACCACAAGCGACTGCTGCTCGATGTCAATTGGGCTGACGCAATGAGCAATGGTCGATGAGCTAGTCAGTGACATCTATAAAACCTTGCTTGATGATTATTTTTTCGGTGATGTATGGCACCAACTGATCTCAAAAAGCCAATCTCTCACTATAGCTCTCACGATAATATGGAACGATGATCAAGCTCGCCCGGTGACGGCTATAATAACCTGTCCTCACAATCAACGGTTGCCATGCTTTTTGATCTACACAGCCACTCGACCTATTCCGATGGCGCGCTAACACCGACCGAGCTTATCCAACGCGCAGAGCTGGCCGGTGTCGATGTGCTCGCCATTACCGATCACGACACAGTCGCAGGCATTACGGAAATTATTACCGATCTGGATGCCAAACCTGACACCACACTCCAGCTATTACCTGGCGTTGAGCTATCGAGCCAATGGCATGGCACTGGTGCACATGGTATGGGCGTGCATATTGTCGGGTTAAATGTTCAGTTGGATAGCAGCGAGCTGCAAGACGCTCTAACTCGCCAGCAGCAAGCCCGTTATGATCGCGCCGCAATTATCGCGGACAGACTACGTAAAAAAGGCTTCCCAGATTTATTGCCTGCAGTGATTACCGCCGCCGGGCAAGGCACCATTGGTCGCCCCCACTTCGCCGAGCAGTTAGTTGCCATTGACGCAGTTAAAAGCAGCGACGAAGCGTTTCGAAGATATTTGGGTGCTGGCAAAATCGGCGATATTAAAAATGTCTGGCAAGCGCTTGAAGACGTTGTTGGCTGGGTTCGAGATGCCGGCGGTACCGCGGTATTAGCGCATCCCGACAAGTATCACTTAACCCATACGAAACTCAGGGCACTAGTCGGTGATTTTAAAGCTGCGGGCGGTGAGGCTATCGAAGTGGTCTCCGGGCATCAAATCGCCTATAAAACCAAAAACCTGTCTGACCTGTGCGAACTGAATAATTTGCATGCCTCGTGCGGATCAGATTTCCATAAGCCGGGGCAACATTGGGCGGAAGTGGGCAAGCACTCTACCCTGCCTGATTCATGCAGGCCGGTTTGGGATCTTTGGTAGGCCCTGGGGTAGGTAGGTCCTGAGATAGCTAGATCCTGAGATGGATCTGAGGTAGGTAGGTCCTGAGGTAAAACCGATAAATATATTCGGCAAGTTATTATGGTACCGCCACCACCACCCGCAATGCATCCATTTTCAGTTCAGCACCACCTAAGTAATCTTGCACCGCTTCAAGCGTGTCACGGGTATAGGCGATTTCTTCAGCACGAATATTTGGATTAACTTTTGCCAATGCTTCCAGGCGTTGTATTTCTGCACCTAATTCTACCTCGGCCTGGCGCTGTGCGGCTTCCACAATCCCGGCCTGCATGGGCGCGACTATGGCGTCGGCACGTTCTGCCAAGGTGCTGACCTGGGGACGGATATGGCGGGCCATTTCGCTGGCGACATTCTTTTTGACCGGCTTGCACAACGACACCAGGTGTTCATCGCTTAGTGTGGCACTGAAATCCTGGCCTTTTTCATCAACCACGACGCGCACCAGCGATTGCGAAATATAACGTTGCACCTGCATATACCTCGGGGCAAGACAGCGAAGGGTAAACACCGCTTCCAGCAGTAGGGTGCCCGGCTTAAGCGGCGGCAGTTTGATGGTGCAAATGGTTGTGCTGCCAAAATCGCCATCGGCAATGCTGTCGATCAGGCCCACAACCAGTGGATGCTCCCAGGTGAAATAGTGCATATCCTCGCGGCTCAGCGCGCGGGTACGGGAATAGGTAGCGGTGAGACCACCTTCAGGCAAACCGGTAATAGCATGACTGATCATATGATCGCTGGGTTCAACAATAATTGCTTCTGTGCTGTGGTAATGCTGTTCAACACCAAATTCATCGAAGGCGCGATCAAGATATTCGGCCAGCTCATTACCCTGCCCCATCAACGATATTTCACTAATTACTTCTTCGGCCCGATCGACATTGCACGAATTCATTTCTAACAAACGGTCGCGACCCTGTTGCAGATCGGCCAGGGCCTGAGTCGTCAGCGCATCGGTTTCCACCAGCAGGTCGATGAGGGTGTTATCAGCATTACCTTGCCGCAAAGCTTGATGCAGTTGCTCGACCACTTGCTTATAAATGGCGGGGCCAACCGGGCACACCCGCTCAAAAGCATTAAGTCCCTCGTGATACCAGCGCAGCATGACTTCCTGGGCGCTGCATGTGCGGCCGTTTACCTGGCCGGTTTCCTGACCGTTTGCATAGTTAACTGTATGAAAAGGCACATGGATATTGACATCTCTGGTCTGACCGATACGGTCCAGCCGCCCGATGCGTTGTTCCAGCAAATCGGGATTCAGCGGCAGATCAAATAAAATCAGGTGCTGAGAGAACTGGAAGTTCCTGCCTTCACTACCAATCTCTGAACAGATCAGCACCTGCGCCGGATCGTCTTCATCGGCGAAATAGGCGGCTGCACGATCTCTTTCCAGCAGACTCATGCCCTCGTGGAAGACCGCACTACGCACCCCTTCACGAAGCCGAATATGCTCCTCTAATGTTCGTGCCGTGTTGGCGTTGGCGCAAATCACCAGCGCCTTGTCCTGCCGGTGTTCGGCTAACCAGCTAACCAGCCACGCCACCCGAGGATCTTCACTTAGCCAGGACTCACCGAGTAACTGCTCTGGCTGCAATAGCGTTATCAGGTCATCGCAACCTTGCATAGCAGTTTCAAGGCGAGCCGGCTGAAGCAATGCATATTGATGGAGGATACGCTGCGGAAAGCCCGCGACAGCATCTCGGGTATTGCGAAACAACACCCGACCGGTGCCGTGACGATCTAACAAGCGCTGCACCAGATCGGCAGTCAGGTCTTTGAGTCTCGATATGTTTTCCTGCTCGTCAGCTAAAGCAGATGGCAATACGGCTGCCAACTCGCCCCCCGCTATATCGCCTAGATAACGCTTCACCTGTTCGATGAGCGCGCTGTGATCAGCTTGATTCTCCGCAAGGTCTTCGTCCAGCAAAGCTGTCACCACGCCGCTGACGGCCTGATAACTGCCCTCTTCGTCGATAAATTTTTCAAGATCGTAATAGCGATCGCTGTCGAGCAACCGAAGTCGGGCGAAATGCCCATCGACACCGAGTTGCTCCGGTGTCGCAGTCAACAACAATAAGCCTTCAATGCGCTGAGCCAGTGCTTCTATACAAGCGTAAGCAGGACTGACTTCGATCTCGCTCCACTGCAAATGGTGGGCTTCATCAACTACCAACAAATCCCAGAATGCGGACTGCGCCTGAGCGGCGCGTTTGGGGTTGTCGACCAGGAAGGACAGGCTGCATAACACCAGCTGAGAGCTTTCAAAGGGATTATTATCAGCTTCATCCTCGGGGGAATCCCCGACTTCATCGACCTCGTCGATACCAAATTCATCCTTAATGTCTTTACCAAGACCTTCACCTAAGTCTTCACCCGGCTCCGGATCCAGGCCATCTTCATGGGCTTCGAGTTCGGCAAATTCATCTTCGAGATCGTCATCGTCTTCAGCCTCCAGATCGACACAACGGGCTTCGTCGAGAATGGTAAAGCGCAAATTAAAGCGACGCAGCATTTCCACCAGCCATTGATGCACCAGGCTATCGGGCACTACAACCAACACCCGGCCGGCCCGACCACTGAGCAGCTGCTGGTGAAGAATCAAGCCGGCTTCAATGGTTTTGCCCAGGCCCACTTCGTCTGCCAATAAGACCCGTGGCGCGTGACGCTGCGCCACCTGGCTGGCGATATAAAGCTGATGGGGTAGTAGCTGTACACGCGGGCCTAACAAGCCATAAACCGACGACTGTCGAAGACGGTGTTGGTGCTTCAGTGTTTCATAACGCAGCCGATAACGATTCGGTTTATCGATCTGCCCCGCGAACAGGCGATCTTTGGGTTGGCTGAAATGGACAAAGCTATCCAGGTCGATTTCGTGGAGCACCACGTCTTCACCCTGATCATCCACCCCAAGATAAAACACGCAGCCATCATGGGTAAGTGTTTCAGCGATAGTAAAGCTGACGCCATCGGCACTACTGACTCGATCACCCACCGGATAAACGACCCGGCCCAGTGGCGCGTTATCCGCCGCGTATACCCGCTGCTCAGCGGTGGCTGGAAAAGTTAGCTCGACTCGCCGACTGGCGACATCAACGACAATACCCAGACCGAGATCAGTTTCGGTATTACTGATCCAGCGCTGGCCCGCGACAAATTCGCTATCGGACAACTTATTTTCAGACAAAAAGGGTACTCCCGGCTGCTTATTTGGCGATGCGCATTTTAGGGGTTTCGTCAGTAAGGTACCAATCAAATTCATTCGGCCTGTTAATCCGGCGACCTGATCCAGCATTGGCCACCTTATGCCAGGAGACTTTTATTGCTTTAATGACAGGGCACGCGATCACTATGCCTTCAGAATAGGCCAACAACGCATCAACAGCCAAAACGGGCAAACACCTTGACGACCTTAGGCTTACTGGAAACAGACACGCTCTACGACGACTTGATTCCCGACTACGGATCTTACGGGCAGATGTTTGCGGCATTTTTCACCAATCTCGATAGCGATCTCCAGTACCGGTATTACCAGGTAAAACAGGGCGAACTGCCAAGCGCTGCCGACGAATGCGATGCCTATTTGATTACCGGCTCGAAAGCCGGCGTCTACGACACCGACCCATGGATAGCCTCCCTGCAAACATGGATAGCCGATTTCCACCAACAAAATGCAAAGTTAATCGGTATCTGCTTTGGCCATCAAATAATGGCGCACAGCCTGGGCGGTGCAGCGGCCAAAAGCCCAAAAGGCTGGGGCATTGGCGTACACAGCACTACACACCTGACTGGTGACGAGCTTAATACTGATCGGATAGAGACTAACCTGGAAGACTTTAAGCGAAGCGAACTAAGCCTGTTATATAGCCATCAGGATCAGGTTCAAAAGTTACCGCCTGGCGCGCAATTGATCGCCCGCAGCGATTTTTGCGAATATGCCGCCTTTAAAATTGATCATCGAGTCTTGTCTTTTCAGGGTCATCCGGAATTTACCCCTGAGTATTTGCAGCGCCTGTTACATCGTCGCATCGACGTAATTGGTCAGGCCCGCTACGCCAAAGCTATGGCATCACTCGACAAAGTGACCGACGAGAAAGCCGTCGGGCGGCAAATACTGGAATTTGTGCAACGCAAATGCTGAAAGAAATAGGCCATTAAGGGAACTGGCAGACAAGCGTTTTAATCATCTAGCAACTTTCGCACATACCAGCAGCTGGCCCGAATCTGATAATCCTCCTGCCGCGCCCAGGCTAAGGCTTCTCGCACCAGCTTTTCGGCGATACCCCGCCCGCGCAGGGCATCGGGTACGAAGGTATGGTTAAAATCTATTTGCGAACCAGATAAACGATAATCGGCAATGGATTCATGTCCATCGACGACGGCGACGAAACGCTGTCTTTGTGGCTCATGGCGCACATCTATCTGGGTTTGTGTCATTGGAGTTATCTCGCCATCCCGTAAAACTCATCGTTGGGCCGCATGCTCGTGAGGTTTGCCATGCGATTAGACAGGCAGAAAAATGCGCTGATGCCGCCTATATCCCAGATATCTTCGTCGTCGAAGCCATGAGCCCGTAGACCCTCAAAATCTTCATCGCTAACATGAGAGGACTCTTTGCTCACTTTAACGGCAAAATCTAGCATGGCTCGCTGGCGAAGTGTGATATCGGCCTTGCGGTAATTGATGGCAAGCTGATCAGACAACAGAGAGTTTTTCGACAATATACGAAGAATCGCACCATGGGCAACCACGCAATAATGACATTCATTGCCGCCGCTGACGGTCACCACAATCATTTCTTTATCAGCTTTGGTGAGATTGCTCTCGCGCAACATCAGGGCATCGTGCATGGCAAAAAAAGCCCGACATTCATCAGGACGATGGGCGAGCACTAAAAACACATTGGGGATAAAGCCGGTTTTTTCCTGTACCGCAAGCACCTGCTCGCGCAGGTCATCAGGCAAGTCATCGACGGCAGGAACAGGGAATCGGCTGATGGCTTTAGGGACGCTCATAATTACTCCATTACTGTGTATTCGTTTATTCTTGCGCAGCCCAGGCGGTGTAACCGCCGTCGAGGCTGTAGACATTCTCAAAACCCTGCTGGGACAGAAAGTCCGCTGCATTTTGACTGGAATTTCCGTGATAGCAACACACCACTAATGGCGTAGTTTTGTCAGCCGACCCTATAAACTGGGGCAATGTTGAATCATTAAGCGCCTGGGCTCCGGGAATATGGCCAGCCTGATAAGACTCATCATCGCGGATATCCACAACCTGAACGGAACCACCTTTGACCAATGTTTTATAACCTGCGATATCCAGATGTTGCCACGAAGACATTCGGGAGCCTCAATTCATTGGCTGTTGGGATATGAACAAAAAATCACTTAATCCCGACCAACTATTCCAAAAATCATCTACCTTGTGCACCACCTATCCATATGTACATAGATAGGCAGTATCCACCCCAACCTGCAAATCGAAGGATAAGTTCGCGGCTACCTTAAACGTATCACCGGGCTCGAACACCTGCCAGTCATTATGGTCCGGCAATTTTACGGTTAAGGCACCACTGACAACGGTAACGGTTTCAAGCTGACTAGTGTCAAACCGATATTCACCGGGCGCCATCACACCAACCGTGGCAGGTAAAGTTGCAGTCTGGAAGGCGATGGATTTCACTTTACCGTCAAAATATTCATTTACTTCTAACATTGTCGATCCTTTCCAAAATATCTTAAACAAACCACGCCTAATTCGTTACTTCCTTTCAGTTTCACAAATGATCGGTGCGATTTAAAAATAAAATTTCACCGTCGACCGGGCAAATCTCGGTGACGGAGGTATTGTTCATCATGTAATCGACCCACTTGGCCGGGTCTCTATCGATCCAGTGAGAAAGCGCAAACGCTATCGCCAGGCCATGGGCGACCACGACAATATTCTCACCGGGATGATTACCCCGCACCTCTTCCACTGCCGTGACAAAGCGATGGGTCACTTCGTAGCGCGTCTCACCGCCCGGCGCCCGATGGTGCTCATCATCAACTACGCATTTCATAAAACCTATTTCGTCACGCAACTCTTCAAAGCTTTTACCTTCATAGTCACCGGCACCAAACTCCATTAACCGCGGATCAGTATTGACCCGATGCCCACCATTTGTGGCGATACTTTCGGCCGTTAATCTCGCCCGCTGTAATGGACTTGAATATATCGCGTCAATCTCCGGCAGATAGTTGTGGAAGTAATCACCTAATTTAACCCGCTGTTGCTCGCCCAGCTCGGTGAGTGGCGTGTCGGTATGGCCATGCCACACTTTGTCTATATTAGCTGGTGTTTCGCCATGGCGAACCAGCATAAGTCGACCTTTCCTGGACATTAACTTTGCTCGCATGCTTCTTTGTTGATGCAATTGGTTAAGACGATGGCATTGATTAAAACGATAAACTGGCGCTGCCAGGCCCGCCCTCTGGGCGAACCTTCTTTATAGCCCTCACTAATAACCCGCCGGTCACAGAGCGAATTATCCCAAACTTTGCCCTACCATGCAGCCCCATGGGGAAATACTTTCGGTTATAGGTCTGGGTCATCTCTTGTGGCTTAAAAACTCATACCCATACGCGAAATCTCAAAACCGGAACAAAAAGCCTCAACCAGTTGTCCACGAAAGAACCGTGGTTACATTACAATGACCGTAACTACTCTCAACTTGTGCTGCTCGCAATTTGTACTAATCACAACATGAACTACTTCAACAGGAGCTTTCGGCCCACATGAACCAGAGTCTCGTTTTCACCATACTGCTACTTTCAACCATAATGACACTGTCTGCCTGCACAGAAGATGATAAACCTGTCGACGCCAAACCTGAAGCACCGGCTAGCACCCCAGAGCAAGTAAGCACTCCCCCACCCTTAAACCCCGAACAAAGTGCGCTACTTGAGGCTGCTGAACACGGCGACCTCGATGCGCAACTTGCACTTGGCAAATTATATATTGTCGAAGGTGACCACCAACATTACGGTAATGCGAGTAAGTGGTACCACCTGGCAGCTGATCAGGGCAGTGCCCAGGCGTTATTCAATATTGGCGTAATACACGATAAAGGCTACGGCGTGGAAAGCGATTGGGAGGAAGCCGCAAAATGGTACCGGAAATCTGCCGAGCTCGGTTTTCCCGATGCTTTATTCAACCTGGGCGTCATGTATGAATACGGCCAGGCAGTTCCGCAGGACTACGCTAAAGCGAGAGAATATTACCTGATGGCCGCAGAAAAAGGTGATCCATCGGCACAATTCAGCATGGGGCTTTTGTATGACAAGGCCCTGGGGCTAGAAAAAGATTTCGTGCAAGCCTATATGTGGTGGGATATTGCGGGCGATGGCTATATTCATGCCCAGCACAACAGGGACTCTGTGGCCGAGGACATGACCCCCGAACAGATTAGCGAAGCTAAGCAACTCGCCGATGCGTGGCGCGAGGCACACGCCGATGTCGAACAATTACCTGCTCAGGAATTTCTGCCAGGCTTCGAATAAATATCATCTCTCTAAACTTTCTTTCCGCTCCATAGCTGTTGAGGCGAAGTCGTCAGATAATCTTGAAAATCAACGCTAGCGATGTCGCCACACATCTTTGCTGGCCTAGCCTTCCCGTTTTGAGATTAATCTGAAATCCAAATGTCTAGATCGGTCGCCTTGTGGTCATAAAACAATCCGCATACCAAACTGTCGATTGATAAAGGACAGGTTTCATCAACAGAAAATGCCTAATGGTCATCACCTAAAACTCATGTCATCCGACGGTCAACACTGATACTTGATCAATCGATAAAGGAAGCTACGCATGAAATGTACTAAAGCCTTTACACGCCCTAAAAAATTTGGCGCTTGTACAGTGGCCCTCCTAGCTGGCACATGGCTATTCAGCACCAGCTCCCTTGCAACGGTTAATGATGCCACTGTCGAAAAATTAATTCGCCAGGTCGAAGCCCTGACCCAACGGGTTCAGGAGCTTGAGGCCGCTGACAAAACACTGCATGACGACACTGTCGCGCTAAAAGAAGCCATAAGGTCTGCCACAACGTCAACCACAAAAACCAGTGACCAACTGGCCTGGGCCAAAAAATTAAAGTAAAAGGTGATTTTCGCTACCGCTATGAAAATATCGATGATGAGAATAAACCAAAAGATCGAAACCGTAGCCGTGTCCGCGCACGCATCGAAGCCACTGCACAAGTTAACGATCACTGGAAGATAGGTTTAGGCTTGGCTTCCGGCGGCGATGATCCGGTATCAAGTAATCAGACGTTGGGCGGCGGCGGAAGCTCGAAAGGTATTAATCTTGACCTGGCCTATTTCGACTGGACTGGACTGGACTGGAAAACACCCACGTCATCGGCGGAAAATTTAACAATCCTTTCTACAAACCCGCTAAAAACAGTTTGATCTGGGATGGTGACTATCGACCCGAAGGGCTTGCAGCAAAATACGACAACGGCACCTTGTTCGCCAATGGCGCTTTCCTATATCTTGAAAGCGACGATAAAGCCGGTAGTAATGATGCAAAAAGCTTTTGGGGCGCTCAACTCGGTTTTAATACCGCTATTGCCGACCACATCGAGTTGATTGCCGGTGTCAGTTATTACGACATCCCAGTGATGGGCAGCATGCCATTTTTCGATGCAGATGATTCGTTCGGCAATACGCTGGCTGGCGACGGCCCCTATCTCAACAACTACGAAGAGTTAGAGCTTTTTGCTGAATTAATTACCAGCCTGGGCAGCCTGCCCTTGAGCCTCTTTGTAGACTGGGTAGAAAACCAGGAAGCAGATAACGACGAGACCGGTTATTCAGCGGGCTTTAAACTCGGCACCGCCAAAGACCCCGGTACCTGGCAGATGGCTTATATTTACAAGGATATTGAAGCTGATGCCGTGTTAGGTCTGACTACCGATTCCGACTTCGGTGGTGGCGGTACCGACAGCAAAGGCCATATTCTTGAAGGCGCCTACGCGGTCGATAAAAACACTTCGTTTTCGGTAACTTATTTTATCAACGAAAACGGCGAACTAGAGACCGACTACGACCGCCTTCAGGTTGATTTAAAGTTTAAATACTAGGCTGAGAGCGTCGCTCCTTTACTGAACTCTTCGCTCGGCGCATAACGCGAAAGGCCCTTTATTTGTCGACAGGATTTCCCTTTAACAAACCGGCCATCAATTTATCTAGTTGTATTCTGGCAATAATTTAATCAAAGTTCGTGTATACTGCGCCGCTCAACCCCTGGTGCACTTCGGTCTGCACCTGTTTTCTACGCGGTAATCCCTTCTGATTCACCCCGAAACAAACGAACAAACAAGTATCCGCCTGGACCGTCCCACATTATTTTTCAGAGTATTTTGTTGGGTAAGGCAATACTGGAGATCATCTAAGAATGTCTTTTGAATCCCTCGGCTTAAGGGCCGAATTACTACGTGCTGTGTCCGAAAACGGCTACAGCGTTCCCACCCCCATACAACAACAAGCAATCCCCCTTATCCTCGATGGACAGGATCTAATGGGTGGCGCGCAAACTGGCACCGGCAAAACCGCCGGATTCACTCTGCCTCTGTTACAGCGATTAATGTCGTCAAACAAGGCCGGAAATGGCCGTCGCCCAGTCCGCGCCCTGATCTTAACACCCACTCGCGAGCTAGCAGCACAAGTCGCTGAAAGTGTCGAAACCTACGGCAAACACCTCCCACTTCGCTCAACGGTGATTTTCGGTGGCGTCAATATCAATCCGCAAAAACAGAAGCTGCGCAATGGTGTTGATATTCTGGTCGCAACACCCGGTCGACTTCTTGATCACGTCGGGCAACGAACAGTTGATCTAAGCCAGGTGGAAATACTCGTCCTGGACGAAGCCGACCGGATGCTCGACATGGGTTTTATCCACGACATCCGCAAGGTGCTCGCACTGCTACCCAAACAGAAACAAACTTTGCTGTTTTCAGCAACTTTCTCTGAAGACATCAAACGCCTGGCCAATGGCCTACTCAAATCACCCGCACTGGTCGAAGTAGCGCGACGTAACACTACGGCGGAGAACATAAATCAGGTGGTTCACCCTGTTGATAGAGGCCGCAAACGCGAATTGTTATCTTTCCTCATTGGTGCCAACGACTGGCAGCAGGTGTTGGTGTTTACACGCACCAAACACGGTGCCAACCGACTCTCTGAGCAACTCATTAAAGACGGCATTCGCTCCACCGCAATCCACGGCAACAAAAGCCAGGGCGCGCGCACTAAAGCGTTAGCACATTTTAAAGAGCGTAAGATACAGGTTTTAGTGGCGACAGATATCGCCGCCCGCGGCCTCGATATTGACCAGCTCCCCCACGTTGTTAACTTCGAATTACCAAATGTGCCGGAAGATTATGTGCATCGTATTGGCCGCACCGGGCGCGCCGGTAACGAGGGCGAGGCCATGTCCCTGGTCTGCGTCGATGAACTGAAATTGCTGCGCGATATCGAACGCTTACTCAAACGGGAAATTCCCAAACAAATCGTCGAAGATTTCGAACCCGACCCATCCATAAAGGCCGAACCTATTAAGAATGGGCGCGGTGGACAGCAGCAGCGCAAAAATAAACCCCGAAGAAAACCCGCGACGGGCGGCAATAGTCGGCGCTCACATTCCCCTTCGGGCAACAGTCGTCCGTATGGTCAATCGAACAATTCCAACCGATCTGGCAATCGAGCTCAGCGTAGCGCGTAAGCTAATCTACCACCCAAACGATCCCGCGCGACCCCACACAAAGTGGCGGCGGGGCTTGGCCTGGCTCCTGTCGCCTTTAACCTGGTGTGAAGAACCTGGTGTGAAGAACCTGGCGTCAAGAACCTAGCGAGAAGAATCTACCATCAATCCCTTAACCAACAAGAACAATCAACTAATAACAAAAACTATGGCGTTTTAACCAACCTTCAAAGCAACTGGCCTCGTGATGACAGGCCACCATCAATGGTCATCACTGTACCGGTAATATAAGCAGCGCGATCTGAGGCGAGAAAAATTGCCAGGTCGGCCACTTCTTCAGATTCAGCCATCCGGCCAAAGGGCATATCACCCAACAGCTCATGCCAGTTATCTGGGTCTATGCCTTTGGCTTTGGCATTTTGTCTCATTAGCCCAACAAGTCTATCGGTAGCGGTGGGACCAGGGTTAATACCAACCACACGGATATTGTCCGCCGGGCTGCCACTGCCCATGGCTCGCGTAAACGCGGCAAGACTAGCATTGCCCGCCGTACCGGTTATGTAGTTAAATTCTTCGATTTCGCCGCCTGCAACACCGATAACATTAATGATGACGCCTTTACCTCGGGTTTGCATATGCGGATACATTTCGCGACACAAATTTACAAAACCGAAAACCTTCAAATCCCAGGCGCTGCGCCAGGTCGCCTCATCGACGGTGGTAATAGAACCGCCCGGAATCGCACCAGCGTTGTTAACCAGAATATCCGTATCACTGCAGGCAGCGGCCAGAGCGCTTATATTGGCACTCTCGGACAAATCCATTGGGTAAGTTTGCACATCAACATCATATTTGGCAGCGAGTTCATTTTGTGCTGTTTGCAGATCCTCGGCGGATCGAGATGCCAGATGCAGATGGCAGCCTTCCTCGGCAAGTCGATCGGCAATAGCACGACCAATACCGCGAGAGCCGCCGGTGACGAGCGCTGTTCGGCCCGACAAATTGAGTTCCATAGTTTTACCTCGCTATTATTTATTTACTGATTGAACTTATATCTTCGCGACTACGTTTTCGACTACCTTCTCGCCCCTGACAAAATAGCACCAGAAAACGGCACTAACATTCGACAACTAACGACCAGGCTTTCGGGATTCGAGACTACTTTCGAATTTATTCAGGCACGCCAGTGCAGGTCAGGTGCTTGATTCACGTCATCATTACTAATCGATAAAGGGAAATACCCCAGTTTAAAATTTTATACAGTGTTTAGTGAAGTTGGTGGCATCTTCCATGGTCCATTCACCTTTTGGTTTCTCTTTCATATTTGCACACCAGCGATCACTGCCGACTTTTGCGCAGGATGACAGCACGAGCAAACTAACAGCGAGGGGAATAATTTTTAAATATTTCGACATGTTAAACATCTCTTTAAGATTGGGAGTATCAGCCTAAATAAACTCTTTTTATCAAGGTTCTCCGGCGGGATCGGGCGGCACTTCCTTTACCGGTGCTTTTATTACCGCTGGTTCAGCAGCCTCCGCTTTGCCAAAGCTGCGTCTTCGTTCCGCGAACTGTTCGAGCCTGCGCTGAACTCGACCATTGATGGTATCCGGCGGGAACTGTCCATCTTCATCAGCTTCTCCGGCTGCCGTAGCCATCAGAATTTCAGCAGCCTGATCAACATGATCGATGGGATAAATACTAAATTGACCCTGCTCGATCGCTTCGCTCACGTCTGGACGCAGCAACAGGTTTTGGACATTTTTCGCGGGCACCAACACACCTTGTTCGCCGGTCAAACCACGGGCATTGCAAATATCAAAAAAGCCTTCAACTTTTTCGTTAACGCCACCAATCACCTGGGTTTTACCATGCTGATTCATGGAGCCTGTGATCGCGAAACATTGCTTAATGGGTAAATCGCTAAGCGAAGATAATAGCGTGCATAGCTCGGCCATGGTGGCACTGTCGCCATCAACACCGCCGTAACTTTGCTCGAAAGCCAGACTAGCGGTTAATGACAGCGGCGCATTTTGCCCATAACGAGCGCCGAGAAAGCTACTCAGTGTCATCACACCCTTGGTGTGAGTTGGACCGCCCATATCGGATTCGCGGGCGATATCAATCAGCCGGCCATCACCAAGTCGGGTGGTGGCGGTAATACGCGATGGCTGACCAAAACTAAAATTACCCATCTGCAGGACTGAAAGGCCGTTTACCTGACCGATGACTTCGCCTGCCGTGTCAATCATCACATGTTCGCGGAGTATGCCTTCATGAACCCGATCACGAACACGATCAACCCGTTCGATTTGGGTATTGATGACCGTGTACACATCTTCTTCGGTAGCCACGTCACGACCCGCCTGGCTCGCCCAGTAACTGGCTTCATTGAGTAAATCACTAATGCTGCCCATATGGGTCGATAGTTTTTCAGAATCTTCGACCAAACGCATACTCCGGCGAATCACGGCCGCGACGGCCGTATTATCAAAAGGCAATAGCTTTTCATTACGTACCATGGTGGCAATCATCCGCGCATAGAGAAAATCGTTGTCAGGACTGCGTTCGAGGCGGGCCTCAAAATCGGCTGGCACCTTGAATAGCTCGGCAAAATCCGGATCATGAGCAAATAACATGTAATACAACATACGATCGCCAATCAGGACGACCTTAACATCGAGCGGAATTGGCTCCGGCTCCAGAGATAAGGTACTGGCGAGACTAAGCGCTTGCTCAAGTCCTTCTATACGTAGTTCTCGGGAGTACAATGCCTGCTTCAGACTTTCCCAGGCATAAGGTTGCATTAGCACCTTGCGGATCTCAAGCACCAGATAGCCGCCGTTGGCCTTATGCAAAGCCCCTGGCTTGATCAGCGTAAAGTCTGTACTCAGCGTACCCATATAGGCTTTATTCTCGACCCGGCCCATCAGGTTTCCGTAACTGGGATGCGGCTCATAGACCACCGGCATGCCCCTGGATTCGCTATTGTCGAGCATGAGGTTTATCTCATAGCGGCTGAGCGCGTTCTGGGGGGGCTGGGGCATACCCGGCTGGGCGTCGATCGGCCTGAAATCGATGGCATTAGCGATAATATCGGCCTGGACATCGCTCAGATAATTAAGCAGATGGGGAAGGTCATCGTATTTGTGGCTCAGGGTTTCGATATACAAACCGACCGCTTCCATGGTGACTTCACGGTTAACCGCCATAAATTTTTCGCGGGCTTCTTTACGCCAGGCAGGCACCGATTTTTGCAGGATGTTCCGCAACTGAGCCTGTAAGCCCTGATTCACTTCCTCAATTTTGTCTTTCTGTGCCTGGCTAAGACTCTCAAACACTTCTGGGGTAATGTCTTCTCCATTAACGACAGGGATAAACGAAAAGCCCTGCTCACCCTGAACCAACTTAACGTCTTTTTCTTTTGCCGATTCATGCAATGCCCGAAAAATATTCTCCTGGTTCTGTTGCAGATCGATCTCAATTTTCTGGATACGATTTTTATATTCGTCGGTGTCAAATGCCTGTGGAATGGCAGTTTTGAGATCATCGACAAGATGCTTCATATCCTGCCGCAGAATCGTGCCCCGACCGGATGGCAATTCCAGCCGACTCGGCTTCGACGCATCTTTAAAATTATTGACATAACACCAGTCGGCCGGCACCGGACCCTGCCGAGCCATATCCTGCAGGTACTGATTGACTGCAGTAAATTTACCCACACCCGGTGGCCCTAACACGTAAAGGTTATAACCTTCGCTCCGCATGCCGAGGCCAAAGCGGATCGCTTCGAGGGCGCGGTCCTGACCAATGATTTCGCTCAGGGCTTCAAGATCATTCGTTGTTTCAAAATCGAACTGTTTGGCATCACAACAGTTCGGCAAATCATCGATACTTAGCGCCGCCACGAATTTATTATCTTTATTCATCCTATATTCCTTACTGTGACTCCAGAGTTTTTTGACATCGGAAACCAGACAAGCTTATTCAGAAAACGGCTTCAATGCCTACCTGATTTAGAACATGAGCCGCATCAACCAGTTGCGGTCTAGTTGTTGTTTGCATTGGCCATATTGAGCCGCATAGCTTTTAGCTCTTCGGTCAACTTTCGCGGCAACACCAATCAACCAGGCTTTATTTTTGTAGCTACCTCGCGCGTAACCGCCATGGCCTTCGTGATAATTAAGGTATTGGTTGTGGGCGTCCCATTTGGACACGCCATTCTTCTGATAGGACTTATTCATGTACCAAAACATAAAATCGATGGCATCGCCAAAATCATCTCGATCACTAAAGCTCGAACCCGCCTCCCGCTGATAAACCTTCCAGGTGCCTTTTAAGGCCTGGGGATAACCATAGGCGGAGCTGGCCCGCCCCAGTGGTATAAAACCCAGAAACCAGCGAAATGGCGGTCTGGCATCGTCCTCAAACGAAGACTCCTGATACATCATCGCCATCGGCACGTGAACCGGACCACCCCAACGCTTTGCCGCAGTTTTGGTGGCACGGTACCAACTGCGCTTCTCGGCAAAAATTTCACAAATATTGTGGGGACTCGATGGCGGCGACGCGCAACCCTGTATCAGTAACAAAATACCAACAATTAAGACTAAAGATTTAATTGTGCGAATATTCAACAAGGTGGCAACTTCAATGCAGCTACTTTTTTGCGTTTGCGTTAAATTTTGCCAGCTGCTCCGGAGTGGCTTCGGTCTGGTATTTATCCTTCCACTCGCCATAGGGCATGCCGTAAACCATCTCACGAGCTCGCTCGTAATCGACCGCCTGATCGCGCTCCTCAGCAGCGGCGACATACCATTTTGACAAACAATTGCGGCAGAAATCGGCCAAGTTCATCAGTTCAATATTTTGCACATCTTTATGCTCATCAAGATGTTTTAACAGACGACGAAACACCGCCGCTTCAATTTCGGTCTTTGTGTAGTCGTGACTTTCCATCAGATAATCTCCTCACCGTGGGCTTGCTTATCGGCATGATACGACGAGCGCACCAGCGGCCCGGAAGCAACGTGCCTAAAGCCAATCGAGTATGCGTACTCGCTGTATTCGGCAAATTCATCGGGGTGTACGTAACGATCGATCGGCAAATGATTTGTTGAAGGCTGTAGATATTGCCCGACTGTGAGCATCTCAACATTGTGCTCGCGCAGATCATCCAGCGTGGCCAGCAATTCGTCTTTGCTCTCGCCAAGGCCAACCATCAAGCCGGACTTGCTCGGCACTGTGAGATTAAGCGCTTTGTACTCTTTTAACAGTTTTAGCGACCAGCCATAGTTGGCACCGGGCCGCGCCTGTCGATACAGCCGGGGCACCGTTTCAAGATTATGATTAAACACATCCGGTGGTGTGGCGGTAAGAATATCCAGTGCGGGTTCCATACGACCACGAAAATCAGGCACCAGTATTTCGATTTGAATATCGGGACTTTGCTGACGGGTCACTTTTATACAATCGGCAAAGTGCTGGGCGCCGCCGTCGCGGAGATCATCTCTATCGACAGAAGTAATCACCACATAGTTAAGTTGCATTTCAGCAATGGCAGCGGCGAGATGTTTTGGCTCGTCCACCTCCAACGCATTCGGCTTACCGTGACCGACATCGCAAAATGGGCAGCGCCGGGTACAGATATCACCCATAATCATAAATGTCGCCGTGCCACCGCCAAAGCATTCATTAAGATTAGGGCAAGCCGCCTCTTCACACACGGTGACGAGCTGGTGTTTGCGCAAGATGTTATTGATCCGTGATACTTCCGGGGCGTTGCGCAGACGAATCCTCAACCAGGGCGGCTTCGGCATATATGTTTCGGTCGGAATAACTTTGACCGGGATACGCTCAACCTTGTCGGCACTGCGCAGCTTCTCGCCTTCACGGAGTCGGCGGCTGCGTCTAACTGGAATTTGATTCGCATCTTTCATAGAAGACTATTCTACGCCTCCAACAAGATATCTGGCGTTTTGTAGCACCAGCTATTGTAGCCAAGATTAGCGGCCAATTTCTCCAGCAACTGCTCTGACAGTTTGTCCATTGATGGCATATCGCCCTCGGATAACTGGTCTTTCAGACGAGTCATTGCCAAACCGGGATAGCCGCAAGGATTGATACGCTCGAAGGGTTCCAGATCAAGTTCGGCATTAAAGGCCAGGCCATGGTAGCTATTACCCTTGCGAATACGCAGGCCCAGAGAGGCAATTTTTGCCTCACCCACGTAAACACCCGGGGCTTTGTCTCGGTTCACGCCTTCAATGTCATAGTCCGCCAGTAACTGCTTAATGCTGATTTCGATGGCACAAACTAGCTCACGGACGTTGAACGATAACCTTTTCAAATTGACCAGCACATAGATAACAATCTGGCCGGGGCCATGATAGGTAACCTGGCCACCTCTGTCCGTTTTGATAACAGGGATATCGCCCGGCATTAGCAGATGCTCTGGTTTGCCCACCTGCCCCTGGGTGAATACCGGCTCGTGCTGAACTAGCCAGAGCTGATCCGGCGTATCACGATTTCGCGCATTAGTGAATGCTTTCATTGCCTCTAGCACCGGCGGATAGGCTTGCAAGCCCAGCTGGCATACATCTAGTGATTCGAGGACAGCCAATTTATAGAACCATTTTCACCAGCGAACTGGATTTTAACTCGACAAATATAGCCTGCAGTTGCTCCTCGCCAGTGGCCGTTATGGTCACGGTCAGGGATTGATACTTGCCCTTGCTGCTATCACGCATAGTGATGGCCAGTTCGTCAAAGCCCGGCGCATGGTGCTCCATAACAACTAAAACATGGGAGCGAAACTCCTCACATTTATTACCCATTACCTTGATGGGGTAGTCGCAGGGAAACTCAATTTTCGGCGGCTCACCGCTTTGATCTGCCTGGCTCATCAGTTATTGCTCATCTGCCTTTCATTTGCTTTTCGTTTGGCTATTGCCCAGCTATCGCTCACGCATCGCTCACCACATATCACCCACCAAGCAGACCTTTAATAAACAGCATCATGTGGTCCCACAGGCGGGCAAAAAATCCTGCTTCCTCGATCGCTTGACTCGGCAACAAAGGCGCATCAAGTAACTGCTCACCCTGGTAGGCAATGGTTAACTGGCCGACTTGACTGGCCCTGGTCAATGGCGCCTTGATCACGTCGTCGATATGCACTTTGGCTTCTAGCAGGTCTCTGGCACCCCGAGGATAGGTCAAATATATTTCCCGATCGACAATTAAATCGACGGTGTTTTCCTGACCAAACCAGACGCGGTTGTCTGCCTTTAACACGTCTCCCGCGCCATACAATTGAGCGGTTTCAAAATAGCGGAAGCCATAGGACAGCAATTTCTGCGATTCCTGCGCTCGGGCGGCTTCACTGTCGGTGCCCATGACCACAGAGATCAAGCGCATATCATTGCGTTCTGCCGAGGCTATCAGGCAATAGCCCGCATCTTCCGTGTGGCCGGTTTTGACACCGTCAACGGATTTATCGCGCCACAACAGGCGGTTGCGGTTGGGCTGCTTTATGCCGTTAAACTCAAAGTATTTTTCGGCATACAATTGGTAATGTTTAGGATGATCGTTAATCAGGGCGCGGGTAAGCAGGGACAGATCCCGAGCGGTGGTCAAATGCCCTTCTGCGGGCCAGCCCGTGGCGTTAACAAAATAGCTATTACTCATGCCTAACAGCGCAGCCCGCTGATTCATCACATCGGCAAACGCTGACTCGCTACCAGCAACATGCTCGGCGAGCGCGACGGTAGCGTCATTTCCTGACTGAATAATAATGCCCTTTAATAGCAACTCAATGGGCACTTCGGTGCCTTCCCGGACAAACATTTTTGAGCCACCCATACGCCAGGCATTAACGCTAATAGGCACATTGTCATTGATCGAGATCTTGCCGCTTTCAATTTCGCCAGCTACCACGTAACTGGTCATCATTTTGGTCAGGCTGGCGGGGGCCAATTGTTGATCGGCATTTTGCTCGACAAGAACCTTGCCGGTACTGGCATCAATCAATATCCATGATTTAGCCGCAATTTGTGGCGGCGCAGGGATTAATACCTCAGCCAGAGCACGCTCGTCAAAGGTACCGAGCAGAGAGGCTACAAGCATAGTTTGAACGGCCAGAATAACCGCCTTAAATTTGCACATTGAGATAAACCCCTTCCATAAATTTCGATTTAGAAAATGAAACTGCGTTGCATTATTTTGAAACAGACAAGCCCATTATTTTAGCCGAAAATCAATGCTCTTCAGACTCCACCACCCAACAAGTCTGAAACCAGAAAAGGTCTGAAGCCACCCATCGCCTGGAGCCGATCTCGTAATTTCTGAAGTTTCATCGGGTCAGTAATTGGGCCGACTAATACCTTAAACAAAAACTTCTGCTCAACTGGATGACCAGCTTCACGGATAACTACCGGGTAGTTTGTCAAACCGGACACTTGCACACGGCGCTTACCAGCGGAGGGGTATGAAGCATAGGCGCCTACCTGCAGAAAGGTCATACCAGGCGGCTTAGCATGTTCATTGACCTTCGATTGTGTCATTTGCCCAGCGGCATTCGATTTCGATGACTGTACCTCAAGCGCAGCTACAACTGGAGGAGCAGCAACCTGACCATCTATAAGCTGCGTCTGCACCGAATGTCTCTGGTATGCAAGTGGATCAACAACTTTAACCTCTACGCGGGCAGTACCTTGCGCCACATAACCTAATTTTTTTGCCGCCGCGTAAGACAAATCGATAATCCGATCACCATGAAACGGCCCGCGATCATTAACTCGTACGATCACACTGAGATTGTTAGCCAGATTCGTTACCTTTACATAGGCGGGGATTGGTAAGGTTTTATGGGCCGCTGTCATCCCATACAAGCTGTAGATTTCCCCGTTTGATGTGGGCCTGCCGTGAAATTTTGTGCCGTACCAGGATGCCAGGCCGACCTCTCTATAACCCGCAGCAGTGGGCAACAGAAAATAGGTCTTACCATTAACCGTATAGGGGGTTTTGTTGCCGGCCCGGGTAATGGGATCACGCCTGGGTATGGCATCAGTAATCACTGAGACATCAATACTGTCCAACGGCGGGCCATCGTTACGATCGGTGAATATCCCCTGTCGGCTTACTGTGCAGCCTGTAAAAACAAACAAGCATAGTAAGACGGTGCAGCAATCAGTAAGTCTACCGGGCAGCACTATTTGCCTGCTTGACCCGCTCAGCCAGTAACTCACTCAATTGGGTAACGGCCATCGCGTAACGAAAGCTGGTATTATAACGCATGATTACGTAAAAATTTTCCAGCCCCAACCAAAACTCGACGCCCCTTTCACCCTTTAGTTTCAGCGGTATGGCTTTAGTGTCATCGGGGATGTCCATCGAAACAGGGGTAAAACCCTCCTGCTTCAGCTCCAACATTGTCAGATTTGGTTTTTTACCCTTATTAACAATATCTTCGTTATAACCACCTCTTATTCGCGCCCGGGTTGTGATCATGCCACCGGTCTGCCAACCGTGACGGACAAAATAATTGGCTATACTGCCGATGGCGTCAACCGGGTCGGTCCAGATATCAGCAACACCATCACCACTGTAATCAACGGCGTAGGCCCGATAGCTACTGGGCATAAATTGCCCGTACCCCATCGCCCCCGCATAGGAGCCGGTTAGATTTAAGGGGTTAAGGCCTTGCTCTCGGCTAAGCAGCAGGAAGTTTTCCAGCTCGCGAGTAAAAAACGCACTGCGCTTCGGATAATCAAATGCCAGCGTACTCAAGGCATCTATAACCCGATAACCACCTGTCAATCGACCATAATAGGTCTCGACACCGAGAATGGCGACAATAATTTCGATAGGTACGCCATAATCAGCCTGAGCTTTTCCAAGGGTCTCGCGATGCTTTTGCCAAAATTCAACACCCTGGCGTAAGCGTTTCTCGGTGACAAAAATCTTGCGGTAGTCCTTCCACTCTTTGACCCTTTCCGCTGGGCGGTTCATGGCATCAACGATGGATTGTTTGTAGGTCGCCTCTTCCAACAACAACTGCAAATCAACGGGATCAAGATCGTGTTCATTGACCATATAGTCAGCAAACTCTCTGGCCAGCGCATTTTCACTGTAATTGCGCGACTCTTCCGCAAGCGTCAACAGCGAGACCAGGCAAAGCGCTACCAGCAAACAGTTCGATATCAATTTCACCTTACAAACCCATCCTTTTTTCTTCCGTACCAATGGCCATTAGCATACCAAAGCCCAGCAACAAGGTCACAATGGCAGTGCCACCATAACTCACCATGGGCAGGGGCACACCCACCACGGGCAGCATGCCCGACACCATACCCAAATTTACAAAGATATAGACAAAGAAGGTCAGAGTAATGCTGCCGGCCAACAGCCGCCCGAACATACTTTGCGCGCGCAAGCTAATAAACACACCGCGGAAAATCGTCGCCAAATACAAGACCAACAGAAGTACCACCCCCACAAAACCGTACTCTTCGGCAAGTACCGCAATAATAAAATCCGTGTGACTCTCGGGCAGGAAATCAAGCTGGGATTGCGTTCCCTGCAGCCAGCCTTTGCCGGTAAAGCCGCCAGAACCAATGGCAGTGGTTGATTGAATAATATTCCAGCCCGCGCCCAGTTTATCGGACTGGGGATCAAGCAGCGTAAGGATGCGCAATTTCTGATAATCGCGCAGCAGGTAAAACCAAAATAGCGGCGCGCTGGTTAACGCAACAAGCAATGCGCCAAACATATAGCTTTTCCGCAATCCGGACAAAAACAAGACGAAGCTGCCCGCCGCAAAAATCAGCAGCGCGGTACCCAGATCGGGTTGCATACCGATCATCATTGCGGGCACCACTATCATCATCAGTGCCGACATCACATGCCCAAAACCCGGTGGTAATACTCGTTTGCCCAGGTAGCTTGCCAACATAAGTGGCACACCGATCTTCAATAGCTCTGAGGGCTGAAAACGAAAGCTGCCCAAATCAAGCCAACGTTGCGCGCCTTTGGCGCCAGAGCCAAAAAAAATTACTCCCACCAATAGCACCAGGCCACCGCCATATAATAAAAAAGCCCATCGTTCCAAAAACCTCGGCGGCACCTGAGCCACTATTAGCATGGCTATTAAACCAACCACCATAAATGTCGCCTGACGTTTCACATAGGCAAATTGCTGACCGCTGGCGCTGTACAAAATAATGAGTCCCGTCACCATTAACAACAGAATTAGCAAGAGCAATGTGTAATCGACGCGCAGTCCAATCCAACGGCCGCCACGACCATAAATTGTCGAGCCATGATCTTTTAGTTGACGATCAAACTCAGCCACTCTCAGCAGGCTCCAAAATTGGCGAGGGCCTGGTAGCAGCAACCGGGTAATAGTTCAAATAAGCGTCGATCACCTGGCGTGCCACCGGCGCTGCCGTCGAGCTGCCATGCTCACCATTTTCGACGATAACAGCTACCGCGATACGCGGATTATCGGCGGGCGCAAAGGCAATAAACAAGGCGTGATCCAACTGCAATTTGGTCATTTTGCTGGCATCGTATTTTTCGTCCTGTTTAATTCCAACTACCTGGGCCGTACCGGTTTTGCCTGCCATTTTGTAGCCCAGGTCTTTAATCGCCCGGCTCGCCGTGCCACGCACATTGTGTACTACCCCGATCATAGCGCTGGTAATAACATCCCAGTAGGCCGAATCAATTTGAATATTGTTGTCTATTATTAATGGCTCGGTTATCAATGGCTCGGTTATCAATGGTTCGCTTATTAACGGTTCGCTTATTAACAGCCCAGCGGTTTCGCTATTGGTACGATTGCCATCAATTTGTTCACCGTTTTCTGCGGTCATCACCAGTCTGGGTGTTTGCACCCGGCCACGGGTGGCAAGACGACTGGTGGCCACCGCTAATTGCAGCGGTGTAGCAAGCATAAAGCCCTGGCCAATGCTGACATTGATCGTATCACCCGGGTACCAGGCTAAACCTCTGGTGCCTCGCTTCCATTCTCGGGAGGGCATATTGCCACTGGCTTCGGCGGGCAAATCAATGCCAGAGGCCCGCCCAAAACCAAACAAATCTCCATAACGATACAGTTCATCAATGCCAGCCATAAAGCCTATTGTGTAAAAAAACGTATCGCAGGATTGCTCGATGGCTTTATATATATCAATACGACTGCCGTGGCCGCCTCGCTTCCAATCGCGATATTTATGGTCATCATTATCGAGCTGATAAAAACCCGGGTCGTATATTTCATAGCCGGGCGAAATGGCTTTACTGGCCAACGCCGCCAGCCCAAAAAATGGTTTCATAGTAGATCCCGGAGGATATTGGCCGCGCAGCGCACGGTCAAACAAAGGTCGGTCAGGAGATTCTGTCAAAGCCGCGTAATCGGCGTATGAAATACCCGTCACAAAGGGGTTGGGATCAAAAGATGGTGTGCTCGCCAGGGCCAGCACACCGCCAGTATCAGCTTCGATAGCCACCACCGCTCCGCGTTCTTCGCCCAGCGCGTTAACAGCGATTTCCTGGATGCGGCTATCGAGATATAAATGTAGGGCTTCCCCCGGCACCGGATCAATTCGCTCCAGGACCCTCATCACCCGACCACGAGCATTGGTTTCCACACGCTCGTAACCAACCTCACCTAACAGGGTTTTTTCATAGAATTTTTCCAGCCCAGTTTTGCCCATGGTATGGACACCTCGGTACTGTCTGGGGTCGAGTTTTTCAAGCTCACGCTGATTGATCCGGCCGGTGTAACCGACAACGTGACTGAGCTGCTCACCCAGCGGGTAGTCCCTGATCAGTCGAGCAGAGACTTCAATGCCTTCAAGACGGTGTTGATTAACCGCCAGAATGCTTTGTTCTTTTTCGTTCAATTTATAACGTAGTGGCACAGCTTCATAGGGAGGGCGTTGCTCGGCCAATCGGTTAAAGCTCTCAAGTTCACTGTCATCCAGGTCAATGAGGCGGTCTATTTTATTTAGGAGTTCGTCAATTTTTGTACTTTTTTCGATAACCACCGATAGCGTAAAGCCGGCCCGGTTATCGGCTAAGAGCACGCCGTTACGATCAAAAATCAGCCCCCGTGCGGGCGGCACAGCGCGAATCTGAATACGATTATTATCGGCCAGGGTGGCGAAATCGCCGTGCCGACTAATTTGCAAGTCGTAATAGCGCAGGATCAGTGCACTGAGCATCAGCAATAGAATCAACACCGCAAAGCTGATCCGCACGGCATACAAGCGCGCTTCCCAGTGGATGTTTTTCAGGGCTCGATCTTCTCGCATGCTTTAGAACGGTCTCGATACATTGATGGTTGCTTACCTGTTGCTATCTACCCGCGAATATCTACCTGTTTTTTTCTTACTGTGCGGCTCTACGTGGGACTCTCTACGTGGACCTTCCTACCTGTGCCTTTTTACCTATGATAAGGATGCCCCGCATTTATAGACCAGGCCCGATAAAGCTGTTCAATCAAGAGCACTCGCACCAGCGGATGGGGCAAGGTCAGCGCAGATAAAGACCAGCTCTGATTGGCACGCGCCATACAAGTTTTGTCGAGGCCATCGGGACCGCCGATAAGCAGGCATATATTGTTACCGCTGACTTGCCAGCTACGCAAATTTTTTGCTAATTGCTCAGTGCTCCAGACTGACCCTTCTACTGCCAGAGCGACGACGTGGTCATCGCGGGTCAGAGCTTTGAGTATGGCTTTGCCCTCCAGTTCAACCGCCCGATCCGGAGCCTCACCTTTTCGGCGCTGGGTTTTAGGTCGATAGCCAAGTGGCACCTCAACCAACTCAAGGTTTAATTCTTTTGGCAAACGTCTGGCATATTCCTGGTAACCCGTTTGAACCCACCCAGGCATTTTGCCACCCACCGCGAGAATCCTGGTTTTCAATGGCGCTAAGCCCCTATCGTGCCGCTGTCTGAATCACCGTCATTAAGGCCACCGGAGGTATCAACGCGCGGCGCTATAGTCGGTTCGAGGGGAATGATATCTGCTGGTCGCATGGACCACAATTTTTCTAAATCATAAAACAGCCGGGTCTCGGGCAACATGATGTGCACGACTGTATCACCCATATCCACAAGCACCCATTCGCCAACATCAGCCCCTTCAACACCCAAGGGCTGTAGCCCCGCCTTTTTGCAATCTTCGGTCACTGCGTTAGCCAGGGCTTTAACCTGGCGATTGCTATTGCCGCTGACCACCACCATGGTATCCATCACGTCGGTCAGGCCGGTGACATCTAGCTGGCTTATGTCGAGGCCTTTAACACTTTCTAGCGCATTGATAATAATTTCATTGAGATTGGGCGTCATTAAATCAGTCTCTAATTCGTAAGCATCTAATACAAACGGTGTTGTTCGATATAGTCGAGCACAGCATCTGGTACCAGATAGCGTACCGACTGACCGGCGGCCAGCTTTTTTCTGATGCCTGTAGACGACATTGGCAACAGCGTCATCTCGCTGACCAGCACCTGCCCGGCAGGCGTATTAGTCAACAACTCGACATCGCTAACCAGCTTATCATCCAACCAATTAGCTACCGGCCCAGTGTCGGGCACTTGCCAACCAGGCCGCGCCACCACTACAAGGTGAGCAAAATCGGTAAGGCTTTGCCAGCGATGCCAGCTCGCCAGATTAACCAAAGAGTCCATGCCGATACACATAGACAACGAAGTGTCATTGCCCAGCTCGCCACGCAACTCCTGCAAAGTATCAATGGTGTAAGACAAACCATCGCGGCGCAATTCCCGATCATCGACCTGCAAACCAGGCTCTTCATCAATCGCCAGATGCAGCATCGTCAAACGATGTTCGGCGCTGACAACTGGGGCCTCACGATGGGGCGGTCGAGCACTGGGAATCAGGTGTATTGCGGTCAGACCGAGAGTTTCACGTAATTCAATACAGCTACGCAGATGACCAATATGCACCGGGTTAAATGTGCCGCCAAAAATGCCAACCCCGTTCAAGTTGGCCTGGCCATCAATCCGTTCACTAGCAGAACTGTTTTCATATTGATGTTACTGACGAATATGGCCATCACCCAGCACTATATATTTCTGGCTGGTAAGGCCCTCCAGCCCAACCGGGCCACGGGCGTGAATTTTATCCGTTGATATGCCAATTTCTGCGCCAAGGCCATATTCAAAACCATCGGCAAAACGGGTCGATGCGTTAATCATGACCGAACTGGAATCCACCTCATTGATAAAACGTCGGCCGATGCTGTAGTTTTCGGTGACGATGGACTCTGTATGCTGCGAGCCATAGGTGTTGATATGATCCATCGCTGCGTCAATATTTGCGACCACGCGAATCGCCAATACCGGCGCTAGATACTCTTCGTACCAGTCAGCTTCAGTGGCAGCTTCACAGCTAAATCCCGCCTGACTAATAATATCCTGGCCCCGTTCACAGGCGTTCATAACCACACCGGCTTGTGTATAGGCACCAGCCAGACCGGGCAGTATTTTGTCAGCCACGGCTTCCGCTACCAGTAACGTCTCCATTGCGTTACAAACGCCGTAGCGGTGGGTCTTCGCATTCAAGGCAATGTTATGCGCTTTTTCGGGATCGGCTTCAACATCTATGTAGACATGACAAACACCATGAAGATGTTTAATCACTGGCACCCGCGCTTCACTGCTGATCCGTTCAATCAAGCCCTTGCCGCCCCGTGGCACGATCACATCCACGAATTCCGCCATCGTTACTAGCTTACCGACTGCCGCTCGATCCGTCGTCTCGATCACCTGGACAGCGGTACTCGGCAAGTCTGCCTGCTGCAAACCTCTCTCGATACAGGCGGCAATGGCCTGATTGGAATGAATCGCCTCACTACCACCACGCAATATCGTTGCATTACCTGACTTCAAACACAGGCTTGCCGCCTCGACCGTCACATTGGGTCGCGACTCATAAATAATCCCCACCACGCCGAGGGGCACACGCATCCTGCCCACCTGGATACCGCTGGGCCGAAAATTCATATCGCTGATTTCGCCAATCGGGTCAGGCAGTGCCGCGACCTGAGTCAAACCCTCAATCATGCCGTCTATTGTCGCGGGGCTTAGCTCCAGCCTGTCGAGCAGGGCCGGTTCCAGATCATTGTTCCGAGCCTGTGCCAAATCTTTAGCATTGGCACCAGCCAGGGGTTTCCGCTCGGTATCGAGCACTTCAGCAATTGCCAACAAAGCCTGATTTTTGGCGTGAGTATCGGCACGCGCCATTGCCCTAGAAGCTGCTCTAGCCTGTGTGCCTACCTGCTGCATATAGGATTCAATATCCATTACATATCTCTACAGATTGCCTGACCCCGAAGTTATGACGACATCAAAGCTGCTCGCGATCAAAAGCCGCATTATACAGAGCCGTGATTTACTCGTCAGAAGCACTTGGCCAATAATTCGCTCAACTATCCCTCATTTATCCCTCATTTATCCCTCATTTGCGCCGTCAATAATTTTGCGTCACTATCCTCAACCCCTTCTTACCCCTAAAAAGTTACCCATAGATATTCACTAACGAGGCAAACAAGGTATGAAAAAAATTGGTGGCGGTTTTTACTGGCAGGACGTTCAGGTTGGCGAAAAATATGAGTCCTGGGGCAGAACAGTGCTTGAGGCCGATATCTGCAACTTTATTAACTTGGTCGGTCTGCACGAAGTCGTCTTTTCTGATCGCGAATTTTTAAAAGAAAAATCCGTCATCAAAGAGCCCTTCGCGCCGGGCGCTATGGTCTACAGCTTTGCCGAGGGCCTGCTGCTACCTACCATGCAGGGCACCGGCATGGCGTTCTTGAACATGGAACTAGATATGAAACGACCCTGCCTGGCGGGCGATACCATCCATGTCGAGTTTGAAATAATAGAAGTCCGCAAGACCAGCAAGGGCAACCGAGGCCTGGTGCGCACCTTCAATGAAGTCATCAACCAAAACGGCGACATTGTTCTTACTTACAACCCGCTGCGCATGCTCAAAGGTCGACCTGAGGATGACTAAGCCTTGATCAAGGAAGTTATAATGTGCGAGATTGGCACTTTTCAGTGCATAGATCACTTTTTTAGTAGCCCAATTTGCAAGTTACCCGTCCACGCTCACAACTGACACTAGTGCCTTTGACTTCAGCAAAGAAGTGCTCAGAAATGGCCAGGCACTCATTTAGCGCGACGACCAAGTCGCTGCCACGCCATCACTACCGAAGTTAACGAAAATAGAAAACCGACACTGCATAACGTTATAAGCACCAGATCCCAAGTCGGCCGATGATTTATAAGTACTGCAAAATCAAGGCTGTGGAGACCATTAAATAGCCAACGTTCAACACGATTCCGAGCAGTCAAACGCTCGAATACTTCGCCAGTCGACAAATCGACATGAAACCAGGTGGATTCATGATCCGAAAATTTAATACGTTTGATGGGCAGGGGCCTAATTCGGCCATGATGTGAATAATAATACGCGTCGTATTCGTCAAGTCGTTGCTGAGTCAGAATGTGTTCATCGGGGATTATCCTGCCAAGGCCTGTCTGAATTATCCTCTCAAGGGTACGTTTCCCACCCTTTGCCAAATGATACTGTGGTGGCCTATCTGAACTGTGTAAGGTGATATATGATTCACCGCCAATCCAGTGCCACACCAATTGCTTACTTTCAAGACCAACCTTGCTTTTGAGCAGTTTTTGAATTTCACCAACTTGCGAATAGGCCAGTTCTGCCCCGTCTGAATCATCTCCTAGTCGGTAGCGGTGGACTTGTTCGGCAAAATTTGTCTCAGCGTCGAATACGCCCCAGGGGGCCATCGACATTAGTCCGCTAAACATAAAGGACGTGAGAAACGATAGACTCAGCAGTCCAAAGACATGATGGTATTTTGGGACTCCCCGATAGGGAGAGCAACTTTTTCCTCGGTACGGACGTCTAACCCGCAAGCGTAATAAGCCGATGATGGCCCCGCTAAAGATGGTGATCAGGCCTGTCAGGGACAGGACAATAATGGTATTAACCCAAATGTTTGTATGTTTCCGTAATTGCAGTGGATAAATCCAATGCAGGTTAGCGCCGAGCCAATTCCAGATGCGTTCTCCGCGCGTGGTGTCCTGAACTACCTGGCCAGTGCGTGCCGAAACGTAGAGGTGGGTTCCTGCCCGGTCGCTAAGCTCGACCAAATGCATGGGTCGGTAGTCGGAAAGCCGACTCGACACCGTCCACTGATCCATCTCCAGTGTTTTCAGAGCCACACCGGTGACTGCCCTGTCCGGGTACCGAGATGTATAAAAACCTACTGCCGAGGTAACAGCCGCCTGGCTCGTAATATGGCTCAATAAATCACCAGTGTCAGCGTACAAACCGAACCATGGTGAATCTTGTCTCTTCAACAAATAAACCGGCCGTCGCGCAATACTGGTCAGCATCAGATGTTCGACTGAGGTGCCCGACGGGGCCTTAGCCAACAACGACGCAGGCGAATAAGCGATACTTTCAGGGTCGAGAACGCTAAGCCCAGCGTACTGCTCTTGTTTAGTGAGCTCTGGATAAGCGACATACATCATCACCATGCCAGTCGCAAACCACATGGACACCAACAGGCACACAGTAATGCCAAGCCAGCGATGGACCAAGTACAGCATTGTTTTTAATTTCATCGCCTTTAAGCGTATACAGCAGTGATAAACCCACTGGCCCGTTTCTCAGCAGAGTATGTGACCGGCAAGTTTTTTGAGAGTGTAGTTTGACAGCTAGTTAGAAACGGTAATCTGCGGTCAAACTGACGGTACGGGGTTTGCCGACCAGCCAGGTTGAGGAAAAATATGGTGAAGACGCGTAGCGCTCGTCAAATAAATTATCGGCCCTGACAGTTAACGAAAATTTATCATTAATGTTTATCCGGGTCGACGCATCGACTACCGTATAGGAGGGAATCGGTATGCTGGGGTGGAAGCGCTCTCCGACATAACGGGCGTCAGCAATAAACTGAACCTTATCCCATATTCGCCAAATCAGACCCAGGTTGGCTGTTTTTTCAGGTACGTAGTTTGGTGCGATACCGGACTGGGTTTCAGCTTCCAATATGCTGCCGTTACCGTAAACTTGCAGATTTTGATTCACTTGGAAGCTAAAGCCAAGCTCAGCCCCCTGGGATGTTTGCTCGGGAATGATGATCAGCTCATCGGGATCACCAGAATCTGGATCATCTTCGACCAGGTCATTCTTGACGATATCAAATAGCGCCAGGGTCCACTGCAAACGGCCATCTATCAGCCCTTGTTTTATGCCCACCTCGATTTGCTCACTTTTAATAAAATCTGATTCGCGGTTAGCCGCTTGCGCATTGACTATGCTATTGCTCGGATGGGTTGCCCCCGTCGCATATTGTGCGTAGAGCACCGTGTCTTCATTAACATCGTAAACCAGCCCAAATCGACCAGTTAGCTCATTAACTGTTTGATCAATGGGAGCACGCCCCAATCGAGTGTAGTCGGTCTCAACATCCTCATACCGCAAGCCCACCACAATGGCCAGTCTGTCGGTCGCCTGGAGCTGACTTTCGGTGAACAGGGCATACTGGTCTACATCGGAAGCGTCATCAGGCATCACGTCCGCGCCAGTCAAATCAGACAGCCTGCCGGGATCAAAGTTATTGGAGTCGACAGTATCGAAATCGGCGCCAAAATCGACGGGATTAGGGTTGCCCGGACCAAAATTGGTAGGCCGCTTAAAGGTGACGTCGTTGACTTCAAAACCGAGCGAAGTGTGCAAGTCGCGACCGGCCAGGGTATTGGTAAAAATAAAATTGGTGCGCAGTCCATCATGCTCCATATCATGCCCAATCACGAGCGGATCGCCCCGCTCGACCAAGCCCGTGGTGGTGTCAAGGCTGTAAAATTCAGCATTCTTCCAGAAACGCTCGGTTTCCAGCCGATACAATTCTGCCCGCATTGAAACTGTCTCAGAAATAGTCCACTCGGCTTTGAGGCGGAAAGCCTTATCTTCATAGCTGATTCTGGCATCTCCCACATTGAAATTCGACTCACCCAGGCCGCTGGCAAATTCGCCATCGACCACTGGAATACCAAAGTATTGCAGGGGCTCTTGATCGCCGTAGTCGTAACGCATACTCAAGGTGAGGTCTTCATTGACTTCCCAGCGTAGGGCAAGCGACAACATATCGGCATCACTATCGCCATTCTTTACCCAATTATCTGATTGGTTATTGCTGTAATTTAGTCGATAAGCGAGGGTATCAGTTAAGCCGCCGGTCAGGTCAATCCCCAGGAAAGTGGTGTCGTCCTCGCCCATGGTCAGCCTGACGTTTCCGCCGTGTTCCTGTTGCGGCCTTTTGGGAATAATATTAATGGCGCCGCCAATGCCACCCTCGCCGTACAATACCGAAGAGGGGCCTTTCAATATCTCGATACGCTCAACGCCCCAGATATCAAAAGGGAAGGTCAGGGTGCCCGCAGCTGTATAGTAGTTGGTGCCATCAAACAGCTTGGTGACGGAACCCTGGCCGCGAAAGCCCCGCGCCGCGATGCTTTGGCCGCCATTTCCTGGATTGGCTTCGTTGGTAAAGCCCGCGCTGCGGGTCACTGCCTCCAATACACTGGTATCGAGGCGGTTACGAATACTATCTCCGTTAATGACTTCAACAGTGGCGGGCGTTTCCATCAGAGTCAGGCCGAGCCTACTGCCCGTTGCTGCTCGCGAACTCTCTCGACGGTCGAAAACGATTATTTCTTCCGTAATACTTCGCCCATTGTCTTCGTCTTCCGCCATTTCCGCCACGACCGAGCTGGACAGTGCGCTGACAGCTGTCAATAGCCCAAGTAACATGCTGCATTTAACAATAGGCCATAGTTTATTTTTTGAGTAAGTAATATTATTCTCCAAGATAACAGTACTGTTTTTAAGACACCTCAATTTTGCGGGCCTTTCATCGATAGGTAGTAAAAGTGATCCGGAAAAGCTCGTCGCCCTGATGACTAAAAGTGAGCACCCAGTCGCCCTCAACCAGTTCATAATCCTCATCCAGGGTGTAGCTGAACGACGCCTCGGGAAACGCGCCCATGCCAGTCTGGGTCGGAATAGACCCGGATTGCACTTTTAACACCTGCCCATCGGGCAAGGTCATCGCCGGATGGGTCATGCTCACCTGAATTGACTTTGTTTCGACCGGCAGCTTAAACATCAATAATTGCACATGAAAACCATGGCCTTTTTTGAGTGGAATACGATTGGTCTCTTCAATATTGCTGAGCGTGGAATTGATCCAGCTACTACCGGTTTTGCTGCCCGGATCATCGACTATCTCGCCACCGATTCGTTGTATATGGGCGTGGGAATGGCTCACACCTTCTGTGGCGCGAAGATAGTCGAGGTCTACCTCTTCATTTGCAGTGACATTTGCAGTGGTAAAGAGAGCCACGAGTGATAGCGTGATAATGTTTAATTTCATATTTTTTAAACCTCAGTAATTCTAAATCCCAATATCTGTATCAAAATCGGTATTAATATGGGCTAGTGATAGCCAAACCAACAGCACCTGGCGTAATCATCAACGGTTCGATGTAAGGCGCTTGCTTCGACGACCTGGTTTTTTTCGTCTTCTCGACATAACAAATAAAACAATACCAGAAATTATGGTGATAAAGCCAAGCAACGCAAAACCCCTGAGCAGCCAGGAATTAAAATTATCCCGACCCTGATAATCCATAATATGCAGGCTCCACAGAAAGTCATAAATTCGCCAGGTAGTGGTGCGTACAGATCTTAGTTGGCCAGTATTTGCACCCACCCAAAGGGTCGCGTGGTCAGAACCCTCCAGCTCTATTTTCCAGGCCGGTAGTTCACCGTCGCGATATTCACTGCCACGTTCTACCTTCGTCACCAGGGTTGCTGAGCGAACCGGTAAGCGAGTGTTATTGGCGGCAATCACTCTGGCTTCTGCTTCTGTCAGTGGTGCCAATTGCTCTGCGGTTTCAGCGTTAAAAACCAGCCACGCATCTTCGGCCTTGAACTCTTTAGCATTGTCGTCCTCGGCTTTGATTATGTATACCGGCGTATTGATGCGTTGATTAATCTGAACCTGAGTCAGACTGACCATCGATAACGACGGATGTTGCCGAACCAGGGAACTGGGCGAGACTAAACTGACATGACCGAGACGAAAGCTGGCGGGCTGCTCTATAAGCTGAGTGCCACGGATATCATCAATAGGCATTACCGCAAAAAACAAACCTGAGCCAGTCCAGATCAGTAACTGGAGCCCAGCAACAATACCCAGCCACCGGTGAGATTTTCTAATTAATAATTGCTTCAAAAGATTGCGGTTTGTTCCTTATCTTGCAAGATTTGCCCGCCAGGTGGCGCTAGTGGCTCGAATTGCCTGGCTGAGTTGCCCGACCTGATTGTCTGATCGGGCCGGCATTCAGAGAACCAAATAACCAATCGGCAATTTATTTCGCGGCTGACAACATTTTATCGACCATTTTCTGGGTAGCGGCGACACGGGGGGCAAAGGTATCGCTGGCAAATTGCTTAGCCACATAGCGAGCCAGGTTTGGCCAACGTTTTTCATCGACCTGTACGCCGCCCATTGAAGCATTGATAAATTGCGAGATCACGGCAATGTCGCCCAGGCTCAATTGATCACCGACCAGATAATCACTGGAGCCGATGGCTTCATTCAAATAATCGTAGAGGGGTGGTGCCTTTTCTTCGATGATGGCATCGATCTCGGCTTCATCAAAAGGTGTGCCCATGGCTTTATAAATAACTTTATGACGAAAGCCGGTAAAGGTGATGGCCGGGGCCAATTCAGTATCCGCCAGTGTTTCAAACCAGCCTACTTGCGCCTTTTGCAGTGGCTCAACAGGGATTAACGACGGGCTCGGCGACAGGTCTTCGAGATAACGGCATATCACCGCGGAGTCACAAATATAGGTGTCATTATGCTTGAGCACGGGAATACGTTTTGCCGGGTTAATTTTTTCGTAGCCTTCAGGTAACGCGAAGGGCGAGACTGGATCCATGGTGAATTCAATATTTTTTAGATCCATGGTGATATGGACTTTGCGAACGAAGGGCGACAGAGGCGCGCCAATAACAGTAAATGACATAGTTGACTCCAGATTTTTATAAAAATGCTTTATTTAGCCAGGGGCGAGCAGATTAACACAATCCCAATTAGCGCTAGAGCGGTGCGGCTTCGTCTGAATCAGCGCTGTCGCATCCTTATTTCTATCACCCATTTCTTGACTTCTAACAGCCGTGCTTCGACATCGTCCATGGCCAGCAGAGACATTTTTAATTCCGGTTGCACAGGCAGCACACCGGCCAGCCGCCAGGCCAACGTCGTTTTAGTCAGGTCTTTAAGAAAAGTATCGGTGTCTATACCCATATGCTTGGCCAGGCTTTCGAGCATATCGACGAGATCATCCTCAGCAAAGGTGATGCACTCCTCTGGGTCTTCGTCCTTTAATGCCACATGAGCAAACATCAAACCGTCATCTTCAACCCGGGTGTCGATCACTTCAAAACGCCGCTCACCCCGAATGGTAATGGTAAACAAGCCATTGGGCGTTTGATCAAAATCGTGGATGCCCACCAAGGTACCCCACTGAAAAATCTCTGGCGTTGCACCGGCCTCTTTACCCTCGGTGATAGGCACCACACCAAAGGGCTTTTGATCGGCCATACATTCCCGAACCAGGCGCAAATAACGTTGTTCAAAAACCTGTAGTCGGGTGGCGATGGTCGGGTATAACACGACCTGAAGGGGGAAAAGCGGTATTTCTGTGCTCATAATCAATCGCCGTAAAAGTAGCTTGTTTTAATCATTGGGTTATAGCCGAAGGCTTGCACTCACTCTACTGCATCCTGCCCTTGCATTTCTGCACTGTACATTAACAAGGGCTTTAATTACCCTCACTGCGCTGGCTTAAGCCATTGTAGATGATAAGCCAGACCACTTAATAAATTTTAAGGAGAATAAAAATGAATGAAACCTTAACGATGAGCACACCCCTAATTGCCCTGGCAGGCTATGCTGGCTGGACCTTACTACTGCTGTTAACGGTTGTCAGTGCACGGATATTCGCCATCATCGGTGGCTCCGATATCCCGCTCAACAAGTTTTCACCGGGCGGCGAAGACCTTCCCGGCTTTGGCCAACGAATCACCCGCGCCCACCTGAACTGCGTCGAGAATCTACCGGTTTTTGCTGCCGTCGTTGCCGCCGCCGGGTTTTCCGGACAGTTCGGCATTATGGAAGGTACGGTCATGTTCGTGCTCTATGCACGGATTATCCAGTCCTCAATCCATATCACATCGAGCGCTCTGCCCATGGCGCTTATTCGAGGCGCCCTGCTCTCCGTGCAAATTATATTGTTGGCCTATTACGTGGTGAAGATGCTTTTTTAAGGCTATTTCATTCGGACTCATCGGGCTCAGGAATCACCGCCCTGGACCCAACCTGATGCCAACTCCAGGCTGATTTGGCCGATAGTTATCATGTTGATCGATAATTTTATTATGTTGGTCAATGCCCAGATCAAAGTATAAAGACTACAACTTTGATCTGGGTATGTTGCTTTAATCAACCGTTAAGGTTCTGATATTAGAATAAGCAACTTGATAACCCGGCCTTGTTATGAAAAAGATTGTTATCGTCATCACACTGCTAGCCATCTCAGTAATGGGCTATTGGTATTTCACCCGCGACAAAGTCATTTCGGTGCATGTTGCACAAGTTGAGACTGGCCTGGTCGAAGCCACGGTTGCCAACACCCGCGCCGGTACCATCAAGGCCTGCCAACGCTCGCGTATATCCATGCCGGTGGGTGGCCAGGTCGCCGAGTTATTGGTGGATGAAGGCGACCTTGTTGTCGCCGACCAGACATTAATTCGCTTATGGAACGATGATCAGGCAGCGCGGGTTGCCGAGGCCGAAGCGCGTCTTGAGGTGAGTCATGCCGCCGCTCGGGAAAGTTGTGATAAGGCTGCACTAGATGGCCGCGAACTGGTACGCCAAAAAGGTTTGGCCGCAAAAAAACTAATCTCACTGGAAAAACTCGACGCCACACAAACCCGTGCCAAGGTGTCGAAATCAGCCTGCTCGCGGACGCAGGCAGGCATCGCTACCGCCCAGGCTTCGCTCAAACTACAAACCGCCCTGTATGAAAAAACCCTGTTAAAAGCGCCTTTTGCCGGCGTTGTCGCCGAGATCAACGGTGAAGTCGGTGAATACATCACCCCCTCGCCACCGGGTGTCGCCACACCGCCTGCGGTTGATTTAATCGGCACCGATTGTCTTTATATTACCGCGCCGATAGATGAGGTTGATGCCGCAGATATCCGCCTGAATATGCCAGCCAAAGTGACCCTCGATGCTTTTCGAGGCCGCGTGTTCAGAGGCACAGTGACCCGCATTGCGCCCTACGTGAAAGAATTCGAAAAGCAGGCCCGCACCGTCGATATCGACGTCACTTTTGACGAATTGCCAAAGGACGTGGTTTTGCTGGTCGGTTACAGCGCCGATATTGAGATCATTCTCGACCAGCATGCCGATGTGCTCCGGGTGCCCACGGAAGTGATTATCGACAGCGATAAAGTATTGCGTTACGACCCTGCCAACGAGTCTCTCGAACAAATCAGTATCACACCCGGCCTGGCCAACTGGACCTATACCGAGATCACCAGTGGTCTGAGCGAAGGTGATGAGGTGTTGCTGTCTCTGGATACTGACGGTGCCGTTGATGGCGCACAGGTTCTGCCTATTAAGAGCGACGACAGTAACGCCCCATGATCCAGCTACGACAATTATGTCGAGATTTCCTGGTGGGGGATCAGACGGTTCACGCGCTGGATCATCTCGACCTGAGCATCGATAAGGGCGAATACCTGTCGGTAATGGGGCCTTCTGGGTCAGGCAAATCCACTTTACTGAATATGCTCGGCCTGCTCGATAAGCCCAGCGCCGGGGAATATCTACTCAATGGCACCGCCACCAGTGGTCTAAAAGAAGAGCAGCGGGCGAGCTTACGCGGCGGCCATATCGGCTTCGTCTTTCAAAGTTACCACTTAATCCCTCGCTTGAACGCCAGAGAAAATATTGAATTGCCTCTGGTGCTAGCCGGCATCGCCCCCAAACTGCGTCAGCCCAGGGTGGCCGAATTATTGGCGCGGCTGGATTTAATTGATCGGGCGGAGCATATCCCCAACCAGCTGTCCGGTGGTCAGCGCCAGCGGGTTGCTATTGGTCGCGCCATCGTGATGGAACCGGACTTGCTGCTGGCCGATGAACCCACGGGTAATCTCGATTCAAAATCCGGACTGGAGGTCATCACTCTGCTCGAAGAACTCAATGCTGGCGGCATCACCCTGCTGGTGGTAACCCACGACGAAAACGTGGGCGCAAGGGCCAGACGCCGCCTGCATATGATCGATGGCGCGATCAGCCGGGATTGGCAGACTGACTCCGCCGAAAGTAAATCTATCCTTACCGCAAAGCCACTGACCGGAAAGCCGCTGACCCAAAAGACAGACGGGAAAACCCCAGGGGCGTTCTGATGCGCTTTGGCGATCTGCTGGCATTCAACTTCAAAGCGATTCGTCGCCAACGGGCGCGCAGTATTATGCTGTTGATTGCCATCGCCATCGGTGTACTGGCCATCAACTTGCTGACCGGCATCGGTGAAGGCGGCAAACAATTTGTGCTCGGCGAATTCGATATCCTCGGTAAAAATGTCCTGATTATGGTGCCGGGCAAGAAAGAAACCACCGGTGGTATTCCGCCATTAACCGGGGAAACCACGCGGGACTTAAGCCTGCAAGATGCGGAGGCTATTCTGCGCTTGCCCGATGTTTCAGCCGTGGCACCGCTGATCCCCGGCAAGATTGAAATCTCTCACGGCTCTTTGAGTCGAGAAGCCTTTACCATCGGCACCAACCGGGCGTTTTTCCCCATGCGCAAGCTGGAACTAGCCCAGGGCAGCATCTTGCCCGAGGTACCCATGGATCAGGCTGTTTCGGTCTGCGTAATCGGCAGTAAATTGCGCCGGGAGCTATTTGGTAGTCGTCCCGCCCTGGGGCAATGGCTGCGGGCGGGGGATAGCCGCTTTCGTGTTATCGGCATTCTCAAGGATCGCGGCCAGGGCATGAGCCTCGACATGAACGATGCCATTATGATCCCCGTGGCCAGCGCCCAGTCGCTGTTTAACACAGAAGGTTTATTCCGGATTTTTATCGAATTACGGGGCCTGCAAGAGCTTGATAAATCACGACTACGTATTACAGACCTGCTCAAAAACCGTCACGATGGTGAGGAGGACGTCACCATTATTACTCAGGATTCCCTGCTCAGCGCCTTTGCTAATATTCTCGATACCATGACCCTCACCGTGGCCGGTATCGCGGCTATTAGCATGCTGGTGGCAGGTATTTTGATTATGAACGTATCCTTAATCGCCGTGAGTCAACGAACCAGTGAGATAGGCCTGTTAAAAGCCCTCGGCTTACCGGCTCGCACCGTGCGCCTTATTTTTCTGACAGAAGCCATGATGATGGCGGCAGGCGGTGCCGTGGTCGGCCTGATAATCAGCCAGGTCTTACTGTTTATGGCCCGCCAGACCTACCCCTCGGTGCCCTTTACCACCCCGAGCTGGGCGATGCTTGGCTCCATCACGGTGGCTATGTTTACCGCCTTAATATTTTCTGCCATCCCGGCACGGCGAGCCGCCAATATGGTGCCGGTGGATGCCCTATTAGATAAAACAGCTGGGTAGGCAAACTGAATAAAAGAGCTGGCTAAAAAGACCCTATGAAATGCCTGTATAAAACCACCTGAGCAAACAGCAAGGTAAATATGAGATTCCGTGACAGTACGCGCATGATTCTGGGAGCCGTGTTAAGCAATCGGGGTAAAAGTCTGCTCACCGCACTGGGCATTGGTGTCGGTATCGCCGCGGTGACTTTGCTCACCTCCCTTGGGGAAGGCCTGCAACACTATTTGCTCGGTCAATTTTCCCAGTTTGGCACGCGCATCATTGCCATCCATCCGGGCAAAGATTTAACCCAGGGGCTGGGCGGCATCCTCTCATCCACCAAACCACTGAGTCTTGATGACGCCGAGTCACTTCGACTACTACCGGGGATTGAACGGGTTGTGCCGGTGGTTCAGGGTGCGGGTGCCGTCGAATACGGCAACCGAGAGCGCAAGGGCGATATATTGGGTGTTGGTTCAGATATGCCCTCAGCCTGGCAGTTTCGTGTCGCGATGGGTCGTTTTTTGCCCGATGACCAGAGTGGCCGCAGTCGCTCCTATGCAGTGCTTGGTCATACCATGAAAACCGAATTGTTCGGCACCAGCAATCCCCTCGGGCAAAACATTCGCATCGGCGGTTTGCGCTTTCGGGTGATCGGCGTGATTGAGGAAAAAGGCCAGATGCTCGGCTTCGATATGGACGACATCGTCTATATCCCCACGGACAAAGCCCTGCAATTGTTTAATCGTGAAGGCCTGATGGAGATCGACGTGACCTTTGGGCCATCGCACAGCTCGACACAAATTGCTGAACGTGTGACCCAGCGCCTGGTTGAGCGCCACGGCGAGGAGGATTTCACCCTGACCAGTCAGGATGAAATGCTCGCTACCATGAACAAAGTGCTGCAGATACTCACCATTGGCGTTGCCGCATTAGGCGGAATTTCATTACTGGTGGGCGCTATCGGTATCGCTACGATTATGACCATCACCGTACGGGAACGCACCGCCGAGATTGGCCTGTTGCGCTCTGTCGGTTCAAGCCGACGACAGATACTCATCTTATTTTTAGGTGAAGCCGTGCTGATGTCTATCCTCGGCGGCTTATTAGGCTTGCTGATTCTGGCAGTGGTTTTAAGCGCCATTAAACTGGCCGTGCCTGGATTGCCTTTTGCGCTAAATCCGGTTTATCTAATGGCAGCGATTGTGGTGTCCGGGCTTATTGGATTGGTGGCAGGGGTAGCGCCTGCACGCAAAGCCGCGCAGCTCGACCCAGTCGACGCCTTACGCACAGAATAAAACCCTGCCGGAGACGTTAGCTTTGATAACGCTGCAACTATGGCAACCGTACTAAGGAACCATGGCAGTCGCGCCAAGGCGATGAACACCCTGCTGAACATGGCCTTAGCAAAGATATGGGTTAACCTATAATCCCGGATCTACTTCTAATCCCGGACCTATTTCTAATCCCGGACCTATTTCGCAGGTGGTGGCCCAAAGATAAAATCGTCTTCTTCGATGGTTACCCATTTCTTGTTGGCCCTACCCATACGTCTGGCAATGGTCAGATAAACCACTTTGTCATCTTCGTCACAGGCGGCGCGGAACTCGTCGCGGGATATTGTCATCGTTTCGCCGTCGGCCATATCTTTAACTCGGGCGTCTAAGTCTGCAGTTGCCATGATCTTCTCCCTGTAGAAGTCTGATGCAATGTTTTTGCTCAACCTCCTAGAAACTAGACGACGTCGTGAAAGGTGTCAAGCTCAGCAATATAAAATTTGCCCTCTTCTGAGCTACATCAAACCTGGACCGTGGATGACTCGGAACCTGCACCCAGCGGCTTAAATATAAGGATCAATTTGGGCAGCAGGGTCAGGGAACCCAACAGGGCCGCGAACATGGCGAGTGCCGTCAGCAAGCCAAAATACACCGATGGCATAAAGTTGGAGAACGCCAGAATCGAAAAGCCAACAATAATAGTGATGGCCGTGTAAAACAGCGCAAGACCGATACTGGCATGAGCCCGATGCATGGCCGCGATGTAATTTTGATCGACCGCAAATTCCCGTTTAAAGCGGGTCAGATAATGAATGGCATGGTCAACTCCAATACCCACGGTGATGGCAGCGATAGTAATCGTCATCATATCCAGTGGGATACCCACCAGACCCATGCTGCCCAGCACGATACCGGCGGCGAGCATATTGGGCAGGATGGCAATCAGGGAAATGCTAAACGAGCGAAACAGCACAATGAACATAATCATAATGCCCAGAAATACCGCGCCAAGCGTGACGATTTGCGAGCGAAACAAACTTTGCAGCATATTGTTATAGAGCACCTGTAAGCCGGACAATCGAAACTGCTCCGGTTGCAGACCCATCTCATCGATCAGATAACCCCGTATTTCAGCGAGCAGCTCATTACGATTTAGACTGCCGTCGCCCTCTACCGTGCGCATGGTGATGCGGGCCTGATTGGCACCGTCGTCTAGATAGGGTGACAACAGAAAACTTTCCAGCTCCGGCGACAGGCTGCGGCGCATAACCGTTAGCTCCAGATCATTCAAACGCCGACCGCTAAGATCATTGGCAACGTGAAAGGCGGTGACCAGTGAATCGACCCGACCAATTTCTGGCAGCTCATCAAGGTAGGCATGGATTTTCTCCAGGTCTTCCAGTCCGGCGCGCGTAAACCAGTAGTTGATTTCCTCTTCGTTTGGATCTGGCTCGGCAAAAGGATCATCTGCCGCGAACGGATCGCCTTCTGCGAAGGGGTCTGCCTCACCAAACGGGTCTTCTTCAACGAACGGATCATCTCCACCATAAGAATCGTCCTCAGCAAAAGGGTCCTCAGATTGCTCATTGCCCTGACCCAGTACCATGGGAATATCAGCATAGGAGGGGGCCTCCAGAATAATATCTAACGGTGTGGTGCCCCCCAGTTTGGCGTCGATGACAGATAAGCCCTGGTAGATTTCCGTATGGGGTTTGAAGTAGTCAATAAAACGATTTTCAACCTTTAACTGGCTTATGCCGTAGCTGGCCACGCAAGCCAACACCAGGGCGAACAGCAAAATCAGATTGCCGTGGCGCTCAGTGAATCGTGAAAATATCGCGGTTAGTCGCGCAGAGTTATCGGCCTTGCTGGCACTCTCACCTTTGCCCCAGAGCATCATGCCAGCCGGAATCACCATAAATGCCAACACCAGGGCAAGGGACAGGCCCATAGTCATCATCCAGCCGAAATCAATCACCGGGCGGATATTACTCACTACCAGCGACACAAAGGCAACAGCGGTGGTTAGCACTGTGTAGAGACAAGGCCGAGCCATAGAGACCACGGTGTTGCGCACCAATTCCCGCTGATCGACGCTGTTATCTGCTCGGAGCAACTCGCGATAACGCACGACTAAATGAATGGTTAATGCCAGCGTCGTGATCAATAACAACGCCACAAAATTGGACGAGATCACCGTCAGCCGCCAGTCAATCCAGCTCAGCCAGCCAAGCATCATCACCAGCGTTAAAGCACATACCGTCAACGGCAATACCACCCAACGCAATTGCCGAAAAATAATCACCAGCGTGGCAATAATAAACAGCGCAATACCGACACCAAAGAGCTGTAAATCACTGCGGATAAAATCGATCATATCGGCGGTAATCATGCTCGGACCGCCCAGGAACACTTCGGCTTTGTCGCGATATTTGTCCATTAACTGGCGCACCTTAACAACCCGGGCCTTACCCGCCGCAGCCCGCTCAGTACGGTAGTCGAGAAACTCTTTGCTGACTCGCTCCAGCTCAGCCTCTTCTTCCAGACTAATGCCGTCAGTGTCTCGCTTGAGGCGCAGCTCATCGCGATGCCTGACCAGCTCGGTGTAACGAGTGTCTGGGACAATGGACGCTAGCACCGCCGTGGTCTGGCCATCGGGGCTCAAAATCAGTTTGCGATATACAGGGCTGTTGAGGAACTCCTGTTTCGCGGCCGCCCGATCCACACCGGGGGTTAACAGCGTGCGCTGCTCCGCCTGCAATTCTTCCACCGACACTTTCGGGCTATACAGCAGCGGCACCGTGACCATGGAATTGATACTGACAACACCCTCAACACTGGCCAGGTCTTTCTGCAAAGCATCAAGGGCGGCAATGGCTTCATCGGAAAACAGATCGATATCTTTGGGGGTATACATCACCACCAAAAAATCACCGCCGCCGTAGCGCTGGTTTATTTCACGGAAATAATCCAGATCGCTATCGTGCTCCAGGGTCAGAGAATCTGCCGAGGCATCGAGCTTAAAATTGGGCAAGCCGAGCGCGAGCAAGACCGTGGCTAATAAGACCAGGCATATCACCAGCCAGGGGCGACCGAGAACCGTGCGATCAAAAATACCGAGTAGATAGTCGGTCATATGGTTTCCTTTTGTTACGACTGATATTGAGCGCAGGCTTGAAAACGACCGCTATTATGCCAAAGGACAGATTTTGTTTCTTACCGGTATCCAACCAGCCGAGAAGCTAGCCATCGATATGGCCGAGACCTCGACCCGGTGCCACCGCATCTCGGACTCTTTGTTTCAGGCTTTTAATATCCGGAAAGCCGTCATCGCGTTTTCGCTCCCAGATCGATTGGCCATCAAGACGGATTTCAAACCTGCCATTCTCGCTGGCAGGCAGCAGCGCCACCTCGGCCAGATCATCGCCAAAGGTGTGGAGTAATTCCTGAGCCATCCAGGCCGACCGAGGTAGCCAGTGGCAGGCAGGGCAATAGTGGATCTCTACGCGCGGTTTATTGTTCATAGAACGTTCTCATTTTATTCATTCGCCAAAGTCGACCAGCGGTTTGAATGGGAAATCACCTTAAGCGCTGACGCTAGTATATTTTAGTACCGAGGCCAGCATTAAGCACGCAAGCCCCACCCAATCGATTCGGGCGACTTTCCTGACAGCATCATTGTAATCACCCACCGCCCAGACAAAGTATAGATAGCCCACCATCGAAATGGCAGCCATCAACATAGCAGCGGGTTGATGAAAAGGTTCATACAAAGAGTAAAAGATAAAACCACCAATCACACCAAATAGTAACGCGCGGTGCCGCATAAGAATTACTATATCGTTACTCTCCAGGTTAATTGAATATGCCTGAGACAACTTTGCCGCCGATAGCACACCCATTACCGGCAAAAAGTTTATAAGCCCCACAATAAACAAAAGCACTGCTATAACGTTGTTCATGTCTTGACCCTGCTCTAACAGTTAAGGTGCTATTTTCAATACAGGAACAAGAGTTATGAAGCTACTCAGCGGTGTCATCCTCGATGCCGATACCCTGCGACCCGATGATCTGGATCTTGCTCCCATACTAGAAATAGCCGGTATCAACTGGCAAGTGTACCCCGCCTCCGCGCCGGAACAGATTCAAGGTCGCATTACTCAGGCAGATATCGTACTAACCAATAAAGCGCGCCTTCGAGCGCCCGAAATCGAAGCCGCTCAAAACCTCAAATATATTGGTGTTCTGGCCACCGGCACCAACGCCATTGATCTAAACGCAGCCAAAGCTAACAACATAACCATGACCAATATTACTGACTACGCCACACCCTCGGTCGTTCAACACACCTTCGCACTTATTTTGGCTTTGACCACCCAGCTTAACCAATATGCTAAATTGAGCCTTGACGGTAGCTGGTCAGCAAGCAAGGGTTTTTGTTTGCTGGATTTTCCGGTGCGAGAACTGAGCGGTTTGACCCTGGGCATTATCGGCTACGGCGCATTGGGGCAAGGCGTCGCCGGGATTGGCCAGGCATTTGGGATGAAGGTTTTGCTCGCTGATTTGCCAGGTAGGGCGTCGGCTGAGAGTGATACGCCACGATTACCGCTGGATGATTTTCTGAAACGGGCCGATGTGGTTAGCATTCATTGCCCATTGACCGACGATACCCGCCACCTAATTAGCACCCGAGAATTAGCAATTATGAAACCCGATGCACTGTTAATTAATTGTGCCCGGGGCAGCATTGTCGATGAACAAGCTTTAGCTCGCGCACTGATAAAAGGTGAAATCGCCGGTGCCGCACTGGATGTACTCAGCGTCGAGCCGCCACCAGCAGATCACCCGCTGTTTAACCCGAGTATTCCCAATTTAATGATCACCCCCCATTGCGCCTGGGGAGCAAAAGATGCGCGTCAACGACTGGTCGAACAAGCTGGCCAGCATTTGCAGCGCTGGCTTAAGTCAATCAACCAGACGTAGCGCGTCCCCCTGCCGAATAATGCCACCCCGGATAATGTCTGCTCGTAAACCACCCTTGTTATTCAGCGCCGCCGCAAGGCCACGCACTGTGAGCTGCTCCAGGTGCGCACAAGGTTCGCAAAGTCTCACTCCCTTCAAAAGCACTTCACCAATGGTGAAATCAATACCGACCAGGTCATTTAGCCTGGCGCCTCGGGTAACAATATTTCGGCGAATTTGAGCACCGCTGATGCCCAGCAATTGCTCCAGTTCGCCGATCACTTCTGACTCAATCAAGGTAATCTGCCGACCATTCCCGGGCCAATGAGACCAGCTGCCTTGACCAGAACAGTAGCGGTCGCCCTCCAGGCCCTTGCCCGTAATCGCCCGCACCACGTTGACTGACTCAGGCAAGCTGGCCGCTGTGGGTGTGACATAGATCATCGTTACACAAGCTAAATCAGTGATCGGCATGGTTTTGTTATCTCTCAATCTTCAAATATGGTTTTATTCGTAGTATCAATCGATATAAAGCCATATCAAGAACATGGCATGAAGGAGTCCTTCAGCTTGATTTATACAGGTCCCGTTCTTCCTGCCTCGCCCCTAAAGCAGATTAAGCTTGTTGGCCTGTTAACTCACCGGCTTATGGTGATGAGGCGGAAATCTGGATTGAAACCCGGGTCGGCGGAACGATTTCCCTTCGCAGTCGACTTTTGATTCACGGTCGAAAAAGAACCCTAACTTTCGGAGCAATTTTCACACGGCAGGTGTTTACATGACAACAGAAGCTGCAGAGGCCCAGAAGGAAGAAACCCCACCCGGCACTATGTACGACTGGCTCGGCGGAGAGCAGGCCGTCAAGAACCTGGTGAATCGGTTTTATGACATTTTAGATAGCGACGAATCACTCAAGCCCATTCGGGCGATGCATAAAGAGGATCTATCGCCAATGCGACTCAGTCTGTTTGAGTTTTTGTCTGGCTGGCTGGGCGGCCCACCTTTATTTATTGAACGTAACGGCAGCCCCTGCCTGACCGGTGCCCACCAGCCATTTAAAATTGATGCAGCCTCCCGTGATCAGTGGATGCAATGCATTAACCAGGCGATGGCCGATATAAATATTGAACCCAAATACCGCGAAATGCTCACCCCAGCGTTTGAGCAGATGACGGAAATGATGCGTAATACCGATTAATCCCTTTACTTGAGACAACTTAATCTATTCTCCTTGATTCTCGCCCCCACTTTTTGCTTGAAAAGCTAATAACAACAAGCAGGAAAGCGTTGCTCTGTTTGACTGACTCTCTTAATGGTGTATTTTAAGCAGGAAATTACCTCACCAAATGGAAAAGGGAACTTGATCATGACGATATTGGATAGATTTAGAGGTGAACCTGCTCGCCTTATACCTACTCTCTCAGATTCGAAACGAGAGGAAAAGGCCACTTCTGTTCTACTAGCAGCATTTCGCGTTATTCCTGGGCTAGCGCGAGAAGTTCTTGGTGAGGCTGGAGCCAAGATAGGCTCTCGCGCGACAATCGAATGCTTTACAGAAGTCGTGTTTAAGCAAGATGCGGGCAAAAATTTGCGGCCTGACGGGTTAATCGTTGTTCAATCAGGGCGCAAGGAATGGTGCGCGTTGGTTGAATCCAAAGTAGGAACTGCATCGCTGGGCACTGAACAAGTTGAAAGCTATCTAAAGCTTGCCAAAGAGCTCGGGATAGATGCCCTGATAACGATTTCCAATGAGTTTGCAGTCCTCCCTACTCATCATCCAACTCGAGTGAACAAAGCCATTCTAAGAAAAGTTGAGTTGTACCATTTTTCATGGTTATCAGTTATCACGAAAGCAGTTTTGGCAACGGAGAACAGTGTCGTTACTGACCCAGAACAGGCATTTATCCTCGCCGAACTAATTCGCTATTTAAAATCGTCAAACTCCGGTACATCAATACTTACAAAGATGGATGCTGGCTGGAAAGATGTTTGTGATCTTGTACAGCAAAAGGCGCCGCTAATAAGCAATCAGGTAGCGGTAGAAGGCGCGGTAAGTAGTTGGCATCAACTAATGCGGTACCTCAGCCTAGAACTTAGTATGGCTACATCTAGTGCCGTATCTTTGGAGATGCCCAAAAAACTACAAAATGACGCTGAGGAGAAATTGCGCGTCAATATATCTAAATTGACCAACGAACAGCTTCTATCCGCCTCGTTTAACGTTCCGAACGCCGCAGCGAACATTAATATTACTGCCGACTTTAGATTACGCACCGTTTGCTTTGCTATGCGATTACAAGCTCCACAAGACATCAAAAGGCCAACTGCCGCAGTCAACTGGTTAACCAGACAGTTAAAATATGTCCAAGATAAAGATGGCATTGCGATTAGAGTTCATTGGCCAAAACGTACTCGCCTAACAATGTGTTCACTTGCTCAGGCTATAGATGGGCCAGAGCGACTGGTTCCTGACGGTTGCAAAGATATCCCGAAAGAGTTGGAGATTTGGGTCGTTGTGGATCTTGCCGGCCGGTTTCGCGGATCAAAGACGTTCATTGAGGAGATCGAAAGAGGTTTGCACCAGTTTTATACTCAAGTAGGGCAGCGACTGTCGAAATGGCAACCCAAGGCTCCACAAATTAAAAACGAGGTTAACACCAACACCAGTGATAGGGAAAGATTTCATGGTTTGTACGGGAAAGTTGTAGAGGCTCAAGTTGAAGACGACAAAACTGACATTCTCGCTCTTAAATTTGTGCCACCTGAAAATTATCAGGAAGATGAACCTGATACTACCGACGATTCGGATCGTAATCGATTTCAGACAGATCAGCCGCTTGTGGATTGACCCGCTTATTTTGTAAGAAGTATGCAGCAAAGTTTAATCTCGGAATGGGAAGTGGAATCGCACGTAAAGGGTTTAGTGGGCCCGCCAGCTTGACCCGCCCTGCCTTATTCACCCGCCACCCACCGCTGGGCGAACCTAAACTCCTGCCCACATACCTAAAACAATACACAATCTCCGTTCAGAGATAACTTTGCTGGTCACGCGTCTTAAGGTATGGTTTTGACCGCTCTGGATAATTTTCCGTTCTTGATAAATCGTCTCAGTAAAACAAAAACCACAGGAAGCTCGCTATGAAAACACTGCAGCTGGGAAGTGTCACCATTGATCGAATTCAGGAGTGGGTCGGCCCTTTATTTGAAATCGCCAACTTCTTTCCTTCCGGTGACTGGGACACAATTGAGAGTCAGCGGGACTGGCTGGAGCCACATTTTCTGCCACCCAAAGATAAAATGCGGAAAGGTTTTCTCGATGCCAGTTTGCACACGTTTGTGGTACGCACCCCCCATCACAATATTCTTATTGATACCTGCGTGGGCAATCATAAGGCGCGGTCGATACTCCCAGACTGGAACATGATGGAGAGCGACTACATTAGCAAACTGGCCAATATGGGTATTGCACCCGGTGATATCGACTTTGTGATGTGTACCCATTTGCATGTGGATCATGTCGGCTGGAACACTAAGCTAGAAGATGGCCGCTGGGTGCCGACCTTCCCCAAGGCCCGTTACGTGTTTCACAAAACCGAATACGACCACTGGCAGGACAATCGCGACCACCACGGTATGGATGGCGCTTTTGATGATTCGGTGTTGCCGGTTATCGAAGCCGGTCGCGCCGATTTGGTCGCCGGTGATTTTGCCATCGACGACAGCATCTGGCTGGAACCCTCGCCCGGCCACACCCCCGGCCATGTCTGCATCAATGTAAATAGCCAGGGTGCCAGCGGTTTATTCACCGGCGATAGTTTCCATCATCCCATTCAAATTGCTTATCCGGAATGGAGCACGGCATTTTGTTCAGACATCGCACAATCAGCGGTGGCCAGGCGTAATATTCTTGATCGGCTAGTGGACACCGATGCTTATATTCTGGCCGCCCATTTTAATGACCCTACGACTGCGCGGGTGGTGAGTAATGGTGACCGCTGCAAATTAAAGTTAGATCTATAACATCCAGTTAGCCTTAGGCCAACTAAACGCTGGAACCTACCCGCTAGAAGGTCTCGGCAAAGGGGCGAATATCTAGTTCGTGGGTCCAGGCATCTTTTGCTTGATGATGTAAATACCAATAGGTATCGGCCACTGATTGAGGATTCATAAGTGTCGCTTCGGGTAGCTGCTCGGGGTCTACCCCGTTTTCTCTCAAGCGCTCGCGCACCCATTCGGTCTCGACACCGGCGTCTATAATGACGTGGGCAACATGGATAGATTCCGGCCCCAGCTCTCTCGCCATCGACTGGGCTAATGCCCGCAGGCCAAATTTCGCTGAAGCAAAAGCTGCATAACCGCTGCCGCCGCGTATACTCGCTGTCGCACCGGTAAAAAAGATCGAGCCTTTCCGCCTTGGGGCCATATATTTTGCCGCCTCGCGGCCGCACAGAAAACCGCCAAAACAGGCCATCTCCCACACTTTTTGAAAAACCCTTGAAGTGGTATCACGGATTGGGAAATTGACATTGCCACCAGGGTTATAAATAACCATCTCCAATGGGCCGATGTTTTGTTCTATCTCTTCAAACACTTCGATGACCCGATCTTCGTTGCGGGCATCAAGGGCGTAAGCGTGAGCGATTCCGCCCGCTGATTCGATGTCTGCTTTCAGGGGCAGGAGCTTGTCTTCGTTACGTCGCCCCATACATACCTGGTAACCACCAGCAGCAAATTTTTTACAAATTGCCGCACCGATATAGTCTCCGGCACCAATGATTAAAACTACCGGTTGCTCTGTCGCCATCGCTTTAGCTCCTAATATTTGATGATCACTAATTTAGCGGTCATTAAAAACCGGTGGGCGTTTTTCAAGAAAGGCAGCGACTGCTTCTTTATGATCCTCGGTTTGTTGGCAAAGAATCATGCGGTCTGCCTCCATGTTCAGGCAGGTTTTTAAATCGGCCGTCAGTGCCCTGTTAAAATTTTCTTTCATGTAGCCCAAGGCCACCGACGGCCCGTTAGCGATTTGCTTTGCCAGAATATGGGTCTGCGCTGCCAGCTGATCATCCGCGACCACCTGGTTAAAAATACCCAGCCTCAGACACTCTTCCGCGTCTACTCGCCGGGCGGTGTAATAGAGCTCCCGAGCTTTACCGGTACCCACCAACTGGGTCAGGAACCAACTGCCGCCATAGTCACCAGAATAACCAACATTTCGAAACGCAGTAGTAATAAATGCAGACTCCGCCCCGATGCGTAAGTCGCAGGCCAGGGCGATGGACATACCTGCACCGGCGGCGGCACCGGACAGTGCGGCGATGGTGGGTTTGGAATGCTCGAACAATCGCAACGTTAAGGTTTCCTGTTTTTGTTGCAGCTCGCGAACGCGAGCACCCAGGCTTGGCGCAGGTTTGGCTTGCGCAGATTTGCTTCGGTCGCCCATGCCGGCAATATCACCACCGGCACAAAAAGAGCTTCCTGCACCGGTAATCACGATACATCCAACATCAGCCCGCGTATCTAGATCCAGCAGTGTCTGTCGGAGCGCGGGGGTTAATTGATCGGACAGAGCGTTGCGCTTATCCGGCCGGTTCAAGGTGATGGTGGCAACCCTGTCATCGATTTTGCACAACAACTCGTTGGTGCCTGTGTCCAACAACTCCGCCATTAGATAGCCCTCTTGTTATCTATTTGTTACCTGTTTGTTTTGAGATCGCCACTAAGCTTGTTGGTATTGACGCCCTGTGACAAGCGCTCTCTACCCTGTTAGGCGAAACCGGCATTGCTTAGTATTATGCATTGAGCTCGCGGTTATTAAAGTAGCTAATAAAGCGGCTACCAGAACTGACACCGGGAAGATGATCTCGAGCGGGCAGTGTCCATTAACAATTGTCCAGCGAATCGTTGTCCAGTGAACCCGTACCCAGGGAATAACTGCATAGTGAATAGTTATCAAAAATAAATAGGAGTTAAAACATTATGCCGGCTCACTCCAAAATATGGATGCACTTATTACTGGTTATCGGCGCCTATTCGCCCCTTGCGCTATCTGAGACCGCTCTACCCGAGGCCGCGCTAGCTGAAATAATCCCCGACTCACTCAAACCCTGGACAGCCTGGGTACTTAAAGACCAAGCGGATTACCTATGTCCGCGTATTGCCCAGCAAGCCTTCTCCAAACAAATCAGCTCCAAACAAGTCAGCTCCAAACAAGCTAACTCCAAACAAGTTTCGAAAAAGCGGTGTGCCTGGCCGGGCCGGTTAACGGTAAATGTTTCCACCAGGCAGGCAAAGTTTTCTCAACGCTGGGAGGTCTATGGCAAAAGCCAGCTAGTGCTTCCTGGCGACGCCCGCCATTGGCCCCAGGATGTAACGATAAATCATCAACCTGCGACAGTGCTCGATATCAATGGCAAACCCACCATCTCACTTGACGCCGGAACTTACTCGATAAGCGGCTCTATCAACTGGCAAAAACCACCACAATATTTGCCCGTGGCCGCCGATACTGCACTGATTAAATTAGTCCGCGATGGCAAGGCAACTGCGGCCCATATTGACCAGGGGGGCAAGCTCTGGCTACGCGATCAGCGCTCGGCAAAAAATACTGGGAAGACTCATGACACGTTAAAAGTCGAAGTTTTTCGTCTACTCTCTGATGACATTCCCCTACAACTGAATACCGAGCTGCGCCTGGCGGTAGCGGGCAAGCCCCGAGAAATAGTGCTGGGCCAATTTTTGCCAGGCAATACCGAAGCAATGGAATTCACATCACCCCTGCCCGCCCGTATTGAGACAGACGGCCGCCTGCGCCTTCAGGCCAGAGCTGGGCAATGGCGAATCTCTCTCCGCGCCCGTTATCTGACCCCCGATACAACATTTACCATGAAAAAACTGGATCCCCAATGGCCTGCACAAGAGGTGTGGAGTTTTAAAGCTAAACCACAATTGCGGGGCGTAAAACTCAGCGGCTTGCCCGCAGTAGATCCTTCTCAGATTGATCTCCCCGGTCATTTCAACAATCTTCCTACCTACCTTATGGGGGCTGACCAGACCTTAACATTGACCGAACAATATCGGGGCGATGCGTCGCCTGCGGCCAATCGGCTCACACTTAACCGAACCCTATGGCTGGACTTCGACGGCGATGGCGGAACCACAAAAGACAATATCACTGGCTCTTTCACCCATGGCTGGCGGTTACGCGCCACACCCGATTTGCAACTGGGTCGCATTGTCGCCAATGGCGAACCGCAGCTGGTGACTCGAATGCCAGGCGAGGACAGCGCGGGCATTGAAATTCGTCACCCCCAGGTCAGCATCGAGGCCATTAGCCGAATACAACCCCTCACGGCCGTATCAGCCACTGGCTGGCACCACGGTTTTGACCAGGTAAATTTAAGCCTGCGCCTACCACCGGGCTGGCAACTCTGGCACGCCGCCGGACCAGACAACATTCAATCATCCTGGTTATCCCGCTGGGATCTGTGGGATTTGTTTATCTGCTTGCTGATCGTCGGCGGTCTGTTTCGCGTGATCGACTGGCGCTGGGGACTAACTGGCACCCTGACTTTAGCACTCACTTATCACGAAACAGGAGCTCCGCTGATCGGCTGGGTCATATTAGTCGCCGCGCTTCCCTTATTAAGCGCATTACCTGCCGGTCGATTAAAACAACTGGTCAACACCGCCGCTCACCTCACCCTCACCGGGCTGGTCGTCGTCGTTATAGCCTTCACAGTGGCTCAGGTGCGCAAGGGTATTTACCCGCAACTGGAACAATATGGTGCTATTAATGCTGGGCCCTATAATTACGGTCAAGGTTACGCCCAGGGTATAGCACAGTCTAAAAAACCCGCCTCTGAAATGATGATAGCGGAAGAGCGAGATGCAGTCGGAAGCAAAGTCAAACGGACCCGTAAACAATTAACTGTGATGGACAGTGCCGCGCCCAGCGGAGCAAAACCCCAGCGCTACCGACCCACAGATAATATCCAAACAGGTCCCGGTGAGCCCTCCTGGAAGTGGCGGAAAGTCAGTCTTGGCTGGAGCGGCCCGGTTAAGGCAGATACTCCCTTGACACTTTATTTATCGCCACCGTGGCTAACACGTAGTCTCAAATTCATCCAGGTTTTATTGGTCGGTTTGCTGCTGTATGGGCTTGGCAGTAATCTCCTCAGGCATCACTGGCTGTTTCGAAATAGCGAAGACAAATCGAACTCGGCCGGGTCGCCTGCCGGTATTACTTCCAGCCTGTTGCCCTTTTTGTTTGTTCTTGCCGTCGCTCATTTAATCACTCCCGAGGCACAAGCCGAACAATTCCCGCCGCCGGAATTACTAAAAGAACTCAAAAATACTCTAACCAAAGCGCCAGAGTGCGCCCCTCAATGTGCTGCCGTGCAACAGACTCACATATCCCTAAGCGATCAAGGTCTAGTATTGCGGCAGCGCGTGAGTATCGATGCGGAGCTCGCCCTGCCACTACCCGCGGATAAAAGTTGGCAGCCCAGCTCTATACTCATCGATGGCAAAGCCAGCCCCTTGGGTCAGGCCAGAGGCAAACTATGGGTACACCTGCTGCCAGGCAGCCACGATATTACACTTAGCGCCAGCCTCAATGGCGACAACATTGCCATTCCATTTCCCCTTAGCGCCCACAACACCACCGTCAGTGCACCGGGTTGGCAGATACATGGCCTGGCTGATCGGCGCGTAACAGGCGGTACGCTCCAACTGGAAAAGAAAATCAAGGAAGTTAAGCGAAATACTTTGCTTGCTGCACCAATCAAGCCTTTCGTACAGGTAAAACGCCAGCTCAACGCTGACCTGGACTGGGAACTAGTGACAACAGTTATGCGTGTTGCTCCTACTGTTGGTGCCATCAACCTGCGTATTCCTCTGCTTCCCGGCGAGTCAGTGGTCAGCAATCTAGTCGGTCAAAACATCGTGATTGAAAACCAGCATGCCGTTATCGCACTCAATGCCAGGCAACGGGAGGTGCAATGGCGCTCCGTGATTAAGCCCGACGAACAGCTAATCCTGAAGGCATCTGACAACACTGACTGGATTGAACACTGGCAGATCCTCGCCTCGCCTCGCTGGCATATAACGGGGGAAGGTATACCATCGATCAAGACCGGCGTAGATCACGGCCCAGTAATACAGCTGTGGCGACCGTGGCCCGGTGAATCCCTGACCCTAAACGCGGTTCAACCCCAACCGGTACCCGGGCCAACCACCACCGTGGAAAGCATCGAGATCGATCATCGTCCCGGGGCCCGTAGCGCTTCCCTGAAACTATCAATGCGCCTGCGGACTAGCCTGGGCGGTGATTACCGTGTCCCCCAACCACCGGGCGGAGAGCTACAAAGCATCGTCATCGACGGCGTCGAACAAACCACGCCCCGTGAAAATGAATATGTCGTCATACCCCTTCACCCGGGTTTGCAAAATGTTGTATTGAGCTGGGAGCTTAATAGTGGTGTCGCGCAAACCACAATTACACCAGCGTTTAAGTTATCAAGCCCGGCCAACAACATCGATATTAAATTACAACTTCCCCGAGATCGCTGGCCGATTTTCCTGAACGGCCCAAGCATCGGCCCCGCCATGCTCTATTGGGGCGTACTCGCCGTAATTCTTATTATCGCAGTGGTATTAGGCATGATCGTTAAACGACGATCCTTATCTATGCCGGTCAACACCTTGCAATGGCTACTGCTCGCGCTGGGCATGAGCACCGTCAACATGGCGGGTAGTATTCCCGTAGTGCTGTGGTTTTTCGCCATGGAAGCCCGTCGGCGCCAACCACTACCCAGTTCATCGAGCTTCTTTAATCTCCTTCAGCTAGGCTTAATCGGACTATCTATAATTGCCCTGTTGAGCCTCTTCTATACCATCCCCCAAAGCCTGTTATCAGCACCCAATATGCAGGTTACCGGCAACGGCTCAAGTAATTATTTCTATCAGTGGTATCAGGACCACAGCTCCGACTCACTCCCCCAGGCCTGGGTATTTAGCTTACCTCTGGGTGTATTTCGCATTGCTATGTTGCTCTGGTCATTGTGGATAGTGTTCGCCCTGATGAACTGGATTAAGTGGGGCTGGCAATGCTTGTCCAGCGGGCAGCTATGGAACAATGAGCCGGTGAAACGTACCCGTAGGAACTTTGGTAGAAACAAAACGAATGCTAATGAGTCTGGCAAGGAGGGCTCTGTTACCGAGGATTAAGCGCTTTTTGTGCCTCAGGTGAGTCGCGATGGCACAGCTGCCTTTATAGCAGCTTGAATTCGGACAAAAGTTTATTAGAACTTAACCGAAAGTGGGATGGGTGCTAACACTGACAAAACTAGTCTAAAATCCCTGCAATTGATAAATCAGGCTGTCCGATTCTCTTGATTCTCTTAGGGGATATGATATCGTGACGTACTATTTATATTAATTGGTACGTCAATAGGGCACTTAAATGCAAAGTAAATTGACACTTCGCTTAGATGATTCACTGATAAACCAGGCAAAAATATTTGCTAAACAACATGATAAGTCACTTTCCCAGGTGGTCTCTGACTACTTTGAATTGTTAACAAAAAGTATAGAAAGTCCTGAAGCGCCAGCTATTACAAAGTCCCTCATCGGGGTATTGGGGGGTGCTGACGTAACCCTGGATGACTACAAAAGACATTTGGAGGAAAAGTACCTTTGAGGATTTTGTTAGACACCAATATTATTCTCGACGTACTGCTGGCAAGAAAAGCTTTTGTTGGAATTTCAGCAAGTCTCGTAGGGGCAGTAGAAAACAATAAAATAGAAGGCTATCTCTGCGCTACGACCATAACTACTCTGGACTACCTCATCTCGAAAGCATTGAATAAAAAACAGGCCAGAATTGAAATCCAGAAAATATTGGAGATTTTTAAAATTTCAGGAGTGAACTCAAGCGTTTTAGAACAAGCAGTTAAATCAAAGTTTGATGATTTCGAGGATGCCGTTCAATATTATTCTGCCGAGTCAAGCGACGTGGACGGCATCGTAACTAGAAATACAAAAGATTATAAAAATACTCGGCTACCGATATACAACCCGGAGGAACTTTGGGGGTTGATAGTAAGCGGTTCCGTTAATTAGGCGCCAAAAATAAAGCGAAGAATCATCCGTGAGTCGGCAAGCTCCCGGTGTTGAGCATTAGCTATGGGGTAGAACATATACCTATGTCCAAAAATACGCTGAGGAGAATTCATGTCCAGGCAAATTATCGACCTGTCTATCTATCTTGAAAATGATGTAATTTCCGACCCGCCAGGCTTTGGCCCTAAAATAAAGTACTTTGGTCACGAAGATACCTTTCATCAGGTCGAGCCATTTTTCCCCGGCCTGCAAAAAGAAGACCTGCCCGATGGTGAAGCCTGGGCATTGGAGATGGTCCAGCTGAATACTCACAACGGAACGCATCTGGATGCGCCCTATCATTTTCACTCCACCATGAACCTCTCAATATCGGGAGAGAAAGAAAGAGCTATCTCCATAGATGAGGTGCCACTAGAGTGGTGTTTTCAAAACGGTGTGAAGCTCGACTTTCGGCATTTTGAAGATGGCTACGTCGTTACCGCAGCGGATGTTGAAGCCGAGCTGGCACGTATTGATCATAACTTGCAGGCACTGGATATCGTGGTGGTTAATACTCGTGCTGGCAGCAGGTATGGCCACGATGATTATGTCTCTGCGGGTTCTGGCATGGGTTACGAGGCCACCATGTATTTGCTGGAGCGCGGCGTACGCCTCACCGGGACCGATGGCTGGAGCTGGGATGCACCCTTTGTTCATACCGCGAAAAAGTATGGAGAGTCAAAAGACCCGGCCTTAATCTGGGAAGGCCACAAGGCGGGGCGAGATATCGGTTATTGCCATCTGGAAAAACTGCACAATCTGGAAGCCCTGCCTTCCACAGGGTTTATGATCAGCTGTTTCCCGGTAAAAATTCGCGCTGCGTCGGCAGGCTGGACACGGGCTGTGGCTATTATGGATAACTAATAAACTATAAAAACTATAAAAACTATAAAAACTATAAATAAGATATTATGAAATCCACATAACCAAAAAACATATAATTAAACGAAAAAGGATTAATAATGAAACTTAAACCCCTGATGACCATGCACGCCGACCTCAAAGCGCCAGCGGATGTTGGCAAAGGCCCCTACGGCCAAAGGACAATCTTTGATGTCACCGCCGGGACTTTCAAGGGCGACAAACTCAACGGCACTATTCTACCCAGCGGCTGCGACTGGATATTGATCGACGATCAGGGCGTCGGCCACCTCGATGTCAGAATCACATTAAAAACAGACGATGACGCCTTGCTTTACGTCCAGTATTACGGCGTCCTGGAAATGACCGAAGCAGTGGCGACTGCCCTGGCCGGTGGCAAACCCACCGAATTCGGTGACATTTATTTCATGACTCAACCCCGAGTAGAAACCGGCGATAAACGATATAGTTGGCTGAATAAGGTTGTCGCAGTTGCCGAGGGTCGAGTTGTTGAAAGTGCCGTTGAGTATCAAGTCTATGAGGTGGCTAAGGGCTGAAGAATTTCCGCTCAACTATTGGCAAGATACACTATGGTCAATAAAGCTCTGAGCACTTCACTTCGAAATACTGCTTTCATTTCCAGCGTGAGATACCGAATTTGTCAATGAAGTTGTGCTTATTCTGCTCGCGGCAATCGATCGTCACTTCGTACAATCACTGGTGATGGGCCGCAGTTACTGTCGCTCTTATGATCCCCTTTGGTTTTTTATTGCGATTGTTTTTAGGGGTAATAAAGGCCAAGCTGAACCTATTGATCTTCCTGCTCCTCAGAAACATCCAATCTGGATCTGACCATATTTTTCCTGCTATTTTTTACTGTGGACCGCGTTGTCGCTGGTGTACTGTTCGGCATCACTGAAATCGAGAAGCAGCACATTTTGGAGCGCCAAGCCGCAGGTATCACCATAGCCAGGAAAAAAGGGGTTTATCAGGGTCGGAAATCCGGCACCACTAAGGCCAAGCCAGAGCGCGCCCGCGAATTAAAAGCGCAGGGACTAAAAATGTAGGAAATCGCCGCAGCGCGTGGGGTATCCACTCGGACGGTGAGCAAATACCTGAAACCGGACATTATTCCTGCATAGTGTCCGGTATGGGAAAGGCCAAGCGAGAACTGGCTACTCAAACGACTGAATTAAAGCTCATTTCGCCAGACACTATTGCCCATAGTGTTATGAAACGGCTTTGGGGTTTTTCTGAATGTTGGCTTAATCCCAACTCCGGCTATCTTTGATTCCCAAATTCGTAGCATTATCTAGAGTGCGCTAGGGCGCAATCTGCAAGCAAAAGACCTGGTGGGTTCAAGCGGATTTCTTATCAATAGCCCTTTTAAATTGCCTATACTTCGAATCTCTTTTTCCCCTTTTCGCATTACTCGTCTATTGTCATACTGATGATAGCTTTTCCATAAACGGAAGTTATCAACCATTTCCGATAAGGATTCGAGGGCAGATTACCTTGAGTATAGGGCCAACTGACAGATTTAGGCACACCGCAAATATGGTTCTTGCAGCGGCATTCCTAGCTATAACTTTCGCACTTATAAGTCCTACTTTTGCGCAGATTTCTGCCCCAGGCTCTGGTGCTGGATCTTCTGGATTCGGCGCCCTCGGAGAGCTCCTCAAACTATTGCTTGAAGAAGCAAACAATCCGAAATGGCAATCTAATAGTGAAAATGTAGCGAAGCTGTCAAAGGAGGTCGACTCGCTCATCGAAAGCGCACCGTCTGGCAGTGGCGTTCTGATAAAGACTCCATATTACAAAGATACAGTTAATCCGGATTATCATCGTCCAGCAGCAATAGAAATAGTTGGGGTTGGGCCAGACCCGGTTTCCGTGTTGCGGGATTATCATCTAAAAGATCGTGGTCAATTTCGTGCCTTCCCTCGAGGTACGCATGTTTACGACAAAGAACGCTCACGACTTGATTGGGTCACAAAGAAAAATGGGAAACTCATATTTAGACGGCAAACCCTCCCCCACCACCTCGAGAAGAACGTCGTGAAGCTAGTTCAACATGAGATAACTCGGAGAAGAGAAGCACAAAAAAAGCTTTTGGATCGGCGGAGCGATGAAGCGAAATCTGAGGCTGCGAGGCAGGCGAGGATAGCGAAACGGGCCGCGAAAGCACAGGCGCAAGAAAATCTTCGGCAATGGGCTCAGCGAGGATTGACTGGAACTGGATTGGAGGTTGGAGAGTGCTGCTCAGCTTCCGGCCAACAACACACAGGCGGTGGTCCAGGCTATGGAGGGCTAGAGGGGGATGGGCAAATTACAGGCATAAGTATCAACCCTAACACTGGGAATTGGTATGATAGCTCAAGACGCAGCGGGACGATCATACTTATGACTCCCGAAGAGGCAGAACGGACATGGCGAGAGTAATTACAACAAAAACTCCTGTACGAATTAGACGTTCACTCTGTATTTCTGGCGTGATGATACTGGTTCTGCTTGCATTGTCACTTAGGGGCTATTCTGCGGGTGTCCACTATGGAAGACCAGACTGTCCAACCAACCAAGCTCTTGCGGGAGAAACTGCAAACAGTTGGAAGGAGTACCTTACGGGCGGGGGAGCTAGCATTTTTGAGGTCCGATTTGATTGCGCTTCAGACCTTGGCGACACACTACAATACATTGGTGAGGAGGACCCATTGGGGACGATCTACACAGGATATTGTTACACGGTAACTTGGAACAACAGCGCTAAGCGCCCAAACACATGGTCCTCAGCTGGGCAAACGGAAACATGGACAAAAAAGCACATCCGCAAATATGGGGGCCAAGCTCCCACTCTTTATGGGCGCGATGTAGCTGACCCAGAGAATTATGAGCTCGTAGTTCGAGGTACAGTGTTTACCTACGATGACGCTGGGCTTGTCTATCACGAAGACCATGGAGTAGTTGGAACGCTAAATTGCGGGATTAGTGAGAACCCGGTTATAGCATGCCCCAAGTCTGCATGCCCCGTAGAGGTTAATCGAACGCAAAGCCTATCTGGTCAATCCTCCGCGACATACCTATGCACGCACACAAATAATGGATTTCTCAGGGAGATAGAACAGAGATATACGAATAGTCATCAGTGTACAGCTTGGTACAAAAAAGAATCTGAGGGTATTCCCCCTAAAAGGATTGCCAATTACGAAAACGAAGGCAAGTGCGACGTTCACGTTAACCAACTGCTAAAAACACTAAACACAAATGGTTGGCAATGTGTCGCTTTTTAGTGTGACTTCCGTTGGTATCGGCAAGTTAAATTTTCCAGGCTGCCGTAATAGAACCTTGATCTTCAAGCTACTGCTCGACCCCACTCTTCAAACGCACCGCATTACTTAGAAATTGCGCTTACCGATCTCAAGCGGCCATTAGCAGAGAAACGGTTTTGTAGGATGCTATTCACTTGCCGCAATGGCTATTCCCTCTAGCACCGGACATTATTACCAATAGTGTTATGCATTCCTACGTGCATACTTGACCAGTTGGCAAGGATAAGGTCCGGATTTATACAAGCTGCGCACTTCCTGCGGGGCCTAGACGCAGAAGAATGACCCAAGCTATTAGCTGTTAAGCCTCACCTTGCTCACTGAGTTGGGCTTTGACATCCCTATTGTTATGAATTACGCGGGAAATAAAAACGGTATCAGGTTCTAGGGTGTAAAAAATAATATGGCTTATATACTCGAAGCGAAAATATCCGGCTCTGAGACTGTCACATGATCGACCCAAATGCGGGTTTTTCACCAAATTTTCAAAACAGTTTTCCAAACCATTAATATAGATATTGGCCTGGTCTTCTCCAAACGTCACTAGGAGTATGTGAATATTTCTTTGACTTCGTTATCTGCTGTATTGGAAAGCGTATAGCTATTGGGCATTCAATTCTACTTTCGCTTCATTGACAATATCCTTTACACGTCGTGAACTTCTCCCGCTTTCTTCCCCTTCGATCAAGGCTGCGCGCAACGCTTCAAGCTTTTGTTCTTCGGCTTCCAGAATGCGAAGGCCTGCCCGCACAACTTCACTTGCAGAGCCATAACGCCCTGCCGCTACACGTTCATCAATAAAGCTTCCAAAATGGTCGCCAAGGGTAATGCTGGTATTTCGTGCCATGATAAGCCCTTTCTAAAAAATTATACTTTCCACACCGTACCATATATTGGTACATCAAAAAAACAAGAATGTATTCCTATCTAACCCCTGTGCCTACCCCAATCATTGGGTAGCTCGCGAAGCTCGATAATTCCAAAAAAAAGCGCCCTGCCCTGTTATCGGTTTTGATGGCGAGCAATTTGTTGCACTAGATACAGGCCCAGCCCCGGGCCTTTCGGATCATCGCACGGTTCTTCGCTTGTAGCCTGCGAGGCTCGATAAAACAGCAAAGATTTTTCCCCGCTCACTTTCAGGAATACCGCGACCATGATCGATTACTTCTACTTGTGCCATCTTTGCACTACACATAATCGATCATTCCTAAAGTTGTTGTACACGGTCATCATTAGCTGATGACGGAGACAATCTAAAGATCAAGCTCGGCTGACTGATATCTGCGAGGTAAAGACTTGCAAAGTTCGAGAGTGATGGCTCATCAGTACTTTCACAATTGCTGAAAGTGAATCCCCAGACTTCCAATAGCGATCCGTTTAGTACACTTGTGTGATACAGGCCATTGAACTAATGTGCCTTTAATGTACTCTATGCTGCTGGAATACAGGCTCAACTCTGTTTCAACGAGGGAAATTTCAACAAGGGTAAACACCGATAGGTAGTGATAACAAACTAATGCGAAAAACTCGGTCTCGACATTTTATCGTAGCGCTATGGCTGATGACCTTCCTTGGTCAGGCTTTGGCCTCTGCGAGCCTGTGTTGTGAAAATCCGGCTTTGTCGACGCAGCTTGAGCAACAAATATTAGATGCTAATAGCGTTGTTGATGCTTCAAATCAGCCTTTAGCAACAGAGACCCCCGCAATTAAAGCGATGCGGATTGATCATAGCCAACACCAACAATCCAAATCTTCCCTAAGCCTCAAACCCGTTTTAAACGCAGACGCAACGCCGGAATGTATCAGCGATTGCGATTGCATGATGGGCGGGTGCGCAACAGCTGCCTTATCCGAAACCCAGTCTGGGTTTAATATGAATTTTGTCTTACCAACCAGCGCCTACAAGAGCCAGCCTCAAGATCACTTGATCGCCTCTCTGTTTCGTCCCCCAATTTCCCGCTAATACAGGGTCAGTGCGCCTGAAATATGGCTCACCTTGCCCAGCGCTTATCGACTTTCTGTCGAGTGCTATCGAGCTTTATCGAATTTATTAGCGGGAGCAGCCAAACTCCCAACTGGAAAACCCCAGGGGCCTCAGTAATAAAACCCTCAGCAATTTTTGGGAGACATCATGGTATTTATCCCCGGCATACCACCCGGCAAGCCACCCGGCAAGCCACCCGCGAAATTAGCACGGCAGATTTTTATTGCCGTTCGCCGATTGGCGCTGTTCATAGCTCTGTTCGTTATGGCCCCCGCTACCGTCCTGGCAACTGAGGCTTCCCAGGCCAGCGAGCCAGTATCAAGACAAATACTGACGGAAAAAATGGCCATCGATAAGGCCGCCAGAAGCAACCCAAATCTCGCCCAAATGCAGGCCCGTTACGAGGCCCTAAAGGAAATTCCCTCCCAACAGGGAACCTTGCCCGACCCTGTTCTAAGCTTAAACGCCATGAACCTGCCCTCCGATACTTTTCATGTGGGTCAGGAACCTATGACGCAAATGCAGATTGGTGTGAGCCAGGCCTTTCCCTTTCCTGGCAAGCTGGCGCTAAAAGAAGCCGCCAGCGAGTTTGACGCCCAGGCCGCAGGATATTCAGTTGACGAGACAAGGCTGCGTTTAATAAACAATGTTAAGCGCAGCTGGTGGCAACTGTTTTATCTGGATCGTTCACTGGACACAGTCGAGAGTAATCAGGCTTTACTACGCAATTTTATTCAGGTCGCACAAACCAAATACGAGGTCGGCGATGGTTTGCAACAGGATGTCCTGCTGGCGCAACTGGAATTATCAAAATTACTTGACCGGAAAATTCAATTAAAGGCGATTCGCCAAAGCCAGGTCATCCAGCTAAATGTACTGATGGATAGCCCAGCGAATACCAGGATAACCCTGCCGAAAACTGTGTCGGAAAATATGGCCACGATTGCCGGTGAGGAAATCCTCTATCAGCGAGCCGAAGCCGTAAGACCTTTGTTGGAAAAAACCAGAAAGCACATTAGCGCGGCGCAATCACGACTCGACCTGGCGGAAAAAAATTATTACCCAGACTTTAAAGTAGGTGTTGCCTACGGCGATCGGCGTGGCGATAACCCCATGACTCAGGGCGGTTCACGTTCTGATCTGTTATCCCTTATGTTCAGTGTCAATCTGCCTATTCATACCGATCGCAAACAATCCAGAGCCGTGCAACAGCGCAGCTTTGAATTAGCACAGAATCGTTACGCCCTTCAGGATGAGCAGGGCACGGTTCACGCTGACATTTCCCTGGCGGCGACGAATTATCAACGCGCTCGGGAACAATTCGCCCTGTTTAAGCAGGGCATTATCCCCCTGGCCCGGCAAACCGTATCATCAATGCTGGCAGGCTATCAGGTCAATCAGGTGGATTTTCTCAACCTGATTCGCAGTCAGGTCACGCTATTTAATTATCAACTTCAATATTGGCAGGCGCTCACTGAAGCCAATCAGGCGCTGGCGCAACTGGCCGCCGCCGTTGGCGAGGAAAATATTTATGAATAAATCAATCATCATTACTGCCGTTTTAATGCTGGCACTCGGTGGCGGCGCTGGCTACTGGTTGTCCGAACGACAGGGCGGCCAGATGACTGCCGTAACTGATCAAGACATGCAAAAAATAGAGGAACCACTGTTTTATCGCCACCCCATGGACCCATCCATCACTTCTCCGGTGCCCTCTAAAGGCTCCATGGGGATGGATTATCTACCGGTTTACACAGACGGAGGTGCAAGCACTGAGGTCATGGCAGGTTCCGTCCAGATTGATCCCGTGGTCGTGCAAAACATCGGCGTCCGCACCGCCGTCGCCACGCGACAAGCCCTAAGCCGAACCATACGCGCAGTGGGCCGAGTGGATTTTGATGAAGCCAAAATGACCCACCTCCACCCAAAAGTGGAAGGCTGGATTGAAGATATCCGCATCGACAAAACCGGGCAGCATGTCGCCTTTGACGACGTTTTATTAAGCATCTACTCGCCCAAACTGGTCTCCACACAACAGGAATATTTGCTCGCGCTAAATTCTCTGGAGACTTTTAAAGACAGCCCCTTTGGTGAGATCAAACAGGGTGCCGAAAATTTAGTAAAAAGCTCTAGGGAACGCTTACACCTGCTGGATGTGGCGCAACATCAAATTCATGAGCTTGAACAAAGCCGGGAAATTAAAAAAACTCAGCATATTCATAGCCCCGCAACGGGAACCGTTATTCGTATCGGCGCTCGCAAAGGCCAATATGTCACGCCAAAAACCGAGCTTTATATGATCGTCGATTTAAGCCAGGTCTGGGTCTATGCCGATATTTATGAGTATGAGGTGCCCTGGGTGAAGGTCGGTGACAAGGTTGAAATGACCCTGACCAGTGTGCCCGGCGCCACCTTCAAGGGTCAGTTGGCCTACATTTATCCCTACGCTGAGGCGAAGACCCGCACCACTAAGGTCCGCCTGGTATTTGATAATGCCGATCTCTTGTTACGGCCGGATATGTTTTCCGAAGTGCTTATCCACACCGACACCCAGGACGACACCATCGTCATTCCCGCCGAAGCGATTATTCGCTCCGGCGCAAGCAATCAGGTCTTTGTGGTCCGTGGACCCGGCAAATTTGAACCCCGGCTGGTCGAACTGGGCTTTGAATCCCAGGGTCAGGTGGCTGTCTTGAGTGGCCTTGATGCTGGCGAAGAAGTGGTCACCTCCGCCCAGTTTTTACTGGACTCTGAATCCAAGCTGCGAGAAGCGACGGCCAAAATGCTGGAGCATCTCAGTGCTCAGGACGCGGCGGAAAATCAGGAAGCAATGTCGATGGATAAAGACGAGACTGACATCCACAGCGGGCACGGAGCACTTAATGATCAGACTATGAATCAAGAAACATCTAGCGAACAAGGAGTAAGCCAGGATGATTAAGTCCATCATCACCGCGTCTCTGCGCGACCGCTTTATGGTCCTAATCGCCACGGCAATTATTGCCCTGGTCGGCTTGTTCGCGTTCAAGGGTGCGCCCCTCGATGCTATTCCCGATTTGTCCGATGTCCAGGTCATCGTTTTTACCGAATACCCCGGGCAATCTCCGCAAGTGGTCGAAGATCAGGTCACCTACCCCCTAACCACCTCCATGCTCGCCGTGCCGGATACCAAAGTAGTGCGCGGCTATTCCTTCTTCGGCCTGTCCTTTGTGTACATTATTTTTGAAGACGGTACAGATATGTACTGGGCGCGCTCACGGGTGCTGGAATCCCTCAATTACGTTAGCGGTCGTCTGCCCCAGGGAGTGACGCCGACCCTAGGCCCGGATGCCTCCGGGGTCGGCTGGGTTTACGAGTACGCGCTGGTCGACCGCAGCGGCAAGCATGACCTGGCGCAGTTGCGATCAATACAGGACTGGTACCTGCGCTATCCCCTGCAAACCGTCGATGGTGTCGCCGAAGTCGCCTCGGTGGGTGGCTACGTCAAGCAATATCAGGTCGAGGTCGATCCCAATGCCTTGCTGCGTTACAACATTTCCCTGAACAAAATAAAAATGGCTATCCAAATGTCCAACCAGGATGTCGGTGGCCGCCTCATCGAGATGGCTGAAACCGAATATATGGTGCGCAGCCGGGGTTATCTGCAATCGCTGGATGACCTCAATAGCATCCCGGTTGCGGTGGGCGTCGATGGCACGCCGGTGCGCCTGAAAGATGTTGCCCATGTGCATATTGGCCCGGAATTGCGCCGTGGTGTGGTAGACCTGAACGGTGAGGGCGAAGTGGCAGGCGGCGTAGTGATTATGCGTTTTGGCGAAAACGCGCTGACCACGATTCAGGGCGTCCGAGCCAAATTAGAAGACCTCAAGGCAGGCTTGCCGGAAGGCGTAGAAATCATTTCGGTCTATGATCGAGGCGACCTGATCGAAAGAGCGGTGAGCAGTCTCACCACTTCCCTGGCCCAGGAACTCGTCATCGTCAGTTTGGTGGTGATTTTATTTCTGCTCCATGCGCGCTCGGCCTTCGTCGCCATTATCACCCTGCCCCTGGGCATTCTGATGGCCTTCATTGTTATGCGCATCCAGGGCCTCAACGCCAACATCATGTCCCTCGGCGGCATTGCCATCACCATTGGCGCTATGGTCGATGGCGCTATTGTCATGGTCGAAAATGCTCATAGCCGACTGGTTGAGGCAAGCGCAGAAAAAGGCTCTGAGCTTAATAATGATGAACGCTGGCAAACCATAGGCGAAGCCTCACGGGAAGTCGGCCCAGCGCTGTTTTTCTCTTTGCTGGTGATTACCGTTTCTTTTTTACCGATATTTACCATGCAGGCTCAGGAAGGTCGCATGTTCAGCCCTCTGGCTTTCACCGCCACTTATGCCATGGCGGCTTCAGCGATTTTAGCGGTGACCCTGGTGCCGGTCATGATGGGCTATTTTTTGCGGGGCAAAATTGTCGCTGAGCACGTCAACCCCGTTAACCGCCTGCTTCACGCTCTGCATGGCCCCGCCTTAACAGCCGCTATGCGCTGGCGCTGGTTAACGATAGTCCTGGCGCTGCTGCTGCTGGTAATCACTGCTTACCCGCTGTCAAAGCTCGGCAGTGAATTTATGCCACCCCTGGATGAAGGCGATATTCTCTATATGCCCACCACCTTCCCCGGCATATCGATCACCAAAGCCAAAGAGTTGCTGCAACAAACCGATAAAATCCTGGCGACCTTTCCCGAGGTTCATCACGTATTTGGTAAAGTCGGCAGGGCCGAAACAGCCACCGATTCCGCTCCACTGGCGATGCTGGAAACCACCGTTCGCCTGAAGTCTAAGGACGAATGGCCCGACCCCAGCAAAACCACCAAAGAACTCATGGCCGAAATGGACCAGGCCATACAGTTCCCCGGCCTGGCCAATAGCTGGACCATGCCCATTAAAACCCGCCTCGATATGCTCTCCACTGGCATCAAAACCCCGGTTGGTATTAAAGTTTCCGGGCCTGACCTCAATGTCCTCCAGGATCTCTCGCTGGAAATTGAACAGGCCATGAAAACCTTGCCCGAAACCACCTCAGCCTTTGGCGACAGGGCCGTGGGCGGTTACTACCTGGATTTCGATATCAATCGGGAAAGCGCCGCCCGCTATGGTCTCACCACCGGTGCGGTGCAGGATGTCATCAAAAGCGCCATCGGCGGCATGAACATTACCGAAACCGTTGAAGGCCTTGAACGCTATCCGGTAAACCTGCGTTACCCACGGGAATTGCGCGACGACCTGGAAACCTTAAAACGCGTATTAATCCCGACACCGACAGGGAGCCAAATTCCCCTGGCCCTGATCGCCGACCTTAGCTACCACCGCGGGCCACCGGTCATTAAAAGCGAAGACGCACGCCCCAATGCCTGGATCTACGTGGATATATCTACCTCAGATATCGGCGGCTTTGTTGCTAAAGCCAAAACTGTTGTCGACGAACAGGTAAGCCTGCCTGCTGGCTACACCATCAGCTGGTCAGGCCAGTTTGAATATATGGAACGCGCCGCAAAACGCTTAACTATCGTCGCCCCCGCCACCCTGCTGATTATTTTTCTGCTGCTCTATTTTAACTTCCGCAACATCACCGAACCGCTGGTGGTCATGATGTCCATCCCCTTTGGCCTGGTGGGCGGCATCTGGCTGATCTACGCCTACGATTACAATATGTCGGTAGCGGTCGCTGTAGGTTTTATCGCCCTGGCCGGAATGGCCGCAGAAATTGGTGTGCTGGTGTTAAGTTTTATTGATATCGAAATCGCCAATCGGCGCTCAAGCACTAAAAGCACCTTGTCACTTGAAGAAATTAAAGACGCTGTGCTCTCCGCCACCTCCAAACGCGTTCGCCCCGTTGCCATGACCGCGATCTCCACCATGGCGGGCCTGGTACCGATCATGTTGAGTAGCGCCACCGGCTCCGATGTCACCCATCGCATTGCCGCGCCTATGCTCGGTGGTATGGTGAGCGTAACGGTACTTAATCTTCTGGTTTTACCGGTGATTTATAGTGTGGTGTTGCAGTATCAGGAGAGCGCTAAGAATAGTGCTGCTGGCGTTCAAGAAGCTTCACAAAGTCCTCTATAAGCTGCAAAAAGAAATGCTCCGCTCCGACGGCCCATCAACCAGCATCGCTAAACCCGAACCACTGAAGCAAGAGCCCTAACGCTTGTGTATGGAAAAGACATAAAGCCACGGCCGCGATAGCGACGAATGTTGCTCGCTTGGTATACGTAAATGTGTTGTTGGAAGACCAGCCCCCGCGATTGCGGGTCCCGACCATCAATTCAAGCCGCTGAAAGCCCTATACAAAAGCTCTCTGTCTCTTCGTCTGCAGGATAAAAGCATTCAATTCGCAAGTTTTGCAACGTCACATCTAACGGCGTCCCCATACTTGTGTAAGTCGAAAAAAAACTCAGTTTCAGATTGTCTTTTCTAAGAATCATACTGAAAATCGGCGATTGATCGATTGAGGCACTTTGCTTTTCCGAATCAACATCCATGTCTACTGATCTCTTGAGCTTGTTGTACAGCAGAAACGCTTCATTATTAGGATCGAGCTCAATAACCTCTTGCCTGATGAGAGAAAGGATCTTCGGCGCCAGATCATTCCAATTACTTACATAGGGTTTTAATCCGTCGTTTGAAAAAAACAATTCATAAACGTTGTCGAAGGCCATCAATCTACTAAGCTCGATAAATTGAGAGTAGATTCTCATTGAAGCCTGGTTAGCGGTAATTAATTTTCCAATGGGGCTCATGACAACTGCAGGGTAAGGCTCTTGCTGAACAACAATACGATCAATCGCTTTCCTCACTAGTTTCATCGATGTATCTTGCAAATCTGTTTGTGGGTAAATATAGGCAAATCCTGCAAGCCGCAACAGTGTATTGCTATTCTTCAAAGACAAATTCAAGGCTTTTGCCAACTTAACGACCGCTTCTGGACTTGGTTTCGAGCGACCATTCTCTAAAAAATTATAATGGCGATACGAAAGATCAACTTCGTCGGCTAGGCTATTTTGGCTAAATCCGCAAAATTTTCGCCAATATCTGAGATGGCGAGAAAATTCGTTCTTACTATCTTCCAATTAGTGGTTCCTCAGAACACAGATCGAATTCGACGAACAACAGCATTCAGAGTGAGCAACAAACTATTTTTAATCCAGGCATTTTTCAAAATAACCTTCCCGCCTTCGAGTTCAAAGTAGTCACACCCCCTCGTTCTGTATTGCTTGCCAGGGTGGCCTGGGGACCCCAGCACGAGATTCCAGTTCGCACAAGCTTTGTTACCTGAAACAAATATGATTGGATCATCGTAAAAGTCTGTGGGGAGCAATGCAAATTGGCGCTCGAATATTCTTCGGATGGCATTCTCACCTTTAAAAGTTCCGCCCATAACGCCAAACCCCGTGACATTGTAATAGATCGCGTCAATGGCAAATAATGACATAATCGTCTCGATATCCTGCCCAGAAAAAACTTTGACCATCTTTTCAATTGTTGCTTTATTTTGCGTTTCAGCCAATGAAGGTGATTGCGGTTCGCTGATCTTAGCGAGTGATGACATAAGGTTTCCTCACGTGGTTGTTTGGATACCCTATTATTCTTATAAAGTAGAGCTAAACCATTACCCGTAAGGTAATATTTTAATGATTTCTATTTCGTTAGTGCCTGTCATGAATCGACTAAGGGCAAATGCTCAGGCTCAGGCTCACAGTAATTGTTTTTCAGCACGGCAACTCTATAAAGTGGCACATGGTGCTGATCCGGCCCCTCTTTTTTATTATCAACGGAAATCGAAACCGCAACGCGACTCGCCCGACTCAAAACTTTCTTCAGCAAAGCTTATAGTCAGCACCGGACTTTATCTTTTAAATGTGGTTGGCCAACTTAATTGAGGTAAGAATATGGACTTAAAAATTGCCGGGAAAACCGCCGCCGTTGCTGGCGCGACTAAAGGACTGGGATTTGCGGCGGCAAAAGCGCTCGCTGCAGAAGGTGTCAGGGTCGCCATTTGTGGTCGCGACGACCAGCGTGTTGATGAAGCAGTAAAACAGATTGGCGGCAATGCCGTGGGCATCACAATCGATATATCGACACCAGAAGGAGCAAAGGAATTTATAGCTCTGGCCGTAGAGAAATTAGGTCAGGTCGATATTTTGGTAACCAACGCAGGTGGCCCTCCCGGGGGTGCTGCCACCCAAACTGGCATAGAGGACTATCAACACGCCCTGAATCTCAATCTGTTTTCGACGATCTCGATGTGCAACGCGGCGGTACCAGCGATGCAGGATCGAAAATGGGGGAGAGTTGTGGCGATCACTTCGCACGCAGTGCGAGAACCCAATTCATCACTTGCTGCATCGGTTACTGCGCGAACAGCCGCCACGGGATATTTAAAAGTGTTGAGCATGGAGGTAGCAAAGGATGGCGTGACGGTTAATTCTGTGCAGCCTGGTGGCCACCTAACGGATCGTCTCACCGACCTGGGTGTCGATTTAGAGAAGCTGGCGGCTCGCATACCGTTGGGCTTTGTTGGTGGGCCGGAGGAGTTCGGTGAAATTGTTGCATTCATGTGTTCCGAATCAACCAGATTTATTACCGGCACCAGTGTGTCTGTCGATGGTGGCGTTTCTCGCGGTTTGATGTAATATTTCTCGGGGTTTGATGTATAAAAACGGCTTTGTCGTTTGATCGAAAAGGCCTTTGTGTGCACAAGTAAATGATCGTTTAGAAATGCACAAGAATCCTCGCAGCTATTTTTAATTAGGGCTTGTCACCTAACTTAAGCGGCAGAGACTCATCTTTTACCCACTCGGACATTGATCCATCGTAGATAGCGATATTGCTGTGTCCAGCGAGGTGAAGCGCTAGTGCATCCACGGTTGCAGAGATACCGCCGCCGCAATAAACAATCGCGCGCTGAGCTTCAAGAGCACCACTCGCTCTGAATTGTTCACTCATTTTTTCGACGGCTAAAAACGTACCGTTATCGGGGTCGATTAAATTGCCACAGAACACATTGTGGCTGCCCGGGATATGTCCGGCACGACCATAATTATTTTTATCACCACTGTAGACATCAGGCGGCAGAGCATTAAGCGTGCAGGCACCGCCATCGTCCATGATCCGTAACATCTCCTGCCTATCCGCCCATAACTCTGGCCTTGGGTTAACGGTTAGTTTCCCTTGCGGATGGTCTGGTACGGCGCTGTCCACAGGTCGACCTTCGGACTGCCATTTTTGCCAACCACCATCCAGCACCGCAACATTATCGAAACCGACTGCGCGGAACATCCACCAGGCGCGTGTTGCCCACATGGGCATGCCGTTGTTGTATAGCAAGATCGTGCTGTTATCTGATATGCCATGGCCAGCAGCGCGCTCACGAAATTGCTCAGGTGGCAGCATCGTGAATGGAATATCTGTGCTTTGATCAGCGAATTCTTTGGCTAAGTCTAAAAACCCGGCGCCGGGAATATGTGCTTCCTGCCAGTTGCCATGCCCACTATCAACCTGGTAGCCACCTCCCTCTTTATGTTTCAGGGAAATTGAGGTGTCGAAAATACGAAGATTGGCCTGGCCAAGATTTTCGGCGAGCCAATCTGTGCTAACTAATGCGCTGTCGAGTTTCATTATTATTCTCCCTTAATCAACCATTCAACCGAGCAACCATTCAACTAATCTATGAACCCGACCGTACGCCCCCAGCCAACATAGGAGTCCATGATACTTCCAGAGCTTTCTATCTTCATTGCTTCCGGCAAGCAGCCGGTACCGTCGACAAAGCGATTCATGAAATTAGCGATTGCGCAAACGGCAATAGCATCATGTAGTGCCCTTTCATTCCAGCCGGCATCGTATACAGGTTGCGCATCCGCCGGAACCATCTGGGCAGGTGTTGTTGTCAGCTTAGAAACATAGCCCAGCATCGGTTTCAATTTTTCAGGAACATCAGCGGTATCAAAGTTTGCTTGCATGGCCTCGAATAAATCCTTGTTAATTCCAAAAGCATTGGCGATATTGGTATGAGCCCCATAACAATATCGACAAGCGTTAAGCCCTGAGACATGGGCAAAAAGAAGCTCTCTTTCACCCTGAGTCAAGGGTGATTCATCCCTCAAAATCACATCGGCCAGGGCCATAAGAGGCTCGCCCACGTGAGGAAACATCTTGAATACGTCAGTAAGATCAGCAGGGTTGGGTAATGATGGAAATAATGTATCCATAGTCAATTAGTCCTGTCAGTGAAATTTAAAAAGTTAACTATTACTAATCCGCCCGGTCGGCAAATACTCCAACTCAAGGGGCAGTTGGTACCTGTATTTATCCGGCATGGCGTCCAGCCTAGATAATAGAATATCCCTCGATACCAATAAATATAGTTAAGTCGTTGGCTTATTCAAAGCAAAACTAATCATCGGCAGATTTATTGCGCGTTTATTAACTATCTGTTTTTAACTCGTCGTTTTGAATTACAAATCCGTAGCCTTCACGATAGCTTTTGAAACAGAATTGGTATCCTTGCTCACAAAGCCTTTGGTTGGCGCATCGTTTATTCTGAGTCAAATTTGCCGAAGGCTTTTCAAGCGGCGCCGCACAATTTAATTGCTCAGCAAGCCAGCAGGCAACTTTGTTTATGGGCGCGGGATCACAGTCGGTTGCCAGCTGAACATTCTCTAATTGCTTACCGGCAAGACGCTGCTCAAGGAGCCAGGCTAACACCCCAATACAGTCATCCCGATGTATGCGGTTAGTGTAATAAGGGGGATCGTATTGAACCGGTACGCCTGATTTTATCCGCTTGATCAAGCTCTCACGCCCTGGCCCATAAATACCACTAAAGCGTACGATGGTGTTTTTTGATCCGGCTGCAAGAATACTCCGCTCCGCCTGTAATAAGGCTTTGCCGTTAAAGCCTGTCGGTTCTGTGGGTGAATCTTCGTCTACCCACTCGCCGCCATTTTGACTGTATACGCTGGTAGATGAGACAAATATCCAGTGAGGCAGAATTTTATTCTGGCCCGGATCTTGTCCGTCGCTATTGGCAAAATGATCGAGCAGGTTCTCGATGCCATGTTGATAAACTCGGCGATAGCTTTTTTCATCCCGATTATCTGGTGACAGGATTACGTAGATTTGATCAAAGTCAGTCGGCACGCTAGCAAGTTCATCGGCTACCGTAATATCAGCAAGGTAAAGTTTCAGGCCCGGCAATTCTTTAGCCATTGGTTTACGTTTGATAGCGCAGACATCGTGGCCCCCTGCGATTAGCAGTTCTGCTAAGCCAAAGCCTATATCGCCACAACCGACAATCAATACTTTAGCCATCGCGCTTACACATCAAAGGGTCGATAAACCCGCCATTCAAACGGTGATCTTTTCACGGGCTTACTTTTTCGATGATACGTAGTTGCCTGTCTTGCACGCGGCTCAATAACGCCAGCGCGCTAATGGCGCCAATTAGCGCCAGGAACATATCCCACTGGGAATCCCAGACATCGCCCTGGGTACCGAGGAATTCAACAGAACCATCACCACCGAAGACGGCGGCCCACCACTCGATTAGTTCATAGAAGGCACTAAACGCAAGGCAAAAACATACCACCAGAAAAAACAACCATGGCCCACGGCGAACCACTCTGTGGCGCAGCATAATTTCACGAGCCACCATAGCCGGAATAAATCCCTGAGCGATATGGCCAATTCGGTCATAGGGATTGCGGGAAAACTCCAGCATATCCTGCAACCAAAAGCCCAGGGGCACACGGGCATAGGTGTAGTGGGCACCAACGACAAGAATCAGGGCATGCATTGCAATCAAGTAATAAACCAGGCGAGTCAGCGGAAAGTTAGCTCGTGTTGCCAATAAAACAGGCAGGGCAATTATTACGGGTACCGCCTCCATCCACCAGATGAGGCGACCAAAGGGATTGATCCATGACCAGACCGTTGTCGCGACAACCACCGCCATTAGAACCAGCAACTCTCTGTTAGTCGCCATGATATTAAGCCTTATTATTAAACTTGGCTTTCGCGTGAATTCTGGTCGTCAACCAGTGCGGTCAATAGTCGCTGATGGAAGCCGCCAAAACCACCGTTGCTCATTATGACGACGTGACTACCCGGTTGTGCGGCTTGCCGCGTAAGTTCTACTAGCGAATCAATCGTATCAACGACCTGGGCTTGCGCTTTTCCGCTAGCCACATGATCCGCCAATGACCAATCCAGCTTCGCAGGCTGAAACCAGAATACCTGATCCGCGTCATCGGTTGCTGAAGCCAGGTTGTCTTTGTGAATACCTGACCTCATGGTGTTGGAACGTGGCTCGATCACCGCAATAATTTTATTATCGCCGACTTTCTTTCTCAGGCCCGCCAGAGTCGTAGCAATGGCTGTGGGATGATGGGCAAAATCATCGTAAACATGAACACCTTCCACCTCGCCCAGGCACTCCATACGCCGCGCCACACCGGCAAACTGACTTAAACCTTCACAGGCAAGCTCCGGTGCGACCCCAGCGTGTCTAGCTGCAGCCACGGCCATCAGGGCATTATCAACGTTATGCTCTCCGGTTTGTTGCCAACGAATTGTGCCCACTTTCTTGCTGTCGACCAGCACTTCAAAAGCACTGCCGTCGTCAACGAGTAAACTTTCAGACCATTGGCCGGTAGCACCGGTAGTTTCAAGGGGCGTCCAGCACCCCTGATCAATCACCACCTGTAGATTTTCGTCTTCTTGAGGATAAATAATCAGGCCTTGCTCTGGCACGGTACGTAATAGGTGGTGAAACTGGGTTTGAATCGCGGCCAGGTCGGCAAATATATCAGCGTGATCAAACTCCAGATTATTAATCACCAAAGTACGCGGATGGTAGTGAACAAACTTGGAGCGCTTATCAAAAAACGCGGTGTCGTATTCATCGGCCTCGACGACAAAGAAGGGCGTCTCACCGGTTCGAGCAGAGACACCAAAATTCTTCGGCACGCCGCCAATTAAAAACCCCGGCGACATACCGGCATATTCAAGTATCCAGGCCAGCATACTAGCTGTCGTGGTTTTTCCATGGGTACCAGAAACGGCCAGAACCCACTTATCGGCAAGAAACTCATCACCCAGCCACCGGGGCCCGGATGTATAAGGCAGGCTTTTATTTAGCATATATTCAACACAGGGGTTACCCCGCGACAGCACATTACCGACCACCACCAGATCGGGTGCCGGGTCGAGCTGGGCGGGATCATAGCCTTCGATCAACTCGATACCCGCCTGCTCAAGCTGGGTGCTCATCGGCGGGTAGACATTCGCATCACACCCCGACACCCGGTGTCCGCTGGCTTTAGCAAGCTGGGCCAGGCTGCCCATAAAAGTGCCGCAAATTCCCAATATATGGATACGCATTTATCGATAATTCCCTGTTCGCTGATGTTGGATATTGTCGCCAGGTTAATTGATCTAATTATCCCATTGAGGCCAATCGCCTGTCATGCATTTAAGCAATGTTTGCCGTATCATGCGCGCTTTTTACTGCCCTGCAAAACTACGGAGAATTCATGGCCAAACGGAACGCGTTTTATGCCCAGTCTGGCGGCGTTACGGCAGTTATTAATGCCAGTGCCTGTGGGGTTATTGAAACTGCTCACGCCCACAAAAACAAAATTGGCAAAGTGTACGCGGGCAAAAACGGTATTATCGGCGCGCTACGCGAAGAGCTAATCGACACCAGCAAGGAGTCGGCAAAAACCGTCGCCGCGCTCAAGCATACACCCTCCGGTGCATTTGGTTCCTGCCGCCATAAGCTGAAAAACTTCACCGACGATCCCTCCGAATACGAGCGTTTAATCGCCGTTTTTAAAGCCCACGACATTGGTTATTTCTTTTACAACGGCGGCGGCGACTCGGCGGATACCTGCAACAAAGTTGCCCAGATATCCGAACAACTGGGCTATCCCATCCAGGCCATCCACATTCCGAAAACTGTCGATAACGACCTGCCTTTTACTGACAACTGTCCCGGTTTTGGTTCGGTGGCAAAGTATGTCGCGGTGTCCACCAAAGAAGCCAGCCTCGATGTCGCCTCCATGTGCGACACCTCCACCAAGGTATTTATTCTCGAAGTGATGGGCCGACATGCTGGCTGGATAGCCTCCGCTGGCGGTCTCGCAGCTGATCAAGCCGGCGACCCACCCCATATTATTCTGTTTCCAGAAATCGCCTTTAACCGGGAAAAATTCCTGAAAAAAGTCGAGCGCACGGTCAAGAAAAATGGCTACTGCGTGATTGTCGCCTCGGAAGGCGCGCAATATAAAGATGGCACTTTTATTGCCGACGCTGGCACGACCGACGCCTTTGGCCACAAACAGTTGGGTGGCGTTGCCCCGACACTGGCCGACATGATGAAAAGCGAGTTGGGCTATAAATATCACTGGGCACTGGCGGATTATTTACAGCGCTCGGCCCGGCACATTGCTTCGGCCACCGATGTCGAACAGGCCTATGCCGTGGGCAAGGCCGCCGTAGAATTTGCCCTGGCGGGTAAAAGCGCAGTGATGGTCAGCATTGAACGTAAAAAATCGAAGAAGTACGCCTGGCAAATCGGCGAGACTGCCCTGGCTGATGTCGCCAATGTAGAAAAAATGATGCCGCGCAACTTTATTAGCCGAGATGGCTTTGGTATTACCGAACTGGCGCGGGATTATTTAGCGCCGCTGATCCAGGGAGAAGATTACCCGCCCTACAAAAATGGCATTCCTCAGTACGCACAATTGAAAAACGTTCTGGTCGAGCGCAAATTAAAGGCGCGGTTTAAAGTTTAGTTCTTCTTTATTTCCGTTTCCGCTTCCGTTTTCGTTTGTGCTTCGGGATATGCCTCCATTTAAACATCCAGCAAAAAAGTCACTGGGCCGTCATTACACAACGATACTTTCATATCGGCGGCAAATATGCCGGTTTCTACCGACTCGTGCTGACTGCGCATTAACTCAACGAACTCTTTATAAACCTGTTCGGCGTGTTCGGGCTTAGCCGCCGATGAAAACCCTGGGCGCAGACCTTTTTGAGTATCGGCCACCAGGGTAAATTGCGACACCACCAGCACCCCACCGTGAATACCCTTGACGCTCAAATTCATCCGCCCACTGGTGCCATCTGAAGACTCGCCTTCGGGGAAAATCCGGTAGTTCAACACCTTATCGATCAGCTTGCTGCAATGCGCACTGGAGTCGGATGCCTCGATACCAAGCAACAGCAGGATGCCTCGATCAATCTGACCGACTACCTCACCGTCCACCTCAACGGAGGCATGACTGACTCTCTGGATTAGTCCGCGCACCGCTTTAGCTCGTACTCGTTTGCCGGGTTTTGATAATCACCGCCATTTCATCTGTTGCCTTGACCAGGGCATCCACGGTTCCCGGCTCGCTGGAGGCATGACCTGAATCCCGAATGACTTCGAGCTTCAAATCAGGCCACTGGGCCTGCAAATCAAAGGCCTGCTTGACCGGACAGACCACATCATAACGACCATGGACGGCGATAGCGGGAATGTCGGCCAGCATGCCGACCTTGTCGAGAATCTCGTTGTCAGTAACAAAACAGTTATTGATAAAGTAGTGGGCTTCGATACGGGCCATGGCCATCGCGACGTGAGCGCTGCCGAGATGTTGTACAACATGGTTGTTGGGATGCAAGGTGGCGCAGCGGGCCTCCCAAATCGACCAGGCTCTGGCGGCTCGAATTCGGTCCAGCTCATCATCACTGGTCAGGTGCTTATGGTATGCCGTGAGCATATTGCCTCTATCTGCTGGTTCAATAAGCTCGACAAAGTCGGCCCAGTAATCCGGGAAAATTGCGCTGGCGCCAAATTGATAAAACCAGTCAATATCTTCTTTGCGACACAGAAAGATTCCCCGCAGCACCATCGCTGTGACTCGTTCTGGATGACTCTGGGTATACAACAAACTCAAGGTCGAACCCCAGGAGCCGCCAAATAACATCCACTGTTCCACCCCCAGCTGTTCGCGGATTAATTCCATATCGGCGATTAAATTTTGAGTAGTATTTTCCTCCAGGCTGGCGTGAGGTGTTGAGCGCCCGGCACCGCGCTGGTCGAAAATAATGATCCGGTAAATATCCGGGTTAAAAAAACAGCGATCCGTAGCCGAACAACCCGCACCCGGCCCGCCGTGGACAAACACCACCGGCAAACCATCGGCATTACCGCATTCCTCCACATACAAGGTGTGAAGATCGGAAACCTCTATCTGATGAGTGGCGTAAGGTGTAATTGTCGGATAGTGAATACGCATAAACTGTGCTCCAGACCGATCAGTTCGGTGTATGCTTATTGCTCAGTAATAATTGTCCATTAACGGTAAAACATAAGACCCGGAAACTTAAGCCAGGCAAGGATAAATGGCAATGCCCCAGATCACCCCTTCGACTCCCGCCCCTTCCACCATCCTGCGCTGCAGCTGGTCTTCCGGTGACCCCCTCTACGAACAGTATCACGATGAAGAATGGGGCGTACCCTGCTACGACGACGATAAGTTGTTTGAGTTTCTGGTACTGGAAAGCGCACAGGCTGGGCTGTCATGGATCACCATCCTGCGCAAAAGGGAAAACTACCGCAAAGCCTTTGCCGACTTTAATGCCAAAAAAGTCGCCTGCTTTAACAAACGCAGCGTCGAGCGATTGATGGGCGATGCGGGTATTGTCCGCAACCGGCTGAAAATCGAATCCGCCATCAGCAACGCCAAACTATTTCTCGAACTACAGGATAGCTACGGCAGCTTCGCCGATTACCTGTGGGGCTTTATCGACGATAAAAAACCCATTCAGAATAACTGGCTTAGTCTGGCAGAATCCCCTGCCACCACAGCGCTATCGGACACCATCAGTAAAGATATGAAAAAACGCGGCTTTCGCTTTTTTGGCTCGACTATCTGCTACGCCCATATGCAGGCCATGGGCATGGTTAATGATCATACGGTGGATTGTTTTCGGCATGGTGAGTGTGCAGTGATTTAGTGGGTAATTTTGTCCAATTAATTGTTACATAACTGAGAAACAAGTGAACGAGCGAAGCATATTTAATATCCCTGCCCTGGAAAAAAAGATGTACCCGGAGATCGGATTCTGCATCTACTGTGGTACACCTCACGACCTGACTAGCGAACACATCATGCCATACGGATTGGGCGGCAACCTAGAACTACCCTCGTCCTCCTGCAAAGTTTGCGCCACCATCACTGGACGCATTGAGCAAACGGTACTTCGCGGGCCTCTCCGACCAATTTGTGTGTATCGTCGCATTCAGTCACGACGGAAACACAAGGACGCTCCCACCAAATTACCCCTGGAGGTTCGCTTTGGCACAGAGTGGGAGACTATTCAATTACCAGTCGATGAATACCCCCTTCTGCTTACTTTCTTCAACTACGAAATACCTGGCTATCTCGATCCTAAAAACTATAAAAGCGGAGTAAGAGTCTCTGGTCAATACACGTATAGCTTTGGCCCACGGCTGGAAGAGGTAATTAAGCGCATTGGCGCAAAGGACATTCGGGTGTCTCAGAGTTATGTACCGAGCGAATTTGCCAAGATGACGGCAAAGGTAGCGTATTCGATGGCTGTTGCCATTGGTCAGATTAATCCTACTATGGGAAGACCGAAGGTTGTAAATGCCATCCTCGGTAAGACGGATGATATCGGTCGGTGGGTTTGGACAGTCTCCGAACCAAGGAAACGGCTTAAGGATATCTTGCACTTTATTGGCATAGAGCGAGATGAGAAACAGGGTTTGCTCATTGGGCGTGTCCAGTATCTAACCGATTCTGGAACACCTATGTACGGAGTTATTCTTGGTAAACTTGACGACAAGTTTATAGCACCTGTCGTTTAGGTTACGCGTTAACTATCCGAAATGATCAGAGATAAGTCCCTTTATGAAACCGACTATCAAGATACTTAACACTATATTTATTTTAATAATAGCGACATATTCGCAGGCTTATGGAGAAGGTTTAATTCATCACGACACGGCCAACCATGACAAAAAAAATACTGAACTTAACGCTGACGGCTCCAGCCTTGCATCCCTATCACCAGAATTACGAGCCCTACTAAGCAAAGAAATGGTCGCGATCGAGCAAGGTATGATGGCTATCATCCCCGCTTACGTTTCAGGAAGCTGGAGCGAAATTGAGCAAATCGCACAGCAAATCAAGAACAGTTATATTTTAAAGCAAAGCCTGACAGATCATCAGTTACACGAACTGCATAGCTCCCTCCCCGAAGGGTTTATTAAACAAGATCAACACTTCCACTATTTATCAGGCATGCTCGAACACGCGGCCAGCAATAAAAAAGCAGAGCTCGTCGGTTTTTATTTTTCCAAAATCAGCGAATCATGTCTCAGCTGTCACAGTCAATATGCGACCCACAGATTCCCTGCGCTTACCCCCAACAATAAGGCCACCGAGCATTTGCATTAACTTTGTCGAACACACTCTTTGAAATGGAAGGCTTGCTGAATCGAAAGAAAACAATCGATTCGGTTCGGCAGTGGGTAGAAACCGTGGTGATCGGCCTTAACCTGTGTCCTTTTGCCAAAGAAGAACTCATTAACAATCGCATAAAGTTTGTGGTGACAGATGCCGCCACAGAAGAGCAGCTATTAGTCGAACTACAAACCGAGCTCGAATTACTCGATAACGACGGAGCGATCGAAACAACGCTGCTGATCCACCCCAAGGTGCTGCTTGATTTCTACGACTACAATCAATTTCTCGATGATGCCGATAGACTCCTTATAGAAACTGGCCTGGAGGGGGTTTTCCAAATCGCCAGCTTTCATCCAGATTACCAGTTCGGCGGCACCGAGCCCGGAGATGCCGAAAATTTCACCAACCGATCGCCATATCCTCTCTTACACCTGTTACGAGAAGCCAGCCTGGAACGCGCCATCGCCAGTTATTCTGACCCAGAGGACATCCCCAAACGAAATATCGCATTGATGAACAAAATGGGCACGAAAACACTTGAGGCTTTATTGCAAAGTTGCCATAACCAAAAGCCACCGGGGAAGACAAACAGTTAATTTAGACTATTATCAATACAGATTTTATTTAACCAAAAGAAGGAAAAACCCATGTCCAAAAGTACCGATACCCTTGTCCAGGAGATGCTAGACAGAGAGGCCATCCGTGACCTGCCCATCCTGTATTGCCACTATGTGTGGAAGAGTGATGTTAAGGCCATGGTTGATCTATTTACTGAAGATGGCTCCATCGCTATCGACGACAACACCATCCCGGCCACCAAAGGCAAAGCAAACCTGATCAAGATGTACGAGCAAGCCCTGGGCGACCTCGCCCCAAGGCCTTTTATTCACAACCACGTGGTCAAGCTGGAAGGCCCAGACAAAGCATCCGGCACCTGTTATGTGGAGATTCGTGGCATCGTCGATGGCAAGAGTATTATCGGCGCAGGCTATTATGATGACGAATACCGAAAGGTGGGTGATGCGTGGAAGTTTTTGTCGCGGGACGTGAAGATGTATTACATGGTGCCCCTGGAAAAAGGCTGGGCTGAGAAGGTGCTGGCAGGAAAATAGCCGGACGTAAACAAGCCGCCCGCCTTAATGATTTTACGTTAGAACAGAGCTGAAAATCATTAATAAAATAGCGAGCAGTCCGAACCGGATATCAGGCTCGAGCGGCACGCTTTCGCTCATTTTCTGTCAACAATTTTTTACGCACGCGGATAAAGCTGGGGGTTATTTCCACCAGCTCATCCTCCTCGATAAACTCCAGCGCTTGCTCAAGGGTGTGACGCACGGGGGGCACAAGGGTCAGTGCTTCGTCGGTTCCCGAGGCGCGTACGTTAGTCAGCTGCTTGCCCTTGGTGGGGTTTACCGATAGATCATTACTACGGGAATGAGTGCCTATCACCTGGCCTTCGTAAACGTCTTCACCATGGTTTAAAAACAGACTGCCACGTTCTTGCAGGTTAAACAGCGAGAAACCCAGGGTTTTACCTTTGACCATAGAGATCAACACCCCGTTTTGGCGAGAAGTGACTTCACCGGATTTGGTCGGGCCATAGTGGTCAAAAATACTAGTCATAATGCCCGAACCAGAAGTCATGGTAAGAAATTGGCCGCGAAAGCCAATTAAACCCCGCGATGGAATCAGGAATTCTAGCTTTACCCGGCCTTTGCCGTCTGGCTCCATGTTTTTCAGCTCACCCTTGCGCAGGCCGATTTCTTCCATGACTCCGCCCTGGTGCCGGTCTTCAACATCGATTACCACCTGCTCAAAGGGTTCGTGAATTTCGCCATCAACTTCTTTCTGGATAACTTCTGGTCGAGATACAGCAAGCTCATAACCTTCACGGCGCATGGTTTCAATCAACACTGATAGATGCAATTCACCCCGACCAGAAACCTTAAATTTATCAGGACTATCGGCCTGTTCAACCCGCAGCGCGACATTATGAATTAGCTCCCGCTCCAGACGCTCTTTTAAATTGCGAGAGGTCACATATTTGCCATCCAGCCCTGAAAACGGCGAGTCGTTGACCATGAACATCATGCTGACCGTAGGTTCATCAACAGACAGCGGTGGCAAGGCTTCAATATGTTCGGGGTCACACAGGGTGTCTGAAATACCCAGGGCATCGATGCCAGTAACGGTGACGATATCGCCCGCCTGAGCGAGGTCAGTCTCGATGCGCTCCAGGCCGAGATAGCTTTTTACGCTGAGCACTTTACCCTTGCGGGTATTTGCGTCGTTGTCGACTACTACCACATGCTGATTCGGTGCCAGACTGCCGCGGGTAACGCGACCCACACCGATAACACCGACATAACTGTCGTAATCGAGGGCAGAAATCTGCATTTGCAGAGGCCCGTTTCGATCGACCACTGGAGCCTTCACCTGTTCTGTGATCATCTCAAACAGCGGCGTCATATCATCGGCCAACTGATCCGGCTCAGGGCCAGCCACACCATTGAGCGCCGAAGCGTAAATAATGGGAAAGTCCAACTGCTCATCATTGGCGCCGAGACGATCAAATAAATCGAAGACCTGATCGATCACCCAGTGGGGCCGCGCGCTAGGACGATCCACTTTATTGACGACAAGAATGGGATTTAAACCCTGCTCAAAGGCTTTGGCGGTAACAAAACGGGTTTGCGGCATGGGCCCATCGACAGCATCAACCAATAGCAGCACCGAATCTACCATCGACAGGACTCGCTCCACTTCGCCGCCAAAATCGGCATGGCCCGGCGTATCGACGATATTGATGTGATAACCATTCCACTCGATAGCGGTGTTTTTAGCGAGAATGGTTATGCCCCGCTCACGCTCCTGGTCATTGGAATCCATGATGCGCTCCGCATCCTGATCCTTGCGATCCAGCATGCCTGACTGCTTCAAGAGCTTATCGACCAGGGTGGTTTTGCCGTGATCGACATGGGCAATAATCGCAATATTGCGAAGCTTTTCAATATCAGACATTTGATTACCAGAGATGGGGGCTACAGCAGATTTTGGGGCGCGCATTGTAGTGGTTTAACCACCAAAAGTCACTGCACGATAGCGTGCTTTAAATTCGGACTAAAGCGCGAAGAGCGCTTCTATATTAATCACTTAGGATTCAATGATTGGGCGAATACAGGCCCAAATTTTCGAAACCCTCGTCGCGCAGTAGTTCCGCATGCAATCTGCTCATCACGCCCTTGTCGCAATAAAGCAAGTAGTGCCCAGCCGGATCCAGGCTTTTAAAGTTTTTCTGTAGTGAGAAAAACGGCGAAGTAGTGACTTCTGCGGCGCCGACATTAAGCGGTTTACGCATCACTTCATCGGGATGGCGGATATCGAGAATGGTCATACCTGGCTGAGGAGAGGAAAAAGTTTCTACCGTTGGCAGGTCAACGAGATCGTCCATCATTTCGTCTATGTTTTCTTCACGACGATTATCTATCGCATTTCGCAGTATGTCGAAATCGAAGTTGGCCTCTTCTCTTTCAATGCGCTCAGGTTTGGCTCGGGTGGTGGGTTTCACTGATATAACACCGCAATACTCTGGCATATTAGCGGCGAAATCTTCGGTTCCGATATTACGCGCGATATTAATAATGTCGTTTTTATCCATGGTGATCAGCGGGCGCAGGGTCAACACATCGGTCGCCGCATCGATTACCGCCAGGTTTGGCAAAGTCTGGCTGGAGACCTGAGCCACTGCTTCGCCGGTAACCATCGCTTCGACATTCCAGGCTCGAGCCACCTCTGATCCGGCGCGATACATCATCCGCTTGAGCACCACGCCCATTTGCGAGTTATCGACTTTAGTAAGAATTTCCGCGACCACATCTTCAAAGGGCACGGTGATAAATTTAACCCGGTGAGACGAGCCATATTTATCCCACAGATACCAGGCAACCTCTTTGACACCCAACTCATGGGCGCGACCACCAAGATTGAAAAAACAAAAGTGCGTGCGCAGGCCGCGCTTCATGGTCAGATAACTGGCCACGGTGGAATCGAAGCCGCCAGAAATTAGCGACATCACCGCTTCCTGAGTACCCAGAGGGAAACCACCGAGGCCCGGTGTGGTTTGCTCAAGAATGTAAAGTTGCTGGCCCCGTATCTCCAGGCTGATTTTTACATCCGGATCATTCAGCTTTACGGTGGCAGACGCTGCACGTTGCAATAGCCGCCCGCCGATCTCACGTTCAGCCTCCACCGATTTAAAGTCGTGCTTGCCGCTGCGCTTAACTCGCACACAAAATGTTTTATGGCTGATCGCCTCGCCATAGTCGGGCCATAGCAAGTCAGCAATCTGGTCAAAACTACCCAGTGGATGTTCGTTGACCTCTGAAAAATTGGCGATGCCGGGTGTCGAGGCCAACAGGCGTTTAACGAGTTCAATACAGACCGTATCGCTATCTGCCACTAGCACTTCGAGCTTGTCCCATTGGCTGCGCACTTCTGCACTGTGACCACGATCCCGGATCAAGCGCTGCAAATTACTTCGCAACTGTTTGATAAAGCGTTTTCGCACGGGCGGGCTTTTGATAATTATTTCGGGAAATAATTTGATGACAAAATGCATAACTGGAATCGGCACCACGGCTGGGAGAGCGCGATTATAAAACAATCGGGTGGCAGACAAAGAACTCACAAGACCAGACTTCAAAGCCATAAGTTGGGCCAGCTGACGATGACGCAAAGTTGGCGTAGAATACCGGCCCGGCCGAAGTTACTCCCGGAAGCCACACTGGAGCACTGTTATAGGGCAAGCCACCGCTATTACGCACTTCAATAGCGCACGCAAGCGGGTATAAAGCTAGAAACACACCGCGAAACCGGGGTTATTGAAAGTCTAAAGTGGCATAGGTTTTGCGTAATCTAGACGATTAACTTGCATTTAACGCCCCGACGGAGGGTTCCGTCGCCGACTCAGTAGTGCGGCGTGGTAAATCCGAATACTAAGCACCGCCCGGATGGGGGGTGGAAAAATAACTTAATGAATCCCGACCTGGAGGAAATATGTCCGAACAAACACTGAATCTCATCAAAGAAAGCGAAGCCGGCTGGGTCGATTTACGATTTACCGATACCAAGGGTAAAGAGCAGCACGTATCCATTCCATCAAAAGAGGTCGATGAAGGTTTCTTTGAGGACGGCAAAATGTTTGACGGCTCCTCCATTGAGGGCTGGAAAGGCATTAACGAATCAGACATGATCTTGATGCCCGATGATCAAACTTCAGTCCTTGACCCCTTTACCGATGAGCCGACCGTGATCCTCCGCTGCGGTATCGTCGAGCCAACCACTATGCAGGGCTATAACCGCGACCCGCGCTCCATAGGCGAACGCGCTCAGGCCTATATGAAGTCTACTGGCGTTGCCGATAACGTTCTGTTTGGCCCTGAGCCTGAGTTCTTCGTCTTTGACGACGTCAAATGGGGTGCCAATATGAGTGGCGCTTTCTACAAAGTCGCCTCTGAAGAAGCTTCCTGGGCAACGGAACATGACTTTCCTGACGGCAACATGGGTCACCGCCCCGGTGTAAAAGGCGGCTACTTCCCAGTGCCACCGGTTGATTCCCTCCACGATCTCCGCGCGGCTATGTGTGGGGCGATGACCCAAATGGGCCTTGATGTGGAAGTCCATCACCACGAAGTAGGCACCGCAGGGCAGTGTGAAATTGGCGTTGGCCCCAACAACCTGACTAAAAAAGCTGATGAAATTCAGGTATTTAAGTATTGCGTGCATAATGTTGCACACGCCTACGGCAAAACCGCCACGTTTATGCCCAAGCCACTGGTCGGCGACAATGGCTCTGGCATGCACTGTCACCAATCGCTGTCAAAAGACGGACAGAATATTTTCAGCGGCGATGTTTACGCCGGACTGTCTGAAACAGCCTTGTTCTACATCGGCGGCATAATCAAACACTCGCGCGCCATCAATGCCTTTGCCAATGCCTCAACAAATTCATACAAACGTCTGGTACCCGGCTTTGAAGCCCCGGTTATGCTGGCTTATTCGGCCCGTAACCGCTCGGCTTCGATCCGCATCCCCTTCGTGCCAAACCCAAAAGCACGTCGCATTGAGGTGCGTTATCCTGACCCTACGGCGAACCCTTATCTGGCCTTCACCGCCATGCTGATGGCCGGTCTAGACGGCATTCAAAACAAGCTCCACCCTGGCGATGCGGCTGATAAAGATCTGTACGACTTACCCGCAGAAGAAGCCAAAGCCATTCCTACCGTGGCTTCATCCCTCGAACAGGCCCTTGAGGCGCTGGATAATGACCGTACATTCCTCACCGCTGGCGGTGTTATGGATGATGACGTTATCGACGCCTATATCGAACTGAAATCTGAGGAAGTTGAGAAGCTCAACATGACCACCCACCCGGTTGAGTTTGATATGTACTACAGCGTCTGATCGAATCGCGCGCAAAGTACTCCCTCACAAAGCACAAAAAAAGCACGTTGTTCCCTGCAAATTAGGGAATGACGGGCTTTTTCTTTGGTCTAAGGAAAGGTAATCTTGCGAATTCACTTTTCGAGAAGGAGTGTCAGATTGAATATTAGACAGCTACTTACTATCGCTTGCCTAACTATCGTTATGTCCGCCACTAATACAGAAAAAGCCAACGCTGACAACGTTTTCAAGCAAGTTGACGACCAGGGGCATATTACTTTCACAGACAACCCTACAGCAAATAGTGAATCATCCGAAGTCAAACTTGCTCCGATCAACACACAACCTGCATTAGTCAGACCATCAGCTCTACCGGAAACACCCACCGATGCGGTTGAGGTTCCCTATACTATGAGCCGCATAACGCAACCAGGCTCAAACTCAACGGTTACACCCGGGCAGCGTACTATTACAGTGCAAATTAGTCTGAAGCCCGACCTGCAAGATGGGCATTTGGTTAAGCTATATCATAACGGGCATCTCTACGGCACACCCAGCTCATCGACCTCCTACTCCTTATCAAACCTGATCCGAGGTCTGCACCAGGTTCGCGCTGAAATTATCGGTGAAGATGGCAAAAAAAAGGCCAGCACTCAAACCGTCAACTTTCACGTTAAACGTTACCGCCCCAAAAGCTAACCCGCACCTGAAACCGTCCTAGCAACGCACTGGATTGGTGCAAAATACACTATACTAATCTATACTTCCTTCACCCTCGCACACCTACTATCTCGGTAACGCCAACATTTTGGCTTGTAAATTGCTTCATCATGGAATGCCAAGCAGCTGTCCTCGTCGATGACACCCATGAACTACGAAAACACCTACCAGTTGGTGCTAGATAACCTCAATACAGTGGTTCTGCTATTGGGTACCGAGCTGGAAATAACCTACCTAAACCCAGCAGCAGAAAACCTGTTGGCTGCAAGCACACAACGGTTATTGGGCCTCAATGCTGCTTTTTTATTCACCGAATCTGAGCCTAAGCGACAAAGTCTCGAAGCAGCTCTATTAAACAGCCGTTCATTTACAGAACGCAAAGCAAAACTATTACTTCCCGACCAGACAACGATTACGGTTGATTACTCCGCAACACCGATAAATATTAGCCCCAAAGCCGGAATGCTGCTTGAAATCCAACCCATGGACAGGACGCTGCGAATCGACAAAGAAGAAGCGTTGATCTCAGCCCATGATACTTCTCGTAATCTAATCCGCGGTCTCGCTCACGAGATCAAAAATCCGCTTGGCGGTATTCGCGGTGCATCACAGTTGCTCGCCCAGGAATTAGGCCGCAGCGAGCTAGTGGAATACACGGATGTCATCATCACCGAGACTGAGCGCCTAAGGAAACTGGTCGATCGCCTGCTTGGTCCAACCGTCGTCGGTAAATTTTTACCGGTTAACATTCACGATATTGTCGAGCATGTTGCCAAACTGGTATTGGCTGAAACCAATCGCAAACTGGTCATCCGCAAGGATTATGATCCCAGCATCCCAGATTTAAACGGTCATCGTGAACAGCTGATTCAGGCAGTACTAAACCTGGTACGCAATGCTATGCAAGCCCTCGATAGCGTCGACATGATAGGAAATGGTGGCGAAATCATCCTGCGTACTCGAGTCATGAATCATTTTACTATTGGCAAGCACCAACACAAAATGGTCTGTCGCTTAGACATTATCGATAATGGTCCAGGTATTCCCAGCGATATAGTCGAACATATTTTTTACCCCATGATTAGCGGCCGCGCCGAAGGAAGTGGCCTGGGACTCCCCATCGCTCAATCTTCAATTAACCAGCATCAAGGTTTAATTGAATGTGAAAATCATCCGTGCGAAACAAGGTTTTCTGTTTATTTGCCCCTCGACCTGTCAGGGCCAGAATATGCACCCCCAGAAGACAACAAGGAGTTAGTAGTATGAAGCCAACAGTGTGGATTGTTGACGACGATCGCTCAATACGCTGGGTAATGGAGAAAGCCCTACAAAAGGCGGAATTTGCTATACGCAGCTTTGAGAATGCCGAGAGTCTCCTCAAGAATATGGCGCAAAACACGCCTGACACAATTATCAGCGATATCCGAATGCCTGGTATTGATGGCCTGCAATTGCTCGAGAAAATTCACCATACCTGCCCTGGACTACCCATTATCATTACTACGGCCCATTCGGATCTTGATAGTGCTGTTGCGGCCTACCAGGGCGGAGCCTTTGAATATCTGCCCAAACCTTTTGATGTAGACAATTTAATTGCGGTCACGAAGAGAGCCATCTCCTTCTCACAGGAAACTGCCGCCCAGCAACCTAAACCAATGGCCAACGAACAAACAGAAATTATCGGCGAAGCACCGGCTATGCAAGAAGTGTTTCGCGCTATCGGTAGACTTGCTCATTCCAATATCACGGTGTTAATCAATGGTGAATCTGGCACCGGCAAAGAATTAGTGGCAAAAGCGCTGCATCGCCATAGCCCTCGCAAGGATGCCCCGTTTATAGCCCTAAATATGGCGGCTATTCCTCACGACCTGATTGAATCGGAGCTTTTTGGCCACGAAAAAGGCGCATTTACTGGCGCCACTCAACGTCGGATAGGCCATTTTGAACAAGCCGACGGCGGCACTTTGTTCCTTGATGAAATTGGCGACATGCCCGCAGAAGCGCAAACCCGGTTGTTACGCGTTCTATCAGATAACGAATTTTATCGGGTCGGTGGACACACTGCTGTTAAAGCGGACGTCCGGATTATCGCCGCTACCCATCAAAACCTTGAAAACCTGGTCGGGAAACATACCTTTCGAGAGGACCTTTTCCACCGGCTTAATGTTATTCGAGTTCATCTGCCAAAACTGTCAGAGCGCAGAGAAGATTTACCAAAATTGATGGCTCATTTTTTCTATCAATCTGCCAAAGAATTAAATGTCGAGCCCAAAGTACTTTCACCTGATGCTGAAGCATTTTTAGTCAAGCAGCCTTGGCCTGGCAATGTTCGCCAGCTGCAAAACACCTGCCGCTGGCTGACAGTAATGGCCGCAGGACGCGAGATCTTGCTGCCTGATCTGCCGCCGGAGATGCAGAATAAGCCGGAAGAATCCAACACGCAGGATGGCTGGGAACACCTGTTAGCCCTATGGCTTAACAACGAACTAGAACAGGGGAAATCTAATCTTCTCGCTTCTGCGCTACCCGCTTTCGAGCGTATCGCCATTCAAACAGCATTGCAGCATACCGCCGGACGCAAACGCGAAGCAGCCGAATTACTGGGCTGGGGCCGCAATACATTGACGCGCAAACTACAGGAACTGGATATTCAGGTATAGCAAGCCATTGCATAAACACAGCTTAAGTACAAATGACTACTTAAATTCATCGGGTAACCACTAGTCAGCTGAACTCGTTGCTGGTTGGCTTTTTTTCGAAATTGAATTTTGAAATATTGCGTCAAAATTGACCGGCGGCAGCATCACTGCCGGAAAGGTTCCGCGAACCACGAGATTGTCGATTAATTCACGAGCATAAGGAAATAAAATCGCTGGACAGTGCGTATTTAACACCTGAGCAAGCTGCTGACCATCGACACCTGCGATCATAAATATACCCACTTGTTGCACTTCTACGAGACAAAGCACCCGCGCTTCCTCTCGCACTGATACAGTGATATGCAATTCAACCTGGTACTGATCACCGCCCAACTTATGTACATTGATAGCGGTGTCTTGATTGATCATAGGTTGCCATTCCCGCGCAAAAGCGTCCGCGCTCATGGGCACCTCAAATGACACATCTTTGACATAAATGCGATTGATAACCAACTGGGGTTGGTCGCTCTTACCCTCACCATTACTGTTATCTGATGTAGTTTTATCTTGATCCATCTAGTCTTCACTCGATATGTATTTAGTCGTAGTCGGTTCAGTCAGTTCAGTCAGTTTTTCTGTTAATTATTCAGTCGATTATTTTATTCAACTATTTAGTCAACTATTCGGTAATGGATTCTATATCATTGCCCTGCGCAAAAGAAAATCTGCCAGCCGGTTGGCGATCTAATTAGTTGCCTATGCGCTGCTCAACATACCCTCTAATTTTCCGACGCTGGCAAGTTGCTGTAGCTCGGTATAACCGCCGACGTGAGTATCACCAATCCAGATTTGTGGCACCGTATAGCGGCCGCTAATCGTCTCCATATGCTGACGCAGCGCGTGATCACCATCCACAGAAATATTTTCATAGTCGACATCCAAACTTTCTAGAAGCCGCCGCGCCGCCACACAGTAGGGGCACATACTGGTGCCATATAAAACAACTTTATTGTTGCCTGTCACATTGTTACCTATTCTTTGATCACGGCATTAATCGGTTTAAGGTTTCTTTGGTTAACAGCCTGAAATTTAACGTGCGCCTGCTTGATGGATACCACTTAAGCCGTTACCACAGGTAAACTCTGGCTGCGCCATTCACCCATACCGCCCTGTAGGCGGCGTACTTCAAAACCGGAGGCACGTAGCTTTCTGCCCGCCGCTGCGGAATGCTGACCCAGCTTATCAACCAGCACAACGGTCTTGTCCCGATGCTTGTCCAACTCCACCATCCGCGTTTCAAGCTTCGCCAGGGGGATATTTAAGGCGTTGGCGATATGTCCGGACTCGTATTCTTTACTGTCGCGGACATCAACCAGAATCCCCTGCTCACTGTTGATCAAACTGGTCACGTCGTGAACTGATACTTGCTTGCCCGCTTTTTTTTGCTCCGTAAACACAAAAAGGTAAATGAGCATCAGTAACACGCTGACCGGTATCCATTGCTCACTGATAAATATGAAAAAATCCAATCTTCCGCACCTCTAATCTAAAATCGTCACCGCTCACGGCGGCGGCACAGTATACACAAAGCACTATCGCCTCAGAACACCGAAATATAATTACAGGGGACAGCCGTGACTGGGCAAAACCATTGAATCCTGCCTATACCTGCGTAGAGTTTAACGAACTTAGCGTGTAACATTCTCGCTTGCCATTTATTCATGCTAGAGAGTATTCGGCCTAGGGAGGCCCCGGCTCAAGGCTCATGTTCGAATAGTTCGCGTTTTGTTAATCTCACCGAATCAAGCTGGCATCCGCACATCCAAAAAAGGCCCACATGCATAAAACCCCGCTCGCACTCATCATTCTCGACGGCTGGGGCCACAGTGATGAACCTGAAGCCAATGCGATTTTCGCCGCGAAGACACCAAATTGGGACAAGCTCTGGCAAACTCAGCCGAAAACGTTGATTCACTGCTCCGGCACCAGTGTCGGTTTGCCTGAAGGCCAAATGGGCAATTCGGAAGTGGGTCATATAACCCTTGGCGCGGGCAGGGTCATCTACCAAAATCTCACACGCATCAATGCCGCTATAGACGACGGCAATTTTGACGACAATCCTGCTTATATTGACGCTATCAATACCGTCTTAAAGACAAATAAGGCACTGCATATTTTCGGCTTACTATCGCCAGGTGGCGTCCACAGTCATGAGGATCATATCGCCGCTATTATCAAGTTAGCCGCAAAAAAAGGCATCACCAGGCTATTTCTTCACGCCTTTCTCGATGGCCGAGACACACCACCGCGTAGCGCCCGGCAGTCGATTGAAAAACTCGAACAAAAATTTGCCGCCCTGGGAGTCGGTCAATTTGCCAGTATCTGCGGCCGTTATTACGCCATGGATCGAGATCAGCGCTGGGAACGAACCCGGCTGGCCTGGCAGGCCATGGTCGACGGCAAATCTGATTATAGGGCCGATAGTGCGCTCAATGCTCTGGAGCAGGCCTATACACGGAACGAAAATGATGAGTTCGTAATGCCGACTCTGATCCATCCAGAACATCAACCTCCTAGTCTAATAACCGATGGCGACGCGGTGATTTTCATGAACTTTCGGCCGGATCGAGCACGCCAGATAACCCGCGCATTTGTTGAGGACGACTTTGAGAGTTTTCCACAGCCCTCACGACCCAGACTTGCAGATTTTGTTATGACCACAAATTATGCCGACGACATTGCAGCAAGCTGTGCATTTGGCCAACAAACTACGGTTAATTCTATAGGTGAATATTTATCCGAGATGGGCAAAACCCAGTTGCGAATTGCCGAAACCGAAAAATATGCTCACGTGACATTTTTCTTTAGCGCCGGACGAGAAACCGCGTTCGAAGGCGAAGATCGTATCCTAATCCCGTCACCCGACGTGGCCACCTATGATTTGCAACCGGAAATGAATGCGCCACAATTGAGCGATGCCTTGGTCAGCGCTATCCAGGGCGGTACTTACGATACCATTATCTGTAATTTCGCCAATGGTGATATGGTCGGCCATACCGGGGTTTTTGACGCGGCAGTTAAGGCCGTCGAAGTGCTCGACCAATGCCTCGGAAAAATAATCACCGCGCTCGATGGTGTGGGCGGGCAATGCTTGATAACCGCAGATCACGGCAACGTCGAAAAAATGCGCGATCAATGCTCTCGGGAGGCGCTGACATCTCATACCATAGATCCGGTACCGCTCGTCTATTTCGGGCCGCAAGAATTAGTACTCAAAGATAATGGCAGCCTCGCTGATGTCGCACCCACCATGCTTGCTCTGCTCAATATCACCGCGCCCGCCGAAATGACCGGCCAGTCTTTACTCGCTTCGGTTTAATTCCCGCACCGGTGTTCATTAAACCCCCTGACCGAACAACATTTGGGCTCGCAGTTTTTGTCACCCTGATTATTTTCGTATGCGGCGGTGTCAGCACACTTAATGCCGACCTTACTATCAACAACACTACCAACAACACTACCAACAACGACAATCAGGAAAAAAGATTAAAGACTTTAAAAAAAGAGATTTCTCGTCTACAAAAACAATTGCGGCGCACTGACAACAAACGGGACAAATTGGCCGCACAGCTTCGCCAAGCAGAATTGACAGCCGCTGACACGCAACTAATTTTAGATAAGCTTCAAGTAAAAATCACTGTTATTAATAGCGAATTAAACGCGCTTACCGAACGTCAAAAGAAACTCAGTGTCAAAAAACAGCAACAGGCAATTGTCGTTGGCAGGGAGCTAAACGCTGCCTACCGACTTGGCCAACAGGAACCTCTAAAGTTGTTTTTTAATCTAGAAAATCCGGACGATATCAGTCGAACACTGAAATATTACGAATATATGCTAGAGGCACGGACAACTATATTGGTCGAATACAAAACCACCCTGGATGAAATAGCAGAGCTGGGAGTAAACCTGTTAGAGAAAAAAGCCATCCACAAAGAAAGTCAGGCCAGGGTCATCGAATCATCCGCAGTACTGAAAAAACAATTAGAGGAAAGAAAGCAGCTACTGTCAGTCATTGGCAAACAATTAAATAGCGACAATAAACGGCTAAAAAACCTCCAGGTGGAGCAGAACCAGTTAGAACAAATTATTGCCAAACTCAACGAAAATATCCAACGGGCATTTATTCCCAATGATGCCCCTTTCGTCGAACAACGAGGCAAATTACCCTGGCCGGTGCAGGGCCGTATTCGTAATCGCTTTGGCTCCCTACGCAATGCCAACCTTAAATGGTCGGGCTGGTTACTGGACGCCAAACAAGCCAGCTCTGTCAACGCCATTCATTATGGCCGCGTGGTTTTCTCTGACTATTTACGCGGCCACGGTTTAATGTTGATTGTTGACCACGGCGAAGGGTACCTTAGTCTCTATGCGCATAATCAGGTATTGCTTAAAGAGACTGGTGACTGGGTCTCGGCGGGTGAAAACATTGCCCGGGTCGGTGACACCGGCGGCCTGCAGAAAAGCGCACTCTATTTTGAAATACGACACAAGGGCAAAGCGATTGACCCTAAACCCTGGCTTAAACCAAAAGCATGAGGCTGAATTTTTAACTCTAGCGCCTAAATTCTGATAGCCAGAAAACTTGTTCAATGCACCTACCGAATCCATTCGAGACCCAAAAATATGATGACCTTAGCCACTCGTTTCTTGTATTTCACCCTTGCCACCCTATCGTTTAGTGCTTACGCAGAAGAGCCTGTAAGCACCGATGAAACTGCACGCCTGCCGCTGGCTGAATTGCAATTATTTGCTCAAGTTTTCGAACAAATCAGATCCTCTTATGTTGAAGAAATAGACGACAAGAAATTGCTAGAAAATGCCATCGTTGGCCTACTAGCAGAACTGGATCCACATTCAACATTTCTCAAAGCCGATTCTTTTGATCAAATGCAAGAACAAACCAAAGGTGAGTTTGGCGGAATTGGCATCGAAGTTGGCATGGAAGACGGCTTCGTAAAAGTCATTTCCCCTATCGATGACACACCGGCATCCCAGGCAGGCATTCAACCCGGAGACATTATAATCAAGATAGACGACCAGGCTGTGCAGGGCATGAGCCTGGAGGATGCCATTGACATGATGCGCGGTGACAGAGGCAGCTCGTTGACGTTAACTATCGCGCGAGAAAACAGTGAAGGGCCATTGGATCTGACCCTGATCAGAGACACAATCAGTGTTAAAAGTGTTCGCCACCGATGGCTTGATTCAGAGTTTGCATACGTTCGTATCGCACAGTTCCAGTCCAAAACCGGGGAGGAATTTAAAGAAAGCTTGAATGAACTAACCAACTCGTCTAAGCCCCTTAAAGGCCTTGTTCTGGATTTGCGCAATAACCCAGGAGGCTTGCTATCCGCATCCGTTGAAGTGGCCGATGCATTTATCGACGAAGGCTTAATCGTTTATACTGAAGGCAGAACCCGATCCTCCAAACACAAATATTCTGCAACACCAGGAGACATTTTAAAGGACATTCCGTTGGTAGTTTTGATAAATGGCGGCAGCGCTTCGGCGTCAGAAATTGTTGCCGGCGCCATTCAGGACCATCGTCGAGGCGTAATTATGGGCACCAACAGTTTTGGCAAAGGATCGGTACAAACATTGCTACCACTTGAGGATGGCAGAGCTATAAAGCTCACCACCGCCAGGTATTTCACACCGAGTGGTCGATCTATTCAAGCATTGAGCATCACCCCGGACATAACAATAGAAAGAGCTGAAATTCGTGCCATTGAACATATTTTTGAGGTACGAGAAGCAAACCTTAACAAACATTTAGGTGGAGGAGAATCTAGCTCGGCGAGCAGTCAAAACAAGGAGGGAGAGAACATTACAGGCAAACAAATCACCTCTGACAACCAACTTTATGAAGCACTTAACCTGTTAAAAGGGATTGACATTCTGTCTAAAAAAAATGAACTACCGGTGGACTAATTATCAATTAGTTGTTATAAATTATCAGGCTCATATCTGAGTCTGATGGCAAGCATTACGTTATTGACATTGACAAAACATATGCGGACGGTTAGCTGAAAATTTAGCAATCAACTATGGTTTGCAGGGCAACAAACAGGGCAACAATGGATCAGGATCAAGCCGTTAATATAAAACGATACAGCGAGCTGACTTCTGGTGCCGAGATTCCGAGTCGAGCCAATCGGTTTTATAAATTATCTGATAATTGGTATTTCACCACCCGAGAAGGACTCTCAATGGGACCCTATGATTCTCAGGAAGAAGCTAAAACCGGTACTAGCGATTACATTACTTTTGTAAGTAATGCAGCACCTCACGTATTAAAGTTACTCACGCCAAACTCGCAGAACGCTCCGACATAGCTTTCCACTTATTCCTCAGCTAGCTTCTTTTCCAGGAATATATTCGTCACACCTATAACGGCATTACATAAAAATCTCTGCGTATTTAACGCTCATACGCATGGCATAACGGCTCTTAACCAAGATAATTAACCAACATAATTAACCAACATAATTTTTTGACGAATGAGCGTTAACCCTCAGAGTCTCGCTGTAACTTAATACTCATGAGAACGGGTTGGCCGACGAAAGTTTGACATACTCTATCTAACCTCTACACCGCGTTCAGCCATATAATTTTTCGCGTCTTGAATGCTATATTCAGCAAAATGGAAAATGCTAGCCGCTAATACCGCATCGGCTCCGCCCTCCAGCACGCCGTCTACCAGGTGTTGCAAGTTTCCGACACCACCTGACGCAATAACAGGAATACAAACCTCACTACAAACTGCCCTGGTCAAGACTAGATCAAACCCATTTTTGGTACCATCGCGATCCATGCTGGTTAATAGAATTTCGCCGGCACCGTAATCTGCCATTTGTTTTGCCCATGCCACCGCATCTATGCCGGTGGGTTCGCGGCCACCGTGAGTGAATATCTCCCATCGGGCCGCACCGTCATCGGTGCTTACCTGCTTAGCATCAATGGCCACCACTATACATTGTGAACCGAATTTATCTGCAGCGTGTTTGACGAACTCAGGTTTTTTAACCGCAGCCGAGTTAATGCCGACCTTATCCGCACCCGCCCGCAATAAGGCTCGAATATCTTCCAGGGTTCGCACCCCTCCCCCCACGGTAAGGGGAATAAATACTTCGCTAGCAATATTCTCGACTGTATGAAGGGTGGTATCACGTTGCTCGTGGCTTGCGGTTATATCAAGAAAAGTAATCTCATCAGCGCCTTCAGCATCGTAGCGTCGCGCCACCTCAACGGGGTCGCCGGCGTCGCGAATATCAACAAATTTCACGCCTTTGACGACGCGGCCGGCATCCACATCAAGACACGGAATGATGCGTTTAGCTAATCCGGACATATTGCTCCCAGTTTAAAATGGTAAATGTACGATCTTTCAAAAAAAGATCTATTATTCGTAGCGAAATTAATTTTTTTTCAGCTTATTTTATGCTTGAGAAGACCAAAACAAGAGTTGACCAATTTATAACTCAGCATCAATCCATCCTAGAACTTTTTCTTCAAAACCAGCACGCCAGATTCTTCTTGCATTTCAACCTGACTCAAAAATGTATTACCGAGCAATATTTGCTCCGGATAATCACCATCAACTACCGTTGCGGGCACATTATGTACAGTTATCGGACCGACACTAACCTTGTGAAGATTGACCTTATAGGTATTTACAATGCCCCCAGCTGTACTAGCCATGGCCTCTGGACTCTTACCAACATTAATCTTCAAACGCCTGGCATCACGCAGGCTCATAGCGATGGCTGTCGCGCCGGTATCCACCAAAAAGTTAGTCGGGTACCCATTGATGGCACCTTTGGCATAAAAATGGCCACTGGCTCGACGCACCAAACTCACAGTCGTTATTTTTGCGGCCTTAAAGCTGGACGAGATACGCTGCGAAACACGCAGCGTTAAATTTTTACCACCGACTTTAATAATCGCCTGCTTGCTATGACTACTGACTAATTCCACGCCTTCTGGGCTTGTTTCCCCAGCCTTTAAAAGTCGTGCCTTGCCATCAATGGTCAGCATCGCCTTATCCTTAAATAAGCCATTGGCGGTAATATCCAGCGCTGCCCATAAATCACACGACAACAATAACGCCAGCACCGACGCACCGGTCACACATTTGCGTACAAAACCTGCACGCCCATAACCCCTCATCACCCGACCATCATAATGACTATCATAACCACTATCCATGCGCCCAAACCTGCCAGGAGATCATCCAGCATAACACCAACGCCGCCGCTAATTTTGCGATCAATCACACTTATGGGCCATGGCTTGAGGATGTCAAAGCAGCGAAATATCACAAAACCAAATAGCCACCAGGTCCAACTGGCGGGCACACAGGCCAAGGTTAGCCAGAGACCAGCAAACTCATCCCAGACAATGCCTGAATGGTCATGTCCGTCGAGCCGACTATCTGCATAATCGCAAATCAAAATACCTGCCCCAATGGCCAGCGCCAGCATTAACAGATAGCCCCATACAGGCAATAAGGCCAATACAGGCATAAATAACAAAGCCAGGAACGACCCAGCCGTGCCCGGTGCTTTTGGCGACAGGCCGCTACCAAAACCAAATGCCAGCAACATAATCGGGTCGCGTAGGAGCATGTTCATTGTTGGCTTAACTGTTGGCTTAATTGCTGGCTTAGAAGGCAGCGGATTAGCTGACTCAGGATCGGCATGTTCAGTTGGAGGGACATCAGTCATAAGTGATTGCGTAAATTAAAAGTGCTGATAACCAGCATCAGCAAATTCACAGATCTGGCCCTTTGAATTTCGGCACATCACTCCACTCCCCGAGACGATATCACCAAGCCTTTTGGCAATAAGGATACCCGCATCAATCTGCGATTCAAGGCTTGCTACTTTGTTCAGTGGTACCGTGAAGCAAAGCTCATAATCATCGCCGGCCGTTAATGCCGTAGCCATTAATTCCTGTTCATCGACGGCTTTAGTTAGTTCATCAGAGACCGGGATTAAGTTAGTAGCCAGCTCGGCGGCAACGCCGCTGGCAGCGCTTATATGACCGAGGTCCGCAAGTAATCCGTCCGAGATATCAATGGCCGCAGAAGCAAAATCTCTCAGCATCAGCCCTTCTGATATTCTCGGCGCGGGCTGCCAATATCTTGATAACAAATATTCAGCATCGGCGGCAGTTAACTCATCGTTAACAAACCCGCCTTGCAATATTCGCAAACCCGCTGCGGCATCGCCCAGACAACCCGTTATGTACACCGCGTCACCGACCTGCGCGCCACGCCTGACCAGAGCCTTGCCCCTCGGCACAGTGCCCAGCATGGTAATGGTGATCGTTAATGGCCCGCGGGTGGTGTCTCCCCCCATCAATACGCAATGATAATGATCGGCGACTTCCCGAAGTCCCAAGCTAAACGCCTCTAGCCAGGCTTCATCCAACTCAGGCAAAGTCAGAGCCAGCAAAAACCATCGGGGTTGGGCACCCATTGCGGCGATATCACTCAAATTAATTCTTAAGGCCCGCTGAGCTATTAGCTGGGGATCCGCTCGTTCAGGGAAATGTACACCAGCGACAAGGGTGTCTGTCGTAATAACGGTTTCTTCATCGCTGTCTGGTGAAATGATCGCGCAATCATCGCCTATGCCAAGAACCACGCCAGAATCGCCAGACGTAGTATACGCGGCGCCGTCAGGGCGCTCAAAATAGCGTTTGATTAAAGCAAACTCATTCACGATTTTAGCGTAAGTAACATTAGCCGCGTGTTTAATGTGACAGCATCATTTTATTTCGCCATCACCACCAAACGCTAGCCCTTGCCTTTTGCGGAGGTAATTTCCGGCTGTCTTGCCTTGATCGCGACCCGGTCTACAACGCCGTTGATAAATTTATGGGCATCCGTTGGGCCAAAGGTTTTAGCCAAATTAACCGCTTCATTGATGACGATTTTGTAGGGCAGATCGATGCGATACAGCAACTCGTAAGTCGACACCCGCAAAATCGCCAGCGACACGGGGTCGAGCGCCGCCTGGCTGCGATCCAGATAAATGCCGAAAGTCTGATCTAGCTCATCAACACACGCGGGGATGGCGTGAAGTAATTCATGGAAGTAGTCTTTATCCGCACGGCGTAATTTATCATCGGCATAAAACTGCGCCTCGACAGCACTAATATTGTCGCCGCCCACCTGCCATTGATACAGTGCCTGCACCAGCAAATGCCTTGCCTTTTTGCGCTCGGCTGGTGTCGCTCCCACTATTTCGCTCCCACTATGTGGTCGACTAGTGACTGTCTAATTGCTGAAACAATGAAACCATCTCCAAAGCGCACAGTGCCGCTTCTTCGCCTTTGTTTTCAGCATTATCTCCAGATCGATCCTGGGCCTGCTTCAAATCATCGGTGGTCAACACGCCGAAGGCGATAGGAACTCCTGTGGTCAAGCCGACTTCACCGACGCCGCGAGCACATTCGCTACAGACATATTCAAAATGGGGCGTACCGCCGCGAATGACACAACCCAGTGTTAATACGGCATCGGCCTGACCTGCCTCGGCAATTTTTTTTGCCGCCAGAGGTAACTCAAAAGCACCTGGTACCCGCACTACCTGGAGGTTATCGTCAGGCACACCTTGACGCTCAAAAGCACGCAACGCGCCGTTGAGTAAATTCTCGGTAATTTCTCCATTCCAGCGCGCCACGACAATGGCAAAAATGGCGCTGCGGGGATTAAAGTTGCCCTCGACGGGTCTTAAGTCACTCATGGTTCGACCTTTAAACTAGCTGCTTTACCTGAAAGGTATCTTGATGGTTAAACTAAGGATTAAATTCGCTTTCTATATAACCTGTCACTTCAAGGTCAAAGCCGGAAATGGCACCGAATCGATAGGGCGCACTCATGATATTCAATTTTTTTGCGCCAAGATCGCGGAGTATTTGTGAGCCAGCACCAATCTGCATATAGACAGTTTCCGACGGATTTTTCGGCGGCGGGCGCTGCACGGTCATTTGTTCAAGATCGCCTTCGACTTTGTCAGGCGTTTCCTCCTGCAGAATAACAATGATTATGCCGCAGCCTTCCTGCGCAACATATTTCATAGCTTTATCCATGGTCCAGCGCTCATAGGAACCAATGTGATCAATGGCAAACAGGTCCCGCACCACCGTCGGCAAATGCACTCTAACTGGAATCGGCTTCTCACTGTCTATCTCACCTTTCACCAAGGCGAAGTGTTTGCAATTGCGCGCGGCATCGAAATAGGTGTGCAGGGTAAATTCACCGTAAGCCGTGTCGATTTCGCGCTGACCAAGATGCTCCATAGTGCGGTCATTGACCATACGGTGATGGATCAAGTCGGCGATCGTGCCGATCTTCAAATTATGTTTTTCTGCGAAGACCTCTAAATCTGGCCGGCGTGCCATACTGCCGTCATCATTCATAATTTCGACAATGGCCGCAGCTGGCTCCAGACCAGCTAGTTGGGCGAGATCGCAACCTGCTTCAGTGTGCCCAGCTCGGCTCAACACACCGCCAGCTTGCGCTTTGAGTGGGAAAATATGCCCCGGCTGAACAATGTCGTAGGGTGAAGCATTTTTGGCCACTGCATCGAGCACCGTTTTGGCCCTGTCCGCTGCGGAAATACCAGTGGTGACACCTTCTGCCGCTTCTATTGACACGGTAAAATTGGTGCCGTGGGCGGCGTCATTAACATCAACCATTAGCGGTAAACCCAGCTGCTCACAGCGCTGTTCAGTAAGGGTCAGGCAGATCAAGCCACGGGCATGAGTCGCCATAAAGTTGACGTCCTGTGCCGAGACTTTTTCTGCGGCGATAACCAAATCCCCTTCATTTTCACGATCTTCGTCATCCATCAAGACGACCATACGGCCCTGCCTGATATCTTCTATCAACTCTTCACTGGTATTTAACTTCATGGATTTACCTATTTTCGGGTGGCCTCGCGTTCACTCACCCCGGTCTGAAAATTCAAATCTAACAACTGTATATCTGGTTATTTCCTAATTTTTCATCGGGTTTTTCCCAGCAGTGTCCGCGCCATTTCGGTCAAACTTGTGCCGCCTTCGCTACTATCGGCAGTGTCGTTTGATATTACCTCGCCCAACAGCAAACGCTCCAGATACCTGGCAATCACATCGACCTCAATATTCACTTTGGTGCCCAACTCATAAGTGCTAAAGATCGTGTGTTCCAGCGTGTGGGGCACAATGTTTAGTTCAAATTCAGCCCCAGAAACTTTGTTCACAGTCAGGCTGGTGCCATCGATCGTTATCGACCCTTTTTGGGCAATATAGCGCGCTAGCTCAGCAGGCACTTTAATACGAAATCGCTCAGACCGGGCATCGGGGTGCCGTTCAATCACCTCACCGATACCATCAACATGCCCTGAAACCAAATGACCGCCAAGCCGCGTCGTAGGCGTGAGGGATTTCTCGTAATTAATCGCCATCCCAGTTTGCCACAACCCCACGGTGGTCAGCTCGATGGTCTCAACAGAAGCATCGGCAATAAAACCCGCGTCGTTCAACTCTACCACCGTTAGGCACACACCATTACAGGCAATGCTATCGCCCAGCGCCACATCGGCCTGATCGAGTCCGCTGGTATCCAGCGTCAATCGATAATCACCATCGCGATGCTCAATATTGGCGACTCGGCCCACTGCCTGAATAATCCCGGTAAACACTATTTAGCTCTCATTTATATTTTCTAATATCTATTTCGTTGGTGTTACTGCTGCTAGCTTTTTAGCACCCGACTATTTACGCGCTCAGTTAACAGTCGGTCGCGCTGTAATGCGCCAATCTTTATCCAGGGCGCGTACGTCGACAATATCGAGCTCGATGGCTTCGAGCATTTTATCAAATGCCAGATCTAACATCGGCATTGCTTTACGACCCAATAATTTGGGAGCCAGATATATAATTAACTCGTCAACCAGCCCTTCACGAATAAAGGCACCGGCAAGTTTAGCACCAGCTTCAACCAATACGTCATTACACTGCCGTTCAGCCAGTTCTTTTAATAATCCGCGCAAATCCACCTTCCCGTCGGAGTTCGGTAGGGATATAAGTTCTACACCCGGTATCGACCCGTCTTGCTGCGCTGTTGCCACCACCACTTCGCCGGGTTGTTGCAGTATTTTCAGGCCTGGTCTGGTTTTCAACTGACTATCAACAATGACCCGCAACGGCTGTAATTGCGCAATATCGTCAGCATCGGGCAAATTCAGCTGCTCGGCTCGCACCGTCATCGCAGGATCATCCTGCAACACAGTACCAATGCCGGTGATAATTGCGCCACTTTGCGCCCGCAAGCGCTGCACGTCACTACGTGCGGCAGGGCCGGTAATCCACTGGCTTTCGCCACTGGCCATTGCGGTACGACCATCCAGGCTGGCGGCGATTTTAAGTGTCACCTTGGGCAGGCCAGTTTCGCAGCGCTGCAAAAACCCGGCATTAACTGCCCGTGCTTCGGTTTCCAGTAGCGGGCCAATGACTTCTACACCAGCATCTCTAAGTGTTTGCTCACCCCCGCCAGCGGTTTCGTCAGGATCTTTGACTGCGTAAACAACACGCTTCACCCCCGCAGCAATCAACTGACCCGTGCAAGGCGGCGTTCGGCCCTGATGATTACAGGGTTCCAGCGACACATAAGCAGTGGCATCTTTCGATAGCGCCCCAGCCATATCCAGGGCATTGACTTCAGCATGAGGTTCTCCTGCGCGCTGATGCCAACCTTCACCGACAATTTTACCATCGGCGACAATGACACAGCCAACCCGCGGGTTCGGTTTCGCGGTATACCAACCCCGCCTGGCCAGTTCGATGGTGTGCGCAACAAAAGCCTCGTCTGTAGCAGACATGATTACTCGACCGCTAGATCAGAGCCGCTTTCCTGCTCGAGACGATCCAGTTCGGCACGGAACTCGTTAAGATCCTGAAAGCTTCGGTAAACGGATGCAAACCGCACGTAGGCAACGTCGTCTAGTTCGCGGAGCTGCTCCATGACTTTCTCCCCGATCAGCCGGGATGAGATTTCCCGCTCACCGGTACTTTGCAGATAACGTTTTATTTGAGACAGGGCCGCTTCGATTTGCTCGACGCTGACGGGCCTTTTTTCGAGTGAACGATGTAAGCCGGAACGGAGTTTTTCTTCATCAAACGGTTCCCGGCTTTCGTCCTGCTTGATGACTCTTGGCATTAACAGCTCAGCCAGCTCATAGGTGGTGAACCGATCCTTGCAATCGGCGCATTCACGGCGACGGCGCACCTGATCACCATCGGCGACCAGGCGAGAATCAATGACTTTGGTATCGTCGGCACCACAAAACGGACAGTGCATAAGTGGTTTAGGGCCTTACAAAACGGGATCGCAGTTTATCACAGGCTTTCCGGGGCTTTTAAATCGGCCCCGCGCTATGGCCTGTCCACGTCACTAGCCACATTGCTACCCGCGTTGCGATCGAAACAACCGGGATAAGTCGTCGATTAACGATAAACCGGGAATTCCCGACACACATTCAGCACCCGCGCCTTCACCTCATCAATAGTATGCTCGACTGACTCTCCTTCCAGTGCTTCGAGCACATCGCACATCCAGTGGGTTAATGCGACCGTTTGTGCTTCTTTAAAACCACGGGTGGTAATGGCTGGCGTACCGACACGCAGGCCACTGGTGATAAAAGGCGAACGGGGATCATTCGGCACGGCATTTTTGTTGACGGTGATATTGGCGTTACCGAGGGCTTCGTCGGCATCTTTGCCCGTGTAGTCTTTGCCGATCAGATTGACCAACATCAAATGGTTGTCGGTGCCACCAGAGACGATATCGATACCGCGCTCGATAAAGGTCGCAGCCATGGCCCGAGCATTTGCCACCACCTGTTGCTGGTAGCTTTTAAAATCTTCACTCATGGCCTCTTTAAAGCTCACCGCTTTGGCAGCAATGACATGCATTAAGGGGCCGCCCTGACCGCCGGGAAACACCGCCGAATTAAATTTCTTTTCAAGCGCTTCATTAGCGCGGGCGAGAATGATGCCACCCCGTGGGCCGCGTAAGGTTTTATGCGTGGTGGAGGTCACCACATCGGCAATCGGAACGGGGTTGGGATAACAATCCGCCGCCACCAGCCCGGCTACATGAGCCATATCCACCATTAGGTAAGCGCCGACTTTATCAGCGATATCGCGAAAGCGCTGCCAGTCCATCACCCGTGAATAAGCCGAAAATCCAGCAATAATCATTTTCGGTTTATGCTCCAGGGCGAGTGCTTCTACCTGGGCATAATCGACTTCACCGGTGGCGTTATCGAGGCCATATTGCACAGCATGGTAGGTCTTGCCGGAGAAATTCGGTTTGGCGCCGTGGGTAAGGTGACCACCATCGGCCAGACTCATGCCGAGCACTGTATCGCCCGGCTCGCAAAGCGCCTGATAAACCGCTGCATTCGCCTGGGAACCTGAATGGGGTTGAACATTCGCATAAGCCGCACCGAACAGTTCTTTGGCACGCTCGACCGCTAATTCTTCGGCTAGATCAACATACTCACAACCGCCGTAATAACGCTTGCCGGGATAACCCTCGGCGTATTTATTGGTTAACACCGTGCCCTGAGCGGCCATCACCAGTGGGCTGGCGTAGTTTTCCGAGGCGATTAACTCGATGTGTTCTTCCTGACGGCGTTCTTCGCTTTGAATAGACTGCCAGATATCTGGATCAAAATCTGCGAGGGTCTGCTTACTGTCAAACATAGTTTTGGCTCACGCTGAGGGCAACAAACAAAAAGGAGGGCGGATTTTACACAATACGGCGCAGTGAGCCTATGCCCGAGTGAGTGAAATCATCAACGAATTTTGCCACTAAAACTTAAGCAGATTAACCATAGTCCCGACCTCAGGCTACAGTCAAAAATTAAGGCCTAAGAGCATCGCCCGAGGCCTAAGAATAAAGGCCCGCAGACTAAGGGAAACCGACCACACTCTGGGGCAGATTAATACTGATATCTTTGAGCTGCTGATCGCGCATCAGAGTGATTTGTACCGGGTCGCCCTGTTCATAATTCATCAACATATGCATGATTTGTCGCGGCGAGGTCACGACCCGGTCACCACAGCTCAGAATGACATCCCCCCGCTCAATGCCCGGAATGCCATCGGCTTTCACATCGACCACCAGCACTCCGCGAGAGGCACCAAAATATCGACCCAGGCCCCTGTTCAGCTCTGCCAGCTCCAAACCCTTCACGACTTGCTTGGGCAAGCCACGGGATAGCCGGCCATAGTGCTCCATAAAGGGCAGCACCTTCGTCGCCCTATCCACGTCCGCATCAATACCGGGCACCAGCAAATCGAGGTTTGGCTCGATAGTACCCAATAATTCCGCCGAACCGGTATAGGGTACCGCTGGCTCATGACCAAACGGACGGCACCCATCATCACCATCACAATACATTTCTCCCTGCCTGACACCGGCGGTTAAGACGGTTTCGAAGCGTCGATCCCCGCGCCGTACTTTCATGCGCACTTTTTCTCCGGGTCGAACCAGACTGAGGGTATCGTAAGTGTCGTGCAGCACGGTGTCGCGAGCCAATGAGTCAGGCAGGTGCCGACCATTGATGGCAACAATGAGGTCTCCAGAAAGAATACCGGCCTTCGCCGCAGCCGCCCCCGGTAACGTCCGCACCACGCGCACCCCATATTTCGGCGCGGGCATAATATAGAAACCCAAAAACCCTCGCTCGGAAGATTCCGAGCCTTGCTCATCCATGAGCAAGGCCAGAGTCTTGCGCGCCTCATAAAGCGCCGCTTTCGCGTGCTCTAATTGAAGACGCGCATTTGCGAGTTCCACCTCCCTGGTAGAGTCCCCCTCGTCAACCGCATAAACTGCACTCATCACTACACCAAAGCCTAAACTTAACACCAGTGACAGAGCCTTCATTCGTCTACTATTTTTCATCGTTCTTTTTTTCATCGTTCTTTACTCTGAAATACTCGCAATTGATTTCGTTGCTTGAGCTTCATGCACTTGGTCCTAACAACTTCATGTCCCTGGCCAAAACAAATAGTGCACTTAGCTATAACAAATATTTTTCGGAACCTGGTTGATACCGCAGTGCGGCCAGCTGCTTGAGCAATTCTTTGCGATATAACCATAACTGTCGTTGCTGGGCAGGCGGACTACGTAAGATGGCAATATCCACCAGGTGAATCTCCTCTTCTAACATCGCGTCCCACAGCGCCTCATCGCCCGTATATAAGTGCCGCACGTATTTACCACGGGGGCCTTTTTCGATGGTTTTTTCGTCGGAGGCTGACTTATCCGAGCTTGCCGGTCCAGCGCTCGGCAATAACTCAGTATCTACCTCAACCACCAATTGACCTTGACCTGGCTTATTCAGGTCAGGTCGCATCTCAATAATCAACACCGTCGCAAGAAATACTGTCGCCGCCAGGCCACTACCAATTGCCAGGCCTGTGCTGCTACGCATGCGCTTCAAAAACGATCTACGAGGTGTTATTTCCTGTTCAATCTCTGCCCAAACGGATCGCTCAGGCGCTTGCTGCGCCAGGCGTTGCAATCCGGTATCGATATCTTTATCACTAATGCTCATCGTTCTCCTCTCTGGCAAGGTCTTGTCTTGCCGGTAACGCACCTTTGCTATCCGCGTCCCACCATTGTTTCAACTGCCGCCTGGCGCGCATTAATTGCGATTTTGAAAAACTCGGTGTTTTACCCATCAACTCGCCAATCTCCTGATGGGTGTAACCTTCAACCGCATACATCCAGAGTACGGCCCGGCGAGTGGGTGCCAACATGGCAAACGCTGCTGCCAAATCACGCTGCATGGCTGGTCTATCGGCACCCGCCTCGGCAACATCGTCAACCAGTATCTCGAGGTCAACATTCTTTCTGTTGCTGCGAATTTGCATCAATGCCGCGTTAATGACGATTTTCCGCACCCAGCTCCAAAACGGCGCTTCAAAGCGAAACTGATCAATTTTTCGGAACACTAACAGCATGCTTTCCTGGAGAATATCCCGGGCAGTATCCGGGTTCTGACAAAACCGCAGTGCGAGGCTATACGCAGGCTTTTCAAAAGCGTTGTACATGATTTTGAATGCCCGCGTGTCGCCAGCCTGAACGCGATAAATCAGGTCCGAGTCGATATCGATAGCAAAGGAGCTACTCATATACATATGTAGATGTCGCTAGTTGGCAAAAGGTCGCTAAACTGGATGATTGTATTTAACCGTACAGGCCCCAAATTTAGTGGTATCACCGGCCTTGAGGTGGAATAATTTGAGCCCATAAACGAGTTATACACTAACCATTAGACAAGACGCTAACATTACAGGGGTATAAAAATGTCCGATTTATTGAACGGCAAGGTCGCCATTGTCACCGGTGCGGCACGGGGTATTGGTCAACAATACGCGTTGGGCCTGAACAGAGAAGGCGCCAAAATCGTAGTTGCCGATATTCTCGACGGCTCCGACACCGTCGCCATGCTCAACGAGCAGAATCCGGATTCTGCCATCGCGGTACCGCTGGATGTGGTCAACATGGCCAGCACCGAAGCGATGGCGAAGCAAACTGTCGATGCCTTTGGCAGGCTGGATATACTCATCAATAACGCCGCCATGTTCGGCAAAAGCTCGGCCAATAAAGGTGCCGAAATGAATTCCTTTATGGAGATTTCGGAGCCGGACTGGGATCAAATGATGGACATCAATGTTAAAGGCGTCTGGAACTGCACCAAGGCGGTCTACCCTTATATGAAAGACCAGGGCTACGGCAAAATCATCAACATTTCTTCCACCAGCATCGCCCTGGCACCCCCCGACCTGTTGCACTATGTGGTGTCGAAGGGCGGGGTTACCGCAATGACCCGCTGCCTGGCCCGGGAACTGGGCCCGCATGGCATCCGAGTCAATTCCCTGGCACCGGGTTTTACCCATTCTCAGGCTTCGATCGATCTACTCGAAGATAGCCAGAACGACACCCTGGCACCGATGGTGGTTGCCATGTCCTGTCTCGGCCAGGAGCAAACGCCCCAGACCCTGGTTGGCACCGCTATTTACCTGTCATCGGAACTCAGCGATTTTGTTACTGGACAGATTGTTTGCGTCGATGGTGGGGTTAACTTTACGAGCTTTTGATCAAAACTATCGCCAATATAAAAAAGCCGGGGCATAAATGAATTTATGCCCCGGCTTTCTTTTTAAAAGGTTCTTTTCTCAGTTTTTTCTAAGCGTTCTATTTAGAGCGTTCTATTTAGAGCCTACTACTTGGAGCCTACTACAATTGATCATCCAATAACTTGATGATCCGGTAACAGGCTTTGACGGTGGGTACTTCCACACCAAATTCAGCAGCTTTTTCTATAAAAGGCAGGAGAATAAAGTCTATTTCGGTTTTCTTTCCTGCCAGCATATCCACATGCATGGAAGTCCGCGCTCGAATGCCTGCACTGAGCATTTGTTCACCCAGTTTCATAATCACCTGTACATTGGTATCAAAGTCATCACAATCTTCGATTTCTTTCAATTTAGATACCGGGGCATAAAAACTCTGAGCCTGATATCCCATGGCCCGGTTAACCGCTAACAGCTCATAGGCCAGGGCGATGTAATGTTCAGCGCCATAACGATTGCCCATGCCGTCGGGTACCGTCAATTCGGAATTACCCATCATCGCACTCACTGACCAGCCCGCCGCATTAGCAATTTGCACCAGTTTTTCCCAAATGACCTGCTCTACACAGTCCACCGCTTTGCTGGGCAGGTCAGCTGCGTTAAAGGCATCAGTAATTCGTTGCGCCCTCGGGCTGATAGTGCCGTCCATCTCGCCAAAATAGGTAGCGACGGTCGAGGTTGCAAAGGTATTGATTTTGCCCGGCTCTAATAAAGTGCCTGCCTCTATGGTCGACGCCCCCAGCACCCGGCTTGCGTCACCGAACCAATCGATCAGCACCGATTCTTTAATAACACTGTTCTGGATGGAAAAAGCTGTCTCGACACGATCTTTTAAACTCTCCGCTCCTGCCAGGGACGATTCGTTATCCTTGCTCTTCACCGCCAGAATCATGTAATCAAATTCTCCTTCGGCATCGGCAGCGTCGGTCACCGCACGCAAATTATCTTTTGACACCAACGGCCCACTGGTGGTTTGAATGGTCAGACCATTGTTATTGATGACCTCGGCATGGGCAGGTCGGGCGATGAGTGTGACATCAACCCCGGTGCGCGCCAACTGACCACCTAATAAAGACCCCAAGCCCCCTGCACCTAATACAACTACTCGCATATTCTTTCTCCGATTATTTTTAAATTGTGAAACGCACCCGAAGCATTATCAAAACAGACGATAGGTATTCGGCGCGATAACAGGTGAATTTCTATCATACAAACAGGATGTTGTTTTCACCGGTCAGCAGGTAATACCCGTAACTGGAAACCGCCTCTTCATAATTAATGATACGGTGATTCACGATACAGTTAATGTCGCGGAAATACCGTTGCAAGGGATTGGTATTCATAAATGACGAACCGCCACCGCCCTGCACCAGCAGGTTTACCGCGTTCCTGGCAATCCGCGAAATTTCCGCCGTGTGCCAGCGATACTCCATACGTCGTGCCAGGGGAATCTTACCTTCCTCGCGGATCAATTTTTCCATCTCGTCGAAGTCCTGCTCCATTTTCATAGTCAAACCGCCGATGATGGAGTGCACCTCACCAAGCATCGATTGGGTGGCAGGATCTTCTATATAGGCTCCACCATCGTAGGCCGATTTGCGCGTGCGCAAATATTCGGTGCTGTGTTCCAGCGCACCATCGGCAATGCCTTTAGCGACACTGGCAAGGGCATAACAAAACGCGACGCCAAAAGATAATTTATAGGCATCGGCGGTAAATTTTTCTCGTCCCGGATCAGCCATAGCCGTGGAACGGCCAACAAAATAACGTCGATGGTCGGGCACAAAAGCATTTTCAATTACCACCGTCTTACTGCCGGTACCGCGCATACCGCTCGTATCCCAGGAGGACTGGTCTATTTCAAAATCACTTTTGGGCACAAAAAAAGCGATAAGCTCCTGCTCACCGGCATCGTTTTCGGTGACCGCACCCGGCATTACCCACCCAGCGTGATCGCAGCCACTGGCCCAGGACCAACGGCCATTGAGAATATACCCACCATCGACCTTTTCAGCCTGACCGGTCGGCGCAAGAGAAGTCGAGAACCGGGTATTGTGATCCTGGCCTAAAATATCTTCAGTGATGCGCGGATCACACACCCCCAACATCCAGTGATGGATACCAAACACCGCCAGGCACCAACCACTGGAAGGACAGGCTTTCGATATTTCCACCACCACCCGATACAAAACCGTTGGCAGGTATTCATAGCCACCATAAAGGGCCGGCTTGGAGATGCGATAGAAACCCGCCTCTTCAAAAGCCTGATTGGTGGCATCGGGTAAACGGCCTAATTGCTCGCATTCCCGTGCTCGCTCGACCAACATCGGTGCCATGGCCCGCGCCCTGGCAAGTAGCTCCTCGGGGCTGGGCTTTTCGCTGGTATTTGTCGCAACGTTTTCTACTGCCGGCATGACTCTGTCCTTTATGAACTAATTATTTGACTGCCACAAAACTACCACGGTGTCGTTCAAATTAACAATCGCTAAAAGTAACTTACGTGAGCCATCTACTTAAATGACTAACAGGCAGGCAATCTCACTTTGCCGGAGGCCTGCCAATCATCGGATCCCATTGACCTTTACCAATCAGGGCCAGACCGAGCGATTCATAATTCTCGTCGCTCACCACACCATGCTGGGCGGCGGTCTCGATATCACGCAAACAACGCTGTAATGGATGTGACCGATACAGCGCCGCTCCAGCGCCGTAACGGTAGGCGAAAGACGCCACTTCGGCCGCCACTTCAGTCACATAGGTCGTGGCTGCGCGACACTCACCCCACTTTATTAAGCTCAATGATTCATCCTTGCATGTTGCCTCCCACACCTGATTTAAAATCTCAAATGAGTAGGCCCGCGCGCCCGCTAATTTGCAGGAGATAACACCCAGCTCCTTATGAAATGCACCTCGATCTGCAATAGCCTTACCACTAAGCGTGCGCTTTTTGTTGTCCGCGATGGCAATAATCTCCTTCATCGCTCGCCTGGCCACGCCCAATGCAAAGCCAACATGGCAGGCTGCCACGTAGCCAATGATCGGCATGCGAAACAGGGCACCACCGCGCGGTGGCGGACTCCCCTTCAGGGTAAAGTCATCGGCAACAAAAGCATCTTCGATGCGGTAGTGAGAACTGCCGGTTCCGCAGAGTCCGTTGGAAAACCAGTTGTCCTCAATGATCACATCCTTGACTGGCAAACAAATATTGCATACTTGAGGCGCGCCGTTGGAATGGCGAACCGGCTCACCATTCCTGGTCACCCGAGCAATGGTCGATATCCAGTTGGCATGGTGGATACCACTGCCAAAGGCCCACCTGCCCTTCACTCGATAGCCACCATCAACTCGTTCAGCCAGACCCGAAGGCGCGGCAGACCCAGCGACAAACGCCGTCTGACCCTCTTTAAATACTTCCGGCAATGCACCCTCGCCAATCATGCCACCGACCATACCAGCTGCAGTAGCACCAATCAGACAGCACCACCCCCCCCGCGCCCGTGGCCTCACTAAGCACCACAAACACCACCGTTTGGGTAATCGGATCGGCCTCAACGCCCCCTAAAGAACGCGGTAGACACATGCTCATCAGACCGGCATCGCTCAGGGTCTCAACCGACGTCATCGCTAAAGTACGTTCTGCCTCGCTTTGGTCAGCATCGCGTTCAAGAGTCGGACAAACCGACTCGGCTTTGGACAATAGTTCATCTCGTTCTGGTATTTGCAATGGATAAGTCACGATGTGATTTTCCCCGTGAGTTTATTATTGAATTTGTCTGTTCATTGTGCGGCTTTCGCCCGTTGTATGGCCTGGCCAATTGCTAAGAAAAAGTGCAGAAGCCATATCTAAAAAATAGGGGTCTAAAGAATAGGCGGTAATACACAAAATGAACAGGCGGTTTGCTGCCTCGCGTCAACTGTGAGCAGAGAGGAATTATCGGCGTTACCGAACGCCAGAAGAAACTATGGAAAAATTTGCGACCAGCAGCCTAATTAACCGGCACCACAATATATGCTTATGGGAAGTAGCGGTGTCGGGAGGAAGCTGTGAGGTAGAGGTTTCGCCGACCCGTCATCTCATTCTTTCGGTGGCCCACCAATCAGCGGATCCCATTCACCTTTGCCAATCAAAGCCCGACCCAGTGATTCGTAATTCTCATCACTAACGATGCCATGCTGGGTACCGGTGTAAATATCACGCATGCAGCGCTGTAAAGGGTTCGGCTTATACAGGGCAACGCCTGTGCCGTAGCGATAGGCGAAGTTTGTCACTTCCGCCGCTACCTCAGTGACATAAGTCATCGCAGCACGACATTCCCCCCATTTGATCAAAGCTAGCTGCTCACCGTTGCATGTCGCCTCCCACACTTGATTGAGGATATCCAGAGAGTAAGCCCGAGCACCCGCAAGTTTGCAGCTGACGACACCCAGCTCCTTATGGAACGCACCCCGGTCGCCCAGCGCCACACCGCTCAACTTACGCCTTTTGTCACTCGCTAAAGCAATAATTTCTTTCAGCGCACAGTTGGCCACCCCTAACGCAAAGCCAGCGTGACACGCTGACACATAACCGTAGATAGGCATGCTGTACAGCGGGCCACCGCGGGGTGCGGGGTCCCGACTCATCACATAATCATCACCGACGAAAACATCTTCAATACGGTAGTGGGAGCTACCGGTGCCACACAGGCCCATGGAATGCCAGTTATCCTCTATGGTGACATCATTAACTGACACACAGATCATGCAAGTTTTAGGTGTTCCGTCGGGGTAGAGAACCGGCTCACCGCCGTTGGTGATTATCGCCGAAGTCGATACCCAGTCGGCATGATGAATGCCGCTACCAAAGGCCCACCGGCCATTAACCTTGTATCCACCTTCAACCCGCTCGGCCATCCCGGTGGGCACAACCGACCCTGAACAACGCGGGATACGCCCGTCCTTAAACACCTCAGCCACGGCACCATCGCCGATCATGCCGCCAACCATCCCCGCCCCAGTAGCGCCGATGAAGCAACACCAGCCCGCCGCGCCGTTAGCTTCGCTAACCACCTCATAAACCTCTGCCTGTGTGACCAGATCAGCTTCCAGGCCACCCAGGGATCGCGGTATACACATGCTCAACAGCCCCGCTTCAGACATCGCTTCGACCGAGGTCATCGCCAGCGTACGATCGGCCTCGCTTTGCTCAGCGTCGCCCGCAATAATCGAAGAAATAGACTGCGCTTTATCCAGCAGTTCATCACGTTCAGCAATTTGTAGAGGATAGGTCACTGTGTGTTTGTCCTTATTTTTTTAACGTTTTATCAATGTAATTACCTGGGAATGATAACTGAGATTGACGGAGTTTAACCTAATGATTTGTTGTTTGATCTAACTGAAAAGCCATTCATGTACTGACACTGCCATTAATCGCGCCTGCCCCGAAATTAACGATTGGAACCTTGACTTACTCGCCGCCGTCTACGCAGGCTGAAAACAGACTCGTTGGGGTCGCTGCAGAGAAATTGTGTTCAGGTGTTGTAGCGACTCAAAAGTGACGGCATTCATCTTTTTAATTCGACGAATAACTGGGCATCTAAGCTGCCTGTGCGGCAGTGAACGCGTATTTCATGTGTATAGCCTCTGTTGCGCTTTTCTAAGCTGCCTGTGCGGCAGTGAACGATTCCCTCTTGCATTTCTTGCTCCTGTAGCTTTTCTAAGCTGCCTGTGCGGCAGTGAACCTCTTCACAGACATCTTGGTGAATCTCTGGCCTTTCTAAGCTGCCTGTGCGGCAGTGAACATAATATTTACTGAGAACGCGTGGCTGTCGATTTTCTAAGCTGCCTGTGCGGCAGTGAACTTCTGGAGGAAGTCGATGGTAGGGACTCTGCTTTTCTACGCTGCCTGTGCGGCAGTGAACCTATTGCGGGCTGTTTAACGCCTGAACTCAGTTTCTAAGCTGCCTGTGCGGCAGTGAACAAGAAAAGATCATCAGCCAGGACCCGGTCACATTTCTAAGCTGCCTGTGCGGCAGTGAACAGTAAGCGACTGCATTGTTACTAAAGTTATCCTTTCTAAGCTGCCTGTGCGGCAGTAAACGCGAATTCTTGCCTTTAGCTCCACGTTTTTGTTTTCTAAGCTGCCTGTGCGGCAGTGAACTGACTATTAAAATACCCCGCGAATTCAATTCATTTCTAAGCTGCCTGTGCGGCAGTGAACGAATCAATGGAGCTCGCCCTGGATATAGGGCTGTTTCTAAGCTGCCTGTGCGGCAGTGAACAAAGCGACATTCCGACGTCTTGACTCGCCAGATTTCTAAGCTGCCTGTGCGGCAGTGAACAGAGAACAGGGCAATGTTAAATATTCCTGAGATTTCTAAGCTGCCTGTGCGGCAGTGAACTACCTTCGGCGCCACTGATGATTCTGATTTCATTTCTAAGCTGCCTGTGCGGCAGTGAACAAATATTTAGCGCCGCCAACAAAATTCGTTGATTTCTAAGCTGCCTGTGCGGCAGTGAACAATAACCAGTTACCTGCGGCGAACGTATGCGTTTTCTAAGCTGCCTGTGCGGCAGTGAACGGTGGATGAGGAAGGCTCAGCTCTGACAATGGTTTCTAAGCTGCCTGTGCGGCAGTGAACACCGGCTCCAACCGCCTCTGCGGTCATCTTTATTTCTAAGCTGCCTGTGCGGCAGTGAACCTGACTGGGGATCAGCAAAACCGTTTTCAATTTTTCTAAGCTGCCTGTGCGGCAGTGAACGAATTGCGATGGCAGGAAGAGGAATTATGGCATTTCTAAGCTGCCTGTGCGGCAGTGAACGTATGAAGGTGTCGTGGCGAACGCTTCCGAATTTTCTAAGCTGCCTGTGCGGCAGTGAACAACCAGTCAGGCACAACAGTCCACCAGCCAATTTTCTAAGCTGCCTGTGCGGCAGTGAACACGGAGAGGGATGATTACTCTGCTGCGGGACATTTCTAAGCTGCCTGTGCGGCAGTGAACCCTGTCCCATTCTGTTCTCATATCCCAGTAGGTTTCTAAGCTGCCTGTGCGGCAGTGAACAGGAAATGCTTAAAGAGTGGAATGATCCTTTGTTTCTAAGCTGCCTGTGCGGCAGTGAACATCTGTCCGTTAATAAGGAGATTGCCTTGCGTTTTCTAAGCTGCCTGTGCGGCAGTGAACAACCACCCTTGAAACACCTCTGCCGGGCAGCATTTCTAAGCTGCCTGTGCGGCAGTGAACACTAAAAATAATTTAATTATTTACACTAAAAATTTCTAAGCTGCCTGTGCGGCAGTGAACGCCTTTTGGAGGCGCAAAGCTGACGTTGCAATTTTCTAAGCTGCCTGTGCGGCAGTGAACAATATAATTAATGGTCTAGCTCTCGTTGATATTTTCTAAGCTGCCTGTG
>JAJFKC010000023.1 GCA_021773435.1 Porticoccaceae bacterium
TGAGCAAAGTGTCAAAGACCTTAAGATCAGGGCGCGATTATCCCGGCACATGGAATCAGTTTATTGAGTGGTTTCATGACGAGGCCTCCTGTCTTGAATATCTAGAAATGTTGCGCTGGCCTGACGGGTTCATTTGTCCTCGCTGCGGTGAGGAAGAACATCCGTTTAGATTGAGTCGTGGAAGAATCATGTGCCGACTATGCCGATGCCAGAGTACCGTGACTGCAGGCACAATCTTCGACAAGACCCGTACGCCTCTTAGCAGCTGGTTTGGAGCTGCGTGGTATATCACTAGCCAGAAAAATGGTGTCAGTGCACTTGGACTCCAGCGCATGTTGGGATTAGGCAGTTACCAAACAGCCTGGACGATGTTGCATCGCCTGAGGCGAGCCATGGTGCACCCAGAACGAGAGCGACTCTCTGGTGTTGTTGAAGTCGATGAAACCTATATCGGGGGTCGAGATGATGGCAAAACTCGCCCACCCCACCGGGACAGTAAAAAATCAGTCGTTATTATTGCTGTCGAACTACTGGAACCCAAAGGCTTTGGGCGCATACGATTACGCAGCATCGCAGATGCGACCAAAAGCAGTATAGAGCCGTTTATCTGTGATTCAATTGAGCCCGGCTCGGTGGTTCAAACGGATGGTTCAGCAGCTTACCGTTCGATACAAAAGTATGGCTATACCAGAAACAAGATTGTTCAGCCTGGAGCTGACGATCCTGCGCATGTCACCTTGGCTGGAGTTCACCGTATTGCATCGTTACTCAAACGATGGCTTATGGATACACATCAAGGGTCGGTGAAGGCGCAACAGCTTACTTATTATCTAGATGAGTATACGTTTCGTTTTAATCGACGTACTTCTCGATCCAGGGGCTTGTTGTTTTTCCGACTACTTGAGCAGGCAATAATGACCGCGCCGGTGACTTATCAGGAAATTACGCAAGCGTAACCACAACATCTAGTGGCAGGTGGAGCTAACGCGATACCCAATATATATGTACAGTTTTACGCGCAAAGGAGTTGCTATGAATAACAGCCCGTTTATGAAATCCGTTAGGAACACAATTCGGCTTAAGCAAATGGCATTGTCTACCGAAAAAACCTACTGTTACTGGATAAGGTTTTTTATTCGCTATCATAATTACGCAGCACCTACCGAGATTAAGAGCGAGGATGTCACTGCATTTCTAACTTACCTGGCGGTGTCACGTAAAGTTTCACCCAACACACAAAACCAGGCGTTTAATGCCTTACTTTTTCTGTTCCGCCATGTGCTTAACATGCCACTCGATAATATCGATGCTGTTCGAGCCAAAGAGGTCCGTAAGTTACCTGTGGTATTAAGTGACGACGAAGTTCATCGTATTGTCGATCTGCTCAACCCGCCGTTTAGAACAATGATTCAACTCGCATGGGGTTCGGGTATGCGCAAGATGGAGATACATCGGCTTCGTATTAAGGATGTGGATTTTGATCGACAGAGCATCACCATACGCGAGGGTAAAGGGCGAAAAGATCGCATTACCGTGCTACCAAAGTGTGCAATAGAGGGTTTGAAACAGGCGATTTGCAGAACTGAGCATTTCCATCGACTTGATGAAGATGAAGGTTTTGACACCGTTGAAATGCCCTATGCCCTGGCTAAGAAATACCCTAATCAGGCTTCTTCATTGCACTGGAAGTTTGTATTTTGCGCTAATCAACGCAGTGTTGATCCTCGTAGCAGAGAGCAACGTAGACATCATTTGCATCCATCGACCTTAGCGAGAAATTTGAAAAATGCTGTAGCACAGGCTCAGATACGCAAAAAGGTAAGCACCCACACCTTTCGTCATACCTTTGCTACACAGTTACTTGAAAGCGGCTATGACATTCGCACCGTCCAGGAGTTACTGGGCCATTCTGATGTGAAAACCACGCAGATATATATCCACGTGCTTAATCGAGGCGGCAATGCCGTGATCAGCCCCGTTGACCGACAATCAGCTATCTAGCTGGTGTGGTTTTTAAATATGGCCAGCTTTGAATACGAGTAGCTTTGCAAGATTCAATCATGAAACACTAGCACCCATTTTGGTCTATCCGAAGGCTGATTTTAAAAAGCAGGTGACAACAGCATTTATACTGTATATATTCACAGTATACTAATCTCACTTTGGCATCATGAACAAAAACCTATCTGCCCTTCTGGCCAGACCCGATATCTGGCAGGCCTCAGCGTCGTCGCAGCAAACTCACGGCCTCGATACCGGCTACCCGGCACTTAACAAGGATCTACACCAGGGTGGTTGGCCCCCTGGCGCTGTGATTGAGCTGCTCTCTGATGAATTCGGCATTGGTGAATTAAACGTATTGCTGCCCACTTTGGTCCAATGTGCTCGGCAGAACCAGAAACTGGTGTTTGTTTCGCCGCCCTATATGCCTTATGCCCCAGCCTTTCGGGATACCGGCATTCCTCCGGAACAGGTTGTGGTGATACAAACTCGTTCAGCTATTGAGCAACTGTGGGCGGTTGAGCAACTATTGCGAGGTGATGTTGCTGGGGCAGTGCTGTGCTGGTTAGCTCACGGTGCTGCCAATCACCACCAGTTACGAAAGCTACAGTTAGCCGCTCAGGCTAGCCGTGGCATGGCTGTGCTATTCAGACCGGCTCGGTCTGCTGCTGAAGCATCGCCAGCGGCTTTACGAATTACGCTGTCGCCAACACCGGTCGCTTGTCGCCTGCATATTCTTAAACAGCGTGGCGGCTGGGCGGGGCAAGTAGTGGATATAGCCTATCCGAATGACTTAACCCAGGCGCAGATTCCAGGCGCAGATTTGCCTGTGCACAGGCCTGTATCTAGCCCTGCACAAAAACCCCTGAATAAATTCATGGCACCTGATTTCGATGAACAAGGGGGCTGGACGACTTACTTACTCGACGAACAATTTGATGTCTTTCCGGATAAATCACATCCGGAAATCGACAATATACTGCACTGAAATGATCCCATGCTTTGGCTCTGTCTACGCCTTCCTCTGCTGCCTCTGGACGTTTTTGTCCAGAACAATTTGGCGGAGACAATAACGGCTCATCAGCCCGCCGCAACTATGGAGCGGCATCGAGTATTGGTATGCAATACGTCAGCAGCAGAGATGGGCGTTAAACCCGGTATGTCGCTGACCACTGCTCAGGCCCTCTGTTCTGAAGCCCGTATCTTCGAGCAAGATACTGGCCGGGAAAGCCATGCACTCCAAACTCTGGCCTACAGTTGTTACCGCTTTACACCCACCGTCGTTCTTTGCCCGCCGGACAGTTTGTTATTAGAAATAGGCGGCTGTCTAAAATTATTTAGAGGTCTACAGCGCTTATTAAAGATGATTAATCAAACCGCCATAGATCACGGTCACAAGCACATGGTTGGCTTCGCGCCTACACCCAAAGCGGCGGCCCTGTTAAGTTGTGTAGAGCTAACTCATATAGAGCCAAATCATGTAGAGATGAATTCTCTTACGTTTTTTAATCCAACCACTGGTGCACTGAACAGTAAAGAAACCTTTGAACAATACCTCCATGCCCTGCCGCTGGCAGCGCTCGACTGTTCTAAACAGTTAAAAGACAAATTCCGTGCTACCGGATTTAATTGCCTGGGAGATTTATTACGGCTGCCTAATGCAGCGCTTGGCAAACGTTATGGCAAAGATTTTCTGGTGTATTTAAAACAGCTGACAGGAGAGCAGGCTGACCCGCAACAAGCCATCGAACTACCCCCTCAATTTGAGGGCACCTTAGAATTTAACGACGGTATTATTTCAACAGAGATGCTCGCCTTTCCTATGAAGCATCTGCTGCTATCCCTGTCTGGTTATCTGCACGGCCGGCAATTACATTGCAGTCAGATACGGTGGGTTATGGGGTTGTCATCTATAGGGCTATCGTCTAGTGGATCATCGTCAATGGAGTTGGGCGGCAAGAACACCCGCGAAATTATTCTGCACTTTGCTCAGCCTCATAACAGTCTGGAACATTTTTTATCCATGAGTCGCCTGAAACTGGACAATCTGGTTTTGCGATCCCCGATAGAAAGCCTGAGCCTATACGCTGAGCGCCTGCATCAGGCGGAACAAAAAAACGTCGACCTGTTTGGTCCACAAGCCGATTCCATCTCTAGTAATAACGAGCACATCAACAACGGCCATAGCAATAACGACAACCTGGTCATGATTCTAGACAAACTACGTACGCGACTCGGCGAAGACAGTGTCTACGGTCTCGATGTAGCAGACAGCCATATCCCCGAGCAGGCCTGGCAAACTGCGCCATTAAACTCGATAACCCGCAGCAAAATACCGGCTGTTAGTACGGCCTCTGCTCTCTCTTCCACATCTAACAAACCACCTACCCGACCACTCTGGTTATTACAAAATCCAACACCGGTGCGGGTAAGCGGGCAACGTCTTTACTGGCGCGGCGAACTGGAATTATTGCAAGGGCCAGAACGTATCGAAGGCAACTGGTGGCAGGCGGCCATTAGCCGGGATTACTTTGTCGCCCGCCATCATAACGGCGCGCTGTACTGGCTGTATCGAGATCGTCTTGATAACAGCTGGTTTATTCATGGCCTGTTTGGCTAAGGCTTTCGATAAGCAGGGGCAGATATTAATAGAGACAAGGCTTAATACTGTGTACGCAGAACTTCACAGCCTCAGCAGTTTTACTTTTCTGCGCGGTGCATCACGCCCGGAAGAACTGGTGGCACGAGCCGCAGAGCTGAATTATCAGGCCATCGCTATTACCGATGAGTGTTCGTTGGCGGGTGTCGTTAAAGCCCATGTTGCGGCTAAAGAGCACAGCGTCAAATTAATTATCGGCAGTGAATTTATTTTTCAGCATAACCAGAACAATGAAGACAGCACAAAGACTATCAAACTGATTTTACTAGCACCCGACAAAACCGCTTACGGCGAACTCTCCGCGCTGATTAGCCTGGCGCGACGACGTAGCGCCAAAGGCGAATACCGTGTTGCTATCAGTGATCTTAATTTGTTTGGCAAAAGCTGTCTGGCTATCTGGCTGCCTGAGTGCGAAAAAGATAATTATGCCATCACCAGCGATCAGGGCGCAGTCCTAAAAACCCTATTTCCCGAGCAACTTTGGCTGGGTGTGAGCAGAACACTTGCCGCCAACGAACAACAACACTATCTGCAACATTACACCCTGGCTCGACAGCTGGATATTGCTATGGTCGCCTGCGGCAATGTCCACATGCATATTGCCAAACGCAAAGCCCTGCAAGATGCCCTCACCGCCATTCGACTTAACACCAGTATTGACCAACTTGGGACACGTCTGCAAATCAACAGCGAGCGTTATCTGCGACCGGTCAGCAAACTCAAACAGCTGTATCCCCAGGCCCTGCTTGATGAAACATTAGCCATTAGTCAACGTTGTCACTTTTCTCTCGATGAGCTGCGTTATCAATACCCACGAGAAGTCGTTCCCAAAGATTGGCAACCTCATGCCTATTTGCATCAACTAACGATGACCGGTGCCGAGCAACGTTGGCCCGAAGGTATACCTGAAAGCGCATTGAATACCATCGAGAAAGAACTGACATTGATTCGCGAGATGCAATACGAATACTATTTTTTAACGGTCTACGACATTGTGCAGTTTGCCCGCAGCCGACATATTCTTTGTCAGGGCCGTGGCTCAGCGGCCAACTCGGTGGTCTGTTACTGCCTGTTTATTACCGAGGTTTCGCCGGTTCGGGTTTCGCTGTTATTCGAGCGTTTTATTTCTAAAGAACGCAATGAGCCGCCGGATATCGATGTGGATTTCGAGCACGAACGCCGCGAAGAGGTGATTCAATATATCTATAAAAAATACACCCGCGAGCGTGCTGCCCTGGCGGCTACGGTGATTACCTACCGGGTACGCAGTGCGGTGCGTGATATCGGCAAGGCCCTGGGCCTATCGCCGATATTTATAGAGCAACTGGCTAAATCACTGGCCTGGTGGGATCGTAAAGGCGATTTACAACAGCGCTTTAAGGAAAACCACCTGCCTAACCATAAAGCCATGGCCCAGCACTTCTTTCGGCTGGTACAGGAGATTCTCGGTTTTCCTCGCCACCTGTCCCAGCATGTCGGCGGTTTTGTGATTACCGAAGAGCCGATCAGCCAACTGGTGCCGGTAGAAAATGCCAGCATGCCGGAGCGTACGGTGATTCAGTGGGACAAAGAAGATATCGAAGCCCTCGGCTTAATGAAAGTCGATGTGCTGGCCCTGGGTATGTTAAGTGCTATTCGCAAATGTTTCGATTTGATGCGTGGCTACAACGCGGCGGTGACGACGATGCAAGCTGTGCCTGAAGCTGATACCGCCACTTACGACATGCTTTGCAGGGGTGACAGTGTCGGCACCTTTCAGGTGGAATCCCGCGCGCAAATATCCATGCTGCCACGCCTGCGCCCGCGCTGTTATTACGACCTGGTGATTCAGGTGGCTATTGTCCGACCCGGGCCTATTCAGGGTGATATGGTTCACCCTTATTTAAAGCGCCGTGCTAACCCCCAGGCCGTGACTTATCCCAGCGAGGCACTCAAAGACGTATTAAAAAGCACTTTAGGCATTCCTATCTTTCAGGAACAGGCCATCAAACTGGCCATGGTCGCTGCGGGATTTAGCGGCGGCGAAGCCGATCAACTGCGTCGCGCCATGGCCAGCTGGGGCAAGAACGGTAATCTGATGAAGTTCGAAACCAAGCTCATTAACGGCATGCTGGAACGGGGCTACAGCGAGGATTTTGCCCACCGCCTATTCGAACAAATCAAAGGCTTTGGCGGCTATGGCTTTCCCGAATCTCACTCGGCCAGTTTTGCCTTACTGGCCTATGTTTCCTCCTGGATGAAATGTCATCACCCGGCGGCGTTTTATTGTGCTTTATTAAACAGTCAACCCATGGGCTTTTATTCGCCTTCGCAATTGATACAGGATGCCCGCCGCCACGGCATACGGATCCACCCCGTCGATGTCCTGCACAGCGATTGGGATCATTGTCTTGAATTACCCGAAACCGCTGTGACAGAAACCAAACAGCCTGCCTTACGCCTGGGGATGCGTATCGTTAAAGGCCTGACACAGGCAGCGGTGCTGCGCATTGAAAGCGCGCGAAATAAATATGCCTTTACCAATTTGAATGATCTGATTCGGCGCGCTCAGCTCGACAAAAAAGATCGCGAAGCGCTAGCCAGCGCCAATGCCCTACAGGCATTCAGCGGCCATCGTTATCAGGCTCACTGGCAGATACTCGGTATTGAACCTGAACGGCCCCTGCTAGATAAAATACCAGAAGAGGATAAAACGCTGCCCGTTCAAGCCATTAAAATCACACCTAAAGCTGACATCATCCAACTACCCGCACCATCCGTGATCGATAATGTGCTGGCCGACTACCGCAGCACTGGTCTGACTTTGGGGAGTCACCCCATGGCCCTGTTACGTGATCATCCCGTATTTAAGTATTGCAAACGCCAGATCGATCTGCAGGACTTAAACACCAATCGCTTTGTCCGCGTCGCTGGTCTGGTCACCGGACGGCAACGTCCCGGCACTGCCTCCGGCGTGGTCTTTCTCACCCTGGAAGATGAGACCGGTAATATCAATGTGATTATCTGGAAAGACCTGCAAACACGTTTTCGGCAAGCCCTGTTAAACAGCAAGCTATTATTGGTCAAGGGCGTGATGGAATGTAAAAATGAAGTCATTCACGTGATTGCTGGTGAGTTAATCGACCATAGTGATGTGCTCAATAATCTCGCTATTAAATCGCGGGATTTTCATTAAGATACAACCTTCATCAAAATTGCACCGATGGTTACATCTATGCATTAATAAAAATCTCTCAATGTAATAAACCTCTTACCAGAATTTTCATCAACTGACCTGATTGCAGGAAAACCAAACACACCTCTCCAAGGCACTGTGGTGTCTGGAACCACTACACCAAGCGAGCTGAAGACAGAGATAGAACAACTCAGGGAAATGATCAAGGAATCAATAAAAAACCCAAAGACAACGGATCGGACATTGCCGCCGAACTGAAAAAACAGCAAGCTATGACAGCAAAACTAAAATCTGCACAAGAGGAAACTGAGCGGATATTAAAAGAACGCGCTATGGTCAGCGAACTCAAACACGGCATCATGCAATATTACAATAGCAAGGGCGAGTGGGCCGGCACCTTCATTATGGAAACCATTGACAAGCTGTTGATTAAAGGCCGTGATGCCCACGTACGCTACAAATACTCTCCTATTCAGGGCAACAAGCTATCGCGTTCAGACTTCGGTTACGACCAACGTGTTTTCGGACTAAAAAAAGATGGGGACAAATATAAAGTTGTAAGCATGGGCAAATATATGTCCGCTCGCCTGTAACATTAGAAATCATGCTATACGGTATTTTGTTAGCCTGGTCATTGTGGTCACCACAAAGAGCAGCAAGCAATATTGATTTGCAGAAGAAAGACTATCTCGAAAACCTCGCGATCACTATTGCTGAATGTATTGAACGCAAAGATACCGATCACTCAATATTTCATGGCTGCATCGATTGGCACTCGGCTGTTCATGGACACTGGGCATTACTGCGTCTGTATCGGGCAACCGGTGACTCAACCTGGTTACATCTTGTCGAAGATTCAATAGACGACCAAATGTTGGTGCTCGAGCGATCATTGCTCAGAGAACATCCAAGATTCGAAATGCCTTACGGGCGAGCCTGGTTCCTGCTATTAACCCGGCTTCCTAATAGGCTGGTTATGCTGCATAGGTTATTTTGGGATGCTGAAAATATTTCTTTACTCTGTTCGGTTGCTTTTGCAACATGCGCATATGCGATAACACCTTTGCTTTGAGTTGTTTTCTAT
>JAJFKC010000024.1 GCA_021773435.1 Porticoccaceae bacterium
TTAATTCGTCCGTCCTAAAGGTTTAAACCCTCGCCTTCAGGCGAGTAGCTTTCAGCTAGCAGTTGAATTAATGTTTGAGGATGGATTATCGAACAGGCTCACATACGAAATACAAGCTAGAGTATCACTTTGTATGGGTGACAAAGTATCGTTACCGAGTACTTGAAGGAGAAGTGGCGGTTAGGATACGAGAGTTGGTGCGCCAGACCTGTGGGATGTTTGAGATAGAGATTGTACGAGGCGTGGTGAGCAAGGATCATGTGCATATACTGGTATCAGCGCCCCCGACGATAAGTCCCTCTGAGATAATGAGGCGTATCAAGGGGCGGACATCGGCAAAGATATTTGAAGAGTATCCCCATTTAAAGAAACGTTACTGGGGAAGGCATTTTTGGGCGCGAGGCTACTTTTGTGTAACGGCGGGTGAATTAACTAAGCAAATGATTGAAGAGTACTTGTCTCATCATTTTGAGGCGAAGCCCAATGCAGATTTCGAGATTGAGTAATAGACCGGCAGGGCCGGTATTTGGTGGGACTTTCAGTCCCTCAATCGAACCCACCGTCTTTTAGACGGTGGTTGTTAAGTTCCTTACATCTTCCGAAAAAGAGGCAAAGCGAAATCATCCTCGATGGTTTCGAAGATTACTTGCACTGGCATATCGATGGCGAGTTCCTCGTTGGCTATGCCGAGGGGCCGGCTGACAAAACGTACGCCTTCGTCCATTTCTACCACCAGTGCGGCGTAGGGGGTTTCGTCACGAAACTTGGGGTGCATGGCCTGATGGGTAATGATCCAGGAAAAGATGCGTCCCTTGCCGCTGGATTCTTTCCATTGCCACTGGTCTGAGCCGCATTTTGCACACATATAGCGAGGCATATGTCGCCAGGTGTCGCAGTCGAGGCAGCGTTGGAAGCAGAGTTTGCCTTTGGTGCAATGCTCCCAGAATTGACCATTTAAGTGGTCGGAGGATTTCGGTATCGGTCTTGCTTGAGGTAATGGACCATCCATTATTTTTCTCCTTATATTTGTAAACAGCTTTGCCCGTCAGTCAGCGAGGCCAAACAAATTAAATTTGAGTGGTTGTTGTCTGTGTTGAACTCTGGTGGCCAATAAACTCAGTTATGAAGAATGGCAATACTGCCATCACCCAGGTCGCCCCAGCCGGTGACCAGGCCGAGTTTGGCGTCTTTCACCTGGCGCTCACCACACTCTCCACGTAATTGCCGGGTAGCTTCGACGATATGATTAGCCCCCCAGACATGGCCTTCACTTAACAGACCGCCGTGGGTGTTGATGGGGCAAGCGCCGCCTAATTCTATGCGGCCATCTTTAACATAGTCAGCAATGCCGCCGCGCTCAAATAACCCCATGGCTTCCATCTGCAATAATACGACGTAGGTAAAGCAGTCGTAGATTTCCATAAAGTCCATGTCGTGAACCTTCACGCCAGCCATATCAAAAGCCTTTTGGGCGGCGAAGGATAGACCGATCTCAAAAGGATCGGGCCGCGCAGCAATATCATCGGCTGGGTAGGGGTGGCCTTCGGCGGCACCGGAAATATAGATCGGCTTTTTGGCCAGATCTTTGGCGCGTTCGGGGCTGGAGACAATCACCGCGCAGGCGCCGTCGGTTTCGAGGCAGCAGTCGTACAGCCGGAAAGGCTCAGATATCCAGCGAGCATTTAAGTAATGCTCCATGGTTAATTCCTGACCCTGCATCATAGCCCTGTCGTTTAGCTGCGCATGCTTGCGTGCGGCCATGGCGATAGCGCCAGTATCCTCCGGGCGGGTGCCATAAATTTGTTGGTGCCGAGTTGCTATCCAGCCATAGAGTTGCACCGGAGCCGCAACACCGTAGGGAAAGTAAAAATCTTTGGTCGACAAAGACATAGCGGTTTCGCGCAGCCCTCGATTGGGTTTATGGCCGGGTTTAGGTCGTAACGCCGAATAACCATTCCAGCCGACTACGACACAAACATGATTAGCCAGACCATTTGCCACTGCCATGGCGGCATCTTGCAGGCCAGTCACGGCGCTGGCACCACCGGTATGCACGGTCACCGAATAGCGCATATCAGCAATGCCGAGATTGGCGGCTAGTTCTTCAGAATAGGTGTCCATCATGGGTGGGATAATGCCGTCCAGTTCATTGGGCTTGAGGCCCGCATCGGCCGCCGCATTACGAATGGCCTCAAGCATTAACTGCACGGAAGTTTTGTCACCGCCCCGGGTATAAGGCGTTTCGCCGACCCCGGTAATGACGGCTTTGTCACTGAAATTCATCCAAGTTCTCCCAAATATATTGATGTTTATTTTGTGGCGAATGGCTTGATAGCAAAGCGCCTAAATTCTCTTAGCGATGTATTACATGGTGTTACACGGTATTGCATATGAATGGAAATGCCAATGCCAATGCTGTGTTATCACGCCATCATTTATTAACGTCTAATGTTTTGAGAGCCTCAACAAAGCGCTGGTTAATTTCGGGCAACATCGTCCAGTTCTTTTGAAATCGATGAATATCTTTTGCATGGGCCTTCGCGAATGATTTTTCGCTGCTATGTTGAACCAAAGAGTCCAGGTCGATTAATATGACCCTGCCCTCGTCTACCAGAAAGTTAGTGGCTTTTAAATCGCCGTGGCTAATTTTGAATTGTTTAAGACTGACAACAATATTGGCTGCCTGGTTAATAATGGTTGTCAACAATTCGGGCTGGTTTAGGTGTGTATCGATAAATTCTCTGAGTGTGGGTCCAGCGACATATTGTGAGATAAACCAGGCCTGCCTTCGGAAAGGCCCTGTCTTGTCAATGCGCATCGCCACCGGTGCGGCAGTGGTGATGCCGTAGAACGCTAGCAGGTGGGCACTCTCCCAGCAACGTTCGGCACGAGAACGCGTTAACGCTATTTTTATCGCGTGAAACGGGCTTTTGATGTTATAGCGCTTGACTACAAAAGCTTCGTCGCCAACCGGCAACTGGATTACGGTGCAGGTATTGCCGTCTTTAAGAATGCGTCCGTTTGTCAATTCTGCATCCAGATTGTTCAGCAATTCAGTGAGGGGCCTGGATTCCAGATTGCTTTCTATCAAGGTCTGAGAATGTCTATTCTTGATAGAGGTGATTTGACTGCATTGACGAAATATCTTTTTTAAATATTTGCTTTTGCGTTGTTCTCTTCTTATTAAGATTAATTTTTTTAGTTCGTTCTCGAATTCAACCTGGTCATCTTTGTTATTACGGAACCGTTGTTGCCAACCTCTGGCCTCAATGTATATCGTCACCAGGCCCAATGCCAAACGGTCGTTATCGGGTAGAAACTGGGCCAGGAAAAAAGCCAGGCTTTGCAACGATTCAGATTCGTTTAGTGGTGCCTGACTATGCGAGATATCGCCGCCATCAAGTGTATAAATATTGCTCTCAGCGACGAAAAAATTTTTCAGATGTGGATCATTATGTTGAAGACCCGCGTTGTGATGGGCTGCAAACAATTCAATCAAACGGCCTAGCAGGGCTCTTCTCTCAGAGTTAAATTCGGATTCAGATTGCGATTTTGCCCAGACAATATCCAGACCGCTGCCATTATTAATCGCTCGTGTAACTATTGCCGGATTACCGTCGTCAGTTAATCCGCTGCACAGCACTTCTGGCGCGAGTATATTTTTCTCGGTTAATAGGTGGAGACCGTTTAGCTCTGCAGCCATATGTCGGCATTTAGAGCTTGAACTGATAAATACTTTTACAAAAACCGTCGTGTCATCAAGGTGGCCCCGATAAACGATGCGTTTTCCAGCAATTTCACGAGCAATGTTCGTGCACTCGATAGTTATTTCCGAGCCATCGGCTGGTTTCGCGTCACTGCTGCTTGCGTCTCTGTTGTTGGAGATGCCATCGTTAGTGCCGTCGCCGCGAATGGTTATCGTTTTCATAATCTGCTTATTCAATAAAGCGGTGCCTGTTCTGGAATGGTTGGACGCATAGCTTAATCAGCCAGCCTGGTTAGAGAATCTAGCATTTTTTTGAGACTAGCCTGTAGTGAATAGTTTTGCTCAGCACGCAGCCGGCCCGCCGCCCCCATTTGTATTGCAGCGTTCGGGTTTTCAGCTAAATATTGAATGGCATTCTTCCATTCCGTGTCGGTATCGGCGACAAACCCTGTGACATCGTGAACAACCATAAATTTATTTACCCCTGCGTTATCGGTGATAACGGGGAGGCCTGCCGCCATATACTGGATAACCTTGAGGCCGCATTTACCCGCGGTCCAGCTATTTTCAATCATCGGTGCGATGCCGATATGGGCGCTGGCGAGGGCTTCCGTTTCACCCGCTTCGCTCCAGGGTATGGCGATAACCGGTATGGTTTTTGTGTCGGGGTTAAAATCGGCAATCACTTTTAAACGCAGTTGTGGAAACTCCACGGCCAACTCATCAAGCACAGGAATCAGCTTGTCCAGGTAGCGGCGGGTGGAGCTGCTGCCAATCCAGACGCAATCGATAAACTGATCAGTTTTATGGACAGTAGCCTGGTAGCGGGGCACATCTACGACGGTGGGTATTATGTGCTTATTAGCACCACTGTTAACCCTTTTGTGTTTCCCATTGTTTACCAAAATTGCTTGCTCAGCCAAATAGTCATTGCCTGCCCAAACAGTATCACTGCAGGCGATAATAGTTTCGAACCGCTTGCGCCGCAGGCTTGAAGTGCTGCCGTCGGAGTTACAAAAAATAGCATCATCAAAATCAAAAACCAGATGTTTCGATCTGTGTCTTAGCAGGCGTAAAAATGTACCGCTGATTGTTCTACGCAGCAACACGACAACATCGGCTTTGGCCACCTGGCGAAGGATTGCCCACTTTTTGAGGATGCCGGCGCCACTGCTCAGGGTTAAGTGTTTAGGTGTCCAACCTTGTTCGGAGAGTGCGTCGAAATAATTGCTTGCTCGATAGCGTGTCGATGCACTTTGCTGCCCTTTGGACAAAAACAGGATGGTTTTGCTTGGGTGTTTTGTCATAGATGCTGGTTCACAGGGGCCGTTAATTTAATTGTGTACGCTGTATTGATCTGAGTGACCAAACTCGTGTACAACCATCCACGAGGATATAAACCAGATAATCGTCACAGCAGAATAATATGTCTCACTTATCAAGTATTCAGTCTGCGAGTAACGTATATAGATATTAAAACGAATCACTTCCAATGGGGGAATTATGACTGACTTTACCGAAATTGCATCTGGATTGATGTTTCCTGAAGGCCCTGTCGCCATGCTAGATGGCAGCGTGCTGGTAGTGGAAATCGTTGGCGGGCGCTTATCTCGGGTGAGCCCCGACGGTACGGTCAGCGTCATTGCTGAGACGGGCGGTGGCCCCAACGGCGCGGCGATTGGGCCGGATGGCAAATGCTATATCTGTAATAACGGCGGTTTCGAATGGACCGAACGCAACGGCAAAATCTCTCCCGGAGGCATCGCTAAAGATTATAAGGGTGGCAGTATTCAGAGGGTGGATATCGATACCGGCGAAGTTGAAGTGCTTTACACGGAATGTGACGGCGAGTCTTTGAAAGGTCCCAACGATATCGTCTTCGATGCATCGGGTGGTTTTTGGTTTACCGACCACGGTAAACACTATGAACGCTCTCGGGATCTCACCGGTATTTTCTACGCCCAGCCCGATGGCTCGAAGATTACCGAGATGGTTTTCCCCATGGACGGCCCCAACGGAATCGGTCTGTCGCCGGATGAAAAGACTTTATATGTAGCTGAGACCCCGACCGGCAGATTATGGTCGTTTGATCTGGCCGGCCCCGGCGAATTTGTCAGCGGTAGTAAACAAAAGATCGGTGGGCCGGTGCGCGGGACACTGGTAGCAGGTCTGCCCGGTCATCAATTGTTTGACTCGTTGGCTCTGGATAGCGCCGGTAATATTTGTGTCGCGACGCTGGCCAATGGTGGTATTACCGTGGTGTCGCCAGATGGATCAGATATTGAGCACTTTCCCTTTCCTGATCGGGGTACCACCAATATCTGTTTTGGAGGTCCAGAACTGAAAACCGCCTACATTACCCTGGGCACAACCGGGCGTCTGGTGGCGATGGATTGGCCGCGACCAGGGCTTGCGCTTAATTTTTTGAATAAATAAGTAGTAGGTAGTAATTGAGCATGACAAATACTGAAGAGCAGAGGGAGCCAAAAGCCTGGGGCTTGAACGACGACGAGATCGCAGTTTATCCTACCGCTTATCGCGATAATTTACTGGCCGGGCAATCGACCATTGTCTCCGGTGGCGGTACCGGCATTGGTCGGGCTATCGCGTATTTATTTGCGCGCTTAGGTGCAGATGTAATGATTTGTAGCCGCAATCAGGAAAATCTTGATGCAACAGCCGAAGGAATCAAGCAGCGTTTAGGGCGGGATATTGACACCACGGCCATGACTATTCGCGATCCCGACGCTGTTGAAAAGCTGATGGATGCGGTGTGGGAGAAATACGGCAAGCTGGATATATTGGTTAACAATGGTGGTGGCCAATTCCCCCAGCAGGCGATTGATTTTTCCGTTAACGGCTGGAAGGCAGTGATTGATACCAATTTAAACGGCACCTGGTACATGATGCAAAAAGCCGCGCAGCACTGGCGAGATCATGATCAACCAGGCAGCATCGTCAATATTGTTGCCGACATCTGGCGGGGTATGCCGGGTATCTCACATACCTGCGCTGCTCGTGCCGGTGTGGTCTTTGCTAGTCGCAGTGTGGCGGTGGAATGGGCGCCCTACAACATCAGAGTCAACTGCGTGGCACCGGGCACCATTGCTACACCGGGCCTGAATGTATATCCAGAAGAAGCGGCCAAAGATTTCCATCGTGCCAACCCCATGCTGGAATGTGGGGATGCCATGGATATTGCTGAATCGGTGGTTTATCTTGGTACGTCGTCGGGCAAGTTTGTGACGGGTGAATGTGTGACTGTTGATGGCGGGCAACGCCTATGGGGCGAGGCCTGGCCCAATGGTAAGCCGGAATATTTCGTGACGCCCTGAAGGTGACGGATCTCGTAGCGCAAAACCAGTGATAAAAAAGATAATGTGGATAAAAACGAATTGACTGAAGAAACTATGAACGATAAAGATTTATTTGGCCTGGATGATAATGAGTTGCTCGCTCATCCCACGGTCTACGAAAGTGAATTGTTTAAAGGTAAAACGGTTTTGATATCCGGTGGTGGCACTGGTATAGGTAGAGGTATAGCCGTTCTATTTGCCCGTCTTGGCGCCAACGTGGTGATCTGCGGTCGGCGTATTGAGTTGCTAGAAGAGACCGCTAAAGTAATTCGAGAAGGCGTCTCTAATAAGGACGGCGTCGAGGTGATGACCCATGGCATGAGTATCCGTGAGCCGGAAGAAATACAGATATTGATTGATCGGGTTTGGGATGAATACGGTGGCCTCGATGTGTTGATTAACAACGGCGGAGGTCAGTTTGCTCAGGACTCCATAGATTTTTCCATCAAGGGCTGGAACGCGGTGATCGATACCAACCTCAATGGTACCTGGTTCATGATGCAAACTGCCGCGAAGCGCTGGCGGGATGAAGGTCAGCCGGGCAATATTATTAATATAGTCGTGAATATCACTCGCGGCACTTTGCAGGCTACCCATTCGGCAGCGGCGCGTGCCGGTATCGTCTATCTTAGTAAAAGTGTTGGCGTGGAGTGGGCGCCGTTGAATATTCGCGTTAATTGTATTGCGCCGGGAGCGATTGCTTCCAATGGTTTACGTAATTATCCTCGCGAAGCGGCGGAGAAATTTAAATACGGCAACCCCATGCGCCGCGCTGGCAACGTTTGGGATATCGCCGAGGCCTGTGCCTATCTGGGTTCTCCAGCAGGTGAATTTATTACCGGTGAAACATTATCGGTCGATGGCGGCTACCAAATGAATGGTGAGGTTTGGGCGGCGGGGGAGCCGGATTATTTTCGCGAAGGTCGTGGTGCGAAAACTAATTGAGCTGATTAGAACAAGCAAGGCGATATTTCAGTAAACAGGCTAGCAATAACTAGAAATGGAGCTGGCTAAATAATCATATCATTAGGCCAGGCTAATCAGAATATTTTTAAAAACGCTTTAGATAATTACACAACAACAAATAAAAATTCAAGTAATCGTAAGTTCGTTAATTTAGAACTCTTCAGCTAGACTCTTTTCACTACGTTTTAAATATTCACTACGTTTAAATTATTTCACTACGTCAACACTATTAAAGACACATAATAATTAATGGAGAACTGTAATGACTACAAAACATATCCTGTCAAATATCAAAGTTCTGGATTTCACCCACGCAGTAGCCGGGCCCACATCCACTCGTTTAATGGCGGAAATGGGTGCCGATATTATTAAGGTGGAACTCGCCCCCACCGGCGATATGATACGCGGTATGCCCTACTTTAAAGACGGCCGAAGCGGCTACTACGTGCAGCAAAATCGCGGTAAAAAAAGTTTATGTCTCGATATGCGAAAACCAGAAGCCCTCAATATACTAAAAAAACTGGTCGCCCAAAGTGATATTTTGCTGGAAAATTTTACCCCCGGAGTGATTGCCGATATGGGCCTGAGCTGGGATGTAGTCCATGAAATTAATCCTGAATTAATTTACTGTTCAATTTCTGCCTTTGGTCAAACCGGCCCGTTGTCAAAACTGCCGGGCTATGACTATATGGGCCAGGCTTATGCCGGTGTCACCAGTCTTATTGGCGACCCGGAAGATGGGCCTATGATGCCCATGTTGGCCATGGGTGATGTCAATACCGGTGTTCATGCCACGGCTGCCATTGGCATGGCCTTGTTCCATCGGTCTCAGGGTGGCGGTGGGCAATATATTGACTGCTCCCTGTTAGATAGCTACTTTCATTGCCAGGACATGAATGTTCAGTTATGCAGTAATACCAATGGCGAAGTGCAGCCGAGCCGCAATGGTCGGCACCACCCTGCAGTAGCCCCCGACGGTATTTTCAAGGGTAAGGACTCTTATATGTTCGTCATTGCGCTGACCCCCAAGCAATGGCGGGGTGTGTGTGAGGTGGTGGGTCGACCGGAGCTTTTTGATGATCCCCGTTATGCGACCTTTGGTGATCGTGCGGCCCATCTGCCAGAAATTGTTAAATTAATTGAAGACTGGATCGTATCAATGCCCAGCGACGATGCGGCGCGAGAAGCGCTGGAAGCCGCTTATGTGCCGGTCGCGCCGGTGTTGACCCCTGCCCAGGCCATGGAGCATCCGCATCTTATTGAGCGAGGCACTGTGCGTACGATCAGCGATCGGGGCCTGGGTGAGTTTCAAATTCCAGGCATGCCGCTACGGTTTTCCAAGTTTACGGACTTGTTACCCCTGCAAGCGCCTTATCTGGGTGAACATAATGAAAGTGTGCTGCGCGAGCGCCTGGAAATGAGTGATGAGGAAATCATGCAGCTCACTGAGAATGAAGTGTTGGTTGCCGAAGCCATTCCAGCTTAATAATTCCAGCTTAATAATAGTTCTGGAGAAACAACATGACGCCAAAGCAGATTCTCTCAAATATCAAAGTTCTGGATTTTACCCACGCCCTTGCTGGCCCCACCACAACGCGGCTGATGGCCGAGATGGGGGCGGATATTATCAAGGTCGAGCTGGCCCCTCGTGGAGATATGACCCGTGCCATGGCCTATTACAAAAATGGCAGAAGCGCTTATTTTGTGCAGCAAAACCGGGGTAAGAAAAGTTTGTGTGTGGATATGCGCGAGCCGGAGTCGGTTGAGATTCTAAAGAAGCTGATTGCCCAAAGTGATGTGCTATTGGAGAACTACACGCCCGGTGTCATTGCCGACATGGGCCTGGGTTGGGACGTGGCCCATGAGATTAATCCCGATTTAATCTACTGCTCGATTTCGGCCTTCGGTCAGACCGGGCCGCTGTCCCACTTGCCCGGTTTTGATTACATGGGCCAGGCCTACGCCGGTGTCACCAGTTTGATGGGTGAGGCTGATGATGCTCCGGTGATGCCGACTATTTCCATGGGCGATGTCAATACCGGTGTGCATGCTCTGGCGGCTATCAATGGCGCTTTGTTTTATCGTTCTCAGGGTGGTGGCGGTCAGCGTATTGACTGCTCCCTGTTGGATAGTTACTTCCATTGTCACGATTTGAACGTTCAGCTCTACAGCAATACTGATGGCCAAAAACAACTTACCCGCAATGGACGACATCATCCTGCTGTAGCGCCAGATGGGATTTATCGTGGTCGAGATTCATGCATGTTTGTTATCGCCGTGACCGTCAAGCAATGGCAGGCATTGTGTCAAACTATGGGCCGGCCCGAATTACTGGAAGACCCCAGATTTAAAAGCAATGCTGATCGACTGGCGAACATCGATGAACTCATCGAAGTCATCGAAGGCTGGATCACATCGATGCCCAGCGACGACGCTGCCAGAGAAGCGCTGGAAGCTGCGCGGGTCCCGGTGGCGCCGGTGCTAAGTCCGGGGGAGGCCATGCAACATCCCCATCACATCGAACGGGGCACGATCAGAACCATTAATGATCGGGTATTAGGGGAGTTTCAGGTGCCGGGGATGCCATTACGGTTTTCAGAATGTTCCGACTCCCTGAACCTGGAGGCTCCCTTCCTCGGTGAGCATAACGCTAGCATCCTTCGTGAACGCCTGGCCATGAGCGATGACGAAATCAATGAGCTGAGCGAACGCCAGATACTGATTGAAGAGGCTATTCCGGCCTGATCTGAGTGGCTGTTGGGCATCCTGGAAGTGTATTGGCGGACAGTAGGCCGCCAATACACCGCTGTTTACTCTCCTGCAGAACCCGGCGCACATGCATCAACCAGTGCCTTTGAATTTGCCGACCACTCAAAACCTCTCTGCATGCGATCAAAGCGGCGCTGAACGGTTTTTATCATGCGGGGATCGGTAAATAGATAGAGTTGATTTTCCTGAATACCTTCGAGTACCAGCTTGCCGACCACATCCGGATCAAGTCCCTGGGCCAGTAGCTCGTCGGCACCGCCGGGGATGACCTCCTTATCACCTGAGCTACCGTAGTCGGCGGGACGGTGTGCACCGGCTTCACCGATGTTGGTGGCGACTGCTCCGGGGCACAGGACCGAGACACCTATATTCGTTTCTTTGAGCTCGCTGCGAAGTACTTCGGTCATGACCAGAGAGGCAAATTTACTGGCATTGTAGGGTCCCCAGCCTGGCCCTGCGTTGACAATACCCGCCATGGAGGAGGTAGTCATAATATGACCGTCTTCGCCATGGGCTTTGATCAGCGGCAAAAAAGCGCGTATGCCGTATTGCACGCCGACCTGGTTGACCGCGATTACCCAGTCCCAGTCTTTTTGCGAGAGTTCTTCAAAGGTGCCGCCGACATTGATGCCTGCGTTGTTGCAGAGCACATGGATTTTGCCGAATTGCTCAATGGTGGCCTTAGCCGCATCGATTACCGATTGCTCCTTGCTCACGTCACAAATGACCGTGGCAACAGCCGCGCCTTTACTCTTGAGTTCCTGTTCGGCAAGGGCAAGGCGTTTTTCGTCGACGTCGGCGAGCATGACTTTCATGCCTGCATCGGTGAATGCTCGGGCCATGCCCAGGCCCATACCACTGGCGGCACCGGTGATAAAGGCTACTTTTCCTGCTACATCTTTCATTTTCATTACTCCAGCTATACTTTAATTTGGATGCAGATTATAAGGCTTTATTCGTGTTCGGTAGTGTTGCAAGGGCAGTGTGTTTGGGCGCTGGAATTTTAAAACCCCATCATTTATGACATCATGTTGCCATAGCTATGCTTTAAGAAGACTAAAGAGGATTGATTCATCATGACCGATGCTGCACAAAACCAAAACCCCCGCGATTTGATCGACTATCCGCTGATTGATGCGGATTGTCATTACTACGAACCCGATGATTGTTACACCCGCCACATGGATGCCAAATTCAGCGATGACGCGATTATGGTAGTGCGGGGCCTTAGCAAGCATGCCCAGGTGCATTTCAGAGGTGGGCGGGTCGGTTTTTTTGCCGCACCCCCCGGTGAATGGGCAGGCAAGCCGGGTTCCTATAAAGCGTTTTACCAGGACAAAAATCCTTCCGGCGCACATATTCTTGCTGCCGATCCAATATCTTGCTTCGACCTGCCCGAGTCGATGGAGCGAGATCTACGCTTAAAATGGCTTGATGACCACAATGTAGAAGCCGGTATCTTTCTGCCCTCGCTGGGCGTGGGTGTCGAAATGGCCCTGCGTGATGCCGGACCGGAAGTGGTTATGGCAAACCACCGCGCCTTCAATAAATGGATTCAGGATGATTGGGGTTGGGGTTATAAAAACCGAATTTTCAGTGCCGCACAATTGTCCCTGGTTGATTTAGACCTTGCTCTGATTGAACTTGAAAGCGTACTTAAGCAAGGTGCGCGGCTGGTGAATTTAATATCTGGTCCGGTGATGGGCCGATCCCCGGCCGATCCTTATTTCGATCCTTTTTGGGCTCGATGTGAAGAAGCTGGAGTTCCCGTCTCTTTTCATCTGGGCAATGCTGGGTTTGAAGAACTTGTTTCTGCGGCCTGGGGGGAGAACCCACGACCCCAGCATCATCGGGTCACGGCTTTCCAGCATATGATAGGCATGATGGAACGGCCGGTGACAGACACCTTAGCCGCCCTAATTATGCACAATCTGTTTGGCCGCTTTCCTAAATTGCAGGTGCTGTCTATTGAAAATGGCTCGTCCTGGGTTAAACCGCTTTTGGACAGACTCGATAAAGCCGGGAAGGTTGCCGGCAATAATTTCACTTATGGTCCTCTTCATGATAGACCCAGTCGTATTTTTCTAGATCGTATTCGTGTTTGCCCATTCCCGGAAGATAATATCCCCGAACTTCTTCAGGCAGTTGGCCCCGATGTTGCTATATTTGGCTCTGACTGGCCCCACCCCGAGGCTCTGGCTGATCCCATTGAATTTGCCGACGGCCTCGGTGGCTTGAGCTACGACGATATGCGTAATGTTATGCGCAGTAACACGGCAGCGATTTTGGGCCTGGAAGCCTGACTTATTTAAATCGATATGTAGAGGTCAGGAGGTCCGGAGCGGTAGTACTTCAGATGGCGTAGGTTGGGCAATCTGAGTAATATCATTAGCAAAGCTATAAACTGCCAGGCAACATTGCAAAAAAACCTACTGCGCTTCTTCAATGGAGCGCGCCATCACTGGGAATTGAATAGAACGCCATGGACTTTCTAACGGCGCTTCCGGTTCTGCCGGGCAACCATGCCATTGCCAGTATGTTGATGACGGTGGTGGCGCTATTTATGTTCACCCGGGAGCAATGGCCGCTCGAAATCACTTCTATCGGCTTGTTGGCCCTAATCGCTGTGGGCTTTGCGCTATTTCCCTACCAGGATTTTGAACCGACGCATCTCTTTGCCGGTTTTGGCCACGAAGCCTTGATCGCCGTGTGCGCGTTAATGGTGCTCGGTCAGGGCCTTGTGCATACCGGTGCTCTGGAGCCAGTAGGACGGATGCTTGGTCAGTTATGGGGCAAAATGCCACGGCTCAGTTTTCTCGTTGTGCTTGTCGTTGGCGCGATCCTATCAGCCTTCGTCAATAATACGCCGATAGTGGTCTTGTTATTGCCAATACTTATCAGCGTTTGTATGCGCAGTGGCAGCTCACCTTCCCGTGTCTTAATGCCTATGGGTTTCGCCACCCTGGTTGGCGGCATGGCGACGACCATTGGTACGTCGACCAACTTGTTAGTGGTGAGTGTTGCTCAGGACCTGGGCCTGGAAAAATTTGGCATGTTTGATTTCGCTCTGCCAGCCGTTATCGCTGCCAGCGTCGCTGGCGTATATTTGTGGCTGATTGCACCCCGCCTGTTACCCGAGCGGAAAATGGATCTGGCCGATGGCTCGCCGCGCTTGTTCGAAGCGCGCTTGTTGTTACCGGAGGAGTCACCAACCTGTGGTCAAACCCTCGCGGATGCGATCGCGCTGACTGGCGGAAAACTACAGGTGGTCCGTATTCGACGGGGTGACACGTTTATTACGCCGCTACCCGATGTCGTATTGAGGCCAGATGATCAACTCAGAGTCCGCAATACGCCGCAAAAAATTAAAGAGTTTGAAGAAGCTCTGCAAGCTGTATTGTATTCGGGCGATCAACGGGTGGACGAGGAACATCCCCTGTCAGCTGAAAATCAGATGCTTGCTGAAATTGCGGTCGTACAAGGCTCTAGTCTTGATAGACAAAACCTTGGTTATGCCCAGTTTTTAGATCGCTACCAATTAACAGTCCTGGCATTGCATCGAGCAGGCCGCGACATATTGCGAGCCGATGAGGAGATTCGGGAAGTGGTATTGCAGGCTGGCGATATCCTGCTGGTTCAGGGCTCCAAAGAACAAGTTGCTAATATCAAGCAATCCACCGAATTCCTGGTGCTCGATAGCAGCATTGAATTACCCAGTACGGATAAAGCTAAAACCGCGCTGCTGATTTTGGCGTCGGTAGTGACACTCGCGGCCACCGGCATTTTACCTATCGCCATTTCTGCCCTGGCCGGTGTCTGCGTCATGCTACTGACCCGCTGTATAAGTCCTGGCAGGGCGATCCGAGCGATCAGCCCGTCGGTCTATTTTGTCGTGGTAGTGAGTTTGGCACTGGGAATGGCGCTTCAGGAGACGGGTGCAACGGCCTATATTACTGACGTCTTCCTTGCCCTCACTGCCGGCTCAGGGCCGGTGGTAGTGCTTTCGGCCTTGATGGCGCTGCTGGCCATTATGACCAACGTGATTTCAAATAATGCCGCTGCCGTCATTGGCACGCCCATTGGCGTGGGTATTGCAGTGAGCCTTAATTTGCCCGCGGAGCCATTTGTGCTTGCGGTTTTATTTGGTGCCAATATGAGTTACGCGACACCCATGGCATACAAAACCAACCTGCTGGTGATGAGCGCTGGCAACTATACTTTCTCAGACTTTATGAAGGTGGGCGTGCCACTAACCATATTGATGTGGGTGACCCTCACCTGGGTGCTGAGTGTGATGTATTTTTAGGCGTGTTGGATATTTGGAAATCTCATTGCAGACATAGCGCTTGCTACACTCGAATGTTCAAGTACACTCGGATTAAATTTTGTTTTGCCATATCGAAAAATGATAATATCCCAAGAACCTAACATCTAATCACCTTATTCGTTAAGGTTTCAAGGAGAACTCATCATGAATCGTTACGCGGTAGTTAACCTGGTATTTATTATCTGTGCGCTGGTTTCTATAGGCGTTTCGGCTGAGACTAGCGGTGCGCCGAATTACTTTTTAATCAGTACTGCCGCAGCTGAGGGTGATGCCATTGCACAATACAATATGGGTGTAATGCATGAGACCGGCCAGGGCGCGCCTAAGGACGTAAAAAAGGCAGTTGAATGGTATGGGAGATCTGCGAACCAGGGCTATGATAACGCTCAATACAATCTGGGTGTTATGTTGCTCCACGGCGTTGGCGTAGAGAAAAATACTGATGCAGCGATTGAGTTGTTTAAAAAGGCCGCCGCACAGCTAAACCTGCCAGCGATAGAGGCATTAAAACAGCTTGAAAAGCCGGCACAATAAGCAATTATTACTGGATATACTTTAAGGGCTATTTCAGCGGGTAGATTTCCGTTTTTGGGAAGAACTATTAACCCGGCCTATAAACAGAGATGATATAATGACCGGATGAAAATAGACGCACGAAAATTATCACAAGATGTACAGGAAGAAAAACGCAAGCAAGCCATTCGGTTATATAAAACGGGCAAGCGCTACAAAGAAAT
>JAJFKC010000025.1 GCA_021773435.1 Porticoccaceae bacterium
CCAGCCACTGCTTCGACTGTGATCGTAAAGTCATCACTAACGCTAGCCCCAGAGGTATCTGTAGCTGTTACTCGAACATCCAGTACACCCACCGCACCATTGTCCGGGGTGCCGCTAAAGGCGCCGGTATTGGCATCAAACGCTAACCAGGAGGGTATAGGCGAGTCATCCGACAACGTAACACTCAGCGTTAAACTGTCGCCCACATCAATATCAGCAAAAGCGTCGGTCGGAACCGTAAAATTGAAGACCGCTCCTTCCGTGGCATTCTGATCCACAAGCTGGTTCGCCACCGTTGGCGCATCATTGGTATTAGCAACACTTAATTGAAAGTCATCGCTGATGCTGGCGCCGGAGCTATCCGTAGCCGTGACTCGAACATCCAGTAAACCCACCGCGCTATTGTCCGGGGTGCCGCTAAAGGCACCGGTGTTCGCATCAAACACTAACCAGGAGGGCAAAGCGCCACCACCCACCAGGGCCGCACTTAAGGTTAAGCTGTCACCCGCATCGGCATCACTAAACGTACCCGCTGGCACGGTAAAGTTAAAGACATCATCTTCAGTTGCCCCTTGATCAGATAATGGCAAGGCTAATACTGGCGCCGTGTTGGCTGACGAACTTAGGGCTTCCAGTTCAGCGCCCGTCAATACGGTACCGTCGTCAAATCGAAATTCTTCGATGAAACCATCACCGGTCCAATCTTTAATTTGCAGTGAATCATCAGGGCTTCCTTCAAATTCAATACTTAACACGTTTGTATCCAATTCGATTCGCTGCGTAACTATTTTTAAACCTTGAGCATATTGCGAGTTAGAGTTCCACATCACCATCAAGGTATTGTCAGCCATCGTGACCACGGAAGGTCGTGTTTGCTCTCCTACCGTGGTGGAATTAATCAGCTGGGCACCGCCCACCTCCTGGCCCTCGGCATCAAAGCGCTGACCATAAATGTCCTCCTCATGGATGGTATCGGGGAAATCAGCAGAGTCCTTAGCCCACACCACATAAAAACCACCATCCTCCAGACTGGCAACGCTAACTCTATTGGATTGAGGATACTCAACAACTTCAAAAGAAGTACCGAGTTTTAAGCCGGATTCAGTGAAAATCTGACCAGAAATCACCCCCTGTATTTCATAGAACACGACAAACCCGCCACCCACCAACTCAGCGATTCCAGCTTCATTAGCCCCGCTCGAGGTTCCAGTCACAATATTGACTGCGTCACCACGAGGTACTCCAACTGGATCAAACACCTGCACATAAACACTATCAGTTTTTTCCATAGCGATCGCGAAATCACCATTATCGAGAATCGCAATGGAAAGCTCATTGATAGCATTCTGGCCAACTGGAATATTGGTAAGCTCTGCCGTTTGAAGGGAGCCATCAGCAGCATATATCCTTGCTAGCATGGTAGATCCATCCGCACCTGCGTCTACCATCCATACTACGACGAGCGATCCATCATCACCGCTGGCGATATCATGGTTCGACAGCAATGTTATAGGCCCAGATGCGATGAATTCAGTGCTTGAAGACCCATCAGCTGCAACTAGAGTAAACTCAAGATTCGTTTGAGTGCTGCTTGAAATATAGGTGGTTGACAGTAACGCATAACCGCCAGAAAAAGGCGCGACCGAATCCACTCCACGCGGTATACCAAAGGCTTGCCTAGGCTGGGCTAAGCTAACGCCCTCCGAGTCGAATTGTTGAAAAAACGAGCGGTCGTCATAGCGATTATCGTTGAAAAATTCTTCACCGGCATCGATCCAGACAACAACATAACTGCCATCGGCAAGCATGGTTATCGTTGGCCAAATCTGGTTATTCCCTGGTTCGGTCTCTATGACCGACTCACCACCAACACGCGCAAAACCTGATTTGTCGGATTCCACCCGAACGTTGATCAAGGCCGGCGTAATACCCGGCCCAAATACAACCGTGTCCGTCCCATTATCGTCGGAAATAGTTACTGCCCCCGTGCCGGAGGCATAGGCATAACTATTATCAGGATCGAGTAATCCTGATAACTGCTCTAGTGTGTGAGTAGAACCATCGGCAAACTCAAAGCTGTTAATAACTTTTTCGTCAGCACCATTATCAATAAGCACTCTATCCGACACGGAATAATGAACCAATAAATCAGAGCCTTGCGCCTCAAGTGTGATATCGCCAACCACAATTCCATCGCCAAATCTTACTATATTTGCAAATGTATGCGACGGGCCACGAACATCTACAATCCGCGTAACTCCATGGGAATCACTATCGTCACCCAAATCAAAATGGTAGATATCCCTGCCGGCACCTCCGACTAAAATATCAACGCCAGTGCCACCATCAAGCACGTCTCTAAGCCCAAACACACCGCCGCCTCCAAATAACTGATCATCACCCTCATCACCACTGAGGTATGTGCTGCGTTGACTGCCCCGTAAAATATCGTTGCCTTCTTTGCCATAAACAAAAGATACTGGCACCTCTTCATATTGAGGCCCCCTGGGAACTGCCTCAAAAATAGTAGCAGAGGTCACGTGGATGATATTGTCGAGTTCATTCCCGTAAATATCATTAAAATAATACCCTGTGAAAGTCACCGCCATATTTTCAACGTTATCCGGTATTATTGGTGCCCCGCTGTACGGTAACGTCACCTGGACCGAGTCAATACCATTATCAGCAAGCTCTATGACACTCGATAATGAACCAGACCCAACAATATACTGATCATCACCATCACCGCCCAACAGAGTATCTTGGCCGCCCCGACCGTCAAGAAGATTACTACCAGCATTACCCGTCAGTGTGTTATTTAAAATATTGCCTACCAAGTCGATGCCAGCGCTGCCTGTGGCCGCTAAATTCTCTACGTTGTCAGGCAGCGTAAACGATACGGAAGACATAATAGTGTCGATCCCGCCATCGGCGGTTTCAATCACCGTGTCATAAATGGTATCGACAATAAATGTGTCATCGCCAGCGGTGCCATTCAGCGTGTCGAATGAAGGCAGCACGATACGTGCCGAAATTTCTGGCACGCCCCACAATGTTCCATCATCAAAAAGGATGGCCACTTGATCTGAAGGCGCGGCGTAAGCCTGGGTAACAAAATTATAGGGGCGATATTTTTCGTAAACCATCTGATCACCGCTCGCCGTCAATATGACAGCTAAATCGCGACCGTTAAATTGAAGAGAAACATCGGCTGTAGTAATACCTGCATCCAGGACGATCAAATTATTTTCAACACCAGCACCTCTGTTCTCCTCGCTTCTTATCCAGTTAGTACCGTCACCTATGCGTAGTAAATAGCGATCATCCCCGTCATGGCCCTGTAAAACATCGCGCCCGGCACCTCCTATCAATGTATCATCGCCGTCACCGCCATTTAGAATATCATCGCCAGCACCACCATCCAGTTCATCATTGCCATCATGGCCAAAAAGACTATCGTCACCAGCGCCGCCCTCTAATACATCATCACCCTCATGGGCCCACAAACCATCGTTGCCACCATCGCCCACCAGGGTGTCATCACCCTCTCTACCATAAAGATTGTCGTCACCCGCTAAACCTTCTATCTGCTCCCCCGTTGCAGTTCCATTAATAACGTCATCATCCAGCGTGCCTTGTATAACAAAAGAGGCATCGCCAGCAGCCAACTTGAAATTGATAGGGGTGGATAGCCCCTGATCATCTGTTGCGGTGAGCACTATTAACAGTAATTCACTATCAGCAGCCTGTGCCGTACCACTAAAGGTTCGGGTACTTGCATCAAACTGCAACCAGCCCGGCAGTGGACTGCCATCGGTTTGCGCGGCGCTGTATGTCAAGGCCGAACCTTCGGGATCAACGAAAAGATTCGCTGCAACGACATACTGAAACGCCACACCCGTTTCAGCACGTAAATCGCCAATGCTGCCCTGCACAGTCGGAAAATAATTAACAGGCTCACCTTTTAACCACTGGTTTATCTGTGTTTCATGCCAGATTCGGCCGTCGGCAAACTCAAAATGCTCAATACGGGGAGGTGCCAAAGCGACGCCGCCAACAAATACGGTGTCGACAAACCAGTCGCGGATAGTAATCGAGTCATTATCGTTGACATGGATAATCAAGTCGCCATCCCCAGGGGGCCCCGCTGGGTCCAAAACGATACCGCTCTGCGTTTTTCGTTCTGCCACCAGTTGTTCTGGCGTTATACCTGGATCGAAAAAAAACAGCGTATCGTCACCGGTATCGACCACTCCTGTATCAGGTATCTGAACGCCACCCTGAACATTCTCGTCGATAACATCATGGCCGCCACCGTAGCCAAAACGGTAACGGTCATCTCCAAAACCACCTAGCAGGACGTCGTCACCGTAACCACCGGCTAGATCATCATTTCCGGCAGTCCCATTGATAATTTGGCCCTGATTTTGGGCCACCATGTCCAAAATATCGTCAACATCGTACTGAACACCACTATCAAAATTTATATATTCAATGGTGTTGTCGGCTTTGAACCAGTCTCCTACAAGCACTCGATCCGACGTGCCAATAAAACTGAGTATCAGATGGTCGCCGTCTTGCACAAGCTTAATATTGTTCGGAGAAATCCCGGCGCCCAAAGCCAGCGAATCAATGCCACCGGTATCAAAGACGATATCGCGCCCACCCGCAGCATTTACAACATAGGTATCGTCGCCTTCTCCGCCCTGCAATTGATCGTCGCCCTGACCACCGTCGAGGGAGTCATTGCCAGCCTGCCCAAACAGCACATCCTCGCCGGCACCGCCAGTGAGCGTGTCATTGCCATCGCCACCCTGAATTTGATCATCACCGGCACCGCCGCTCAGTACGTCATCGCCACCAAAACCATAGATTTCATCACCACCGCCATCGCCCGTAATCGAATCATTCTGATTACTTCCGGTATACGAAATGCCGTCAGCCAGCAGTGCTGTCGCATCAAAAACCTCATCACCGGCAAATTGATAACTGGCAATACTGTTGGCGCCACCATTAATAAAAACTGTATTGCCAGCCCCGTAAGTTAGCGCCAATTGCGCCTGGCCATCGGGCGCAATCACCGAGCTAACGATTACCGAACTTCGGCTAATACCTTCAAAACGAATAATGTCGCTGCCATCGGCATCGACAACAACATCCTCGCCACCACCCGGGCGGAAGACAAACTCATCAGCTCCAGCCTGACCAAACAGAAAATCATCACCACTGCCGCCTTCAATCACATCATTGCCATCGCCACCCTGAATCTGATCACTGCCACTACCACCGAACAGGAAGTCATTCCCGTCCTCTCCAAATAAGACGTCATCACCGGCATCGCCATGCAGCGTATCTTCGCCGTCACCACCCACCAAACTGTCATTGTCAGCACCGCCACGAAGGGTATCGTCACCGCTCACGCCGAAGAGTAGGTCATCGCCAGCGCCGCCCAGCAGCTCATCGTTGCCACCCTGGCCGTTGAGTGTGTCGTTACCCGCGCCACCATCGAGGATGTCATTGCCGTGCTCCGCTTCAGGCAACAGATCATTGTCGCCAAACAACTCGTCATCACCATCGCCACCCGAGAGTTGATCGTTACCATCTTCGCCGTAGAGCTTGTCGTCACCCAGGCCGCCGTCGAGGATGTCATTGCCCTCACCGCCAATCAGACCATCGTTATCCGCACCACCCTCAATAACATCGTCGCCACCATTACCCACCAGCAGGTCATTACCTGCCCCACCAATAATATAATCACCAGCCTCGTTGGCAATAATCAGATCATCACCGGCACCACCGCTTAAATCATCAAAAGCAGCCTCAGCCTCAACCACATCCTGAAAAGAAATACCCACCGAATGCACCACCGGGTCGCCCCCGGATTCGGTGACGGTATAAGTGCCCAGCAACAAGCCATCAAAAGCACTGCCGTCAGCAAAATCCTGATGATGCACCACCGGCCCATCGACATTGGGTATGGTGGTATACACCGTATCGCCTTCCTGCCAGGTTCTGGCTTCAAGGGTAATCTGCGGCGCATAGTGATAGCGATTATTACTGGCACCCGTATACAAAGTGTCGTCTGCGGTACTGGTGGTCCACAGAAAATCAAAAGCTGAACCGCTTTGTGGGGCGCGACCGTTAGCATCAACGATCACTGCGGTATCGGTAAACACTGTGGTGGTAATAGTACGGTTCATTAACAGGGCATCATTCCCTTCACCGGCATACACCGAGTTATTGCCCCAGCCACCGGTCACCATGTCGTCGCCCGCGCCCCCGGTAACAAAATCATCGCCCGCATTTAAGTGAATATGGTCATTGCCATCACCACCGATCAGTCGGTCATTGCCGTTGGCGCCGATAAGATAATTACTCTGCCCATCCAGAGCAGTTAACTCCAGATCGGCCAGCAGGTAGTCATCGTACTCAGCCGGGGTGGCACCATTAGCTTGGGCAACGGATAGGTAGTCGACTACTGGTTCTGCAAGGGTTGTGGCCAGGGTGTAGTCGGTGGGCTGTGCATCCACCACTGTGGTTTGTAGATCAAGGCCCAGCTCATCCACACCCAGCTTGTAATTAAGCACCTTGATACCACCGAATTTACCGGCTTCGGTAATGGTCAACATGCCCCGTTGGCTGGTGGCAAAATCAGCGTTTTCTGTGAAGCTAAAGGAGATATCCCGAGCCTGATCGATAAACAGATTGGGCTCGTCTTCTGACTTCTGCTGGGCTGCACCCAGTGCCGAGCCATTCCATTGAATGCTGCCCAGGCCATCGACATCAAGGATGGTGTCCCAGCCATCACCACTGGTATAACTGCCGCTGTTGTAGGTATAGGTATCGTGGCCTCTTCCCCCTTCCAGGCGGTCGGTGCCCTGTTTGCCATTGAGAGTGTCATCGCCGCTGCCACCATAAAGCCGGTCATTACCGCTGCCATTCATCGGATCAAAACCGGCACTACCCTCTAATGTCTGTCCGTTGTCATCGGCAAAAAGGATGTATTTGCCAGCATTTTCGGCACCAACACTCAAGTCTGAAGGTGTGCCAGTGACATCCTGGTAATAGCGATCCGACCAGGTGATAGCTTCGCTATAGTCACTGTCACTAGCATTATCCTGCAACATCTCCTGCAACATCTCGGCGCGGTCTTTAAGGTAGTCGGTAGTTAAGGTGCCTTGCCCAGTGGCCGGATCGTACCAATCCAGCTCGCCGCCTGGGTTGTGGCTGTCATAAAGTGTTGCATTGCCGGTAATGGCAAAGGGATTCAGCTCGACCAGTGCATAGCGGTACGCGAGGCCTTCGGGGGTGTTAAGCTGGGCTGAACTGGCGAGAGTATCGACAGTAACAAGACGTAAACCTGCGTATTCCGCTTTAAGCGACTGATCAAACTCAGATTCAAACAATTCCGCAGAAATAGCGTTAATACGAGTATAGAGTTGATCCCGGTTGTCTACGTCAACCTTTGTTCCTTCATCAAGTAAATCGCCCAAGGCATTAACAATAGCTTCCAGGCTCTCTTCAATTTTGTTGGCACCCTGTTCGAGTATTGGCGTAAGTTGACCGAGGTTAGTATTGGGGGCGAGGCTACCCAGCAGATTATAAACAGCAAGGGCGTCGTTGATCTTGTCAATACCATGAGCATCTCCCGGCCCTTCATTTTCAGTTTCTGAAAAGACCAGTTGCTGAGGGGCTGGAAAATTACCGATCTCACTGACAATATCGCCCTTGACCTCCAGACGGTTGATCTCGCCTGCGTTCCAGCCATTGCTGATCGGCGCTCCCGAGGCATCACGCAGCAAATCAAAGAAACCTTCGCTGGTAAGGGGATGTGGTTTAACGCTCAAACTGGTGTCAAACCCCACCGCATTAAATGTATCCACTGCGGTGACCGTCCCTGGCGCCAGCCGCTCCATAATCAGGGCCAGATGCCCACCCAATGAGTGGCCCGTCACTGAAAATTGTTTACCTGCTAACACACCAATTTGTGATTGATCGGCAAAGGTATCAGTGGCGACCGTTTCGGAAGAAATATGGGGTGGGAACAACACCAAAAATCCAGCCGTATTCGGTACCGTTGTTTCTTCATGGTAAGTGTATTGAATAACATCATCGCCCGTTGCCGTTAAGCGCAGGTAGTAGTTATACAGATCAATCGCCTGATGGATGGCGATGCCGTCGGGCCCTACGTCCGCCACATTGGTCAGCCAATCAATCGCGCCGGTAAAACCACCTTCAGTGCCGCGTATAGCGAGGCTAAATTCCCCAGTGCCATTGCCATTTTCATCCAGTGCTTCAAATACGGTGGCGGAAAAACCCTGGTCGGTGTTGGGCTGGTGTGATACGACACGCCAGTGTTTGGTGAAGTCCTCGGCTTGGATCGCGGAGAAGCCTTTATTTGGATCATCCGGCTCGTTTGGTTTGTCGGGGTCGTTGCCGATTCTTTGCAGGGCAGTTTGGACATCGTTGGCATCAGTAATAAGCTGATTTGTTTCGTCATCCCAAAAATCTGCATAGCTTGCCTCTGCCAGTAGTGCTTGATCGAACAACTGATTAATGCTCATTGAATTTCTCCATCAAAGTGCTTGAATTTCTTTTTAAGACTGATAAATGAATCCCCATCAACCAACCATTGAGGATTAGGGAATTCACCTTTTGGACACTTCCCATGCGCCAGCCAAAACTTCAGGTTTTGCGGGTTGATGGGATTCCAGTCTCTACCACGCTTACTCCATGTCGGACTGCTATTAAAGTCGATGTACTGCGCCATCACTTGGCCGGTCTGGCTGTCGATAATCCGCTCATCGATACTACCGATGCCCTGCCAGTTGCGCCCGGTGTAGAAGGTCTCCCAGATAAACCGCTGGTTAAGCCAGTAACCCTTGGTGCCATCGGGGCGCTTAAAGCTGGCTCCTTGAGATTTACCGCCTTTCCAAAACCGAGCTTTGATCTCCATGCCATCAGGCAAGCGGTAGAATTTCTCGAGACCACCCTGTTCGCTTTTGACCAGGTATTGTTCGGGTACTTTGGACGGAATCAGGGTCTCCGCGACACCAGGGTTTGCCTGCTGCCATTGCTCCAGGGTTTTATGCACCGTAAAACCGGCGTTATTGGTGCATTGATACCATCGGGTACCCAGCACCAGGGGCAAGTCCCAGAACATAATTAGAATGAACACCAGGGCGGTGTAGAGCCCCCAGCGTTTTTTGCCTCGCTTTGCGCCCTGGCGGGCGGCAATAATTGACAGGACCACTGCGATAATAAAATAGACCAGCAGAAAGAACAGCGGCCCGCTGAGCACGATAAAACCACCGATGCCTTTAAGTAGCTTCATGGGTTAATTCCGAACACGCATCGATTCTGTGCAACGGGCAATGACACAGAGAAAGACAGGAGGGGTATTAGTATTATTACTATCGATGTTCAGAATGTTCATGCGCAAGTCCTTTGAAGCGCCATCAAGCTGGCCGTATCCACACTCGGCTATCCTTTTTCTGCAACGAGCCAACTATTGATGCGCTCAATCTCCGCACGTTCCGCCACGCCACTTTCCGTAAGCAAGCGTGCCCAGTTGACCACATAATCATATCTGGCCTGATTAACATCCCTGGTCGCCGAGTATTTATCACTTTCAGCATCAAGCACATCGGTTACGGTCACGACTCCCAGGCTGAAGCCTTTATGCATGGCCTGCGCTGATGTTATGGCGGACTGACGGGCACTACCGAATGCAGCGATTCTGCGAACACTGCTGGTGGCGCCCAGCCTGGCATCACGTACACGCCTGGTCAGTTGACTCAACTCGGCTTCGTATGCGAGGCGGGTTTTCTGCAGTTGGTATCTCGCTACCGCCACCCGCGCGGAGGTGATACCTCCTGCGTAAAGCGGCATGCTCACTTCTATGGATGCAATATCTGTTGTGGTAACCGGCCTCGGTGAATTTTCAAAACCCAGATCACTCTTCTGGTGGGTTAGTTGCAGTTCAACCACTGGCAGGTGTGCTGCTTTCTCTTCTTTTAATGTTTGCTCCTGAACGCTGATCGCCTGTCGCAACCCAGCCAGCGCCGAGCTTCTAGACTGGGCTTTTTCCAACCATATTTCGAAGGGTTCCTCGTCGTCAATAAAAGCGACGTGATCACCCAGGGCCTGGAGCTCACCGGGCTGCTGACCAGTTAACTCGCTGAGACCTTCTCTTGCGACCGTAAGTTGCCGATGTGACTCGACTTTGTTGGCCTGTAGCATATCCCGCCTGGCTTTGGCTTCCAGCAGATCAACTATTTTGAGAAGTTTTCGTTGATAACGCCGCTCTGCCTGCATGACCAGGCTTTCGGCAGCCGCGATTTCGTGGTCGACCGAGGTGAGATCATCATGATAGCGCAATACTGCGAAATAGGCTTCTACCACTTTTAGCGTGAGCTGTTGCTGAACGTTCTTACGTTCAGCCTGGCGCTGGATCGTTAACGCTTTGCTGGCTTGCCAGTGATGGTATTTGGGTACGTCAAACAGGGTCTGTGATAGGCTGACACTGTAGCGTTCACCAGGGAAGCTGTCGCGAATACCCGGTGCGTTACGGGCAGATTCCTGCTCGAGATCCTGCCGGTTATCAGATAGAGATGCTCGGCCACTGGCTTGCGGTAACAGCTTACCCACTGCCTGTCGCTGATCAGCCTGACCAATGGCAATGTCGAGGTCGGCAATTTTAATTCGAGGGTCATTTTCGAGTGCGGCCTGATAAATACTCAGCAAATCATCGGAGTGCGCACCTGCTGGAACGAGCGCTAACATGAAAATGAGTAATCGACCCCATGGCATGTCGGTTACTCCTCTATAAATGCCTGAGCAAGCATGTCTGTGATCGGTTGCGAGAAATAACGGAATAGCGTTCGCTCGGCGGTCGTTATTAATACCTCGGCGGGCATTCCGGGCATCAGCTCTAGCTCAGACAAATCCTCCCAGCTTTGTGTCGTCAGCTCTACCTGCGCAAGGTAATAAGCCATGTCGGTCTTATCATTGATAAGGCGATCGGCGGACAAGGTTTTTACAACACCGTGCAACACTGGCGTGACTCCGGTTTTGAACAAACTAAAACGTACTTCGGCTTCCATACCAACTTTGATGCGGTCGATATCCAGCGGCATCACCTGGGCTTCAATAATGAGATTTTCTTCAACCGGCACGATGTCCATCAAAGGCTGACCAGCTGTGACTACGCCGCCTTCGGTGTGCACGGCAAGATCAATTACCATGCCGCCAACCGGTGCGATTATCCCAACGCGCCGTACTTTATCGGACAATGCAGCCATTCTGTCTTCCAGTTCAAACATAAGGCTACGAACCTCTCCAAGCCGTGTGGTGACTTCTTCTTGCCGCTGTTTTTCAAGCTGCAGGATGCGTAGCCGCGTCTCGCCGATATTAATCTTCGACCCGGCCACTCGCGACTTAAGATCGGCAATATCGCCCTGATTCTGTGCGTGACTTCTTTGAAATTCGCGCAACCGGATATTATCTGCAAACCCGTCTTCTATCAGGGCCTCTGTATCCCTGATGTCTACCGCAAAGGAGTCAACAAGAATTTGTTTGCTTTTGCTGAGTTCTGCCATTCCCAAAATTTGAGATTTCAGATGGTCGATTTGCTGTTCCAGAACCCGTTTTTCACCGGTCAACGCGGCCAGGCGCGCTAAAAAAATACCGTTTTGTACTGCCATTGCCTTATTGATTCGCGGCTCCTTCGAATCGCTCAAAGCAACTGGATAAACTATGTCATTTAAACCATCTCTTTCGGCAAGAAGACGAGCTTCCTCCGTCTGTGCACTAACATATTGACTACGGGCGATACCCAGCTCCGCGCTACTCAAAGTATCATCAAGCTCCAGGAGTGTTTGGCCTGCTTCAACAATATCGCCCTCATCAACACGCAGACGATTTATGATTCCACCTTCGAGGTGCTGTACGGTTTTGCGATGGCTTTTTACAACGACAACCCCGGGCGCCAATACCGCGCCGCCCAGGGGCGCAAGGAAGGCCCATCCACCAAAGCAAACAAAGGTCACGACAATGATTATCAGACCGATAACCTTCAGACGAGAGTCATCAGTAAGGATATCGGAGTGGGCGTTATCACCGATGTTGTTTTGAATATTTATCATGGCGGGTTTAGCGGACTTATCCTTGTCAATAATGGTCGTTAGTCCGTGACCGATGTCGTTTGATTAACTGTGCGATTCTGGGTGTTTTTATCAGAAGCCACGGCAACGGGGCGTTGAAACTTGCTCAACACTTCTTTACATGGACCGAATTCGGCTATTTGCCCCTCCTTCAATACCAGTAGCTTATCCAGTTCGCCGAGAATATTTGGACGATGTGTAATCACCACCACGGTTGCGTTATTGTTTTTTAACCTATTTATCGCTTTAGCTAAAGCTTGCTCTCCCAGATCATCCAGGTTTGAGTTTGGCTCATCGAGTATTATCAGTGTTGGCTCGCCATATAACGCTCTGGCTAGCCCAACTCTTTGCCGCTGTCCCGCTGATAGCGTCCCACCACCCGCGCCTATATTCGTGTCATAACCCTGAGGAAGACGTAAAATCATTTCATGCACATCTGCCACCTTTGCCGCGGAGACCACTGCATCACCGTCAATCTCGTCGAATCTTGCTATATTTTCACCAACGGAGCCTTCAAACAGTTCAACACCCTGTGGCAGGTAACCTATGTGCGCACCCAGGTCTTGCCTGTCCCATGAAAACACATCAGCACCATCAAGGCGGATTTTTCCATTAGAGACCGGCCAGATTCCTAGCAAGGCCCGCGCCAATGTCGATTTGCCTGCTCCACTCGGACCAATGATCCCTAACGCTGTGCCTTGATCAACAGAAAAAGATATACCCTTAATAACAGGTATTTTCGTACCCGGCGGCATTATTACGGCGCTCTCCACACGTAGGTTACCCTTGGGTACCGGTAACGGCATCTTTTCTGCGTCCCTGGGAATGACTTTTAAAAGTTCATCAACCCTTTGGTATTGATTGCGCGTATTAACCACTGCTTTCCAACTACCAATCATTTGATCGATTGGCGCCAGCGCACGTCCCAACAGGATTGAGCCAGCTATCATTGATCCAGGAGAGATTTCACCTTGAATTGCCAAATACGCACCGAGGCCAAGAATCAGAGATTGAGATGCCATGCGTATCGTTTTTGACAGGGATGTCAGTAACCCCGCCTGTGAATTAGCTGCCGCCTGTAATGCAAGAACAACGCGATTGTCTTCCAGCCAACTTTTCTTCATCCTGCCCAACATGCCCATGGATTCAATGACTTCTGCGTTCAGCAGGTTTTTATTTACTTTTGCGCGGCTTGATAATGCCAGGGTATTTGCTTCGTCCAGCTTGCTTCTGGTAGTTTTTTCATTGACTGTCGCAACGATAATCAACACCACTGCTGTACCGACACCTACCCAACCCAACCAAGAATGAAACATAAACATCACAGCCAGGTAAATAGGCAGCCAGGGGGCATCGAAAAAGGCGAACAATCCCTGACCACTAATAAACTGTCGCAATGCGGTCAAATCATCCAACAGTTGAGAAGATGCTTTTTGCCCTCCTGTATATAAAGCTTGTTTAAATATGATTTCATACAGCCGTTCATTTAAAAGCACCTCAAGCCTCGTACCAATCTTGACAAGAATCTGAGAACGCAGGCTTTCGAGAATGCCCATGGTAATGAATAGAAAAACCACAATGAGAGTAAGCATCAATAATGTCGGCTCACTCGAACTGGGAATGACACGGTCGTAGAGTTGGAGCATATAGAGAGCTGGCACCAACATTAGCAAGTTTATAAAAAGGCTAAACCCTGCGACTGTGGCAAGAGAAAACCGGCACAGGTACCATACCTCTTCGAGATCCGACCTTGTTTTTTGCTTGAGATTCATGGGCGCTCAACGCAGTATTTACCTGGCGACACCGATGCTGCACCCGGACAATCAACGTCAGCCAGAAGTGCCCAGTACACAGACGTGTAGACACCAATCATGATGATCAGTCGCCGCTCGTAAAAGAATCTGGATCCAACAACCGAGAAACGTTTTCTCAATGCGTATCTTTCAGCGCTAAACAGGAAGTGTGGTTCAGCATCCATGCCTGATGAAAAGCTCCTTTGATGTTATTTTCTATAGCGAACATAGTAATTGCAGTTGAAAACTGCACACTCTGTATAATTATTTCAATATTATCTAAAGGATAACGCTGAAGTCGCTTATCTTTGTATTATGCACCACATCGCACACCATGCACTACGCACCGCGAACTTGCTACACTCGCTTCAACCTGGAGCCACTCGCTTTAATCAAAAGCACCTTTGGTATCAAAACACCAAAGCGGTGTTCTGCGAGCTCATTGGCAACCGGCGGACAATATTGTCGATATCAATGCCCTTGCCGACATGACCCATCAGCACTCCGTGCCCGTCGTGCCGAATAATGCTGTGGCAACACCCTACGCGTACCGGCACTTCGAATATGGCGCGGTCATTGTCCGGTATTCGCTGACCAAATATATCGGTGGCCACGGCACCAACGTCGGTAATGCGATTGTCGATTCAGGCAAATTTACCTGGGCGGATAATCCGCGCTTTCGCCAGTTTAATGAACCCGCTCCCCATACCACGGTGTGGTTTACACGGATGCATTTGGCCCTGCCGCGCTTATTGGCCGCGCCCGGGCAGTGCCGCTGCGTAGCATGGGTACTGTCCTGCCACCATTTAATCCCAGCATGGCTGAGATATTTGAGGCGCCTGCCGAATTACCTGCCTGGCTTAGCCAGGAAGATCTGGATTATCACGTTGCACAATTCAAGAATAACGGCTTTCGTGGGGGCGTTAATTGGTATCGCAATTTAGAGCGCAACTGGGCACTAACGCCACAACTGGCAGATGCAAAGTTCACTCAACCGGCCCACTTTATCGCTGGTGCCGAAGATGACGTGCTGCTCTATGTGCCCGACTGGGCAGAAATAATGCCCACCCATTTTGAAGACCTACGCCGCACCAGGTTGATAGAAGGCGCCGGGCATTGGCTAATGCTGGAAAAGCCTCAGGAAACCGCCGATGAGATTCTGTTGTTTTTGGCAAGCGTTAAAGATAGTTAATTTGGCTCAATGTTGGCCGGCGGCGATTTATCGCAGACCGGCATTTTGGCGAAAGCCGCTTTAAGCAGGTACTTCGGCTTTAAAACTGATTCAGGTGGTTCTATCAAGTTAAACACTTTGGCAAAAGCTACGGCAAATTCGTGATCGATGGCGGACAGGGCAAAAAATTTGCGGTTTAGCCATTTCGCCAGGCCAAACCCTTTGGGACGCTGGCCACGAGTTTGAGGATATCTAAAATCTTCTACGCTAACCCCGTCCCAGGCGGCATCGACAAACCTGGTAGCGCCCTTAAAAAAATCCTGAGCAAATTTATCATGAATTTCGCCCGCCTCGGCGCATTGCAGCAAACATTGATCAAGATGCTCCACTTCTTTTGCGGCGACTGTCATGCCCTGGCCAAACACCGGGTTCAAGCTGCATATGGCGTCCCCCAGTACGACCAGGCCTTTTGGAAATTCGGTAAGCCTTTCATAGTAGCGGCGCAAATAGGCGGCATAGCGGTATTCCCTGGCTTCGCCCAGGGGTTGAAGATCTTTTATCTCTTCATAAATATCTGGGTAGGGTAAATCTTTAAAATACGTCAAAAAACCTGGCCAGTCCGTCGGGGCGTAATCTTTGTGATAGCCCTGGGCCGAGACAAGGTATCGCCCTCCTTCGATACAGAAAATACCACCACCGCGCGTGTCTCGGGGAATATTCTCCTGGATGGTGTATAAAATATTCCAGTCGCGCTGATTGCCTGGGGGCTCAGCCACTTCAAAAGTGACATAACCCACATCGATACCAATAGTGCCGCGTTGCGGGGCTTGATAGCCCAGTTGTTCAAGCCATTTAGTGGCGCTTGAATTTCGGCCACTGACATCGGCAACAAAATCTGCGGAGATAGTTTCTCCTGTTTGTTCCAGCGTGACGCCATTAACCACTGCATTAGATTCGCTGGCGGTAGAGCCTGCCCCATGAGCATCGCGAGTGCTGTGGGTATAGCCACTTACTGAGGTCGCAACACGCAATTCAATATTAGCGATAGCCACAGTGTGTTTGCGCACCATGGCTTCCAATAGAGGGCGTGACATCACATAACTTTCCATGCCGCTTGCAACTCTAGGTGACCATCGGCCGCCAACAAACAGGCGGTTAGTTATCATCGGATCGCCATACTCCGCACCAGCCGTCAACAAATCTTCATGTATGGCCGGGAAATACTTGCGTACGACGGCTGTACCGCCTGATAGTAAGGTGTGTATATGGTTACCCTGAGGTACACCTTTGCGCGGCACAACCTCATCTGGCGGCGTATCCGCCTCAAAAATTGTGACTTTTTCGAAATAATCGGACAACACTCGTGCGGTTAATAAACCAGCCATACTGCCGCCGATGACGATGGCATGTTCGCCCAATATCCCTTGTTTGTTTGACTCCCGGTTCTCAGACATATCGATTTTCTCCCTGATTTTTATGCTTTTTTTGTTAATTATTGTTTCTTTATATTATGGCAATTACTCAAAACCAGTGAAAACTAGGTGCTACGCTGAGCCGGTGGCGATTGTTTGTAAACCGGCTTTTTGGCAAAAAGAGCCTTGAGCAAATACTTGGGTTTCAATACCGATGATGGCGGCTCCATCAAATGAAACACTTTGGCAAAGGCCACGGCAAATTGGGGGTCGGTAGCTGACAAGGCGAAGAATTTACTATTAAGCCATTTCGCCACTGCAAAACCTTTCGGGCGATCACCCCGGGTTTGTGGATAGCGGAAATCCTCCACCGTGACGCCATCCCAGGCGGCATCGATAAACTTTGCCGCGCCGGTAAAAAAGGACTGGGCAAGATTATCCATACTGCCGTTCTCAACGCATTTCTGTAAACAAGCGTCGAGATATTCAGCTTCCTTTGCCGCAACCGTCATGCCCTGGCCATAGATAGGATTAAAGCTGCACATGGCGTCACCCAGCACCACCAGGCCTGCAGGAAAATCCGACAGGTGTTCGTAATGACGACGCAAATACGAGGCATAGCGGTATTCCTTCGCTTCACCTATTGGCTGCAGATCTTTTATCTCCTCATAAATATCGGGGTAAGGCAAGCCTTTGAGAAAAGCCAGAAATCCCGCCCAGTCTGTCGGTGGATAGTCTTTGTGGTTACCTGCTGCGGTCACCAGATAGCGACCACCTTCAATACAAAAAAGCCCAGCACCACGGGTTTCGTCAGGGATACTACCCGGCGTGGTAAAAACAAAACTCCAGTCTCGTTCTTTATCCGGCGGCCCCTCCATCTCAAAGGTAACATAGCCTATGTCGATACCAATCGTGGTTCGCTGTGGTGGGGCATAGCCCAGTTGTTCAATCAAGATAGAGGCTTTTGAGTTTCGCCCGCTGACATCAGCGACAAAATCAGCCGTTACGGTTTCATCGCCTTCTTCCAACGTAACGCCCGTAACCACTGTATTAGCCGCATTACTGGTAGAGCCTGCCCCATGGGCATCGCGAGTGCTGTGGGTAGAGCCTGCCCCGCGAGCTTCGCGAGTGCTGTGGGTAGAAGAGCCTGCCCCGCGAGCTTCGCGAGTGCTGTGGGTAGAGCCTGCCCCGCGAGCTTCGCGAGTGCTGTGGGTAGAGCCTGCCCCGCGAGCTTCGCGAGTGCTGTGGGTAGAGCCAGCCCCGCGAGCTTCG
>JAJFKC010000026.1 GCA_021773435.1 Porticoccaceae bacterium
CACCCATACAAAGTGATACTCTAGCTTGTATTTCGTATGTGAGCCTGTTCGATAATCCATCCTCAAACATTAATTCAACTGCTAGCTGAAAGCTACTCGCCTGAAGGCGAGGGTTTAAACCTTTAGGACGGACGAATTAAACAGAATCATTAACCGCAGTCATTAACCACAACTATCAATCACAGTCATCAACCACAACTACGCACAACTACGCGCGCCGAACTAAGCCCTCCAGGCCAACATTAATTACTTCCTGGATAACCATGGGGTCGGTTTTCGCTTTGCAGTGGGTTCTAAGGCCACTTGCAAGCGCGACAAGATAGTCAGCCAGATCACCCAGCGCTTTATCCTCCCTGATAACTCCCTCGCTAGCCGCCTGCTCGAGTCTCTTGATAAATAATTTGCGAAGATAACCGACTCGCCGCCACGCTTCATGCGCCAGCGCGGGTCGAGTGTGGCTCAATTCAGAAATAGTGTTAAACAATAAACAACCCCGCTCCCGAATGTCAGGAGCTTCGTGAAGTGAAAAATATTCGAGAAAACTGCGGATGGCTTCGAGAGGTTCATTTAAGCCGCTTAAATTAGAGCGCATTATTTTCGTTTGGTAACGACCGTAACAGTCCATCACCTCCAGAAACAGATTTTCTTTATCAACAAACGTGCCGTATAAACTGCCCCGATTCAAAGCCATGGCAGTTGTTAACTTCTGGATAGTCGTAGATTCGTAGCCGTCACGCCAGAACGCGTGGAGTGCAGCTTGCAGGACTTCTGAACGATCAAACTCGAGGAGGCGGGCCATTATATCTTGTTGTTAGTTATGAGAGTATCGTGTTGTTTTTTTAGGGAGTATCGTGTTGTTATTTATGCGGTCGCACAAAAGTTTATCACCTAGCGCACGAGCAAGCACCCTTTTCGTACTTCAAAAGGTTGATCTCGGTCAGACTATTTTGTTTATTTCATGGATAGTTAAGATATTTATGGGCGTTTTAAAAGGCTACATCTACAAAAGAGCTATTTATAAAAAGCCTGGGAAGTATCAGAATGATCGGTAATATCGCGGACACCTTTCAGTTCAGGAATCTTATCTAGCAAGGTCTTTTCAACACCCTCCTTGAGAGTAACATCAACCATACCGCAACCCTGACAACCACCGCCGAACTGGAGCACGGCCACATTCTCGTCCATTTCTTCGAGCGTCACCATACCACCGTGATCGGCCAGTCCCGGGTTGATTTCGTCATACAAAATATAGTTAATTTTGTCTTCTATGGGGCTGTCCTCGCCTACCTGAGGCAGGCGAGAGTTAGGTGCCCGAATACTCAGCTGGCCACCGAGGCGATCCGGCGAATAATCAACTTTCGCATCTTCAAGAAAATTTAAACTACGTTTTTCAACATAAGCCGTAAAGCCGTTAAGGGCTAATATCACGTCATCTTCCTGCTCTTCACCGGGCTTGCTGTAGGCGATGCAGGTTTCAGCTTTCGGCGTGCCCGGATCGGCCACAAACAGGCGAATCGACACACCCTCCGTCTCCTGCTTTTCGAGAAGACCCGCCAAATATTCCTGAGCGGATTCGGTAATTTCCAGGTCGGCCATAATTACAATACCTTTTTTCTAAACTGTATGTGTTTCTAAACTGTATGCGCTATCACAGGACACTATACCTGAGTAAATTAGTCATGTATTTTAGCAGCGAGCCACCCAGCCTACAACAGCAAAATTCATCAAGTCGAAACCGTTACCAACTGTTAAACTACGCGGCTTTTTCCGCTAAGGTGAATTCGGCCAGTCTCTGGCACCAACCGTACTCACTTGCGCTTTATCAACCATCATCGATCTGAGATATATCAGGCACGTAAACGTGGCAAATCGACAACAAAGAATCGCGGCACTACACAAGGCGGCTTCCGAGCGGATTTTATTCCTGGATGGTGCTATGGGTACAGTGATTCAACAGCACAAACTCAGCGAAGCCGATTATCGCGGCGAGCGGCTGGCCAATATTGAACAGGATCAATCTGGCAACAATGATCTACTCACTTTGACCCAGCCCGATCTTATTCGAGATATTCATCGCGCCTATTTCAAGGCCGGTGCTGATATTGTTGAAACCAACACTTTTAACTCCACCGCTATTTCCCAGTCTGACTTCAACACTGAAGACCTGGTCAAAGAATTAAACGTGGTGGGTGCCCAACTAGCACGACAGGCCGCCGACGAATTCACCGAGCTGACACCAGACAAACCGCGCTGGATCGCCGGGGTTATCGGGCCTACCAGTCGCACGGCGTCCATCTCACCAGATGTAAATGATCCCGGTGCGCGCAATACCAGTTTTGATGAGCTAGCTGAAGATTATCGCACCGCAACCCGCGCCCTGGTCGAAGGCGGCTCAGACATAATCCTGATCGAAACCATTTTCGACACGCTCAATGCCAAAGCAGCCGTGTTTGCGGTGCAGGATGTCTTTGCCGAACTGGGTTTTGAATTACCCATTATGATTTCCGGCACTATCACCGATGCCAGTGGCAGAACGCTTTCCGGACAAACTCCGGAAGCCTTCTGGAATAGCCTGGCTCACGCCAGGCCTTTCTCCATAGGCTTTAACTGCGCCCTCGGTGCACGCCAGTTACGCCCCCATATCGAGGAGTTGGCAAAAGTTTGCCCACTGCCGGTCAGTGCTCACCCCAACGCCGGTCTGCCCAATGAATTTGGCGAATACGACGAACAAGCGGCCGAGACCGCGGCCATCATCGCCGAATTTGCCCGCGATGGCCTGGTTAATATCGTTGGCGGCTGCTGCGGTACCACACCGGAACATATAGAAGCTATTTGCAAAGCGGTGGCCGAATTTAAACCTCGTGCGCTCCCCGACATAGCCCCGGCCTGCCGATTGTCTGGCCTGGAACCTTTCAATATCACCAGTGACTCCCTGTTCGTTAATATTGGCGAGCGTTGTAACGTGACCGGTTCTGCACGCTTTAAACGGCTGATTCTCGAAGATGATTACAACACCGCTCTGAGCGTCGCTCAGGAACAGGTCGAGACCGGCGCTCAGATCATCGATATCAATGTCGATGAAGGCATGCTCGATGGCGAAGCGGCCATGGTCACCTTTCTCAAGCTGGTGGCATCGGAGCCAGATATCAGCCGCATCCCGATCATGGTGGATTCCTCCAAATGGACAGTGATAGAAAACGGCCTGAAGTGCATTCAGGGTAAACCGATCGTTAATTCCATCAGCCTTAAAGAAGGTGAGGAACCTTTTCTTACCCAGGCTCGCCTGTGTCTACGCTATGGTGCAGCTGTTGTGGTCATGGCTTTTGATACCGACGGTCAAGCTGATAATTTGCAGCGACGCATCGACATTTGCAGCCGCAGCTACGAGCTGTTGGTGAACACCGTCGGCTTTGCCCCTGAAGATATTATTTTTGACCCCAATGTCTTTGCGGTGGCCACCGGCATTGAAGAACATAACAACTATGCGGTAGATTTTATCGAAGCGAGTCGGTGGATAACAAAAAATTTACCGGGCGCGCTGATTTCCGGCGGCATCAGCAATGTGTCATTTTCCTTTCGTGGCAACAACGCCGTACGCGAAGCCATCCATTCGGTATTTTTGTATCACGCTATTCAAGCAGGCTTGAGCATGGGCATCGTTAATGCCGGGCAATTGGCGGTCTATGACGAATTACCCGCCGAACTGCGTGATGCGGTCGAGCATGTAATCCTTAACCAGTCGGCACAGGGAACCGAAGACCTGCTCGATGTCGCCGAACAATATCGTGACGATGGCGGCAGCGAAAAGAAGCAGGAAGATTTGGCCTGGCGTGAAGAGCCGGTAGCCAAACGTTTGGAACACGCGCTGGTAAAAGGCATCACCACCTACATTGAAGAGGATGCCGAGGCAGCACGCCTGGAAGCCAAGCGCCCTCTCCATGTCATCGAAGGCCCATTGATGGATGGGATGAACGTGGTTGGCGACTTGTTTGGCGAGGGCAAAATGTTTTTACCCCAGGTGGTGAAATCTGCCCGGGTGATGAAACAGGCGGTGGCCCATTTGCAACCCTTTATCGAGAAAGAAAAACAGGGTGTTGCTAGCAGCAACGGCAAAATTTTGATGGCGACGGTGAAAGGTGATGTCCATGACATCGGCAAAAACATCGTCGGCGTGGTGCTGCAATGCAATAACTTTGAGGTCATCGATCTCGGCGTGATGGTGCCCAGCGAACGTATACTGGAAACCGCCCTCCAGGAAAACGTCGATATTATTGGCTTATCAGGACTTATCACGCCGTCATTAGATGAGATGGTTCATGTCGCCAGTGAGATGCAACGGCAGGGTATTGAGCTGCCTTTACTAATCGGCGGCGCAACCACCTCGAAGGCTCATACTGCGGTAAAAATCGATCCGAAATACCATCTATCGCAGGCGGTATACGTAGCCGATGCATCCCGTGCCGTCGGTGTGGCCAGTAAGCTGATCAATCAGGAGCAGCGAGCCAATTACTTTAACGATATCAAAGCAGAGTATGAAGTTATCCGCGAACGTCGGGCCAATCGACAACCCCGAGGTAATATCACAAGCTATTCTGAAGCCGTAAAACAAGGCTTATCACTGGACTGGACGGACTACTCTCCACCAGCGCCTAAGCATCCAGGTGTTCATGTATTCCGCGACTTTCCCCTCGCTGATCTCGTCGAGACCATCGACTGGACACCGTTTTTTATCACCTGGAATCTGGCGGGGAAATACCCTGCCCTGCTGAAAGATAAAGTTATTGGTGAGGCGGCGCAAAATCTCTTTGATGATGCCCAAACCTTACTCAAAGACCTGATCGACAATCGACGCGTGCAAGCCAATGGCGTGATCGGGTTATGGCCTGCCAACACGGTTAATCACGATGATATCGAAGTCTATGCAGACGAATCCCAGACCGAAGTAATTGCAACTCTTCACCATATTCGCCAGCAAGTAAGGAAAGCCGACGAGGCAGACCCACTGCTGTCGTTAGCAGATTTTGTCGCGCCGAAAGAAAGCGGCGTGCTGGATTATATCGGCGGCTTCGCAGTCACCACCGGCATTGGGGCCGATGAGCTCGCCGCCGAATATGAGACAAAAGGTGATGATTACAATGCCATTATGGTGAAAGCCCTGGCCGACCGGCTCGCAGAAGCCTTTGCCGAGCATATGCACAAGAAAGTGCGTACTGAGTTATGGGGCTATGCGCCGGACGAAGCGCTGGATAACGAAGCACTGATTAAAGAAAAATACCAGGGTATTCGACCAGCGCCTGGCTATCCTTCGTGCCCGGATCACACTGAAAAAATAGCGCTGTTTAAATTATTAGATGCCTCGGGTAATACCGATATTCAATTAACCGAAAGCCAGGCCATGCACCCCGCTGCCTCAGTAAGCGGCTGGTACTTTAGTCACCCTGAAGCGCGATATTTTAACGTTGGCAAGATTCATCCCGACCAGGTCGCCAGCATCGCTGAACGCAAAGGCATCACCCTCGCCCAGGCCGAGCGCGAGCTAAGCCCTAATCTGGGTTATGAAAGCAATAATTAGTGGTGCTTTGCCTAGCCCTTCAAAACGTATGGTCTCCAGGCATACTTAAGACCTGGCCTTTACCACTTCAAGATTAACGCAGTTAAGGGGCTGTTCCCCTCGGCCTAACCGCCGGACATTTTCGGCCACCCCTTTGGCAATACCCTGAAAACTTAAATCAGTGGCACCACCAATATGAGGTGTTGCAGTGACGTTATGCTCAAACAAAGGGTCATTGGGGTCACAGGGTTCCTGGACAAAAACATCCAGTCCAGCGCCCATAATACCTTTCGTTTTTAGTGCCTCTAATAATGCGTCATTGTCGATAAGACCGCCACGAGCGACGTTTACGATAAAGGCATTAGGCTTCATTAAGCCAAACTCCTCACTGCTCATAAAGCCACGAGTATCATCATTCAGCGGCGGCGCTAACACCACAAAATCTGCTTCGGGCAAAAGGCTATGCAACTGATCCTGAGTGGTATGACAATCAAGGGGGATCGCGGCTTCCTCGGCCGTGCCTTTTGGGCCAGAACGGGAAATCGCCTGCACGGTCATCTCAAAACCACTGAGCCGCCGAGCGACTTCACGACCTATACCCCCGTAGCCGACAATCAGCGCGGTTCGGCCCTTTAGCGCCCAGCCGGTGGGTGTCGCAAATTTGCCATCCTTAACGCTTTGGCAGGTGTCCGCATAACGTCTAGAGAGGAGCAACATATGCATAACCGCAATCTCGGCAACCGATTCGGCGTTGCCGGTCCCCGCAGTCGGCACATTGGCGACAAAAACGCCGTTAGCACTAGCCGACCCTAGATTAACGCTATCAAGACCCGCCCCGAATTGCTGAACCAGTTTCAAATTGGGTAGCGATAATTCCGCTTCATTTAAGGGGATAACTGTCGGGATCAGTACATCTGCATCGGTTGCGTGAGTGGCAATTTCATCCGGTGCGCAGGCCAGCACTTCATCATCAGGCAAGAGCTCCTGCAAAAAGTCGATCATTAACTTGAACCCTTTCTGGCATATATAAACTTTCATCACTCGCTCCGTTTACTAAAATATTGCTGCGGCTGTGACTAAAAAATAGTGGTATTTCTGACTTGTTGGCGACAAATCAAACCGGCTATTCTTGTCATCTATAAATCTGATAATGAATTTAAGGTTACCACACCAAAACTCAATGGAGATACGTTATGAAATCTAGGTTTCTGGCTCGGCCCCCTACCAAACCGCTGGCGCTTTTCGGGCTGTTGATTGCTTTTTTGGTGCCTGGGTTTAGCTTTGCAGAGACCTGTGACAAACCGGCGCTGGATATCCTGCTGACCAACGATGATGGCTTTGATAAACCCGGTATCCAGGCCCTGCATCGCGTTTTTAAAAAAGCGGGTCATCAAGTGGTCCTGGTCGCGCCAGAAAAAAATGCCAGCGGCAGCAGCACATCCGTCACCTTTGCGGCCATCAAGGTCACCCAGGCGGAGTCCGATGTTTACGCTATCGCTGGCAGCCCAGCGACAGCCGTCTTGCTGGGAGCCAGTTCGTTTTTCCCCGATAACCCGCCAGACCTGGTGATTTCAGGCATAAATAAAGGTGCCAACCTCGGCCCAGCGACGCCGGTATCTGGCACGGTGGGGGCTACTATTGCCGCCATTTTGATTTCAGAGCCGGCAATTCCAGCCATCGCGGTGAGCACCGACCCTTTTGTACTTAGCGAGAAGGGTTCAGAAGGCATCTCCGAAGAACAAAAAAATCAGGCGGACCTGGATCATTTAAACCATATTGCTGAGTTTATGCTGACCCTGGTCGCAGGCTTACAAGCGGAACATTGCGATGGCAGCGCGCTATTACCTGCCAAAGTGGCGCTAAATATTAATTATCCGCCGATACCGAAAGATCAGATCAAGGGTGTGCAACTTCAGCAACAGGGCAGCGCCCAGCTATTTAGCCTGGCCTACTCGCCGACTAAAGACGACGCCAAGCTGTACGCGCCGCACTTCGAAATACTGCCACCGGATTTTGATAAAGACAATGGCGACACCGGTGCCTTTCATGAGGGCTATATCACCGTGGTACCCATCGATGGCAATTTTACGGCTGACGAAGTCACCAAGGCTAAAATTGCGCCCTTACTGCTGAAATTAAAACCGTAAGAGGCTTTAAGCGCTTAAGGGGCTAGGCGCAGCCTGGATCCTGCTGGAATTCCACCGTGTTACCGGTGGGGTCTGAACTAAATATAAAACCTTCCATGCGAAAATATTCGATGTCGTTATCGATCAGATGCTTTTCTGTGGCTTCAATATCATCGACAAAAAAAGCGGTGTGAGGCCCCATGGGGTCGCCCTTCTTGCCTGCTAGCTCCTTCATTACTGCGCGCTCGCCACCCGTGTCACATTCGATCACGTGAACCTGACCATTGGGGAATTGCATCCAGAAACCCGGTATTAATTTATCCAACTTTTCGGGTATATCCCGTTTCACTGTGGTCACGCCCAACACATTCTCATAAAAATGTTTCATTTCCGCCAGCTTATCCTTGCTGGCAATAGCACTGTGATTTATCCGTGTAATATTGATCATTTGGCACCCCTGATTATTTGTATGTCCTGGATAGATTAGCCGCCTTTCATAAATCATAGTAGGTACGGATGAGCCTTTGTGCAATATAATTACCGCTTTCCTCAATAGCGAATCCTAATATGAGCAGTGTCGGTATTATCGCCAACCCCATGTCCGGTCGCGATTGTCGGCGCTTGATCGCCCGCGCCGATTCAGTCAGTCACGATAGCAAGCGCAATCAGATTAGTCGTATCGTGGTGGGAGCGGTCGCCGTAGGCTGCGAAGAAATTCTTGTGCCCTGGGATCCCCGACGACTGGTCATTGGCGCGGTGGAGAATATGAATATCCCCGTTAAGCTCGAACACTTCCGTACACCCCTGCATCATTCAGCGCAAGATACCGTTCAGAATGTGCAGGAAATGCGAGATCGTGGCTGCGATGTCATTGTTGTACTGGGCGGCGATGGCACCAGCCGTATTCTCAGTAAAGCCTGGCGCGATGCAGTGATCGTGCCGTTATCGACGGGCACCAATAATGTGTTTCCCCAATTGATAGAACCAACCATTGCCGGTATGGCCGCCGGTCTGGTTGCCAGCGGCAAAATAAGTAGGGACGAAGCCGCCCAGCGTGCCAAAGTAATCGATGTGGTGATTGATGGCAAAACTGTTGATCTTGCCTTGATAGACGCGCTATTTTTGCAGGGTGATCGCATCGGCAACCTCGGGCCATTCGAGCCGCAGCATATGAAAACCATGCTCTTAACCCGCGCCGAGCCAAATGCCGTAGGCATGTCGCCTCTGGGTGGCTTACTCTGCCCAGCAGGTGCTGATGATGATTTTGGCGTTAAGGTTGAATTTTGCCAGCACAGCGAGGGTGGCCAATTGCTCCGTGCGCCGGTGTCACCAGGGCTGTTTCGATCAGCCCATATTCGCAGTGCTGAGAAATCGCCTTTGGGCAATGTTGTGAATATTGAGGGTCCAGGCATTCTAGCTTTCGATGGCGACCGAGAAATCAATCTGGCCGACGGCCAGCAGGCCCAGCTCACGATTACCCGCAGTGGCCCCTGGGTGATCGATCCAGAAAAAGCCCTGAGATTAGCGGCGGAGCGACAGTTACTGGTTAATCTACCCCACTGGGAAGATCCCTATGATGGCGCGCAGACCGGCGGTTGTTGCTAGCCGATACGCGACTCCCTTACCGTATTTAAAGCCTTAGGCTGGCGGCTTACCCTTAAAGTTTTTCATTAATTCCTCCGCAGAATTGGTGCGAGGGAAAGGTTCATCCGGTACCGGCCTGCCGAGAAATTCACACAGCGGCTGCCAACCTTCTCGCACATCAAATACTAACAAGCGCTCACTGGGCACGGTCGATTTGACCATTTCGTTATGGCGCTCATAGACCTCAATCGCATAGTCTTCTTCGCCCAGACGACCGGCAAAGGTATTATCCGCGACCAACTCCCTGGCCATATTCAATTGATCGGAACCTGGCCCCTCCGCAGCATTACTCAGAAATTGATAGAGTGTACTGTGGATACTTTTATACCAACCTTTCGACTCGCGATGGCTGAGAATAACCTTCGCATCAGGGTACAACTCAAGCAGTTCCTTCCAGAAATAACAGGATGGCCAATCCACTGCGGAGCGATAACTAGCCAATAATCGCTTCAATATTTGCTTGTCCTGCTGGGCTGCCACCCAATCAGGACTCTGCTCGGGGGCCGCAATAACTTCAAACATATGGTGTATCGGACCCAGACCGAGCCTGTCTAGCGCAGCCCGCAACGACAGCGTGCCAGTTCTACCAAAACCCGCACCAATAATTTCCAGCTGATTTTCTGATGACATTTCCAAAACCATTCTCCCTCTTTTAATCATGTTACGGCGGCGCTTATGTTGGCAAATGCTGGACACCCGATAAGCAAAGCTATCACACTATGACCCGTACGGGTTGAGGCGCGCTGCATTTGGCCGTATAACCCATCGCAATAACAAATAGAGCACAAAATAGAATGACCGATAGAGCACTAACCGAAGGCCCTCATCCCATATCAAATCTACGTTGGTATGGTCTCATCGGTGGGCCGCTTTTCGCTTTGCTGGTTACATTCGCCGTGCCGACCCAGATCATTGGCATCGATGGGTCAACGTTAAACCTCGGCATTGCTGGGCAAGTAACCGCCGGACTGGCCGTGTGGATGGCAATCTGGTGGTTGACCGAAGCCATCTCGATTTACGCGACTGCACTACTACCACTGGCCATATTGCCTCTTACCGGTGCCCAATCTATAAACGCAGCGGCCAATGCCTATGCCCACCCCCTGATGTTCCTGTTCCTCGGCGGCTTTATTCTCGCATTAGCCTTAGAACACTGGCATCTGCACAAACGCTTTGCGTTATTTATATTACGCATCGTCGGCACTCAGCCACGGCGATTGGTGGCCGGCTTTATGATCGCCTCTGCAACGATGAGCATGTGGATCACCAACACTGCGACCACCATCGTCATGCTACCCATCGCTTTAAGCGTGCTGGCCATGCAGCCGGAAAGCGACTGGAAACCGCGCTTTGCCATGTGCCTGCTACTGGGCGTTGCCTACTCCGCATCGATCGGTGGCATTGGCACCATTGTTGGCACCACGCCGAACATGTTTGCCGCCTCCTTTATTGAAAATGATCTGGGCACGGTGATCAGCTTTGGGCAATGGATGCTGATCGGCGTGCCGCTAGTAATTATATTTGTGCCGGTGGTCTGGTGGTTGATGACTCACGTGCTGTTGCCACTTCCTAAACAACAGCCAACAGACCACGCCGAAAATAGTCCCAGCCTGGACGTATCGCCGGACCCCTGGACCAAAGGCGCGGTACTGACATTAATTATTTTCGCGGGCACAGCACTAGCCTGGATAGGCCGACCACTGCTGGCAAAGCTGGCCATTTTTGCCCACCTTACCGATGCGGGTATCGCTATTATTAGCGCCTTACTGCTATTTGTGATCCCAGTAAATATCCGCGAAAAGCGCTTTTTAATGGACTGGGAAACCGCCCTTAAAGTACCGTGGGGCGTGCTCATTATTCTCGGCGGGGGGCTTTGCCTGGCTGGCGCCATTCGAGAAAACGGCGTCGCAGAATTGCTCGCTCTTCAGATAACGGCCATGGGTCAGGTGCCGCCACTAGTGATGATTCTCGTGGTAGTCTCGCTGATGATATTTCTCACCGAACTGACCAGTAACGTCGCGACCACGACTGCGCTGATCCCTATTGTCGCCGCCATCGCCATCGCGCTGGGGATGGAGCCACTAAAACTGGTTATTCCGGCCACCATGGCAGCAAGTTGTGCTTTTATGCTACCGGTGGCAACGCCGCCCAATGCCATCGTCTTTGGCTCGGGGCTAATTACTATCCCCGCGATGGCACGGGTCGGATTCTGGCTAAACCTTAGCGGGATTCTTATCGTTACTCTGCTGTGTTATTTCGCCCTTGATCTCGTCCTGCCTCTGATTCGGTAAACATCTTGATCCCGTAGCCATCACGGTTCAATAGTCGTCATGGTTCAGTAAGAATCTAAACTTCATCGAGCAACGCACCGCTTTCGTAGAGCGCATTGATTTCAGCGTCACTGCGGCCCAGTATCGTGCTCAAAATCTCCCGATTGTGCTCACCCAGGCCAGGCACCTGATAGTCTGGATTATCAGAATACCCTGAGGTTTTAATCGGCATACCCGGAATCTGAAACTCACCGCCCACAGTATCTTTTACAGTGCGAACGGTGCCTCGCGCGACCAGATGCGGATGCGTTAAAGTTTGTTCGACAGTTAGCACCGGCGCACAGGGTATATGGTAGGCCTCAAGCATGGCTATCACAGCATCAACATCTTCAAATTGCTCCAACCATTTTTCGATCAGCGCAACCACTTCAGCTTTGCATTCAAGCCGCGCTGCGTCTGTAGAGAATTTTTCGTCAACGATAAGCTCAGGGCGATTCATAGCTTTACACAAGTCTTTCCAGTGATGCATAAAGGCCATCATGATGACGTCACCGCCCGGCGCATGGAATATGCCGGCCGGACACAGATAGGATAGATGCCGACCCGAGCGCGTCGGATTGATCGCACCATCACTACCACTACACTGATGCACGTTGACTTCGTGACAGTGGTAATAGGCATCGAGAATCGCAATATCAAGATGCTGACCGCGACCGGTTCGAGCGCGATGTAACAGTGCAGCAGCGATCGCAAAGGCACCATGGACCCCGGTGCTGACATCACCAATGCCCGCTAACGGAATATAGGGTGACTCGCCCGACTCGCCGATCATTGATGTAATCCCGGAGTAAGCCTGAGCGATATAATCATAGCCCGGCTTTTCAGCCAGTGGCCCTGTTTGGCCAAGGGCTGAGATAGAACACAGGATAATATCGTCCTTTAATTCACGCAAATCATCGTAACCCAGGCCCATAGTGGCCATCACACCGGGTCTAAAATTTTCCACCACTGCATCGCAGTAGGGCACTAAATCTCGCACTATCGCCATGCCTTCGGGGCTACGCAAATCGACACAAACACTTTTCTTGTTCAGACTCTGCTGAATGATATAGAGACTACTGTCACCACGAAGTTTAGATATACCTCTGACCATATCCCCCGATGGGGCCGGTTCAATCTTGATGACTTCCGCCCCCAGCTCGGCAAACAGGCGGGAGCAAGTTGGCCCTGCCAACGCACGGGTAAGGTCAAGAAGGCGTATGCCCGTTAACAGGTGCTCGTTGGCTACAACCGTATTTGGCTCTTTTTTATCTGCTTCAGTCATCGGGACATCTTCCGTTTATGAGTAACTATCGAATGAGAGGGTAGAATCCCCCACCACGAAAGTCCAGCATCTCCAATACCATCCCCGCGTTCCCAATGAAGGTATCTTCCGATCTTCCGTCACCTAATATCAAAGTCCTGTCTCTATCACTAATACAAATAAACGCCACCGCTGTTCAATTATAGTGCGCCAGAACCTTATAGACTTTATTTTCAGCGTTGAAAAACATCACCTCAATGGCCATCTTGCCGAGCACCGAATGATAATAAATTGCAATCGAGCCGATACTTTCAGTTGTATCAACTAGCTCAAAATGCAGGTCAGGCATTTTCTGTAGCGCCGCTGCCCAATATTCGCGAATATTCTCTTTGCCTTTAAGCGTACCGGTATCAATGTCCATGGCTACTTTGATCATTGGGGTGGTGATTTCGAAATCATTCGTATAGTGAGCGAGGATTCGATCAAGGTCATGGGCATTCCATGCAGCGACCCATTCATCGACAAATTCCTTGGCGTTCAATTTGTTTATCGTCATCGCTTATATCTCTATTGGTCGAGCGCTAGTAACGCAAGCCTGTGCATATTGATCATTTTAGGTAAACTGCCATCGCTACAATCGAATAAATAATCAAAGGAGCAAATCATGCCAGCTTATGTAGTTGCCCAGGTCAAAGTCAAAGATCCAGAAAAAATGGCGGCCTATGCCAAAGCCGCGGGACCCACCCTTGCTGCATTCGGTGCTGAAATTATCATGCGGGCACCGGTGCTCGAAACACTGGCCGGTGACGCCGATTTCGATCGCTGTGTAATGACCAAATTTACCGATGTCGAAACGGCACGTGCCTGGTATAACAGCGAAGCTTACCAGGAGGCGATCAAGTTGCGGGACGAAGCCACTGAGAGAGTGGTATTTACGCTAGTCGAATCAGACGATTAGCCGCGCTCTATTGGTAGCCATAAAACAGCAGCACCGGGCAAACTCGGTACTGCTGTTTTATAAGCAAGAGCCCTTATAGGCGTTCGATATTTTTAGACTTTCTATAACAAACACCATAAGAAGAATTTGGCTCAAGCTGCAGGGGGATGATGACCCCAGTCACTTAGGCGCGAATAGCTTTTCACTTCCCAGTTGAGATCGTCGACAACAATGCCGCCCCAACCAAATTCCAGGCCGAAACCACCGGGCGTTTTCACATAAAATGAAAACATCTTGTCGTTGGGATGCTGACCCAGCTCCATCATAAATTTGAGGCCAGCATTTTTACAACGCTCATAGGCCATGCCCACATCCATCATATTGTCACATTGCAACATAATGTGGTGCAGCTTCTGCTTAGAAGGCATGACGGCCAGGGCAGCGCTATGGTGGCGACCGGTTTTGGCATGCAAGAATATCGCATCCAACATGGGGCCACCCGGTGCCAGTTCAGCAGAAATAACATCGCTTAATCGCAGGCACAGCGTTTCTCGATAAAATTTCTTGGTGGCTTCGAAATCTTTTGCGACAGCCAGAAAGTGTCCTGCACCGAGCCGGTCGGCAATAAATGAGCCAGATAACACATTTGATCGAAAGGACTCTTCAACGGGCGCATTGGCTGGTCCAAAGTAGAGTTCATGGGATAGACCGTTAGGATCTTCGCAACAATAAAGTTTTTCAACGCCACGTTTGCGACATAATTCGCCATCACCCATTTCTATTGATTCACCCTGTCGACGCATATGGCCGACCAATTGTTCGAGGGCTTCTTCGTTCGCCAGCTCCCAGCCAACCGCAAGTAGATCGTCTTTGTCGCCCTGCTCAATAGCTAGTCGACGGGTCTGCTCATCCATACGTAACAGTAATGTCTGGTCATCACTATCATCGCCCTGTTGCAAGCCAATGATATCGACAGCAAAGGTTTTCCAGGCATCCAGGTCGGTGGCACTGAAAACAAAATATCCCAGGCTGGACGGTGTGAAGTCGCTGGTTTCCATATCTTATCCCCTATATTTTAGAACGCTTGTGTTTGTTGTTGCCGTTACTTCTGACGAGCCGCCTTGGTATGTTGCGCCTTGTTGGGCACTTTATCCAGACAATCTGGATGACAAATCATCTTGATGTTCTTAGAATCGCACCACCGCATGGCCCGGAATTGTTACCTCTCCCTGCGCATTTTTCAGGTATAAACTGACTTTAATTTCTTTGGTTTCGTTATTTTTTTCTTCTACTTGACCACCTGCAGTCATAGTTTCACCCAGGTACGCAGCGCGGCGGTTAGCATAACCAAACGACACCAGTGTGGCATCCTCGCCTATCCAGTCGGTGACGACCTGACCAATCCAGTCGCCCTGCAGCGGCCCGTCCAGCACAATGGCATCGTAACCTTCCTCTTCAGTGGCGTAGGCGTGGTCAAAATGAATACGGTGGGGGTTCCAGATGGCCGCGTTGTACATAAATAGCTGGACAATGGTCGCTGTGTGATCGCGGCTAGGCAGCTCACTGCCGACGGTAATATCTTCGTAGCTCAACATGACTTTACCTCGCGATTAATGATGTGGTTTCGTTAAGAATCGGCTCGCCGTCTTCGGTTTCGACAATCACTTCGGTAACAACGAATATAAGTGGCCCGGTCTTGCCTTCCTTCTCATAGATGTCATTCAATTGCCGGGTGATAGCCAGTTTGTCTCCTTCCCGAATGGCTCGATGAAATACTGTGTTAGAGCTGCCGGCCATAATTCGTTTTAGGGGCAGCGGCGGAATCAGTTTATCCTCAGCAATGCCATCTACACGCAGTGCTTCAGGTGGCAGGATTTCCATGATGTAGCCGAAATGGAAAAGCGGTGGCGCTTCGTCACCATCGATGTATTTTTTTGCCCGCTGACCGGTTGAAACAGCGTATTTCTGAAGATCCCTGCGGGTTACTTCCACATGGATAACTGGATTGGTCTCACCAATTTTTGCGGTGATCTCGGGTGTTAATAATCCTGCCATATTGTTGAGTCCTGTTTAATTTTGTGTCCACTTGCTACTAGCCCGCTATCAACGCACCGCCAGATCATTGATAAATCTAATCACTAGCGCTTTGTTGTGAGCGGGATGTGGCAATTATTCTACGGCTGGTAAGACCTGAATACCGGGTGCGCCGGCTAGAAAACCACCCAACTTGCCACCCAGCTCTTTGAAGTGGGGTGTTACACGGTGAGCTTCTAAATCAGCACCACTGCCATACTGCTCAAGCATAATATAGACGGTAGGATCATCGGTTTTGTGTAACTGATACAGCGTGCAGGCTGGCTCATTGGCCCGGACTGCGGCAGTCAGTTCTTTCATCAGCGCTTCAAAACCGTCCTGCTTACCATCTTGTATTGTTAAGGTTGCTATCACTCCGATCATGGTTTTCTCCTGTTGGTAATTTTTATGGCCCGCTACTATACGATAAGCGAGCTGCTCTGAGAAACTATCCCACAACATCTTTGTTTTTTGATGGGACACGGGTCTAAACTAGGCCCAAGACTAATCCAATGAGCTAATTCAATGAGCTAATTCAATGATCAATCCGAACCTTAACTTACAAAACATAAACATGAGGGAGCTAATATGCCCAGCTTTGATTCCGACGGCGTAGAAATTGTCTATGAAACATTTGGCTTTGGTGCGCCGGTTATCCTGTGCCATGGTTTTGCCGCCCACCGCAAACAGGCCTGGATGGCCAACGATTGGCAGGGCACGCTGGCAAAGGCTGAGCGGGAGGCTATTCTGTTCGATCATCGGGGCCATGGCGACAGCGAAAAACTCTACAACAAAGAGGACTATTCAGTCCCCATGATGGCCGGTGATGTGTTGCGGCTGATGGATAAACTGAATATCGACAAAGCACCCATCATCAGTCACTCCATGGGCGCAATGATCACCTTGTACCTGACTATCCATCACCCTGAGCGGATCGAAGCAGCGGTGTTGATCGGCATTGGTGAACATATGTTAGGAGACAGTAGAGACCCAAAAATTATGGCCGATGCGCTCACGAGCAAAGAGCCATGGGATATCGAAGATGAGGCGGCGGCGTCGTTCAGAGCTTTCGTCGATTCGACCCGCAGTGACCACGAGGCGCTTGCTGCCTGCACCTATGGCACCCGTCACCCATTAGATTTAGAAGCCATGGCGAAAATATCGCTGCCGGTCTTAGTCGTGGGTGCGGCCCAGGATGAATTCAGCGGCTCGGTGGAGCCTTTGGCTAATGCCATTGGCAGCGCCACCCACGCTACGATTCCCTATACCAGCCACCACTCGGTGTTAGCTGAGGCCTCAACCAAGGATATTATTTTTGAGTTTCTCGGTCTGCCAGCGCCGGAGCATTATGAGCATTCGTGGTAGGCGACCGGTTGGTAAACAACCAACTATTGAGCCACCGAATCGAACAGCCATCAACCAACCAGCAGCGGCCTCACTTCTTTTGCAAATCGCGCCACCTGTTCGTGACGCTCAGCCAGAGGACTCACCGAATCGACGATGATATGGCGAACGCCAGCCTCTCGAAATTCGTTTATCGTGGCCGCGACATCTTCCGGCCGCCCCAATGCACAATATCGTTTGGCGGGATTTCTAAAATCACTGGCATAGCGCTCGCTAAGATGTTCTGTGGCCACATCCCAGGACTGTTCAAAGGTATCGTCGATGCGAAAAAATAGCAGGTGAGCGGTGCCAAAGCTGTCTACCTTTCGATTGGCTTCACCGGCGGCGGCAGACATGGTATCCAGTGCGGATTTGTACATTTCTGGAGTCACCACATAAGAAATATAGCCATCGGCCTTTTGCCCGGCTCGTTTCAGGGCAGGCTCTGAGCGACCACCACACCAGATAGGTGGGCCTCCAGCCCGTACGGGTTTGGGTCGCATCTTGACATCGTTGAAGGGGAAGAATTTCCCATCATTTGACACCGAGTCCCCTGTCCACAGTTTACGCAGCACATCGATACCTTCGCTCAGGCGAGCACCCCGCTCTTCAACCGGTACACCACAGGCGGCGAACTCATTGGGAAATTCACCACCGATGCCAACACCGAATATCAACCGGCCATCGGTTAAGCGATCCAGAGTCGAGACCTGCTTCGCCACTGTTGTCGGATGACGCAGGGGCAGCAGAAAAACTGACGTGCCCAGGGTTAGCCGATCGCTAAGCACTGCAGCCTGAGCTAATTGCAGCAGCGGATCCATAATGGGTACAGCAAAGGCGATATGATCACCGACCCACAGGGAGTCCATCCCGATTTCATCAGCCAACTTTGTCGTTTTGCGCACAGAGTCCAGGCTATCCATGGAAGTCATCCAGCCAAATTTCATTTCCTTTTCAAGGGGTAAAGTCATTACTGTTCCTTACTTTTTAAATTTGCAAGACAGCGTATTTATACGTTTGAGAATTTGTGGACTCACGCCGATATTTTTAATCAGGCAGCCCACGAGCCCGATTAACCACTGTTAAAACCCTTAAAGACGGCTTCGATGCGCTGGATATCCTGAATTAAATCCGGCGTTAAATCTGCAGGTACGGCTGTCGCGACGCTGGCAAATATCCCGTCTGAGGCATTACCAAACCGTTGTTCGATAGCACTGGCGATAGTTTCATGGGTGCCAATAGCGGCAAACAACTCGACCATCTCATCGGGAACCTTAGCAGCGATTTTGTCCCACTCGCCCGCTTTGGTCATCGTGTTGAGCTTTTGTCCTAGCTCTCCATAACCATGCTGCTCCAGGACTGGCCAGTAGGCAGGTGTCGAGGCATAAAAGGCCAGACGGTAGCGTACCCATTCAACCATCTCGTCTACCTTCTGCTGATTTGGCCCGGTAGCGATAAACCCGCCCCCGGAAATCTCAAAGCTTTCACGCTGACGTCCCGATCGGGCCATGCCTTCTTCAAGATTGGGCATCACGACATTATCAATATAGGCCCGCGTACAAAAGGGGTGTAAGCGCACGCCATCGCATACCTCGCCCGCGACTTTGAGCATACCGGGACCAACTGCAGCAATCGTCACTGCTGGCGGCGGTCCATCAAAATTTTCGGGAATAAAATTGGGCGTCATCAAGGTGAATTGATAATGCTCGCCGCGAAAGTCCAGCTTGCCATCGCCTTTCCAGGCTGCCCAGATAGCGCGCAGGGCCTGGACATATTCTTTCATTCGTGGCGCCGGTGCCGACCAGGGCACGCTAAAACGACGAGTATTGTGGGCCTTGATCTGGCTACCCAGGCCCATCACAAAACGACCGCCGGAAGCTGCCTGCAAATCCCAGCCCAAATTAGCTGCGCTCATGGGGCTACGGGCAAAGGCAATGGCAATACCGGTAACCAACTCCACTTTTTTTGTCACGGTTGCGGCAACGCCTAAAGGCAGAAAGGGGTCGTGAGCGTTTTCCATGGTCATAACACCATCGTAGCCAGCAGCTTCGATTGCGCGTGCAGCTCTGGGTACTGCAGTTAAATTGTGTTGAGGAATGGTAGTAAAAACTTTCATAAGTCGAGCACCTTTGGAGAACCACTTACCGCCCTGTAATTTAACGCTAGTGGATGACTAAGCCTTCCCGATACCTGCTTTTCAGGCTAGCTTGCCAGAGCAGATAAGAGCACCCCTAATATTACCTAACACCAAACAGAAAGATACGAACTTACCTTGAATCGGTACAAAAAATATCACCACAAAAAAACCGGGCCTAGCCCGGTTTCTTAAAAAGCAGGCCATCAAGCCACTTGAGATATGCCCTGGGCACTCCCATGACGCAGCAGCTTGCCTGGCGTTGCACCAGTACATTCACCATCAATATATATGGGTTCCCCATTGACGATGATATACCTGTAACCGTCGGCTTTTTGCACATAACGCCACTCATCACCCGGTAAATCGTGAGCGATTTCAGTGGGTAACAGCTTCAGGTTTTGGTAATCATAGATGACGATATCTGCGGCACGGCCCACTTCCAGTGTGCCACGATCATTAAAGCCTGCGGCTTTTGCCGGCATGGCCGCCAGGCGGTAATGGGCCTCTTCCAGCGTATAGGAACCGCGCTCACGCACTAGCGTCTCGATCATGCTGCTCGGATAACGGCCATAATTGAGGAATTTGGTGTGTCCACCACCATCAGAAAGACCTGGCATTGTCCACTCGTTTTGCAGAATTTCATTTAACAGGCCCTCATCGTAGTTAAACGGTACGACGTAAAACACCGTTTTGAGTCGTTCACTAATTGCCAGATCCAGCATCGCGTCGGCAGGATGCTTATCCATCGCTATACCCAATTCGGCAATGGTCATACCTACGTAAACTTCATTTTCTTTGTTGGTCACCGAATCGACGACCAGATCAGCAATGGGGCCGCTGACGAAAGGAGCGCTACCGTGGTCGTAGTCTTCACGAACCGCAGCGCGTAGCTCTGGATCCTGCATTTTGCTGATGCGGGTATCAACATCACCAATGGTGACATCACGCCATGCGCCATTGCCGTCGAACAGGTTAAAGTCATCCAGCATAAAACGCAGGTCATTAGGTGTAGTGATGGCCTGCATCCAGACCTCCAGGCCTTTTTCACGAGCCTCGTCAACAAAACGGAGCATGCGGCGATGCTGGTGGGGGTGACGCTCATTGACCTGTACGGCATTCCATAACACCGGACATCCAGATACTTCTGCCAGCGCCGTACCAAAATCCAGATCAGCCACTACGTCGTCTTTGGCCTGGGTTAGCTGAATAATACCCTCGCCCCGACCTTTCAGTACCTTGGCAAACTCTAGAACGAGTTCATCGGACATGGTATCGGTGGGCATAGGCGTGCCATCATAGTCACGTTGCACTGAGGTGAAACCATCACCCAGGCGCTGCATAGTGTAGCCGACACCACCTGCATCAAGGGATTCCTCCATAATGCGCAGCATTTCGGCCAACTCTTCTTTGGTTGGCTCACGGGTCTTGGAATCTTCCATACCCATGACATAAACCATCAAAGGATTGAGCGGTACAAAACTCATCACGTTAATACCTTTGGGGCGGCGTTCCAAAGAATCTAGCCATTCGGGAAAGGTTTCCCAATCCCAGTCCATACCCGCTTTCATAGCGGCCAGGGGAATTGCTTCGACCCTTTCCATCGACAACATCAAACGCTCTTGTTCATGTGGGTGAGCGGGCGCGAAACCAAAGCCGCAGTTGCCGATGGCAGCGGATGTAACCCCATGCCAACTAGAACAACTCAGGTACGGATCCCACAACAATTGACCATCGTAATGGGTATGCAGATCAACAAAGCCAGGCACAACGTTAAGCCCTCTGGCATCAATGACCTCATCAGCGCTGGCTGGATCAATGGCCTCGCCTTCGGTAATTTTAGCGATCAAGCCATCTTTAATGGCAATATCACCAGTAAAGCGTTCTCGTGTACGGGTTCCATCGATGATGGTACCCCCCTTGATAACTCTATCGTATTGAGACATATCGCTCTCCGTTAACTAATTGTAAAAGTAAATTACGCGCTCAAAATCAAGTCGTTGGTGACTGAAAGCTACGTCGCGAAACAAACCAAAGAGTGGTTTTGACAGACAGCGAGAAGTAGCAAAATCGAATACACGTAGATCAGTTTAGGAGGTAGTAGCAGCGTATTGATTGGCGCAGATCAATTAATTGGGAAATATACGCTTGATCAGTATCGGCCTTTCAAAAAATCCCCAGGAGTCGCAAAAGCCGTCGACCAGGGTCAAATGTCGGACTTAGAGGATACTAAGGCTGTGTATCGAACTGTTCGACTCCGTCAGGAATCTGGATCCAGTCCTGCTTTTCACTCACCCAGACGTGGGCTGACGGATTGAGTATCCTGGTATCCGAAAGATTACTCGGTTTCAGCTTAATCGTCTCGGGCATATCGGGATCAAAATGATAAATACGGTTGCCGCACTCGGGGCAAAATTTTGCGTAATTTTTATTGCCGCTATCGGCAAGTCGCTGCCACTCTTTTAGTTCACCTTTAAATTCCACTGAATCGGTCTTTACCAGGGCGGTAATACTAAAAGCACTGGTCGATAGCTTTTGACACTGTTTGCAATGACAGGCCACAACCAACAATGGCGGCGCTACTAGCTGGTAAGTAATATTCCCGCATTGACAGGCACCATCAATGGGGTAAATGGCATCGTTCATTATTTAATTCCTGATATTCGAATTAATCTTTAAAGTAATATAACCCGCTCACCAATTCAGTCTGTAAATCCTGATGCAAAAATCTCAGGACAAAAAAAAGCCGGGACAACCCGGCTTTTTTTCAAACGCTAAATTACGCGGCGCGTGATACACCTTCGGCATTGCCGTGACGTAACAATTTACCAGGATAAGCACCGGTAACTTCGTTATCGACACGAATGGTTTCGCCGTTAACAATCGTATAACGGTAGCCTTCAGCGCCTTCGACATAGCGCCACTCATCACCCGGCAGATCATAGACAATCTCGACCTGTGTGGTTTTGAGGTTTTCCAGATCGTAGATAACAATATCTGCAGCACGGCCCACTTCAAGCGTACCGCGATCATCAAAACCAGCGGCAATGGCAGGCATAGCAGCTAAACGGTAATGCGCTTCTTCCAGAGTATAAGAACCACGCTCACGAACCGAATCCACCAACAGGTTAGTCGGGTAGCGACCAAAGTTGAGGAACTTGGTGTGCGCACCGCCATCGGAAACACCTGGGACAGTCCACTCATTGTCCAGAACTTCCTTCATAAGACCTTCGTCGTAGTTAAACGGCGTGACATAGAAGACTGTTTTCAGACCTTCATCAATAGCCAGGTCAAGCATGGCATCAGATGGGTGCTTGCCAGTGGATGCGCCCAACTCAGCAATCGTCATACCGACATAGACTTCGTTGTGCTTGTTGACAACCGATTCGATAACGATATCAGCAATAGGTCCGCTAACAAATGGAGCGCTACCACCGTCGTAATCTTCACGAACCGCAGCACGCAACTCTGGATCTTTCATTTTTTCGATACGGGTTTCAATATCACCGATGGTGACATCTCGCCAGGCACCATTGCCATCGAACAGGTTGAAATCGTCGAGCATAAAACGCATATCGTTGGGTGTGGTGATGGCCTGCATCCAGATTTTATGGCCCTTCTCACGCTGCTCATCAACCCATCGAAGCATACGTCTGTGCTGATGAGGATGACGTTCATTAACCTGTACGGCATTCCACAATACAACAGCGTCAGAGGCTTCGGCCAGGTTAGCACCGAAATCGAGATCAGCCACCACATCGTTTTTAGCCTGGGTCAACTGAATGAAACCCTGACCGCGGTCTTTAAGTACATCGGCAAAAGCCATACAGAGCTCGTCTGACATAGTGTCAGTTGGCATAGGTGTACCGTCATAATCGCGCTGTACGGAGGTATAGCCATCACCTAAACGCTGCATAGAGAAACCAACACCACCTGCATCGAGGGACTCTTTGAGCATGGACAGCATGGTGGCCAGCTCTTCTTCGCTAGGATCGCGGGTTTTAGCCGCATCAATACCCATGACATAAACCATCAGCGGATTCAGCGGTACAAAGCTCATCACGTTAATGCCTTTGGGACGGCGATCCAGAGAATCTAACCACTCGGGGAAACTTTCCCAATCCCAGTCCATACCCGCTTTCATCGTTGCCAGAGGAATCGCTTCGACTCGCTCCATCGACAGCATCAGGCGTTCCTGTTGCTCGGGATGAGCGGGCGCAAAACCAAACCCACAGTTGCCGATAGCAACGGAGGTTACTCCGTGCCAGCTTGAGCAGCTCAGGTACGGATCCCACAACAACTGACCATCATAATGCGTGTGCAAATCAATAAAACCAGGCACAACATTGAGCCCAGTTGCGTCGATCACTTCCTTACCTTCGCTGGCGGGGATACCGTCACCTTCAGTAATTTTGGCGATCAAACCATCTTTGATGGCGACATCGCCGACAAATTTTTCTCGCGTGCGTGTGCCATCGATGATGGTACCGCCCTTGATTACCTTGTCGTATTTAGACATATCGTTCTCCTTAATCAGACACTAATTAATAACAGATATAAAAACCTAAAAATTTATCCGCACGATTATATAGCGAAACAGGCCATGACAGCGACCCCGCAAGCAACAAAAAGGAATAAGAGAGCTGTGAATTAAGATGAAATAGTACCAAGCAAACAGGTGTCCAGCCCAGTTACCGGTCGACATTCTATAAGTTTGACCAAGCCACGTGATGTGAAGGCCTAAATTATATCGCCGGTGTAGCTTCCCGCTCGCTCAAACGCGGTCCATTGGAGAGGACGCAAAAAGCCGGGGGTGAACCCCGGCTTTTTGAGACAATACTTGGATCAAAAATGCTTAGATCGAAAACTTATTCTAAAACTCGGCTGTGCGAGATACATCACGCGGCGCGGGACACTCCCTGAGCATTACCGTGACGCAGTAATTTGCCGGGGTAAGCGCCGGTAACTTCGTTATCGACCCGAATAGTTTCACCATTAACGATGGTGTAGCGATAACCTTCAGCACCTTCTACGTAGCGCCACTCATCACCTGGCAGGTCGTGAGCAATTTCAGCGGGCAATAATTTAAGGTTCTCATAATCGTAAATGACGATATCCGCTGCTCGACCAACTTCCAGTGTGCCGCGATCATCAAAACCGGCCGCGATAGCGGGCATACCTGCTAATCGGTAATGGGCCTCTTCCAGTGTATAAGAACCCCGTTCACGTACCAGGTCTACCAGCAAATTAGTGGGGTAGCGACCAAAGTTCAGGAATTTGGTATGAGCGCCACCGTCAGAAACACCGGGCACCGTCCACTCATTCTCCAGGACTTCATTCATCAACCCTTCATCCCAATTGAACGGCGTAACATAAAAGACCGTTTTCAGACCTTCGCTAGTGGCCAGGTCCAGCATGGCATCAGCCGGGTGTTTATCTTGCGATGCACCGAGCTCGGCAACAGTCATGCCGACATAAACTTCGTTTTCTTCATTGACCACTGAATCAATCACGATGCCGCCAATAGGGCCACTCACGAAGGGCGCACTGCCACTATCGTAATCCTCTCGCACGGCAGCGCGAAGCTCCGGGTCATTCATTTTTTCAATGCGCGTAGCAATATCGCCAATGGTCACGTCTCGCCAGGCGCCGTTGCCATCGAACAGATTAAAATCATCCAGCATAAAACGCATATCGTTCGGTGTAGTGATGGCCTGCATCCAAATACCAAGGCCTTTTTCGCGCTGTTCGTTCACCCACCTCAACAAGCGTCGATGCTGATGGGGATGGCGCTCATTGACCGCCACCGCGTTAAACAAAACGCCAGCGTCCGACAATTCTGCCAATTTAGACCCAAATTCCAGGTCAGCCATCACATCATTCTTGGCCTGGGTTAATTGAATAAAACCCTGACCACGATCCTTGAGCACTTTGGCAAAGGCGAAGCACAACTCATCCGACATGGTGTCGGTCGGCATCGGCGTGCCGTCGTAGTCTCGCTGCACAGAGGTATATCCATCGCCTAGCCGTTGCATGGAATAACCAACACCGCCTGCATCGAGGGACTCTTCCATCAACTTAAGCATCTCGGTTAGCTCTTCTTCATTGGGGTCGCGGGTCTTGGCCGCTTCAACACCCATGACATAGACCATCAGCGGATTCAGCGGCACGAAGCTCATCACATTGATGCCTTTGGCACGACGATCCAGGGAGTCTAGCCACTCGGGGAAGGTTTCCCAATCCCAGTCCATACCGGCTTTCATAGTAGCCAGGGGAATCGCCTCAACCCGCTCCATGGACAACATCGAGCGCTCCCGCTGGTCAGGATGGGTCGGGGCAAAACCGAAACCACAGTTACCGATAGCCACCGATGTTACCCCGTGCCAACTGGAACAACTCAGGTAGGGATCCCACAGCAATTGCCCGTCGTAGTGGGTATGCAAATCGATAAACCCGGGCACTACATTTAGCCCGGTGGCATCAATCACTTCTTTGCCTTCGCTGGCAGGAATGCCATCGCCCTCGGTAATCTTCGCAATCAAGCCATCTTTAATGGCCACATCACCGACGAATTTTTCTCGTGTGCGAGTACCATCGATGATAGTGCCACCCTTAATAATCTTATCGTATTGAAAGTCGTATTGAGACATGTTGTTCTCCAGAAGCGCGTTAACAAAAGTAAGTTACAGAAAAACCAGGAATTTGTGTGATTATTATATGCCTCTGTCTCTTACAAGGCAGTCTCTGCAAGCAACATTAAGGAATAACCCGACCGCAGGTTAAGATTAATTAGCACCAAGCAAAGCGCGCTTGAAAGAGTAGAGGGTGGAACACCCAAAGCGTATTTGTACCCAATACAGCAACTGAAAATAATTGCACTGCCGCAAACCACCGCGTAGCATCGATGGGCCATTTTATAAGCAAGGGGTTCAGCGATCTAGATGTTTCTGACACTGCATTGAGCCGAAATTCTGTACAACCGCCGGTTCAGCTTGTCCCCCCAATCCGCATTCAAAAGAGGAATTCAACTATGACCAGAAAACACGTGCTCGACGGCGTCAAGGTGCTCGATTTCACTCATGTGCTAGCGGGACCGACCTGTACACGGCTCATGGTCGAAACCGGTGCTGAGGTCACTAAGGTAGAGGCTGCTCCGGCGGGTGACATGGTGCGCTTTATGCCCTTTATTAAAGACGGTCGCAGCGCCTATTACATTCAACAGAACCGAGGCAAAAAAGCCATCTGTCTCAACTTACGCGATAAACGCGCTCAGGAAGTCGTCCACAAGCTGGTTAAAGATGTCGATGTCGTGGTCGAAAACTTTACCCCCGGCGTGATGAAACGGCTCAATATCGACTACGAGACTCTCAAAGCTATCAACCCCAACCTAATCATGTGTTCTATCTCGGCTTTTGGTCAGGAGGGCCCGCTTTCAAATCTGCCCGGTTTTGACTATATCGCCCAGGCCTATGCCGGTGTTATCGATATGATTGGTGAAGAGGATGGCTCACCCTATTTCCCTGGCCTCGGCATGGGTGATGTATCAACCGGTGCCCACGCCTACGGGGCTATCACCGCAGCACTATTCCATCGAGAACGAGGTGGCGAAGGTCAACATCTCGATATCGCGCTGTTGGATTGCTTATTTCATTGTCACGAATTGAACGTTCAGGCTTACGATGGCTCTGGTGGTGAACTCGTGCCCCACCGTTCTGGTGCACACCATTTTGCTGTGGCGCCGCTGGGTTTGTTTAAAGGTAAAGAAAAATACCTGGTCATTATCGCCATTGGCGCGCAGTGGGATAACTTGCTAAAGGTCATCGGTAAAGAAGAATTTAACGATGACCCCCGATTTGTCGATAATGCCGGGCGCACCGAACACAAAGAAGTTCTCCTTGAGGCCATTGAAGCGTGGCTCGCCACAACAGAAAGTGACGATGAAGCGGTGCGCATCCTCCAGGAAAACCACGTACCGGTTGCGCCCGTGCTCAGTGTGCCTGAAGCCATGGCTCATCCACATCTTATCCAGCGGCAAACCGTCCGCACCGTAACAGATCGTGCTTTTGGTGAGGTGAAAGTGCCAGGCATGCCGCTACGATTTTCTGCCTTTCCTGAATTCCCCGATTTACAGGCGGGTTTTCTAGGCGAACACAATAACGAGGTGCTGAGTAGCGTCGGCTATTCTGAGAGCGATATTAAAACACTTAGCGATGATGGTGTGCTGGCGTCAGAGCCGGTCCCTGACTAGAAACCGTTGTAACTGTAGCAGACTGCTAGCACCCGAAAGACTGTTGATATAAAACCGACTGAAGGCCTGATTAAATCAGGCCCAGATCAATTAAAGCAGGCTAAACCATGACCCAAAAACATATCCTTGATGGTTATAAAATAATCGACTTTACTCAATATTTAGCTGGACCCAGCGCGACACGCCTAATGGCGGAAATGGGTGCCGATATTATCAAAGTGGAGATCGCCCCCCACGGTGACCCCAGTCGGGCATTTCCCTACCGTAAAGACAAACGCAGCGCCTATTTCGTCCAGCAAAATCGCGGCAAGAAAAGTCTCTGCCTCGATATTAAGAACGCACAAAGTAAGCAGGTGTTAACCGATCTCATCAAGCAATGTGATGTGTTGATCGAAAATTTTGCCCCCGGTGTAATCGGCCGATTGGGGTTTGACTGGGAGACTGTCCACAAACTAAATCCCAAATTAGTGATGTGCTCTATGTCGGCCTTTGGCCAGTCAGGGCCACTAAGCCATCTACCCGGCTTTGACTATATCGCCCAGGCTTACGCTGGTGTGACCTCGGTGATCGGCGAGCCAGATAAGCCACCCAGCCTGCCCATGTTAGGCATTGGCGATGTCACCACGGGTGTTCATGCCTGTGGGGCGCTGGGCTATGCGTTGCTCGATGTGCACCGCACTGGCGAGGGTCAATTGCTGGATATCTCCCTGCTCGACTGCTACTTCCATCAGCATGAAATGAATGTCCAGGCCTACTCGGCCAGCAAGGGCAAGGTGGTGCCGAGACGCTCTGGGTCCCACCATTATGCCGTCGCACCAACGGGTATTTATAGAGGCCCGGAAGGCTACATCATGATTTTAGCGCTGATGCACCAATGGCCCCAAATGTGTAAAGCCATGAATCGAGAGGACATGATTGAGGATCCCATGTTTGCTAGTAACGACGCACGAGTGAAAAACCTCAAGGAACTCATCGTCATCATCGAAGGCTGGCTACAATCATTTGATAGCGATGAAGCGGCCATCGCCGCTTTGCAGGCAGTACGCGTACCGGTGGCACCTATTCTGACCGTTCCTCAGGCAGTCGCGCATCCTCACCATCGTCAGCGGGGTACCGTTCGAACCATATCTGATCGCATGCTGGGCGAATTTGATATCCCAGGCGTGCCTCTGCGCTATTCAAAATTCCCAGACCTGCTACCCCTCGACGCGCCTTTTTTAGGTGAGCAAAACCGCGAAATTTTAAGCGACTGGCTCGGTTATCCCAGCGACAAGATTGAGGCTATGGAAAACGAAGGTGTACTGATTAACGCCCACCATTAATTGTGAAGATGCGCCAATTGCGTTGATACGCCGAATGCCACAGACCATTAGAGACAATATTATGAAACCTAAACATGTAATGGACGGTTATCGCGTCCTTGATATCACCCAGTATCTCGCCGGACCAGCAGCCACCAATCTGATGGTGCAAATGGGTGCTGACGTGATAAAAATAGAGATCGGTCCCCACGGTGATCCAATCCGCACTTTCCCCTACGCCATCGACATACCCGGCACCAAAGAAAAACGTAGCGCCTACTTTATTCAGCAAAATCGGGGCAAGAAAAGTGTCTGCCTCAATCCTAAATCCGAAGAAGGCCTGGAAATTATTAAAGAATTAATCAAGCAGTCGGATGTATTTATTGAAAACTTCGCCCCCGGCGTGGTCGGCAGACTAGGCCTCGGCTGGGACGTCGTTAAAGAACTCAACCCAAATATTATTATGTGCTCGATCTCCGCCTTTGGTCAGGAAGGCCCCCTTGCCGAATTTCCGGGCTTTGATTTCATTGCCCAGGCATACGCCGCTGTGACCGATTTAATTGGCGAAAAAGACTCACCGCCATCCATGCCCATGCTCGCCTTTGGCGATGTCGGCACCGGTGTTCACGCCATGACCGCAGTGGGCTATGCCCTGCTGGATCGAGAGCGTAATAACAACGGCGGTCAGCTGGTCGATGTATCACTGCTCGACACTTATATGCACCATCATGAGGTGAGTGTTCAAATCTACTCGGCGACAAAAGGCAAGGTCATCCCAACCCGCAACGGCTCCCAGCACACCGCGGTCGCACCGACGGGGATATTCAAGTCCAAAGACAGTCACCTGATTATATTGGCCTTGCTTCATCAATGGCCGGTCTTATGCCGCACCATGGAGCGAGAAGATATGATCGACGACCCCCGCTTCAAAGACAACGATGCGCGCATCAAAAACCTGCCGGAAATGATTGTCGCTATTGAAGCGTGGCTACAGACCCAGGACAGTGACGCAGCAGCCCTGGCGAAGCTCGAAGCCGCTCGTGTGCCCTGCGCGCCGATTCTGACCGTGCCAGAAGCCATGGAACACCCCCATATGATTGCTCGCAAAACCATTCGCACCGTTAACGACCCGATCATGGGTGAATTCCAGATTCCGGGGATGCCCCTGCGCTTTTCCAAATACGAGGTAGACGAAAATATTCAGATACCTAACCTGGGTCAACACAATGAAGAGGTGCTGACAACCCGTCTCAATTACTCATCTGACAAAATCACCGAGTTGCGCAATAAAGACGTGCTATATCAGAAAGCCGTTTAAGCCAGCTCGCCGACAACTACCAGAGATTTATTTATGAGCAACTCCCCAGACCCGAAACACATCCTGGATGGTTATCGCATTCTTGATTTCACCCAGTATCTCGCCGGACCAACCACTTCACGACTCGCCGTAGAAATGGGCGCTGAAGTAATTAAGGTTGAATTGACTCCAGCCGGTGATCCGGTACATGCCATGCCCCACCGACGTAATGGATATGATTGGCGACCCGGAGCAACCACCCTACTTTCCCATGCTCGGCATTGGTGATGTTAGCGCCGGTGTTCACGCCCTGGCCGCCACCAACAGCGCACTGCTCTATCATCTGAAAACGGGCAAAGGTCAGTACATAGACATCTCATTGCTTGATGCCTACTTCCACAGCCACGAGATCAACGTTCAGGCCTATTCGGGTAGCAAGGGCAAAATCCGCCCCGAGCGGTCTGGACACCACCACTATGCCGCCTAACCACTGGGTCTGTTTAAATGTCAGGATGGCTACTTGTTTATGGTGGTCATGGCCAGACAATGGGGCGTCTTATGTAAAGCCATGGAGCGGGAAGATATGGCAGACAGCCCAGACTACGATACCAATCTAAAAAGGGTGCAGCGCAAAGATGAACTGGTTGAAATCATCGAGGCCTGGCTGAGCAACTTCAAGCGAGATGATGCCCTTAAATTACTCGAAGATTTACACATCCCGGTAGCGCCTGTGCTCAGCGTGCCGGAAGCCATGGAACACCCCCATCTGATCGAACGCGAGGTGGTTCGCACGATCCACGATCGCGGCTATGGCGAGCTACAAATACCTGGCGTGCCGCTGCGATTTTCTGAATTTCCGGACAAGCTCGATTTGCAGGCACCTTATCTCGGCGAATTCAACAGGGAAGTGTTTGGCAATATTCTCGGCATGGATAACCAGGCTATTGACGCCCTGGAAGCCGAAGGGGTCTTGAAAGCAGAGCCATTTCCCGACGGCGTGCAAATCCCGACCGGCAGATGATGAACAATTCATTAAGAAAAAACAGATCGCAATGGGCTAATCAGCCCCAATTTTGCAATAAAATATTTTCGGTATCTATCGGTGGTTTCAACTCACGATGAATGACAGTAGGTCTCGAGTTAAGAATTGGAATTTGGTACGACACTGCTGCCAGTATTTATCCGCCCTTTGCTTACGACCAATCGCACTGGCAACGATATATTTACTAGCCGAAATCAAGGCGGAAATCATGGTTTGTATGATAAAGAGGGGTTTAAAAAATAACGAAAACAATGCAGTCGCAACTCGCCCTTCGTGTTTACGAAGATATAAAAACATACTTCTTTTATTTGCCAGACGCATACGAGCGCGAGCCAAGGATGAACTTGCACCGCCAACATGGAAAACCGTAGTCGTGGGAATGTACTTTACCAAATAACCCGCCTCCCCGATTCGCCGACACAGATCTACTTCTTCATAATACATAAAATAGATGGGATCAAAACCACCCAACTTGTCCAATATATATTTTGGTATGGCCATGGCTGCGCCCATTACGGTGTCAACGGTTTGTTCGCGAGAAAAATCAAAATTTTTCTGCCGATAGCGTTCATAAGTTGGTTTTAAAAACGGCAATACGTGGAGGGGCGTATCGCTATACAGAAATGCTTTAAAATCAGGATGCCCACGAACTGACCGTTGAATGCTGCCATCGGCTTCAACCAGCCTGCAGCCTAGGACTCCTAAATTCGGATTGTCTATAAACATCTGGAGGATTACCTCAAGCGTGTTTGAAGTAATTAACGCGTCACTGTTTAGGAAAAAAACAACATCACCGGTCGCTTTTTGAATTGCCAAATTATTTGCTCGGCCAAATCCGATATTGGCACCGCTCTCAATAACTATAACTTGCGGGTAATTCTCCCTGATAGCATCCACAGTGCCGTCGTCGCTATCATTATCGACGACAATCACTTCCACACATTCTCGCATAGCCTCGGGGGTGTGCTCCGATATGCTTTTAAGACATGATAATGTAAGGTTTTTGGTATTCCATGAAACGATAGAGATAGAAATGGTTTTCATGCTTTAGGGGCTACCGGTTTTCGAGCTACCAGCAATAAATGCTTCGCAAAATCGATGCCAAGGGCTTTGTGGACGGGGTAAAACAACACGCGATGTAACAACTTCCCCCAAAATGAATCACTGTAGAGTCTATAAATACTCTTTAATTCAAAACCCGCCATACAGGACACAGCACCTAATTCGTCATAACACCAGGGCGTAATATGCGTTGCGTCACGCAAATAGTTGGGTGGGTAGTAGATATTTGGCGTGGTAACAAACAGCAAGCCTCCAGGCGCCATCACCTCGTAGCATTTCGTCAATATCTGCTTCGCGATTTCAGGTCTTACATGCTCTATCACCTCAATCATGTAGATCATCTCGTAGACACCCGAGATATCATCGAGCTCGTAAAAATCCTGCTCCGTATTAAGATCAATGTCATAACTTTTATACTGTGTATTTGGCCACCACTTCTTCAGGCGGTTTTGCAAAGCTCGACCACCTGCGCCAACCTCTAAAACCTGCGCCCCGTCATGACCGTATTTATGGATAACTGTGCTATAGCGCCTGGCAATTGGCACATCCCAAATTTTTCGATATCGCTTTTGCACCTTTGTGCGTGCCGCGTAGAGTTCACTCCAACTGATATTAGATTGATCCAATTTGAAAGCCTTATGCAATAGATTTTTTGCAGGTGAAGGTATACCGTTCCAACAAGTATAACAATTTGAAATAATACCTCCTATTAAAGTGCAATCATGGAGCCTGCGCCACAGGTAAGATTATCTTAACATCGACAACAATAGTTGCTGAAACAGTTCAGGATCAAACGGAAAATTGGTGCAGCGATAATTAACCGGGCTGCCAAAGAGCATCCGAGCATAAGTAGTCACCTGGAAATTGATCAATCAAGGAGAGACCTCAATGGTCACAATTTATGTAGAAAAAATGCCTTCGCAAAATAAATATCGGCCAAGTATTTGGCACCAAAAACTGGGCAAAGTCACTATGGGCACAGTCACTAAAAGAAATTACGCTCGATTGCTGGCAACATTTCTGACCATACTGCTGAGCCTGCTGATAACCATGCCGCAAGCTAAAGCTGACCCGGAACTCACCGTCATGGGCGCGGTACAAGCCGGTAATGCCGATGCCACTATTCCGCCCTGGACGGGGGGCATCACCACACCACCTGCCGGTTATCAAGTCGGCAAAACCCACCTCGATCCGTTTGCTGAAGATAAAGTGCTATTTACCATCGATTCTTCCAACATGACCGAGTTCAAAGATAGGCTGTCGGCGGGGCACATCGCAATGATGGAAAAGCACCCCAACACTTATAAGCTGAATATATATCCTACTCAACGCAGTGCTTCGCACCCTAAACGCGTTCTCGAACATACCGAGAAATACAGTGCCCAAGCGCGCCTGGTCAATGACGGCGCGGGTCTTGAAGGCATTGTCCAGGGTTGTCCGTTTCCCCAACCGACCAATGGCGAACAGGCTATCTGGAATTCCCGCGTCAGCTTCAAGGGAGGCAGCGTGAGAAGACACATGAATTCCGCTGTGCCAACCGACAAGGGAAAATACCAGTTGAACGTTTCCCTCCAGGAGATAGTGTTTCCCCGTCAGGAAGATGGCACCAGCCTCGAAAATTTCGACGGCGTAATGATGCGGGGCATAAGCTACATCAAATCACCGAGAAAGGCAGCCGGCGTCATGCTCCTATATCACGCCAATCTAAACACCGTTAATGAAGAAAGAAAGGCGTGGGCCTATAATCCAAATAAACGCCGTGTATCGCGAGCACCCGACGTCGATGGCAGCGCGCCTGCTACCGCCTCCAGCGGCATACACCTAGTTGATCAAAATGGTATGTTCTCCGGCAAAATAACAAATTTCAACTGGGCGTTATTGGGCAAGAAGGAGATGTATGTGCCCTACAATGCCTACCAATTCCATAGCGACGGAGTCAGTGTCGATGACATCGTTAAACCAGGACATGTCAATCAAGAGCTGGGGCGCTACGAATTACATCGAGTCTGGGAGGTGGAAGCAACACGCAAAGACGGCGTTGACCATCCTCACAAGCGCAGAGTTTATTATCTGGATGAGGACTCGTGGCGAATATTGACTGCTGAACATTATGACGATGCTGAACAGCTAGACCGCTTCTCAGAGTCACATAATATTAACTACTATGAGGTGCCGGTATTGGCATCGACTCTCGATACCTACTACCAATTCAGCACCAATCGCTATTTTGTTCGCGGCCTCGACAACCAGCACCCGGTTAGCGACTATTCTTTTAGCGAAAGTGCCAAATACTTTCAACCCGGTGGCCTGAAGCGAAAAGCCAGGCGATAGCAAACTTAGAAGCTCAGGCAACAAGCCCACCCGGAGGTTCTATACGTAGCGTCATCACACATCGAACCTCCGCTCTATCGTAAGTCGCCGAGTCGGTCTTAGCTTAATTTGGACACAGTTGCAAAATACTACCTTCGCCGTCAGCGGCGATCAACAAATTTCCCGAACTGTCTTTACATAGCCCCCCCGCCAGATCAATAGGAGTTACAGCACCCACGGGTAGGTTGGTCGCAATTTTTGTCGCCGCATTGCCGTCAGCTAGATTAACCGACCACAATACGCAGCCGCCTCGATCAAGCACATATAGCTGATTATCGATAACTGTAATGCCTCTTGGGTCTTCCAATCCTTCAAGCACTGGCGCAATCTTGCCACTGCAATCAATGGCTATAACTCGCCCGGCGCCTGCTTCGGAAACATAACAAACAGCTTCGTGCACAAAAACGTCTTTGGGTGCAGACAGGCCCTCAACAAGCGTCGTTATATCTCCGGCATCGTTAACTGAAAATACTGAGCCCTGATCGCCATTAACTCCATCATCTTTAACAACGTAGACAGTATCGTTTTCTCCAGCACATAGACCTTTAAGCTGACCCTGCTTGGCAACCATCATATGAGTTTTTTCATCAGCAAATTGGTAACGAATGACATCACCACGGGCGGTGGTCATAAGGAATTCGCCGGAATTCCCCGCAGCAACTGCCCGCACAAAACGCGGTGCGGAGTTGTCGAGAGGACTGCCTACGGACGAGCGTTCACCAGACGGACTGAGACATGCCAGACTTAAACAATCGACTATAAAACATGTGCCGGATGGGTCGGCAGCGATACCCCAGGGACCGACCCAACCTGGCTCTGCTAATACTCTTTCGGTGCTCTTACCATCCATGCTGACTTCGGCGACGCCGCCGTCGACAAAATGACTGAGATACAGTTTGCCATCAGCATCAAAAGCCAGGTTATCGATACCCGGCCGCACTTTGGCAATTACCGTTTGCGCACCGGTTTCGGTGTCAATCTTGACCACTTCGCCATTGCCCGCCTGGGGTGCAACCAGCTCACCAGAAGGAGTAAATTTGGCTGCAGTGGGATGAAACAAACCCTCGGTAACTTTTTCCAATTCGCAAGTTTCAGGATCAACCCGCCAGATTTCTCCTTCTGGAACCAGCGGAAAATACAGCTTACCGTCGGGGCCGCCGGCAAGAGCATTTGGCCCAGACAGATTCTCTGCAATCTGCCGCGGCGGCCGGTCATCGTGGGGATAGAGTTCAAACAGTCGACCACCGGGGCGATGCTCGTCGATAAACAGGCGATCATTAAACACCGTGACGCCATTAGCCGACGGCAACGCATCGGAGACAATAGTCACCTCGCCATTAGGCTTGCGCATACTGACCCGCTCGCTCATCACCTCGGTCGAATACATATTACCCTGTGAATCAAAGGCGACATCATCGGGGCCAACGATAGGCCCGCCATTGGGCGAGATGACCTCGTGCTCACCGCTCACCGTGTCGATTGCCGTTACCTGATTACCCATGGCCTGAGCCACATAAAGTCTGCCATCAGTGCCGAACTGTATGCCGTTGGCACCGAACAATGCGCTCGGTGGTGTTACTTTTGTTAAGCGCCAGCCGTCGGCCAATTGTGGCGTACCTGCCGCTTCGCCATGTATCGCTGTAAATCGGTTCACGATGTTTATCCCCTGTTATTTGTATTTCGATTGTGCACAGCTCGAGGCGCTAGTGCCTCACATTTTTTGTGCATGGAAATATTTTTTCGCAAAAAAAAGCACCCTGCCAAATGCTTTTCCAATAAATGACTGATCTACCCTTACAGATTAATCGGCAAATTAAACAGCTTTTTCACATTATCGTGGGTACAGGCATTTTGCTGTTGCTCGGTTAATTTGCTCATTTGCTCATCGAGAATTTGTCGGGAAATAGGCCACGTAGAGTCTGTGTGCGGAAAATCATTGGCCCACATCAAACAACCGCCATCAACCACTTCAGGGTCACGATAAGCTGTCACATCATCCTGGAATGTGTAGGACACATTACTCATCATATACTCGCTGGGTTTCCTGCTAATATTAGACCCTACGATAGGCGTCCAGCGTTTAAAGGCATGATCAGCGCGATAAGCGTAGTGAGGAATCCAGCCAGCATCGGCTTCGGCGATCACTAATTTCAAGTTCGGGTGAGTATCGAATACCCCACCGAACAAAAACACACCGAGTACGTTCTGCACGCCGCGAACAATATTCATAAAACCGTTGGCCGATGTGCCGCGCGTCGGCGCCATCACCTCTTTAGGGCCGCTATCCTCCGATGTCAGGATGTGGAAACATATCGGCAATTCCAGATCGACCGCGCATTCCCAAAGTGCATCGTAATCAGGATGATCATAATCATTATTTAAGGGCCGACCTGGCATCATCATGCCGACAAAGCCCATTTCTTTCGCCCTTTTGAAATCATCGATGGTTTCATCAATCGATCCGACCGAGGTTTGCGCCAGACCGAATAATCGACCGGGGGCCCCGGCGCAAAATGTTTCTAACCAACGGTTGTAGGCATTCATACAGGCCGTTTTATAGGCGTGGTCTTCGTGGGAACACATCACCATGCCGACAGACGCGTAGATTATTTCAGCACACACATTATCCTGATCCTGGGCCTCTGCCCTGAAGGCAGGGTTCCAGCCAGCATAGGGCAGCTCCTGAAAATTGGCCGTTTTATATTTCATTAAGCCCTCGTCGGGCACACCCGCGGCACCAAAAAGTGCCAGAGGAACTGCATCATCCATGCCGGGAATCTCGAAGATAGATGCGCCGTCTTCTCTCTCAACCATCCGAGGCGCACGATCACGAAATTTGGGTTCGATAAAATCAATGTAAGTATTGGGTGGCTCGATAATATGAGAATCTGCCGAGATGCCCGGTTTTCGCATGTTAATTCCTTAAAAATTTATGGCTCTGTTGAAGAATCGGAACTCTCGCTGAAGAGACGGTTAACGAGTCGCTAACGATCTTTCAAGTTGGTATTTAAGTGTCAATACGTATACTCGCGCCCCACACTATTGTCAATTTCTTTAACGTCCATGAACAACGCCCATTAAAAAAGGCACCCAGTTGGGTGCCTTTCGCGTTCAATAACCGAGCAATCTCTTAGATATTAATCGGCAAATTAAACAGTTTTTTCACATTATCGTGAGTACAGGCGTTTTGCTGCTCTACAGTTAAGTGCGCCATTTGCTCATCAAGAATTTTTTGTGAATTGGGCCACGAAGCATCGGTGTGGGGGTAGTCATTGGCCCACATCAGGCAACCACTATCGACTACAGCTTTGTTGTGATATGCCGTCATATCATCCTGGAAGGTATAGGACAGGTTATTCATGATGTATTCACTGGGTGCCTTCTCCAGCTTGGTACCCACCGCTGGCCCAAGGCGCTTGATCGCATGATCCGCACGGTAAGAGTAGTGAGGAATCCAGCCGGCATCGGCTTCAGCAATCACCATTTTCAGTTTCGGATGGGTCGCGAAGACACCACCAAACAGGAATACACCCAGAACATCCTGAACGCCGCGGACAATATTCATAAAGCCGTTCGCGGGATGACCACGTTTTGGCTGCAGAATTTCTTTAACACCACAATCTTCCGAAGTCAGGATGTGAAAGCAAATAGGCAAATCCAGATCAGTCGCACATTGCCACAGCGCATCATAATCTTCATGATCATAATCTTCGTGCTGAGGACGACCCGGCATCATCATGCCGACAAAGCCCATTTCTTTGGCACGTTTGAAATCTGCAATAGCATCATCCACGGAAGCCACAGCGGTTTGCGCAAGGCCAAACAAACGACCGGGGGCACCTTCACAAAAGGTTTGCAACCAACGGTTATATGCTTGCATACATGCTGCTTTGTATTCGTAATCTTTGTGCGAACACATCACCATGCCCACAGAGGCATAGATCATTTCAGCGCAAACGCCGTCTTGATCCTGAACCTCTGCCCGATACTCCGGGTTCCAGGCGGCATTGGGTAACTCATCAAATTTCGCCGTGCGATACTTGAGCAAATCCTCGGCTGGGACACCGGCGGCGCCCAGCAGCGCCAGGGGAATCATGTCATCCAGACCAGGAATATTAAAGATATGAACGCCGCCAGGACCTTCAACAACTTCCGGGGCGCGGTCACGAAACTTGGGATCGATAAAATCAATATATGTATTAGGCGGCTCAACAATATGGGAGTCCGCAGAAATGCCGGGTTTACGCATTGGTTTCTCCTTAGATAGGGGTTAAAAAGAGCTTTCTGAGCCGGAAAGGCTGGTAATCCATGTAAATAGGTTGACACTCTGAACAAACAAACAATGCTTGTCAAATATTTTCGCGACCGACGGGATCCGTTAATCCCTCCGAATCCTGATTGAATTCAGACGGGGAGTTTAATCAACCTACAGCGGTGCTCTGAAAGCCGTTTTTTGCAATTCACGCCTTTTTTAGCGCGCTACGTTAATCGCGTATTTTTTATTATTTTCTGTAATTTAGGAACCTACTATGGCAACCAGGACAACCGGCCTGCTCCAAATGGAGTCAATCACACTTGAACCGGGTCACTGAACCGGCAAATTAAAAAGCTTCTTCACGTTATCGTGAACACAGGCGTTTTGTTGGGCTTCGGTTAAATGTCCCATTTGCTCATCAAGAATTTTCTGTGAGTTGGGCCACGACGCATCAGTGTGAGGATAGTCATTTGCCCAGATCAGACAGCCACTATCAACCACTTCCTGGTTGGTATAGGCGGTGAGGTCATCCTGGAAAGTAAACGAAATATTCTCAGCGATATATTCGCTGGGCATCCTCGTCAGCTTAGATTCAACAGCTGGGCCAAGACGCTTAATCGCATGGTCAGCACGATATTTGTAGTGCGGTATCCAGCCTGCATCACCCTCTGCGACAACCATTTTTAGCTTCGGATGCGTGTCAAATACGCCGCCAAACAGGAAGACACCCATAACGTCCTGAACACCGCGAATAATATTCATAAAGCCATTGGCGGGATGGCCGCGCTTGGGTTTCAACACTTCCTTTACGCCGCAATCATCGGACGTCAGAATGTGGAAACAGACAGGAAAATCGAGATCAATGGCGCATTCCCACAGGGCATCGTAATCGGAATGATCGTAATCTTCGTGCTGAGGCCGACCCGGCATCATCATGCCAACCATGCCCATTTCACTGGCCCTTACAAAATCCTCAATCGCTTCATCGACAGAGGCAACCGCTGTTTGTGCAAGCCCGAACAAACGGTCTGACGCACCCGAACAGAAACACTCAAGCCAGCGATTATAGGCATTCATACACGCGGCTTTATAAGCATAATCAGGATGCGAACACATGACCATGCCTATCGAGGCATAAATGATCTCTGCACAGACTCCGTCCTGCTCCTGAATCTCCGCTCGAAATGCCGGGTTCCATGCGGCGTTGGGTAGATCTTCAAATTTAGCGGTGCGGAATTTAACCAGGTCTTCGGCTGGCACACCGGCGGCGCCCAACAAGGCCAGAGGAATAATGTCATCCAGGCCGGGAATATTAAAAATCGAGCAACCACCGGGGCCATCGACCACCTGTGGCGCGCGATCACGAAACTTCGGCTCAATAAAATCAATATAGGTATTTGGCGGCTCTACGATATGTGAGTCAGCGGAGATTCCGGGTTTACGCATTAGTTTTTCCTCTTGCTCGACGTTTACTAGCGTGGGTTATTTAGGCAGGTCAGGCATTTGTCAGGAGGATGACACTTTTGCAATTACCAGGCATTTCGTCAAAGGTGGTTAAGCACCCAATTGATTTGAGTCAAGGCTGAGTTGTTTTTAATAAATACCTAATCGATACCTGGTCAACACCTAAGACAGGCGAACTGGTTTGCCACCATGGAGGCACTTGTTTACGATTGCGGCTAAATAAATATCAATAATTGGCACGCATACGAAGGGGAATAAGCATGGGCGACATTCAATTTGGCACAGGGATAAGAACGGTGACAGACATCGCCGCATCCGCCAGGCATATCGAAGGCCTGGGTTTTGACATTGTTAGCGCCGGGGAACACGTGATGTTCCACACCCCCATTGGCAACACCTATATCACCCTGAGTGTCGCCGCTGGCGCTACCGAGAGTATCAAACTGATGAGCACCATAGTGCTCTTACCCCTGTACCCAGCGGCGCTGGCCGCCAAATTGGGCGCAGCGCTGGACAATGCCTCCGGTGGCAGATATATGTTCGGTGTTGGTGTCGGCGGCGAATTCCCCACAGAGTTCGAAGCCTGCGGTGTGCCGGTCAAGGAGCGCGGGGCACGAACCACTGAAGCCCTGCAGGTGATTCGCGAACTCTGGACCGATGATGCAGTGACCTTCCACGGCCGGTTTAACACCCTTAACGAAGTCACCCTGAATCCAAAGCCCATACAGCAACCCACCCCGCCCATCTGGGTAGCGGGTCGCCAGGACGCCGCCAAGCGCAGGGCCGCATTGCACGGTGATGGCTGGCTGCCCTATATGTATTCCCCTGAGATGTTAAAGGACAGCATCGATTCTATCTCGTCTATACGCGCCGACCACAATATGAGTATGGATAACTTCAACAATGGCGTATTTATCTTTACCGCCGTGCACAAAGATCGCGATAAAGCCCGGGAAATGGCCGCCGCACAACTGGGCAAACAATACGCTCAGAACTTTGACAACCTGGTATCAAAGTACACTTTGATCGGCACACCGGAAGATTGCCGCAAACGACTGCGAGAATATATCGATGCAGGCGGCAAACTGTTTATGCTCACCTCGGCCTGCCCGGAAGCTTATGTCGATGAAAACCTCCGTTTGATCGCAGAAGAAGTCATTCCGGAATTTAGGTAATTTAAAACCCGCTGCCTATACTGACTAAAACGCTTCTTAATAAAACAAACACAGGACATCATCATGAAAATAGGCATCAACTCCGGCGCAGCATCCGGCCCCGAAACCACCTTTCCCGGCCTCATCGAGCGCGCAAAAAAAATGGAAGCCCACGGCTTCGACTGTTTCTGGATGGCCAATATGTTCGGCCTCGACGCGCTGACTGCTCTGGCCATCGTCGGGCAAAACACCACCAAGATTCAGCTGGGTACGGCGGTAGTGCCTAGCTACCCCCGGCATCCGCTGGTCATGGCGCAACAGGCCGCCACCACCAATGCCGCAGCCTCGGGCCGCTTTCATCTCGGCATCGGCCTGTCCCACAAACCCATTATCGAAGGCATGTTTGGCATGTCCTACGACAAGCCCGCCAAGCACATGCGCGAATACCTCGAAGTACTCGCGCCAGCCGTGCGTAACGAGAAAGTCAACTACAAGGGTGAGCAGTACAGCGCCCGTGGCCAGATTGCCGTCAGCGAATCCGAGTCCGTGCCGGTGCTGGTCGCCGCTCTTGGCGATGTGATGCTAAAACTGGCTGGCACTCTGGCAGACGGCACCATCACCTGGATGACCGGCCTGAAAACCCTGGAAGATCATATTATCCCCAAAATTCGCAAAGCCGCCGCCGACGCCGGGCGGCCCGAACCACGCATTGTCGCCGGTGTTCCCACCGCCATCGTTTCGGACAAAGAAGCCGCCGTCGCCCGTATCGAGAAGGGTATGAAGATGTACGGCCAGCTGGATTCCTACCGCGCCATGCTAAACAAAGAAGGCGCATCAGGGCCATCCGACATTGCCAATATCGGTGATGAGGGTGAGCTGCGAAAATATATCCAGCGACTGCGGGATATTGGTGTCACCGACCTTAACTGTGCGGTATTGGGCGTGGGTGATCACGACACCACGGTGGAATTTATGGCTAGCGAGCTTTAAGGCTGGAATAAAAAGCCTAAGGAAGGGCGCAGGCTGTTGAGGGTTCGTAAGGGGCTACTACAAAGTCAAAAAGGTCTTTTTAATCGGGCTTCGCTGATGCCGTAGATAGCTAAAACTCTATACCAGCGTTCGAAATCTTTGCGACCCCTTTGATGATCCGTACTGGATGCATGATCGGAGGAAGACAATTATAGCTAGATCGGCTAGAGTTGAGGTTCAGGAAGAACCTCAGGGAATCGCTATGCCGTTAAAAGCTACCTCAGTGAGACTGGACTACGAAACCTTAAAGCGTGTCGGCCAGATGGCTGAGGCGATGGATAGACCCCGCGCGTGGCTGATGGCAGAAGCTATCAAACAATATGTAGCCCGTGAAGAATGGTTTATCCACGAAGTAGAAAATGGTGTGAAAGCAGCGGATGAAGGCCACTTGATTGACCATGCGGACATCAAAGCCAAGTGGGAGACGAGGCGTGCAGCTCAAATGGACTGACCTTGCCGACATTGATTTAAAAAACATCGAAGCCCATATTACCCAGAAAAATAGCCCCTTGGTTGCTATCGACTTGATTATAAACGTCATCGATAGAGTTAATCTGATCTTACCCGACCATCCCAGAGCGGGGCGTCAGGGGAGATTGAAAAACACACGGGAGCTGGTCATTGATGATGTACCGTTTGTCGTGATCTATCGAGAGCATATGAACGCAAATACGATTGAAATTTTACGCGTTCTTCATGAGACTCAGCAGTGGCCGACAGCGCGTTAAAGGAACCCGACCCCAGGCTTTGGATAGCTTTAATTCTAGACCCGACCCTCGTGTCTTCAGAACTCCGTAATGCACAGGCACAAGTTGGGGATCCGGTTTAGAAGCAGGTTTCAGTAAGCCGAAGAATTGTAAGGAGTTTCTCAAACCAAACTCCGAACCTGGGCCGAACAGCTAATTATCTGATTCTATCGATGAATTACTAATTCGCCACCCACAGGGGTCTAACCATGTTTTCAGCGTAGCCTGAAGAAGTGATTTTGTAACCTGGGCCAAGGGATGCTGAGCTGGGAGAACATTCGTGGTAAAGCCCAGAAACTTATGGGCCTTGTCCCGCTGAGTGCCCACCACGTCAAGGAACCAAGCGTGGTAGATTCGCTCGGTAAGAATGGTAGCCACTTGCGACGCAGACTAACTAACTCCTCTGCAGTCACCAAATTGGTGTAACCATAGTTCCGCCGCACTTCCACACGAAAGGGGCCTGCATCATCGAACAGTTGGCGGTACAGGTTTACGCTTCGGTAGACGGCCTGATACTCTCCCTGTGCCAGATATACGCTCTGATGTGAAGTCGATTCGCGGAGGATTATCGATCCCCCTTCAGTAAGACGGTTTTTTAAAGAGTGGAGCAGCTCAATAAGGTCGTCGTCATTCAGATACATACACAGCCCGCCCAGGAAGATCATGTCGAAGGAGCCTTCCGGCAAGTCATGTCGACCGTCGCCTTCGAGTATCTTAACGTTGGGCAGACTCGCTACCCTTTCCCTGGCAGCCTTCAACATGAGCTTGCTTTGCTCGATTCCCATGACAGTCTTATAGCGCGGGGAAAAGATCTCTGACCAGGTTCCTGCGCCACAGCCAACATCAAGCACTCGCCCCGAGTCATTCACCGCGCCCAGCCAATCGCTGATAGTTTCTATCTCTTTCTGCAGTCGATATCTGGCCGCACTGGCTGGGAGATTGAACTCATGGGTCATCATGCTCACAGTGGCAGCGGTGCCACCCGATGCCTTATCAAAGTATTTCTTTACGGCTGCATCGTCGATCTGTGCTTCGGTGGCGTTCTTATGATTCATCACTGGGTAATTTCTGTGATTTCATTGCTATCTTCTCAACAGCATCCAGCCATAAATAGCTGTTAATCCAAAGACATAGGCGGTGAGTACATAAACCCACCTTCCCGTAAACTTTGGCGTTCTTATTGGCGCTACATTCAAGGCCGCCATAGCGACAACAGTTATGTATGTGACGACTGAAAAAAAAGTGTGGTTTAAAACAGACTCAAAGAGAAAGACAAAAGCGAGAATAATGCCATTATTGTCAACGGCCATTCCTATGTAAGACGAATCATCATTCAGTCCGAACAGATTGAAATAACTCAGCCGTATTGCGCAGGCCGCGACAATAAGAAATGCACCTGGCAGAAACAATGGGCTGAATTCGCCATAGCTCAAGAGAATAAGCGCGGGAAGAACCCCAAAACTTACAATATCTATCAACGAGTCAAGCTGTCCCCCGAAAGCCTGGAATTCGTTTGTTCGACCCTTCATCCGACGGGCAATGATTCCATCGCCCCAATCAAAAAGTGTCGCCCAGATCATTCCGATTATTGCAGCAGGAAAGTTGCCCAGAACAGCGAAATATATACCAAGGACCGCACATAACAGACCTGCAAGGGAGCAGATATTGGGAAGATCTCTGACAAAAGAAAGTATTGTGGCTTGTTGAGGTTTGGGGCTTGTCATTGTTTCTATGCTTTTAAGTTCACTACATCGATTAAAGCCGCGACTAATTTACAATTCTCTTCTTCTGTACGACTGGCAATCCTGAGGTAACGGTCAGAATCGGGTTGAGTTTTACCTGAGCAGTCCTTTATGTACATGTTATGTTCAACAAATAATTTTTTCATAATTTCCGGTGCGCTTTGCACAGTATCTGGCAGGCGACAGAAAATGTAATTTGCATCTGGCTTGAAAACCGTCATACCTTTTACAGCACAAAGTTTTGTATAGAGGCTGTCTCTGTCAGCTCGAACCTGTTTGCAGCTTTCAATAAACTCATCTTTGTAATCAGGCAAAATCCGCAGAAACTCTTCGGCGAAACCGTTGATATTCCAGATGTGTACGCCATTTCTAACGGCCTGTGTAAATTCTGAATTCGCTGACAACATGTAACCAATCCTGAGCCCACAGATCCCGTAGGCCTTGCTCATGCTTTTGAAAATAGCCATATTCGGATAATTTTCGATTTCTCGTTCCAGGCTTATTTGAGCAGGATTTTCTGCAAAATCCAAAAATGATTCGTCAATAATCAGAATGCAATTATGAGTTTCAAGTTTCTTTGCAAGGCGAATGAGATCGGCCTTGGAAACGAGCATAGATGTTGGATTATTCGGTGTAACCACGACAGCGACATCAGCTTTTACTCTCATCGCTTCGGCAGCAAATTTATCCACATCCAACTGGAAGGATGGAAATTCAAGTGGAAACTCAACGACTTTACCTGACGGCGCTGCATTGGCATATTCATTAAAAGAAGGCACGGGAACGATTAATTTACCCGCTATATGACCGGATACTATTTTTATTAATTCTGCAGCTCCGTTTCCCACAACAATTCTTTCGGCGGGTTGGTCAATTACTTTGCCAACAAGGTTGGCAAGGGCATCTTGTGCCACCGGATAATTCAGAACAAGATCATGAATTTGATCTTTAAAGTTTGTGAAGATAGCCTCAGGCGGGAAATAAAGATTATAAAGATAGGCATGGTCTATAAAATCATGCCTATAGTAACCACCATGTTGCTTAGAGATAAATTCGTATTTTTCAGATTGAGTCTTGTAATTATTTTGCGACACTTAAGGCTTCTGCTGCTTTTTTTGCAGGGATTACGTCATTGCTTAATGGAGTGTCAAGAAAACGCGGCGCTGAAAGAGGAACAGTTTTTACATCCATGTACTTATCTGATAAAAATAGTTTCTCTGCTATTGCCAAATCGGCAAGAGTGTCTATTTCATACCAAGGCTTGCCGTCAAAAGAGACACTTTCAAAAGAGAGACTGCCATCGACAATCATTTGTGCAAATACGGTTTCGTAATAATCATTTACTTTGCCATCTGAAATAGACTTGTCTAATCTTTGTACAATCCCATTCCAGGACTTAAGTGAAATGCTGTAAATATTCACAGTTTTGTATTTTATCTCACCAAAAGAATCTGCCTTGTCTGCCAAAAATGCTTTAACTTTTTTAGACTTATTGATAGTTACGCTCGTCCCATTCATCCAGGGCTGCAACCTTGCGGCAGCTAGTCTGTCGGGATAGAGCATGTCGTCCAGAAGCGATTCATCAAAAACAAGATCACTTTCGAGTAAGAGAAACGGCTCACTGATAACTTTACGTGCCATCCAGAGAGAATAGATATTATTGGTAGACTTATATAAGGGGCTGAAAATATATTCGACTTTTATGCCACCCATCTGATCACCCAAAAAATCTTTTATGTAATTTTCAAGATATCCTGTAACCACAACCAGCCGTTTGAAACCATGCTGATTCAGAATGTTGATCATCCGTTCAAGTATTGATATGCCATTGACTATTGTCAGACATTTTGGAGCGTTCTGAGTTAAGGGGTATAGGCGGGAGCCTGTTCCGGCGGCGAGAAGTAGTGCGGTGCTTATCCGTTTTTTATCCTGGTGCCCATGCTTCAATTTTTATCCTTCCTTTAAGTGTGAAAAATCTAAACGTATCGATTGTTGGTAGAAAACGAAGCCACGGCTTCGTGAATTACCAAGCAAAAAGCTACATTAAGAAAAAACAAAGGTAGGGATTTGAGCAGTGGGTAGTTGCCGGGTAAAGCCAGCTGCTAAATGGTAGAACAACTGGCAGCATGCCAGAAAGGTCGCGCAAAGTACAGGTTCTTGTGGAGACGAAGGGTCGCTGAAGATACTTATGGGACTAAAAAGAGGCCGGGATAGAGGTCTAGATTCGATGCCTAGAAAACCAGTTTCCAAAATCAATCCGCCTCCCGAATTCGAGCCTTACGCACAATTTCCCACGAGAAGCTAACTGACTCGGGGCTTGCAATGCCACATTGCTCTACAAGAAAACCCAGGGGCACGTCTTAAAGCCATACAATGTTGGCCATCGGGTTCGATGCTGTGATTCTGCGATAGCCTGACGTCAAAAAACGGGGTCTAGATTTGATGCCCACAGAGCAAAGCTTACCTAAACAACCCACATGTCTAGCTGAGACAAGACTTCATTTCTAGACCTGACCCTTCTTCCTGCATAGGGGATATTGTCGGCACCACTCTACACCCGTTGCACAACACCCGGTTCAACAATCCAAAAAATGTTTTCGACCACGCATGCCAGGAAGGAGATTTCCGCGTGATTGTCCTCGCTACAAGCGACTAGCATTTCTCATCCGGTCACTATCTCCCTGAAAAGAACTCGCGTGTAATTTATTTGCCCTACGACCGAATCAGTGGACACTTTACTTACGCGTACGAGCTTATCAGGCAAATATTTCTCAGTCTCTATCACGCAATCTTCATTATATTGATTTATATCAATGTTTAATGCCTAGAATAAAGTATTATTTTATCGGTTAATTTTTACCGACCATTAAGATATCACTTAGCACTTAAATTAGGTTCCGCGTGCCCCGGAGGGCGTGGCGGCGCTTTTGTTATTAAGATAAGGAAAAACATGACAGAGTTGGAATTAATTGACAAAGCAGTAAGCGCAAGTTCACCTGGAGGAGCGAAATCACCCATCATCTTCGATCTCAATGCCAAGAATGGAAAAATAAACTGGAACGCGGATGGCTCGTATCCCTACAGCTCCAAAATGGATGTGCTTGAATATGAGCAACACAAACATGAACTACAGATTGAACTGTTAAAAATGCAAAATTGGGTGAAGGAAACCAGTCAACGCATAGTTATTCTTTTTGAGGGCCGTGATGCAGCGGGTAAAGGGGGCACCATTAAGCGCTTCACGGAACATCTTAACCCTCGAGGAGCCAGGGTTGTCGCGCTTGAGAAGCCTAATGCCCGTGAGCGCAACCAGTGGTATTTTCAACGTTATATCCAACACCTACCTAGCAAAGGTGAAATAGTGCTATTTGACCGCTCCTGGTACAACCGGGCCGGGGTAGATAAGGTGATGAATTTCTGTACCGATCATGAGCATCTCGAATTCCTGCGGCAAGCTCCACAACTGGAAAGAATGCTAGTTAATAGCGGGATTATCCTCTTTAAATACTGGTTTTCGGTGAGTCGAGAGGAGCAATTTCGACGTTTCAAGTCACGACAGAACGATCCGCTCAAACAGTGGAAATTAAGTCCGGTAGATTTGGCTTCACTGGAACGCTGGGATGACTACACCGGTGCCAAACAAAGCATGTTTTTCCACACTGATACCCGGGACGCGCCGTGGACGGTTATTCGCTCGGATGATAAGAAAAGGGGGCGCATCAACTGTATCCGTCATTTCTTATCATCATTGGATTATCCTAATAAGGACGAAGCTATTGTTGGCCAGGCAGACCCTTTAATCGCTGGCCCGATAGATCGTATTCATGAACGCGATGAAGTCGTGATGTAACACCTGGCTCAATATAGGAAACAAGCAATGCAATCCAAAAAAAATATGAAGCGCCTTGAAAAATTACTGGAAAAATCCAAAGAACGCCTGGAACATGCTATTGATCAGGCTGGGAAAGCAGCAAAACGTGCTGAAAAAGCCCAGGAGGCAGCCAACACTGCGCGCGAGCAACTCAAACAAGTTGAGAAATTAATCAAGAAACAGCAGGCAAACAAGGCCGTCAGGAAACAGGCCGCTAAAAAAGCTGCGATTAAGAAGGCTAAAAAAGCCTCCGCAAAAAAGAACGGAAATAACAAATCCAATAAAAATGGGAGGAATAAAAAAGCGCGTGCCAAGATACCTAATAGAGCTGCCTGAATATTATCAGAGGGATCACGGACTGCGGGGTAAGCAAACTCTAAACCATGAGGGTCCGGTCTAGATTCCGCTGGCTCTTGACCCCACTAATCTCTATCACCTGGTCACGCCACCACCAAATAATGTTTTCAAGTATGGCTCCATATCTGCTAAAACCGGCGCAACATACGGGTCGCTTCTCGTCTTATCAAAATATCCCGCAATTGTGCTGTGGCTGGCAATGGGATCATCAAGCCCAAGCATGGGACAAATAATGGTCGCCTGGAGGAAGGGTGGCATTAGCGCGCAATCGGCAAGACTCAGGGTTTCACCAACGGCATATTGTTTATCATCCAGGTAAACAGCGATAAGATTCAAAGCGCCTTTTACGTCATCCATGGCGCTTATAATTTCATCCATATCAAACTCTTCCTGGGCCAGGATGGCGTGATATATTTTCAGTATATGTGGGTCGTAGTACAACTCAAAGAGACGGATTAACAAGCGCATTCTGGCGCAATCCTCTGGCTCTTCAGGTCTTAGTGACGGCCTCTTGCCCAAGTCTTCAAGATATTCGCAGATAACCTGGGACTCAATGAGATGCTTGCCATCCACCTCGAGAACAGGTACTAAATTAAGCGGGCTGATCGCAGCAAAACTATCGGGCAAAGGGAAGGGGAGAAATTCAACGGGGATGTCGAGACCTTTGGCAGAAAGCTGTATTAAGCATCGCGAACCGTAACGTGAACCACACATCGTATATAGCTTCATCGCGCTCGTTCCAAATTAATCAAGTTTTTATTTTCAGTAAATATATTTTAGTAACTTATTATATGGACTCAATCACGCAGGCCACATTACTCCACAGCCTCGCATTTTGCATGAAAAGCAAGAACCCACATTTCCCTCAACTTTTATTTAGGAATGCCACCTGATGAGCAGTCAGCGCAATTGCTAGCAAACGATATTATCTATTTAGCACTGACTGGTACGCACAAGATTCCATTTCTCTATTTCTACCGGTCAGTGTAAAGGTTCACCAGCCCGACACGATCCTAACTCGCTGCCGCTTCCCCGTCTGGTACCTCTTCATCTAGCAAGATGCCTTCCGCCGTTAAAGCCGCCACCTGGGCTTCGTTATAACCTAAATACTCGCTGAGCACTTTCAAGTTGTGCTCACCCCGGTAGGGCGCTTCCAGGTCGTTTTCTGCGGGAAAGCTGCCAAAGCGCAGGGGCATACCGGGCATTTTGAAGGTGCCAGCACCGCGCTGGGTGACAGTCCGCACGGTGCCCCGCTCGACCAGGTGTGGATGATCCATAGCTTCGGGCAGGGACAAGACTGGCGCTATCGGGATGCGGGCTTTTTCGAGTTTGGCTATGGTGCCTTTATCGCTGGGCTGGCTTTGTAACCAGGCTTCGATAATGGGTATTAGTTCGTGACGATGCCGAATACGGTTGTTCGGGTCTTCAAAACGGGGATCAGTGCGTAACTCGGGCATTTCCATCACATCACACAAACGCTGCCACTGGGGATGGGTGGCGATAATCATGATGTGGCTGTCTTTGCCCTGGAACACGCCCATGGGACAACCCAACCGTTGATGGGAACCATTACGCCGAGGCGCCAGCTTGCCGTCACTGGCACTGTACATACCCACGTACATTTCATGGCAGTGAAAATAACTGTCCAGCAAGGTGACATCAATATATTCGCCCTCGCCACCCATGGCACGGTGAAACAAAGCGCCATTAATCGCCGCCAGCGCGTGAGCGCCAGTCATGGTATCGCCGATGGCCGCTGCCGGTATGCTTGGCGGCTTATCCGCTTCGCCAATCAAACTGGTGATACCGGAATAGGCCTGGCCGATGTAGTCAAAGCCTGGCAAATCCGCCAGCGGGCCGGTCTGGCCGAAGGTCGAAATGGAACACATGACGCACTGGGGGTTAAGTTCGTGCACGACTTCCCAGCTACAACCCAGCCGACCAATAACACCGGGGGCAAAGTTTTCGATAAGCACGTCGACCTTTTTAATCAATTCGTAGAGGATTTCCTTGCCCTTCTCGGTTTTTACATCGATACAGAGACTGTCCTTACCGCGATTCTGCTGGAGAAAATACAGCCCGCGACCACCTTTCTGGTAACCGACGTAACGTATTTGATCACCAAAGGGCGCTAACTCTACCTTAATAATTTCTGCGCCCATTTCTGCCATCATGCGGGTGCAGGATGGCCCCGCCACATGCTGAGTAAAATCCAGCACTTTGACACCTGCTAATATGTGTTTTCTGGTCATGGTGTTCTCCGTATGTGTAAAAGTTGAATATTTAGAACTAGAGCATTAAAAGTAGATTAGTTGTAAATGAAGAACTATCAACTTCACTGAAGCCAATTATCAAAGGGCAAAATCTCGACTGCCTCGCCTACCTGCAAGGGGCTTTCTCCGGCAGTGAGAAGGATAAAACAGTTGCAACGGCTCATCGGGCCGAGGGCACCGGAGCTTTGCTGGCTATCAGGGCTTACCTCAAAACCACCCTGGCCGTCGGCTTTGTATACGCCTCTTTGAAAATCCAGTCGTTGACGATTACGCCTAATTTCCTGGGTACTGCGCGCCGTTAGTTTTAAGGGCTGTTCGGGCTGGGCCCCCTGCATTGCCTGTAAGGTCGGCAAAACAAGTTGATGAAAAGTCACCAGAGCTGAAACAGGATTGCCCGGCAAACCAAAAAACATGCTGTTGCGGAGCTGACCAAACATAAAAGGCTTGCCGGGTTTGATCGCCACCTTCCAGAAATCCACCTGACCTAGCTCACCCAGCAACTGCTGAGCGTAGTCGGCTTCGCCCACCGATGCACCACCACAGGTCAGTACCGCGTCCGCCTGTTCGTCCGCCAATTGATAGGCTTCACGTAGTTGTTCGAGGTCATCGGGAATAACACCCAGGTCGATGACCTGGCAGCCCAGTCGAGTCAGCATGGCCTTGAGAAAATAGCGGTTGCTGTCATAAATATCACCTGGGCCGAGTGCTTGCCCAGGTGCTCGTAATTCATCGCCGCTGGCAAACAGCGCGACTTTAATGGGAGCGACCACGGCAACCTCGGCCAGACCCAGGGTCGCCAGCAGGCCGATATCAACCGGGCCAAGCCGGTGTCCCGCAGTCAGTAGTATTTCTCCGAGGCAGATATCCTCACCGGCCTGGCGAACGTTTTCACCGGTTTTCGGGATACGGCTCAGGACAATCTGATCGCCCTCCCGGGAAACATTTTCCTGCATGACGACCGTATCCGCCCCCTCAGAGAGTGAGGCCCCGGTCATAATGCGAATCGCCTGCCCTGCCTCGACCGATCCGTCGAAGGGCTCACCTGCCATGGCCTTACCGACCACCTGCAAACGGGTGTATTCAATGGCATCCCGCCCACGCAATGCGTAACCGTCCATGGCTGAGTTATCAGCCGGTGGCGAGTTCAAAGGGGAGACTATATCTTCGGCAAGAATCCGGCCCGGCAAATCGTCCAGCGGAACTGTTTCCTTTGTCGGCTCGCTTGCAGGCTCGTTTGCCGACAATGGTCTCACCGCCCCGAGCATACGCTGCCGGGCATCAGCCAGGGACAATAAGGTCTTTTGCCTGGTATCGTTACTGCTCACTTAAACTCCTGCTTAGTTGAATGTCTATATCACCTTTATTCTAAGTGCCTATGATAGTCGAAAGGGGTAGTCGAAATGACTGTGGTCGAAAGAAGGGTAGTTTAAATTGAGGTATGAATTTATCCTGCCCTGGTCTAATTCAATAATTCCCTGTGCTATGATTTTTTATCGCTGGGGCCTACAGTCAATTGATAGCTAGTTAAAAAATAGCAGCCGTTAACAGTGCCTTCAACGGTATGAGCCCTTAATACCGACTAGACAAATCTCAACTCGCCAAATAAAAATCGCCGGAGCAAGCCCATGAAACTTTACGATTTCCCCAGCGCACCCAATCCCCGTCGCGTAAATATCTTTCTCGCCGAAAAAGGCATTGAAGTAGAACGCGTTACTGTCGACCTGATGAAACAGGAACAGCTACAACCCGAATACCTGGCTAAAAATCCGGCCTGCGATGTGCCCATGCTAGAGCTGGATGACGGCACCTGCATCAGCCAGATTCGTGGCATTACCCACTACTTTGAAGCCGCCTACCCAGAAACTCCGCCGCTCTTAGGTCGCAGCCCTGCGGAAAAAGGTCTGGTGGAAATGTGGGAGCATCTGGCGTTTATGGATGGTCTGCTGGCAGTGGCAGAAGTGTTTCGCAACACCGCTAGAGGCTTTGTCGACCGCGCGGTGGTCGGGCAACATAACTACCCTCAATCCTCTGAACTGGCCGAGCGCGGTGCATTGCGCCTGGCCAATTTCTTTAAAGATTTTGACCGTCGGCTAGCCGATAATCAATACGTTGCGGGTGATGCGTTCTCCCTGGCTGACATTACCACCCTGGTGAGTTGCGACTTTGCCAAATGGATCAAAACCGGAATCCCCGAAGATTGTAGTCACCTGCGCGCCTGGTACGCGAAGATATCGGAACGGCCTGCGATTGTCGCCAATCCGTGATCCTCTAATCCGTGATCTCAGCGCTAATATTCCACCACACAATACCCTGTGGTACATTACGCGCCTTGAGTTCAAACGGCCCACTGAAGTAGAAATTGAGCCTGCTGAAAATTAGCCATCGAGCTTAGTAAAGACTGATCGGCACATATACGAAGAAACCTGTTAGTGGCTTTTCCTAACGGGTTTTCTGTTGGCGCTAACTTCCATTATTTTTATAAACGAATTTGACTTTAGGGAAACAACTATGACCTTAGACGCTAGAGAGTTTCGCGATGCCATGGGCTGCTTTGCCACCGGTATTACAGTTGTCACGGCAAAAAGTAACGACGGTGAGAAAGTCGGCTGTACAGCCAATAGCTTTTCATCGGTATCCCTTGACCCGCCGCTGGTGCTCTGGGCCGTCGCCAAAAACGCCAACAGCTACGACGCCTTTATGGAAGCTAAGCATTTTGCCATCCACGTACTCCATGCCGGCCAGGAAAATGTCTCACGTCTGTTTGCCACTAAAGATGTCGATAAGTTTAACGAAATCGGCTGGACTGAAAGCCAGGACGGCACTCCACTCCTGGACGATTACAGTGTTCGTTTAGAGTGCACCACAGAACATATCTATGAGGGTGGCGATCACGTCATTATTGTTGGCCGCGTTTTTGAAATGGATAACCCCGATGTTGAACCGCTGGGTTTTTATCAGGGCAAATACGCCAAAATAGTCACCGAATAAACTTCAAATAATTAGCGAATAAAGAGAGCGTCAGCGAAACCAGCAACGACCTAGACAAATTAACGTACAGGCAATCTGTTCGGGGAAACCAGCATGAGCGAGTCATTTTCAGCATTGGTCATCAACAAAGATGATAACGGCGTCAGCGCTTCTGTCGAACAGCTCCAGCTAAGCGACTTGCCCGACGAAGAAGTCCTGGTTGATGTCGCCTACTCCACGGTTAACTACAAAGACGGTTTGGCTATTACCGGATCAATGCCCATTATCCGCAATTATCCCATGGTTGGCGGTATCGACCTGGCGGGAACAGTTATCGAATCACGCAACCCGGAATTTAAAGCCGGTGATCGGGTACTCGTCAATGGTTACGGGCTAAGCGAACAGTACTGGGGTGGCTACAGCCAGAAACAGCGCCTCAAAGCCGAATGGCTGGTACGTATTCCCGATGCGTTTTCCCTCGAAGAAGTCACCGCCATAGGTACTGCCGGTTACACCTCTATGCTCTGCGTGATGGCCATTCAGGATTGGGGCATTAAGCCCCAAGACGGGCCTGTGCTGGTCACTGGCGCTGCCGGTGGCGTCGGTTCAGTCGCTGTCATGCTGCTGGCCAAACTGGGTTATCAGGTGACCGCTTCGACAGGACGTGTCGATGAAGCTCGGGGATTTCTGGAAAAACTCGGCGCTTCTGAAATTATCGCCCGAGCAGAGCTGGCCCGTGATCCCAAACCCATGGAAGGCGAAACCTGGGCGGCGGTGGTTGACACCGTTGGCGCCAACACGCTGGCTACAGCCATTGCTCAAACCAAATACGAAGGCATTGTTACTGCCTGCGGTCTGGCCGGTGGTGTTGATCTACCCAGCAACGTCATGCCCTTTATTTTGCGCGGCGTCACCTTACGCGGTATAGATTCTGTAATGGCGCCCCTGCCACGCCGACAACGGGCCTGGGATGCTCTCGCCGAGCTGGTCGATCACAAATTGCTCGCTGAAATTTACACTGTCGAACCTCTGGCCAACGTCCCTCAATTAGCGACCGATATTCTAGCCGGGAAAATAAAAGGCCGAGTGGTGATTGATAACAATGCCTAGCAGGCTGGAGACAAGCCAATTGAGTGGCCGCTGTCGCATTCATCCATCGACGCAACTCTTCTAAAAAAAGTTAACGCTCGTATTCTTAGAAGGCTCTATTAGGAATACCACCATGAAGTTTAATCTCTTTGTTTATTGTACCGTCGGCCGTCGGGAAGAACTCGAAGCTGGCATGGCTGGCAAAGATGCCGACCGCTATCGCCGGATGCTAGGCGAGCTAGGTGAAACAGCCCAACTGGCCGATGAGGTCGGCTATTTTGGTTTCGGCCATCCCGAACACCATCTTCAAATTGAAGGTATGGAGGCCTCCAACGACCCCTGCCTGATGTCCATGTGGCTGGGCCAAAACAGTAAAAACCTGCGCATTATTCCTTGCGGCTTTGTCTCCACGACTAATAATCCGCTGGTGACTGCCGAGAAAATCGCCACCCTTGATTGCATGTTGGATGGCCGTCTCGGCGTCGGTATGGTGCGCGGCTATCAAGCCCGATGGCTCGATAACTTTCGCATCCAACCGCAATTGAAAGCGGTCGGCCCGTGGAATGCCAAGAGCCAGGTCGATGAAGATAACCGCGAATATTTCGCTGAGTTCGTCGATATTGTGACCCGCGCACTGCGAGAAGACACCTTCTCCCATCACGGCAAATACTGGGATTTCCCGTCGGTGGGTTTTCACAATCCACACGACCATCCGGTTTATACCGACTATGGTCAGGGTGTATCGGCAGATATGAAAGTCGATGAGATCGGTATTGCGCCACGGCCCTTCCAGAAAGAAATCCCCCTCTACGGCGGCTTTTCCCACAGCTTGCGCTCGGCAAAATTCTGGGCCCAGCATAAAGGTCGACCTATCGTGCTCGCTGACAATATCGACTTTCTCAAGCTGCTATGGGCCGAATGGGGTGATGAAGCAGATCGTTTAGGCATCGCCTACCAACCCGGCGAACAGGCCTGCTGGGGTGGCATTATGGTCTGTGCTAAAACCGATGCGCTGGCCCAGGAATGGTATGGCAAGATGGCCTGGCTCTGGGACACCTGGATGAAACCCTTTGGTCAGGGCGTACCCGAATTACTAGTCGGCTCGCCCGATACGCTCAAACGTCGCATTGAAGCAGTCGGCAAAGAGATTCCCCTGGACGAGGTTTTCCTGCTCCAGCCCCAGGGCGTGCTGGAGCCGTCCAAGCTCAATGCTTCTATCGAGTTGTTTGCCAAAGAAGTTATGCCCGCGTTTTAAACCGATGTGATTTATACGGGCATAGTTTTCCTCTTCACGGAAGACTTAGGAATCCAGAGCAACTGAATCTCCCGCTGATTCATCTTCCGGCCTGTGTCGTGCAATCGCTTTACCCGGAAACCGTTTTAGAACCACCACAAAAAATACCGGCACCAGGAAAATCGCCAACAAAGTGGAGGTGAACATTCCACCAAGCACGCCGGTACCAATGGCATTTTGCCCTGCCGAACCAGCACCCGTACTCAGCGCAAGGGGCAGGACACCGAGCATAAAAGCAAAAGAGGTCATCAAAATTGGCCGCAGACGCAAGCGTACAGCTTTCAGCGTGGCGTCAACCAGCGGCTCGCCTTCGGCATACAATTCCCGCGCAAATTCGACGATAAGGATGGCATTTTTTGTCGCCACACCAATGGTCGTCAATACTGCCACCTGGAAGAAAATATCGTTGGCAAGGCCTCGACTATAAGCCGCCAGTAAAGCACCAACTACACCCAGAGGCACCACCAGCATCACCACAAAAGGTATCGACCAGCTTTCGTATAAAGCCGCCAGGCAGAGAAATACAAATAACATAGATAGGGCATAGAGTATCGAGCCCTGGGCGCTCGAGGAAGTTTCCTGTAAAGAGGCACCGGTCCACTCATAACCAAAACCGGGCGGTAATTGAGCAACTATTTCTTCCAGTGCCGCAATGGCATCACCGGTGCTGTAGCCTTGATCGGCCTCGGCAATAATCTCCATAGACGGCATGCCGTTATAGCGCTCAAGACGAGGCGAGTCCTTGATCCAGTGACCCGAAGCAAAGGCCGAAAACGGCACCATCTCGCCATCGCGATTGCGCACATACCAGTGATCAATGTCCTGTGGAAGCATGCGGAATTTAGCCTCGCCCTGCACATAGACTTTTTTAACGCGCTTGTTGTGGATGAAATCATTGACATAAGTTGAGGCCCAGGCGGTGCTGAGTGTCGTATTAATTTCATCCAGAGATAAACCCAGCGCACGAGCTTTGTGCCGGTCGATATCGATTTTAAACTGGGGTCTATCTTCCTGACCGACCGGTCTAACCCGAGTCAGGCGGGGGTCTTTAGACGCAGCCAACAGCACCTGATTGCGCGCTGCCAATAATTTGGCATGGCCCTGACCGCTGACATCCTTAAGCTGCAAGTCCACCCCGGTAACTCGACCAAGACTACGAATGGCCGGTGGGTAGGTGACAAATATCCGAGCATCTTTAATGCCCGCCAGAGCGATGGTCGCACGCCTGGATACGGCCTTAACGTGCTGGGATTCCAGCGGCCTTTGATCCCAGTCATGCATCTTGATGTAACACTCAGCGTTGTTCTGACCGCGTCCGGCAAAGCTGCGGCCGACCACACAATAAACGGTGGCTACGCTGTCGCCTTCCTCTTCTATCAGATAGCGCTCGACATGCTCCATAACGCCCCGGGTCCGCTCAAAGGTCGCCCCCACCGGGGTTTGCACAGAGGCCACCAATAGCGCCGGATCGTCAGCCGGAATAAACGCGGTGGGCATGCGGCTAAACATCCACACGACCGCCAGAATGATCACACCGTAGAGGACGAAATAGCGAATCACTCGCTGGAGCATCCTGCCCACCTGTGCCTGATACCAGTCAGCTGCTGTGTCGAAGCCCCGGTTAAACCAGCCAAAGAAACCACCTTTGCCATGGTGGTGTCCCTCAGCAATGGGCTTTAACATGGCCGCACACAAGGCCGGGGTAAGAATTAATGCTACCAGCACAGAGAGCACCATCGCCGTGGCAATGGTCACCGAGAACTGGCGGTAAATAGCCCCGGCAGAACCAGGGAAAAAGGCCATGGGTACAAATACCGCCGACAACACCAGGCCAATTCCAACTAATGCGCTGGTGATTTGACTCATAGATTCTCGCGTCGCGTCGCGAGCTGACAGACCTTTTTTAACCATCAGGCGTTCGGTGTTTTCTACCACCACGATGGCATCATCAACCAGCAGACCAATAGCCAACACCATGCCAAACATAGATAAGGTATTAATCGAAAAGCCAAGCAGCTGCAAAACGCCGAAGGTACCCAGCAAGACAACGGGGATGGCAATAGTCGGGATCAGGGTGGCTCTGAAGTTTTGCATGAACAGGTACATCACCAGGAACACCAGCACGACGGCTTCAAATAGTGTCCGGGCCACCTCTAGAATCGACACTTCAACAAAAGGCGTCGTGTCGTAGGCGTTTTCCAGGAGCATGCCCTCTGGCAAATACCCAACCAATTCGGTCAATTTTTTATTTATCGCTGCCGCTGTTTCAAGGGCATTGGCACCGGTGGCCTGGCGAACCGAAATGCCCATGGTCGGCTTGCCACGGAAATGACTCAGCAGCTGATAATCATTACCGCCGATTTCAATTCTTGCGACATCGCGTAAATGCACAGACGAGCCATCGGGCTTAACCCGTAGCAAGATATCACCGAATTGTTCCGGCGTTTCGAGTAGTGTTTGCGCCACGATGGTGGCATTTAACTGCTGACCGGGCAGGGCCGGCCCACCGCCTAATTCACCTGCGGAAATTTGCGCATTCTCAGAACGGATCGCCTTATTCACGTCGCCCGGAGTAATCTGGAAACTGTTTAATTTATCCGCGTCCAGCCAGATACGCATGGCATATTCTGCGCCCAGCAGCTGCACCTCACCGACGCCGTTAATACGGCTGATCGGCTCGATAATATGAGACGCCATGTAATCACCCAGGTCATAGCGATCATAGTGCGAGTCCGGCGAACTCAGGGCGATCACCATCATCACCCCAGTCGCCGCTTTGTTGACCTTGATACCCTGGTCTCGCACAGCCTGGGGTAACTGGGGCAAAGCCCGTTGCAGTTTGTTCTGTACCTGCATCTGGGCGATATCGGGATTGGTACCAGGCAAAAACGTCAACCGCACCTCGCCGCGACCGGAGGAATCACTGTTCGAGGACATATACAGCATGTTATCGATGCCGATCATGTTCTGCTCGATAACCTGAATCACCGTGTTCTGTACGGTTTCCGCCGAGGCACCGGGGTTAACGGCATTGATGGTCACCGCCGGCGGCGCGACTTCTGGATATTGCTCGACCGGCAACTGAGTGATGGAAACCGCGCCGATTATCATCACAATCAATGCGATAACAATGGCGAAAATAGGCCTGTCGATAAAATAGTCAGACATGGGTCACAATCCTATTCGTCTTCCGCTTTACTAGTTTTAACGGGGCTAACTTCCATGCCGACTCTTATTTTCTGCAGGCCTTCGACAATCACGCGATCACCTTCATTTAGACCAGACAGAATTAACCACTGATCACCGATGGCTTGAGCGGTTTCGACCTCGCGACGTTCGACCACGCTGCCCTCACCGACCACCATGGCCGTAGGCGTTCCCGAATAATCAAAAGTGATGCCACGCTGAGGTGCCAGAATACTGGCCTTTCTGATGCCCTGATCCAAGTGGGCGCGGACAAACATACCCGGCAATAAAAGGTGATCCGGGTTTGGAATCACACCACGTAAATTCACCGACGAGGTACTTTCATCGACATTCACTTCGGCAAATTTCAGCGTGCCAGTGTGTTCATACTCGGAGCCGTCATTCAGGGATAAACGCAGCGTCATCTCCTCGGTGGAGCGCACTAGCCGCCCTGAGGCCTGCTCGCGTTTTAGCCTTAACATTTCGGTACTGGATTGGGTGATATCAACTACTACCGGATCTATTTGCCTGATCACCGCCACTTCGTTTTCCTGCTCGGCTTCCATCAGGGCACCTTCGGTAATTAGTGACCTACCGATACGGCCCGCAATCGGCGCAACAATGCGTGTATAACCGAGATCGACATTGGCTGATATAAGACCCGCCTGGGCAGCGGCGACACCGGCCTCAGCCTCCATAAGCTCAGCATTGGCGAAATCATAATCCTCCTGACTGACCACTTTGGTGTTGATCAATCGCGCAAGTCGCTGTTCCCGCAACTGAGCTTTGGTACGCACCGCCTCGCTGCGGGACAGTTCGGCTTTGGCGCTCTCGACGCTTGCACGGTACAACGCGTCTGCAATTTGATAGAGCTGCTGCCCTGCCTCCACATGGCTGCCTTCAACAAACAGCAATTTTTCGACAATACCACCCACCTGGGGGCGCACCTCAGCCACTCGTCGCGGCGCTATCCGACCGGGTAACTCAATATCCATAGCGATATCGGTGAGTCCGATCTCAACGACCACCACCTGGGGAATACGGGCACCAGCAGGGGCAACAGATTTTTCACCACACCCGACTAGCGACACCGCCAGACCAAGCGCGACAAGCGGCCCAAATAAAACGCGGGGACCGTTCATAAAAACACTCCTCAAGATATTGCCTAAGCAACCGTAGCTGGTCGCTTAAAGAAAAAGATTATTAATAGCAAAATACAACGCGGGGAACAGCCAGATTTAAAACCCATTGACCGATTCGATAAAGCGCCAAAATATAGCCTAAATAGCGATGACAAACTACAGATACTTTTTTAAAGGACTCAGTTTCACCACTGCCATGAACCGGAATACCGATACCGAACACGCTGATCGTGTAAACTGAGCCGATGCATAATACCATCACGCCAGGCCTGTTTTTCATTGCCCAAAGGCCCCAACTTGTTACCAGTCCTCTTGCCAAACCCGCTGCCACGAATCCCGCTCGCTACCGATGAGCACGCCTCTGATTATCGCCATAACCGGCGCAACTGGAATCATCTACGGCATCCGTTTACTGGAAGTACTAGCCTCGCTCAAACATATTGAAACCCACCTGCTGATATCACCCGCCGGGGCGCTCACCATTCAGCACGAAAGTGATCATAGTAAAGCGCAGATTGAGGCCCTGGCCGATGTCGTTCATCACCACCGCGATATATCCGCGTCTATCTCAAGCGGATCTTTTGTAACCGCTGGGATGATCATCGCGCCCTGTTCTATGAATACCCTGGCTGCGATTGCCGCTGGGCTGGACAACAATCTGATCTCCCGAGCCGCCAGCGTTACGCTCAAAGAGCGCCGCAAATTGGTGCTGCTGACCCGCGAAACACCGCTGCACCTGATGCATCTGCGCAATATGGCCACAGTCACTGAAATGGGCGGGATTATTGCACCGCCAGTGCCGTCGTTTTACAACGCGCCGACCAGTATTACCGATATCATCGATCAGACCGTGGGGCGAAGCCTTGACTACCTTAATATTGAATCAACGCTGGTTAAGCGTTGGCAGGGGCTACCGGGGTCAGACGGTAACCAAGCGTAGTCACTACCGGTTGGTCATGTAGCTAATGCCCTGCTTTGGAATCGGTGCCGTTAAAGCGATTTCCGTAAACTTATGTCCATAAACCTATGCCCGTAAACCTATGTCCGTAAAACCTATGTCCGTAAAACTCAGATCCTTAAATTTCCACACCTAAAACATGCCTTCTAGCAATAGCGTTTGGTCACCCCTGAAAATTCCGCTCTACCAAGCCATGTGGATCGCCATTACGGCTTCCAATATCGGTACCTGGATGAACGAAGTGGGCGTTACCTGGATGATGGCCAGCCTCGCATCGTCAAATATCATGTTAGCGTTGATTCAAACGGCGACCACTTTACCTTTTCTGCTGCTCTCCTACCCTGCTGGTGCCTTCGCGGATATTTTTAATCGGCGCAGGATGCTACTTGTGCTGCATATCTGGATGCTGGCTTCGGCCGCAGTCCTCACTGTGCTGACCTTTAAAGGTCTCACCACAGAATGGTGGTTGCTGATATTGACTTTCACTCTGGCTGCTGGAAACGCCATGATGCGGCCAGCATTTTCAGCCTGTATTCCATCTTTTGTGCCGAAAGATGAATTACATAACGCAGTGACTTTAAACTCTTTAAGCACCAATGCCAGTAAAGCGGTTGGCCCGGCCATCGGTGGATTGATTATTGCTTTTTCCGGCGCCTATATGGTGTTCGCTCTCAACGCTATCTCGTTTGTGGTGATCACCACGATTCTTTATTTGCGCTTTCCAAAAACCATCGGTGTGCAAAGCCTGTTACCCCCGGAACGGTTCAACAAAGCGCTCAAAAATGGGCTGACCTATACCCTGCATGATGCCGATCTGCGGGTGGTGATGATTCGATCGATCGTATTCTTTCTGTTTGCCAGTGCTTTCTGGTCCTTGATGCCCGCATTATTAATTCGCAACTATAATGCCAGCGCACAAACTTATGGCATCTTCATGGCGCTCACAGGTGTTGGCTCCGTCGCCGGGGCAATGGTGATGCCTCGGCTATACAAGCAGTGGTCGCGAAACCGTTTATTCACCCAGACCTCAGGCCTGTTCGGCTGCGGCCTACTGTTATTGGCCTGGGCAGACCAACTGTGGACGGTAAGCCTGATCGCCATTTTCCTGGGCTTTGCCTGGATCACCAGCTTCTCGGTGCTGATTGTCACCTGCCAACTCACGGTGCCAGACTGGGTGCGCGCTCGCGCCATCGCCATCCTGATGCTGACCTTTGGTATCAGTGCCGCACCCGCCAGTGCGGCCTGGGGCTATTTCGCGGATGAATGGGGAATTACCACGAGCATCGCGCTGGCCGGGCTAGGCACTTTAGCTGCCATGATATTTGGCCGTTGGCTGCCCCTGAGTAGCAAAACCCGAGACAATACACTGGCAACTCACACCGAGAGTCTGCCAGAAAACAATCTTGAGCCCTCTGAAGGGCCGGTGACCGTTACCCGAGCCTACCAAGTAGACGCATCAAACTGGGGCACGTTTCGTCGTTTAATGAAGGATATAAAATCCGTTCGCAAACGTAACGGGGCTTTAGCCTGGCGGCTTCACGAAGAACCCGAGGGGCACTTCTTAGAAACCGTAATCATAGAAAACTGGCTGGACTATTTACGCCAAAGAGAGCGTATGACGGTTGATGACCGAGACCTCGAAGAAAAAATCGCCCTGTTAAACAGGGATCAACTACCACCGCTAATGGAACACACACTTACCTCAACGCTAGCAGAATCAGATCGCAACCCAAAGCCAGCGGGGACTAGTTAAGGTCATCGAAATAATGGTAGGGCGAAAAAGAAAGAATAAGCGCGGTTAAAATTATCGAAAAACAAAAAACCCCCTGTTATTCAGGGCTTTTATTAAACGCCACAAACACGCTAAAACAGCGCCGAGCGTTAATACAAAGTACTACAACAATTCAAACGCAACAACAATTCAACCGCTACAATAATTCAACCGCTACAGCAGTCGCTTCACCACCGCCAATACAAAGGCTCGCTACACCTTTTTTCTTACCATAGGTTTGCAAGGCAGAGAGCAAGGTGACAATAATTCTTGCGCCGCTGGTGCCGAGTGGGTGACCTAAAGCACAGGCACCGCCGTGTACATTAACCTTTTCGTGGGGCAAGTCTAATTCGCGCATTGCTGCCAGCGCGACTACGGCAAAGGCTTCGTTGATTTCAAATAAATCGACATCATCAACCGACCAGCCGGTTTTCTCGAAAAGCTTTTTCATCGCGCCGACTGGCGCTGTGGTAAACCATTCGGGCTCCTGAGCGAACTGAGTATAACCTCGAATGGCAGCTATCGGCGTCAGGCCTTTGGCATCAGCAACGCTTTGACGAGTCAACACCAGCGCGGCCGCGCCATCGGAAATAGAACTTGAATTAGCCGCCGTCACCGTGCCATTTTCGCGAAATGCGGGGCCAAGATTGGGTATTTTTTCAGGTTTGGCATTACCGGGCTGCTCATCAGTATCGACGACGGTTTCAGATTTTCGACCCTTTATCGTGACCGGTTCGATCTCTTCTTTGAAACTTCCATCGGCAATCGCCTGATTGGCTCGCCGCAAAGATTCCAGAGCATAGGCGTCTTGTTCTTCTCTGGTAAACTCGTATTTATCGGCACATTGTTCTGCAAATGCGCCCATCAATTCGCCAGTGTAGGCATCCTGTAGCCCATCGATGTACATGTGATCAAGCATTTCTCCGTGACCAATTCGATAACCACTGCGGGCTTTATTCAAAATATAAGGCGCGTTACTCATGCTTTCCATGCCACCAGCTATAACCACATCAGACTGACCGGAACCAATCGCGTCGCATGCCATCATCACCGTTTTCATGCCCGAACCACACATTTTATTCACCGTAGTCGTACCGACGCCGACGGGCAAATCCGCACCCAGTGCAGCTTGTCTGGCCGGGGACTGACCGATACCCGCTGGTAATACGCAACCCATCAACACTTCATCAACGGCTTCATTATCAACGCCAGCTCTCCGTAAGGCTGCGGAAATTGCCGCAGAACCCATTTGTGGTGCGGGCATTTCAGACAGAGCACCCATCATTCCACCCATGGGCGTGCGCGCATATCCGCAAATTACCAGTTGATCACTCATGTTTATCTCCAGTATTTATTAACAACCACTACTGCCTGTTTAATTTAATCTCTATACCGCCTTTGATCTTAAACCTGATTTTTTAATCTACTTGACCACTCGCAACCCTGGTTTACCATCGGTAGGTCGTGCTCCGGGTTTTCGTTGTCCATCACCTGGTGGAACAGGTTCAGGAGGATCCTCCGGCTGAAAAACCATACCCTGGCCATTTTCCTGAGCGTAGATACCCATGACCGCGTGGACAGGGACATAAATATCGGTAGGCACGCCGCCAAAGCGGGCATTAAATTCTATGCGCTCGTTATCCATTTCAAAGTTGAGCACAGCGCGCGGCGCGATATTCAGGACAATCTGGCCATCGTTGACATAATTCTGAGGAACCTCCACGCCGACGGCCATCGCATTTACCGATATGTAAGGCGTTAGCTGGTTGTCCACAATCCAGTCAAAGAAAGCCCGGATCAAATAGGGTCGATTCGAGGTCATTGCCATCCTGTCTACCCATGCATTTTTTAAATTGCTCAAAACCTGTTACGACAAAGGATTTGTTTCAATCTGTTAGTCTAGCAGCCCTGAGCATATTGACAGCCTTGAGCGTATTAACAGCCTGAGCCAAAACAATCACAACGTGATCTAAACCCGTTTCAAACCTGTCAAACATGCATTTCACGTTCTGCCTCGGTGAGACTTTCTCTGAAGCCAGGTCGCTCAAACAGGCGCTGCATATAGGCTAATAGAGGCTTGGCCTGTTTAGTATTTGGTAATTTTACACCCAGCGGATCGAGACGCCATAACAGGGGCGCAAGGCAACAATCAACCAGGGTAAACTCGTCGTGCATAAAGTATGGCTGCTCTGCAAACACGGGAGCGATACCCAACAAACTATCGCGGAGTTCCTTACGTGCAGCGTCGGCTCCCTTGCCACCGTCCTGAATGATCTCTATCTTATCGCACCAGTCGCGCTCAATCCGATGCATAAACTGGCGGTGCTGAGCTCGCGAGACAGGATAAACCGGCAACAATGGCGGATGCGGAAAACGCTCATCAAGGTATTCCATCATCACCTTAGATTCATAGAGGGATAAGTCACGATCCACCAGCGTCGGCACCGAACCATAGGGATTAAGGTCTGATAATTCCTCAGGAATCACCGACGGATCGATGTTTTCAATCTCGACGGTGACACCTTTTTCTGCGAGGACAATACGAACCCGGTGGCAATAATGGCACGCCGGATCCGAAAACAATGTCATTGATGATCGTTTTGAAACTATCCCCATGGGAGGCACCTGTTGATTACGAACGGTTTTTTGTGGACAACTAATAAATTTGCGGTTTGTTTGCACGGAAAAGCGGAACCGCTAGTGAATATCTTTCCAGTATTCTCGATTCAGCAGCACAACCCAGATAAGCAAAAATGCCAGGAATAGTAGTACATAGACGCCCGTCTGACGGCTTTCTTCAACCACAGGGTTTGCCAGATAAGACAGGAAGTTGACGAGATCATAGACAGCTTCATCATATTCGACCGGACTTAACTCGCCTTTAGTCAACAATTCATAGTTGCCGCAGGGATCGTCATTGAGAGGTTCGCTGGTCAGCGGGTCGACCTTAATGCCGCCATTCGTAGCCAGGGTTGGGCCATCCGTGCAGCCAGGTAAACCCTGCAAATCAAGCAGCGCGTGGGGCATGCCCACATCTTTAAATACTTTGTTATTGACGCCAATAGGTCGGCTTTCGTCGGCGTAGAAATTTCGCAAATAAGTATAAACCCACTTCCCGGATCGGGCTCGCGTCACCAACGTTAAGTCTGGTGGTGGCGCACCAAACCAGTCCTTGCCGGAACGTTCAGACATTGATATCTCCATCAGCCCACCGATTTTTTGGCCGCTAAAGACGAGGTTGTCCATCATCATGCCGTGGGGAATATCTAAATCGTCGGCTACGCGTTCCCACCGTGAGTAGGCAGCGGCGTGGCACCCCATGCAGTAATTGACAAATATTTTCGCGCCGTTTTGTAGAGATTCCTGGTCGGTAGCATCGGCCTCAAAGGCATCACAGCTAATGGCGCCACAGTCATGGTTAGCTTCCGACCCAGCCGCTTTGAGAGGCAAAATAATCAGCGCGAGGACAATGAACAGGACACTCAACGAGCGCCAGAAACCCATGCCGCCGTCCATGGTAATGCGATCCGGTTCCGGTTTTGATATGTTTCGTTCAACTAACCAGGGCAGTACCAGAAAAAACAGGCCCAGCACAATAGAGCAGATTCTTACCACTATGGATAGTTCGACGCCCTCTTTGGGCATACCTAAGCCAAAGAAGCCAATGGCAAAAATCCCGGTGAGTAGATAGCGCAGTATGGATACCCCACCTTTCTTCACCGACCAAACCGGCATGGTTATAAAGAATGCGAAATACATGACCATGGTTATTTGGGCGAGCAGGGTTCGATCATCAGTCGGCGCCTTAACACCGAGAACTCCGAGGATCACAAAGGATGCAGCAAACAGCAGCAGCATTATTCCAGTAATGCGACCTTTATATCGGAACGATTTTTCCTTACTTTTATCCAGCCAGGGCAGGACGAATAAAATAGCTATCGCAGCCGCCATGGCCAGAAAGCCCATGAATTTAGCCGTTAATGGGCCAATCTCAAAAGTGACCGCCCGCAACATGGAGTAAAACGGCGTGAAATACCAAACCGGTGCAATATGCTCAGGTGTTTTTAATCGATTTGCCTCTTCGAAATTGGCGTACTCAATGAAGTAGCCACCCATCTCTGGCATAAAGAAAATAATGAAGCAGAACACAAACAGGAAAACCGCCACCGGCACCAGATCGTGCACGGTGTAATACGGATGGAACGGAATGCCATCCAGAGGAATGCCATTTTCATCCTTATCCTTTTTAATTTCGACGCCGTCTGGATTATTGGAACCAACTTCGTGCAGGGCCAACAAATGCAACACCACCAAACCCAATAAAACGATGGGTACGGCGACGACATGTAAAGCAAAAAATCGATTCAGGGTGATGCCAGAGATCAAATAATCACCTCGCACCCATTCGACGATACCTTCGCCGATAACCGGAATTGCGCCGAATAGAGAGATGATCACCTGAGCACCCCAGTAGGACATTTGTCCCCAGGGCAGCACATAACCGAAGAAACCTTCGGCCATCAGGGCCAGGAAAATAGCCATGCCAAATAGCCAGACCAGCTCACGGGGTGCTTTGTAAGAGCCATAGAGCAAGCCACGGAACATGTGTAGATATACCACGAGAAAAAAAGCTGACGCCCCGGTGGAGTGCATATAGCGCAGTATCCAACCGAAATCTACATCACGCATAATGTATTCGACCGATGCAAATGCACGCTCGGCGGAGGGTTCATAATTCATGGTCAGCCAGATACCGGTGACAAACTGGTTAACCAACACCAGCAACGACAGAACCCCAAAGAAATACCAGAAGTTAAAGTTCTTCGGCGCGTAATACTTCGCCATGTGAGTATCCCACGCCCGCTGCACCGGTAAACGTGCATCAATCCAGCCCCATAGGGCGCCTAACCAGGCCACGATCAACTTCATGATGTTGCCTCCGGATCGATACCGATCACGACAACAGTGTCACTCTCGTAGTTATGGGGTGGAATTTTCAGATTGGTCGGCGCCGGTACGTCTTTATAAACTCGACCCGCCAGGTCAAATTTAGAGCCATGGCATGGGCAGAAAAAACCGCCCAACCAGGCCTCGCCACCTAAATCAGCGGCACCCACCTCAGGCCGATACTTTGGTGCACAGCCAAGATGTGTACACAAGCCGAGCATAATCAGAAACTCCGCCTTAATAGCACGGGTGACCGGATCAACATATTCAGGTTGATCCGAATCTTCTGACTCAGGGTCTTTCACGGTGTCGCGAAGGTTTTCAAGAGATTCGAGCGCCTGTGCGGGTCGCCGGACAATATAGACCGGCTGGCCACGCCACTCCTCAATCATCATTGCACCGGGCTCTATTTTGCCAATGTCGATCTTAACCGGAGCACCTGCTGTCTTTGCCCTGGCACTGGGAAACCAGGAGCCAACAAATGGAATAGCGGCTCCACCAACCCCCACTGCACCGACCGCACAGGTCATCCCCGTCAAGAAGCGCCGACGCTTCTGGTTAACCACACCGTCATTGCTCATATGAGCTCCCTTAATAATAGGCTACAAAAAAGACCGGCTGAATTAGCCTTGATAAGTACTAACTCGCTGAAATTAATATTGCAATTTGTTAAGCACGCGTAACCACTAACTTACCGGTCAAATAGGCCGGAATACGTGTAAAAAAGGCGCGTCATCATAGTAAAAAATCACTTAATTAGCAAGCAACATCCCTTGATAATCTCCCTAACCAATTGTTTTTAGAGCAAAAAAAAGCCTGACTTTTTTAGTCAGGCCCTTTTGCGATACCGCCAACAATTAACGTTTCGAGAACTGAGGACGTTTGCGTGCTTTGTGTAATCCGACTTTCTTACGCTCTACTTCACGGGCATCGCGGGTTAAGAACCCAGCCTGCCGCAGCGGCGAACGCAAGGTTTCGTCGTACTGCAAGAGTGCTCGCGCCAAACCGTGTCGGATCGCGCCGGCCTGGCCAAAGCTACCACCACCTTTCACCGTCACTTTCAAATCGAAGGTGCCCAAGGCATCGACGGTTTCGAGGGGCTGACGGATGATCATCCGAGCGACTTCGCGGCCAAAGTACTGCTCAATGGTGCGATTATTGATGGTGATATCACCGGTGCCGCGAGTCATAAAAACCCGTGCTGAGGAAGTTTTACGTCGGCCTGTGCCGTAATAGGTGTCTGCCATGCTTAGCTCTCAATTCTCAATAGACTAAATATTCAATTCTTGTGGCTGTTGCGCCGCGTGTGGGTGCTCAGTGCCAGCATATACTTTCAGCTTTTTAAACATCTCGCGACCTAATGGCCCTTTAGGCAGCATGCCTTTTACGGCTTTTTGCAGGACTCGCTCAGGCGCTTTATCGATGAGCTTCTCAAAGCTGATATCTTTAATACCGCCGGGATAACCGGTGTGGTGATAATAAATTTTACCGCTGGCTTTATTACCAGTGACACGCACTTTTTCACAATTGACCACGACAATATAGTCGCCAGTATCAACATGAGGGGTATATTCAGGCTTGTGTTTGCCCCGAAGCCGCGTGGCGATATCACTGGCCAGCCGTCCGAGAACTTTGTCAGCTGCGTCAACGACGTACCAGTCGCGCTGTACGGTTTCAGCTTTGGCACTATATGTCTTCATGTAGAATTTGCCTTCACGTCAGTTGCGCCCAAGTTATTGGCTTGTTAAAGCGAGCGCGAATTCTACCGATGCCCCCCATGCTTTTCAAGTGGTCGAGGCATAGTTTCTCGACACAGGTTTCTCAATATTAGGTATGTCGATATGGGCTTAGCGATATGGACTTTTCAATATTTAAGCCCAGCCGCCAAAAACTCTCCCGGCCAGCCAAACAATCCGATTAGTGATGACCTAAGTAGTTAAGGTCTGTGCGGCTGGGCCAGATATTCATGACTTTGCATTTCCAGCAAGCGGCTGCGGGTTCGCTCGAATTCGAAGTCAAGGTTGCCGCCTTCATAAAGCTCCGCCAGGCTTACCTCTGCTGAAAGGGCAACTTTGACGCCGCGATCATAAAACTCATCGATCATATTAATGAATCGCCTGGCTTCATCATCCCGCTGAGCATTGAGCTTTGGTACACCACTGATCAACACTGCATGGAACTCACGAGCCAGCTCAATATAGTCGTTCTGGCTACGCGGCCCGGCACAAAGCGCATCGAAATCAAACCAGATGATATCTTCGCCGATGTAGCGACACAGTATATCTCGGCCTTCAACTTCAATAAAAACTTCTTTACGCACCTCTTCTCTGGTCGGCACCAAACTGTTGAACGCGTCAGACATGGCAACTTCGGCCTGGTCATCTAGCGGCGAGTGGTACAACTCGGCACGGGTTAACGCGCGTAAGCGGTAATCCACGCCGTTATCCAGATTAACCACTTCACAGTGTTTTTTTATCAGCTTAATAGCAGGCATAAATCGCTGTCTCTGCAGACCATTTTCATAGAGGTTATCGGGAATAATATTCGAGGTAGCAACAAGGGTGACGCCACGAGCAAATAAATGCTCCATTAACGTACCCAATATCATAGCGTCGGTAATATCAGAGACAAAAAACTCATCGAAACATATCACTCTGGTTTCATCGGCAATACCTGCGGCGACTTTAACCAGAGGATTCTTCTGGCCTTCGAGGGCGGTCAGATCGCGATGTACTCGCTTCATAAAACGGTGGAAGTGCACACGCATTTTTTGCTGAAAAGGCAGGCTTTCGTAAAAAGTGTCCATCAGATAGGTCTTACCGCGCCCAACCCCACCCCAAAAATAAATGCCGTCAACCCGGGCGCTCTGTTTATTACGTAATAGACGTTCGAAAAACCCAATTTTTTCCTGGCGGGCCGCGACGAGCTGTTCATACAGGGCCTGCAGTTTTTCCACAGCCTCGGCCTGCGACGCATCTTCGACAAAGCCATCTTGTCGCAAGTCCTGTTGATAGCGCTGTGTTGGGGTAAAAGCCATGGTCAGAGGAATCTTTTAGCCGGAAAAAAAGACCGGCAACTCTACCTTTCGCTCTAGTTTCGCGCAACCAAAACGTGCGGCTCCGGCCGAACCAGGATGCTAACCCAATGCGGTTAATAACATCGGTGTTAGCTGATCTCGCAGCGACACCAACTCACCATGAAAGAAATGACTGGCCTCGGCAATAGCTATTATTTTTACGGGGGAAGCCAAACTCTCAGCCCACTGCTTGGCATGCTGAAAGCCCACCAGTTCATCCTCCTCACCAAGAACAATAATAGCCGGACAGGTGAAACGCTGATCGGGCGCAAAACTATATCGTTCAACCGGCGGTGCGATCAGGACAAGATGATCGGTAGTCAACATTGAGCTACCCGCTTCCGCAACAACCGAACCAAATGAGTACCCGGCGATTAGCAAGCGTGTCCCGGAGCATTGTTTTTGTAGCCAGGACGCCACGGCCTGCAGGTCTTCCACCTCACCTTCAGCGTTATCATGCACGCCTTCACTGGCCCCAACTCCTCTAAAATTAAACCGTGCGACCGGCACCCCCAGTTCACGATATATTCGGCTTACCGTGGTCACCACCTTATTATCCATCGCTCCGCCGTAGAGTGGGTGGGGATGGCAAACCACTGCGTAGTAATCACTCCCCGCCAGAGGGCCATCGTCAACGGGGGCTTCCCGTATCAGCTCTAATTTACCCTCGGGGCCAGCTATAATTTCTGTCGAATAGACTGCCATTGAGGCACGCTCCCATATTCTTATAAATAAAGTGTCTCTGTGAGTTAAATACAATCATCTTGGAACAAATGTAAAGATGGATTGTGACGAATACAAATGGATTATCTCAATGCGACCTGATCGACCCATTGCCCATTTCAGGCTAAAATTGCCGTTGCTCAAACCGCCCAACAGGAATATAGCTTGTGAATACTGAATTTAGCACCGAATTACTGATCATCGCGCTTATCTGTCTTGGCGTGGGCATCGCCATTGGTGTCCAGCTGACCCGCATGTTTTCTGGCCCGGCCAAGCAAAAACGCCACCTCTCCGAAGAGTTGCGAGAAAACGTTCAAAGCTCCGCCACCTATCGCCATGAAGTGACCGAGCATTTTGTCCGGACCACAACCCTGCTTAAAAACCTGACAAATAGCTATGCAGACCTCCATCAACACATGGCTGATAGTGCTACAAAGTTGGCCAGCCCGGAGACTGGCCGCGAGCTTGCCGAGGCCAGTGCGGTGCAGCTGGAATTAATCTTGCCGGAATCGAGCGAAACTGACGGCACTCAGGTGCCAAAAGATTATGCGCCAGGCAATGGGATATTGAGTGAAGACTACCGTTAAAGCGTTAGATAAACCCATAACTATCTTGGCACGCCAATCCTCAATTATCTTGAATGCACTGGTGTTAAGACTAGAGAAACGTCCCTATTAACCTATTAATAAGCCCCTACGAAAGAGAGCCCTGAACTAACAGGAGCCATATTTGAAAATTATTTCCGATTTCGCCTGGCCTGTCGTGACCGGTTTACTCGCCGCAGCAGTGGCAGTCTTGCTGCTACCTTATCTCTCTTCAACAAACGTTATTAATCAACTACCGCCTGACGAAATAACAATCGTTAATGCGCCGATACCAGAACTAGTCTCATCCTATGCCCCCGCGGTACGTCATGCGGCGCCTTCAGTCGTCAATATTTATACCCGCAAAAAACTGGTTCAACAGCGACACCCGATTTTGAACGACCCGTTTTTTCGGCGCTTTTTTAATAACCGGAATGTACCCCAGCAACAGCGTATGGAATCGTCGCTTGGCTCAGGCGTAATTGTCAGTCACGACGGCTTCATCCTCACCAACCATCACGTCATTGACGGTGCCGACGAGATTATCACGCTTCTCTACGATGGCCGTGAGGCAAAAGCCACCATCGTCGGCACCGATCCGGAGACTGATTTGGCCGTACTCAAAATTGATCTCGGCAAACTTACCCCCACCACAGTAAGAGACACTACACCAGTCCAGGTTGGCGATATTGTGCTGGCCATCGGCAATCCCTTCGGTGTCGGTCAGTCGGTGTCGCAAGGCATTATCAGCGCCACGGGCAGAAAAGACCTTGGCCTGACTATTTTCGAAAACTTTATACAAACCGATGCCGCCATTAACCCCGGCAATTCCGGTGGTGCGCTTGTCGATGTTTACGGAAATCTGGTAGGTATTAACTCAGCCATCCTCAACGAAACTGCTTCAGTGGGCATCGGCTTTGCAATCCCGGCCGATACGGCAATTCATGTCCTGGAAGATATTATTAAAAATGGCCGGGTAATCAGAGGTTGGCTGGGTGTCGAAGCTCAGCAGCTGGCCCCCGAAGTTGCCACTCAGCTAGAGCTGGAACCACCCACCGCGTTGATCATCACGACGGTGCATCCCGCTAGCCCGGCATTTTCTGGCGGTCTAAAACCCGGCGACGTGGTCACCCATATTAATAGCGAACGGATTGGTACCGGCAGCAGCGGCATGAACTTAATCGCCCAGCTCAACCCCGGCGACCCCATACAACTCGATATTATTCGCCACGACAGCCGCCTGACCATTTCGGCTATTGCGGGTACCCGCCCGCAGGTAAATTAAGCTTTTTAAGACGCGATAACGACTGCCGTTCAAATCACAGAATAATTTCTTTGAGCGCTTCGACAAGCAAAGCCATTTGCGAATCTGTACCGATGGTAATACGTAAATGTTGCTTTATGCGCGGCTGATCAAAATGGCGAACGATGATATTTTTGTCCCGCAACCGAGCAGCTAGATCGCTGCCTTCAAAGTTGGGCTGACGGGCAAAAACAAAATTTGCCTTGGAGGGAATAACCTCAAAACCTAAGCCAGCCAACTCCTCGACTAGAGCTTCGCGCGCGTCTACAACCCGTGCACAAATACTCTGAAAATAGTCTTGATCGGCAATGGCAGCGACACCACCGGCAATAGCCAGTCGATCTAGCGGGTAGGAGTTAAAACTATTTTTGACCCTCTCTAGAGCTTCGATAAGCGAACTGTCACCCATGGCAAAGCCGAGCCGAAGCCCGGCCAATGACCGAGATTTTGACAGGGTTTGTACCACCAGAAGATTCTTATAGCGGTCTACCAAAGCCACTGCACTTTCGCCGCCAAAATCGATGTAGGCCTCATCAATCACCACAACACTGTCCGGATTGCCGACTAGCACTTGCTCAATTTCTGACAGCGTCAACAGGCGCCCAGTGGGCGCGTTGGGGTTTGCAAGCACGATGCCGCCATTGGGCCGGATATAGTCATCAACGCGAATCCCTAACTCATCATCCAGCGTAATAGCTTCATGAGTTATAGTATAAAGACCGCAATAAACGGGATAAAAACTGTAAGTGATATCCGCGAACAGCACCGGTAGCTGATGGCGCAGTAAACCATTAAAAACATGCGCGAGCACCTCATCCGAGCCATTCCCCACGAACACCTGATTTGGTTCCAGGCTGTAGTAATTCGCAACACTCAGCTTGAGCTGATCGGCACCCGGTGGTGGATAGAGACGTAACTCGTCAGATGCAGCGTCCTTAATAGCAGACAGCACCAATGGCGATGGACCGTAGGGGTTTTCATTGGTATTGAGTTTGACCAGGCCGGAAACCGCGGGCTGTTCACCGGGCACATAAGGCTCCAAATCCCTGACAAAATCGCTCCATAGAGGGCTAGTCATAGGGCTGTCCGCTAGTCCCCCAGGCGGTATTCGGCAGAACGAGCGTGTGCGGTTAAGGATTCACTACGCGCTAGCACTGAAGCAGTTTTCGCCAATGTCGCGGCACCGACCGGACTACAATCGATAATTGACGTCCGCTTTTGAAAATCATAAACCCCAAGCGGTGACGAAAACCTCGCAGTCGTAGAGGTCGGCAATACGTGATTAGCGCCTGCACAATAATCGCCCAGGGCTTCCGGTGTGTGTCGGCCAAGAAAAATGGCACCGGCGTGAACAATCTGCGCTGCTAACTCCTGAGGATTATCGACCGCCAACTGTAAATGTTCGGGGGCAATACGATTAGCCAATGTGACCGCCTCTTGCTGGTCGACCACCTGAATCAACGCGCCTCGGCTCTCTATCGATTTTCGGATAATGTCGTGTCTTTCCATGGAGGCCAACAAAGTGGTCATGCTGCTCTGCACCTGATCCAGAAAATCGCCATCAGCGCTAATAAGAATGGCCTGGGCTTCCTCATCATGTTCAGCCTGAGAAAACAGATCCATGGCTATCCAGTCAGGATTAGTTCCGCTATCACTAATAATCAGTATTTCTGATGGCCCCGCCACCATATCCAGCCCGACCTGACCGAATACCGCTTTTTTGGCAGCAGCCACATAACGATTACCTGGGCCGACAATTTTGTCCACTTTGGGTATGGTCTCGGTGCCATAAGTCAAGGCGGCAATGGCCTGGGCACCGCCGACTGTGAACAATCGCGTGACCCCAGCTATTTGAGCCGCGGCCAATACCAGCGGGTTAATGCTGTCGCCGGGCGCGGGCACGGTCATAATAATTTCTTCGACACCGGCGACGCGCGCGGGTATGGCATTCATCAAAACCGATGAGGGATAACTGGCCTTGCCGCCCGGCACGTAGATACCAACCCGTTTTAAGGCACTGACGCGCTGACCCAGCGAGGTGCCATCGGCCTCCTTAAATTGCCAGGACTGCTGCTTTTGGTGCTCGTGATAAGTCTGAATACGAGTGGCGGCGATATTCAGCGCTTCGCGCTGCTCGGGGGTAATCTGGGTGAGCGCAGCCTGCATTTGTTGTTGGCTAATTTCGAGATCAGCAATGTCCGTCAGCTGTCGGTTATCGAAGCTGCGGGTGTAATCGAGCACCGCTCTATCACCGTGATCGCGCACCGTGTTTAGAATTTCGAGAACAAGCGTATTGACCTGCTCGTCAGCTGTTTCATCGCGCTGCATTAGGGCAGTAAATGCGTCCTCAAATGCTGACTCACCTGTATTCAGACGCGCCGGCTTTAGATCAGCCATTATCTGATACAAGGTCTAAGCCAACGTCTGATACAACGCCCGAGCCAACGCCCGAGCCAACGCCCGAGCCAATGATCGCCCCTACCGCCGCATTTAAGTCAGCAATCAAAGGCTGAATGACGGCATGTTTAATTTTTAATGCGCCTTTATTTACTATCAAACGGGCGCTGATATTGGCAATTAATTCGCGAGACTCCAGGCCATTGGCTTTCATGGTATTGCCGGTATCGACGATATCGACAATTTCATCGCACAGGGAAACCAGCGGCGCTAGCTCCATGGCGCCATAGAGTTTGATCACGTCTGCCTGACGGCCACATTCAGCATAATAACGCCGCGCCACGTTCAGGTATTTGGTCGCCACGCGTATCCGCCCTTCGGGTCGGCTAGCACCCACCACACCGGCGGTCATCAAGCGGCACCGGGAAATACCCAGATCGACGGGTTCGTAATAGCCGTTGCCGCCATGCTCCATCAAGGTATCTTTACCGGCAACGCCCACATCTGCTGCACCAAACTGCACATAGGTCGGCACATCAACACCGCGCAGCACTAGCAGGCGTACGTCGTCGCGGTTAGTCCCAAACATGAGCTTGCGGCTAGCCGAAATATCTTCGTCAGGTTTTATACCTGCCTCGGCAAGTAGGGGCAGCGTTTCTTTGAGTATTCGGCCCTTGGTGAGCGCGATGGTAATCATGGCCGTTTTCCGTTGCACCAGTCTAAATGTGCACATTAATAATATTAATCGGTACTTGTTAACGTTTAAATTCAGCTATTTAACTTCAACTATTTAACTTCAACTGGGGATGCGACGAATATTGGCACCCAGTTGCTGCAATTTTTCTTCGATACATTCGTAACCCCGATCGATATGATAAATACGATCAACCACGGTTTCCCCTTCAGCCACTAAACCCGCAATCACCAAACTTGCCGATGCGCGCAAATCAGATGCCATCACTGGCGCGCCGGTTAGCTTTTCAACCCCAGTCACCACCGCTATATTACCTTCGATATTAATTTTCGCACCCATGCGTACCAGCTCATGGGTTTGCATGAGTCGATTTTCAAAGATGGTTTCGGTAATCTGGCCAACGCCCTCAGCAACGGCATTCACAGCGGTGAGCTGCGCCTGCATGTCAGTCGGAAACGCCGGATACGGCGCAGTACGCAACTGCACAGCCCGTGGACGCAGGCCGCCGGTATCCATTTCTATCCAATCATCACCGCAGGTGATTTTTGCGCCGGTTTCCTCAAGCTTTAATAGTACCGACTCCAGATTATGGGGGTCGGTATCTTTTAATTTAATGCAGCCCCGGGTTGCCGCACAGGCAGCCAAATACGTGCCCGTTTCGATTCTATCGGACATGATTTTGTATTCACCGCCATGGAGCTTCGCAACGCCGTTAATAATAATCGTGTCACTACCCGCCCCACTGATCTCGGCTCCCAGTGTATTCAGGCAATTGGCAAGGTCTACAACTTCTGGTTCCCGGGCAGCATTTTCGATGATGGTCTGGCCATCAGCGAGTGTCGCAGCCATCATAAGATTCTCGGTGCCACCGACCGTCACCATGTCCATCAAAATATGCGCGCCATGCAATCTGCCATTAACTTTTGCGTTGATGTAACCAGCCTCGATGTCTATCTCTGCACCCATTTTTTCAAAACCCCTGAGGTGCAGATCAACGGGGCGACTACCAATGGCACAACCGCCGGGAAAAGATACTTGCGCTTCGCCATAATGGCTGAGCAACGGCCCCAGCACCAAAATGGACGCTCGCATGGTTTTAACTAGGTCATAGGGCGCGCTATAACTGGTTATGGTGCCTGCATCCACCTCAACTCGCATTTTTTCATCGAGCACCACACTCACGCCCATACAGCCGAGCAACTCAATCATGGTGGTGATGTCGTGCAAATGTGGCAGGTTTGAGATGGTCACCGGCTCATCGACCAACAAAGCCGCAGCAAGAATCGGCAACGCCGAATTCTTGGCACCGGATATGCGAATCTCTCCACTAAGCGGCGTACCACCGGAAATAAGCAATTTATCCATGAACAAAAACCTGTGTGTGATACTGCTGTCCGGTCCCGGCCATTTCCTGAAGAGACGAGATGACAAACCCTTCTATCTTTCGATTGCGGGAGGGGCGTGGGAAGATATTTTCAGCGCGATCCAAAAAAGACCTGCTCATCCCATTAAGCAGAATAAAAAGTAGCCGGATAATGAATAGCCGACGAAAGCCAAGCCGACTCAAGCAGCCTGCCATTCAGACGGGGTATAAAGCTTCATGTTGACGGCGTGGATAGTGCCCTCGGCAATATGCTCTTTCAGCACGGCATAAACATGCTGCTGTCTTTGCACAGGCCGCTTGCCAGTAAAAACTTCGCCTACCACGGTGACGCTCAAATGATTGCCCTCACCCTCGAGATGGATCTGGCAATCATTAAGCGCAGCGGTCAACAACTGTTCAATTTCTTCTATATTCATTCTTCTATATTCATTCTTCTATTGCCCTCGCCGAACTGTCTAGTTGAGCAGGCAGATTTAAGCATGACCGTTCGCTGAGCCAATCGGCGCTGAGTTAATTAAAGTGCCTGGGAGTCCCAGCCAGCAATGACAGCATCAATATCGCCACCGTTCTTTTGCGAAGCCTGTACGAACTGGTTGCGAAACGTTTTGCCCAGATTAATGCCATTGATTATGACATTAATAATTCGCCACTGCGCGTCCTTACCCAGACCCATAGTGTACTCAAGAGGATAGTTTCCGTCGGCACCGCGAATTTCCTGGCGCACCGTGATTTTGCGTTTCTCTTTGTAATCATCCCCGCCCGGCAGTACGACAATCTCCTGGTCACCGTAACTCAATAAACCGCGCCCGTAAGTGCTGACCAGGCCAGTTCGAAAGGTCGCCGCAAAAAGCTTACGCTGCTCAGCAGATGCCGGCTTCCCGTAAGGACCCATGACATTGCGCGCAATCCAGGGGAAGTCAATTACCTTGCCCAGGGTCGTATCAATATCGTCAAAGAAACAGCGCAAACCCGCTTCCTGGTCAGTCTTGGAGCCGCCGGCATCTATTTTAGCGCGGTGTCTGGCAATCGTCGCCACAACGTCTGCCGTCACTGCCTCAATAAGTGCGTAGGGCGATACAATTTGCTCAGCGTCGGCCTCGTTAGCCTCTTCTCCATCGACCCCGTCTCCACTAAGCACTTCTCCACTGAATAGGGCGGAGACTGACAATAAGCTCACTGCTAATAAAGAGGTCAATACCCCCACCTTAGAAAACGACCACATATTAATAAATTCCCGTAATTTCGAACTATGACAAACTATGAGCAGGAAAATTTCGCCTTAGGGAAATTTACTACCCGCTTGCCACATGCCTTACTAAATGGCCACTACCAAATCAAAGGCTATAAAGCCAATCAATTGATAGAAAATTAACGCATTGAAGGCTGACTTTTGAAGCGCCGCACTATACCATTCAGGCCCTTTTTTGGGAAACAACCGCGCTAGCGCGAAACCCCAACATTGCTGGCCCATAGTAGTCGGCATACCGACCTAATTCTTAAGGTAATCGCAGGAGTTCTCCCCCCGGAGATGAACGAAGTACAAATCGCTTTCGTCGCGCTGATTCTTGGCTTAGTCACTTTAGTCTGGGGCGCCGATCATTTCGTCAGCGCCGCTGCCCGCGGCGCGAAAACCCTGGGCGTTTCACCCATTGTTATCGGCCTGACGGTGGTCGCCTTTGGCACGTCGGCACCCGAGATTATCGTCTCGATAAACTCAGCTTTTCAGCAGGCTGGCGAATTGGCGGTGGGTAATGCGCTCGGCTCAAACCTGGCCAATATCGGCCTGGTACTCGGTATTACCGCCCTGGTTAAGCCTGTGCCCGCCCAACGTCATCTAATCTCTCAGGAAGGCCCTATACTTTTTTTGATCACCCTGCTGACCGGCCTGTGCTTATACAACGCCTATCTCGGGCGACTCGAAAGCATTTTGATGTTATCGATCACCCCGGTACTGCTGTGGATCACGATAAAATACAAGCGGAAACACCCGGATACCGAAGAAAAAGAGTTTGTCGAAGATATTGCCGCTATATCTCGGAAAGCCGCTGCGACCGGTTTTATTATTGGTCTGGCCACCATGCTGATAGCCTCATATGGCCTCGTATGGGGCGCCAAAATAATTGCTCTGGAATTGGGTGTCAGCGAGCTGATTATAGGCCTGACCATTGTTGCAATCGGTACCAGCTTGCCGGAACTTGCGGCATCGATAGCGGGCACACTAAGAGGTCACCACGATATCGCCATCGGCAATGTATTCGGCTCAAATATGTTTAATTTGCTTGTCGTCATGCCCGCTGCGGGGATCATTGCCCCCCTTAAACTCAGTAACGAAGTATTTGTTCGTGACTTCATGGCGGTAAGCGTGGTGACCATCATCCTGATCGGCACCATCACCTTCAAGCACTGGCGTAACCAAAACCCCAGTCAAACCATTTTTGTATCCAGACGATTTGGTATCGTTTTACTGTCTTGCTACATCCTTTACTTTGTTATTCTAGCACCGACCAGCTAACTGACCTGTCGCCTGCGTACCGTTATACTAGGGCATGTTAAATGTCCAACTAAATGCCCGACTGAATCAAACACCAACTAATAAACCACCAATTTGCAGTAAAACCTGAAGCCCGCCCTTAAGCCAATGCCCGAGCCAAAACCTGCCAACGATTTCATCACCCCCGCACTGCGCACCATTGCTATGGAATCCCAGGCGGTTGCGCTCCTCAAAGAGCGGGTCGATCACACCTTTGTCGAATCCTGTGAGCTCATTTTGCGCTGCAAAGGCCGCGTGATCGTTACCGGTATGGGCAAGTCCGGGCATATCGGTAATAAAATTGCGTCGACCCTTGCGAGCACTGGGACACCGGCTTTTTTTGTCCACCCTGGCGAAGCCAGCCATGGGGATCTGGGCATGATTACCCGTGCAGACCTCGTAATTGCTATTTCGAACTCAGGGGAAACAAGAGAAGTGCTGACCTTACTGCCGCTGATTAAACGACTCAATATCCCCTTGATTAGCATGGCTGGGGACAGCCAATCCACCCTCGCAAAAGCCGCCAATGTCAACCTTGATATCAGCGTTAGCGAAGAAGCCTGCCCTCTTGATCTCGCACCTACCACCAGCACTACCGTCACTTTGGTAGCCGGCGACGCCCTGGCTATCGCCCTGCTTGAAGCCCGCGGGTTTACCGAGCGGGATTTCGCTTTTTCTCATCCCGGCGGCGCGCTGGGACGCAAATTGCTCCTGCGCGTCAGTGACATCATGCACTCGGGTGACGCCATACCCCGTGTGCTAGAGACAACGCCTCTGAGTGCGGCATTGCTCGAAATGACCTCAAAAGGTTTTGGCATGACCACAGTCGTCAACGAAGACAACAAGCTAGTTGGTGTATTTACTGACGGCGATCTACGCCGCGCTGTGGACAAAAAAATTAACATCAACCTGGCGCTTACCGGCGATATAATGACCCGCAACTGCCAAACCGTCAGTGGACAGATGCTTGCCGCCGAAGCCTTGAAAATTATGGAAGATCTCAAAATCACTGCAGTGATCGTAGAGGATGACGAAAAAGCCCCATCAGGCGTTTTACATATGCACGACATCCTGCGTGCTGGCGTGGTCTGATGACGCAGACCACAAAACTGCGGGCGGCCGATGAAGCGGCCCAACAAATTCGTCTGCTGCTACTCGACGTTGATGGCGTACTCACCGATGGTCGGCTCTACTACGGCGATGACGGGCACGAGTTCAAAGCCTTTAATGTCAAAGATGGCCTGGGCATAAAATTATTGCAGCGGGGCGACATTGACGTTGGCATTGTCACCGCTCGACAATCTTCACTATTGAGCAGACGTTGCGCCGAACTCGGTATCGAAATAGTGATACAGGGCCGTGAAGACAAACTCATTGCTGTGCGCGAACTCCTCGAAGAAACCTCACTGACTGAAAGCCAGGTCGCCTTTATGGGCGACGATTTGCCAGATCTCGCCGCCATACAAACAGTTGGCCTGGGTATGACGGTAGCTGACGCCAATCATGTCTTGGTCGACCAGTCACTCTGGCAATCCCAATATCCGGGTGGTGGTGGCGCGGTAAGGGAAGCCGCAGAATTTATCCTCGGTGCTCAGGGCAAACTTGACCAGCAAGTTTCCACGTATTCGTCGTCAGCAAAATTCGACACACGCCACAATGAGTAGTCAGTAGATGAAAAATGCCTTGATGATCTTAATGCTTGCAACTGCATTGGTAGTCTTTGTGATTTTTTGGGATTCACCGCCGGAAGTGTTTCTCAACAGAGACAACCCTCCCGAGGCAACGGTATCGCAAGCTAATAGCTATATGATTAATAGTGAGACCCGCAAATATGACCAGCTGGGCCTTACTTCATTCGTGTTGAACACCAGTAGGGGACAGTTTTTTAAACGCCAAAATAAATTTGTTATGGATGATCCGAAAATAAAAGCCAATGGTGATACCCCAGCTCAGGCGCCCTGGCATTTGACAGCCAGTACCGGCGAGGTCTTCAATCGCGGCAAACGGGTGGTGATGCATGGCGATGTTCATGCCTGGCAGGAGGCACCCGACGGAAAGACGGAACTCAACACACCTCATCTGGTCTTTTATCCAGACACCAATATAGCGAAAACCAAATACCGAGTTACGCTACGCTCCCCGGGATCTAAAATTAACGGTGTCGGTATGAAAGCGAATTTAAAGCAGCAATTCTTCCAGTTATTATCAAAGGTCAAAAGTAAACACCGTGCAGCTCAATAAACAACTTAAGGCGATTATGCGACCAAACATTAAGGCACTTGTCCGATCCGAGGCGGCATTGCTGTTTGTCGTGACGGCTCTTCTTGCCACGGCCACCAACACCTTAGCCCTCCCCACTGATCATCTTCAGGCCATCAGCATTGAGTCCGATCGCGTCCAACGCAACGACAAAACCGGACTCACCATTTACGAGGGCGCGGTCAATATGATTCAGGGCACGATCAATATTAAAGCTGACAAAATCACCGTGCACACGGCGCAGGATAAAGTCAGCAAAATTGTTTGCCTGGGAACCCCCGCCCATTATCAGCAGCAACCCGAATTAGACAGCGGCCTCGTCACTGCGCGGGCCAATACCATCGAATACAGGTTAGATCAGGATGTTATCGTTCTCACTAAAGATGCCAGCTTAAGCCAGGACGGATCAACCTTGAAAGGCGATGTAATTAATTACGACCTGAAAAACGAGCTGGTCGAAGCCCGTGGCGATATAACCGGTAAGCAACGAATACAAATGGTTATTCCGCCCAACCAGCAACAGAACCCCCAAACAACTCCGGCGACCAAAAAGGCAATTACGGTGCAACCCGTAACACAAACCGCGCCACAAACCACACCACAATCTACACCACAAACCGATCAGGCAACACAATAGTGGCCGAACTGCAGGCCCAGGAGCTAGCCAAAAGTTACCGCAAGAAAAGGGTAGTGAATGGCGTGTCATTATCCGTGGCCAGCGGCCAGATCGTCGGCCTGCTAGGCCCCAATGGGGCAGGCAAGACCACCTGCTTCTATATGATAGTGGGGCTTGTCCACCAGGACTCCGGAAATGTACTTATAGATGACGAAGACATTACCGGGCTGCCCATGCACGGTCGCGCCCGTCGCGGCATCGGTTATCTACCCCAGGAAGCCTCTGTGTTTCGACGGCTTAGTGTTGAAAACAACATCATGGCTATTCTTGAAACCCGCCGAGAACTCACCGTCGCGCAGCGCAAGGAAAAACTTGAAGAGCTACTGGAAGAGTTTCATATCAGCCATCTTCACGATAATCTGGGCATGAGCTTGTCGGGTGGCGAGCGGCGACGAGTCGAAATTGCCCGCGCGCTCGCCACGGAACCCGCATTTATTTTGCTTGATGAGCCTTTTGCTGGTGTCGACCCTATCTCGGTTAATGACATCAAAACCATCATCACCCATCTGGGAGACAAAGGTATCGGTGTCTTAATAACCGATCACAATGTCAGAGAAACCCTCGATATTTGTGAACATGCATATATTGTCGATGAAGGTAAGGTTATAGCGAAAGGCACCGCTAGCGAAATTCTAGATAATGCCGATGTCCGCCGGGTCTATCTTGGTGAACACTTCTCTATCTAAACAAGCCACCAAATAACCGACCATACACCAACCACTACACCAATCTAAGCGCTACTAACAACAACACTCTAGGGGATTAATTAGAGTGTCATTTACTTGGAGTACCATTCAGCGCCAAAATTTGCCTTTCGGCACATATATTGCCTTGTCGTTTGATCCGATGCTAACCGGACGCTACACTTAAGATACAAAACGCTAGCATCGAGGATCATTACCTACTAATGAAACAAAGCCTACAACTTAAAATTGGTCATCAATTATCGATGACACCTCAATTGCAGCAAGCCATTAAATTGTTGCAATTATCATCGCTCGATCTCCAGTTAGAAATTCAACAGGCACTATATTCAAACCCTATGCTGGAACTAGTGGATGAGGTCGCGCAGACGGATAACCCCGATGACACTTTAAATAACAACGACACGCAACCCGAGGCTCCACCAAAAAGGCTAGAGGAGATCGAATGGAGCGAGGAGATACCCGAAGCATTACCCCTCGACGCTCAGTGGGAGGACATTTACACCAATAGTCCTGACACAAATTCATCTGATTCTTCAGCCTCCCAAATCTCGTCCAGTAGCTCATCGAACTCTTTATCTAACAAGTCGACATCAAACAGCGGCGAAAGCCGAAACTTTGAAGAATTTCATAGTGCTGCAGAATCCCTTCAAGACCACCTGTTATGGCAACTCAATCTGACATCCATTTCCGATGTCGACCGGGTGATTGCAACAACAATTATCGATAATATTTTGGACAATGGGTTCCTGGAGAGCACTATAGAACAGCTATGGCAATCGATTTACGCAGGTAGTGAATATGATTCACAGCTACCAGCAGAACGTGTTGAGTTGGACGAAATGATTGCTGTCTTACATCGTATACAACAATTTGACCCTCCCGGCGTCGCTGCCACCGATTTGCGAGAATGTCTACTCATCCAGCTAAACCAACTTAGCCCTGATACTCATTGGCTCAAGGAAGCCCTCTCCCTGGTCGAGCATCATCTGCCGCTAATCGCAGAACGTAATTTGCCGTTGTTGGCACGCAAGTCCGGGCTCGAAGAGAGTTCAATTGAAGCGGTGATCACGCTGCTCCAGACACTCTCGCCCCGCCCTGGAGATTGCATCGACAATAAGGGCTCGGGTTACATCGAACCAGATGTGTCAGTAAGAAAAATTGAGGGGCGCTGGCTGGTGACACTTAATTCTGACCTGACGCCAACCCTGTGTATCAATCAGCAATACGCAAAACTAGTGCAGCGTGCTAACGGTAGCGAAGACAATAATTTTCTAAGAGATAATTTACAGGAAGCCCGCTGGTTTTTGCGCAGCCTCGAAAGTCGCAACGAAACACTGATGAGAGTCAGCCGGACCATTGTCGAAAAACAGGCGGATTTCCTGGATCGAGGGGCAGAGGCTATGAAACCAATGGTTCTGGCCGACATTGCTGAACTTCTCGGTCTCCATGAATCAACCATCTCCAGGGTCACAACACAAAAATATATGGACACTCCGAGGGGCGTCTACGAGCTGAAATATTTTTTTTCCAGCCACGTCAATACCGCTACTGGTGGAGAGTGTTCATCGACCGCAATTCGCGCTATGCTGAAAAGAATGATCGCAATTGAACCCAACAAAAAACCTCTAAGCGACAGCAAACTGGCGGTGATGCTGCAAGCTGAAGGGATTCAGGTCGCCCGGCGTACAGTTGCCAAATATCGTGAAAGTATGCGTATTCCATCTTCGAGCGATCGCAAACGATTTAAACAAAATGCCTGACTGATCCACCATCTACCCAATGCCAGTAAATACTAATCAAGTAACTAGCAAGGTCCCCTGGAATAAGACATCCCTGAAAAGGAGCAACATATGCAGTTAACCATCAGTGGCCACCATCTCGATATCACCGACGCCATTCATGATTATGTCACCAACAAGGTTAACCGGCTTGAACGCCACAACGACCACATCACCAATATCTCGGTCATCTTATCTGTCGATAAATTAATACAAAAAGCCGAAGCGACCGTGCATGGTAGCGGCGCCGAATTTTTTGCCCATTGCGAACACGAAGATCTCTACGCGGCAATTGATGCGCTGACCGACAAACTCGACCGCCAACTCATTAAACGTAAAGAAAAACTACGAGGCCGCTAGATACCGATATGAATATCGCTGAGGTACTCACCCCGGAGCGAACCTGCTGCAATATGCCCGGCGTCAGCAAAAAAAGAGTTCTTGAGTTTATCTCAACTTTTCTTGCCGATAAGACTGACTATATCGATGCCGACACGGTCTACCATGGCCTGCTCGACAGGGAACGTCTGGGTAGTACTGGCATTGGTGAAGGTATTGCGATCCCACACTGCCGCCTTCCAGGCTGCCCCAAAATAACCGGGGTGCTACTAAAACTTCAAACACCCGTGGACTTCGATGCCAACGATGATGCTGAAGTCGATCTGGTTTTTGCCCTGATCGTGCCGGATGAACAGAACGATGATCATCTTCAAGCCTTGTCCAGCATTGCCGAACTTATGCAATCCGACGAGATGCGGCAAAAACTCCGCGATTGCCACACCAGCGACACCTTGTATCAGATAGCCATATCCGGCCATTAGCTGTGGTCTCCTAACCGTGAACACGGCTTCAAACACTCGACTTGTAGTCGTTAGCGGTCGATCCGGGTCGGGCAAGAGCACCGTCCTACACGTTCTTGAGGATGTCGGCTTTACCTGCATTGATAACCTTCCCATCGGCATGTTGGCTGGCCTCTTCGAGCATTTACAAAGCAGTAAACTAAGTAGCCCTGGCAAAATCGCCGTGGGCATTGATGCCCGCAATGCGCTCGGCAAACTCGATCAGTTCCCAATCATCCTTGACCAACTCAAAGCCTCTGGTATCAATTGTGAAGTGCTTTTCCTGGGCGCAAGCAACAACGCCTTGATCCGCCGTTTTAGTGAAACCCGTCGACGTCATCCGCTTAGCTCAGAATCGGTTGGTTTAAAGAAAGCCATTGCACTAGATATGGAGATGCTCGAACCCATCGCTGCAAACGCTAGTCGGAATATTGATACCAGTAATATGACGTTGCATCAGCTCCGCGACCTGATCATGAAACAAATTGTGCCCGAAACTTCCGGCGCTATGGCAGTGTTGTTTCAATCTTTTGGTTTCAAGCGCGGTGTTCCAGTTGATGCCGACTTTGTATTCGATGTCCGCTGCCTACCAAACCCCTATTGGAAGACAGAATTAAGGCAGTACAACGGCAATGATTTGCCGGTGATAGAATTCCTCGACTCCCAAATAGATGTGGCGGCCATGCTCGCTGACCTAAACGGGTTTTTAACCCGCTGGATCCCTCGATACGCGGCTGCCAACAGAAGCTATCTGACTATAGCCGTGGGTTGTACCGGTGGCCAGCATCGGTCGGTCTATATGTGCAATCAATTGAGCCAGCAATTTACCCGGCAATACTCAAACATCCAGGTGCAACATCGCGAACTGGAAAGCTAAAAGTCAAAAAAACTGAATTCTCGAAATAGACCAGAAACTTGACAGCTGTTTCAGTCTCAGGCATTTATGTACTTTGCCTGATGCCCACCGACAAATTGTCATCCAGGCTTGAGTGATCCAACCAAAATAAAAATATAACGCCATGATCGAAAAAGACATCGATATTATAAACAAACTCGGCCTACACGCCCGCGCTGCAGCCAAGCTTGCGAGCACCTGCAACCATTTTGCCTGTTCAATCAAAACCTCTGCCGGAGGTAAATCGATTGACGCCAAAAGCGTCATGTCCCTGATGTTACTGGCTGCCGGCCAGGGTACGACACTGCACTTTGAATTTGATGGCAAAGATGAGGCGGAGGCTTACCAACAGGTCAACGATGTGATCGCCGACTATTTTGGTGAAGGACAGTAACAGTTAGCAAGAGAGCCTGCGCTGACTGACCAGCCTGACTGTCATAGTCGTCATCAACAGTATCAAAACGGTTCATCCATGCGTTTTCCATCACTGGCATAGGTGGTTCAGCGACTGTCGCTGTAGCGCGGGAGCACCTTCATTGATTCGGTCATTAGGGTAGAAATTAACGTAAGCATCCTGATTGTTACCGCCGCCTTTTGACCGAGCACATACTCGCCATTGCACCGCCGCGCTGGTAATGATTGACTGGACACTTGGCCGCATTGACCTGCAATTGATTACATTTGGCACCCACCCGGTAACGGTGGGCGTCCTGATAAGTCAGCAAACGAGTCTGCAACATTTTGCCTGGTGATACACCGATGCCGGGAGCCAGATTACTGGGCGCAAACGCCGCCTGTTTGGTTTCAGCAAAATAATTGTCAACATTGCGGTTCCGTTCCAGTTGACCTACCTCGACAAGTGGAAAGTCGGCGTGGAGCCAAACTTTGGTCAGGTCAAAGGCATTAATTACATAATCCTTCGCCTCGGCTTCGCTCATAACTTTAAGCCTCGCAGTCCAGCCTGGCAAAACGTCTTTTCCACATGAACTCGATGGTGCAAGCCATCGTGAAATCTGCGCGATGTGCATCTAGACTATTCACTTGCTTTATTCAGTTAAAACGAATATATCTTTATATATCAATCGGACTATACGACATGCCTTACATGCCTTCTTTAAAGAAACTCGAATACCTGGTGAAACTCCACGAGCTTCAGCACTTTGGTCGAACGGCTAAGGCCTGCTTTGTCAGTCAGTCAACCTTAAGTGCCGCCATTACCGATATGGAGAGCAAACTAAATAGAGTGCTGATTGAAAGAGACCGCCACAGCATGGTCTTCACATCGACCGGCACCGAGTTAGTTGTTCAAGCCCAGGAAATATTGGCTGCGGCGAATCGCTTTGTGGAGACTGCGAAAAAATCAGGCCAGTTTTTTGAAAGCACCTTGCGTTTAGGCGTTATTCCCACCATTGCGCCGTTTTTAATGTCGCCACTCCTGGCTCGGCTTAAAGCGGCATTTCCTCAGCTTGGGGTACTGGTGAGAGAAGACTTAACAGACAACCTGATAGAACTGCTAAACAAGGGCGAGTTAGACTTACTTATTATGGCCCTACCCCATGCCATGGAATCTGTCGAAACGAAAGATCTGTACACAGAATCCCTGCATTTAATCCACCACAAAACCAGTCAGTTTATCGGTAAGGGGGAAAGCCCTGTTCTGCCGCGAGGGAGCATCTTGTTACTCGATGAGGGTAACTGCCTCAGAGACCATACCATCGGCAGTTGCAGTATGTTTGACCAGGAACAAATTCACTCCTTCGCAGCAAACAGCTTAAACACCGTGGTTTTAATGGTCGAGTTTGATATGGGTGTGAGTTATCTGCCGGATATGGCGATAAAAAGTGGCGTCATAGAAAACAAAGACATTACCCTACATAAGGGCAAACTAAATACGGGAGCTCAGCGCTCAATCGGCCTGGCATGGCGAAAAAATTCGCCGTTTACCCACGAATTTAAACAACTCGGCGAGCAAATCTTATTGTCAAAACAGAGCCGGTAATCACTCAGCGTTTCCAGTTAGAAGAACTGTTCTTACCTTTGCATATTAAATATAGCGCCTATAAATTTGAATGTCAGGCTTGCGGGTATTCGTCATGGCACCCCATTTATGCCCCCTGTAGAATAGCAGTCCCCTAAACGAACTCGCAGATAAACTAATTCCGCAGAGCTTAGCCCCTTTTAACGCCGGGAGCCGACCCATCATGCAGGCGAACATGCAAAAAAATGATGCCCTGTCGTTGTTGTCACTCGTTGACAACGGCCTTGTCGATCCCCAGGCATTTAATCAGGTCCGTTATGCGCTCAACAACATGACGGCTACGGACATTGCCCATTACATCGAATCATCGCCGATTAAATTACGACGCTTACTTTGGGAGCTGGTCGATAGCGAAGTAGAGGGCGAGGTTTTCAGCGATCTAAATGAAGAACTACAAAAAGAATTTCTACAGGGCATGACCAGTGAAGCCATGGCGACCCTCGTCGCCGGTCTCGACACCGATGATGTCGCCGACGTACTCCAGCAACTGCCTGACCGAATCATTCCCCGCGTTCTCGACGCCATGGACGAGCAGGACAGATTGCGGGTTGAAACTGTTCTATCGTATGACGAGGACAGCGCCGGCGGCCTGATGAACACCGACACCATCACGGTGCGACCAGACCTCACCATCGAGGTGATTTTGCGCTACCTGCGTCGTCATGAAGACATCCCCGAGGTCACTGACAACCTTTTCGTGGTCAACCGCAACGACACATTCCTGGGCACCCTGCCCTTAACCAGGATTCTCACATCCAGCCCCAATATAACCGTGCGTGAGGTGATGGATACTTCCGTCGATGCTATCTCTGCTTCCGCGTCCGCATCCAGGGTCGCGCAGATGTTTGAACGCCACGACTGGGTATCAGCGCCAGTGATTAACGACCAGGGCGAACTGCTGGGACGCATAACCATTGATGATGTGGTCGACGTTATTATCGAAGATGCCGAGCATTCACTGTTCGGTTTGGTTGGCCTCAGCGACGAAGAACAAACATTCACTTCCGTAAGACGCACCGCGCCACGCCGAGCGGTCTGGCTGGGTATAAATTTATGTACCGCCGTGCTCGCGTCAGTCGTCATTAATCTATTCGAGGGCACGCTCGATAAGGTGGTAGCCCTGGCAATTCTGATGCCAATTGTAGCCAGCATGGGCGGAGTTGCAGGTAGTCAGACATTGACCGTGGTGATTCGCGGCATGACCCTCGGCCAAGTTAGTCGCAGTAATTTGCGCTGGCTGTTAAACAAAGAGTTTCTGTCCGGCACCTTTAACGCCCTGCTTTGGGCGACTGTAATTGGCGCGCTGGCATCCTGGTGGTTTGACGACCTGATGATCGGCTACATCATTGCAGCGGCCATGGTGATCAACCTGGTTACCGCTGCGCTCGCCGGGTCATTACTGCCAGTCATTTTAAAAGCTATTAATATTGATCCCGCGTTGGCTGGCGGCGTCATGTTGACGACCATTACTGACGTGGTCGGATTTTTCTCCTTTTTGGGACTGGCAACCATTTTTTATATTTGATGAAGCAAATGTCCTTCTGGTCAAAGCATGAATGATCATCCTTCCCAATCCGCTAATGAGTCGCCCTCAGACGACAATGCGCCGGTCAGTAAGTCGGCTCGCAAACGGGAAATGGCTGCCCTGCAAACGCTCGGCGAGAGCCTACTGGATTTATCCGCTGATCGCTTCGCAAAACTACCTCTGTCAAGCGGTTTGCGCGAAGCGCTCAATCTGGCAAAGAGCCTCAAACAGAGGGAGGCCAGGCGGCGACAATTACAATATGTTGGCAAGCTTATGCGCGCTGAAAACTATGGGGAGATTTCTGCGGCGCTGACTCGTTTCGAGGATGACAACCGTTTATTCCGACAACGTTTCAAACGTCTCGAAAAAATTCGTGATGAACTTATCGAAGATAGTGGCGAGGCACTGGAAGCATTACTCAATAGCCATCCTCAGCTCGACCGACAGCATCTGCGTCAATTAATACGCCAGGCCAAAAAAGCATCGCTGGGTGAAGATGACGCGCAAAACACAGTTGCGACGGACAAAGCCACCGCTAAGCGGCGAAAACTATTTGAGTATTTGCGGGAAACCATCGTGCTCGGCTAGGCCGCGCCAGAATTATTTGCCCAGCCGTCGAATAGCCGCCCGAGTCAGATATTTATCGTAAAGATCATCGGTATTCACCTTGGTTTTATGGCCACCGGAAATCTGTTTGACCTGCTCTAATCTGGTCATACGATTGGTTTGAATATTATGGGCATGAACCCGCGTCCACGATGCGTAGGGGTGTTTGCCATCATAGAAAGTGTTGGTGCCATCGGTATAAAGGGAACCCGCGCCATCGAAAGAGCGAAACATTTCCCCACGTCGATCAAAAGAGACCATAGAAATAGGTGCCAATGTCCGGGCATCAAACCACACGCGCTTCTTGCTGATGGGGGCACGGGGGAATTTGACAGGCTCCGCATCGACGACAATCGCTTCAGGCACTAACTCCACATCCATATCCCAAAAGGTATGGCCGTGGGGGCCGCCGTGGGTGGTGTGCTCCCAGTTCTCATGGGCCGGTTTCCAGCTGCGGGAAACCGCTGCCAGGGCAGGACCCCGACCAACAATTTTATAATTCCCCCAGGTCAGGAAGGGATCCCCCGCCGTCCAGGCATCAGATAAATATAACGACGAGCCAGGAATTAAAGGCTCGAAACGCTGATTACTGGGGAATCGCCGCACACGCTTAAAAGCCGGTAAATATCCGGTCAAATCTGGGAACTGGCGTTGATCATAGTGCCAAACATTAAGGAAAGAAGTACCGCTAATATCATTCGGTTTAACAAAAAATACCGATTGATAGCGCAGCTTGTCTTCATGGTCAGTCCAGTAAGGTTTCGGCTCAAGCACCAATCGACCCATTGCTGTTAGCTCAGCCCAGCACAGCTCATAGTTATATTCTATTTTTCCGCTCGGCCCGACATCGGTTTCTTTAATCGCATAAAAAGACGCATCGTGGCGACCCCAACTAAGGGTGATACCAGCAAATACTTCGAGCGCTGTTTTGGGATCAGGAAAGGGATTGCCGCCTATCCATGGCTTCCCTTCGCGGGTCACCACATTGCCATCGGCATCAAACATTGCCTGGCCCTGATTGCGCAAAGTCGCCTCGTTATATTCCCAGGGGCTAAGCTGCATGATGTCACTGGTGGTATCAATTATGCCCATTTGCCGCCCCATCTGTGCCACCTGGGTGTAGCGAATCGGGTCTAGCAGGTCTTTGACGTGCTCAACATTGTCGGCATTAATCATATCGCCGGTTTTGACCTTGCCACCGGTATAAGCCTCGATAGACATCAGTTCATCCGGGTAGACCCCATCGATACTGCCGGTTTTGGCAATCGCAGGCCACAGCGGAGCGAGCACGCCAGTAGCCAGTACACCCCTGCTCATCTGCATCATGAAATGCCGGCGGCTGAAGTCAGGATCGTACTTACGAATTCTCATGATAATGTCTCAGTTAAATTACCCGCAACCAAACTCTTCTCGGCGCTGATTAAGGCGCGCCTTCTCATCAGTAGACCCAAGATGCTGATAGCGTCGAGCATACGTAATGGCGGCACACAGGTCTTCCTCTCTGTCTTCTAGTTGAGTTAATAGTTCAATTCGGTGGCCCATGGCCTCTCGCCACCGCGGTGCACCGTCTGGCTGTGCACCGGTAATTTTTGCCCAGGCACGTTCCGCGGTAAACAGATCAGCGGTGGCTTCAGCGGTCTCGGCATATGCGGTCCAGGCATCGCCTGAATTGGGAAACTCCTGGACCATAGCTTTAGCCATGTCGAACGCTCCACCCCCATTACCCACCTTAATAGCAGCGCGAATTTGTAACAAACGCAGCTGCCGCTGATCGTGGGTTTGGCCGACCAGCGCTGGATAAAATGCTTCTGTCAGGGGCACTAACTGGGCAAACTCCCCGCGTTTTTCCTTGGCGACTAAAAACCGGTATACCTCCCGCTGCGTCGCGCTATCCATACCTGGCTTATCGCCATTTTTTACTGTCAGACCAGCTATATAAGAGCGCAACTGGGCCTGGTCGATCTGATCCAGAACACGCAGTTTTGACCACATCAATACTTGTTTAACATTGGCATCCAACAACAATTTTTGATCAGCCTTTGCCTGGGCGGCTTTCCCCTGGGAGTAAATGGCATCGATACCCTTAAGCACGCCCGGCAGATCCCGCCCCAGCACCGTCCTCATCTGCAAACTTACCGCACGCACCCAGAGTTTTTTCTGAACATGTCTCGGCAATTCTTTTAAGCTGGTTAATACTTCTTCGGCCTTGCGCTGTTGTTTTCCTATTGCGCCATTTTCGATGGCACCATTAAATTCATTGATCGCCCTTTTAAGCTGGGAAAAAGCAATGGAGCCTTTGAGCTTCGAATCCTTTTTCGCTAGCCGCAGGTGCTTCTTTGCGCGGTCAGGATTAAAACTCAGCTGCCCAAGCAGTAAATGCGCAGAAGCAATATCCGGGTCATCGCCATTTTTGGTCAGGAAATACTCCGCCGCGTTCAGCGCCTGTGTTCGATTTCTGTTGCTATTTTTCTGCTCGTAAAGCGACTGCGCGACCAGGAACGAAAATTTAGGCAAGGCCTTGACCACAGCCTGGGGAAGATCACCTTCGCCACGAAGTTTTTCAGCAACATTATAAGCATCGTGAAACTGGCCTATTTTTAACAGCGCTACGGCGTAGTGATATTGTAGGGTGCGCAAATTGATCAGCAAATCCAGGCCGCCATTACGCGTAAACTCCCGATACTTGAGCACGGTTGTATCGTATTGTTGGTAGGCGTAGGCGAACTCCGTATCGACGTAGAAGGAAAATACCCCGATATCCTGGCCGACAATTTCATCGCGATAGGACATGATTCGATTAACTAAACTACTATTAAGATAGCCCTCTGCAATCAGGCGTTTTAGACGTTCTCCAGCCGCGATTTTGCCAGTCTGCGTATCGCGATGCTGTTGCAGTAGCGCAAAAGCCTCTTCTAGATAAACATTGGCCAGGCTCGGTGTCAGCGGTTCTGCCTTAATGGCCTGAGTTGGCCGAATCTCACCGCGGCGAATGGCCAGCACCGTTAATTCGGCGTCGGCTATTTTACGCACCGGATTATCGGGATCACTCACCAGGGCCTGAACAAGGCGGCTAAAGCGTTTCTCTGCCAGAGCCTGTTCGCCGCGAGCCGCCGCCACATAGCCCATACCCAGCCAGCTGCCGTAGACGATACCGGGATAAAGAATACGTACTGAAGATGCCTGAAAACCACTCTCGGCTTTATTCAGCCAGCTTATTTGGTCGCGCTCCCCCTCCTTGCTGTGCGCAATCCCCAACATGGCCCAGGCCTGCCAATAGCTGAATGCCGACAAGGCGTAATTAATATCGTGCCAAACATCTGAGCGATACAGTTTTTCAAGACTGGCTTCATTCTCGTTGGTAGTGCTTTCCAGGGCCCGCACCTTATCTCGGCATCGCGCTCTCAAACCATCGGCATTATTTATCAGCTGCTCATAATCTTTTTTGCTGCCGCCTATTTCTCGCGTTTTCGATACCAGGTTGCCGTAGCTATCGGCGATCAAAACGAAATCACCCGCGCTCAATGAGTTGATGTCCTGGTCTGACAAAATCATTAATCGCGTCGCGAGCTTGTTGACCTCGGCAATTGCCGATACGGCAAGCGTTTGTTGTTTAAATTCGGTGAGCGAGATCGCGCCATAAACCGATGCACTGGAAAGTGTTGCAAGCAAGCATAAACTCAGTGTCAGAGTACGTAACATGGCTACAAACCCTCCAGCAACAGCGCCATTTCACGGGCAAACTGACCACCCATAATTAGCGACATTAAATGTCGGGTTATTTTCACATCGCCATCCATAGTCGAGGCGATACCGCCGCCTGCTTCGGCGAGCAACTGAAAATCGAGCATGGGTTTATCGGAATAAAACGCCCGATTAACAGGTCGGCCCAGCATCGATTCCAGCAAGGCCGGATTCGCATCGCGACTCACATCTAAAGCTGAAATTTGCCCGCCGTCCTGAGCGAATGCTTTGCTGATGGATAACAAATTAGAAATTGCATTTTTGTGGGGAGGTGCATCGCCCAGCACAATAATGATCTTTCTGGCACCCAGTCGCCAGGCACTCTGATCAATACCCACCTGGACACCATCGAAAACCGCCTCCTGGTGACTACCACCACCCTCAGCCATCAATCCACCGAGAAAACGCACGAGCTTCGTTAAGCTAAAAGTCAGCGTTTGTAATTTGGTGACGTAACCCGGCTCACCGTAATCGCGATAAGCCACCACGCCAAAACGAGACACTGGCACCAGCAGACGTATGGCATCGACGATATCGACAATTCGGCTATTGACCTCGGTCAGCACCCAGTCCATCGAGCCTGTCGTATCAACGACAAAAACAACGTCAAGGCCGGTTTCGCGCAGGCCCTGAACATAGGCGGCAAATCGATTCGCCGAATCACTGAGGCCGGTGCCGATACCCGTGCCATAACCAGCCACGCCCTCACCATCGGTAACCGGAGTATTGGACAGCAGCGGCGCGGCGAAACCCCCGGAGCTATGCCCACCTGCTGCGGCCTCCATCGCCAGATTGACATCCGGTGGGGGTGGAGCTAATGCAGAGGTCGGCACCAACACCGGCGGCGGTTCAAACTCGATACTTTCTTCAAACACTAGCTCTTCTTTTTCCGGTAGTTCAGTCAGATCAAGCATGACCTCAATGGCCTGAGTCGAGTCGTCGTTTTTGGCAAGAGGGTCGAGCATCGAACGGGAGGCCTGCCAGGATAGTATTAGATGTATCACTAGAGACAGACACAGCAGGCCAATCCAGAGGCTGGCTGACTTAAGCCATTTGAGCAAGGGAAGCATGTTCAAAGAGGATAATCCGATACGTAATCAGAGTACGTTGTCATTATTCAAGGTAATCAACGCGACTCTGGACACCTGAAGGAATTTAAAGTCTTCGAGAATCGGGATAAAATAAAGAGCGGGTGTGCCGCCATCGGCACGCAAGCGCACTTTGCTGGGAATAGCCAAACCATCAGCTCGAAAGCCATCGGCCCACTCAGGCACACTGGTTTTATCGCCCTGCCATAACAGCACACCTTCCCGTGTTAATTCCAGCTCAACCATCCCCGCCTCAGTCAGGGTCTCGCTAAGCGATAAGGGCGGCGATATATTCTGGTTAAAACTTTCAGAAAAGGTACCGACCACGAGAAAAAATAGCAGCAGCAAAAAAGTCATATTTATCACCGGCAGCATATTGCCCTCTGCGTGCGTGCCAACCTGTCTGTCTTCCTGTAAATTAAACATAATTATTAGTCTACTATTATCCTGAATTGTCCGGTTCTGTTTTACTGGTTTAAGTTTTACTTGTTGAAGAATTACGGATTCAAGACTTATCTGCCCCTGACTTATTCTTGTCCAGCGGCAAGATCTGAATTTTCTCAAGATGATGAGTTTTTAATTGATCCATGGCGCTCACCAACAACTGTAAGGGTGCAATATCATGCACTTCAATAACCACCGCCGTTTCGGGGACAAACTGCTTACCGTCCAGGTAGACACCTAGATCCGACAGAGCAATAGCTTCGCCCTGGATCCACAACTTGCCATTTTCAAACAGCTGCAAACTTAACAATTCGCCAGCACTGGAGCTTTGCTCTTTCTTTTCGGGCACATTAAAGCCCAGCTCGCGGAATTCGCTAAAACTGGTTTCCAGAATAAAAAACACCAGCAGGATAAAAACCAGATCGGCCAGCGGCGTAAGGCTGATACGCCGCAGTTTCTTTTTATGATGAGATTGCAGTTGCACGATGACAGACTATAAACGTCGTTAGCTAAAAACGCCGCTAATTAGCGGCTGATAAGTTTGCCGTAAACAGGCGTGTTAGCTGGTCTTCCATATTGCGGCGAATATTGGTGGCGCGGCTTTCGAGCATCGCGTGAATCATGGCAAAGGGGATAGCAACGGTTAAGCCAACAGCTGTGGTTAACAGGGCTTCCCAGATACCGCCCGCAAGCACCCCCGTGTCAGCACCACCGCCCTCATTGGCAAGACTGAAAAACACATCGATCATGCCCAATACGGTACCCAGCAAACCCAACATTGGCGACAGGTAGGCGATAAGTTCAATGAAGGAGTTGAGGCCGTTTACCCGGGTCACAATTTGCTGGCCCTGGCGGGTCAACTCTTCGCGGATTTTGTCTTCACCATAAGATTTGTCGCTGAGCCAGGAAACACCGTTGCGAAGCAAATCACTAAACGGCGATTTATCACCCTCCAACGCCGCTAAGGCGGACTCTGCTTGACCATTGACCCAGTGGCTAAGAGCCTTTTCGGCCTGCTGTTGCTTACCTTTGGAATACGCTCGGTACTGCAGCACTTTGTACAAAACAATCGCTAAGCCAACCACAGACAATGCAATGAGAACGAGCACCACTGGCCCGCCCAACTCTAATAATTCCATAGTGTTCCCTGTATCTTATTAATTGTTAATTTTAATTATTGTGCTAACTGCCCGAAGGCTTTTTGTGAAAAAATTTTTAGTGGGCAGCTTGGCGACTAAACTACGCGTGTCGCGTAAACTAATAATACACGTTTTTAAAGTCAGTTCCCTCACATGCGTGATGCTAACCATAGCTCCTTCAGCGATTGCGATCAGCGCCGATGTGCAGGCGGTGGCAAGCCCGCCGCTTCAGCGGGTAGATCGCGTTTATATTTGGGTAGAGCCGGATCGAGACACACCCAGGGCTGGGCAAAATCCAGCCAGGCATCTAGCTCGGGGCTGAATTGTTCAGGATGATCCAGCGTGACTGCGTAGACCGGACGCATGCCTTTTACGCGAGTCGTGTGAGCAAAAATCGTTGTGCCACACTGCCCGCAAAAAGCCCTGCTGACCTCGTGACCACTATCACCTTTACTGACATATTCGCTGTACGACCCACTAATGTTAAAAGCCCTGGTCGGCACTAGCATAACCGGCGCATAGGCTCCGCCCGTGGCGTGCTGACAAGAGCGGCAGTGGCAGTTTGCCTGGCCAAAAGGTTGCTGATCTACTTCATAGCGAACGCTGCCGCAAAAACAGCCGCCAGTGATGGGTAGTTGCATTGCATTCCCCTCTATAAGGTCTGTCGGACACTATACCTTTTCGCAAAAAAAGGACGGTTACAAATAGGTTGAAAGCCTGCCTTCAATTAAATCTTTTTGAGCCGACAAGGTCTCTATCAAAAAATCTCTACACACACGCACTCTGGCTGTGGTGCGCAGGTCTGCATGAATTAGTACCCACAGGCCCCATTCACTGGGATCGATATCCAGGTTAACCCTGAGCAAATCTGACTGAGTGTCGGCGGTCCAACAGGGCATTCGGGCCATTCCTAAACCTTCAGACACAGCCTGGCGCATGGATATTGCATCATCAACCCGCAGCGCAACTCGTGCATCAGGAAAGTGCTTTAGAACCCAGTCAGGTAACTGACTGTCATCGCGCCAGAGTATTAATTCATGGCGCTGCAGACCCCTCGCCTGATATTTTTCTGAGGTGTAGATTCCTCGACCAAAATCTGCCACTTTTTTGCCAACCAGGTGCTCTGGTGGTTTCGGTGTGCCTCTGATGGCGATATCCGCCTCTCTGGCACCCAGATCTCTCACCTCGGTGGTAATAAACAACTCCAGATCAATGTCAGGATATTGATCGCAGAAGGTCTGCAATTGAGGCATCAACAGGGTATTGACCATGCCATGATAAGCCGTGATACACAATTTACCCTGTAGTCGAGCATCACGACCGAATAACTCGCGCTCCAGAACACGGGTGCGTTCCTCAATTTCCAGCGCATATTGATAAATATTCTCAGCCGCCTGGGTCATCACATAACCGCTGGGCAGTCGCTCAAATAAACGCACAGCATGGATCTTTTCATATGCGTTTATGCGGCGCGCCACCGTGGAGTGATTAACGCCTAATTCAGCAGCAGCGCCAGAGATTGTCCCATTTTTGGCCACAGACAAAAAATATCGCAAATCATCCCAGTCATTCATCAATGCATTATTGCACAGTTAATTTGCAATAACTGATAATTTACACACAGCAGCTTCACGAGTAACCTTGTCGACAATTCCAAAGCAGTTAACCAAAATTTTACCCACCCGCTGCTTCAGGAAGCTAAGTCAACTAGAAGTGAGGAAATGGATATGAATTCAATTGCTAAAGATAATAACGCTATCGCCAGTTACGGCCTGAGCACCGTTTTGGGCGGCGCTGCCTTAGTCTTCGCACTATATGCGCTTACGACGATCACTATCAGCCAGCCGGTTTTGTTTTAGTACGCGACAACTGCCAGATTATTATTTGTTCATTCTGGTAGTTTTCTGCTTAACCTGACCGCAACCTTCAACCTTCAACCTTCAACCTTCAACCTTCAACCTTCAACCTTCAACCTTCAACCTTCAACCTTCAACCTTCAACCTAAATGGCTATCTATTCAGGACAATCTACTTGGGGCTAGCTAATAAAATAGGCCGCCTAAACTACAATCCTTACGGTCTGGCCTTATCTGGCTGTTTCTGGTTCTTACAAACGCGCCTACTATCAACCAACTAGCGATTTATGCTGGGTGCTAGCTGGGCAATCTCAACACTGCCTTAGCGAGAATATTACGCTGAATTTCATTACTACCACCATAGATAGTGGTGGGTCGTGACGCGATAAATTCGCCAGCAGCGCGCACTACTCCGTCAACGGTATCGATACCATCCTGAATACCACCATGCTCACTGGCAGCTTCCATCATTAGCTCGGTAACCCGTTGCTGGGTTTCGGTGTTCCAGACTTTCAACATGGACACTTCCGGGCCAATATTGCCGCCGCGTTTAAGCACTTCAACAAAACGCTTATAGGCCGCAAACAGATCTTCAATATCCAATTGCAGGCGCGTATAACGCTCGACAAATAGTGGGTCTTTAAACAGACCCACAGATTTCGCCATCGACTTTAGCCTCGACATAGCGAGAATGGCGAACTTGGGGCTGCCGATAAATATGCGCTCGTGGCCTAACAGTGCCTTGGCAATTGTCCAGCCGTTGTTTTCGCCACCCACCACACTAGCGACCGGTACTTTGACGTCATCAAAAAACACTTCGGCGAACTCGTCGTGCATACCCAGGTTGACGATTGGTCGCACGGTGATGCCCGGCGTATCGAGAGGCACCAGCAAAAACGTTATGCCCTCCTGTTTTTTGCCGTCTTTATTGGTGCGAACCAACATGAAAATCATGTTGGCATCCATGGCTAGAGTGGTCCAGGTTTTATGGCCATTGACGATGTAGTGATCGCCATCACGCACTGCCGAGGTCTGCAGGGACGCCAGATCGGAGCCCGAACCCGGTTCAGAATAGCCCTGGCACCATATATTCTCACCCGCTAATATCTTCGGCAGGTAGTGTTCCTTTTGCTCCTGAGAACCATGCTGAATTAATAAGGGTCCAACCATGGTAATGCCCATATCCGGCGTTCTGCCCACACCATAGGTCTCGCCGACGTCCATGAAAATTAGCAATTTGTTGGCATCAAGGCCCATGCCGCCATATTCCGCAGGCCAGGCCGGGGTTAACCAGCCTTTTTTCGCCAGGGTTAAATACCAGTCACCAACCTGGTCCCAATGCATGCGGTTGGGCGGAAAGCGCAGCTCGTCGGGGTAGTTTTCGACGTACCAGTCATGAACCATGGCACGAAATTCGTCATCTTCCATCGCGTTGTATTCATTGCTTGCTTGCAAATTCGTCATTGGTTGTCGCCCTTACAAAGTCAGTTCGGCATAGCGGGCACGGTGCGCCGCAGCATTGCCCAACCAGGAAGCCAGATACATCGCCTTTTTGAAATACAGACCAATATTGGCCTCATCTGTATAACCGATACCCCCATGTAGCTGGATGGCGCTTTTGGTGATTTGCAGCGCAGCATCGGAACACCGGGCCTTGACCTGACTGGCCGCTACGGCTCGCCCTTCGGCTGAGACCTCGCCGTCGAACAGGCCAATGGTTTGCAGCACCACAGAACGGGAAATTTCTGACAGAATAAACAGATCAACCATCTTATGTTGAAGGGCCTGAAAGCTGCCGATGGGCTTATCAAACTGAACACGCTGAGTCGTGTAGTCAACTGTGATTTCAAGAGCACGGGTCATGACACCCAGCAATTCAGCACTGGCGGCAACACGGCCTGTATCAAGGGCCGCTGCAAGAATCTGTTCGGCCAGCGCGACGCTAGCGACCTTATCCCCGACCGCCACTTGATCAAAACTCAGCTGACCATAAAAGCCACCATCGACCCGCTGCTCGTAATCAATACTTAAACCAGTCGCATCTTTATTGACCAGATACAATTCAGTACCCTCGGCGCTAGCCGCCGAGACGATAAAATCATCAGCGCCACCGGCATCGGGCACAAATATTTTCTTACCGCTTAGCTTGCCATCGACCACACTGACCTGTTCCGCCTTAACGCTCATGCTGCCACGGGCCTCCTGCCAGGCCAGTGCTGGTTTCCATTCGCCAGCCACCAGGGCGGGCAAACGATCTTTTTTGACAGCCTCGTTATCACCGTTCACCAACACGGTCGCGGCAATCACAGCAGTAGCCACAAAGGGCGCAGGCACCAGACCTTTGCCCAGCTGGATCAGAACCGTATGAAGATCATCGAAACCCAGGCCGATACCACCAAACTGCTCGGGGATCAAAAACCCCAGCCAACCCAGCTCAGCCATTTCCTGCCAGGTGTTCTGGTCAAAACCCGGCTGCACGAAACGACTGGCTCGGGCTTTTTTTAATTCTTCATCCTCGCCGATGAAGGCAACAGCGCTATCCTGAATCAGCACCTGCTGCTCACTCAGGACATCAATACGTGACTGCAAACTAATATCTTCCACTCTTGTTCCTCATATGTCTGGGTCCTGACCACTTAAATAACTATTGGCCACTTCAAAAATAGCTATTGCCCACTTCAAAAAATTAACCCGTCAATCCATCTGTTAACCGGTATCTAGCCATCCATTGACCTCTATCTAGGCCGCTTGCCCATACCTGGAAAGATTACCGAAGTTAGCCCTTCAATCCACCGCTCTCAAGCGATCGGTAATCTGTTAATGAATATTATTACTTGTTATTCGGTTTTACGTACAGTACGAGGCTATGGCCGATAAGATCAAAACCCTTTTCAGCGGCTATACGTCGCTGAATCGTTTCTATTTCATCACTTTGAAACTCGACCACCTCGGCCGTATCAACACAGACCATATGGTCATGATGATCACCTCGATTTAACTCGTACAACGCAGGGCCTGCATCAAAACTATGCCGGCACACCAGCCCGGCTGTTTCAAACTGGGTCAGGACACGATAAACCGTAGCAATGCCAACATCCATGCCCCGTTCATGTAAGCGCCGATAAATATCATCAGCACTCAGATGATGCTGTGACTCTTCTTCGAGAACCTGCAAGATTTTAATACGCGGGTGGGTGGCTTTGAGGCCAACTTCTTTTAACTCTTTATTATCGGGGGACACCCGCTGATCACCTCTTCTCACTGAAATACCCAATGAGGTATTATCCACCTTCCCAAACCAGACTGGAACCCCGCCAAATGTTAAGTCGTTTTATCCTTGTCCTGCTAACCACCCAGGTTATCCTCCTGACGGGATGCTCCTATCTAAAATACCCCAACCTCCATAAGGTGGCCATTCTCCAGGGCAACATCCTCAATCAGAAGATGATTGATCAATTACGTCCTGGTTTAAGCCGCTCGCAGGTGCGCTATATCCTGGGAACACCATTGATTGCCAGCACCTTTGATCAATCGCGGTGGGACTATTTTTACAGCGTTAAACGAGCCGGCTACAGCGAAATACGCGAACACATCAGCATCTATTTTGTCGACGACAAACTCAGCCATTTTACTGGCGATTACCTGCCCACCAGTGTCTCAGCTACCATGGCCGCGAAACAAACTGACCAAGTAGAGCCATCGAATAGCACTAGTCCCGAAGCGTTTAATATCGATTCAGCCAGTCTGGGTTCAGAAAACCTTGAGTCGCAAAGCTTAGATTCAAAAACCCCGAACTCAGAAACAACAAACCCACTAGAAGCAAGCTCACCCGCAATCGACACTGCAGATGCAGATAAAGCCGCTGACAAGTCCGAAGTAGAGTCCAAAAACCCCAATCCAGCCCCTACACCCGAGCCGCCCTGGGAAAACGACTAAGCTTTCCAACAACGCGCCAGGCAATACTCCAGTTCAGCCAGCAGCGCTGGCTTTTTGTTGGGCCCTCAACTCCCGCGCTTTGGCGGCGCGCAGTCTACGCACTTCTTTCGGATCAGCCAATAGCGGCCGATAAATCTCAACACGGTCATGAGCATTCATCACATACTCGTCGGGACCAGGCAAATCTTTACTGCCCAAAACCTGACTAAATATACCCATGGTCGCGGTATCAACATCGATTTCTGGAAAGCTATCGACTATTTTTGACAGCCTCACCGCCTGCCTCGCGGTGGTGCTCGGCGGCACGTCCAGCTGGATAAGTTTTTGCTCGGCAGGCAGCGCATAAGCTACTTCAACAGCGATTAGCTCTTCTGGCCCTGCCCCTAACTGTACTTCCGACTCTGAATCTGATGCGTCATTCATATCAGCTACCTGCTTAACTATTGTCTTTTCGAATGTTGCGGGCAATCACATCCGCGCGCTCAGTCGTCGCCGCAACCAAATTGTTAGCGACACTGGTAAATAATTTGCTGCCGGCCAATTGGGCAACCCCCGACTTAAATTGAAACTCCAGTAGTAAGCTGACTTTGCAAGCTGTTTCTGATAAGGCGTTAAATTGCCACCGGCCGTGCAACCGTGTAAATGGCCCCTCTTCAAGAACCATTTCAATGCCCTCCGGACGAGCTAACCAGTTGCGGGTGGTAAAACTTTGTCGAATACCTGCCCTGGTCAGGTCAAGCCTGGCCACGACCTCATGCTCAGCTCTAAAGAGCACTTCGGCAGCTTCGCAGCCCTCCATATATTCAGGGTAGGACTCAATATCGTTGACCAGATCGAACATCACATGGGCGGGATGCAACACCATAGCTGTGCGTTCTATGCGGGTATCTTTCATTGTCTACTTATACCTGCGTACAAGCCTGGACGAGCAACGCTTTCAAGAACAATATTGTCAAGCACGAGACTTTTAAACTGTCGCACTGGACTAAAATCAGGCAAAGGAATCATACAGACCCATCACCAAAACAACGCCAATAGCCGCCGGACAAATATAGCGCAACACCCAATACCAGACCGGCCAGGCGGCGGACTGTTCACCGTTCAGTTCATCCTTCGACACGGTCGGCGTAAGAACCCAGCCCACGAACAAGGCGATCAATAAGCCTGACAATGGCAGTAATACACGCGATGTGAGGAAATCGATACCATCAAAAAACGTCATCCCGGCAACCTTGTAGCCCGCCCAATCATTGAACGATAGCACCGTGCCCAGGCCCAAGGCCCAGGTCGCTGTCGCTAATAACAACGTCGCAGTAAAACGGTTAAAGCCTTTGTTTTCTGCCAGCCAGGCCACGCCAGGCTCCAGCAGGGAAATCGCCGAGCTCCAGGCGGCAATAACCACCAGAATAAAAAATAATCCGCCGATTAATATTCCCGCCTGCATAGCGCCAAAGGCCACCGGCAAGGTGACAAACAACAAAGCGGGCCCGGCACCGGGATCGATACCTCCGTGGGCAAAAACAATGGGGAAAATCGCCATACCGGCCATCAAGGCAACGACCGTGTCTAGCAAGGCAACTGTCAACACCGTTTTGCCTATGCTGACATCTGCAGGCATATACGCCCCATAAGCCATAATCGCGCCAACACCCAGGCTTAGCGTGAAGAAAGCATGACCCAGTGCTTCGAGCACCCCTCGTAAGGTGAGTTTCGACACATCAAAGCTAAATAAAAAACTCAAGCCTCGTGAAAAATCTCCGTGCCAATAGGAAAATATCAACAGAATAATCAACAATACGAATAGGGCTGGCATCAGCACCCTGGCAGCGGCGCCAAGACCACGCGTCACTCCCGCAGTCACCACTACCACCGTCATAACCATAAATACCGTATGCCATAAAATCAGCCGGTTACGATCTTGCAGCATAGTGTCAAAAATATCCTTTGTCGCCTGCGGGTTAACACCTTGAAACGCCCCGGTCGCCATTTCGGGAATGTACGCCAGCGCCCAACCAGCAATCACTGAATAGAACGACAGTACCAGTACAGCAATCAACCAGCCCAACCAGCCGAGTCCTTGCCAATAAGGGCGAGCACCAACTTCGGTTATGACCGCTCGCATGGAATTCACTGGACTGTGCCGACCCCGCCTACCGAGCATCACTTCAGCAACCATCACCGGAATACCGACCAGCAAAATACAGGCGAGATAGACCAGCACAAAGGCTCCGCCGCCGTTTTCGCCGGCGATATAGGGGAATTTCCAGATATTGCCAAGCCCCACCGCAGAGCCTGTCGCAGCCATAATAAACGTCCAGCGACCTCGCCAGGTAGGGACATCTCCCTCCACAGATGACATATCTGAACCTATTCAAATTATCAGCCGCGATTGTACCCTCTCAGGCCGGCACGCTGCATTATTGCCAGTAACGGTGATGGTGGTGGTGGCCCAATCCGGTATTTGTGTCCGGTGCCTATCGTTTGCAAACCCCTCAGTTAGTCAGCCACTGCGCCAGGCCGTATAATCGACACCATGGCCAAATCAGCGAAAAAGAAACCCGGTGGCAATACCATTGTGCGTAACAAGCGCGCCAGTCACGACTACCATATCAGTGAGCGTTTTGAGGCCGGCCTCGCGCTGCAAGGTTGGGAAGTCAAAAGTCTGCGCGAAAAGAAAGTGCAGCTTACCGACAGCTATGTGCTGCTCAAAGATGGTGAGGCCTGGCTTATTGGCGTCAACATCCAGCCCTTAAACACCGCGTCTACCCATTACGTCACCGACCCCGGTCGCACCCGCAAACTCCTGCTCAATCGGCGCGAGCTCGACAAAATAGAGACTGCTGTCCAGGCCAAAGGCCATACCTGCGTTTGCACATCGCTGTACTGGAAGCATCACCTGGTCAAATGCGAAATCGGCCTCGCCAAAGGTAAAGCCGAATACGATAAACGCCAAAGCGAAAAAGATCGCGACTGGCAACGCCAAAAACAGCGCATTCTCAGCCAATCTGCCTAAGCACACACATCCGGATTAATCCGGCCAAATACTGTGTATTACTGGCACATGGTCAGCCGTAGACTGTGGTAAAATTGCGCCTCGCTGACTTTATATTCTCCACTTTGGCCTCATATTGTATACAGGGCTCAAGGAATAGGAGCCACGACACAATCAAGCTTTCGGGGGCGTTTTGGATTCGACGCCGGTTACAAAACTTGAGGTGCATGCCGAGATGGTGACCAATCTCGTTAATCCAAAGTCGCAAACCTTATAGTTGCCAACGACGACAACTACGCACTCGCCGCTTAATAACCGGTAGATTGCCATCTGACTGGAGCCGTGCTTATGCGTCCAGCGCTTCATCTGCCTAAGGTGTTAAAACCGAAGGTAGCGGCGAAGTTCTCAGGTGTCATAGCTCATAAGATCGTGTTGAAACTCGTCCGGGGTGGATACACTAAAACTTAACCGGAATCGCCATTTCATTCGCCCCGTTGGCCGGGTTTTGAGAGGTTAAATTAAAAGGCCTAACTAAGCATGTAGAGCCGATAGCAGCGGACTGACGGACGCGGGTTCAATTCCCGCCGCCTCCACCATTTCAAGATACCAGGACATCCCATAAAGTCCTGTAACCACCGGAAACACTGGCATAAACCTCATAATAAGGGTTTATGTCATCCGGTAGGTTTTTGCAAAATCCAGCATTTTTAGTAATACTCTATGTAATACGGAGCCGGACATACATAGAGTGTATTACTAAAATGGCAAGAACCACCAAACCACTCAGTGACACCGAGATCAAAAACGCCAAACCCAAAGACAAGGTTTACAACCTGGCAGATGGGAAAGGCTTATACCTCAAGATAAAGCCCAGCGGCTACAAAGTCTGGATATTTAATTACCAAAAACCCTTCACCAGGAAGCGTGTTGCCGACACCCTCGGCGAATACCCCGCGCTCACTCTCACCAGAGCACGATCAAAACGTAATGATTACCTAACGCTACTAGCCGATAGCATTGACCCTATTGAGCACAAACTTGAGCAAAGCAGAGTCAATGTCAAAAAAACGGACATACACTTAGCGTAGTCGCCGGCAGATGGATCGACGTGAAGAAAAGCCAGGTCTCAAACGACCATGCAAACGACATACTTCGGTCGTTAGAACTTCATATCTTTCCCAAACTTGGCGAGCTGCCCATTGATAAACTCCGTGCCAGGAATGTTATCGAGGTGTTGGAGCCCATAGCGGCAAAAGGCTCCCTTGAAACCGTTAAACGGCTCACGCAACGACTGAATGAAATCATGGTGTATGCGTTAAACACGGGCCTGGTCAGTACCAACCCGCTTTCTGGGGTGAGCAAAGCATTTGCGGCCCCTAAGAAAACTCACATGCCCACCCTGAAGCCCGACCAACTTCCCGAGCTTATGAGCACGATTGCCAACGCCAGCATCAAAAGAACCACTCGGTGCCTCATTGAATGGCAACTACAAACCATGACTCGACCCGGGGAGGCCGCAGGCACCCGATGGGCAGAAATCGACCTTGAGAAAAACTTGTGGTTGATCCCCGCCGAACGCATGAAGAAAAAACGCCCGCATACCGTTCCGCTTTCCCCACAAACGCTCGCATTACTTGAAATAATGGAGCCCATCAGCGCACACAGGGAGCATGTTTTTCCTGCCGATCGAAACCCTAGAAGCCATATTAGCGAACAAACTGCAAACATGGCCCTGAGACGCATGGGCTATGGTGGCCAATTAGTCGCTCATGGCCTTAGATCACTGGCAAGCACTATTCTGAACGAGCATGGTTTCGACCCCGATGTGATTGAATCAGCCTTAGCCCATACCGATAAAAATGATGTCAGAGCTGCCTACAACCGAGCAGAGTATCTAGAAAGAAGACGAACGATGATGTACTGGTGGTCAAAACATATAGAGGCTGCTGCTAGTGGCAACCTGAGCCTGTCGAGTCAAAAAAGATTTAAAATTGTTACCTAACCTGGAGAGTTTCATTTTTGAAGCCCACGCCTCCTGCGCGCTAAAAACACGCTGATCGGGTATCTATAGCTCTTATATTAAAAACTTTTCCGGTTCCGCCACGAGATACGCGGGATTTTGATCTGCGGGCTTATCGCTCATCTCAGCTTCAGTCAGGCGGGCATATATTTCAATCAAGGTGCCGTCCGGGTCTTTAAGCCATAGCTCATGCAATGGTGTACCTTTCCAGGTGGTACGTGGCGGCTTTTCGATGTGCGCGCCAAATGTTCGCGCGCGATTATAAGCGTCAATCACTGCGCCTTTATCATTCACCCCAATACCAAGATGATAGAGCGTGTCCTGGTGCAGTTGTTTGCCATCAGCCACCATCAAAACAAAATTAAGGCCGAGATTAGAGCGTATGAAAATAGCATAGCGGTGTGTCCATTCTTTGGGCCAGGTATTGAGTAACCACGCATAAAATTTAACACTCTCGGCAAGGTCGTTAACCCGCAGGCTGGTGTGGAACTCTTCCGATGCAGGGCCTTCACTCACATCAATCAAACCGCCGAGTATGTCTACTCGTGCTTTGATTTGATCGCGAGCTGTGCGAAAACGCCCCAGCAACTCGTCGTCAGTCAAGGATGAGTCATTTGAAGCAGGGTCGGCTATGGGCCAATGCAAGCGCTGTACGTTGCCCGGTAAAACGGGACAAACTTCTTCATCACAAAGTGTGATCACGAGATCGATACTACGGGTATCGATCTCGCTGACTGAGGTTGATTGTTGACTTGAAATATAGATACCCACTTCAGCCATTACTTCAATAGCGACAGGATTAACCTGCGATGGTGCCGAGCCTGCGCTACTGACGATAGCGCGGTCACCAAAAACTGCTCGCGCCAGCCCTTCGGCCATTTGGCTACGGGCGGAATTGGCGACACAGAGGAATAAAACATTCATGATTTTGCTTCTCTATTCTGAGTAACGTCGTCATTCCCACCAACAATTAACTCTACATTGGCGGGGAAGTGCTTTCGCGTGCGGTTTGCAAAGGCGACCAGCGATAACATCACAGGCACTTCGACCAGTACGCCGACAACAGTCACCAGTGCTGCGCCAGAATTCAGACCAAATAAACCAATGGCAACGGCGACGGCCAACTCGAAAAAATTTGAGGTGCCGATTAACGCGCAGGGCGCTGCAATATTATGGGGTACACGCCATACCCAGGCGGCCGCATAAGCGATAATAAAAATACCGTAGGACTGAATCAGCAAAGCGCTGGCGATCAGGGCAATCAATAAAGGCCGATCAAGAATAACGTGGCCTTGAAACCCAAACAGTAGCACTACCGTGGCTAACAGACCCAGTATTGAGAAGGGCTTAATGCGTGATGTAAAACGAGTAACGGCTGTATCACCTTGCTCACCGTTTGCTCGGCGCATCAGCATTGCACGTGTCCCTGCGCCTGCAGCGAGGGGAATGACGACATAAAGCACGACGGATAATAGCAACGTTGCCCACGGCACCTGAAGGTCAGTAACACCCAGTAACAGGGCAACAATCGGTGCAAAGGCAAACACCATGATGATGTCGTTTAGCGATACCTGAACCAGGGTGTAATTCGCGTCGCCACGGGTCAATTGCGACCAGACAAACACCATCGCCGTACAAGGAGCGGCCCCGAGAAGAATGAGCCCGGCAATGTATTGTTGAGCATCGGCAGGATTAATTAAATCAACAAAAAATACCTGGAAAAACAACACGCCTAAGCCGGCCATCGTGAAGGGTTTTATGAGCCAGTTCACAACAAGCGTAATTATCAAGCCCTTGGGACGTCGATGAATATCGCGCAAGCTGGCAAAGTCTACGGCGACCATCATAGGGTAGACCATTGCCCAAATGAGGACTGCAACGACCAGATTAACCGATGCATATTCCCAGCCTGCAATAACCTGGAAGATGTTGGGGAAGAGCTGGCCCAGAGCGACACCAGTGGCAATGCACAGCCCTACCCAGAGTGAGAGGTAGCGATCAAAAATAGACATAAGGTCTTTCCGTAAGCGTTTATTTAAAGAATTTATTTAAAAAGGTTTTCAGGAGGGGGATGTTTTCCCATGCGTATCATTGGTTAAGCTCTACGGGGCATCCCGCACCCGTCCAGGCAAGCCACGAGCCTTCGTAATTTCTCACCTTATTAAACCCTGCCAACTTGAGTGCAAACAGGGTGTGGGCAGCACGAATACCCGCGTAACAATAGGTAATAATTTCGTCCTGTGGATGAATACCCTGTGCTTCAAACAGTTCACATAAGGTGTTTTTGGGTTTAAAGCACATGCTTTTGGGGTGGATGAGCTGACTCCAAACCAGGTGAACAGCGCCGGGAATATGGCCCGGTTGGCTTTTTGGTGTTGCCTCGGTGCGCTGCCATTCTTCATCACCACGCGCATCAAGCACTACCTGCTGGGGCAAACCAATAGCCGCTTGCACATCGCTCGTTGTAGCAATTTGGTGCTTATCTGTTTGAGGTAAAAATTCAGCGCAGTCTATTTCTGTAGAGTGATTGTTGACCGGCAAGCCTTGCTGCACCCAGTGATCCCAGCCGCCATCAAGCACTTTTACCCGGTGATGCCCGTAGTAATTAAGCACCCACCACAGGCGTGTGGCGAACAAGTTATTGCCATCGTCGTAGACAATAACGTTGGTATCCCCATCTATCCCGAGCTTAGACATGAGGCGGCCAAACTGATCAGCGGGAATCACATCACCGTCTTCCCGCAGGTAAGAACTACCGTTAAGCGCGACCGCTCCATCAATATGGGCAACATCAAAACCCTCACCCAGTCTTGCATCGACGACGCGCAAGTCGTCATCGTTTAGATGACCTGCCAAATAGTCGGCCGTCGCAAGAATTTTACTATCTGGATTTTCTTCATTACAGGCACTCCCCAAAAGCTCAGCTACTCCCCCAAAAAAGGTCGCGCATTAAATATTCACGAGACTTTTGTACTGTGCCGCGCTGCGCACCAATCAACCCTTCGCAGCCGGGGCGCAACAGGCCGCAGCACCAGGTTCTTCAGCAACATTAAACAAATCAGCATCCGCCATGCTTTTATAGGCTTCCCATGGAATGTCTGACGGATCCTTAACCTATGATTTGTCAGAACGGGCATAGCAGCAAACCGTTTCACCTTCGCCGTACACGGCCATATCGGCTTGTTTAAGGCGGTTGCGTAACTCTTCAAGCTCACCGTCCTCGTCGACCTGTAAACCAAGGTGGTCAAGGCCATTACTGACTCGCGTTGAGATAGCCAAATTGATGCGCGGCTCATCGAGCATCCACTTCGCGTAATCCACTTTAGTCTTAACCGGATCTGCTCCAAATAAAGCGCTATAAAAACGAATACTTTCATCCAGACTTTCAACACCAATGTGGATATGTAATCTTTTCATCGAACTTTCCTCATCTTATTGCTTCTTGATTTCGGGTGTTTCACAGCAGTTACTCAACTCAATAATCGAACACCCGGTTGCTTTATCTTCGTGAATACTGGCTTGTTCCGCGCCGCAGCAATCTTTAACCATAAAACTGATGAGCTCATTCATGGCATCGAAGCGTGCAGAGTAAATAACACTGCGTCCCGCTTTTTTTGAGGACACAAGCCCGGCATTGGACAAGTGATTTAAGTGGAAAGACAGGGTGTTGTGGGGCGTGTTTAAGGTTTCACTGAGCACTCCCGCCGCCATACCCTCTGGGCCAGCCTTCACTAGCAGGCGGAATGCTCTGAGGCGGGTTTCTTGAGAAAGTGCATCAAATGCAATAATTGCTTCTTGTATGTCCATATTTCTAGACTAATGGACATATAAAAGGATGTCAACGATCTTTATTGCAGCAATACACAAGGCCACCCAAAGTGAAAAAAGCGATCATCAAGTGTTTCTGTTAGGCTTTGGTTAGGCCGCTGTTTGGGCGACACATGTCATTGACTAAACCCGACCGGTCACCCTGCCCGCGTTCAGGCAAGCCAGGAATCTGCGTAATTTCTAACCTTGTTAAACCCCTCGAGCCTGAATCAAATAAGGTGTGGGCCGCACGAATACCGGCGGAACAATAGGTAAAAATGTCGTCCTGCGGATGAATACCGTAAGCTTCAAACAGTTCGCATAAAGTGTTTCAGGTTTGAAGCACATGCTTTCGGGATCGATGATCTGACTCCAAACCAGGTCAACGGTGCCGGGAATATGGCCCGGTAAGCTCTTGGGAGTTGCTTCGGTGCGCTGCCATTCTTCATCACCAAGCACATCAAGAGCCACCTGCCCGAGCAAACCAATAGCAGCTTGTACATCACTCGTTGTGCCAATTTGATGTCTATCTGTTTACGGGTAAAAATCAGCACAGCTTACTTCGGCGGGGTGATGACTGACCGGCAAACCCTGTGTCACCCAGTTAGTTTTTGATATTACTCAGGTTGGTGCTAACGAGGGGGTTGAATCAAACCTGTTCTTTATCTCGACAATGTTCATCAGGAAACTCTAACTCTATCGTGGTATGTGATAATTCATAGGGGATTAAGAGTGTGGAGATTTCATTTTTTATCCTGGCTTGTTCGGATTGGTGAACCGCTTTATCGAGTATTAGATGCGCGGTCAGTACATGCTTATTTCCATCAAGTGACCACAGATGAACATGGTGAACATCGCTAATGTACTTAGGAGAACTAAGGTCATTAATGATCCTGTTTCTAGTTGCTTCATCGGGAGTTGCTTGCAGGAAAACCTTGATGGTTTCAGTCAGGTTTTTTGTGACGTTAAACAATATAAATAGTGTGAAACCTATAGATAGTACCGGATCTAATATCGGAAATTCTACAAATAGCAATACGATCGCCACGATCAATACGGCTATCCAGCCTAATACGTCCTCTAGCAAGTGCCAGTTAAGGATGCGTTCATTTAGTGACTTTCCCTGGCTCAATTTATAGGCCGCAAAGCCATTAACTGTCACCCCAAACATTGACAGCAGGATCATTCCTTGAGCATTGGGCATTTCAGGATTGGATAGCCTTGGTATGGCTTCACTCAACACCCATATTGACCCACTAACGAGTACCACGCCATTAATTAACGCACCCAACAATGAAAATCTTTCGTATCCATAGCTGTATATATTATTAGAGGGCTTGGCAGATACTTTATTGAGTAACCAGGCAAGTCCGATGGACAAACTATCGCCCAGGTCATGAACGGCATCAGCCATAATGGCAGTACTATTGGTCAGCCATCCGCCGATAAATTCAACGATGGTAAATCCAATATTGAATCGCCCCGGTTTTATCGGAGGCAGTTTTATCTGAGTCATGCAACATTGCTTGACTCAGTTTGTTGATAATACATCATCTCAACTTCAGCCGGCGGCACATCGCCAATGGGTCGTAGCAATCGGCGATGATTAAACCAGTCAACCCAGGTTAATGTCGCTCGCTCTACGTCGTCGAGGCCCCGCCAGGGCCCGTCTTTATGAATAACCTCCGCCTTGTACAACCCATTGATTGTCTCCGCTAAGGCGTTGTCGTAGGAGTCACCGACGCTGCCCACGGAGGCATTAAAGCCTGCCTCAGCGAGCCGGTCGGTGTAACGAATGGACAAATACTGACTGCCTCGATCACTATGATGGATAACACCTTTCGGCTTGCCTCTCGCCCATAATGCTTGTTCGAGTGCATCTAAAATCAAATTCGTTTGCATATGCTTTAGCACCCGCCAGCCAACAATAAAACGTGAGAAGACATCAATTACAAAAGCCACATAC
>JAJFKC010000027.1 GCA_021773435.1 Porticoccaceae bacterium
GTCCATAGCCAGATGAAACTGTTTGCCGAAAAATGTTTGCCGGTGCTACAGGCCGCTGATCCGGGTGTTCTGGCGGCAAAAGTCGCCTGATTGTTTCGACCATCTGTCAGTTATCTCAATTGTCAGTTTTTGGGCGGTGGACGGGACACCGCCCCACACTTAATTAAAGATTATTAAAGGAAAAGTTCATGGCACGATTAAGCAAACTCAGTCGATCTGTAGAAGGCAGTGTGGTTCATATTACGGGGGCCGCCAGCGGTATGGGCCGCGCCACAGCGTACTTGTTCGCTGACGAAGGCGCCAAAGTGGCGGTCACTGACTTGAACGGCGATCAGGCCGAAGCCGTCGCCCAGGAAATTCGCGATGCTGGCGGTACCGCCAAAGCCTGGGCACTGGATGTCTCCGATCCTCAGCAGATTATCGATGTCACCGAAGCCATCGGCAAGGAATGGGGCCGTCTCGATATTCTGGTCAACAACGCCGGTATTGGCGTCTTCGTCAAACTCGATAGCGAAAAATACGAAGAGAAATGGCAGTTCGGTATGGATGTATTGATTAACGCAGTACATCGCTTGGTGAGAGCTTCATTGCCCATGCTGAGAAAAGCAGAACATGGTCGCATTATTAATATCGCCTCCACCGAAGGCCTGGGTGCAACGCCTCACGGAGGCCCTTATACGGCAGCCAAGCATGCGGTTGTGGGTTTGACCAAATCCATGGCAGTGGATCTGGGTAAAGAAGGCATCACCGCCAATTGTATTTGCCCAGGGCCAATTAATACCTCACTCACCGAGTTTATTGATGACAAAGACAAAGCCACGTTTGGCCGACGTCGCGTCGCCGTACGTCGCTATGGTGATCCGGAAGAAGTGGCTCATGGGACGTTTAATTTTGCACTGCCATCAGCTTCTTTTATGACTGGTGTGATTATGCCTGTCGATGGGGGTTTCTGGATTCGTAACGCTTAGGGCTTAAAAAGAATAAGCTCTAATCTAAGTAGGCGATAGGGCAGAGATAAGGAGAATTAAAAATGGCAGATTGGCACATTGGCGACGTTAAGATCACCAAAATTATTGAAGAAGATTCGCCGGTGCCGGGTAAGTTTGTATTGCCCGATGCGACCCCAGAAAGTCTTGCCGAAATTCCCTGGCTGAGTCCCAATTTCGTCAATGAAAAAGGCTGGCTAAAGATGTCTATCCATGCCCTGATTATTGAAACCCAGGGTGTGCGGATTATGGTTGATACCTGCCTGGGCAATGATAAAGACCGTACCACCGAAGCCTGGGCTATGCGCAGTGGGCCATTCCTTGAGGATCTAGCCGCAGCGGGTTTCCCACGGGAAAGCATCGACTATGTGATTTGTACCCACCTTCACGTTGACCACGTCGGCTGGAATACCATGTTGGTTGATGGGCAGTGGCAACCGACCTTCCCCAATGCGCGCTATTTGTTTGGCCGTACCGAATGGGAAAGCTGGAAGGACGAGCCGGACGAAGAGCACTTCGGCCCGGTGATTCAGGATTCCGTGCAACCAATTATCGATGCCGGTCTCGCCGATCTGGTCGATAGCGATCACAGGGTCAACGATGAGGTCTGGTTTGAGCCGACCCACGGTCACACCGCTGGGCATATCAGTGTGCGAATTTCATCGAAAGATGAAGATGCCGTGATCACGGGCGATATGACTCACCATCCCTGCCAGTTGGCGCGCCCCGAGTGGGAGTGTTTCGCCGATTACAATCCCGAAGAGGCTATTCAAACCCGCTGGGATTTTTACGCCCGCTATGTCGATAAGCCCGTGCTTGTGATCGGCACCCATTTTGCGCCGCCGACAGCGGGTTATGTGGTACCCGACGGCGACTGTTATAAATTAAAAATTTAGTCCCAATGCCCGCCTGTAAGCCGGGTGGGGATTCAGCAAGTAAACAAGAGGAAAATTGATGAAAGCCACACGATTTTATGAAGTGGGTAAGCCCATTACCATTGAGGATGTGCCAGAGCCCGAGGTTGGCCCTACCGATGTGCTGGTGAAAATCTCGGGTGCCGGTGTCTGCCATTCCGATTTGCATGTCATCGACGGCGAAGTCGGCGTCAAACAAAAACCCATCACCCTGGGTCACGAGAATGCGGGCATCGTCGAAAAAGTTGGCAGTATGGTCACCGAAGTGGTGCCCGGTGACGGTGTTGCGATATTTGGTGCCTGGGGTTGTGGGGTCTGCAAGCTCTGTGAGCGGCAGGAAGAAAACCTTTGCCAGAACCCGATTTATCCCGGTGTTATGGTCGATGGCGGCTGGGCGGAAAAGCTGCTGGTTCAGCATCCTCGTAATTTAGTCAAACTCAATGGCCTCGACCCGGTGATTGCGGCACCACTGACGGACGCGGCGCTCACACCCTATCGTGCGGTTAAAAAGGTCGTGCCCAAGCTCGGGCCAGGCAAGCGCCTGGGTATCATCGGCGTCGGTGGTCTCGGCCATATGGCCATACAAATTGCCAAAGCGCTAACACCCGCTACCCAGTTGTTCGCCATTGATGTCAGCGAAGAAAAACTCACCATGGCCAAAGAGCTGGGTGCTCATCACACCATAGACGGCAAGAGTGATGACGTTGGTGCTGAATTAAAAGCCCTTACCGATGGCGAAGGCCTTGATGCCGTTGTCGATTTTGTCGGCAATGATGCCACCTTAAAAAATGCCGCTGCCAGTGCCGCCATTGGTAGCAAGATAGTGGTCGTAGGTATTGCCGGTGGCACCCTGCCTTATTCTTTCTGGAAGCTGCCGTTGGAATGCGAAGTTACCAGTAGCATTTGGGGTAGTCGTTCGGAGCTAAAAGAAGTCCTCGAGCTAGCACGTTTGGGTTTGATTACGCCCCATATCGAAACCCAGCCTCTGGAGGCTATTAACGATGTCCTGACTCGCCTGCATGAAGGCAAGGTCCAGGGCCGGGTGGTATTGACGCCTTAGGTGCTACATTCCAGGACATGAGCTTTAAAGCCCTAACTCAGCGTTAGGGCTATCTGTATCTGATAAAATCACTCCACATTCTTTGAGGCAATGCAGTTATGCCCCTATCTCCCCCCAAGGCCCGTCAGCACCTGCACACTCGCGATATTGACTTGCGTGGTTATCATCGTGACGACGGTTTGTTTGGTATTGAAGTGCACTTTAGTGATAAGAAAACCTATACCTACGAAAGTAAATGGCGTGGCGATGTGGCCTCCGGTTACCCGGTCCACGATATGGCCATCCGCATGAGCATCGACCATGATCTGGTGGTGCGCGAAGTGGAAGCGGTCATGGATGTGCAGCCCTATACGATCTGCTCCGATATTCTGTCCAATTTCCAAAAATTGATTGGCATTAAAATTGGTGCTGGCTGGAACCGACGGGTGCGGGAAGCAGTAGGTGGTGTCGAGGGCTGTACCCACCTGGCCGAATTAATGGGGCCAATCGCAACAGTGGCTTTTCAAACCATGTCGGGGGAGTATCCAAAGCAGTTAATGGGGCGTTCTGAAGGTGAAAAAATAGCTGGTCAGGATGAGGCGGGTACGCCTTTTATGATCAACGGTTGTCACACCTGGAGCGCCAGCAGCCCGGTGGTTAAACAGGATTACCCCGAATATTATCATCCAGAGGAAGCGGTTAAGATAATGGATTCCAGTGATCAGACCGTCACTTAGGTCGCGTGTCAGCCATGATGAAGCTGACTGATCGAGCCGGAAGCAATGCAGTCCGTTCTGGTTTTTGTCTTGAGATGCTAAGGTGAAAGAACAGCCGGGAATCAAGCAATTTGGCCGTATCGCGCGTCTGCCAACCCCGACGGGTTACGACTTTGGTGATATCAATAGTTACGCTATTTTGCCGGAATCGGGTTCGGATCAACTGGTGCTCATTGACACAGGTGTGGGTAGGGAGGTCTGTTGGCAGGCCCTGGAAGTAGGTCTTAAACAGTTCGGCTTTGCCATCAAAGACATTACGTTGTTGTTGCTTACCCACGGTCATACCGACCATTTCGGGCAGGCGGCCCGTATCAAAGCAGCATCGGGTTGCCAGGTCTGGGGGCATAAAGCGATTAAGGCTTCGGTGAATCGCTACCTGCCATCGTCGGAACAAATAGCCCGTGAGAAAATCTTTTTCCAGGGCCTTGGTCTGGACGATGCCATGTATGACAAAGCCTATAGGTACCGAAAACATATGGACAAAGTGTACAAGCCCTGTGAGCTGGATCGCGAGCTGAGCGATGGCTATATGATACCGATTGAAGGTTTTGAGCTAGAGACTATCCACACGCCAGGGCATTGCCCCGAAGAAGTCGTGTTCTGGCAGGCTGAGACTCGGCAGATGTTTTCAGGGGATCATCTGCTCACCAATATCACGCCGGTTTGTCTGTTACATGTGCCTGAATCGAGTGAGGTAGAAAGGATTCACGCTTTGACTGAATATTATCAGTCTACCGACAAGGTCATTCCCTATGATATTAAGTATGTGTATCCCAGCCACGGTGATGTTATCTATGATCACCGCGAGCTGATTGCCGGTTATAAGTTATCGACAGAGCGGCGCCTCTTAAAAATATCCAGGATTCTTGAAAAAAACGGTGCGCTGTCGCCTTTAGGTGTGGCCCAGCAGTTATTTCCCAAAGTCTGGGAAAGTCAGTTATATGCGGTGATGTCAGAAGTGATGGGCCATCTGGATATGTTGGCCGATGAGGGCTACGCCGCGATAACACAACAGGATGAAGTATTGTACTATTCGTCCATATCGGTACCCGAACCTGGCGCAATTTTTGGCTAGATGTCAGACCAGAGACAAACACTGATTAGAGAAATAAGCCATGTCACACGGTAAAGCAAATGAACTTGAAGGCTCGTCCGGCCTTTCCTTTGAAGATGCCCTGACGCAGATTTTAGCGAGAGCCAATAAAACCCTTCGTGGCGTCCGTGGGATGGAGGTGATCAGCAAGCATCTGGTCGTTTCAGAAACGGGCGAGCTAGACTATCACGTGCGGGCCTATCTCCAATTTGATATGACGCCACCTGACCAATTGCATTTGTAGAGGAATATCACATGGGAGTTTCAAGCGTATCAACGGTGACAGCGACATCGCCAATCAGCTTTCAGGATGCCACCGAGCTCGGTTATGAACGGGCCAGGCAAACCCTCCGGGGCATTAGCAGAATTGAAGTTATCGGTGAACGGGCCAATATCGATAAAGGCCAGATTAAAGACTACGAAGTTGAACTAAAAATTATCTTTAGTCTGGAATAAACTGGCCACAGAGTGATACTAAAAGCCTTGTTCAGTTCTGACTTGGGTTCTGGTTCTGACTTGGGCTCTGGTTGTTGTGTAGGCCAGAGTTGATCACACATTTGGCGTGGCCATGCAATTGGATCGACTAGATATTAAGGTCGACTAGACCCCAGGATCGACTAAAAAGCCCACCCGATCAGCTCGTACGAATCCGGAAAACTCTCGGATAAAATACCAGCCGCTGGAACATCATCATAGAACTACCGACTTAGCACTGCACACTTAGTAGTACCGACCTGGAACTACCGACTTAAATAAACTGGAGCAAAACCATGACAAAAAAATACGCACTCATCACCGGTGCCATCGGTGGCCTGGGCACAGCGATGACCAAACGCCTGATTGCCCAAGGTATTCCGATCATTGGCTGTGACCGCAAAACCCCCGACGAACTGGAGCAATGGCGGCAATCCGCACTGACCCCAGCTGAAGCAGAGCAAGTCACCTTGTTTCCCCTCGACGTCACCAAAGATGAACACGTCGACGACCTCGCCGCTGAAATTACCAGCCGCGGTATGCAGGTTGCTTATCTGGTTAATAACGCGGGTATACAGGGCTACGGTAAGCCCTGGGAGCTGGATACCAAAACCCATAACCGGGTGATTCAGGTCAATATCAACGGTACGTTTTTCTGCACCCGGGCGTTTTCAAAAGCGATGGTCGACGCTGGCTTTGGCCGGATCGTCAACTTTGCCTCGCTGGCGGCCTATCAACCACCTAGCGGACAGGCCTGTTACTCCGCAGCGAAGGCCGGTGTGCTCGGTTATACCCATTCGGTGGCGCTGGATCTCGCCCCCTATGGTGTCACGGTTAATGCCATGGCGCCGGGCCTGATTATGCACGATGGTTTAAAAGGTGTGATGCCGGACGAAGTATTTGAAGGACTGATCGCCAAGGTGCCCATGGGCCGGGCCGGTAAACCCCATGAAATCGCTGCGACCGTAGAGTTTTTATTGTCCGATGATGCCTCGTATATTACCGGCCAGACCTTCCATGTGAATGGGGGGCTCTACTTACCTGGCTAGGAGTGCAAGGTTAGATTAGCAGGGATAGAGAATTTACCGTTTTGCATAGCAGAAGTTTCAACAACCCTGGTCTTTAATGAACAAAGCAATTCTTCAATCAGTGAAGTACTTAAGCAATCAAGCAAGCAATTAACGAAACAGGAGAATGATTATGGGTAACAGACTCGAAGGTAAAATAGCTATTATTACCGGCGGCGCCAGTGGCATCGGCGAAGGCCACGCGCTCTTATACGCCCGCGAAGGCGCGAAAGTCGTCGTCACTGATATTCAGGAAGAACTGGGCGCCAACGTTGTGGCGGCCATTAAAGGTGAGGGCGGTGATGCCATTTTTGTTCGTCAGGATGTCACCAGTGAAGCTGACTGGGCTAACGTGGTTAAAGTAACTGTTGATACCTACGGCGGGATAACGACTTTAGTTAACAACGCTGGGGTGGCTAATCTGGTCGGCGTTGAAGAAGAAACCCTTGAAGGGTTTAACCGCATCGTGGCGATCTGTCAGACCGGTGTCTGGTTGGGTATGAAAGCCTGCATGCCTGAGCTGAAGAAATCCGGCAACGGTGCCATCGTCAATATTTCGTCTCTGTACGGCATCATGGGTACGCCGAGCATGGTGTCCTACCACGGTGCTAAAGGTGCGGTGCGGCTGATGACCAAATCTGCTGGTCTCGAATATGCTCGGCAGGGCGTGCGCATTAACTCCGTCCACCCAGGCATTATCAAAACGCCGCTGGCGGACACTTTGACCGGCGACTACGTGGCAGAAATCACCGCCGCGACACCGATGGGTCATATGGGTGAGCCAATGGACATTGCTACCATGTCTTTGTTCCTATGCTCGGATGAGGCCAAATTTATCACTGCCAACGAATTCGTTGTCGATGGTGGTTGGGGCGCAGGCTAAGTCCTGGGTTTTGTCTGTAGGGTTCGCGCCTCCTGTAGGTAAGAGGTGTGAACGAAGCGAGACCAACAGCACAAGCCCACCTGACAGTGTTTTAAATTACGGGAAGAGCCAGACTCTTCCCGTAATTCTTGTTTATCTCAAATGATCAAATCAGATTTCCGATCACCCATCAGTTGATTATTGTGGTGGTCAGAGATCGCGCCGGAGTCCTCATTGGGTTCAGATCAAAAGCCAAGTCCCGTTCAAGCATTGAACCCGGATCAGAATTTTCGCAGAGGTGGGCTGGTTGTTGGCACGCTGTTTATTACGCTGGGTTTGCTTTACGGCATCTGGTATTCCTACTCAGTTTTTCTACTGGCCTTGATTGAAGACTTCGGCTGGTCGCGGTCTGTGACAGCGGGGGCAATGTCAGTTTTTATCGTCAGCCACGGCTTGTTTGGTCCCTTTGCCGGTCGTCTGGTCGAACAATATGGGCCAACGCGACTGATGATCGTGGGTGCACTGGTGATGGCTGCGGGTTTGTTAATGACATCCCAGGTCAATCAATGGTGGCAGCTGTATATTTCCTTCGGCGTCGTGACAGCCGTTGGCCTGGGAGCCTGTGGTTGGGTGCCTTCAGTGATTTTGTCGGAGCGGTGGTTCCCAAACAAAGTTGGCACCGCGCTGGGGGTTGTTACCTCGGGTATTGGCGTCGGCATATTTGTCATTGTTCCTTTTACCAATTTTCTGATTGAGTCTGTGCAGTGGCGCAGCGCTTTTCAGGTGTTGGCTGCAATAGTCATTGCCGTGATATTGCCCGCTGCGTTTTTTATTCTGCGCTTACCGACGACTTTGGACAACTCGATTAAAGAAGGTTCGGGAGCAGAGGACAATCAGGGAAGGCTTAATTCACAACCTCCACAAGCAAACACCTGGACCGTGGCAACAGCGATTCGCTCACGGAGTTTTCGATATTGCGTGCTGGCATTTTTCTCTGGCGGCTGCCTGTCACAACTTTTGATCCTTCACCAGTTTGCTTTTATGGTGGATCACGGCGTAGCGAAATCCATGGGTTCGCTGATCGTCGGCATCATCGGTATCGCCAGTATTCCCGGCAAGATGGTTTGGGGTGCTCTATCTGATCGTATTGGGCGGGAGCTGACCTATACCCTTGGACTCAGCTGTACATTAATGTCAGTGGTAGTGCTGTCCTTCATCGGCTCTATGCCTGGTTTACTACTGCCCGTGATCTTCGCCACCCTGCTCGGGATTGGTTACGCTGCCAATGCGCCAATTATTCCCTCATCGGCTCGGGACCTGTTTGCCGGGCCGCGCTTTCCCAGTATCTTCGGTATGTTGTCAATGTTTGCCGCCATGGGTGGAGCAACTGGTTCCTGGCTCGGCGGTTTCCTGTTCGATATATCGGGCAGCTACCTGCTGATGCTGACCGTGGCCGCAGGTCTTGCAATATTCGGCCCGGCTATGCTCTGGCTGGCCGCACCACGGAATCCTGAACCCCCGCCGTCAGTAATGGTTAAAGCCGGGGGCTGATCCGAATAAATATTTTCCCGGCTATTGTGCCGGTGTCAATGCCTGCTCAATATCTATAATAATATCGATCCACAATAATATCGGTCGCGTGTTCAATACCGATGCACAGCCCAGATCCTCACTCACGCCTGCACTGGCTAGTTTCTCACAGGCAAGGCAGGTCAGACAATTTCGAAGCGCTGATAATCTAACCTGCCCATAACATTTAGCAAGAGCATTTCATAAGGGAATACTATGTGATTGCCACTGTGATGGGCCATGATTTACCCAGGGTAGGAGGAGCCCAGATGGAGGCCTCGCGTCATTTATTATGGCTGCCTTATTATGGCTGGTTGAGTGGATGCCTAATGAGTTAATATTCGGCGGTGAGGTAACATTGAGTGTGACGGGTAGTGACGCTTTGTCCTTGATAAAGCGAAGTGCTAAATGAAGTGAAGTTCTGTATGAAGTCAAGCAATGTGCAAGAACACCGTCGAAATCATAAACAGTTAAACTAACGTTGTACGCCATATAAATGCTCAAGAGTCTGATCGGAATGTTGGTGATTACCCTGGTGATAGCGCAGCCACTAAGCGCTCTTGCCGAGGTTCATTCCCTTGATCAGGCCAGCGAAAATCATCTAGCCTTCGATTTACTCCATATTAATTCAAAGCGCATCCAGCATCAGCACCACGAGCACCAGTTCCATAGCCCGTACAGTGAGCTTGGCTTTAACAATGTCCTGTACCAGGAAGCTTTACAGCATTCTGATCTAAGTGACGCGCCAGATGGTGAGCATTGCGATGATCATTGTGGTCACAGTCACGCCTCTTATAGCGCTTTTGTTCCATCAAGTCCGCTATCTCCTGCCCGGATTGTCAGGCACCAGGGTAAGCATGTGCATCATGCGCTTAAACCTCTGACCCATAACTCCTCGCCTTTCCGCCCGCCTAGATACTGACTAGTTCGATAAGTCTCCGACGCCCTTTTTAATAGGGTCGTTTTGCTATTGTCAGTTATCAGGATAGTCAGGATATGAGTTATATAATTCCCGTCTCGGGCCGAGCCTGCGTAGATCTCCGGCTCTCACGCATCATTACTATCGGTTTGCTTGCGTTCCACAGCGCCTGGCCTGGCCTGGCGCGAGCTGAAGCTTTGCTGCCGAATCTTCAACTTCGGGAAGCGGTCATCCGCACCCTTGAACACAATCCCCAGCTGCTGGCTTACGAGCCCCGGCTAAAAGGTTTTCAGGGGCGAGCGATCAGTGCTGATCAAGGTCCTCCAGTTGCGCTGGGCCTGAGTGTCGAAAACTTCGGTGGCTCTGGTGCACTGAAAAAGTTTGACGCTGCCGAGCTAACGCTGTCTCTTTCATCGGTGTTCGAGCTGGGGGCCAAGCGGGAACTGCGTGGCTCTCTGGTTTCTGCCGGGGAGGAGAAATTGAGGGTAGAACGCGACCTCGAAGTGCTGAATATGCTCGGCGAACTAACGCAGACGTTTATTAGCACGCGGGCCTTGCAGGAGCGATTACAGTTGGCCGAGCAGGCTATTGATCTGGCTGAAAGCACTTACAAAATCGTTAAGCGTCGCGCTGAAGCAGGGGCTTCACCGGAGGCGGAACTGTGGCGCGCCAAAGCAGCTTTGACTCAAACCAGTTTGGCTCGTGATGAACTGTCGGCGCAGCTGGAGAATCAAAAACTCAGGCTTTCGGCATACTGGGGCGGCAAACAAGTCGATTTTGAAAACGTGTCGGGTGAACTGTACGAATTTGCCCAGGCCGATAGCTTCGAGTCACTCTACCAAAGGGCTAGCGCCAGGCCGTCGATTCAGTTGTATGCCAGCGAGCAGCGTATTCGGGAGCTGAATCTACAGGCTGCGAGGGCAGCGGGCAAAGGTGATATTCAGTGGGAGCTGGGCCTGCGGCACCTGGAAAATGGTGATGACAGCGCGCTGGTAGCGGGTTTTTCTCTGCCTCTGTTTGCTGGCTCCCGTAGCGAGGGGAAGGTAGCTTCCTCCATAGCGGCCCTCGATGAAGTGCAGTATCAGAAACAGAGTGCCCTGCTGGCTCTGCACACCGGTTTGCGCAATGCCTACCGACAGCGAGAGCTGAGTATCCGGACGGTGCAGACAATACGCGCCGAGCTGCTGCCCGCATTGGAACGCGCCCTGCTTGAAACCCGCAAAGCCTATGAACATGGCCGTTACACCTATGTGGACTGGTCGGCAGCCCAGCGTGAGTTACAGGCAGGTCAGCAACTACTGATAGATGCTGCGGTGACCGCGCTTTTAAATCAGGCGCTCATCGAACAACTGAGCGGTGAAGCGCTGAGCCATATTCCGTCCCTATCCCCGCCGAAATGAGCGCTGGATAACAACGAAAAAATTCCGAATTAAGGTTGAATGAAATGAATGTTTTTAGAGTGTTAGTTTTTTTATGTGCGGGCCTGGCTACCTGGGTGTGTCATGCCAGTAGCGGTGATATTCGTTTAGATAAGCAACTAAAGGATGTAGTGCAAGCGGCACCGCCAGCAATAAAAGGCCCAAACGGCGGGGTAATGTTAGAAGACGGTGAGACACGCCTTGAGCTGGCCATATTTGAGCGCGGCGTGCCGCCGGAGTATCGAGCCTGGATACATTATCAGGGGGAGGCCATTACGCCATCCAGTCAGCAAAAACCTGTTCTGGAAGTGCGGCTCACTCGCCTTGGGGGTGTTGTTGATTCGTTTACCTTCACTTACAAAGAAGAGGCTTACAAGAGCGATGCTTCAGAGGGCAATGCTTCCGAGACCGAAGCTAACAACGGTGGCTACTGGTTAGGCGATGGCGTGGTCGGGGAGCCCCACTCCTTTTACGTGGAAGTTAGCCTCAAAATAGCCGGTAACACCCACCACTGGGCCTGGGAATCCTACGAGGGCCGTGTTGCCATAAAAGCCGATATCGCTGAACAGGCCGGTATTACCACCACATTGGCAAGCCCGGGGCGTATCCAGCGCACACTAACAGCCTACGGGAATCTGGTCAGTGGCTCGGAAAATCTCAGTCATATTCGGGCACGTTTTCCTGGGCAAATTACCCGGGTGAATGTCAATGTCGGTGATCGGGTTAAGAGAGGTCAGATACTGGCTCAGGTGGAATCCAGTGAGAGTTTAAAACGCTATTCTATCTTTGCACCCATCGACGGGATCGTGACTCAACGTCATGCCAATACCGGTGAACTGGCGTTGGAGCAGCCCTTATTTTCTATTACGAATCTGACAAAAGTCTGGGCGGAATTAAAAATATTTCCCCAGCAAAGAGCCGCCGTGAAAACCGGGCAGGTGGTCAGGGTGGCGGCTGCGGGTGCTGAACAGACAAGCACCATTGAACAGATTATCCCTACCGACAGCGGCCCCTACCTGTTGGCCCGCGCGCCGCTAACGAATGTCGATGGCGGTAGCTCTAGCCCCAAGGTCAGTTCCAACACCAGCCCCTGGTATCCGGGCCAGTTGGTCGAGGCGCAAATTGTGGTCGAAGAAGTGGATGTGCCGCTAGTGGTAGATAAACGCGCATTGCAGAGTTTCCGCGACTGGACGGTGGTTTTTATCCAGATCGGCGAAAATTATGAGATCCGCCCGCTGGAACTAGGCCGTAGCGATAAGACCCACATCGAAGTCCTCAGCGGTTTGAATGCCGGTGACCGCTATGTGGTTGAAAACAGCTATTTAATTAAGGCCGATATTGAAAAATCCGGCGCTTCGCACGACCACTAGGGGAGTAAAAAATGATTGAATCAATTTTACGCTTCTCTATTGAGCGGCGCTGGTTAGTCCTGTCTTTTATTCTGGTTTTGTTGGGTGGTGGTGTCTGGAGCTACCAGCACTTACCTATCGATGCGGTGCCGGATATTACCAATGTGCAGGTGCAGGTGAATACCGAAGCGCCGGGTTATTCGCCGCTGGAGTCGGAGCAACGGATTACCTATCCGGTCGAAACGGCTTTAGCGGGCCTGCCCAATCTGGCCTATACCCGCTCTATATCTCGCTACGGTTTATCTCAGGTCACCGTGGTGTTTGAGGAAGGCACCGATATTTATTTCGCCCGCAATTTAATTAATGAGCGCCTCGGAGCGATTAAAAGCACCTTGCCCACCGGCCTGGAGCCGGAGATGGGGCCAATCGCCACCGGCCTGGGTGAGATATTTATGTACACCCTCGAAGCCTTGCCGGGAGCCACTCAGGCCGATGGTAAAGCCTACGACGCTACTGCCCTGCGGGAAATTCAGGACTGGATCATTAAACCCCAGTTGGCACTGGTGCCCGGTGTTATTGAAATCAACACCATTGGCGGTTACACCAAGCAATATCACGTCACGCCTTCGCCACAATTAATGCTCACCTACGGCGTCACCCTCGGCGATATTAGTGAGGCTCTGCGCGACAACAACAGCAACCGCGGCGCCGGATACATTGAGCGCAACGGTCAGCAATTATTGGTGCGTTCCCCGGGCCAGCTACAAAGCCTCGCCGATATTGAAAATGTAGTGATTAGCACCATCGACGATGCCCCCGTGACCATCGCCGATGTGGCGGAAGTGGCGATTGGCAAGGAGCTACGCACTGGCGCGGCAACCCGTGATGGTCGCGAAACTGTGCTCGGCACAGCGATGATGCTGGTGGGTGAAAACTCACGGGAAGTATCACGGGCTGTCGCCGCCAAACTGGAATCGGTGCGCGACTCTCTACCTGAGGGAGTTAAGGTCGATACCGTTTATGACCGCACCACCCTGGTCGATAAAGCCATCGGCACCGTACAGAAAAACCTGATTGAAGGCGCATTGCTCGTTGTTATTGTGCTGTTTCTCCTACTCGGCAATTTCCGAGCAGCTTTAATTACCGCCGCAGTGATTCCTCTGGCGATGCTCGCAACGGTTAGCGGTATGGTGCAAACCGGCGTTTCTGCCAATCTAATGAGTTTGGGCGCGCTGGATTTTGGTTTGATTGTCGATGGCGCGGTGATTATTGTAGAAAACGCTATCCGTCGTCTGGCGGAAGCCCAGGGCAGGAATGGTAAAAACGGCAAATTGGCGTTAAAGGAAAGGCTCGAAGTGGTTTTTCAGGCCACCAACGAAGTTATTCGGCCCAGTCTTTTCGGCGTGATTATTATCACCGTAGTTTATATTCCGCTATTTTCCCTGACCGGCGTTGAAGGCAAAATGTTCCACCCCATGGCGGCTACCGTGGTCATGGCCTTGTTGGCCGCATTGGTGTTATCACTAACCCTGGTGCCAGCGGCTGTTGCGGCGTTTATGTCGGGCAGGGTGCGTGAGCAGGAAAGCCCGCTGATTGTCGCCAGCAAATCACTCTATAAACCGCTACTAATTCTGGCGATGAAACTGCGCTGGCTGGTGCTGAGTGTCGCTTTGGCTTTGGTGCTATTAAGTGGCTGGCTTGCCACCACCTTGGGTTCAGAGTTTATTCCCAATCTGAACGAAGGCGATATCGCCCTCCATGCGATGCGCATACCGGGTACCGGGCTGGAACAGGCGGTCGCCATGCAAACGTTACTCGAACAGCGCATTAAAGAATTCCCCCAGGTGGAAAAAGTCTTCGCCAAAATCGGCACACCGGAAGTCGCCACCGACCCCATGCCGCCCAATGTGGCGGATAACTTCGTGATGCTAAAACCGCGTAGCCAATGGCCAAACCCCGATCAGACCCAGGATGAATTTGTCAGGGAGCTGGAAGCAGCGGTGAAACTATTGCCGGGTAATAATTACGAATTTACCCAGCCCATACAAATGCGTTTTAACGAATTGATTTCCGGAGTCCGCACTGACCTGGGCATTAAGGTGTTTGGTGACGACCTTGAGCAACTGCTGGAATCTGCCGAAGCTATTTTAAAAGTGGTGGAAACCATCGACGGCGCTGCCGATGGCAAGGTGGAACAGGTCACCGGTTTGCCCATGCTGTCGATAAGACCCGAGCGGATGACGCTGGCGCGCTATGGGCTCAGTGTTAGTGCCTTACAGGACACCGTTGCCGCTGCTATTGGTGGTGAGCCTGCGGGGCTTATTTTTGAGGGCGACCGACGCTTTGAGCTAGTGGTGCGTTTGCCGGAAACACTGCGACGAGATGTCGCCAGCCTGGGGGATTTACCGATACCTCTCCCCAATGGCGGCTACGTGCCGCTGTCGGAGGTCGCCATTATCGAACTGGCACCCGCACCCAATCAGATCAGCCGCGAGAATGGTAAACGCCGCGTAGTCGTTACCGCCAATGTCAGGGGTCGCGATCTCGGCTCTTTTATTGCCGACGTTAAAGCGCGTATCAATCAGGATATCGAACTACCACCCGGCTACTGGCTTGATTACGGGGGCACCTTTAAACAACTGGAGTCGGCGAGTCAGCGTTTATCCATTGTGGTGCCGATTACGCTCGCCATTATTCTCGGCTTGCTGATCATGGCCTTTAATTCCATTAAAGACGCCGGAATTATTTTTACCGGCGTGCCGCTGGCACTGACCGGTGGCGTGATTGCGCTATGGCTGCGTGATATGCCCCTGTCGATATCCGCAGGCGTAGGCTTTATCGCGCTCTCCGGCGTGGCGGTATTAAATGGCCTGGTGATGCTCGCGTTTATTCGCCAACTCTGGCACGAACGGGGCGACTTGTATTTGTCGATTATTGATGGCGCGATGATTCGCCTGCGCCCGGTATTAATGACCGCGCTGGTCGCCAGCCTGGGTTTTGTACCCATGGCCTTAAATACCGGAACGGGTGCAGAAGTGCAGCGGCCCCTGGCAACGGTGGTGATTGGGGGGATTGTCTCATCAACCCTGTTGACCCTGTTCGTGTTGCCCATTCTTTATCGTATGGCGCACGGGCGTGAGGCTAAACGGGGGTGATCTAAATTGCCTAGCTGCTGAAGGGAAGCAACTGAGAATAACGGGAGGGTAGAGAATCGATAAACCCGTTGGCAGCCTTTAAATTTACCACTACGCCTGTACTCGGCGTTAGGTGGATGGTCTTGATTATTAGCTAATAAGAGAGCAATGTTCGCGCCGACATATGTAGAAGCTAGCGGCTAAGAAAAAATAACGGGGTTCAGGTTTCACCCGGCAAATAAAAATATATCAGGGAGTGTAAGCATGGCTGATCAGACTTCAGATCAATCCAGACTCGGTGAACACGCCATAGTCATCGGCGGCAGTATGGCTGGTTTATTAACCGCACGAGTGTTGTCCGATTATTTCGAAAAAGTCACAATTTTTGAGGCCGACACCCCACCGGATGCAGCCGTGCCGCGTAAGGGTGTGCCTCAGGGCAACCATGTTCACGGGCTGCTGGCGGGCGGCGGGGGGGTTATTACGAAGTTTTTTCCGGGTATCCATGAGGATTTGCTCGCCGCTGGTGTTGAATACGGCGATGCTATGACCGACGTTCGGATGTATGTTGGTGGACGCTGGTCACCACGTATAGAGAGCGGTATTAATCAATATGTGATGTCGCGTCCCTTGCTGGAAGCAACCGTGCGTAAACATACCTTAGTGATTCCTAATGTCGAGCTGCGGGTCGCAACGTCCGTGAGAGCTTATACCCACAGCACTCGCGAAGCTCGCGGGGCAGGCTCTACCCACAGCACTCGCGAAGCTCGCGGGGCAGGCTCTACCCACAGCACTCGCGAAGCTCGCGGGGCAGGCTCTA